>NZ_UWYY01000003.1 GCF_900608595.1 Promicromonospora panici | reverse complement strand
GAGCCCGTCCTCGAGGGGCGCGCGGCCAGCGTCGCGGCCGCCGTCGAGGAGCTGTCCGACTACCTGATCGGCCAGGACCCCCGGCGTATCGAGGAGCACTGGACGGTCCTGTACCGCGCCGGGTTCTACCGCGGCGGCGGCATCCACATGAGCGCGCTCGCTGGCATCGACCAAGCGCTCTGGGACATCAAGGGCAAGGCCCTCGGGGTGCCGGTGCACGACCTGCTGGGTGGCCGCGTGCGAGACCGGATCAAGGTCTACTCGTGGATCGGCGGCGACCGGCCCGCCGAGACTGCCGCCCAGGCCAAGGCCGCAGTCGAGCGGGGGTTCTCCGCGATCAAGATGAACGGCCCCGAGGAGCTGCAGTACCTCGACTCGCGCGACAAGGTCGAGCGGGTGGTCGCCAACGTGGCAGCGGTGCGCGAGGCGGTAGGCCCGGACATCGGCATCGGTGTCGACTTCCACGGACGCGTGCATCGCCCGATGGCCCGGGTTCTGCTGGACGCGCTGGCGCCCTATCACCTCATGTTCGTCGAGGAGCCGGTGCTGTCCGAACACGTCGACGGCATCGCCGACGTGCTGCGCAACTCGGCCACGCCGATCGCGCTCGGGGAGCGGCTGTACTCCCGGTGGGACTTCAAGGAGGTCATCACCTCGGGCGTCGTCGACATCATCCAGCCCGACCTGTCCCACGCCGGCGGCATCACCGAGGTCCGCAAGATCGCGGCGATGGCGGAGGCCTACGACATCGCCGTCGCCCCGCACTGCCCGCTCGGCCCGATTGCGCTGGCCTCCTGCCTGCAGCTCGATGCCGTCGCCTACAACGCGGTGATCCAGGAGCAGAGCCTCGGCATCCACTACAACACCTCGAACGACCTGCTCGACTACATCGCCGACCCGACGGTCTTCGCATACGAGGACGGCTCCGTCGCGATCCCGCAGGGACCCGGTCTGGGTATCGAGGTGGACGAGGACTACGTCCGCGAGCGTGCCGCGGATGGACACCGCTGGCGCAACCCGGTCTGGCGGCACGCCGACGGATCGTTCGCAGAGTGGTGACGCCCATGACCTTCCGGAACACGCGCACCATCGACCCCGGCCTGCACCGTCAGGCCACGCGGGCTCGGCTCGTCATCGCGGTGATGCTCTTCGTCACCGTCGTCATCAACTACCTCGACCGGGCCAACCTCTCGGTGGCGATGCCCGCCATCGCCGACGAGTACGGGCTCACCCCGCAGGCACAGGGTCTGCTGCTCAGCGCGTTCGGGTGGACCTATGCCGCCCTGCAGATCCCGGGCGGCTGGCTGATCGACCGGGTGTCGCCGCGGATCCTCTACCCGGCCTGCCTGATCCTGTGGTCGCTCGCGACGGCGTTCATGGGCCTCGCGGGCGGGTTCGTCGCCCTGATCGTGCTGCGGCTGCTGGTCGGCGTCCTCGAGGCGCCCGCGTACC
The DNA here is from genome assembly GCF_900608595.1 of Promicromonospora panici. Taxonomy (GTDB): domain Bacteria; phylum Actinomycetota; class Actinomycetes; order Actinomycetales; family Cellulomonadaceae; genus Promicromonospora; species Promicromonospora panici. The sequence continues at coordinate 382,156 of NZ_UWYY01000003.1, read as the reverse complement.
CCATCAACAACCGCGTGGCGACCACCTGGTTCCCCGACAAGGAGCGGGCCACGGCCATCGGGTTCTACACGTCGGGCCAGTTCATCGGCCTCGCGCTGCTCACACCCGTGCTGACGTGGCTGCAGACGGCGTTCAGCTGGCACTGGGTCTTCATCGTCACCGGCGCCGTCGGCGTCGTCTGGGGCGTGGTCTGGTACGTCGTCTACCGCGAGCCCCGCGCCTCGAAGGCCAACGAGGCCGAGATCGCGCACATCGCGGACGGCGGCGGCCTCGTCGACATCGAGGCCGACATCCGGGCGGCGAGCCAGGAGAAGAAGAAGTTCGACGTCAAGGACTTCGCCTACGTGCTGCGCTCCCGCAAGCTGTGGGGTATCTACCTCGGGCAGTTCTGCCTCACCTCGACGCTGTGGTTCTTCCTGACCTGGTTCCCCACCTACCTCGTGGACTACCGCGGCATGGACTTCATCCAGTCCGGGTTCCTGGTCTCCCTGCCGTACCTCGCCGCGCTGGTCGGTGTCCTCCTGTCGGGCGTCGTGTCGGACGCGCTGCTCCGCCGGGGCCGGTCGCTCGGATTCGCACGCAAGGGGCCGATCATCGCCGGCCTGCTGCTGTCGACCGCCATGATCGGGGCCAACTTCACCGACAGCACAGCGCTCGTCATCACATTCCTGTGCATCGCGTTCTTCGGCAACGGGTTCGCGTCGATCACCTGGTCGCTGGTCTCGGCGCTCGCGCCGGAGCGACTGCTCGGCACGACAGGCGGCATGTTCAACTTCATCGGCAACCTGTCGTCCATCGCGACGCCGATCGTGATCGGGTTCCTCGTCAGCGAGACGAGCTTCGCCCCGGGCTTCGCGTACATCACGCTGGTCACGCTGGCGGGAATCGCGTCCTACGTCTTCCTCGTGGGTCGCGTCGAACGCATCCCCGACCGGGCCGACGGCGGGGTGCGGGACGTTACACAAGCGCGGGGCGCCCGGCCGCCGTCGGGCACATAGACTTGGCCCGTGACGTCACCCGCCACCGACCCGGCGAACGAGCCGGCAGGCCAGCCAGCGACCCCCCGACCGGTCATCGTCGTCGACTTCGGCGCGCAGTACGCCCAGCTGATCGCGCGCCGCGTGCGCGAGGCCAAGGTGTACTCGGAGATCGTGCCGCACACGTGGACCGTCGAGCAGATGCTCGCCAAGGACCCGGCGGCCATCATCCTGTCCGGCGGACCGTCCTCCGTGTACGCGGCGGGCGCCCCGTTCGTGGACCCCAAGCTGTTCGAGGCCGGCGTGCCGGTCATGGGCATCTGCTACGGGTTCCAGGCGATGGCCCAGGCGCTCGGCGGTGAGGTGGCGCAGACCGGCCTGAGCGAGTTCGGCGGCACCGAGGTCGAGGTCTGCTCGGCCGGCGTGCTGCTCGCCGACACCCCCGAGCACCAGACCGCCTGGATGAGCCACGGCGACGCCGTGCACCGCGCGCCGGTCGGGTTCGAGGTGCTCGCGACGTCGGACGGCTCGCCCGTCGCCGCCTTCGAGGACACCCGCCGCCGCCTGTACGGCGTGCAGTGGCACCCCGAGGTGCGGCACTCCGCACACGGTCAGACCGTGCTGGAGCACTTCCTCTACGAGGGCGCGGGACTCGAGCCCGACTGGACTCCCGACAACGTCATCGCCGACCAGGTGGCCGCGATCAAGGCACAGATCGGCGGCGCCCGCGTCATCTGCGCGCTGTCCGGCGGCGTCGACTCCGCGGTGGCCGCCGCGCTCGTGCAGCGGGCCGTGGGCGACCAGCTCACCTGCGTGCACGTCGACCACGGCCTCATGCGGGCCGGCGAGGTCGAGCAGATCGAGACCGACTTCGTCGCCTCGACCGGCGTGCGCCTCATCGTCCGCGACGAGAAGGAGCGCTTTCTGACGGCGCTCGCGGGCGTCAGCGACCCGGAGACCAAGCGCAAGATCATCGGCCGCGAGTTCATCCGCGTCTTCGAGGACGCGCAGCGGGACATCGTCGCCGAGGCCGGTGAGCACGGCGAGGAGGTCAAGTTCCTCGTGCAGGGCACGCTGTACCCCGACGTCGTCGAGTCCGGCGGCGGCGAGGGCGCGGCCAACATCAAGAGCCACCACAACGTGGGCGGCCTGCCCGACGACCTGGACTTCTCCCTGGTGGAGCCCCTGCGGACCCTGTTCAAGGACGAGGTCCGCGCGGTGGGCCGCGAGCTCGGGGTGCCCGAGGAGATCGTCTCGCGCCAGCCGTTCCCGGGCCCCGGCCTGGGCATCCGGATCGTCGGCGAGATCACCGCCGAGCGCCTGGAGATCCTCCGCCGCGCCGACGCGATCGCGCGCGAGGAGCTGACGAAGGCCGGCCTGGACAACGAGATCTGGCAGTGCCCCGTGGTGCTGCTCGCTGACGTCCGCTCGGTGGGCGTCCAGGGCGACGGTCGCACGTACGGTCACCCGATCGTGCTGCGCCCGGTCTCGTCCGAGGACGCGATGACGGCGGACTGGACGCGCCTGCCGTACGACGTGCTGTCGACTATCTCGACGCGCATCACCAACGAGGTGCGCGAGGTCAACCGCGTGGTGCTCGACGTGACGAGCAAGCCGCCGGGCACCATCGAGTGGGAGTGACGTCCCGCGGCCCCGCCCCTTCCGGGCGGGGCCGCGGTCGTCTCACCAGCCGTTGAAGTAGGCCCAGGTCAGTCCGACGAAGGTGCCGAGCAACATGTACGGGCCGAACGCGATGCCGGTCTTCCAGCCCGCACGCCGCCCGATCAGCAGAACTATCGCGACCACCCCGGCCAGGACGTGTGCGGCGAAGACGCCGACCAGCAGCGTGGTCCACGAGTACCACGCAAGGACGGCGCCCAGGCTCAGGGTGAGCTTGACGTCGCCGTAGCCGATCCCGCCGCGCGGGGTCAGCCAGTACAGCACCTGGTAGAGGGCGAAGAACGCCAGCCCGCCCAGCGCGGCCCGGCCGAGGGCGCTCCAGGCGCCGGTGCCGAGGGCCGCAAGTGCGAGCAGGGCCGCCGTCGCCCACGTCAGCGGAATGACCAGCGCGTTCGGCAGCCGTTGGGTGTGCGCGTCGATCACGCCGAGCGCCGCACCCGCCACGGCGAGGACGAAGTACGCCGGTGTGAGCCAGCCCGGACCGCTCGCCCAGACGGCCCAGATGGCGGCCGGCACGGCGAGAAAGCCGATGGCCCGGGCGTACGGCGCCACCTCGGCCCGCGCGCGCAGATACTGCCGGACGACGAAGGGCTGAGCCGGGCTGGTCGCAGCCGGTTCGGTGGGGCTCACCTGGGGAGGCTATCCGTGGGCCTTGATCGGCGCACCAGAACCGGGCCCGGGTCGAGGCGCTGAGATCCGCCGAACGTAGGAGTAGTCGCCGAATGAGGCCCGATAGAGCGACCAACCCTACGTTCGGCGAAGTAGTGCGATCAGGCCTACGTTCGGCGGCTCGGAACCGCCAGCGTCGCCGCCTCCTCGTACGCCTGCTCCGTCGCCGCCAGCACCTCCGGCCAGCCCACGCCCGACGGCGGGGTCGCGGCCCGCTCCAGCAGCCCGTCCAGCAGGCCGGGTTCGGTCACGAGCCGTACGAGCGCCGGGGCCAGCGAGCCGTCGTCGGGCACCAGGAGGCCCGTGCCGCCGTCGGCCACGCGCTCGGCAACGCCCGACTCGGCGTGGGCGATCACGGCCAGCCCCGCGGCCTGCGCCTCGAGCGCCGCGATGCCGAAGGCCTCCTCGGGGGAGGGCGCGGCGAACACATCGGCGCGTGCGTAGAGCCGCTTGAGCTCGGTGCCGGTGAGCCGTCCGGGCAGGGAGACGAAGTCGCGCAGACCGTGCTCCTCGACGAACCCCAGGGCTCTGGCGCGTTCCGGGCCGTCGCCGGCGAGCGTCACGAACAGTGCGTCGTCCGGGAGCTCCCGTGCGGCGTCGGCGACGGCGGCGAGCAGCGGTAGCATCCGCTTGCGTGCCGCGAACCGGGCCGCGGCCACGACGTGCACGGCCGGACCCTCGGGCCGCGCGCCGCGCTCGGTGCGCGGCACCCGCCAGGCCTCCAGGTCGAGGCCGTTGGGCAGGATCGCGACGTCGGGCGCACCGTCCGCCGGGTGCAGGAGCCGGCGCAGCGGTGCGGCCGTCAGCTCGCTCACCGCCGACCACCGCACGGGCCAGCGCGACCACCCGGCCACGGCGTCGGCCGCCGCGAACAGGCGCCAGGCGCCGCCCCACACGCTGTGCACCGTGAGCACCGCGGGCAGCCCCAGGCGGGTCACGGGCCGCAGCGCGCCCTGCGCGGTGGGGGCGAGCACTCCCATGTGCAGGTGTACGACGTCGGGCCGCTCGCCCCGGGCGGTCGCCTCCTGGAGGCGACCGGTCACGTGAGCGGTCGAGCGCGGGTGGATGGGCCAGCCGCCCGGGATGCGCGCAGCGATGCGGTGCACGGTGACACCGTGCTCGACGGCGGTGCTCACCCCGTGCGCGCCGGGGGCGGCAGGTGTGGTGGTGATGACCTCGACGTCGTGCCCGGCCGCCGCCTGCTGGCCGGCGAGCCGGCTTACCTGGGTCTCGATGCCGCCGAGCAGCGGGAGGTAGGTGTCCGAGACGTGGGTGATGCGCACGCTGTCATCCTCGCACCGACCGGCGCGGACCTCAGGACCACGCCGCGCGGTGAGGGTCGGATGTCGCCTCGCGCAGCAGCGCCTCCTCCACGAGCCGGGCGACGCCGACGATGTTCGCGTCGGCGCCGAGGGTGGACCGCTCGATCGCGAGGTCGCGGGTCATCAACGGGTGAGCGCCCTCGTAGATCTGGCTGCGGATCGCCGAGACGTACGGCTCGAGCGTCGACAGGGCGCCACCGAGATAGATCACGTTCGGGTTGAAGAAGTTGACGACGGCGCACAGCACCTCGCCGAGATGCCGACCTGCGGTCCGGACGAGCGTGGTGGCAACCGGGTCCGCGTCCCGGACGAGCGCGAGGACGTCCGCCGTCCTGGTCACGTCGTACTGCTTGGCGCGGAGCTCGCGCACCAGAGCCGCACCCGAGGACACCGTCTCGAGGCAGCCCCGGTTGCCGCACGAGCACGGGGTGTCCCCGGCCGCGGTGACGCGGGTGTGGGTGATGTCGCCCGCGGCCCCGGTGGCCCCGCGATGAATCTGCCCGTCCACGAGGACTCCGGCGCCGATCGCGGTGCCCGCCTTGACCGTCACGGAGTGCTGCGCGCGCGGCGACCGCGCGAAGTGCTCGCCGAGGGCCATCGCGTTGGCGTCGTTCTCGATCACGGAGGGCACCCCGAGCGCGTCCCCCAGCAGCGCACCGACGTCGCGCCCCGACCAGCCCGGCATCCGCGAAGGGCTCTCGACCGTCCGGTGCCGCAGGTCCACCGGGCCGGGCAGCGCGATGCCTGCCCCGGCGAGGGAACCGTCGAGCCCGAGCCGCCCGGCCAGCGCGAGAAGCTCGCGGCTGAGCTCCGCGATGACGTTCTCGGCGCCGGTCGCCAGGTCGACGGGAACCTCGCTCGTACCGGCGATGCCGCCGCCGCGACGCACGATCCCCAGGCGCGCGTGCCCGCCGCCCAGGTCGATGGCGCCGATGAACCCCGTGCTGCCGACGAGGCGCAGCTCCCGGGGCCGGCGTCCGCCGCTCGAGGTGGTGGTGCCGCCCTCGGTGACGAGCCCCCGGGCGATGAGCGACTGGACGTGCTGGGAGATCGTCGACGCGGAGAGGCCCAGGTTCTCGGCCAGCTCTCGGCGTGAGCGGGCGCGGCCCGATCCGATCAGTACGAGGATCCGGTTCTCTGCGGCTGTGGCTGAAGTCTGTCGGGGCATGGATCTCCGGGGTTCGAGCCAACGGGAGCGTCGCGTTTGGGGACTTCTTACGGCACAGCAGTAACTCTATGGTTACTCTTCCTCTATTTTTCGGTTGAGATCTTACGTCTAGTGTCAAAAGGGTCGGACGATTCGCGCCGACCTGCCGATGATCCTGGCTAGGAGAGCAATGAAGCATCCCCATGACTGGTTCACCGAAGGCCGCTTCGGCCTGTTCATCCACTTCGGCCTGTACAGCCTGCTGGGCCGGCACGAGTGGGTGATGACCAACGAGAGGACGCCCCCGGAGGAGTACGAGCGCCTGGCCGAGTTCTTCGACCCGGACCGGTTCGACGCTCCCGCGCTCGCCCGCGCGGCGCGGCGCGCGGGGATGCGGTACGCCGTCCTGACCGCGAAGCACCACGAGGGGTTCGCCCTGTACGGCACCGAGCTGTCGGACTACAACAGCGTGGCGGCCTGCGGCCGTGACCTCGTGCGCGAGTTCGTCGAGGCGTTCAGGGCGGAAGGGCTGCGCGTCGGGCTCTACTACTCGCTCCTCGACTGGCACCACGCCGACTTCACCATCGACTATCACCATCCGCTGCGGGACCTGCCCGACGCGCGGGAACGCAACGACGTCCGCGACATGGCGCGGTACCGCGAGTACCTGCACGGCCAGGTGCGCGAGCTGCTCACGCGCTACGGCACCATCGACTACCTGTTCTACGACTTCTCGTACGTGGAGCCGCGGGACGGCTGGGACGGCAAGGGCCCCGACGACTGGGACTCGGTCGGGCTGCTGGACCTCACGCGTGCGCTCCAGCCCGGCATCGTCGTCAACGACCGCCTCTGGATCCCGGCCGACGTCGTCACGCCCGAGCAGTACCAGCCGGACGAGCCGATGCGACGCGACGGCGTCGAGGTGCCGTGGGAGGCGTGCCAGACCCTCAACGGCTCGTGGGGGTACGACAGGGAGAACCTCGGCTACAAGAGCCCGGACCTCCTGATCCGGATGCTCGTGGACACGGTGTCGAAGAACGGCAACCTCCTGCTCAACGTCGGGCCCGACGGCCGGGGCGGCATCGCGCCCCGGGACACGGCGTCGCTCAAGGCCATCGGCGACTGGATGGCGCTGCACGAGCGAGCCATCGTCGGCGCCGGCGCGGCTGGGCTGACGGCTCCCTCCGGGACCGCCCTCACCCGGAACGGCGACCGGCTGTACCTGCACCTGTTCACGTGGCCGTTCGGCCACGTGCACCTGCGCGGCCTGGCGGGCAAGGTGCGTTTCGCCCGGCTGCTGGACGACGGCGCCGAGATCCGGACGAGCGAGATCTCGCCGGACCAGCAGGCCTGGAACACCGAGCTCGGCGGGCAGCCCGCCGGGACCCTGACCCTCCATCTGCCGACGGTGCGCCCCGAGGTCGCGGTCCCCGTGATCGAGCTCTTCCTGGAGCCGGACGGCTCGACGCACGACCACGCCGAACCCAACGAAGTGAGGACATCATGATGAACACTCGACCCCTCGTGGCCGTCGTCGCGGCAGGTGCCGCCGTGGCGCTCGCCGCCTGTGGCACGCCGTCGAGCGGCGGCACGTCGTCGGACGGCGGGAAGTTCACCGTCGTCTGGGACATGTGGGCCTCCGGCGAGTCGGACGTCGAAGCGCTCGAGGCGCAGCTCGCGATCGCACGCGAGGAGAACCCCGACATCGACATCCAGCTCAAGCACGCGCCCTGGGACGACTACTTCACGAAGCTCACCACCAACCTGGCCTCGGGCGACGTCGCCTGCGTGACGTCGATGAACGGACAGCGCCTCTCGGGCTACCACGAGGCGTTCCTGCCGCTCACCGAGGAGGAGCTCGCCACGGCGGGCATCGACCCGGACGACTTCGCGGCGGGCTCGTTCGACATCATGAGCCACGACGGGACGCTGTACGGCATCCCCTACGACGTGGCCGCCATGCTCGTCTACTACAACAAGGACATGTTCGCCGAGACGGGGACGCCGGAGCCGGAGGTCGGCTGGACCTTCGACGACTTCGACGCCGCCGCGGAGGGCACCACCACCGACGAGCACCACGGCTTCGGCATGAGCATCGGCGAGTTCCAGTGGATGTCGCTGCCGATCGCCCGGTCCGGGAAGCAGCCGGTCGACGAGTCCGGCGCGCTGGCGCTCGACGACCCCGAATTCGCCGACGCGGCCGAGTGGTACGTCGACATCGCCGACAAGGGGTTCGGGTCTGTCCCGCCGTCGGCCGCCGAGACCGGCTGGGGCGAGCAGGAGTACCAGGCGGGCAACGTCGCGATGGCGATCGACGGCACCTGGAACGCCGCCACCTACCTCGGCAACGAGGCCGGGTTCGACGCCGGCATGGTCGACCTGCCCAGCCAGGACGGGGAGCACCTGGGCCTCGTGCTCGGGTCGGGCTACGGCATCTCGGCGGACTGCGCGGACAAGGAGGCGGCGCTGAAGGTGCTCGGCTCCCTGGTCGGCGAGGACGCGCAGAACCTCATCGCGTCGTCGGGCCGCAGCTACCCGGCGCGCACGTCCTCGCAGCCGCTCTACTTCGGCTCGCTCGACGAGGGCGTCCGCGATGAGGTGGAGGCGACGTTCGAGGCCGCGTTCACCGGCGTCCAGGGGCAGCGCTCCACGGACGACTGGGCCCAGATCAACGAGGCGATGTCGCCGCAGATCATCTCCGTCTACACGGGCGACACGACGATCGGCGACGTCCTCGGGCAGACGCAGCAGCAGTTCGGCGAGTGACCGGATGACCAGCATCTCCGTCGCCGAGGCGGCGCCTCGACGTCGGGGCCGCGGCGAGCTGGGGAAGGCCGAGTCCCGCCAGGCGCTGGGGTTCATCACCCCGGCCCTGGCGGGTCTGACCGTCTTCACCGTCGTGCCCGTCGTCCTCTCCGTCGCGATGAGCCTGTTCGACTGGCCCGCCTGGGGCGACCGCGAGTTCATCGGGTTCGGGAACTACGTCGACCTGTTCACGAGCCATCCCGACTTCTGGCCCGCCCTGCGCAACTCGGCAGTCTTCACGCTGCTGTTCGTCCCGCTGAACCTCGTGGTCTCACTGGGCCTCGCGCTCCTGCTCGGGCCACGGATCCGCGGACGGGCGGCGTTCCGGGTGCTGTTCTTCATCCCGGTCGTGACACCGATGGTCGCGAACGTGCTGGTGTGGCGGATGCTGCTGCAGCCGAACGGCCTGTTCAACGGCGTCACGACGGCGGCGTTCGACCTGACCCTGCCGAGCTTCCTGAACCATCCGCAGTGGGCGATGGTCATGGTCGTGATCATGTCCGTGTGGCAGGGGATGGGCTACAACATGCTCATCTTCTGCGCCGCGATCGAGCAGCTTCCGGAATCGGTGCTCGAGGCGGCGCGGATCGACGGCGCTCGCGGCGCACAGATGTTCTTCCGGGTGACGCTGCCCCTGCTGTCGCCGGCGGTCTTCTTCACGACGGTCATGACGATGATCTCGTCGATGCAGGTGTTCGCGCAGCCGCAGCTGCTGACCGGTGGTGGCCCCGGCAACGCGACCCTGCCGATGGTGATGTTCATCTACGAGCAGGCGTTCACGTTCCAGCAGATGGGGCTCGCGGCGGCGGCCGCCTGGGTCCTGTTCGCGGTGATCATCGGACTGACGGCGCTGCAGTTCAGGGCGCAGCGGAGGTGGGTCCACTATGAGGTCTGACGTGCCTGCCGCCGTTCTCGCCGCGCCCGTGCGGCCGATCGGGCCGCGCCTGGTCCTGCAGTACGTGGCGGTCGTCGTCGCCGCTCTGCTGTTCGTGACGCCGCTGGTGTACGCGTTCTTCTCGGCGCTCAAGCCCAACGACCAGATCTTCGCGGTCCCGCCGACGCTGATCGGCAGCGAGGTGCGGTGGGGCAACTTCGTCGAGGTGTTCCGCCACGGGCCGTTCCTCACCTACATCTCGAACTCGCTCGTGATCGCCGTCGCGGGCACGCTCGTCGTGCTCGTCGTCTCGACGACGGCCGGGTACGCGTTCGGGCGCCTCCGCTGGAGCGGCCGGGACCTCGTGTTCGGGCTGTTCCTGCTGACGCTGATGGTGCCGCAGGAGGTCCTCGTCGTGCCGATGTTCCAGCTCATGCAGTGGTTCGGCTGGGTGAACACTCCGCAGTCGCTCGTCCTGCCGTTCGCGTTCACCGCCTTCGGCACGTTCCTCATGCGTCAGTTCTTTCGCGGGATCCCGTTCGAGCTGGAGGAGGCGGCACGGGTGGACGGCGCGGGACCGATGCGCACGTTCCTGCAGATCATCCTGCCGCTCTCGCGGTCGGCGGTCGCCGTGCTGACGGTGTTCACGTTCATCGGCTTCTGGAACAGCTACCTGTGGCCGCTGATCGTCGTCAACGACTACGCCTACCTGGGCACGCTGCCGATCGGGCTCGCCACCTTCTCGGGACAGTTCGGCACGCGCTGGGACCTGCAGATGGCGGCGTCCATCATCGCGATGATCCCGACCGCGCTCATCGTGATCCTGCTGCAGAAGCACCTGGTCAAGGGGATCGCCACCGCGGGTATCGCGGGGCGCTGACGCGGCGCCGGGCGTCCGGGGCGGGAACGGCGAAACGTCAGGTGATCGGTGTTCCGGGGATTCCGGGGTGCCGATCGCCTGACGTCCTGCTCCCCACGCCTAGCGGCGCCGGACGCTCGAGATCACCGAGCCGACGACGAGGATCACTCCCGCCGCGCCCAGCAGCACGATCAGCGCGACGCCGAGGTCGAAGATCACGCCGGCCGAGACCGCGAGGATCCCCAGCCCGACCGCGATCACGATCAGGCCCCACACCGCCGTCCCGACGCGTGGGCCGCGCTTGGCCGCAGGCTGCTGCGCCTGCTGTGCGGCCTGCTGACCTTGCTGCGCAGGCTGCGGCTGAGCCGTCCCCACCGGAACGGGCTGCGGCTGGGTATGCGGCGTCGGACCGGGCTGCGTGCCCGACGCCGGGCCCGACGCCTGGGGCTCCGGGTCACGCAGCGGGGCGAGGGGGTCGGTGTCGTCCGCCGCGGGGGCGTCCTGGACGGCGGTTGCCGCCGGTTCCGCCTCCGCCTGGGCCCGGGCCGCCGCGACGCCGTAGGCCGGGTGGACCGCGCCCTCCGGCGCGGGGCCTTCGAGCGCGGGGCCTTCGGATGCGGGGCCTTCAGGCGCGGAGTCCCCAGGCGTCGTGCCCTCGGGGACCTGCCGGGTGGCCTGTGCGATCTCCTGCGTCGGCGGGGTCTCCGCCGGTGGCAGCACCGCCGTGGTGTCGGTGTCGTGCTCGGTCTTGTTGTCCATGGCTTCGCTCGTGTCCTGGCCCTCGGGCCGGCTGGTGTTCTCGCTCGTGTTCTCGCTGTCGTTCGTGCGCCCGGTCATGGCGTGTCCCCTCCTCTGCTCTCGCTCACGATGACCTCGCCCGCGCCGGCCTCGATGTCGAGGCTGAGCACAGCGCCGTCGTCACCGACCTCGTCGCTCGCGAAGTAGTTGTCGGAGCCGACGCCGCTCGAGGACCGGTCCTGGTCGTCGACGTTCCACTGGACGACCCCCGCGGCGACGTAGGCGTTCGCCTCGACCGCCACGTCCTCGGGCACCAGCACGACCGTCTGGCCCGCGCCGAGCTGGATGGGCACCACCACGGGATCGCCCGGCTCGACCCCGGACAGGTTGAGCTCCGTCAGGTCGATGGTGGGGTCGCCCCACCGGACGTAGAAGCCGTCCTCCGCCTCCCGGATGGTCTGCACGGCGATGGTGCCCTCGGTGATGGTTGCCGCGTCCGGGTCGTTCGGTTCGTTCACCAGCTCCTCGATCTCGCCGCCGCGCACCACGGCGTCCTCCGCCCAGTCCCGGCCGTCGCCGACCACGGCGATGTAGGCCATGCCGAACAGCAGGGCGACGATCGCGAAGAACCCGAGCCAGCCGCTGGACCGGCCGCGGAGGCCTGAGACGAAGATGGCGATGCCGAGCACGACCGTCGCGATGCCCAGCCAGACCGTCCCGAGACCGGAGTTGCCGTCGGTGAAGTCCACGGCGCCCACGCGGTCCGCGGCGAGCAGCAGGGCTCCGATCAGGAGGATCACACCCAGGGAGACCCCGACGGCGGTACTGCCGGGACCCCGCCGGACGCGGGCCGGGGGCGCGGTGTAGACCGGCTGCGGCACGGGGACCGCGCCGGGCGCGGGCCGGTACTGCGCCTGCGTCTGCCGGTACGGGGCAGGGCCGGCGCCCGACGCGTAGACCAGGCCGTCTGACCGGCGGTAGTCGGCCGGCGGCGCGGGTGTGAACGGAGCAGTCGTGCCCGGCTCACCGGCCCGCGGCGCGGGGCCGGCGTAGGTGCCCGACTGGCGGGCGGCGGAGTTGTCGCGGGCCCGCTGCACACCCTGGACGATCAGGTAGCACACCACGCCCAGGACGGTGATCCAGAAGAAGAAGCCCAGCCACCCCCAGCCGCCGCCGTCGTCCCACCAGCCCAGCGGGCCGCCCCACGCGAAGCCCACGAGGAACACGGCGACCGAGCCGAGCATCGCCACGTCGAAGTTGCCGCGCGTCGCCTCCTGGAGGTGGATGCGGCCGTCGCGCTCGGGCAGCAGCGCCCAGCCGATGCCGTACAGGATGAGGCCGAGCCCGCCGAGGAAGAAGCTCAGGATCAGCAGGCCGCGGACCAGCAGCGGGTCCCAGCCGATGCGCTCGGCGACGCCGCCCGCGACGCCGCCCACCCAGCGCTGCTCGGAGCGCGGGAAGAGGCCACGGCGGATCGACGCGAAGAAGCCGGACTCCGCGTAGGGACGCTGCCCGGGGGCGACAGGTGCAGGATCGGCCGTGGGACCGGTCGCTGGGTCGGTTGCCGGCTCGTAGGCCGGACCCGTGTACACGGTGTCCGGGCCGACCGAACTCTCGTCGGCCGGACCACCCGGCTCAGGGGTGGCGCCCTGGGGACGCGTCTCGTCGGTGCTCATGCCTCCATGCTTGTCGACCGGCGGCGCATCCGGCATCGGGACCTGCCCTGAACCAACCCTGGTTCGCCCTGCGCGGGACCCTGAGATCGGGGCTCAGACGTATTCAGGGGGCCTCCGGCATGTGACGATCGGGGGGTGAACGAGAGACTCACCCTCCGCAGGCCCAGCAAGGCCGGGCCGGGATACAGCGGCCGCTGGGTGGCCGGTGTCGCCGCCGGCCTGGCGGCGCACACGGGCCTGCCCGTGTGGCTGGTCCGGATCGGGTTCGTCGTGCTCAGCGCGTTCGCCGGGGGCGGCATCGTCGCCTACATCTTCTGGTGGGTCACCATCCCCGCCGGCGTCCCCACCGTGGCCGACGTCGTACCCACCGAACGCCGTCGGCTCGCCCCGCGCCTGACCGCCGACGCGCGCGCCGACGCCGGCGCCGCGGACCGGACGACGTCGCTCGTCGACCGTGTGCGCCTCTCCGGGCCGGTCTCCCGGCTCGCGGTCCGCGACATCTGGATCGGCGTGGTCCTGCTGTCGAGCGCCGCGCTCATGATCGCGCTCCGCGCGGACTGGGACCCGGTCGCGTCCTGGGTGCTCCCGGCGCTGATCGGGCTCGGCGGCGTCGCCCTGGCGTGGAGCCAGGTCGACGCGACCGAACGGGACCGCTGGGTGGGCGGCACGGGCTCCGGCCTGCGCTCGCGGACGGCGCTCCTGCGGCTGGCCGGCGGCGTCGTGCTGACGATGCTCGGCGTCCTGATGCTGGTGGGCCAGGACACGCCCGTGAGCGTGCTGATGCAGGCCACCATCGCGTCGGTGGCCATGGTCGCCGGCGTCGTGCTCGTGTCGCTGCCGTGGTGGTTCCGGCTCGTACGCCAGCTCGGCGACGAGCGCGCCGCCCACGCCCGCGAGGCCGAGCGGGCCGACATCGCGGCGCACCTGCACGACTCGGTGCTGCAGACCCTGGCCCTGATCCGCGCGCAGGCGTCCGACCCGGAGGCCGTCTCCCGCATGGCCCGCGCTCAGGAGCGCGAGCTGCGTGGGTGGCTCTACGACGACCGGCAGGAACCCGGCACGTCGGTGGCCGCCGAGCTGAAGGAGCTGGTGGCCGAGATCGAGGACGCCGTCGCGCCGCTCACCGTGGAGACCGTCGTGGTGGGCGACTGCCCGCCCACCGAGATCACGTCGGCGCTGCTGCAGGCGGCCCGGGAGGCGCTGCTCAACGCGTTCAAGCACGGCAAGCCGCCCGTGTCGGTCTACCTTGAGGTCACGGACGCCGTGGCCGAGGTGTTCGTCCGCGACCGCGGCGACGGGTTCGACCTCGACGAGATCGCCCAGGACCGGTTCGGCGTCCGGGAGTCGATCCTCGGGCGGGTCCGCCGTCGGGGTGGCACCGCCGAGGTCGTGAGCCGGCCCGGCTGGGGTACCGAGGTGCGGTTGCGGATGCCGCTGGACAAGCCGGCCAACGGCGAGAAGAAGACCGAGAAGAACGGCAGGGCGCGGGCCGCTACGGCCCCCGGCCCTGCGCCGACCACTGCGGAGGGTGCGACGAGATGACAACCCAGGCGACGGCGTCGGGCGGCGGGCTGGTGCCGCTCCCGGTGCCGGTGGTGCTCGTGGACGACCACCACCTGTTCCGCACGGGCGTGCGCGCCTCGCTGGACGACCGGGTCACCGTGGTGGGCGAGGCGTTCGACGTCGACACGGCCGTGGCGCAGGTGCACGAGCACCGCCCGCCCGTGGTGCTGCTCGACGTGCACCTGCCCGGCGGCAACGGCGGTGGCGGCGCCGAGGTGGTGCAGCGGTGCGTCGACCTGCTCCCCGAGGGGGTGCGGTTCCTCGCGCTCTCGGTGTCCGACGCCGCGGAGGACGTCGTCTCCGTGATCCGCGCCGGGGCGCGCGGCTACGTCACGAAGAACATCGCGCCGTCGGAGCTGTCGTCGGCCGTGGTGCAGGTGGCCGGCGGCGACGCGGTCTTCTCGCCGCGGCTGGCCGGGTTCGTCCTGGACGCGTTCGGTGCCTCCGCCAACGACATCGCCGTGGCCGATGACGAGCTCGACCGTCTCTCGAAGCGCGAGCAGGAGGTCATGCGCCTGATCGCGCGCGGCTACTCCTACCGCGAGGTCGCGAGCGAGCTGTTCATCTCGATAAAGACGGTGGAGACGCACGTCAGCGCGGTCCTCCGCAAGCTCCAGCTCTCGTCAAGATACGAACTGACCCGCTGGGCGGTAGCCCGCCGCCTGCTCTGACCCCCTGCCCTTCGTTGAGTGCTGGATATTCGCCCCTGTTGTGGTCCTCGCAGGGCGAATGCCCAGCACTCGACGGGTTGTGGGGGCGGGTGAAGGCACTTTCCTTGCGGGGGTTTAGCCCGTATGTGAGCCTCGGTCGTGACGGCCTGACGACGAGACCGCAAGGGGGCACCGTGACGAGGCGGGTCTGCTCTGCCGCTCTGGCCGGGCTGTTGCTGATTGCGGCGGCCTGTACTGGCGATGCGCCGTCCCCGGCGCCGGACGCCGGCGCGTCGCCGACTGCCGCGTCGCCGTCGGCTGACCCGACGGAGACCGCACTGCCGTCGGGCGAGCCCACGGAGACGGCGTCGCCGTCGGGCGAGCCCACGGAGAGCGCACCGCCGTCCGATCCGACCGACGCCGACGAACAAGCCCTGCTCGACCTCGCGCGCGCCGAGGGCACCGTGAGCGTCATCGTCGAGGCTGCCCTGGAGGGGGAGGCCGAGCGCGGTTCGGACGAGCACGGGCGCCTCGTCGCCGAGGCCCTGGACGCGCTCGAGGCCGAGCTCGATCCGGAGCACACGACCGTCACCACGCGATTCGAGCGCTACCCCCGGCTGACTCTGACCGTCGACGAGGAGGGCCTGCGCGCCCTGTTCGTATCGCCCCGCGTGACCCACGTCTGGGAGAACCGGTCGATCCCGCTCGAGTGATCGTGCCTGCCTGAACTGCCCTGCCGGAACTGCCCTGCTCGATCCGCTCGATCCAGCCCGCTCCATCGATCTGCCCCGCCATCAGACAGAGGGAGATAGTTCAATGCGCTTGCAGAGACCGCGTTCCTACAGACCGGCCTCGGCGGTTCTCGCCGTGGTGCTGGCCTGCACGACCCTCGTCGGGCTGTCATCCCCTGCGGGTGCAGCGCCGTCATCGGAGACCACGCCGCCGGACGCCGGAGAACGTGCCCTGATCGCGGAGGCCGAGAGCGAGGGCCCGCAGAGCGTGATCGTGGAGGTCGCCAAGCTCGGCGACCAGCGCAGGGTGGTCGGGGAGATGCGTGCCACCGGCCACGAGGTCCGGGTCACCGACGTCTTCGACCGGTTCCCGCTGGCCACCATCACCGCCGACGCCGACACGATCCGGGAGCTCGCCGAATCGCCCGACGTCGTCCGGGTGCACCCGAACGGGACGCGCAAGCCGGAACTGAACACCAGCATCCCGCTGATCGGCGCCGATGACCTGCACCAGCGCGGGATCACGGGCACCGGCCAGACCGTCGTCATCCTGGACAGCGGGATCGACGCCGACCACGAGTTCTTCGGGGGCCGCGTGGACGAGGCGTGCTTCTCGGGCGGCGTTGCCGAGTCCCTCTGCCCGAACGGCGAGCGCACGCAGACCGGGGACGGCAGCGCCCAGTGCGACCAGGAGTTCTGCGACCACGGCACCCACGTCGCGGGTATCGCGGCGGGCGCCGACGTCGGCAATGCGCCCGGCAACGGAGTAGCGCCGTCGGCCGACATCGTCGCGATCCAGGTCTTCTCCCGGTCCGACGACTGCGGCGACGACCCGGCACCGTGCGTCACGCTGTCGGACACCGACGCCGTCGCGGCGCTGGAGTACGTCCTTGACCTGGCGGAAAACCGTTCCATCGCGGCCGTGAACATGAGCTTCGGCGGCGGCACGGAGTCCGAGGCGTGCACGGACAGCGTCTACGTCCAGCCGATGCGAGACCTCCTCGAGGCGGGTATCGCCCCGGTGGCGTCCGCCGGCAACAGGGCGGACGACGGGTCGAGCTCACCGGGGTGCGAGCCCGAGGCGATCACGGTCGGCGCCTCCGATGACGACGACACCGTGCGCGACACCAGCAACCGCGGGGAGCTGCTCGACGTCTTCGCGCCCGGGGGCGACGTCAGGTCGTCCCTGCCGAGCGACTCCGACGACGGCTACGGCGTCAGCAGCGGCACTTCGATGGCCGCCCCGCACGTGACGGGGGCGTTCGCCCTGCTCCGCGAGGAGCTGCCGGGCGCGAGCGTGGACGAGCTCGAACAGCTGCTGGAGGACACCGGTGAGCCGATCACCTACGAGAGCGGCGGCGCCGACGTCACGACCCCGCGGATCGACCTCGCCGCGGCGCTCCCGCGCGAGGGCTCAGGCCTGACGTACACCGGTCCGACGTCGGCGGCGCTGGCGCAGACCTTCACGGCGTCGGCGACCCTGACTTCCGGCGGGAACCCGCTGGCGGGGGAGACCGTGTCGTTCTCGCTCGGTTCGGGCGGGGGGTCGCAGGAGTGCTCCGGTACCACCGACGCCTCCGGCGAGGCGAGCTGTTCGCTCACCCCGACCGACTCCCCGGGGGAGACGACCATCACCGCGGAGTTCGCGGGGAACCGGGACGTGGAGCCGGCGACCGACACGGTCCCGTTCACGATCGGGCGGCAGCCGACCGTGGTGACCTACACCGGCCCGGCCGAGGCCGACTTCAATGACGCGTTCACGGCGTCGGCAACCCTGACGGCGGGCGGCAGCCCGGTGTCGGGGCAGACGGTGT
This sequence comes from Promicromonospora panici, assembly GCF_900608595.1. Classification (GTDB taxonomy): domain Bacteria; phylum Actinomycetota; class Actinomycetes; order Actinomycetales; family Cellulomonadaceae; genus Promicromonospora; species Promicromonospora panici. The sequence goes on along the minus strand of NZ_UWYY01000003.1, from coordinate 364,651 downwards.
CGTTCTCGCTCGGCTCTGGCGGCGGGTCCCAGGAGTGTTCCGGGACGACCAACGGTTCGGGCGTGGCGAGCTGCTCGCTCACGCCCTCGGACGCGCCGGGCGAGACGACGATCGACGTGTCGTTCGCCGGCACCGGCACGCTGGAGCCGTCCAGCGACTCGGCGTCGTTCACGATCACCCGGCAGGAGACGGCGCTCCGGTACACCGGCCCCGAGCGGGTGGCGAACGGGACCGCCGTCGAGCTGTCGGGGATGCTCACCGAGGAGACGACGGACGGGCCGGGGGTCTCGGGTCGGGACGTGACGCTGGCCCTGGGCGCCGGCGCGGACCGGCAGGAGTGCACGGGCACCACCGGCTCCTCGGGTGCTGTGGCCTGCACGATCCCCGTGGTGGACCAGCCGCTGAACGCGGACGCCACGGTGCCGGTGTCTCTCGACTTCGCGGGGGACACGTACTACGAGCCGTCGACTGCTTCGGCGACCGTCCTGCTCGAGTACTACACCGGCCGGGCGTTCGGGCTCAGCGCGGATGTGCCGCTCCCGCTGGTCGGGTTCGAGATCGAGCCCACGCCGGACACGGGCGAGATCCGGACGGCGGACGCGTCGTCCACGGACACGCCGTGCCTGACCGAGCTGGACCTGCTCCTGCTGCAGGCCAACGCCCTCTGCCCGGACGTGACCACGAGCCTGGCGCCCGGGACTTCGGTGGCCACCGCGAGCGTGGACGAGGTGCGGATCGGTATCCCCGGGCTGCCGGTGATCGAGGTGGAGAACGCCACGGCCCAGGCGACGAGCACTTGCGCCGGGGATGGTGCGGCGACCGGAACCACGGATATGACGCTGCGGGTCGGGGGCGAGGCCATCGAGATCGGCACCGAGCCGAACACGGTGGTGGAGCTGCCAGGCGTGGCGCGGATCGTCGTCAACGAGCAGGTCGCGGACCCGGATGCCGACCACGGGCTGACGGTCCGCGCCCTGCACCTCACGGCTCTGGAAGGGGGCCTGACCGACGTCGTCGTGGCGTCCGCGACGAGCGGCGTCCACAACTGCGCTAGCTGAGGCCTGGGTTGTGCCGCCGCGCCTCCTGGTGCGGCGGCACGGCCGGGACGACGTCGACTCCGGAAAGGGGATGAAGTAGGGCCGAACACGTTCAGACTCGCCGGGCGCGTTGATACGCTGCGGTGCCCCATCAGGGGCGATGCGCCGTAGGGGGCTGGCGGCGTGTTGCTGCCGCTCGTTCGAGATGAAGAAGCCAGGTTCAGTGCGAACTCGTCGACTTGTCAGCCTCATGATCGCGGTGGTCGCGGCCATCGTCTGGGCGCTGAGCACGTTCGCGAACATGTCGAACGCCTGGGACCCGGCGAACTTCGTCGTCCGAGTAGGGGCGGGCGCCTTGACGGTCGCCGCCGGGATCGAGTGGCTCGTCCTGAGCATCCGGGAGACCCGGCAGGCCGGTCTTCCCCGGGTCGGGTCCGCCGGGGAAACGGCCGCAGCGCGCAGCGCCGGCTCCAGCACGGCGGTCGAGAACCTGCTGTCGGTGTTCGGACGCCGGCGCACGGCGGCCCAGGACCTGGACCTCGTCATGGGTGGCGGCGCTGTGCTGGTCGGCGCGTACCTGATGGAGCGGAAGGTCCGCCGGGTCTGGCTACGGGTCGGGCTGGATCCGGCGTCGGTGGAGTCCCTCGAGGCGGCGCTGGGCGGCGCGCCCCACCGGGTGTTCGGGACGCAGATACCTACTCGCGGACTGTTCGACAGGTCGGCGTACACGCAGATCGAGGGCGCGTCGCGGTCGGGCGCCTGGAGCATCGCCGTCCCCACGACGGACGTGGATGTGCTCCGCTACGTCCTGACCCGCGCCGAGGAAATACGTTGAGTGCTGGATCTTCGCCCGGTTGATGGCCTTCGCGCGGGCGAGGATCCAGCACTCAACGAGCTTGGTTGGCCCAGGCCGGGGAGAGGCGGACTACCGCGCCCACCACGATGACCGCCGGCGGGCGGACGTCGGCCTCGGCCGCGCGGGCCGCGATCGTGGCCAGCGTGCCGACCGTGACGCGCTGGCAGGGGCCGTAGCCGTCCTCGACCACGGCGGCCGGGGTGTCGGCGGGACGGTCGTCGGTGATGAGCGCCTCGGCCGTGTCGGCCAGGTGGGTGACGCCCATGAGCAGCACGAGCGTGTGGTCGGGGCCGCCCGGGACGTCGGCGGCGCCGTCGTGCCCGGTCAGGACGCTGAACCCGCGCGCGACGCCGCGGTGCGTGACCGGGATGCCGACCGCAGCCGGCACCGAGACCGCCGATGTCACGCCCGGCACCACCTCGACCTCGATGCCCGCAGCACGGCACGCCGCGAGCTCCTCGCCGCCGCGGCCGAAGACATACGGGTCGCCACCCTTGAGGCGGACGACGTCGCGCCCGGCCTGGGCGTGCTGGATCAGCAGCGCGTTGATCTCGTGCTGCGGTACCGGGTGGTTGCCGCTGGTCTTGCCGACGTCGATGATTTCGACGTCGGGCGAGAGCTCGTGCAGCAGGGCGCGCGGGCCGAGCCGGTCGATGATGACGACGTCGGCCTGCGCCAGGACGGTGCGGCCGCGCGCCGTGATGAGCCCGGTGTCACCGGGGCCGCCCCCGACGAGCCAGACCCGGCCGAGAGACTCGGGCGACGGACGGTGGCGGCGGAGCGGGAGGGTGCCCGACTGGAGGGCGGCCGACACCGCATCGCGGAGCGCCCGCGAGCGGCGCGGATCGCGGCCGGCGGTCACCGAGACGGTCACCTCGGCGTCGTCGGTCAGGGTGGTGCGGGCCACCGCCGGCACCCATGCGCTGCCCACGGAGGCGTCACCCGCGGTGACGCAGAAGATCCGGGCGCGCTCGGCGTCATCGGACACCTGCCGGTCCACCGCGGGAGAACCTGTGGCCGTGTGCACGAGCCAGGCCCCGTCGAGGTCGCCCGGCCCGTAGGCGCGGGCGACCAGCTCCACGGCACCGGACGGCGACACGCGGGCCAGCACCACCAGCTCCTCGCACACGTCGGGCGCGATCACGCGCACGCGCGCACCGGCCTCGACGAGCGACCGGGCGCGACGCGCGGCGACCGGCCCGCCGCCCACCACGACGACGAGCCGACCTGCGATCTTCAGCCCCAGCGGGTAGATCTCGTGCGGCACCCCTCCATCCTGCGCCTGAGGGGTCGGCAACGGCGCGGCGTCAGACATGGAGGCCGCACTCGTCCTTGTCACGCCCGGCCCACCGGCCGGAGCGCGCGTCCTGGCCCGGCAGCGGCCGCGCGGTGCACGGCTCGCAGCCGACCGACGGGTAACCGTCGGCGAGCAGCGGGTTGATGACCAGGCCGTGGCGGCCGGCGTACTCCGCGACCTGCTCCTCGGTCCACGCGGCGATCGGGTTGATCTTCACGACGCCGTTGCGCTCGTCCCAGGACACGAGCTGGGCGTTGGCGCGGGCCGCGGTCTCCTCACGACGCACGCCCGTGGCCCACGCCTCGTAGTTCTCCAGCGCCTTCTTCATCGGCGCCACCTTGCGCATCGCGCAGCAGGCCTCGGGGTCGCGGTCGTGCAGCTTCGGCCCGTACTTGGCGTCCTGCTCGGCCACGGTCAGCTCGGGACGCACGTCGACGACGTTCACGTCCAGCTCGATCTCGACGGCGCCACGGGTGCCGAGCGTCTCGGCGAAGTGGTAGCCCGTGTCGCCGAACAGCACGTCCACGAACGGGAACTGCTCGGACACGAGGTGCGACAGCACGGTGTCCTGCATCGAGGAGGCCACCGCCATGTACGGACCGAACTCGCGCACGGCCCACGCGATGACCGCCTGGGCGTCAGCCTCCGGGCTCTCGGAGGAGGCGTTCAGCTGCGCCTGCCCGCGCTCCACCACGGCCCGCAGCTCCTCGGGGGTCCGACGGCGCCGCTTGGCCCGGGCGGCGGGGCGCATGGCACGGATGCTCTCGCGGGCGGCGGCTCGGGCGCGGACCCGCGCGAGCCGCGGGTTCACCCCCGAGCCCGGCCCGGAGAGCGACAGAGAGGATATCGGTGCTGTTTCCGTCGTGGTCATCGGAGAGCCTCCTCGTCGGCGCGGTGTGCCCACTGTGCGAACGTCTCTTCACCGTCGTGGTCGGCGTCGTACCGGCGCACGACGCGCTCCACGTAGTCGCCGATCCCGTCGGCGGTCACCTTGAGCCCGCGCACCGTGCGCCCGAGCCCGGCGTCGTCCCGGTCCAGCGACGTGAGGCCGCCCCCGAGGTGCACCTGGAAGCCCGGCACCTGGTTGCCGTCGTCGTCCATCACGAGCTGGCCCTTGAGGCCGATGTCGGCCGTCTGGATCCGCGCGCAGGAGTTGGGGCAGCCGTTGACGTGCAGGCTGAGCGGCTTGAGGTCCTTCAGGTCGCCGAGGCGCTCCTCGAGCTGCGTGATCGCCTCGGCCGACGTCGCCTTGGTCTCGACGATCGCGAGCTTGCAGTACTCGATGCCGGTGCAGGCGATCGTGTTCCGGCGGAAGATGCTCGGCCGGGCCTGCAGCCCGAGCTCGGCCAGGCCGGCGACCAGCGGCTCGACCTGCTCCTTCTCGACGTCGAGAACCAGCAGCTTCTGCTGCGGCGTCAGGCGGACGCGGTTGCTGCCGTGCGCCTCGGCGAGGTCGGCGAGCTGCGTGAGCGTCTCGCCCGAGACCCGGCCCACCGTGGGTGCGGCGCCGATGTAGAAGCGGCCGTCGTGCTGCTCATGGATGCCCACGTGGTCACCGCGCTCGTCCAGCCCCAGCGACGCGGGCGACGGCGGCTCGATGCTGTCGCGCAGCTTGTAGCCCAGGTACTCGTCCTCCAGGACCTGGCGGAACTTCTCGACGCCCCAGTCGGCGAGCAGAAACTTCAGGCGGGCCTTGTTGCGCAGCCGGCGGTAGCCGTAGTCCCGGAAGATGCGGACGACGCCGTGCCAGACCTCGGGCGCCTCCTCGGGCGACACGAACGCGTTCAGCCGCTCGGCGAGGCGCGGCGCCGTGGACAGCGCGCCGCCCACCCAGACGTCGTAGCCGATGCCGAGCTCCGGGTGGTCGACGGCGACGAACGAGATGTCGTTGATCTGGTGCACCACGTCGAGGCTCGGGTGGCCCGTGATCGCGGACTTGAACTTGCGCGGCAGGTTCGCCAGCGCCGGGTCCCCGATGAAGCGCTCCTGGATCTCCTCGATCACCGGCGTCGGGTCGATCAGCTCGTCCTTGGCGACGCCCGCCACCGGGCTGCCGAGGATGACGCGCGGGACATCGCCGCAGGCCTCCGTGGTGCTCAGCCCGACGGCCTCCAGACGGCGCCAGATCTCCGGCATCGCCTCGACCTCGATCCAGTGCAGCTGGAGGTTCTGCCGGTCGGTGATGTCCGCCGAGCCGCGGCCGAACTCCGTGCTGATGCCCGCGATGACGCGCAGCTGCTCGGTGCTCAGCGCCCCGCCGTCGATCCGGACGCGCAACATGAAGTACTTGTCCTCGAGCTCGTGCGGCTCGAGCGTGGCGGTCTTGCCGCCGTCGATCCCGGGCTTGCGCTGCGTGTACAGGCCCCACCAGCGGAACCGGCCGTGCAGGTCGTCTCCGGGGATCGAGTCGAAGCCCTCCTTGGCGTAGACCTGCTCGATGCGTTCGCGCACCAGGAGCGGGTCCGACTCCTGCTTGAACTCCTCGTTGTGGTTCAGCGGGGCGTTGCCGTCGATCTTCCACTGGCCGTTCGGGCGGGCGGGTCGCTTGCTCGTTCGAGGCTGGGCAGGGGCCGTGTTGACCATGTGTGGGGTCCTGTTCGTGCGGGGCGCGCGGGCGTGGAGCTGATGCTGGGGGGAGTTGTGCGCGTCGTACGGGCAGGAGGCTGTTTCCCGGGGGTTGACCAGGGACTCAGCGCTTCGGGCCGGCGGCGCGCGCTGACCTTGCGGGGGCGAGGGGCGCGTCAGAGCTGACAGCTGCGACAGCGGTCGCAGGCACAGGTGGGCATTCGCATCTCGTGACGGGTGGTCACGAGGAAGATGCGCGCTGCCTTGGTCATGGCGAAGACGTTAACCGCCGCTGGTAGAGGGCGGAAGAGGTCGTCCACATAGTGGATGTCTATCGGGCGCATTGATGTTGCCTATGTGTTTCCCTACTGAACGGGTAGGGAAATGACGGACTCCGCCCGGGAGCAGCCCGCGTGCGGCAGGCGGAGGTCGCTGACGGCGCGCGGGGCCGGCGGGGATCGTGGTCTATGTCACGACGGCGACCTGCGGGCAGTTTCGGGCCTCGCTCGGCCCTGCCGCCGATAGGCTGACGGCCATGGAGTTCCTCTACAACGTCTTCGTGTTCCTGCACTTCGCGAGCTGGGCCCTCGTGTTCGGCGGCTCGATCGCGTCGATGCGGACCAAGGCCCTCTACAAGGGTGTCTCGCACGGCGCCATGGGAGCCGTCGTCGCGGGTGTCATCATGGTCGGGATCGCGGAGATGGCCGGGCCCTTCGGCGCCGAGCTGAACATGGCGAAGATCGGCGTGAAGCTGATCATCGCGCTCGCCGTCGCCGTGCTGGCCGTGCTCGCCGTCCGCAAGGGCGAGGACGTTTCTCCAGGCCTCAAGGGGTCCGTGCTCGGCCTCACCCTGGTCAACATCCTGGTCGCGGTGTTCTGGAACTGATCGCCGGGCCGGGGCGGGCCCGCCCGGGCCCGCACCGCTAGCGGGTCGCCAGCCACTCCTGGTGCGCGACCAGGCTGCGGTCGAACAGGCCGCGCAGGGCGTCGCCGTCGATGCCCTGCAGCGTGACGCCCAGCGACCGGAGCCCGTCCCGCCAGTCGTCGTACGCCGTCAGCTCGATCTTCTCCGCGCGTGAGCCGGTCCGGCTGAACAGGCAGCCGCGCAGGGTCTCCGCGGCGTCGGGCAGACGGCGCTGGACGACCAGCTTGCGCGCGTACGCACCGCCGGCCGGGTCGGTCAGGCGGCGGTGCGCGGCCGTCTGCTGCGCCGGCGTCAGCTCCTTGTGGAAGAGGTCGATTGCCCGGAAGCTGCCCTTGACGTCGTGGTGGAACGTCCAGCCGCCGTCGCGCAGCTCGAGCCGGTAGGTGAACGGGCCCTGCCGGTGCTCGCCCGCCAGCAGAGGCAGCGGGTCGTGCAGGCCGTCGCCGCAGCCGACGTCCGGCCACCAGAGGCCGCCCGGGTTGTCCTCTGTGGGGAGTCCGCGGACGTGCATCGCCAGGTGCCCGACGTGCACGTCCCGGCGCTCGGCGTCGGTGTCCCAGTTGTGGCCCCACGCGGGTACGACGTCGTAGCCGAGCGCGCGCAGCACCACCGTCAGGACGCCGTTGTGGTGGAAGCAGTAGCCCGCGTTGCCGCCCGCCGCGACCCGGGCCAGCGTCGCCTCGGCGTCGATCGCGGGCGGACTGCCGAGCATCGTGTTCAGGTTCTCGTACGGAATCCGCTCGGCATGTCGCCGGTGGATCTCGAACAGGGTCGCGACGGTCGCCGGAGGGCGCTCGTCGAGGCCGAGCCGGGTCAGGTAGCCGGCAACCTCTCGCTTCATGATGAGCAGGGTAAGCGCCCAGTGTCGTGCCCGTTTTGTTCGAACGGCGAGGTTCGATCGAACGGACGTCGTGGGACCGCTAAAGTTCGGCCGTGGACGTTTGGGCAGAGGTACTCGTCGGTGTGGCAATCCTGGTAGGACTGATCGGCATCGTCGTCCAGGTGTTGCCCGGTGCCGTGCTCGTGCTGGGCGGCATCCTCGTGTGGGCGATCTTCACGGGCGGCGTCGAGGCGTGGGTGGTCTTCGGCATCGCCGCGCTGGCCATCGCCGTCGCCGAGGTGTTCCAGTGGATCCTGGCCGGCAAGCACATGCGCAAGGCCGACGTACCCGTGCTGACGCTCGCCGTGGGCGGCATCGCGGGCATCATCGGGTTCTTCGTGGTGCCGGTGATCGGCCTGTTCCTGTTCTTCGTCGCCGCGATCTTCCTGCTGGAATGGGCGCGCCGCAAGGACATGGCGCTGGCGTGGACCGCGACCAAGGCGGCCGTCCAGGCCACGCTGATCACGATCGGCGTCCAGCTCGTGGGCGCTCTGCTGGCGACGGGCGTCTGGGTGGTTGGCCTCTTCATCACCCCGTGATGTCGAAGATCAGGAGGGTGCTCGACGCCGTGGCCACCAGTGCGCCGGTCGCATCCCGCACCGTCGCCTCCGTGAAGCCGACGCGCGAGCCGGCCTTCACCACCGTGCCCTCCGCGGTAAGCGGGCCACCGCCGCCGCGCACGGCCTTGAGGTAGTTCACCTTGATCTCGACCGACGTGTAGCCCTTGCCCTGGGGCAGCACCGACTGCATCGCGCAGCCGCACACCGTGTCCAGCAGCGTGCACAGGACGCCGCCGTGGATCGTGCCGATCGGGTTGAAGCCGGACTCGTCGGGCGTACACCGGAAGGTCACGCTCCCCTCCGAGACCTCGTCGATGTCGAGGCCGAAGTGGGCGGCGATCGGTGGCGGCGGGATGACGCCGTCCCGCATGCGCTGCAGGAACTCGATGCCGGACATCCGCGGCGCCTGTGCCGCGATCTGCAGAGGGTCGTACCAGGTCAGCTCGCGGGTGCGCGGCTCGCCCCAGGCCTCGTGGGCGTTCGCGGGGGCGTCGGACTGCTGTGTTTCGGACATGTGGGCAAGAGTAATGTCCGGGTCATGCAGGCAGCCGATCTTCCCCTGATCCAGTCCGTGTCCCGCCCCGCAGTCCACCCCGACGGAACCTGGGCCGTCGTGTCGGTGACCCGGCCCGACCTCGACGCCGACGCCACGGTGGGCCAGCTCTGGCGGGTGCCGCTGGTCTCGACAGGCTCGACCACCGAAACCAGCGACGCGCCCCGCCGCCTCACCCGCGGCTTCCGCGACACGGAGCCGCGCTTCTCGCCCGACGGCGCCCTGGTCGCCTTCCTGCGCGCGGAGCCGCAGGGGGCGCCCCAGCTGTGGATCCTCCCCGTCGGCGGCGGCGAGGCCGTGCAGGTCACCGACCGCAAGCTCGGCGTCGCCGACTTCCGCTGGTCGCCCGACGGCACGCGGCTCGCGTTCCTGAGCCGCGAGCCCGAGCCGGGCCGGTACGGCTCGGTCGAGGGCATCACCTCCGGCGCCGAGGGCCCGCGCCGCATCACGAGCTGGAGCTGGACGCGCAACGGCCTGGGCTACCACCGGGACCGCCCGCAGCACGTGTTCGTCGTCGACGTGCCCGACGTCGCGGGCGAGCCCGTGGTCCAGCCCGTCGCGACGGCGCAGGGCGAGGCCGAGCCGCGCCCCACGGTGCCGGAGCCGCGCCGGGTGAGCGTGGACGACGTCGACCACAGCGGCATCGCCTTCACGCCCGACGGCGGGGCGATCGGCGTCATCGTCGAGCGCGAGCAGGGCGCCGGACAGCCATGGAGCGGGACGGTGCGCGTGCTGCCGCTGACCGGTTCGACCGGGGGCAGCTCCGACGTCCTCCTCGGCACGCTGGCACCCGAGGCCATCGGATTCGGCGCGGGCGGCGAACTCTACGTGGTCGCGCAGGACCTCGGCCCGGAGGGCAAGGACTTCGTGGCCCGCAACGGCGCGCTGTACGTGCTGTCCGCGTGGGCCGACCAGCAGCCGCGCCGCCTCACCGACCCGGAGACGCAGGGGATCGACGGCGAGCCCCTGCCGCTGGCGGACGGCGGCGCGCTGGTCGCCGTCGAGACCCGCGGTACCCACCAGGTGCTCCGGGTCTCCGACGACGGGGTCACAACCCAGCTGACCAGCGGCGACGTCGTCGTATCGGGGTTCGGCGTCGGAGGCGGGACGCTCGCGGTCGCGTACTCGGACCCGGGCAGCTACGGCGATCTGGCGGTCGTCGACCTGACCGGCGCGGCAGGCGGCGAGCTGCGGCGTCGGACGGACTTCTCCGCGCCGCTGCGCGCGACCGGCGTCGTGACGCCGAAGGAGCTGATCGTCAACGGGCGCGACGGGTACCCGGTGCACGGCTGGGTGGCGGTCCCCGAGGGGGAGGGTCCGCACCCGACCCTGCTGATGATCCACGGCGGGCCCTTCGCCTCCTACCGCGCGGAGCTGTTCGACGAGACCCAGGTGCTGGTCGACGCCGGATACGCCGTCGTGTACAGCAACCCGCGCGGCTCGGCGGGCTACGGGCAGGCGCACGGCCGGGCGATCCGGCACGCAATGGGCACGGTGGACCTGCACGACGTGCTCGACTTCCTGGACGGCGCCGTGGCGGCGGACGGGCGCCTTGACGGGTCCCGCGTGGGCGTGCTGGGCGGCTCGTACGGCGGATACCTCACGGCGTGGACCATCGCGCACGACCACCGGTTCGCCGGCGCGATCGTGGAGCGCGGCTTCCTCGACCCGGACGTGTTCTTCGGGACCAGCGACATCGGCTCGTTCTTCGGCTCGGAGTACGTGGGCGAGACGCCCGAGCAGATCGCCGGGCAGTCGCCGCAGGCGGTCGCGGGCCAGGTGACGACGCCCACGCTGGTGCTGCACTCCGAGCAGGACCTGCGCTGCCCGTTGTCCCAGGCGGAGCGCTACTACTCGACGCTGAAGCGGCACGGCGTCGAGACCGAGCTGGTGGTCTTCCCCGGGGAGAACCACGAGCTGTCCCGGTCCGGTCGGCCCCGGCACCGCCAGCAGCGCTTCGAGATCATCCTGGACTGGTGGAAGCGGCACCTGCCCGTGGGATGAGAGCATCGACCACGTGCAGATCATTACCGCCCCGCTGACCCAGCTCGATGTCGCCATTGCCTATGGGGTCTGGAAGCTGCGCCAGGACGTGTTCGTCGTCGAGCAGGACTGCCCCTACGAGGACCTCGACGGCCGCGATCTCGAGCCCACCACCGTGCACGTGGTGGGCCTCGGGGAGGCGGCTCCCGACTCGGTGTCCGACGGCGGGATCCGCGTGCTCGGCACGGCCCGTGTGCTCGACGACGGCGACGTCTGGCGTATCGGCCGCGTGGCGCTGGTCAAAGCGGCGCGGGGAAAGGGCCACTCCGACGAGATCATGCGTGCCGCGCTGAAGTACATCGACGCTGTCGGCGACGACCGCGACGTCGTGCTGGACGCGCAGTCGCCGCTGACGCGCTGGTACGGCAAGCACGGGTTCGGGCAGGACGGGGACGAGTTCCTGGAGGACGGCATCCCGCACACCCCGATGCGGCTGGCGCGGGGCTGACCGCTCTCTTGGTTGTGGGCGCGACCGTTGCGACTACCTGCCCGGTTTAGGCGCAACGATCGCGCCCGCAACAAAGGGTCAGTAGGCGCCGCGGCCCGAGATGACGGCGCGGGCCGTCTGGCCGAGGATCGCCAGGTCCAGCATCGGCGTCCAGTTCTCCGCGTAGTAGACGTCGAGCCGCACCGCCTCCTCCCAGGACAGGTCGGACCGGCCGGAGACCTGCCACATCCCCGTCATGCCCGGCTTGACGAGCAGCCTGCGCCGCATGCGCTCCTCGTAGGCCGCCACCTCGTGCGGCAGCGCCGGCCGAGGACCCACGAGGCTCATGTGGCCGCTCAGGACGTTGAAGAGCTGGGGCAGCTCGTCGAGCGAGTACCGGCGCAGGAACCGGCCCACCCGGGTGATGCGCGGGTCGGAGCGCATCTTGAACAGCGGCCCCGCCGCCTCGTTCGCCGCGGCCAGCGCCGGCACGTCGCGGTCGGCACCGACATACATCGTGCGGAACTTGATCATCCGGAAGATCTTGCCGTCGCGACCCACCCGCTCCGACAGGTAGAACAGTCCGCCCTTGCTGGTCAGCGCGACGGCGAGCCCCGCGCCGAGCAGCGCCGGCGACACGAGGAACGTCAGCACGATGGCGAGCAGCCAGTCCATCGCCTGTTTCACGTGGTACTTGAGACCGTCGAAGCGGGGCGCGGCCACGTGCAGCAGCGAGACGCCGGAGGCCGGGTGGACGCTGACCCGGTCGGCGGCGACGTCGGCGAGCTCCGCCGCGAGCATGAGGTCGACGCCCACCCGTTCGACCTGCCAGCCGAGCCGGCGGACGGCCTCGGTCGTGATGGTGTCCGACGCACTGACCACCACGGCGCTCGCCCGGACCAGGGCCGCGGCCTCACCGACATGGGTCAGGTCACCGAGCACGGGGATGCCGCCCACCTCGTCGCCGGGCGTCCCGAAACGCGGGCGCGACAGGTCGGGATCCTCACCTGCGGCCGCTTCGGACGGGAGGCAGGCACCCACGACCACGAAACCCCGGTGCGGCGCCCCGTTGAGCCGGCTGATCATGAGCTCGGCCTGCCGACGGTGCCCGACCACCAGGACGGGTGTCATGCACCCGGTGCCCCGGCGCCGGGAGCGCGCCACCCACCGCCGCCACCCGTAGCGTGACCCGATCAGCACTGCGAGCCCGAGCGGCAGCGCGATCGCCTGCGCGAGCACGTCCCGGACTTCGACGAAGGTGGTCAGCCAGGCGGCGAGGACGAGCACGCTCACGGCGGTCCACGTCGCGCTGAGGATGCGCCGGTACTCCGTGTGGTCCCGGCCGACGACGCGGAGGTCGTACGAGCTGCGCGCGGCCAGCGTGGCCATCCAGACCGCCGCCACGACGGCGGGAACCGCTATCGCCCTGAGCGGGCCCGGATTTCCGGGAGAACCGAACATCAGGTCGGCGTCGATCACGTACGCCACGACGGCCGAGCCGATGACGGCCGCCGCGTCCGTGAAACGCAGACGCGCGCGATATCGCTTTTGCCATTGCGGGTGGGCGAGCCTCGCCCGGATATCGTGAAATCCGCGAGGATCGCGGTTATTCACCCTTATCTCGTCCGTCCGAGGGCGAGTTTCGGAGCCACCGCCTACCGTCTGGCTCGTCACGACGAATCCCTTCTTCGTTCTAACCGAGGACGAGCTTCTGAACGCGCTGAATCACGGCGCGACAAATGCGCCGGGGATGGAGCCGGGGGATTTTCTGGCCTGTGCGGGCGTTCCGCCGGGGTGAGCACACCCAGTCTCGTCGTAATTCCTGTTCTCGATAGTAGGAGGCTTACGGCACTCTGTCCTGTCTATCGAGCCGGTTTACGGCCGCTTCACCCGCTCATTCACCCGGATGGAAAGAGGGTGAATAAAGGCGAGGGTGAATTGCTCACGCGAAGGCCGGGTTAATTAGTGAAAGGAAATGCTCAGAACATTGTTCAGTCGGGAAAAGAGATGACCGCCGGTGCCTCGCGCAGTGCGCCACCGCTCTCGACGAACTCGTCGCCGGTCGACGGGCAGCGCCAGCTCTCGGGTCCTGTGCGCTCCAGGGGAACTCCGGCGCGACCGACCCAGCGGATCCGTCGCGCGGGTACGCCGGCGACCAGCGCGAAGTCCGGCACGTCGGCGGTCACCACGGCCCCGGCTGCGACGGTCGCCCATCGGCCGACCGTCACGGGAGCCACGCAGACCGCCCGGGCCCCGATCGCCGCACCGGTGCGGACCGTGACGCCCACGGCTTGCCAGTCGTCGGCGGTCTTGACGGTGCCGTCCGGGGTTACCGCGCGGGGGTACAGGTCGTTGGTGAGCACGACCGCGGGGCCGATGAACACGCCGTCCTCCAGCACCGCCGGCTCGTAGACCAGGGAGTAGTTCTGCAGCTTGCACCCGTCGCCGATCCGTACCCCGGGTCCGACGTAGGCGCCCCGGCCCACGGTGCAGCCCTGCCCGACGACGGCGTCCTCCCGGATCTGGGCGAGATGCCAGACGGTGGTGCCGCTACCGAGCGTGGCGCGCTCGTCGACGTCGGCCGATGCGACCACGTGCGCTGAGGTCTCGTCGCTGTTCATGGCGGCGGGTGGTCAGTGGGCCCGGTCGCGGACGAACGTGTGCAGGCTACCGGCGGTCTCCAGCATCCCGCCGGTCAGCTCGTCGTCGTCGACGGTGATCGAGAACCGGTCCTCGAGTGCGGTCACGAGCTCGAGGACCGCCAGCGAGTCCAGTTCCGGCAGTGCGCCGAAGAGGGGCGTTGTGGCATCGAACGTGCCGACTCGGTCCTCGATCCCGAGGGTCGTGCCGAGCACGGTCAGCACGTCGGCGAGCTTCACGTCGCCCGCCTCGTCTCTCGGTGCCGGCCTGGCCGGGCCGTCCGTGACGTCGCTGGTCATCGCATCTCCTGTCGGGGTGGTCACACCAACACCTCCGCGGGTGCCGGATGGCTGAGGAACGCAGTAGGGCTCGCGGTGAGGCCATAGGCGCCGGCCTGGAGCACCACCACGAGGTCGCCGGGCTCGGCCCGCGGCAGCGGGACGTCGTCCGCCAGCAGGTCGAGGGGAGTGCACAGGCAGCCGACGACGGTCGCCTGCTCCGTGTCGAGCGACGCCATGCGGTCGCCGACGAGTACCGGGTAGTTGCGCCGGATCACCTGGCCGAGGTTCCCGGACGCTGCGAGCTGGTGATGCATCCCGCCGTCGACCACGAGGTAGGTCCGCCCGCGCGAGATCTTCCGGTCGATCACCCTGGTCACGTAGTAGCCGGCCTCGCCGACGAGGTATCGGCCGAGCTCGATGTGGACGTCGGCGTCGGGCAGCGCGGGAGCGATCCGCTCACCCACCACCACGGCGAGGCTCTCGCTCACCAGGCCCAGGTCGACCGGCCGGTCCTTCGGGAAGTACGGGATGCCCAGCCCGCCGCCGAGGTTCACGTAGCGCACGGTGCCGGGCATCTGGTCGGCGAGAGAGATGACGAGCTCGGCGGTGGCGCTCTGGGCCTGGGCGATCTGTTCGGCGGAGAGGTTCTGCGACCCCGCGAAGACGTGGAACCCGAGCATGTCAACGCCAGTCGCGCCCAGGTAGCGGAGCAGGTCGGGGACCTGTTCGGCGTCGACTCCGAACTGCTGCGGGCCACCGGACATGCGCATTCCCGAGCCGCGCACCGCGAAGTCGGGGTTGACGCGGACCGCCACGCGCGGGACGACGCCGAGCTCGTCGCCGGCGGCCACGACCCGGCGGGCCTCGGTGTCCGACTCGAGCTCGATCAGCACGCCCGCCGCGACGGCGGACCGGATCTCCTCCGGCGTCTTGCCGGGACCGGCGAAGCTGACGTGGTGCGGGTCGGTCCCGGTGTCCAGGGCGGTGTGCATCTCCCGCGCGGAGGCGACATCGAGCGCATCGACCAGTCCCGCCAGATGCTGCACGACGGCGGGCATCGGGTTGGCCTTGACGGCGTACCCGAGTCGCACCGCACCACCGAGGGCCGCGCGGACCTCGCGGACCCGGTCGGTGATGCGCTGCCGGTCGTACGCGAAGAACGGTGTGGACCCCACGCGGGCGGCCAGGCGGGTCAGGGGCACCCCGCCCACCAGCAGCTCGTCGCCCGCTACCGGAACCGCCGCAACGGCCGGATGTAGTGCTACCGGTTCGACCAGCGGCTGCGCCGTCATGCCGGCACCTCTGTCGATGCCTGGGCCGTGACCTGGGCGCGGACCGTGGGGCGATCCAGCTTCCCGTTGGGGTTCCGGGGCAGCTCGTTCACCGGACGGACCTCGGTCGGCAGCATGAAGGTCGGGAGCGACTGGCGCATCTCCTTGAGCAGCCGGTCCGCGTCGACAGGCTCCGGAGCGGCGACGACGAGCACGATGCGCTGGCCCAGGCGGGCATCGGGCACCCCGAGTGCGACCGCCTCGCGCACGAGGCCCGTGCCGAGGGCCGCTTCCTCCACCTCTGTGGGGCTGACCCGGTACCCGGACGTCTTGATCATCTCGTCCTCCCGGCCTACGAAGTAGAGATACCCGTCGGCGTCGCGCACGACCGTGTCGCCCGACCACACGGCGGGCTCCGGAACGGCGCGCCAGGGCTCGTCGTACCCGGGCACGGGCCGGAACCGGGCTGCTGTGCGTTCGGGGTCGTTCCAGTACCCGAGTGCGACGAGGCTGCCGCGGTGCACCAGCTCGCCCGGCTCACCGGGGGCGCAGGGAGAGCCGTCGGGGTGCAGCACCAGGACCTCCGCATTCGGGATCGCGCGGCCGATCGAGTCGGGGCGCAGGTCGACCTGGGCCGGGTCGAGATAGGTGGAGCGGAACGCCTCCGTGAGTCCGTACATCAGGTAGGGCGCCGCCGTGGGAAACAGGTCGCGCAGCTCGCTCAGGAGCGTGCCGGACATCCGCCCGCCGGTGTTGGCGAAGTACCTGAGCGTCTGCCGCGCGCCCGGCGGCCAGTCGACCGCCGCGAGCTGCGTCCACAGGGGTGGCACGCCCGTGATACCCGTGACGCCGTACCGCTCGCACGCGGCGGCGACGTCGCGGGGGAGCAGGTAGTCGAGGAGCACGGCGTGGGCGCCGACGGTGAACGCGGTGGTGAGCTGGCTGAGACCCGCGTCGAAGCTCAGGGGCAGCACGGCGAGCAGGACGTCGTCGGCGGTGTTGCGCAGATAGCCGGAGACACTGGTCGCGCCGACCACCAGGTTGCGGTGCGACAGGACGACGCCCTTCGGCGCCCCCGTGCTGCCGGACGTGTACAGGATGGCCGCGATGTCGGTGTCGGGGCCGGTCGGCAGGTCCGCGCCGAGCGGGCCGTCATCGCGGGTGGCGCCGTCATCGGACGCCGCCAGCCAGGGCCGGAGGGCCACGCCTTCCGGGGCGGCCGTGGGTTCGCCGTCGTCCGGCAGGTCCACGAGCAGCACCGTGGTCAGGCCGGTGTCGCCGAGCTGGTCGCGGACGGCGGCAAGGCGGCCCCGGGACGTCACCAGCACGCGCGCGCCCGAGTCGCGGACGACGTGCGCCACCTGCTTGCCCTTGAGCAGCGGATTGACGGGGACGAACACGCCGCCGGCCACTGCGGTGCCCCACAGCGCCGCCACTGTCTCGACGCGCTTCTCCAGGTACACCGCCACGCGGTCGTGACGGGCCACGCCGAGCCCGGCGAGGTGTGCCCCGGCCTGCCGCACGGCGTGCCACAGCTGCGCGTAGGTCAGGGTCGTGCTCCGGGAGGACAGCGCGGGAGCGTCCGGCCGGATACGCGCCTGATGCGCCAGGAGCTGGTGGATGGCGGTCACGAGGATCACGGTAAGACGCGTCAGGCCATTTCTGGCAGGTCGATGACGGGTGAATAACATCCAAAAGCGGGTGAACCGTGGAAAGGGGTGAAAATGTGTTCGTAACTTCGGTCAACTGCTCCGGGTGAAATGCGCGAGGTTCATTTACGAAGGCGCATACAATGCCGCCGACGCGGAGAGGTGAATTGTTTGATCAATTGTTTCCCGAGAGGACAGTTTTCACCTTCGCGATCCCCTTTTCACCACGGCACCTGGGTCAGCTCGCTGTAGAGGTACGAGGCCGACTCCGGCGGCAGCCCGGCCCGGCTCAGATACATCGCCGGCCGCTGCGCACGCAGCGGCACGGAGTGCCACGGGCCGGGACCGCTGACCCGGGTCTGCAGCAAGGTGAGCGGCAGCCGGTGCGCGAGCAGCAGGTGCCGGTGCACCGCGGGCGCCGCGGCACGGAACAGCTCGCGGTCGCTGACGTGGATCACGGAGGCGAACAGGCGCAGTCCTTTGCGCCGGACCGCCCGGAAGACCACCCAGCACGGCCGCTCGTCGATGACGGCGACGACGTGCCGTGCGGCGGCGGAGCCGGCATGGTCACGGTAGGCCGCCAGGTCGGAGCCCGTCAGGGTCGCCTCGATGTCCGCATGCCCTGTGACCAGGCGTATCCCCCGCCGCGAGGGCAGGGGCAGGTTGACGGCCAGCGCGCCCGACGTGTCCAGGTGGCGGAAGCCGAGCCGCTCGTTCAGGGGTACGACGGTGCCGCTGGGGGAGAGGTCGGTGAGCTCGCGGTCGCGCTGCGCGAGCATCGCGCGGACCAGGCGCAGCGAGTGCCCGCGATGCTCCTCCAGCACGCACCACGCCGCGAGGTTGCACACCGGACGGTCCCGGCCCGGGCCGCCGGTCTCGGAATAGAACGCGGCGTACACCCCGACGACCAGGCCGTCGGCCACGAGCAGGAACCCGTGGTCGGGGTGGCTGGTGCTCCACGTGGGGCGCAGCGAGCGCGCCCACTGCGCGGGCGTGAGCGAGCTGTCGAGATGCACGCTGAGGAATTCCCCGACGCGCGGAAGATCGTCCGTAGTGATCGGTGCCAGGTCGACCCGGGTTGCATGTGTCACGATGGCGAGTATGACCCTCGGAAAACGGTGACAGCGGTGACGGTGCGGGGTGAAAGGCGCGCGGCGCCCGGATTTCATCCGGTGCTTTCCTGTCCCGTGACGCGGTGCATTTCTCACCCGAGCGTTCACCCCGGCTTTGTGTGCCTTTGCCGGGCGGGCCGGTCACTATCGAACGATGGCTGTCAACGAGCAGGTCGCACCAGCCCGCGTGACAAGCGTGCTGCTGGTCGCACCGGCGTGCGACGGAGAAGACGTCGGAGAGTCATGGTTGGCGTACCAATGGGCGCACCGGCTCTCGCAACGGTTCCGGGTGACCCTCCTGTCCACCTACAAGAGGGGGCATGTGCCACCGTCGCAGCAGCTGCCGCGCACTCAGGTCATCGAGTGGGCCGAACCCCCGTTGGTGCACCGCGCGGAGCGGCTGAACAGCATGCTCCAGCCCGCCTACGTGCCGTTCTACGCCCGGGCTCGGCGCTACGTGCGGAACCGGCTCGCCGCGGGCGCACGGTTCGACGTGGCGCACCAGGTGACGCCCGTGGCGCTGCGGTACCCGTCGCCCGTCGTCAACCTGGGCCTCCCGGTGGTGCTCGGGCCGGTCGGCGGCAGCCTGGAGTCCCCGCCCGCGTTCGTCCGGGAGGAGGGCGCGACACCCTTGTACCAGCGGCTCCGGCAGCTGGACCGGCTCCGGCTCCGGCTGGACCCGCTGCTGCGCTCGAGCTATCGGTCCGCCGACTGCGTGGTGGGCATCGCCCCCTACGTGCGGGACGTCCTGGGGGACCTGCCGCTGCGCCGGTACGAGACGCAGAGCGACGTCGCCGTGCAGGAGGTCCCGCCCGAGGTCGACCGCTCGGGTCGTACCGGCCCGGTGCGGCTGCTGCATGTCGGACGCCTCGTGCGGACCAAAGGCGCACGGGAGGCGATCCGCGCGATGGCCCGGCTGCGCGACCTGCCGGTGGTGCTCGACGTGGTGGGTGACGGCAACGACCGCCGCGCGTGCGACGACCTGGTGCGCGACCTGCGGCTGACCGGACGGGTGACGATCCACGGCGCGGTCCCGCATGCGGACGTCGACGGCTTCTACGAGCGCGCCGACGTCTTCGTCTTCCCGAGCTACCGGGAGCCGGGCGGTGCCGTGGTCCTCGAAGCCATGGCGCACGGGCTGCCGCTCGTCGTGTGCGACCGCGGCGGCCCGGCGGAGAACGTGTCCGACGCGTGCGCCGTCCGCGTGCCCGTCGAGTCACCGGCCCAGCTCGCGCAGGACGTGGCCGGGGCGGTCCGCCGCCTGGTCGCCGACCCTGGGCTACGGCTGCGGAAGGGTGCGGCGGCCCGCGAGCGCGTGATCGCCGTCCATCTGTGGGACCGCCGGATCGACCGTATGGCGGACCTCTACGAGGACGTTGCCGCGCCGCGGCCGGAATTCGGTGCGAAGGTGAGCGCATGAGAAGGAGCCGTACCGGGATGGCCCATAGGCGTACCCCACCGCCGCGACGGCGGCCGGCGACGTTCCGGCGGGCGGTCTGTGTGCTGGCGGCCGTCGTGATCATGACGCTCGCCCCGGCGTCGACGTCCGTGCCTCCGGAACTGTGGACGACGCCGGGGGCTGCTCCAGGTGTGTCGGTCGCGCCGGGGGAAGGCCCCGCTCCCGATGACGACGTGGTCGTGCCGACTCGCGTGCCGGAGGCCGTGGCGGCCACGTTTCCCACGAGGTCGAGTGTCGGTCTCCCGGCCGGCTGGGAGCCGAAGGACGAGCACACCGGTGACCTCTGGATCCGTGCGCGGGGCGCGGTGGTCGAGGACCTGAGAATCACCGGCGGCGTCATCCGCGTCGCCGCCGAGAACGTCACCCTACGGCGTGTGCAGGCGGTCGATGCCTTCGTCGTCAACGACGTGAACGGCGCGTGCGGGTCGGGGCTGGTCGTGGAGAGCTCGACGTTCACGCGCACCGCGGGGGCCACCGAGACCGACCTGCCGGTCATCGGCACCGGCGGGTTCACCGTCCGCGACGTCCTGATCGACGGCGTCCCCGAAGGTATCCGGGTGGGCTCGAAGCACTGCGGCGGGGTGACTGTGGAGAACAGCTACATCGCCGTCGTCCCGCCCGCGGAGTGCCAGGACTGGCACGGCGACGGCATCCAGGGGCACAACGGCGGCCCGGTCCTGGTGCGGCAGAGCGTCATCACGCTCGAGGAACGGGCCGACTGCCCAGGCAACGCCCCGTTCTTCTACCCGGGCGACCAGGACAACACGTCGCTGACGATCGACGGGCTGCTCGTGAGCGGTGGCGGCTACCCGTTCCGGGCAGGCACCTCGGGGACCGTGTACAACCTGCGGGTGGTCGACGAGAGCTGGGGCTACGGCCCGGCCGAGGTGAGTTGCCCGGCAGTCGCCGTCACGGGGTCGCACCTGGTGACGGTCGCGGCGAACGGCCGCACGACGCCGGTGGGGCGGCTGGCGCCGTGCGGCGGGGCGTAGGCCCGACCACGTCACACCCGCGAGCTGGCGTCCCGTTCCCACGTGGTGAAGTCACCGGCCCGCACCGCGGCCCGGGCGCGCATGCGGCCCGCGATCACGACGCCGAGGAATACGGGCATCCGCAGCGCTAGCCCTGGCCGCTCCCGCACGACGTGCCAGAGGTCACCGAGCGATGTCCGCGCCTCGGCCCCGCGCAGGCCGGCCCGGTCGGCCTGGGCGTTGCCGGTCGTCACGCGCGTGCGGCGCCGGACGAGGTCCCGCAGGGTGCGCGCCGGGTGCACGACGACCGCGACGTCGTGCACGACGGCGCGCTCGGCCGGCGCGAACGCCTCCGAGAGCACCAGGTCGTCGGCCATCATCTCCGGCAGCGCACCGACCCGGCGGGCGCCGTCCTCGGACACGGCGAGGACGCCCCGCCCGAACAGGCCCGAGCGGACCGCCGGCAGGGACTCCCACACGTCGTGGTACCAGCGCACCGGGGAGGAGACCCCCGTGCGGGGAATCGTCCGCCGGGGCGCGGCGACGGTGATGCCGCCCTGGCCCACCGCGGCCGCGAGCCGGGCCACGCCGTCCGCCGTGATCTCCACGTCGGCATCGAGGTAGACCCGCGGGAACGCGACGGCGACGCGGTCCCCGGCACGCAGCGCCGCGGACTTGGAGGGTTCGGGCAGGTCGAGCACGGTCACGGGGTATCGGCGGGCGGTGTCTGCCGTGCCGTCGGTACACCCGTTGCACGCGACGACGATCTCGAGCAGCCCCGGCGCGGCGCACAGGGCGTCCAGGAGACGTCCGATCGTGCGCTCCTCGTCGTGCGCGGGGATCACGACGGACGCGACGGGCCGTGCGGCCCCCGCCCCGGTCATCGCGGCCTCATCGCGGCAGCAGCGCGTCGCCGGCGCCGAGCACGGCCGGACGGCGGGCGGGCTGGACCAGCGCACGCAGGGTGGGCCACGACGCGCGGTGCCCCAGCACGCCTCGGCGCAGCTCGATGAGCAGGGTCATCGCGTAGTACGCCCAGGCCGCGGTCGTGCCGTGGCGCCGGCGGACCAGCCGGACCCGGTTCAGCATCTGCATCGTGTGGGTCTCGTGGCTGGTGCCCGACCCGCCGCCCACGTGCATGCCACCCGCGAGCGGCGTATAGACCGTGGACCAGCCCGCGTCCCCGGCCCGCAGCGCGAAGTCGGTCTCTTCCGAGTAGAGGAAGTAGGTCTCGTCGAACCCGCCCATCGTGTCGAAGCAGCGGCGTGACATCAGCCAGATGGCCCCGATGGCCCAGTCCACCGTGCGCTCGGTGGTGTAGGCGCGCGGGTCGTCGATCCGCTCGGCGAACACGGGGAGGCGGGTGAAGCTCAGCCCGCCGACGCGGGCGACGGTCGGGGCGCGGCGCAGCGTCGGCGACAGACTCCCGTCGGCCTCGCGCGTGCGGGGGGCGACGATGCCGACGCCGGGCCGGCGCAGCACGTCCAGCATCCTGGGCACGGCCTCGGGGTCCAGCACGGCGTCGGGGTTGAGCACGAGGACGGCCTCGGTCAGCGGTGCGTTCCGCACGGCGCGGTTCACGCCGGCGCCGAACCCGTCGTTCACGCTCTTGACCACCAGGCAGTCACCGCGAGCGAGCAGCAGCTCCACCGTGCCGTCGGACGAGCCGTTGTCGACCACTACCGTCCGGTAGGTGACGTCGCCGAACGCCGCGGGCAGGCTGTCCAGCAGATCGCCGACGTGGCCGGCACTGTTGTAGGTCACCACGACGGCGGCGACCTCGGGATGCGCCCCCAGCTCCGAGCCGGCCGGTCTGCCCGGGCCGGTCATCAGCGCAGCCCCTTGACGAAGGTGCGTGCCGAGTCGGCGAGCCGCGCGGCGTACCGGTCGCCGTGCCGGAGCCAGGCGCGGACATCGTCGGCCGTGTCGTGCGCGCGGACGCTGAACCGGGCCTGTCGCCAGGTGCCGGGCCGTGCGAGGGCACGGTCGCTGGTATAGACGAGGTCGTAGCGCAGCCGGCGCAGGGCGGTCAGGGTCGCGCGGTCGTACCGGCCGAGCGGGCACGCGGCCATGCGCACGGGTTGGCCCAGCACCTCCTCGAGCCGCCTGCGGGCGACCACCAGCTCCTCGTACTGCTCGGCCGGGCTCAGGCGGCGCCATACCCGGTGGTGCATGCCGTGCGACCCGACGCTCATCCCGGCCCCGTGCAGCCCGCGGACGTCGTCAGCCGACAGCGACCCGGGGTTGCCGAGGCGGCCCGCGATCACGAAGAAGTCGGCGGTCCGGCCCCGGGCCGTCAGCTCCGGCAGCGCCACCTCGACGTCGGAGGCATTGCCGTCGTCGAAGGAGAGCTGGACGTCTGATCGCTCGCCGACCAGGTCCAGGACCCGGTGGAACGTGTCGGCGTCGATCCAGTAGGCAGCTTCCTCCGCCGGGACGCCGTAAGGGGCCGTCCCGATGCCGTGAAAGCAGAGATTGATCATTTGCTCATCGTGAAGGAAGAAGTACGGGCGCGGAATGCCGTGACGGGTGAATATACGGGTGATTAACCGGCGGTAACCCGACCTGCCTACGCCTGGTCCCGTAGGGTGCCGGCGAGCCCGACCAAGAGGAAGAGGGCGCCCATCGTCATCGGGAATGCGAAGGCGTCGAAAAAAAGCAGGCTGACGAACCCGACCACGACCGACGCGATGAGTGCCAGGGCGAGGTCGTGGGACCTGGCATCGGTGCCGGCGCTGCGCGCGCGTGCCCGGACGAGCACCCGGACGACCGCCGCGCAGAGGCCGCAGAACAGGACCGTGCCCACCACGCCGATGGTCACGAGGAGCAGAAGGTACTGGTTGTCGAAGATCCGGTAGGTGGGCAGGAACGTGCCCAGCCCTCGCCCGAACAGGGGGTCGCGTGCGATGAAATCTCCCGCCAGCTCGAACGAGCCGGTCCGGGAGGCGACGCTCGGGTCCTCGGAGGCGCCGGCGAACAGTCCGACGATCGACGCCAGCATCCCCGGTGCCACCACCATCCCCCCGACCGTGCCGGCAGCGGTGACGCCCAGCATGATGCGGCGCCGTTGCCCCTTCCAGCCGATCAGCATGATCACGAGGCCGATGGCGGCGCCTACATAGGCGGACCGGGAACCGGTCGCGGGCACCAGGGCGAGCGACGCCACGGCCGGTGCCCACCGCACGACGGCCCTGCGTTCGGTGTGCTGGAAACCTACGTGCAGCGCCAGCGGCAGCAGCATGGTGACGAGCACGCCGTACTCGATCGCATGGGTCGCCGTGCCCTGCGGGCGGACGCGACCGTTGCGTTCCCCGAGCTCGTACGGCGACGTGAGGGTCAGCCCGGGCACGGAGATCCGGTCCACGAACAGCTCACCGAGGGCGAACTGCGCGAGTCCCAGCACGGCGAGCGCGCCGCCGGAGAGGGCCAGCCGCCACACGAGCACGTCGCGCCGAGCGGCCGACGTGATGCCGTCGTGCGCCAGGAGGAGGGTGCCCGACCAGGCGAGCAGTGACAGGAGCGCGACGTCAGCGGGGCTGACCTCGCTCGACACAACAGGCCGCGACATCGCGATGACGTACGAGACCCCGACGCTGAACAGGAAGACGGCAAGCGCCACCCGGACCAGCCGGGGACCGCTCAGCGTCGGCCGGGACGCCCCCACGCCGATGAGCACCCACAGCAGCAGGCTCGCGAGCCCGACCACCATCGACGGGGCCCCGGCGCTGCCGAGCGGTCCGATCACGAGCTTCGAGGGCACGGCGAACAGCAGAACCAGGTAGACCGAGAGCCACGTGACGACGTCGAACGGCCTCGGACGCCGGAACAGGCCCAGCTGCGGCGCCGCATGTCGCCGGTATGCGGCAGGCCGGGTCCGTGTCACCGGATCACCGGATCACCGGGTCTCCGCGGCGGACGCCCGGGAGGACGCATCGTCCTTGCGGCGGTCGCGGGACTCAGGGGCGGGGTTGTTCCAGGGCGGGAGAGTCCTGTCGGCCGGCGTTTTCACGGCGGGCAGCCGCACGGTCGGCGGCTTGTCGCTCGAGGGCTTCAGGACCGGCGGCCCGGTGACCGGCATCCTGCTCCGCGCCCGGCTGCGCTGCAGCCCGTCGATCGCCACGGCGCCGACGACCGTGACCACCAGCCCTACGCCGGCGGCGGCGATGATCATGCGCACCGTACCGCTCGTGTCGATCGCCGCCCGCTCGTCCTTGGCGAGGACCAGCGTCGACACGACGGCGTTCTGCGGCGCGTCGACCTCGGCCTGGAGGCGCTCCAGCTCGACAGGGATCGAGGCGGTGAGCAGGTCGAGCGTCTCGAGGGTGCGCTGCGGGGTCGCGTCGGTGACGTCCACGGCGATCACCGGCCCGCGCGTCGACTCCTCGATCGCCACGACATACTCGGCCTCGGGTGAATCCGAGGTGAACCGGGCCTTGGCGACGTCGCTCTCGTAGTACGCGACCACCACGCGTGCCGGGAGGTCGAGCCCGCCGAGCGCCAGGAACGGGTTGCCGCCCTTGCCGACCGCCTGCTCGGAGGGCACCAGCAGGACGAGCGAGCGTGCGGTGTACACAGGCTGCTCCACGGTGGTGGCGCCCCAGATCAGCGCGGCGGTCGTGATCAACCCCGCGACCGTCACGATCCACTGGCGGCCCAAGGTTGCGATCACGTCGAGGAAAGACATTTGTTCACCCTTTCCGGGCGTATCACGCCGCGCTCGTCAAAGGTATCGTGCCGGGTGCGGGAAAGGAACGAGTCGCGGTATTCCCACGCGAATTTCGCCCGCTCCGAGCAATTGCGGAGATCCGATGACGCTGTGGGACCTGGTTCGTGCGGCGCTGCGGCGCTGGACCGTCCTGGTGGCGGGTGCCGTGGCCACGCTCGGGCTCATGTACTCCACCACACTGGACGACGGCGTGTTCTGGAGCCGCACGCAGGTCGTGTTCCTCGCGCCGACGAGCGCCGCCTACCCGAACGCGCTGCGCACGACGTCCGAGGACCTGATCATCACGGCGGGGGTGGTCGCCAAGGCGGTCTCCGGGCCGGACAAGGTCACCAAGTACGCCTCCCCCGACGCGACGCTGGTCGGCGAGGGCGTGCGCGACGGCTGGTCGGTGCGCCTGCCCGACACCGGCGGCCAGTGGGCCCCCCACTTCGCCGAGCAGGTCCTGTACGTCGAGGTCGTGGCCGGCACCGCTGAGGAGGTGGAGGCGCGGCAGGGCGAGATCATCGCGCAGATCGCCGGGGAGCTGGACCGCCTGCAGCGCGACGCCGGGGTGGCGCCCGTCAACCACATCACCGTGACGGTCGCCCCCGAGTCGACGGTCGTCCACCAGGTGCAGGGCTCGCGCGCCCGGAGCGCCGGGATGGCGGGCTTGCTCGGCGCCTGCGCCACGTTCGCCGTCATCGCGGTGCTCGAGGTGCGGGGATCGCGCCGCGACGACCCGTCGCTCGACCCCGTGGCGCCCGCCGAGGCGGTTCCCGTCCCATCGCCCCCCGTCGCGCGCTGACGCGAGCCGCCTGTTCCGCTCGACCGGGTCAGCCACGCGCCGCGCCACGGACCTCGTCCTCCACGATGCCGGCGACCAGCTGCTGCGTCGGACCCCACGACCGGCCGACGACGCTCGCGGCGGCCTTCTCCGCGTAGGCGGCGGCATCGGGTCGTCGGACGGCGGCCGAGAGCTCCGCGGCGATGTCCGCCGCCGTCGGCTCCGCCCAGCCGACGTACGGGTTCGGCAGGTCGGCCCTGGCCAGCGGCGAGTCGTTGACGACCGGCACGACGCCGGCGGCGAGCATCTCCTCCGCGACGAGCGAGATGTTCGTGAACGACATCGCCAGGCCCGCGGTGACCGTTCCGTACAGGGTGTTGAGCTCCGCCGGCGTCAGGCGGCCGTGATAGGTCACCGGGAACGGCAGGTCCGTCGGCCGGGAGCCGTAGACGTGGATCGGCTGGTCCGGGTGGTCGCGGTGGAAACGTTCGAGCGCCATGGCGGCGAGCAGGTAGCCCCGGCGGTCGACGTCCGGCTTCGCATACAGCACCACTCCGGAGCGCGGCGCCTCGACAGCGGGCAGGTGGTAGGTGGCGGTGTCGCAGCCGAACGGGACGACGTCACTGTCCTGGCCCAGCTCGGACTCGAGGCAGCCGGCCACCATGTCGCCGAGAGCGATGCGGCGGAACGGGAACCGGTAGGTCATGGCTGCCAGCTCGTGCTCCGACCCCCGCGGGTAGAAGTACGGCTCGTAGTCCTGGATGAAGTACAGGCGGTGCGTGGGCTCGTCGTCGTAGGCCAGCATGACGTGTGCCGACTCCCAGGACGACGCCACCAGCGCGTCCAGGCCGCCGAAGCCCGCGCGGGCGTCGCGGACCTCCGCGCGCACGGCGGGCCAGCCGGCCCGCAGCTCGGCCGTGCGCTGGGCGACGTCGAGGCCGTGCCGGTCGTACAGGAGCACGACGCACCGATGCCCCCTCGCCTCCAGGCCCTCGACCATGCGGAACAGCGTGGTGTGCCCTCCTGAGCCGGCGGCGGGCGGCGACGTCACCCACCCGACGGTCAGCGGCCGGTCTTCGGCCACCGCGGCCGGAGTCGCGAGCACGCTCGGGACGTCGGCGGCGATGTCGCGCGCGTCGAGCTGGAAGCTGAGCGAGCGGGCATCCGTCGCGCGGTAGGCACGCGCGGCAATGCGCTGGGCAAGCCCGCGCGCGCCCGCGCCACGCAGTCGGCGGAGCTTCGCGCGGGCCGTGGTCGGCAGAATCATGAGGTCTCCTCGGTCACAGCCCGGACGTCGCCCAGCGCAGGTACATCAGCTCGGCCCGGGCACGGCGAGCCACGCGGCGGACCGTGACTCCGACCTGCCCGGCACTTCCCGCTCGCCGGGAGCGCTCGGCCCGTCGTCGCACACGCCCCGTCCACCGCCAGTCGCCGGCCGGTGGCCAGACCTCGGTGGCGAGCTCCAGGTAGTCGGCGGGCGACTCCCGCCGGTCGGCGGCGGCCGCCGCGTAGCGCAGCGCGTCGCGAGCCAGGGCGGCCCGGGCCCGGTCGTGCAGGCTCTGGGCGTCCGGGAGCCGGTCGCCGACGTTGGCGAACAGCCGGTCGTACGCGTCCGCGCGGGCCCGCAGGTCCAGCAGTGCGCCGGACCCCTCGTTCACGCTCAGGCTGCCGTCGTGCTCGCGGTGCAGGGCCTGGTCGGCGCCGCCCACGTAGGCCACGTCCCGCACGGCGGCGAGCCGCAGCCACATCTCCACGTCCATCGTGAACCGGAGCTCCGGGTCGAGCGGGCCGACGTCCTTGAGCAGGTCGGACCGCATGACCACCTCGGGGGACGTGATGCAGCTGACCCCGGTGCGGCAGCGCTCGCCGAGCCACGCGCGTCCGTCCCAGACCGTCCAGGTCAGGTCCCCGAGCGCCGGTCGCGGCACGGTTCCGTCGTCGAAGTGCTGGGGGTGGCCGTAGACCAGCCCGACCTCCGGATGCTGCTCCAGCACGGCCGCGGCCCGTGCGAGCGCGCCCGGGGGCAGCATGTCGTCGGCGTCCAGGCGGACCACGAGCTCGCCGGTGCTGTGTTGCCAGCCGCGGTTGAACGACTCGACCTGCCCGGCGTTGCGTTCGTTCGCGACGACCCGGACGCCCGGGTGGCGGTCGGCCAGTTCGCGGGCGACCGCGAGGCTGTCGTCCGTGGAGGCGTCGTCGACGATGATCACCTCGACGTCCACGCCCTCCTGGCTCACGAGGCTGCCGACCGTCTGCGGCAGGAACCGGCCGTAGTCGTAGCACGGCACCACCACCGAGACACGCGTCCGGGACTCGGGGGCCGCCGGCGGTCGCCGGCGGACCGTCCGCGGGGCCAACGGGGACCGGACCCACCATCCCAGCGCGGCACCTCGGCCGCCGGTCGCGTTCCGGTCCACCCACGCGCGCCAGGCGGCGGCCGCCCGGTCGAGCACCCCGGTGCCCATGGTCCCGGTGCTCATACGACCACCGCCGGACGCGCGCGCCGTCCGGTCACGGCCGACCGCAGCGTGCCGACCACGCGCTCCTGCTGCGCCGGGGTGATACCGGGGAACATCGGCAGCGACAGGATCCGGCCGGCGTCCGCCTCGGCGCGCGGGGCGGTGCCGGGGCGCAGGCCCAGGTGCGCCGTCGCCGGAAGCAGGTGGACCGGGGCCGGGTAGTGGATACCGTGCCCGATCCCGGCCGCGGCCAGCGCCTCCGAGACCATCGGCCGGTCCGGTGTCCGCACCACGTACAGGTGCCATACGTGTGTGGCTCCCGGCAGCTCGCGTGGTGCCACCACCTCGGGCACGTCACCGAACGCGTCTGCCAACAAGGCCCCGTATCGGGCCGCGGCCGCCGACCGCTGCGCGTTCCAGGCGTCGAGCCGGGTCAGCTTCACGGACAGGACGGCGGCCTGCAGCGCGTCGAGGCGCGAGTTGGTCCCGACCTCCAGGTGCTCATACCGGCCGACGCCGCCGTGGTTGCGCAGCCGGCGGGCGCGTTCGGCGACGTCGTCCGCGGACGTCAGTACCGCACCGCCGTCGCCGAACGCTCCCAGGTTCTTGCCGGGGTAGAAGCTCGTGGCGGCCACGTCGCCCGCTCCGCCGGAGCGGAGACCGTCCCGGTCGGCGCCCTGGGACTGGGCGGCGTCCTCGACCAGGAGGATGTCGGGCCCCACCACCTCGCGCAGCCGCGCCACAGGCGCCATCTGCCCGTACAGGTGGACGGCGACGACCGCACGGGTCCGCGCGGTCAGCCGCTCCGCGACGTCCTGCGGGTCCAGCAGGTAGTCGTCGTCGACGTCCGCGGGGACCAGCGTCGCGCCGCAGCGCAGCACGGCCTCCGCCGTCGCGAAGAACGTGTTGGCCGGGACGATCACCTCGTCGCCGGGGCCGATGCCCGCGGCCTGGAAGGCGATCTCCAATGCGTCCGTCCCGTTCCCGACTCCGATGGCATGCTGCGCCCCCGAGTAGGCGGCGAACTCCCGCTCGAACCGCTCGACGTCCGGCCCGAGCACGAACCCGGAGGTGCCCAGGACCTGGTCCCAGCGCTCGCGGACCTCTTGCTGGATCGCGTCTGTCTGCGCCTGCAGGTCCAGGAACGGCACCGGGTGCCGCTCGGGTGCAGGGGAAGTCGTGGCCACGGTCTGGCCCACGGTCTCGGTCATGGGGTCGTTCCTCTCGGTCGGGCGGCGGGGGCAGCGGGTGCCGCTGCGACATCTGCCGGTTCGGCGAGCGATTCGTCGTCCAGCTCGCCGGCGGGCGTGCTGTCCGGAGTGTCGTCCGGCTCGTCGAGGGCCACCCGGGCGGCGCGCCAGCGCGGCAGGACCCAGACGACGGTCGTGGCCAGGTAGCACACCAGCGTCGTCGCACCGCCGAGCAGACCGCCCAGGATCGGGCCGGCCACGCGGTCGGCGACGAGCATGCCCGCGAGGACCGCGCCCGCCGCGGCGAGTGCCGGCACGACGAGCGCGCGGACGAGCGCCCCGACCTCGTCCCGCGACCGGCGCAGCAGCACGAGGTAGGCGGGTACCAGCACGACCACCGCCACGATGGCCTGCGCGACACCGACGCCGACGCCGCCGCCGACCTGCGCGCCCACTACGACGGCTGGGACGAGAGCCACCAGCCAGACCGTCTGGACCACGAGGACGCCGCGGGAGCGGCCCAGCGCGTACAGGTAGCCGGCCAGGACGTCGGCGATGACGCGCACGGCACCCACCGTCGCGAGCGGCACCAGGACCTGCACCGCCGGTTCCCACCGCGCGCCGTAGACCAGCACCACCACCGGGTGGGCCAGCGCGGCGAGCATCGCGGCAGCGGCGGCGACGGCCCACCACACCGGTCCGAGCAGGGGCACGAGCGCCGCCTTCGCGCGCTCGCGGACGCGGGAGAAGGCGGGCAGCGTCACCGACCGCAGCACCTGGCCCACCAGGGTCATGGGCCACGTCGAGATGTTCGCCGCGAGCACGTAGTACCCCAGCTCGACGGCGCCGGCCGTGTTGCCGAGCACCACCCGGTCGACCGACAGCAGCACCCAGGACAGCAGGTTCGCCGCCGCGACGGGCAGCCCGAACGCCAGGACCGACCGCGCGACCGTCCGGTCCCACGAGAGCCGTGGCAGCGTGCGCGTGAGCCAGAACTGCACCAGGACGCCGCTTGCCTGACCGGCCACCCGGCCCACGGCCAGGCCGATCAGTCCGTGGCCGAACGCCGCCAGGACGAGGGTCACCACGGCGCCGACGCCGAAGTCGACGGCGTTGGAGCGAAACAGGCCACGCTGGTCGAGCCGCCGCTGGAGCGTGGCGAACGGGACCACGCCGATTCCGGCGAGCAGGAACGTCCCAGCGAGGATCGCGATGGGCCCCGCCGCGCCCGGCCCGCCCATCGCCGTCGCCAGCGCGGGTGCGGACAGCGCTGCGGCGACGGTCAAGGCGCCACCCGTGACCAGGCCGAGCGTCGCGACCGAGCCGGCCCGCCGCTCGTGGTCGGGGTGACGGATCAGGTCGGCACTCAGACCGAGGTCCGCCAGAGCCATGACGACGCTCTGCACGGTCAGGGCGATCGCGTAGAGGCCGAACTCCTCCGGCGAGACGATGCGGGCGATCACGATCCCGAGGCCGAGATTGCCCAGCCGCACCGCCAGAGTGCCGGTGGTGCTCCAGCGCAGGGCGCGTCCGACCTGGCCGCTCAGGAGCTGCCGCTCAGCCACGGACCGGCCTCTCCCGGAGGCGCCCGCGTGCAGTGTCGCGGGCGACGATGGCGGCCGTCCGGCCGAGGGAGACCGCCGAACGGCGGCCAGACACGGCGGCGGCGCGGTAGACCTGTTCGAGCTGCCCGGCGGCGGCAGTCAACGAGAACCGCTCGGAGACCACGCGCTGCCCGAACACGCCGAGGCGGGTACGCATGCCTTGGTCGCGGACCAGCGGCTCCAGCGCCGCGGCCAGGTCCGGCACCCCGGCGCCGCCCGAGCCGTACCAGCCCTGGTCGAGGAACGTCTCGAGGGTCTCCTCGCCGAGCCTCCGCCAGAAGCCCTCCTGGCCCTGGACCACCACCGGTTTGCCGAACGCCATTCCCTTGAGCACAGAGCTCCCCATGCCGAGCACGACGTCGGCGGCCTCGTACGCCGGCCGGGGGTCGTCGAGCGAACCCGCGACCACCACGGCATTCCGCCTGACTCGGCCGTTGACGGCGGCGGCACGCGCCGCGACGTCGGCCGACCGCGGTCCGTCGCCCACCACGAGCAGCCGCAGGGCGCTGCCCGGCCGGGCGCGCTCGACGAGCGTCATCGCGTCGAGGACGCCGGCAGTCTTGTCGAGGTCGTCGGTGAGCCTGCCGACCACCGACAGGACCACGTCGTCGGGCTCGAAGCCCCACCGTTCCCGTGCCGCCGTGCCGCCGCCCCGCCCGGGGGCGTTCGCAACGGTATCGACCGGGGGCTCCATGAGCCGCACGTGCCGATACCTCGCGGAGGCCTCCTGCGCGAGCTGGTGCGTGCCGACGATCAGTGGCACGTGCCGTGGGATATAGCCGGAGACGTACATCGACAGGGTGGTCACGACGGCGGGCGTCCCCAGCAGCAGGTGCGGCCCGAGGGCGACGTCGATCGCCGGCCCCCACTCGTAGGCGTGCACGACGTCGGCACGCAGCCGGCGCACCGTGGAGACGGCCTGCGCCATGTTCCGGGGCGACGGCCAGGTCAGGTGGGTCGGCAGCGTCACCATGTCGAGCCCGAACCGGTCGGCGACGTCCCACAGGGCGCCTCCAGGAGGAGCGAGGACGACGACGTCGTGCCCGCGGGCCGCCGTCTCGCGGGCGAGCTCCAGCGCGTTGAGCTGGCTGCCACCGATCTCCATGTGGTGCACGTAGACGACGACCCTCATCGCGGGGCCTCCGTAACCGGTCGAGGGGCCAGGGCGCTCGCCGGCACGCCGGCCCACGTCTCGCCGTCCGGCACATCGCGGAGCACGACGGCTCCCATGCCCACGACGACGCCTGCACCGATCCGCACGCCCGGGCGCACGGCGGCGTTCATGCCGAGATAGGTCGCCTGGCCGACCCGCACGCCGCCGCCGAGCGACACGCCGGCCGCGAGCGTGGCGAAGTCGGCCACCGCGCAGTCGTGGGTCACCGTCACGCCCGGCATCGCCACGACGTGCTCACCGATGTAGGCGTCGGCGGTGATGGTCACCCCGGCCAGCAGGATCGATCCGCTTCCGACCGGGCATCCGGCGGGGTTGCGTACCGACGGGTCGACGACGGTCGCGAACCGTGACCCGGGATCCAGCCGTCCGTAGACGGCGGCACGGGACACGCCAGGTCCGATGCACAGCAGCAGTTCCGCGTCGGGGTAGGCCGCGGCGGAGGACACCGGCCCCAGCACGGGCACGCCGCCGAGGCTGGGCGGCAGCTCGGCGTGCCGGTCGTCGAGCACGCCGAGCACGGGACGGCCCGCCTCGGCCGCCAGGGGGAGCACTTCGCGGGCCAGCCCGCTCGCACCGACAAGCAGCAGCGGCCCGCCCCAGGACGCCGTCATCTCACTGGCTCCCGTGGCTGCGGACCACGTCGACCACACGGTCCAGGTCGGCGTCCGTCATCTGGTGGAACAGGGGGAGGATCAAGGTGTGGGCCGTGAGCCGCTCGGTCACCGGCAACGGAGCGTGGTCCCGTCCGGCGTGCGCGGGGTGCAGGTGTGCCGCCATGATGCCGCGCCGTGCGGAGACGCCCGCCGAGGCGAGCGACAGCAGCAGCCCTTCCCGGTCGGTCCCGTACGCGGGCAGCACCTCCAGCCACAGCGACTGCATGTTGCTCGTGCCCCAGGAGGGGTCGTCGACGAGCCGGATCCCGGGCACGTCCGAGAGTTCCTCCCGGTAGCGAGCCGCGATCTCCCGGCGCCGGGCGACGATCTCCGGGAGGCGGCCGAGCTGCACCAGACCGACAGCGGCCTGCAGGTCCGTCATCCGGAAGTTGAACCCGACCTCCTCGTACTCCTCCGCGGGCGAGACGAGGGACGCGTGCCGGTCCGCCGCGGAGACGCTCATCGCGTGCTCGCGAAGACGTCGTGCACGGGCAGCCCATTCCGGGCGGCTGGTGGTGAGCATCCCACCCTCGCCGGTGGTGAGGATCTTGCGGGGGTGGAAGGACCAGGCGGCGATCTCCGCACCCGCCCCGACGGGGCGACCGCGGTAGGTCGAACCGGCGCCGCACGCGGCGTCCTCGATCACCACGATGCCGAGCGGGTCGCACAGCTCGCGGATCGGCGTGAGGTCCACCGGTACGCCGCCCTGGTCGACCGCCACGACCGCGCGCGTCGCGGGGGTGAGCGCCGCCGCGACGGTCTCGGCAGTGACGTTGCCGCTCGTGACGTCGACGTCGGCGAACACGGGCCGCGCTCCGACGTACGTGGGTGCGTTCGCCGTGGCGACGAACGAGAAGGACGGCACAACGACGTCGTCTCCCGGGCCGATCCCGGCGACCACCAGGGCGAGGTGCAGCGCCGTCGTGCAGCTGGACGTCGCGACGGCGGAGCGCGCGTCCATGGCGCTCGCGAACGCGGTCTCGAACGCCGCGACGCGTGGTCCCTGGGCGACCCAGCCCGACTCGATCACCTCCGCGACCGCCGCGATCTCCTCCGGGCCGAGCCACGGCTTCATGACGTCCACCCGGGCCAGGCCGGTTCCCGTCGTGGTCATGCGATCACCTCGGCGCTCTCGGTGGCGACCCAGTTGCGGTCCTCGATCCGGTCCAGCATCGCCTCGGGGCTCTCCGGCCGGCCGCGGAACCACTCGACGAGCTCGGCGACGCCCTGCTCGAAGGTGGTGCGCGGCTCGAAGCCCGTCAGCTCCCGGACCAGGGTGTTGTCCACCAGCAGGCGACGGACGTCGCCCGGTCGGGCGTCCAGGCGCACCGGTTCGAGGTCGGGCTGCCCCACGAGCCGGGCGACGGTCGCGACCAGGTCGTTGATGGTCAGCTCGGCTCCCGAGCCGACGTTGACGGTGCGCCCGACGGCGGCATCGCACTCCGCGATCTCGGCCAGGGCCCGCGCCGTGTCCGTGACATGCAGGAAGTCGCGGGTCTGTTCGCCGTCGCCGTAGACAAAGGCAGGCAGACCGCACAGGGCGCGCACGATGGTCCGGGGCAGCACCTCGCCGCTGTCACCCTCGAAGTGGCTGCGCGGCCCGAACGTGTTGAAGGGCCGGACGACGACCGCCGGCATGCCGTGGGTGCGGAACGCGGCGCGTGCGTAGGCCTCCCCGGCGAGCTTCGACCCGCCGTAGACGGTCTCGGGCCAGGTGGGGTGCTTCTCGTCCATGGGGGCGTACTGCGCGGTGCCGAACACCTCGCTGGAGCTCACGTGGACGAACCGGCGGACGCCGGCGACGCGTGCTCGTTCGAGCAGCTCCAGCGTCGCCGTCGCGTTGACCTCGTGGTTCTCGCGAGGGTCGTGCAGGCTGTGCCGCACGCCGAGGCAGGCGAGGTGGAAGACGACGTCCGCCTCGTCGACCAGGCTGAGCGCGCGGTCGCTCCGGATGTCCTCGGTGACGAGCCGGAGCCGGGGGTCGTCCGCGAGCTGCTCCAGGTTCTCCCGCCGCCCGTTGACCAGCGAGTCGACGACGGTCACCGACGCCGCGCCGCGGCGTAGCACCAGCTCGTCGACCAGGTGGCTGCCGATGAACCCGGCGCCGCCCGTGACCAGGACGTCCGCGCCTCGTAGTGCGCTCATGCCCGACCACCACCGATGCGCTCGCCCGCGAGCTCGAGGGCCGCGGCGTCGCCCGTCCGGACCGGTGAAACGCCTCCGCCGTCGGCGAGGCTACGGTCGGCGGCCTCCAGAACGTCGAGCACACGAAGGCCCGCCGTGCCGTCGGTCAGCGGCACACGCCCGCCGTGGATCGCCTCCGCGAACTCGCCGACCATGGTTCCGAGCGCCTCGCGCTCCTCCAGGGCGGGCGACCAGGTGTCGCCCAGGCGGTAGGAGATGGTCGCGGCCCGTCGCTCCAGGCTGTCGAGTGCCTGGGTCTCGAGGTCGACACCGCGGTCGTAGACGCTGATGCGCTGCTGCGGGTTCAGGTCGTCCCACACGAGCGTGCGGCGCGACCCCCCGATGGTCATGCGCCGAACCTTGGTGGGGCTGAGCCAGTTCACGTGCACGCTGGCCACGGCGCCGCCGGGCAGGGGCAGCACCAGGTAGCCGACGCAGGACTTGCCGGCACCGATCGGGTCGGCGCCGTGCGCGGCCACCGACTGCGGCCGCAGTCCGCCGGGCAGGATGAAGTCGATGATCGACAGGTCGTGCGGCGCCAGGTCCCAGAACACGTCCACATCGGGCTGGACCAGACCGAGGTTGATCCGCACCGAGTCGATGTACAGGATCTCGCCGAGGTCGCCGTTCGCCACCAGCTCGCGGATCTTCCGCGCCGCGGGCGTGTAGCAGTAGGTGTGGTCGGTCATCAGCACCAGGCCGCGAGCCTGTGCCTCCGCGACCATCTCCACGGCCGCCGACGTCCGGTCGGCGATCGGCTTCTCGACGACAACGTGCTTGCCAGCCCGCAGAGCCGCCATGGCTATCGGGTGATGGGTCCCCGCGGGGGTGGCGATGGCCACCGCGTCGATGTCGTCCCGGTCGAGCAGCGCGGCGAGCGACGTCTCGACGTCGGCTCCACCGTGTGCTCCAGCTACCCGGGCGGCACGGTCGGCGTCGAGGTCGCACACCGCCGCGAGCTCCCAGTGGTCCGACGCCGCGAAGTTACGCGCCAGGTTGGGGCCCCAGTAGCCGGCGCCCACGACGGCCGCCCGCAAAAGTCTTTGGTCCATGCTGCCTTCTTCCGGTATCAGCTCGGATCGGCCCGGATGGCTAACTCCCTGGCACCGATCAATGTACGTGCCGGCCCCGTGCTGCACCGGCCGGTGCGATTCGAAATCACCCGCCGTCGCTCTTTGTTCACCCGCGCGCGTCTTTCACCCGGGGTGAATTGTCATTGCGCAAAGAAATGCGTGGGGCCGGGTTTTACGTGTGTCGCTCGGCAGCCGTTCCCGTGCGGCCGGTCAGGCCGTCGAACACTCCCACGTAGGTGTCGGCCTGCCGGCGCCAGGACAGCTCGCCCTCGATCCGGGCACGGCCCTCCGCGCCCATCACGCGGGCGCGCTCTGGGTCGTCCAGGATCTCGAGGATCGCGTCGCCCAGATCCGCGGGGTCGGTGCCGGCGACGTACCGCGCCGCCTCACCCGCGCTGCGGCGGGTCTCGGTCAGGTCGGACGCGACGACCGGCAGCTCGTGCGCCATGTACTCGAGGGTCTTGTTCATGGTGGAGCGGTCGTTGAACTCGCTGGGCGGGTCGGGCGTGACCCCTAGGTCGGCGCTGGACAGCCAGCGGCCGATCGCCGCATGGTCCACCCTGCCGGTGAAGTGCACCCAGGGGTCCAGGCCGCGGCGGGTGCAGTCCGCGCGGAGGTCTTCCATGGCGTCCCCGAACCCGAGCAGGGCGAACCGCACGTCGGTGCGCTCGCGCTGGTGCACCACGTGGTCGACGGCAGCCAGCAGCCGGTCGACGCCGTCCTGTGTTCCCATGATCCCGACGTAGGCCACGAGGTGCTTTGCCTGGTCACGGGCGCCGGGTTCCTCGTCGCCGCGCCGCATGAGGTCGGCGTCGGGCGTGCTCATCACGACGGAGCTGCGTCGCGGTTCGACACGGCCGCGGCCCTGCGCGATCTCCTGGTAGGAGCCGTTGGTGGAGATCACGTGATCCGCGCTGCGGTACGTCGCCCGCTCCAGCAGCAGCAGGCCCCGATACAGCAGGCCCTGCCGGCCGAACTTCGCGACGTACACCTCCGGGCACAGGTCGTGCTGGTCGTAGACGAACCGCACCCCGCGTCGCAGCCGCCACAGCAGGGCCAGCAGCCAGTAGGTGTCCGGCGGGTTGCACGCCTGGATCACCTGGAACGGGGCGTCCCGGTGCACGCGTCCTGAGGCGCGCGCGGTGCGCCACCAGCAGACGACGAACTCGCGCACATAGCCCGCGAGCCCTCGTGACTCGGGCGGGGGCGCGTAGGAGTGGACGGCGGTCTCGTCGATCTGGAACCGGGCCGGCTCGTCCGGGTTCTCCTGCGGGCAGATGACGCTCACGCGGTAACCGGCGTCCGTCAGGGCGCGACACTCGGATCGCACCCTGCGGTCGAGCCGGAGCGGCAGGTTCTGGATGATCACCAGAACGTGTGGAGCGGCGGAATGCATGAGGGAAGTGTTGCCTTCCCGCCGCGTGGCCGAAAGCCGTGGAGCGGGTGAACACGGGGTTTCACCCTCTCGTCATTTCGGAGGTCGCGGACCGGAGGAGCACTCGAATATCACCCGTTTACCGAGTGGTATTTCACTGCACCCTGCGGACGCCTGCAAGATGCCGCCGGATGAATTCTCTGGCTATTTCATCCGGCGTGCGGCTCTGCCAGGCGCGCCTCGAGCGTCTGTTGACGTGCCGCCGCCTGCTCCGGGTTCTGTTCCTAGGCCTTGGACCCGCCCTGGAGTGCCAGGCTCGTGCCCAGGCCGACCATCGTGACCCCACCGGCGACGCTCAGGTGGTCGAGTCGCTTCGGGCTCCGTGCGAACCACGTGCGCGCTTGACCCGCGAGCAGCGCCAGGATCGAGTCCTGGCAGAGGGCCAGCATGCTGAACAGCAGACCGAGGAAGAGGAGCTGCGGCGTCGCGGGAGCGGCGTCGTTCATGAACTGCGGGAGGAATGCCGCGAAGAACACGATGGTCTTCGGGTTGGTCGCGCCCACGACGAACCCGGCTGTGACCGCGCGCCACGGGCCTGCCGGACGCACCTTGTCGGGCGCGGTCAGGGCGAGGCGGGCGTCGGCGCGATGGCGGATCGCCTGGATCCCGAGGTAGATCACGTACGCGGCGCCCACGAGCTTGAGCACGGTGTAGGCGGTGGCGGACGCCTCAACCAGCGCGCCCAGTCCGATGGCTACGAACGCCACCTGGACAAGCAGGCCCAGCGCGTTGCCGGTCACCGACAGGAGCGCGTCCCGGCGTCCGACTGTCAGGGCACGGCCGATCGCGAACAGGACGCTCGGTCCGGGCAGCGCGATGAAGACGATTGAGGCCGCGAAAAAGGCGAGGAGCTGGGCGGTGGTGGGCATGGGCTCAGCGTAGCGACGGGCTCATCGGCGGTCACCGGAATACAGGAGAACTCGGCGTGACCTGGGCCGGCCCGGCATGGCTCGTGCCAACGTCTCGCGCGGCACCAAAAAAGCGTGAGCCGACACCGCCGTCGGGCATAACGTCGAGGCCGTGAGCGACGACGCAAGCAACACGACCATCGATGACCCGAGCGACGGCCTGTTCCCCGAGAGCGTGGCCGCCGGCTACGACGGCGAAGGCGGCGCGAACGCCGCCGAGGTGGTGAACCCCGCCGTCGATCTGCTGGCCGACCTGGCCGACGGCGGCCGGGTGCTGGAGCTCGCGATCGGGACCGGCCGGATCGCCGTACCGCTGGCCGCGCGCGGCGTGCCCGTGAGCGGCATCGAGCTGAGCAAGGCGATGGCCGCCCGGATCGACCGCAAGCCGGGCGGCGAGCGCATCGACGTCACCATCGGCGACATGACCTCGACCCGGGTGCCGGGCGAGTTCTCTCTGGTCTACCTGGTGTTCAACACGATCTCCAACGTCACCACCCAGGGCGGGCAGGTCGACGTCTTCCGCAACGCGGCGGCACACCTGCGGCCCGGCGGCCTGTTCCTCGTCGAGGTCGGCATCCCCGACCTACGGCGGATGCCGCCCGGCCAGGACACCGTCCCGGTCACCGTGGCGCCCGACGAGGGCGGCGGCTACCTCGGCTTCGACCGGTACGACGTCGCGACGCAGCTCTTCACGTCCAACCACGTGACGGTGACACCCGGTGGCGGGGAGTTCCGCGTGGTCCCGTTCCGGTATGCGTGGCCCGCCGAGATGGACCTCATGGCGCGCATCGCCGGGATGCGGCTCAAGCACCGCTGGGCCGACTGGGACCGGTCGCGGTTCGAGCACGAGAGCACCAAGCAGGTGTCGGTCTGGGAGAAGGCCTGAAGCCAGAGGTCTCGGCCGGCTGGCGACCCCGTGCAGGTCGACGAGCGAGCGGCTCATGCAGGCGGGTGAACCGAGGGTGATCATCGCTGCCCACACTGCTCGACCGGTATCAACGCTTCTAGAGTGGCGATGTGGGCAGCCCCTTCGCAGTTCCGTCATTCCGGTCCCGCCGCGTACTCCGCCTACCGGCGGTCTTCGCCGTGGCCGTGCTCGCTCTGTCGTCGAGTCTGCTGGCTGTGGTCCCTGCGACCACCGCGGAGGCTGCCCCGTGCGACCCCGGGGGCAATCCGGTCGTGTGCGAGAACTCGAAGCCGGGCACGTCCCCGCAGGTCTGGGACATCGAGGGTGCGGGTGACCCCAGCATCCAGGGGTTTGCCACCGAGATGAGCGTCGACGCGGGGAGCCGGGTCGCGTTCAAGATCGACACCGACGCGCGGGCGTACACGATCGACATCTACCGCACGGGCTGGTACCAGGGGCTCGGGGCGCGCAAGGTCGCCCAGGTCGCACCGAGTGCCACGCTGCCGCAGAGGCAGCCCGAATGCGCGTGGTCGGAGCCCGTCGAGCTGGTCGACTGCGGGAGCTGGGCGGTGTCGGCGGCATGGGACGTCCCGGCCACCGCGGTGTCCGGCGTGTACGTGGCGCACCTGACCAGGCAGGACACCGGCGGTCAGAGCCACATCACGTTCGTCGTGCGCGACGACGGCTCCACCTCGGACATGGTCTTCCAGACCGCGGACACGACCTGGCAGGCCTACAACACGTACGGCGGCTCCAGCTTCTACTCCGGGGGTGCCAACCAGCGCGCCTACAAGCTGAGCT
Organism: Promicromonospora panici; assembly: GCF_900608595.1. Classification (GTDB taxonomy): domain Bacteria; phylum Actinomycetota; class Actinomycetes; order Actinomycetales; family Cellulomonadaceae; genus Promicromonospora; species Promicromonospora panici. The sequence goes on along the minus strand of NZ_UWYY01000003.1, from coordinate 324,248 downwards.
ACAACCGCCCCTTCAATACTCGCGGGCTGGCGAGCGGCCGTGACTTCTACTTCAGCGCCGAGTACGCGATGGTGCGGTTCCTGGAGCAGAACGGCTACGACGTCACCTACATCGCGGGCGCCGACACCCACCGCGACGGAGCCCGCCTGCTGAACCACGACGTCTTCCTGTCGGTGGGGCACGACGAGTACTGGTCGGGCCCGCAGCGGGCCGCCGTCGAACAGGCCCGGGACGCCGGGGTGCACCTGGCCTTCTTCGCGGGCAACGAGATGTACTGGCGCACGCGCTGGGAGCCGTCGGTGGCCGGCCCGTCGACGAGCCACCGCACGCTCGTGTCGTACAAGGAGACCTGGAGCCGCGCCAAGATAGACCCGTCCAGCGAGTGGACCGGGACGTGGCGTGATCCCCGGTACGCGAGCACCGCTGCTGGGGCCGGGCGCCCCGAGAGCGAGCTCATCGGCACGCAGTACATGGTCAACTACTCGGACCTGCCGCTCACGGTCTCGGCCGAGGAGGGCAAGCTGCGGATCTGGCGCAGCACGACACTGGCGTCTCTTCCCGCCGGGACGTCCCAGGCGCTCGCGCAGCACACGGTCGGATACGAGTCGAACGAGGACCTCGACAACGGCTTCCGCCCCCAGGGCCTGATCCGCATGTCGACGACCGTCGGCGACGTGCCCGAGTACCTGCAGGACTTCGGCAACACGGTGGCACCCGGCGTCACGAGGCACAACATCACGATGTACCGCGCCGCGAGCGGTGCGCTGGTGTTCTCCGCCGGCACGGTGCAGTGGTCGTGGGGCCTGGACCAGCAGCACGATGGGAACGGTGCCCCCGCGGACTCACGGATGCGCCAAGCGACGGTCAACCTGTTCGCGGACATGGGCATCCAGCCGGACACCCTTGCGTCCGGCATCACCCCGGCGACGCGGACTACGGACGCCATCGGGCCGATCACCACCATCCAGAGCCCGGCCGCGCAGCAGTCGTTCGCCGGCGGGTCGACCGTCACCGTCACCGGAACGGCCATCGACGCCGGAGGCCGGGTGGCCGCCGTGGAGGTGTCGCTCGACGACGGGAAGACCTGGCACCCCGCCGAGGGCCGCACGAGCTGGCGGTACACCGGGCAGGTCTTCGGCTCGGGGGCGGCTGGGATCCGCGCACGGGCCGTCGACGACTCCGCGAACATCGGGACGGCGGCGTCCGTGGGCGTCCAGGTGACCTGCCCGTGCACGGTGTTCGGCGACACACCCCCGACGAGCCCGCCGTCCGGCGACTCGTCGGCGGTCGAGCTGGGCATGAGGTTCGTGGCGGCGGCCGACGGTTACGTCAGCGGCGTGCGGTTCCACAAGACCGCGGCGAACACGGGCGTGCACCGCGGGACGCTGTGGAGCGCGTCCGGCGAGCCGCTGGCCAGCGTGGAGTTCACCGGCGAGTCGGCGACCGGGTGGCAGAAGGCGTCGTTCGTCCGCCCGGTTCCCGTCGTCGCGGGGCAGGCGTACGTGGTGTCCTACACCGCGCCGTCCGGCGGCTACACCGCCACACCCTGGGCGTTCCAGTCCCAGGGTCGCGCCGCCGGTCCCCTCACCGTCGAGGGTGGGTTCGGTGCCGCGCCGGCCGGCCTGTACGGCGCACCCGGCACCGTGCCGACCCAGTCCTGGGACAACGCCGCCTACTACGTGGACCCCGTGTTCACGTTCACCGACGACTCCCCGCTGGTCGCCACCGCGCACGCCCCCGTCGCCGGTGAGGTCAGCGTGCCGCTGGACGCCCCGGTGCGCATCACGTTCTCCAAGAACGTGGTCGCGGCGACCATCGGCTTCACGGTGACCGACGAGGCGGGCAACGCCGTGGCGGGCAGCGTCTCCTACGACGCCCCCACGCGGACGGCTACCTTCACGCCGTCCGCACCGTTTGCCGGGTTCGCCCAGCACACCGCGGTGGTCACCGCCCGGTCCACTGAGGGCACGGAGCTGTCCGACGGTGGGACGTGGAGCTTCCGGACCCTCCGCCCACCGTCGGCGACCTGCCCGTGCGGCGTGTACGACGAGACGACGGTGCCTGACATCGCGGCCGCGGCCGACACGGAAGCCGTCGTGCTCGGCATGCGCTTCTCGCCGCGCGTGGCAGGCCATGTCACCGGGATGCAGTTCTGGAAGTCGACCGAGATCCAGGGCCCGTTCGTGGCCTCCCTGTGGGCCGACGACGGGCAGCTCGTCGCCCAGACGACCGTCACTCATCCGGTCGCGCGGGGCTGGCAGGACGTCGAGTTCGACACCCCCGCCGCGGTGGCCGCCGGACGGGAATACACGGTGAGCTACCGCGCGCCGTCCGGCAGGTATCCGGCGACGCTCGGCGCACTCGCCGCCCCCCGTACGGTCGGCGACCTGAGCACGCCGCAGAACGCCGGGGTGTACCTCTACGGCTCGGGCCGCCCGACGACGGCGACCTCCTCGAGCTACCTCGTGGATGTGGCGTTCACGCCGGCTCCCGTCGCACCCACCGTCGTCTCGCGGACGCCGGCCGCAGGCGCCTTCGACGTGCAGGTGAGCACCACTGTCTCGGCTACGGTGTCCCGGCCGCTCGCGTCGGGCGCCACGCTGACACTGACCGGACCCAGCGGCCAGGACGTGCCGGGCAGCCTCGCCGTCGACGGCGAGACGGCGACCCTGACACCCGCGGTCGACCTCCAGTCCGGCACCACGTACACGGCCCGGTTCGCCGGGACCACCACCGACGGGGGCACCGTCGCGCCCACCACGTGGTCGTTCACCACGCAGGCGGCGGCCGGCGCGTGCCCGTGCCTGATCTTCGGCGGTGACGTGCCGCCGGTGGCATCCGCCGCCGATGGCGCGGCCGTCGAGCTCGGTACCCAGTTCTCCGCGGCCCGCGACGGCGTCGTCGGCGCGGTCCGCTTCTACCGCGGCCCGGCAAACCCCGGGCCGCACACGGTGACGGTGTGGTCGGCCAACGGTGCGCCGCTGGCCACGGCGGAGGCACCCGCGGGCGAGGGCGAGGGCTGGCAGACGGTTCCGCTGCCCGATCCGGTGGCCATCACAGCCGGGACCACCTATGTCGTGTCCTACCTCGCGCCGCAGGGCGGCTACGCGGCCGGTGCGGGGTACTTCGCACAGCAGCGCGTCATCGGTCCGTTGACGACACCGGTGGACGCCGGCCGCTACGTCTACGGCGGCGGGTTCCCGCAGTACTCGTGGCAGAGCACCGGGTACTGGGTGGAGCCGGTGTTCACCGACGAGGCCACGTGACATGAGCCGCAGGAGAGCGCTCGCTGCCCCGGTCCGCCTCGTCGCGCCCCTGCTGGCCGCCGCCCTGGTGCTGTCCTCGTGCACTCCTTCGCAGGATCCGGGACCGGACGCCGGACCCACCTCGGCACCGGGTACCGGCACGGCCGCCCCTACCGCGGGCGGCACGCCCGGCTCCACCCCGGATGGTGCGGACGGCTCCGCCTCTGGCAAGGACGGGAAGCCGGAGACCGACGGCAAGGACGGGAAGCCGGAGACCGGCGGCTCGGACGGGAAGCCGGAGGCCGGTAAGACGGACTCGGATCCGGAGACCGCCGGCTCAGCGGCGCCGGTCGGGCGCAGCGGCGGGCAGAGCGGAGGCGAAGGCAGCGAGGTCGCCCCGGCTGCGCCCGACGGGTCGGGCGGCGACAGGCTGGGCGACTCGGTGGGTCCCGCGGCCGGCCGGCTGACCCGCGAGCAGCGGACCGGCACCGCGGCGGGACTCGTGCCGGGCTTCCCCGACGACGTCGTCCTGGTGCCCGCGGGCACTACGGTGGCGTCCAGCTCCGTGACCGGGACGGACGGCCGCTACCAGGTGACGCTCGACGCGACGGTGGACGGCGCCTGCGGCGCCGCCGTGCTCGACTACCGGGCCTGGTTCACAACCGGCGGCTTCACCGAGACGGACACGACCGCGCGCCCAGGCCGCACCACGGTCGATCTCGCCCGCGACGACGGCACGGTCCAGCTTGGCGCCTCGCGTACCGACGCCGGGTGCGACGTCACGGTCTTCGCGACCCTGTCCGCCAAGTAGGCCGAGCAGGACCGGCGTCGGATCGACGACTCGTGTCGTCAGCCCACGACGCTTCGTCACCCCACGACGCTCGGGGACCAGGCCTGCGGGATCGCGAGTGCAGGCTTGCCGGTGCCGTCGGCGGGCAGGGACCAGACGTCGGTGGTGCCCGGCTCGTCGGCGCGGGGCAGCCCATAGAGGAGCGTCGTGTCGTCGAGCCAGGTGATCTGGTCGTCCACGGTTCGCCGCTCCGCGTCGAGCACCGAAACCTTGAGGGTGTCCAGGTCGAGCACGGCGGGCGTCCAGTGCGGGGCCGCCGCGCCGTCCGCCGCGACGTCGCGCTTGAAGGCAAGGCGAGTCCCGTCCGGGGAGAGCGAGGGACACTCGACGCCGTCGAGCACGGTGACGAGGGTGCGTTCGGTGAGGTCACCGCGCACGAGCCAGGTGTGGCCGAGAGACTGCGACCGGACCGTGGCGTAGAAGTAGCGGTCGTCCACGAAGGTCACGCCCCACACGTTCCGGTCGACCGGGGCCACGCGCTCGCCGTCGGCCAGCAGCGTGAAGTCTTCGAGGTTGCCGGACACCTTCGCGCCGTCGATGTCGTGCACCGTCGTCTCGGTGGAGAAGCCAGCCTGAGAGTAGGAATGTCCCGTCACGAACGCGGTGGTGGCCACTAGCCCGTCCGGTGAGAGCCGGGTCCTGCTCGGGATGCCGGGCAGCGGCCACGTGGCCGTCGTCCGCCACTCGGCATCGAGCACCTCGGCCTCGTACGTCGTGACGACGCCGCGGCGCGTGCGGAGGCAGACCGTCGCCCCGCCCAGCGAGGACACCCGGTCGCACACGACGGGCGTGACCTCGCGCGGGCCGGACAGGTCGTCCAGGGCGACGGCAGCCACCCTGCCGTACAGCTCGCCCGGGGCCGTACCGCGGAACAGGACGTGGGGACCGTCCAGCACGTCCTCGGTCACCTCGACCCGGGTCGGCGCGTTCTGCTCCGCCCGCGCGCGCTGGAGCTCAGCGGCGGCGTACCAGGTGGTGCCCGCCAGCACCACGAGGACCAGCGTGGCGAAGGCTCCCCGACGGCGGAAGGCGGGGTTGTCGGTCATGCCGGGCTCTCCTCGACCAGGTCGGGGTCTCGCTCCAGGCGGCCGGCCCGCACCAGGTACGCACACACCGGGACGGCGATCACCAGCGCGGCCGCCGCGATCCACAGTGCGTGGACGCTGCCGAACGCGAACCAGAGCACGCCGAACCCGGCAGACGCCACCATCCGCATGACCGCGGTGACCGTCTGCGCGGTGCCGATCGCGGTGCCCCGGACCGCCGTGGGCACCAGGGCGCTGGTCAGCGCGGCGAGCACGCCGTCGGTCATGGCGTAGAAGGTGCCGAGCAGCACCAGGGCCGCGATGGTGGTGGCGGCCCCCGGGAACGGGACGGCCGCGCAGGCGTAGGCACCGGCCAGCAGTGCGTGTCCCCAGACCAGGACACGGGCCCGGCCGACGCGGTCGGCGAGGCGGCCGATCGGTGCCGCGAGCAGCATGTATGTGGCGTTCGTCCCCACGTAGAGCAGCGGGAACCAGTGCGTGGCGAACCCGTCGCGGTCCTGCAGTGCGAGGTAGACGAATCCGTCGCCGACGGTCAGCAGCCCGAGGATCCCCGCGACGAGCAGCAGCCGTACGGTCGCGCCGCCGCGAAGGAAGCTCCAGGAGAAGGGCCGCCCGGCGAGCTCGAGGCCACCGGGTGCGTCGCACGTGCACCCCTTGCACTTGGGCAGCCCGCGGTCCTGGCGAGTCCGGTGGGTCCTGAGCCACGCCGCCCGGCGCGGCCGCAGGTCCGGGACGAGGAGCACGAGGGCGCCGACCCCGAGCACCGCCGCGCCGAGTGAGATGACGAAGATCGTCGTCCAGCCGTCCGGGATCACCCAGAGGACCGCGAACGCGAGCAGCGGCCCGAGCGTGGCGCCCGCCGTGTCGAGTGCCCGGTGCACGCCGAACGAGCGCCCGAGATTGCGCGGGTTCGCCGCAGCGGCGATCAAGGCGTCTCGCGGGGCCGTGCGGACGCCCTTGCCGATCCGGTCCACGACGACGAGGCTCGCGATCGCCGGGAGGCCCGCTGCGAACAGGAGTCCTACCCGGGTCAGGGCCGAGAGGCCGTAGCCCGCCGCTGCAACCCACTTGGGCCGGTCGGTGCGGTCGGCGGCCCAGCCACCCGCCACCCTGACCAGGGCACCCGCGCCCTGGACGAGCCCGTCGACCACGCCGTACGCGACCACCGACATGCCGAGCGCCGCGGTGACGTACAGGGGGAGGACCGCCATGACGGCTTCGGAGGAGACGTCCGTCAGGAAGCTCACCACGCCCAGCGTCACGACGGTGGACGGGACCCGCCCGGCGCGACGGCGCCCTCGGCTCGCCGGATCGCGGGACGAGGTACTGGTCTGCGAGCCAGCCTCTCCCTGCGTGGCGCGGGCGAGGGTAGACATGGGGCTCCAGCGGTCTTGGTGCAGGCGATGGTACAAAGCCTGATCAGGTTACGACCGGCGTGGCTGGTCAGGACGGGTCTGCAGGGGTGAACTGTGTTTCTCACCCGGTGGCCGAGCTCGCCGTCAGGCCCTCACGCCGCCGTGTCCCGGGCTGCGTGCGCCTCGCAGTCGCGCCGGATGATCTCGATCACCGTCTCGGTGGTGCGGTCGAGGTAGCTGCGGCCGTCGGCGAGGTGCGCCGTCGGGCTGATGTAGCTCGTCGGCCCGATGTGGGCTGCGGGGTCGAGCGAGTACACGGTGACCTTCCCGGCGTCGATGGCGCGGTTCCAGGCGCTGCGGCCGAAGATCCGCCAGCGTGCGGGAAAGAACCGGATACCGACCCGCTCGATCCAGTCGTTCACGCTGGTGAGCCGGTGTACGTGGACGGCGTCCGTGAGGTCGTTGGCGCCGTTGTGGAAGCCGCCCAGCGTGATCAGGTAGAGCGGAGCCCGCAGTTCGGCGAAGAGCCGGTCGACCGCACCGGTGGCCACCTGGGCGCCGCCGCTGTAGCAGAGCAGTACCACCGGTATGCCGCCGTCCGCCACGTAGCCGGCGAGCCGCAGCTGGTCGGCGATCTGGGCACCCACCGCGCGGTTGTACAGGGGGCGGTACCGGCGGTCCGCGGCGACGAAGGTCTGCATGACGTTGTGCAGGAACAGCGTGATGCCGACGTGGTGCCGCAACCAGTCCCACACCGGCCGGCCCACGAGCGGGTCGGCCAGCGGCGAGTACGGCTGCACCTGGCCCAGCACGCGCAGCTCGGGCGCCCCCGCGATGATCGCCTTGACGAGCTGGCCGCCGTCGCGTGTGTCGGTGAAGCGACGCTTGCCGATGCCGTCCAGGTAGACCAGGTACGCGGCCGGCGGACGCCCCGGGTCGGCGCCCCTGGCGTAGGGCTGGTCCTCGGGCAGACGGGGCGACGGCGCACGCCAGCCGGCGGCGTAGATCATCAGCTCGTAGCGGGCGAGCAGGCCCTCGGCGAGCAGGAACGGCCCGAGCGCGAAGAGGACGAGGAGGAACAGGGGCTCGGTCATGCGGCCACCGCCTCCCGCTCGCGCGCGCCCGCGACGACCCGCGCGGTCAGCCGGCGGACGACGTCGACCGTGGCGGCGAGCCCGATCCCGGCGGCCGCGACGCAGCCGGCGGCCGCCCACCAGCCCAGCCCCGTCGCCGTGGCCAGCGGGCCGGCCAGCCCCGCCCCGACGCCGGCGAGGAGCAGCAGGTGCAGGAAGGGGCCGAGGAGCGGGAACGCGAGAACGGCGGCGAGGACCAGCGGCGCGACCAGGGCGGGGGTCCAGGCCAGCTCGGAGGTACTGGGCAGCGGACCGGAGCTCACGAAGTCGGCAATGGTCCACGCGGCCACCGGCCACAGGGCGATCACCGTCCCCTCGACCACCGTGCCGGTCACCATCAGGCCCGCCACCAGCCGCGGGGACAGCCGAGGCCGGCGGGCCACCAGGGGCAGGACGCGGCCGGCGCTCTCGGAGAGCCCGGCGAGGACGAGCAGGATCACGACGGACGTCGACATGGTCAGCGCTCCCGTGCCCGGTCGGTGGCCTCGGCGGGGCCGGTCGGTCCGGGACGGCTGCCGGCGTCTTCGAGGTACCGCTCGAGCTCGTCGGCAGCCCGTAGGTAGCCGCCGGCCTCCCGCTGGGCGTCGCGCTGGACGCCTGCGGCCTCGCGGAAGCGCGGCTCGTCGAGCAGCCGCCGGGCGAGCGTTCGCACCGTCTCGATGGTGGCGTCCTCCGTGCGGAGCGAGAGGCCGGCCCCGAGATCGACGACCCGCTGCGCGACCAGCGGCTGGTCAGCGCCCTGCGGGACGACGAGCGTCGGCACCCCGGCCTGCATGGCCTCGTTGACGCTGTTCATGCCGCCGTGGGTGACGAAGAGCGCCGCCTGGCCGAGCACCTGGAGCTGCGGCACGGACCGGCGGGCCAGCACGTTGGCGGGCAGCTCGCCGAGGTCGGCCGGATCCGTGGCCCCGGTCGCGACGACCACCGTGCCGGCCAACGGCGCCAGCGCGGTGGCGAACGTCCGCAGCAGCCCTGGACCGGCGTCGAACACGGTGCCCAGAGACGCGTACAGCACAGGACCCGCCAGGTGGTCGACCGCGAACTCGGGATCGGGCAGGCGGGAGCCGGTGCTCGCCCCGACGAACTGGTAGGAGGAGTCGAAGGCGTCCGCGCCCGGCTGGAACGACCTGGACGTGAAGACCAGGTTCAGCGGCTCGTGCGCGTTCATCAGGTCGGTCAGGGGCAGCCCGCTGGTGTCGTAGTCGCGGCGCAGGGCCCAGCGCGCCCGCGCGTAGCTCCGGGCGATGCGGGGGCGGGCGGCCGCGGCGGCCAGCAGCTCCCGGGAGATGCGGCACGGGCTCGGCACCTGGCGGTTGAACGCGAAGGTGGTGTAGGTGGCTGCCGCCGGCACGCCGAGCTCCCGCGCGGCGACCGCGCCCCACGGGCAGGCGGCGCCGTGGACCACCAGGTCGGGCCGGGCGGCGCGGAGGTCGGTGAGCACGCCCGGGAGCAGGCCGACGGCGGTGTGCGCGAGCCCGTCCAGCATCGCCAGCGGGATCGGCGGGTCCGGCAGGGGCAGGTCCTGGCCTGCGTAGAGATGGACCTTCGCCCCGGTTGCCTCGATCTGCTCCGCGAACGCCGGAGAGGTGTGGTAGATCACCGTGTGACCGCGCCGGACGAGCTCGGCCACGACCGGGAGCGTCGGGTTGATGTAGCCGTGCATGCCGATGTTGAGGAATGCGATGGTGCTCATCGGGTGCCCTCCGAGGCGGTCGTCCTCTGCGGGTTGTCGGAGCCGACCGCGACCGCGCCGTCCACGACAGAGGGTGGTGGTTCCTGTGGGTCGTCGGACTGGTAGAGGCCGGGGCCCCTGATGTCCAGCCCGTCGAGGAATCGCCCCGCCGCACGCGACCCGGCGTCGATGAGCTGGCGGGAGTGGCTGAAGTCCCACATCGCCGGCCAGCTCACGACCCCCGTCGGCAGCACTACCGTCGGGATCTGCTGGGACACCTCGCGGAGGTCGCGCTGTATCTGGTGGTGGATCATCAGCAGCCCGGCGCGAGCGGCTATCGCCTCCGCGCGGCGCGGCGCGGCGGACGTCGTGCGGGGCCAGCTGTCCGGGCCGGTCGCCACGACCACCACGCTCGCCGCGCCCGCCGCCCGGGCGGCCAGGACCGGCACGTGGGCGACGGCCCCGCCGTCGACAAGAATCCGCCCGTCCCGCTCGACCGGCGGCAGGACGCCGGGGATGGCGGAGCTGGCCAGCAGCGCGGACTCGAGGTCGCCGCGGTCGAGCCGCACCTCGTCGCCGCTGGCCAGGTCCGTCGCGACGGCGATGAACGGGACGGCCAGGTCCTCGATCCGCGACGGCAGCCCAGACTCCGTGATCAGCTTGCGCAGCCCGGCGTCGGCGAACAGGCCCGCCCGGGAGTACGGGAGGCCGAAGGGGAAGACCTCGCGACGCCGCAGCCGGGTCCAGGTCAGCTCCAGCGTCCGCGCGGCGCTGCCCGGATGGGCGGCCGCTACCGCCCCGTTGAAGGCGCCCACCGAGGTGCCGACGACGAGGTCCGGCACGAATCCGCGCTGCTCCAGCGCGTAGCCGATGCCGACCTGTGTGGCCCCGTACACGCCCCCGCCGCCCACGACCGCCGCCACGGGCCGGGGAAGCCCGGCCAGGCCCGTCGGCGGGCCCGACGACCCGCGATGCGCGCCCCGGGAGTGCGGAGCGCGAGACCTCCTGCGACGTGCGAACCACATGCCGGTTACCCCTTCTGAACCGTCGGACAGACCCCTACCCACCACCGACCGGGTACCCACCGGATCTGTGACAGCTCGGATCAGTCAGAGCCGCGGACCGGCGACCCGCGCGGCCCGTCGGCAGTGTCAGTCACCCCGCATAGGCTTAGGGGCGATGACTTCCCTCTTCGACAGCCTCTCCCTGCCCGGCCTCGACCCCGCGTCGCCCGGCACTGTGTCGCGCCTGCCCAGCACGGCGCCGCGGTGGGACGACGACGCGGCGGGCTCCGGCGACCCGGGCGAGGCGGCCCTGCCCGTGGAGCCGGACTGGCTGGCCGGCCTGCCGCACGAGTCCGAGGCACCGCGGGCTCGCGGGCCCTACGCGCACCTCGACCCGGCCGAGCTGCTGGACGGCCTCAACCCGCAGCAGCGGGCGGCCGTGGTGCACGAGGGCGGGCAGCTGCTCATCGTGGCGGGCGCCGGGTCGGGCAAGACGCGCGTGCTGACCCACCGCATCGCCTACCTGCTGGCCACCGGCCGGGCGCGGGCGGGTGAGATCCTCGCCATCACATTCACCAACAAGGCCGCGGCCGAGATGCGCGAGCGCGTCCAGGGCCTGGTCGGCCCGGCAGCCGGCCGCATGTGGGTCTCTACGTTCCACTCGGCGTGCGTGCGGATCCTGCGCCGCGAGGCGACAACGCTGGGGCTGAAGTCGAGCTTCAGCATCTACGACGCCGCCGACAGCCAGCGCCTCATCACGCTGGTGACGCGTGAGCTCAACCTCGACCCCAAGAAGTACCCGGCCCGCGGGCTGTCGAACAAGATCAGCGATCTCAAGAACGAGCTGATCGACCCCGAGACCTACACGCGGCAGACCGGAGCGAACGCCACCGAGGAGGCGCTCGCGGCGACCGCGGCGGCAGAGGCCGGCGCCATCCGGCGTCCGTGGGGCGGGCAGACGGCGGACGAGCGGAACACGTCGTCGCCGAAGTTCGACCAGGTCCTGGCCGACGTCTACACCCGCTACCAGGCGCGGCTCGCGCAGGCGAACGCGCTGGACTTCGACGACATCATCATGACCACGGTGAACCTGCTCCAGGCGTTCCCGAACGTCGCCGAGCACTACCGTCGCCGGTTCCGGCACATCATGGTCGACGAGTACCAGGACACCAACCACGCGCAGTACACGCTGGTGCGCGAGCTGGCGGGGGTGGGCACCACCGACGACTCCGGGCTGGACCCGGCCGAGCTGACCGTCGTGGGCGACTCGGACCAGTCCATCTACGCCTTCCGCGGCGCCACGATCCGCAACATCCTGGAGTTCGAGAAGGACTACCCGGACGCCACCACGATCCTGCTGGAGCAGAACTACCGCTCCACGCAGAACATCCTGAGCGCCGCCAACGCGGTGATCTCCCGGAACGCCGGCCGCACGCCCAAGCGTCTGTGGACCGACTCGGGTGCCGGGGCCAAAGTCGTGGGCTACGTCGCGGACGACGAGCACCAGGAGGCGCGGTTCGTCGCCGACGAGATCGACAAGCTGGGCGACTCGAACGACGTACGGCCCGGCGACGTCGCGATCTTCTACCGCACCAACGCGCAGTCGCGTGCGCTCGAGGAGGTGCTGGTCCGCGTCGGCCTGCCGTACAAGGTGGTGGGCGGCACGCGGTTCTACGAGCGCCGTGAGGTCAAGGACGCCGTCGCCTACCTGCGCGCGCTGGCGAACGAGGACGACGACGTGAACCTGCGCCGCATCCTCAACGTGCCCAAGCGCGGGCTCGGCGACCGTGCCGAGTCGCTGGTGGCGTCGTTCGCGGAGCGCGAGCGCATCTCCTTCGGCGCTGCCCTGGAGCGCGCCGACGAGATCCCCGGCATGACCAACCGCTCGCTCAAGCCGCTGCTCACCTTCCGCGACATGATGCGGGAGCTGCGTGCGCTCGTCGACCAGGGCGCCCCGCCCGCCGAGGTCCTGGGCGCGGTGCTCGACCGCACCGGCTACCTCGCGGAGCTGCGCGCGAGCGACGACCCGCAGGACGAGGGCCGTGTCGAGAACCTGGCCGAGCTGCACGCCGTGGCCGTCGACTTCGGCGAGACCGACCCCGAGGGCTCTCTCGCGGACTTCCTGGAGCGGGTCTCCCTGGTCGCGGACAGCGACCAGATCCCCGACGAGGACGTCGCCGACGGCGCGGCCGAGGAGGCCCCCAAGAAGGACCAGGGCGTCGTCACGCTGATGACCCTGCACACGGCCAAGGGCCTGGAGTTCCCCGTCGTCTTCCTCACGGGCATGGAGGACGGCACGTTCCCGCACATGCGCTCGCTGCACGACGACTCGGAGCTCGCCGAGGAGCGCCGTCTCGCCTACGTGGGCATCACGCGGGCTCGCGAGCGGCTGTACATCACGCGGTCCTCCGTGCGGGCCGCCTTCGGCATGGCCAACGAGTTCCCGGAGAGCCGGTTCCTGCAGGAGATCCCCGAGGAGCTGTGGGACTGGCGGCGCCGGGAGTCCTCGACCGCGGCGATCCGCGCCGGCCGTGGCGGCTGGAGCGGCGGCTACGGGTCCGGTGGGTACGGGTCCGGCGGGCGCGGCTCGGGTACGGGCTCGACATGGTCCGCGGGCCGGTCGGCGACCTCGCGCACGGGCTCGGCGACGTCGTCGGGCAACGGGCAGTCCAAGCCGTTCGCGCCGGAGAAGAAGGCGGGCGGGAAGAGCGGGTTCGGCGGGATCAACGTCCAGAAGGACATCCCGAGCCTGGAGATCGGCGACCGCGTCACGCACGACTCCTACGGGCTGGGCACCGTCGTGGACGTCGAGGCCAACGCCGTGGTCAAGATCGACTTCGGCAGTAACGGCACCAAGCGCATTGCGCTGAAGTACACGGCGGTCACCAAGCTCTGACCGAAGTCATTCTGGGTTGTCCGGGTGTCGGCCGGGTTTGCATGCGTACCCCGGCGACGTTCGGTACCGTCCGCTCATGGCCCTGACGGACGCCTGGCCTACGACCCCGGTCGCCGGAACGCCTGTTGTCCCGGCGCCGGCCCGGGCCCCGACCCCGCGCCGGAGGCATGCGAACGCGCACGGCCCGCGGATCCCGGGGCTCGACGGGCTACGGGCGCTGGCCGTGGTCGCCGTCGTGGCGTTCCACCTGGCGCCCGCCTGGGTGCCGGGCGGATTTCTCGGCGTGGACGTGTTCTTCGTGGTCAGCGGGTTCCTCATCACCACCCTGCTGCTGCGCGAGATCACGAGCACGAACCGGATCCGGCTGCCCCGGTTCTGGGTGCGCCGGGCGCGCCGGCTCCTGCCCGCCCTCGGGCTCGTGCTCATCACGTGCATCCCGGTCGCACGGCTGGTCGAGCCGGACCTCACGGTCGGGATCGGGCGCCAGCTCCTGGGGGCTCTGACGTTCAGCACCAACTGGGTCGAGATCGCCGCGGGCACGGACTACTTCGACGAGACGCAGCCGGAGCTGCTGCGCATCCTGTGGTCGCTCGCGATCGAGGAGCAGTTCTACCTGCTGTGGCCGGTGCTGCTGGTGGTCCTGCTGGTCACCGTGCGGTCGGCGGCCTGGCGGGTGCGGGTGGTCCTGGCCGCGGCGCTCGTGTCGGTGCTGGCCATGACGCTTCTGTTCACCCCGCTGTACGGGCCGGGCGCGGACCCGACGCGCGTCTACTACGGCACCGACACCCACGCGTTCGGGCTGCTGCTCGGCGCCGCGATGACGCTGCGCTGGGCCAAGGCCTCGCCCGTGCTGCAGGGCGCGCGTGCCCGTGTGCTCCCGCCGCTCGCGCTTGCCGGGCTGATCGCGCTAGTCCTGCTGCTGCGCAGCGACTCGCCGCTCACGTATCCGCTCGGGCTCCTGGCCGCGTCGCTGCTGGCGCTCGTCCTGGTGCTGGCCTGCGACGCGGCCCGCACCGAACCCACCTGGTTCACCGCCCTGCTGGAGGTAGGTGTCCTGCGCTGGGTGGGGGAGCGGTCGTACGGGATCTACCTGTGGCACTGGCCCGTCGTCTGCGTCGTCACGGCGGCGGTGGGGGCGCAGCCCGGAACTGTCTGGTGGGCCGTCGCGATCGGCCTGACGGTCGTGCTGACGGTCGTGCTCGCGGCAGCGTCGTACAGGTGGGTGGAGCTGCCCGTGCGGCGGCTCGGGTTCCGCGGCGCCCTCCGGACGGCGGTCGGTGCGGTGCGGCAGGCCGCCGCCGTGCCGAAGGTCGCGGTGGTGATCACGGTGCTCGCGGTGATGGGGACCGGAGCCGCCGTCGCGTCCGCACCCGAGCGGACGGCGGCCGAGCTCGCCGTCGAGGCCGGCGTCCAGGCCGGCGCGGAGGCGCAGGCCGCGGCCGCCGCGCGGGAGGGGGCGCGCGAACCGGCAGCGCCCGGTGCGCAGGGCCGACATCCGGGCGCCTCGAGAAGTCCGGACGAACCCGCCCCGACGTCGCGCACCAGTCTTCCGGCGGCCGAGCCGTTCGGGGCGAACAAGGGTGCACAGGTTTCCGGGTTCGGCGACTCGGTGCTGTCGGCGGCTCTGCCGGCGATCCTGGCGCGCTACCCCCGCGCCCAGATCGATGCCGTGCCGAACAAGGACTGGCTCGACGCCGAGCAGATGATCCGCAGGGCGAAGCGCGAAGGCCACCTGCGCGACACGGTGCTGCTCAGCTTCGGGACCAACTCGGGCTTCCAGCTCGACGGCTCGCCCGAGGCCGCCAAGCGCGTGCTCGACATGATCGGGCCCGACCGGCGCGTGGTGCTCGTCAACACCGTGGGGATCAGCTACTGGGTGCCGGACGCGAACAAGACCCTCGATCGCGTAGCCGCCGGCCGGGAGAACGTGGTGATCGCGGACTGGCACGCGCTCGTCGGCGAGCAGCCCGGGCTGCTGCACTCGGACGCGACCCACCCGAACATGCAGGGCATCGAGGCGTACACGGACCTGGTGGAGCGGTCGTTCGCGACCCTGGAGTGAGCAAGCTTGGAGTGAGCAGCCTTGGCGCATATCTCCCGCTATAGGCCACTATGTGCGCCATGAGGATCCTGGTCTCCGCCGGCCGGCTGTTCGTCGCGCACTGGCCCGCGCTGCTGACGCTCGGCCTGCTCGGCGTCGCCGTGCGCAACGGCGCCTTGTGGGGCGCCGTCGAGCTGAGCCAGTGGAACTCGTTCGTGGCGCAGCTTCTGCTGATCATGAGCCCGCTCGGGTACCTCATGCCGGTCGTCGGGATGCTGTGGGTCTGCCGGCAGTCTCTGCCGCACCTGCGCGCGGACCCCGGTCCGTACCGGGACGAGAACGACCAGATCCCCGGCATGCTCTCCGGCGCCCCCCGCGCCCCGATGATGCCGTCCGAGGGGCGCGAGCGGCGCCTGATCGACGTCGCCCTGTCCGTGCTGGTGCCCTTCCTGGTGGTCTACGAGGTCGAGGGCCTGATGGACGCCGACCGGGACCGGTTCATCAACGAGGCTGCCGCGGACGAGGCGTTCAACGACATGTTTTCCGCGCAAGGCGTCGATTTCATCTCTCGACTCGGTGTCTGGAACGCCTGGACGCTCCTCGCCATCGTGACAGGCGCGTTCGTGCTGCGCTGGCTGCTCGGCAGGCTGGAGGGCAAGCTGCAGTTTCTCGGCATCGCCGTCGTCGGCGGGTGCCTCGAGATCTACTGGACCAGCCAGGTCGCCGGCCAGATCGAGGTCATCGAGCTGAGCCTGTGGAGCGTGGCGGCGGAGCGCCAGCTCGTGGCGGCCGCCGTCGGCACCGTCGGCGTCGCCCAGGAGGCCGTGGGCGAGACCGGCAACACCGCCGCCGCCTTCGTCGCCGACGGGGTGGTGACGGTCTTCGAGTCGCTCGACGTCGTCCTCGTCGCGCCGCTGGCGTGGCTCGCCATCGGCGCCGTCGTGCTCGGGCACAAGCTGATGGAACCGCCGTCCACCGAGCACCGCTGGCTCGACCGCATGACCTGGCTGCCGCGCGGGCTGCGCTCGCTCCTGGAGTCGCTCACGGAGGACCTGCGCGCCCGGTTCTCCGCCCTGTTGAACGGTCTGAAGCTGATCGTGCACGGTGGCCTCGGTCCCATGCTCGTCTTCTGCCTGAGCTACCTCGTCATGATGCGGGTGCCGCAGGGCATCGGGTGGCTCGTGCGTGCCGTGACCGGTCCCGTCGATAGCGACACTTGGCTTTTTGTGTTCAGCCCCATGGAGTCGGCGGCCGGGCTCGCGCTGGCGCTGGCGCTGGCGGCGGCCCTGATCGCGGCCACCGTCGAGGCGCTGGTCGAGCGCGGCCTGGTGGTCCGGGAGGACGACGACGCCGGTTCCGGCCTCGCTACGGCAGCTCGAACGTCACGTACTCGGGACCCCCGAATGCCAGCCGCACCTGCGTGATCTCGGCGTCGGGGTCGGCCAGCACGAACGAGGTGACGTCCCACTCGGGCTGCTCGCTGACGAAGCCCTCCGCGTCCGGCGTCGAGCAGCGGTTGGAGCTGCCCAGCGCGTCGGTGGTCGACTCCCCGTACCGCGTGCCGTCCTCGGCCACGAGGGCGATCTGGCATCCCGAGAGGTCAGTCTGTGGCTCGGCCACGAAGTGCACCTGCACCTCGTACACGACCGAACCCTCGGGGACCGCGACGGGGTCGCCGTAGCTGGGCGCGGGCAGCGCGTCCACCTGCTCGACGCTCGTCACCGTCGCATCGACCTCCCGGAGCACCGTGGTCTCCGCCCGCTCAGGCACGTCGAAACCCATGTCGTAGTACTCGCCCGCCAGGTGCGCCGGCTCGCCCAGGGCCACCCGGTCCACCTCCTGGTGCAGACCCACGGGCCACCAGAACGCCCACACCCGGAACGACGACGCCCCCGCGGCCACCACTATCGCGATCGGCAGCAGCACCAGCCAGACGGCATTGCGCCGCCCCCAGCTCCTGCGCGGCCGCGGAACCACGTCGTCCGGCGGGATCATGCCGGGCAACATGCCGGGGCGCAGGCTCGGCGCCACGCCCGGCGGTGTTCCCTGACCCGTTCCCGGACCTGGGCCCTGACCCGGCACGGCCGGGGTCACCAGAGTCGTCATCCCTCGCTACCTCCTGCGCTCGCCGGGGCGTAACCCGGCTCCTCGGGCACCACCGTCTCTTCCGCCTCCCACAGCGTTTCGGCCTCGCTCGGCGTGATGCCGAGCTCGATGACGGCGACGGCGTCGCGCCGTTGGTCCGCGTGGTCCTCGCTCTGGCCGCCCCGGGCGAGCCGGACCGTCGCTCCCGCCAGCGCGTCGCGCGGCACGTCGAAGCAATAGGTGGTGCGCCACGCATAGCCTGGCTGAGCGTTGGCCGAGGTCGAGCACCCGGTCAGATCGGTAGGCCAGAACCGGCGGCCCTGCCGGTCGGTGATCTCGGCGCCCAGGAAGCTCGTCTCGCCCTGCGTGGCGCGCCAGGTCGCGTCGACCACGACGAAGGTCCCGCCCGCGGCGGCGGCCTCGGAGAAGCCCGTCAGGGTGTCGGCGACCCGCACATCGGTCACCGTGAGCTCCGCGTACGTGAGGTCGAGCGTCTCGCCGACCTGCCCCTCGACGATGAAGGGCGTATCCACGCCCTTGTCCTGCGGCAGGTATGTCACGAGCGCGCAGCCCGCCGTCACCGCGCCGACGACGAGCGCGGTGCCCTTCCAGGTGATCCGACGCCGTCCGTGCCTCATTGCTGACCCGCCTCGGCGTCCGCTGCCGGCTTGGCGGGCTCGATCGGGATCTGCCCCGTGAAGGCGACCTCGTCCAGAGGGAGCCAGTACTCGTTGTCCAGGCTCGCCGCGCTCTCCTCGATCCACGTGAGCTCCATGATCCGGAGCGGTATCACGTCACCCGAGAACTTGTCGCTCTGCTCCCAGATCAGCGCGACCCGATAGGTCAGGCCGGGGTTGAGGATGATGGGGCTGGTCCCGTCCTTGATGTTGACGATGGAGGCGGACGGCAGCTCCGGCTTCTCAGGCTCGCTGGGAGACGGGCTCGCGGACGGGTCGGCCGACGGGTCGGCGACGTCGGGCGTCGTCCCGGTCCCGGCGCCGTCGTCGGAGTCCGCGCCCAGGTCCTCGAGCGGCACCTCCGGGATGATGCCGACGCTCTCGGGCGCGGGGATCGCCTCGCCGAGCTTGCCGCTGTTCACAGGCACCTCCCCGGTGTTGGTGACGTTCGCGACGACCGCGAGCATGTGGTTACCGGGCTCGGGCACGAGATAGCCGAGCTCGTCCGCGGTGGCGGCCTTCTCGATCGTTACCTCGAAGGGACCCACCTCGACGGGAGTGCCGGCGGTGAGCGGGTCGGCCTGTGCCTCGACCTCGTTCCACGCGCCGAACGGAGAGACGGCGACGAGCGCCGCGACGACGCCGACACCCACGCGCTGCACCGTCGACATGTCGTCGGCGACGGCCGCGACCATGCGCCGGCCGAGCCGGAACGCGAGGTCGGGGCCGTCGTTGCGGGCATGCTTCATGGCGCAAGATCGTAGCGGTGCAAAGCGGGTATTTTGCCGGTGTTCCGCAGCCTGTTGGGTGACGCCCGCTCAGTGCGAGGCAGTGCACGCCGCCAGGAGGGCGACGAGCGCGATGGCGGCCAGCGGGGCGTGCTTCCGTGTTCGTGGCATGGGGAATCCCCAGGGGTTCTGCCGCGGGATGTCCCGGACGTGTCCGAGCGTAGCGTCGAGGACCCGTGCCTCACGAGGATGAACTCGCTGCAGATGAGATCGGTCCATTGCCCTGAGATCGGTCATTCGAAGGACCGATCTCAGGGCAACCGACCGAAGTCGAAAAGCTCGGTCGATCGCACGGCCGTCACGCCGCCTCGCTCGTGCCCTCCGCGAGGTGACGGATGCGGTCCAGGTCGGCGCCGGCGTCGGACAGGATTCTCCGGGCCGGGGACTCGGCGCGCGTCATGCCGAGCAACAGGTGGCCGCCGTTGATCTCCTTGGAGCCCAGGCGGATCGCCTCACGGAGCGCAAGCTCCAGCGACTTCTTCGCGTCGGCCGTGAAGGGGATGTGCTTGCGGCGCCCGCGCAGGGCGCGGCCGGCGCGGGCCAGCGCACCCTCGCCGAACGTGGCCTCGGTGCGCCGTGTCACCTCGTCGAGGTCGATGCCGACGGCGGCCAGCGCGGCCGGGTCGAGCGCGTCGCCCGCCTCGATCTTCGCGCGGGCCTCCGCGACGAGGGCGGCTACGTCGACTCCGCCGTCGGACAGGGCGGTGCGAGCCGGGCCCGGCCTCTCGGCGAGCGCGACGAGCACATGGCGGGTGTCGATCTGGTCGCTGTGCGCCTCACGGGCGACGAGCTGGGCATCGACGACGGCGGAGCGGGCGTCCTTCGTGAACCTCTCGAACATCAGATCCTCCTGTTGTGCTTCTTGTGGACCGCCTGCTTGGACACGCCGAGCGAGTCGGCGATCTCCTGCCACGACCAGCCGAGCCGCCGCGCGCGCTCCACCTGGAGCGCCTCGAGGCGGTCGGCCAGCTCGCGCAGGGCCCGGACGGCGCGCAGCCCGTCGGCGGGGTCGTCCCCGGCGGCGGATGCGACGAGTGCTTGCTGGCTCATGCCGTCAACTATGGTTGACAGGCAACCACCTGTCAACCCGCGTTGACGCCCTTGGCTGTGGGCGGGATCGTTGCGCCTATAACGGGCGTGTCGGCGCAACGGTCGCGCTCACAACCAAGGGCACGTGCTGGTTCGGCGGGGCCCGAAACGCTTGCTGACAGCACTGTAAGTAGGGGTAGTCTCGGCGCGGCCGATGCCAGGGGCGTCGGGCGCCCGACGACGGGCGCACCACGACGAGGGAGTCGTTCATGCACAGCACTCGCATCCTGGGGCGCGTGATCGCCGCACTCACGGCGTTCAGCGCGCTCGTGGCCGGCCCGGCCTTTGCGGCGGTGGCCGGCAGCACCGAACAGGCAGGAGGGTCCGGGATCGTCGGCACATCGACGTCGGACGGCGCCGCCGTCGGTCAGCCAGGGAAGGACTGCACCGTGCCCGCCGGTACGAGCCAGGTCGACGTCGAACTGGACGGCGTCACCTATCCCGTCCGGGTACACGTGCCCGACGCCGAAGCTCGGGTCAGCGCCCGGCCGATGGTGCTCAACCTGCACCCGAGCAGCAGCAACGCGGAGACGATCTCCGAGTACAACCAGTTCGACCTGGCCGCCGACGCCAACGACTTCATCACCGTCGCGCCCAACGGCGTCCTCCCGGCGGCCGACCCGAACCCCGACCAGATCTGGTTCTGGAACGTGCCCGGCGTGCCCACGACGGCCGGCGAGTACCCGCCGGCGGACACGCGCGACGACGTCGAGTTCCTCACCGCCGTCATCGACACCATGGTGGGCCTCGGCTGCGCCGACCCGCGCCGCGTCTACGCGACCGGGTTCTCCGGCGGCGCCCGGATGGCGTCGGCGTACGCGTGCGCTCGGCCGGACAAGGTGGCGGCGATCGCGCCCGTCGCGGGTCTGCGCGCCGGCCGTCCCTCGCCCGACGACCCGTCCGCCGTCGAGCTGCAGTCCTGCCTGCCCGAGCGCAGCGTGCCCGTCATCACCTTCCACGGCGACGCCGACACGGTGAACCCGTACGAGGGCAACACCGACAAGCGCTGGGGGTACACCACCCAGCTGGCCGTGCAGTCGTGGGCGCGGATGAACGGCTGCCGGACCGGGCCGAGCGTCGAGCCCGTCACCGAGCACGTGACCGCCGAGACATACACCACATGCCGCGGCAGGGCCGACGTCGTCCTCTACAAGGTCGCCGGGGGCTCGCACAGCTGGCCGGGCGGCAACGGCGGCGACGCCACGCAGGAAGTCTCCGCCACGGAACTGATCTGGGAGTTCTTCACGCACTACCACCGCTGACCGCGCCCCGCCCGACGCCCGTGCTGCCGAACCGCGACTCCACCTCCTGCCGGCCCCGGAATAACGCCGCTCCGTTCGGAAGCACGGGCGATCCACGGCTACTCTGTACCGGGATGTCTTGACGTCGAGACATCGCTTCAGCCGGGCTCCGGGCGACTACGACGTCCGAGGGCCGCATCCCGATGGAAGGACGCAGCAGGGTGGACCTGTTCGAATACCAGGCGCGCGACATCTTCGAGAAGCACGGCGTGCCCGTGCTGGGCGGGGTTGTCGCGACGACCCCCGAGGAGGCTCGCGAAGGCGCCGAGAAGCTGGGCGGCGGAACTGTCGTCGTGAAGGCCCAGGTCAAGACCGGTGGTCGCGGCAAGGCGGGCGGCGTCAAGCTGGCCCACTCGCCGGAGGAGACTGCCGAGAAGGCCGGCGAGATCCTCGGCATGGACATCAAGGGTCACACCGTGCACCGCGTAATGATCGCGCAGGGCGCCAAGATCGCCGAGGAGTTCTACTTCTCCGTGCTCCTGGACCGGTCGAACCGCAACTACCTCGCCATGTGCTCGGTCGAGGGCGGCGTGGAGATCGAGCAGCTCGCCGTCGAGCGTCCTGAGGCGCTCGCCCGCATCGCCGTCGACCCGGCCGTCGGCATCGACGAGGCCAAGGCCGCGGAGATCGTGGACGCCGCCGGCTTCGCCGCGGACATCAAGGACAAGGTCGCCGAGGTCATCCAGGGCCTGTGGACCGTGTTCAAGGCCGAGGACGCCACGTTGGTCGAGGTGAACCCGCTGGTCAAGACCGAGGACGGCGAGATCATCGCCCTCGACGGCAAGGTCACGCTCGACGAGAACGCCGGCTTCCGCCACCCGGAGCACGCCGAGCTCGAGGACTCGGCCGCCGCCGACCCGCTCGAGGCGAAGGCCAAGGAGAACGACCTCAACTACGTCAAGCTCGACGGCGAGGTCGGCATCATCGGCAACGGCGCGGGCCTGGTCATGTCCACTCTGGACGTCGTCGCGTACGCCGGTGAGCGGCACGGCGGCGTGAAGCCCGCCAACTTCCTCGACATCGGCGGCGGCGCCAACGCTCAGGTGATGGCCAACGGCCTGGACGTGATTCTGAACGACGCGCAGGTCAAGTCTGTGTTCGTGAACGTGTTCGGCGGCATCACCGCGTGCGACGAGGTTGCGAACGGCATCGTGGGCGCGCTCGACATCCTCGGTGACGAGGCGTCCAAGCCGCTGGTCGTCCGCCTCGACGGCAACAACGTCGAGCTGGGTCGTCAGATCCTGACCGAGCGCAACCACCCGCTCGTCACCCTCGCCGACACCATGGACGGCGGCGCCGACCTTGCCGCCGCCAAGGCTGCGGCCGCCGCCTGACCGCCCGCTGAAGACTTCGAAAGCAGAGATTAGAAGACAATGTCGATCTACCTGAACCAGGACTCGAAGATCATCGTCCAGGGCATCACGGGCGGCATGGGTGCCAAGCACACCGCCCTGATGTTGGACTCCGGCGCGCAGATCGTCGGCGGCGTGAACGCCCGCAAGGCCGGCACCACGGTGCAGCACAAGGACGCCTCAGGTGCGGACGTGACCCTCCCCGTGTACGGCACGGTCAAGGAGGCCATGGCCGAGACCGGCGCGGACGTCTCCGTCGTCTTCGTGCCGCCGGCCTTCACCAAGGACGCGGCCATCGAGGCCATCGACGCGGGCATCGGTCTGCTCGTGGTCATCACCGAGGGCGTGCCCGTGCAGGACACCGCCGAGGTGTGGACCTACCTGCAGGGCAAGGAGACCCGGATGATCGGGCCGAACTGCCCCGGCATCATCACGCCGGGCGAGTCGCTGGCCGGCATCACCCCGCACACCATCACGGGCAAGGGCCCGATCGGTCTCGTGTCGAAGTCGGGCACGCTGACCTACCAGATGATGTACGAGCTGGGCGACCTCGGCTTCTCCACCGCCATCGGCATCGGCGGCGACCCGATCGTCGGCACCACGCACATCGACGCGCTCGAGGCCTTCGAGAACGACCCGGAGACCAAGGCGATCGTCATGATCGGCGAGATCGGCGGCGACGCCGAGGAGCGTGCGGCCGCCTACATCAAGGAGCACGTCACCAAGCCGGTCGTCGGCTACGTCGCGGGCTTCACCGCCCCCGAGGGCAAGACGATGGGCCACGCCGGCGCGATCGTGTCCGGTTCGTCGGGCACCGCCGCGGCGAAGAAGGAGGCCCTGGAGGCCGTCGGCGTCAAGGTCGGCAAGACGCCGTCCGAGACGGCGGACCTGATGCGAGAGATCCTCACCTCCCTCTGAGGCTCACCTCCGCGAGGTAGAACCCTGGCGAGGTAGAACTGAGGCGAAGTAGAACTCTGGCGAAGTAGAACTTCAGCACGAGCTGGGGCTCTACTTCGCCCTAGTTCTACCTCGCCCCAGTTCTACCTCGCCAGGGTTCTACCTCGCGGGTTGGGGTGCAAAGTGGGTGTACCTACACCAGAACACCCTGTGAACTCCATATCTCTCCGTGATTTTTCCTGAAGTTCACCCGGGCCACGCCGAGGCAGGTCCACAGGAGGGCAGCGGCACACGGGTGAAGATTGGGCCGTGAGCGCACCACCCCGGCCCAGCGCGGCCACCCGTACTCCCGGCGCACGGACGAGCCGCCCGGCCAGCAGGCCGACCGCCCGCCGCGGGCGTCTGGTCGACGAGCCCGCGTCGCCGGAGCGGGGCCTGTCGCCGCTGTCCCACATCGTCGCCGGCGCCCTGTCGGCCGGTCAGGCTCTGACCCTGTCGCTCGCCGTAGTGGTCCTTCCGGCGGTCGTGGCCTACCTCGTCGGCACGGCCACGCTCGCCACACCAGCCGATGCCCCGGACGACGCCGTCCAGGTGCGCTCCGCCATCGACGTCGCCATGGGCATCTGGCTGCTCGGCCACGGCGTCCCACTCACCGCCGACACGGTGACGGTCTCCCTCGCGCCGCTCGGCATCGCGGCTCTGGCGCTGTTCGCCACCTACGTCTCGGCCAAGCGGTTCGCCACCACGTCGGCACGCGCCTGGCTCGCGGGCGCGGTGACGTACGCCCTGTGCACGACGGCGGTGGCGGCACTCGCGGGCAGCGCACCCGGCTGGTCGCTCGCCGTGGCGGCCCTGGCCGGCCTGGTCATGGGCGGGCTCGGCATGGCGCTGGGCATCCTCGCCCGCCCGGACGCCCCGACCGCCGCGGAGCTCGGCGAACGGGCCGAGGTGCTGGCCCGCCGGGCCACCGGCGTCGACCTGGTGCCCGCGACGCTCCGGCTCGGGCTGCGTGCCGGCTCGGTGGCGGTCGCGCTGCTGCTCGGCGGCGCGGCCCTCCTGGTGGCCGCGTGGGCGCTGGCGGGGCGGGCCACGTCGTCGGACATCATCACCGCCCTCGAACCGGGCTGGACCGGTGGGATCGTGTTCGCCGTGGCCCAGCTCGCGCTCCTGCCCAACCTCGTGCTCTGGGCGGCGTCGTGGCTCGCGGGTCCGGGTTTCGCCGTCGGCGAGGGGACGAGCTTCACGCCGTTCGGCACGATCTCGGGCCCGCTGCCCGCGATACCGCTCCTCGGGGCGCTGCCCGGCCAGGACTGGGCCAACCCGGTCAGCGCCTGGGTGCCCGTGCTGGTGGTGGCCTGCGGGGTTACGGCCGGCCTGTTTGCGTGGCGGAGGCTCGAGCCGTCGCTGGTCCAGTGGTCCGACGTCGGCTGGGTGCTCGGCGGCATCGTGTGCGTGCCCGCGGTGCTCATGCTGCTGGGGCAGTGGGTCGCCGCGGGTGCGGGCGGCCCCGGTCGCCTGTCCGACGTCGGCGCGAACCCGCTCATGTCCGCCGGACTGGTGGCGCTCGAGGTGGGTGGTGGCGCGGCCGCCGTCGTCCTCGGCGGGAAGCTCGACGCCGTCGGCCTGCTGGGGCGGGTGCGCGATGCGGCCGACGACGCCGGGAGGGGTCCCGAGAGCGCCGTGGTCGACTCGCCGCATGACGAAGGACCAGGAGACGACGCCCCTGACCGGTCCGATGGACCCGGCGAGCCCGGAGGACCAGCTCCCGCGTGATCCGGCGGCGATCATCCGCGCGTGGGGGCGCGGCGCGAAGCGGTTCCTGGCCCGGCGGTGGCGGATCGTGTTCGTGGCGGCCGTCGCCGTCGTGCTGGTCGCCACCGGTGGTGTTGTCGTCGCCCTGCGGGCCGAGGCGTCACGGCTGGTGAACGAGGCCGACGCCCGGCACGCCGACGGAGACTGCCAGGACGCGATCGAGGCGCTCGACGAGCTGGGACCGCTGCACCGCCTCGTGGCCGGCGACGTCGTGGACTCCTCGGTGCAGGGTCGTCGCGCGTGCTCGGTGCTCCTCGGCGCGACCAGCACCGACGGGGACTTCGAGCCGGACGGCCTCGACGAGTACCTCGGGCACCCCGGAGCGCGGTGGGCGCACGCGGGCATCGTCCGTGCGGAGCTGCTCTTCAACCTGTCGGCCGGTAGCGGGAACGGCGGCTGGGACGCTCCTGGCCGCGACCCGGAGGGAGCCCTGGAGCAGCTGGTCGAGACGCTCGCGGCGCACCCCGAGGAGTCGGCATCCGTGCGCGAGGTGATGTCGACGTACGTCGGGAGGTTCGACAAGGACTGGTTCATCAAGCCGACCGAGTACCCCGGGTACACCGAGCCGCTCGACGAGGAGTCAGTGGCGTCGGATGCCTGCGCGGCCCGGGAGGAATACCTGTGGCTGCACGACGGCGGGTGGACCGAGCCGGAGCTCGCCGAACCGATCGCCTCGACCGGTGACCAGGGTGACGATCTGCTTGCGGGCTGCGCACAGGTGAAGCAGGCCGACGGGAAGCTGACCGCCGCGCGTTCCCTGTACGAGGACTACCTCAAGTCGTACGCCGACGCGCCCGGCGCGAGGACGGTGCGGAAGGTGCACGACGAGCTGGTGGACAGCATCCGGCACAAGCAGATGCGCGACCGCGCCGTCGCCAACGCGGATCACCCGGCGGACGGGTCGAACCTCGACGCGTGCGGGGACGCGCGGTGCCAGGTGAGCGTGACGTCGGGGACCACGATCCCGGTCGGCGGGCCTGGCGGGCCGTACGAGCTCCACGTCACGGTCGCGGGCGGTCCCGTCGATCTCTCGCTGGGCGGGCTGTTCTACTCGTACTCCACCACCGGCGGGAGCTTCGTGTCTGGCGACGGGTACGCGACGTGGAGCAGCGGGCCCCGGGGCGAGCTGACGCTCAACAACAAGGTCGCCGTAGGTGTGGACGCCGTCCGCGGAGACCGAGCGACCTTGAGCGTGTGGCAGGTCGACTGACAGCTCGCGCCACCGGACCGCACTCCCGCGCCACTGGGGGCGCTGGGAGGGCGGGCCGGCGGCCACGTAGGCTGGGACTCGTGCAGACGCCCTCCGGTCACCCCGTCGAATCCAGTTCCGCCAAGCGCCTGGTCGTGCTCGCCTCGGGCGGCGGATCCAATCTCGCCGCGCTCCTGACCGCGCACGACGACGCGGCCTACGGCGCGCGCGTGGTCGGCGTCGTGACGGATCGCCCGGACGCCGGCGCCCTCGATCTCGCGCGGGACGCGGGCGTGGCGTCCGCCGTCGTCGCCATGAAGGACTTCGACGACCGCGCGGCCTGGAACGACGGCATCCTCGAAGCCGTGTCGGTGTTCCAGCCGGACTATCTGGTCCTGGCGGGGTTCATGCGCATCCTCGCCCCGAGCGTCGTGCGGAAGTTCGAGGGGCGCATGATGAACACGCACCCTGCCCTCCTGCCGAGCTTCCCCGGCGCGCACCCCGTGCGCGACACGCTCGCCCACGGCGTCAAGATCACCGGCTGCACGGTGCACCTGGTCGACGACGGCGTGGACACCGGCCCGATCATCGCCCAGACGGCGGTGCCGGTCCTCGACGCCGACGATGAGCCGACCCTGACCGAACGGATCAAGGTCGCCGAACGCGCGCTGCTCGTCGAGACCGTGGGCCGCATCGCCCGCGAGGGGCTGTACGTGGCGGGCCGCAAGGCCTCGATCGGCCGCTGACTCGCCGGTCTTCCGGGAGTGGACATTTCACCCGCGAGGCACACCTGACCGTTACGTTGTGCGGCGTGACCGCAGAGACCTCGACAGCAGCCTCGACCGAACCTCCGTCGCCGGACGTCCCGCTCCGGCGTAACCGCGCCTACCTGCTGCTGACGACCGGGCGGTTCGCGCAGGCGATCGGCGCGGGCGTCGGCACGTTCGCGATACCGCTGCTGGCGTTCGAGGTCACGGGCTCGGTGGCCCAGGCGGGCCTGATCAGCGGCATCGGCCAGGTGGGCGCGCTGGTCGCCACGCTGCCCGCCGGCGTCGTCGCGGACCGGGTGAACCGGCGTCTGCTGCTGGTGGTCGCCGCCGCGACCGGCACCGCGCTGTGGGCCACGGTCGTCGCGGCCGGCGTGACGGGCGCGCTCAGCGCCTGGCACCTGGCGGCGGTCCTGTTCGGCTCCTCGATGGTGAGCGCGTTCGTGAATCCGGCGTCGGGCGGCGCGCTTCGTGCCGTCGTGCCCGCGGCGCAGATGGCGAACGCCATGGCGGTGAACCAGGGCCGGATGGCGGCGGTGGGCCTGTTCGCGGGGCCTGTCGGCGGGTTCCTGTACGGGATGGCCCACGTGCTGCCGTTCGTGGCGTCCGTGGTCGGGCACGCGATCGAGGTGGTGGCCATCTCGTTCGTACGCGAGCCGCTCAATCGTGAGCGGACAGGGCAGACACATCCGCTGGCCGACCTGCGCGACGGGCTGCGCTTCGTGGGCGCCGTCCCGCTCTTCCGGGCGGTGCTCGTGCTGATCACGCTGCTGAACCTCACCTCGATCGCGCTGCTGGTCGCGATCAACCTGGAGCTGGTGCGCACCGGCACCGACCCGCGACTCATCGGACTGGTCGACGCGTGCGCCGGCGTCAGCATGCTCTCGGGCGCGATCGTCGCAGGCCCGATCGTGCAGCGCACCCGCGTCGGCCGGTTCGGGCTCCTGACGATCGGTGTGCTGCTCGTCGCGCTGGCTGTCATGGCGCTCGCGCCGACGTACTGGGTGTTCGTCTCGATGCTGGCGGTCGGTGTGTTCCTCTACCCGGCGCTCAACGCAGGTTTCACGGGCTACCTCACGGTCATCATCCCGGACCACATGATGGGCCGGGCCACGTCGCTGCTCGGACTGACGGGCCTGATCGCCGCGCCGGCCGCGCCCGTGGTGGGCAGTGCGCTCCTCGAGGGCTGGGGCATCGGCGCCACGCTGTGGGCGATGGTGGGCGCGATGGCGTGCGTCCTCGTCGCCCTCTGCTTCGTCCGACCCATGATGCGAATCGGCAAGCCCGACACATGGCCCGACGACGTGCTGGAGTGGCCGGCCGGCTCCTGACGCTCGGGAAGCAGGAGGCCGGGAGCCTCGATACGGTGGATTGCCTCGATCCTCGGAAGTTCGCAAGTCGGCAGTTGCTCCGATCGGACGAGAAGTCCGCTGAGAGGAGACACATGTCTGAGGACCACAGCACGGGTACGCAGGTTGCTGCCCCGGAGCCGGCCGGAAGGCGCAAGCTGATCCCGGCACCGTGGGTCTTCTACCCGGCGGCCGGGCTGCTGGTCGCGTTCGTGGTGATCACCGCGATCATCCCGGAGCAGATGGGCGATCTTATCGCGACGGCGAACGACACCGTCGTGCAGGACCTCGGCTGGTACTACATCGGCCTGGTCGCGGCCTGCGTCTTCTTCGCCATCTGGATAGCGGTGTCGCCGATGGGCACCATCGTGCTCGGCAAGGACCCCAACGACGAGCCGGAGTTCAGCATCCGCTCCTGGTTCGCCATGCTGTTCGCCGCCGGCATGGGCATCGGACTGGTCTTCTGGGGAGTCGCGGAGCCGCTCAACCACTACAGCGTGACTCCGCCGGGGGCCAGCGCCGGAACACCCGCTGCCGCCGCCCGCTCCGCCATGGACGTCACGTTCCTGCACTGGGGCCTGCACGCCTGGGCCATCTACGTGGTGGTCGGTCTCGCCATCGCGTACTCCGTGCACCGCCTGGGCAACCCCGTCTCGATCCGCTGGGCGCTCAAGCCGCTGCTCGGCGACCGCATCAAGGGCTTCTGGGGCGACGTGATCGACGTGATCGCCGTGCTGGGCACGCTGTTCGGCGTCGCGACGTCGCTCGGCCTGGGCGTGACCCAGATCGGGGCAGGGCTCGGATACCTCGAGGTGATCGACGAGCCCACCACCTGGCTACTTGTCCTGCTGATCATCGTCATCACGGCGATCGCCGTGACGTCCGTGGTCACGGGCGTGGACAAGGGCATCAAGTGGCTGTCGAACATCAACATGGGCCTGGCCGCGGCCATCCTGGTCTTCGTGCTGATCGCCGGTCCCACGGTGTTCATCCTGAGCGACTTCATGACCCAGGTCGGCTCGTACCTGCAGAACTTCTTCATCCTGACGTTCAACGCCCGCCCGTTCCAGGAGGAGGGAGCCGCGTGGCTCGGCGGCTGGACCACGTTCTACTGGGGCTGGTGGATCAGCTGGGCGCCCTTCGTCGGCGTCTTCATAGCCCGCATCTCGAAGGGCCGCACGATCCGCCAGTTCGTGACCGGCGTGCTCCTCGTGCCCACCCTGGTGACCTTCCTGTGGTTCTCCGTGCTGGGTGGCACGGCCCTGCACCGGGAGGTCTTCGGCGAGGGCGGCCTGATCGCCGAGGACGGCTCGGTCAGCACGAACACCGCGCTGTTCCAGCTCTTCGACACGCTCCCCGGCGCCACGATCCTGAGCGTCCTCGGGATCACCCTGATCGTCATCTTCTTCGTCACGAGCTCGGACTCGGCATCGTTCGTCGTCGACATGCTCTCCTCGGGCGGCGACCCGAACCCGCCGAGGTGGAGCCGCGCGTTCTGGGGCTGCGTCGAGGGTGCGGTCGCGGCGGTGCTGCTCGTCGTGGGTGCCCAGGCCGCGGCGGCCGACCCGGAAGCGGGCATCGACCCGCTGAGTGCGCTGCAGACCATGGCGATCCTGCTGGCTCTCCCGTTCAGCGTCGTCATGGTGCTGCTGGCCGTCTCGACGGCGAAGGCGGTCCTGAAGGAGCAGAGGGTGCGCCAGCAGAAGCAGCGCGAGTGGTTCGCGGAGCGCGTCGCGGAACATATCGAGAATCGCTCCTAGCGCTCCCCTCGACGACTACCTCGGCAGGGATGTCAGACG
Source organism: Promicromonospora panici (assembly GCF_900608595.1). Lineage (GTDB taxonomy): Bacteria > Actinomycetota > Actinomycetes > Actinomycetales > Cellulomonadaceae > Promicromonospora > Promicromonospora panici. Next base: position 293,901 of record NZ_UWYY01000003.1, on the reverse strand, counting down.
GCGGACCAGCCGCCGTCCGAGGCGATGATCGCGCCGTTGAGGTTCACCGAGTCCTTCGACAGGAGGAACGTGATGGAGGCCGCGAGCTCCTCCGCCGTCGCGAGGCTCGGGATGTTGCCCTGGTACGGCCGCAGGACCGCGGCGCCGAAGTCGGCCGCGGCCGGCACGGGGATTCCGGTCAGGACACCGCCGGGTGCGACGGCGTTGGTGCGGATGCCGCTCTTCGCGTACATCACCGCGGTCGACTTGGTCAGTCCGACCACCGCGTGCTTCGACGCCGTGTAGGCGACGCCGGCGGACGAGCCGCGCAGCCCAGCCTCGGAGGCGACGTTGACGATGCGCCCGTCCTTGGCCTCCAGCATGCTCGGCACGACGGCGCGGGTGAGCCGCATGGTGCCCTCGAGGTTCACGCGCAGCACACGCTCCCACAGGGCGTCGCTGACCTCGTGGACCGCGGACGAGTCGTCCATGATCCCGGCCACGTTGGCCAGCGCGTCGATGCGGTCGCCCGCGGCGAGGACGATGCGGGCGACGTCGTCCTGGTCGGAGATGTCGCCGGCGACGGGAATCACCTCGGCCCCGGACGGGAGGCCGGTCAGCGCGGCGGCGAGCGCCTCGAGTTTTTCCTTGGAGATGTCCGCGGCGACGACCCGCCCGCCCTCGCGTGCCACGCGGGTCGCGACAGCCCGGCCGATGCCGGACGCCGCACCCGTGACGATCACGGTCTGGCCGGCGAAACGGCCCGCGGTGACCCGTTCGACCCAGCCGGCCGGCTGCCCGCCGTCGGCGTCCGCCTGAGCGGCCTCGTCGGGCGCGGCCTCCCGGTAGGCGGCGATCAGCCCGTCGAGCGCCTCGGCGGGGAACTTGCCGCCCGACAGCTCCACGAGCTGCGCCAGCGGCAGACTGCGGGCGGGCGCGAGTGAGTCGGGCGTCGCCCCGCCCTGGGCGAGGAACCCGGCGAGGATCTGGCCACCGACCGGGTGGTCGAGCCACTCGCCGACGGTGGAGTGAACGGTCAGTGCCATGGTGTGCTCCTGGGACGGGATAGGTACCGGACAACAGTGTCCGGTACCTAGAATAGCGCTATGACCGGTGTACTTCGCGACCCTCGGCGCGGTGGCCTCCCACGCACTCCCGCGCGCCGCGGGGGTGCGCCCAACCTCGGGCCGCGCGCTGCGGCGGGCAACCGCGCGGCACTGCTGGCGGCGGCTCGTGAGGTCTTCGGGTCCGCCGGGACCGGCGCGCCGCTCAGCGCAGTCGCCAAGCGTGCGGGAGTCGGGCAGGGCAGCCTCTACCGGCACTTCCCGGAGCGGCTCGACCTCGTGGTGGCGGTCTTCGAGGAGCAAATCGTGGCGGTCGAGGAGCTCGCCGCCACCTCCGGCGTCGGGCTGCCGGAGCTGCTCGGGCTGGTCACGCGGCACGCCGTCGACTCCGTCGCGTTCGTGGACCTCGTGCGGCCGGGCGTGTCCGACGGGCGCCTGGAGGCCCTGGGCGAGCGGGTCGCCGTCGTGCTGGCGACGCGGCTGGACGGTGCGATCGCTGAGGGCGAGGTCCCGCCCGGTACGACGCCGGAGGACCTGCTGCTCGCGGTCTCGATGGTGGCCGGCGGGCTGTCGGGCGTCGACGAGGCCAGCCGCCTGCAGACGGCGCTGCGCGCCTGGGAGCTGTTGAGGTTCGAGGTGCGGATCCCCGCGGCCGCGGAGGGCTGACGGCGCGGCGTTACACCGGGCTGACAGCCCGGCGGACCGCCTCGCGCAGGAACTCGCGCCGCCGCTCGTGCTCGGCCGGGTCCTCGTCGGCGTGTGCCGCGTACACGTTGCTGACGGGAGACCAGGCCATGGACATGGCGATCACCATGGCCATCACGTCGAACGGGTCACCGGGCACGACGACCCCGGCCTCCTGCGCCGCGGCGATGGCGGCCAGCTTTTCGGCGTCCATGCGCTCGGGCTCGGCGACGAGGTGGCCCTGGGGGCTCCGCTCCAGCCGCGACCACGTGGCCAGGCGGACGATCTCGGGGCGCGCGAGGTACTCGTCGTAGAGCCGCACCGCCCACCCGGGCAGGTCGTTCGCGTCGATGGTCGCCAGGTCGACGATCTGGCGGAACGACGCGGCCAGGACGGCGTCGAACAGCTCGTCCTTGGTGCCGAAGTAGCCGTAGAGCTGGGCCTTGTTCGTGCGGGCTGCGCTCGTGACCCGCTCGATCCGGGCTCCGGCGAAACCGAACCGGGCGAACTCTTCCGTCGCGGCGTCCAGGATGCGCTGCCATGTCGCCTCGCCGCGCGCGGTGAGGGGCTTCCGGTCTGCCACGTGGTGACCATACCGCCCGTGCCCGGGCTCGTCGGTACCGAACCGCGCTTGCCCTGCTCCGACGGACTGCCGTAGTCTCCAAATAGACAGAACGGTTGGTTTGTTTTGGAAGGAGCTTGCATGCGTAGCACTACCGGCTACGGGGCGCGCCGCCCCGACGAGGAGCTCGCGCTCCGCACCATCGAGCGCAGAGACCTGCGCCCGGACGACCTGGCGGTCCGCGTCAGCTACTGCGGGGTCTGCTTCAGCGACCTGTCGGCGCTGGCCGCGCTGCCGGACCGGGACGGGAACGAGCTGGTGGTCCCCGGGCACGAGTTCGTCGGCGAAGTCGTGGCGACCGGCTCGGACGTCACGAGGTTCCGGATCGGCGACCAGGTGGCGGTGGGCAACATCGTCGACTCGTGCGGCACCTGCGCGATGTGCCGGGCGGGGCAGGAGAACTTCTGCACCGAGTTCCCGACGCTCACCTACGGCGGGCGCGACCGGTACGACGGCAGCACGACGCTCGGCGGCTACTCCAGCGAGTACGTGGTGCGGGAAGGCTTCGCCTATCACCGCCCCGAGAATCTCGATCCGGCCGCCGTCGCGCCGCTGCTGTGCGCCGGCGTCACGGTCTGGGAGCCGCTGCGCCGGTGGGGCGCCGGCCCCGGCATGACCGTCGGGGTGGCGGGCCTCGGCGGCCTCGGGCACCTCGCGGTGCGCCTCGCCAAGGCGCTCGGCGCGCGCGTCGTCGTGCTCACCCGGTCGGCCGGCAAGGCTGACGACGCCCGGCGGCTCGGCGCCGACGACATCCTCGTCACCAGCGACGAGCAGGCGCTGGCCCGCGCGGCGAACGGCATCGACCTGCTGATCGACACCATCTCCGCTCTGCACGACGTCGGGAAGCTGCTGCGCCTCGTGGCGCTCGACGGCACCCTCGTCTCGCTGGGCTACCTGGGTCCGGTCTCGCTGGAGACCATGGATCTGCTGATCGGCCGCAAGAGCCTGGCGTCGGCCGGCAGCGGCGGGCGACCCCGCACGCAGGAGCTCCTCGACTTCTGCGGTGAGCACGGCATCACCGCCGACGTCGAGGTGCTGCCCTCCGCACGGGTGTCGACGGCCATGCGCCGGCTCGCCGCGAACGACGTGCGCTACCGGTTCGTGCTGGACCTGTCCGACCTGCCAGCGGCGTGACCGCCGCGAGGTCGGCGAGTTGTCCGGGCGTGGGCGCAAGAACCCGGGCTGGTTCCCCGCACCGCTAGACTGGACGCGGCCGTTACTGGCGAGGGTGGGTCACCACCGGGGAGCGGCCGAGCGACCCGTGATGCGCGCCGCCCGCCTGGGTGCCAGGGTTTTCCGCGAAGCTACCTCCGAGGAGAACCGCCATGTCCGGCGCCCCGTCCACACCTGACGTCCAGCTCACCGACGACTCCCAGCGCCCCGTCCGGCGCGCCCTGCTGAGCGTCTACGACAAGTCCGGCCTGATCGAGCTCGCCACCGCGCTGCACGACGCCGGGGTCGAGCTGGTCTCCACCGGGTCCACCGCATCGAGGATCGCCGACGCCGGCATCCCCGTCACCCCCGTCGAGCAGCTCACGGGCTTCCCCGAGTGCTTCGAGGGCCGGGTCAAGACGCTCCACCCGCGCGTGCATGCCGGCATCCTCGCCGACACCCGCAAGCAGGACCACCTGACCCAGCTCGCCGAGCTCGAGATCCAGCCCTTCGAGCTCGTCGTCGTAAACCTGTACCCGTTCGCGGCCACCGTCGCATCGGGAGCCGGCCCGGACGCCGTCGTCGAGCAGATCGACATCGGCGGGCCGTCCATGGTGCGCGCGGCCGCGAAGAACCACCCGAGCGTGGCAGTGGTCGTCGACCCGAACGCCTACTCCGCGGTGGTCGACGCCGTCCGCGCCGGCGGGTTCACGTACGCGCAGCGCAAGGCGCTCGCCGCCGAGGCGTTCGTGCACACCGCGACGTACGACGTCGCCGTGGCCTCCTGGATGAGCAGCGTCGTGTCGCCCACGGACGAGGTGACGGTCGAGGGCGAGCCGCAGCACTCCGGGTTCCCCGCCTGGGTCGGCGGCACCTGGGACCGCGCCGACGTGCTCCGCTACGGCGAGAACCCGCACCAGCGCGCCGCCCTGTACACGCGCGGCGACGGCGTCACGGGCCTGGCCCAGGCCGAACAGCTGCACGGCAAGGCCATGAGCTACAACAACTATGTCGACGCCGACGCGGCGTGGCGTGCCGCCTGGGACCACTCAGGCCCCGCCGTGGCGATCATCAAGCACGCCAACCCGTGCGGGATCGCCGTCGGCGCCGACATCGCCGAGGCGCACGCCAAGGCGCACGCGACGGACCCGGTCAGCGCGTTCGGCGGCGTGATCGCGGCCAACGGCGTGATCACGGCGGCCGCGGCCGAACAGATTGCCCCGGTGTTCACCGAGGTCGTCGTGGCAACGGGCTTCGAGCCGGAGGCGCTGGAGATCCTGCAGGCGAAGAAGAACATCCGGCTGCTGGTCGTGCCGGAGGCGCCGTCCGGCTCGGTGGAGACCCGGCCGATCTCGGGCGGGCTGCTCATGCAGGCCACCGACCGGTTCCAGGCCGACGGCGACGCCCCGGAGAACTGGACCCTCGCGACGGGCACGGCGGCATCGCCCGAGGTGCTCGCCGACCTCGCCTTCGCCTGGAAGGCGGTGCGCGCCGCCAAGTCGAACGCGATCCTCCTGGCGCGCGATGGCGCGGCGGTCGGCATTGGCATGGGCCAGGTGAACCGCGTCGACTCGTGCCGCCTGTCGGTCGAGCGCGCCAACACCCTGGCCGACGGCGCCGAGCGCGCCCGGGGCGCCGTCGCGGCGTCGGACGCGTTCTTCCCGTTCGCGGACGGCCTGCAGGTGCTGCTCGACGCCGGGGTGACCGCCGTCGTGCAGCCGGGTGGCTCGATCCGCGACGACGAGGTGATCAAGGCGGCTGAGGCAGCCGGGATCACCATGTACCTGACGGGCACGCGCCACTTCGCCCACTGACCCGGCAGCGAGGTCAAACGGGGTCAGACGGTCGCGTCCTTCAGCTTGATCGTCGGGTCCAGGGCGCGGGTCAGGTCCACCTCGAGCGGCATGCCGCGGTTCATCAGCTTGCGTACCTGCCCCACCTCGCGCGGGGAGTCGACCAGCAGCACTGCCCGGACTGTCGCCACGCGGTGACCGTCCGGGGTGCGGCGGGGGTGCCGGTCCAGCGCGTTCTCCAGGTAGAGCGCCGCCCATCCGCCCGCCGCGACCGGCCTGCCCGCTGCGAGCGGTTCGCTCGCGACAGGTCCGCCCGAAGGCGCGGGGGCGCCGCGCAGCACCACCTCGTCGAACGGGGACGGCACGCCGAACAGCGCCAGGTCGTGCCCGAGCTGCTGCGAGAAGACGTAGGGCGCGTGCGCCGGGACCGGCGCGAGCCCGAGCCGGGCGCGTACGTGCTCGGGCTCGGCGGCGCGCTCGTCGAGGCCGAGCAGGGCCCGGACGGTGGCGTCGGGGTCGTGCAGGGCAGCTGACCAGTGCCCGCCGGGGACCGGCCCGAACACCGGGTGCTCGCGCGTCGCGATGTCGCCGACCGCCCAGACGCGCCGCAGTGCGTCCAGGTGCAGCCGGCCCGCCGGGTCCGTGGGGGAGTGCAGCCCCATGAGCCGGCCTGCGCGGTTGACCCGCAGCCCGCCGTTCGACTCCAGCGGCAGCGAACCCGAGAGCCAGCCCGACGCCGGCCGCGCACCCACCGCGGCCAGCACCAGGTCGGCGTCCAGCACGCGGCCGTCGGCGAGCGTCACCCGCGCGCCGTCCTCCGGGTTCTCGCGTGTGCCGGGCAGCACCTGGTCGACGGCGACGTCCGTGACCAGGGTGACCCCGGCGTCCTCGTACCAGGGGGCGAGCAGGCCGCCGACCTTCCGGCCGAGCTGCCGCTCCAGTGGCGCCGGCCCCGCCTCCACGACCGTGACGCGCGCGCCCGCGCCCGCCGCGACCCCGGCGACCTCTGCCCCGATCCAGCCGGCGCCCACCACCACGAGCCGCATCCCGGGCACCAGGGCGGCGCGCAGCCGCTCGGCGTCGGCTGCCGTGTGCAGCGTGATCGCGGCGTCCCAGCCCGCGGGTCGGACGGCCGCACTGCCGCAGGCCAGGACGACGGCGTCCGCCGCGACGTCGTCGCCCGACGACGTCCGCACCAACGCCCGCTCGCGGTCCACCTCGAGGCGCACCGCCGGGTCGGCGAGCCGCAGGTCGTCGGCGAGGGCGGTCAGGTCGACGCCGAGATCGTCGGCGAGCCACACCGGCTCGGTGCGCTTGAGCAGCTCCTTGGACAGCGGCGGGCGGTCGTAGGGCGGCAGACCCTCCGCGCCGAGCACCGTCAGGCGGCCCTCGAAGCCGTGCTTACGCAGGGCCGCGGCGGTTTGTGCGCCCGCAAGTCCCGCGCCCACGATGACGATGCTGCTGAGGTCCGATGCTGAAGGCGTGGGCATGAACCTCACGGTAGCTCGCAGGCCGCCAACCTGGGAACGCGCTGCGATTCGGGTTGCAAGCAGGTCACGGCTCTGCCGAATCGCGACGTTTCGGTTGTACCCTCGTCCCGTGGATCTCAGTGAGACGCGGACCGCCTCCGGCGCACGGGGTGGCGCCACGACGCTCCTCGAGCCGGCCCCGGCCGGAACGGCTACGCTCGAACGCACCGGACAGGCCGGACTGGCCATGGCTTCGGCCGTGGCCGGCCAGACGACCAGCCAGGAGCTCGACCGCAGTGAGCCACTCGGCGGCGAGGCCCCCGACATGACGCTGCCCGAGCTGCAGCGCAGCAATCTCGCGGTCTGGCTCGTCCTCGGCGGTGTGGCCCTCTCGGTCCTGGTCGGGATGTTCGCCGGAGCGCGCGCCGGGGCGATCGGCATCGGTGTGGTCCTCGTGGTGTGCGCGATCTTCCGCGCGGTGCTCGACCGGCCCGTGGGGCTCGTCATCCGCACGCGCACCGTCGACATCATCCTCTACGGCACGACGGCGGTGCTGATCGGCATCCTTGCCGTGGCGACGCCCAGCATCTGAGCATCTGACGTCCGGGGCCGCGTGCGCCCCGGCACGCCTGGCAGGTCAGAGCGGCAGGTCAGCGCTCCGCGCCGGCGAGGGAACCCGTCACCGGCCGCTCCGACTCGATCACGCACAGGATGCGGCGGTCGCCTTCGGCCCAGCTCGCCTCCGACGGCGCTATCGGCCAGTACAGCAGCTCCGACTTGGCCCAGCGCATGCCCACGAACTCCGCGAACTGCGGGTAGCAGTACGCGTCCGCGGCGTCCCACAGTGCCTGCTGGGTCGGCGTCGATCGGTCCCCGGCGAGGCTGTCGGGCGCCGTCGTCTCGGCGTAGATCTCGCCACCGTGCGCGGTGGTGCAGGACACCACGGGAATCCGGTACAGCGTGGTCTGGCCCGACGTCGCGGACGTGTCGATGCAGTCGCCCACCTCCAGGTCGGGGATCTCCGCCCCGGCTGTGGCCGTCGCGCCCGACGCCGGGGTCGGCTCGTCAGTCGGCTCCGGTTCGCCGGCCTCCGGCATCGGCTCCGGGACGGAGTCCTCGGGCAAGGGCTCCGCGTACGGGTCGGACGGCAGGTCGGTGGCCGCCGTCGGGTACGGCTCGTTCGTCGGCTCGGGGGACGACGTCGGCGCGGCGACCGGGGCGCCGTCGTCGGGCAGCGTGATGCCGAGCGGGCCCGCGAGGGCCGGCGGGACGAACGACTTGGCGGCCGCGACGAATCCAGGCGGGAGCGACGACGCGTAGGTGGGCGCGGCGGCGACGCCGATCACGAGCCCGACGATGCCCAGCGCGCCCAGCACGACCGCGCCCAGCGCGAAGTCGAGGGTGCGCACCGAGGACTTCTTCGCGCGGCGGGCGTTTCCCGTGCCGTTGGCCTCGGCCGTGCGCATCGACTGCACGAGCGCGGGGATCGCGAGCGGCCAGAAGAACAGGAACGCGGCGACGACCCAGCCGACCCGCGTCGGGTAGGGGCCCGCGGGGGTGTCGTCGGGGGTGGCGATGGTCGTCGGACCGTCGGTCGCTGGGGTGCCGGCGTCAGCGTCGGCCTCGGCGTCGGTCTGGTCGGCGTCCGTGGCGTGGGTGTCGTCCCCGGCGTCGTCCGCAGGGCCCGCCGGCGCGGACTCCTCGGGTGCTGCGTCGGCCACCGTCTCCGCTTCGGTCGCGGCCGGTTCCGGTTCGTCCCGGGGCGTCTGCTTCGTATCGGCCATGATGCGGGATCGTAGCGCTGCGGGGTGGCGCCCCGGCAAACGGCGGTTGATCGGCGCATGGTCTGCGCAAACGGGACACAGCGCCCGCACGACGGCGGGGCCGCACCTCCCATACGGAAGATGCGGCCCCGCCGTCGTGCAGGAGGTGCCTGAGGTCAGGCCTTGTCGTCGGCCTTCTTCTCCGCCTCGGGCTCGGTCTTCGGCTCGGCCGGCTCCTCCTCCGTGGCCTCAGCCTTGGGGCCGGCCGGCACGACGACGAGCTCGTCGTCGTCCTCGTCCTCGTCGTCGTCCTCATCGAGCTCTTCGAGCTCCTCGGGCTCTGCCGAGGCGAACGCGCGGTAGAACAGCGCGGCCAGGGCGGCACCGACGAGCGGCGCGATCCAGAACAGCCAGAGCTGGCGGCCGGAGCCGTCGCCGCCCCAGTCGTTCGCGAAGAGCGCGGCGGCGGTCGAGCGGGCAGGGTTCATCCCGGTGTTGGTGACAAAGAACGAGATGAGGGTCAGCGCCGCGATGGCGCTACCGACGGCGACCGGGGCGTAGCCGACCTTGCTGCGGTGGTCGTGGACGCCCAGGTACACACCCACGAGCACAGCAGAGATGATGACCTCGACCAGCAGCGCGGGCAGCCAGCCGAACTCCGCCCCGCCCTGCGTCTGCAGGTAGAGCGGCGAGTTCGTCGCGAAGCCGTTCACGGCCGAGTCGAAGACGTCCGAGACACTCTGGATATCCGGGTTCTGCCCCTGGAGCAGGGCGATGAGCCCCCGGGGGAAGGTCGCGAACAGCACCGCGGCGGAGAGGATCGCGCCGACGAGCTGCGCGCCCCAGTAGCTGAACATGCTGCTGACGGAGATGCGCCCGCCGAGCCAGGCGCCCAGCGAGATCGCCGGGTTGAAGTGTGCACCGGAGACGCGGCCGACGGCTGCGGCACCCGCGATGTAGGCGAAGGCCCCGCCGAGCGCGACGCCGAGTGCGCCGGAGCTGTTCAGCGGGCTGTAGACGAGAATCCCCACGATCACGAGCGTCAGCAGGAACGTGCCGAAGGTCTCGGCGAGCAGGCGGGAGAGCAGGCTCGGAGACCGCTCCTCGACCTCGGTGACGCCGCTGGTCGCGGCGAGGTCCTGGGACATGAAGTCTGATCCTTTCAGTGGCGCACCGTCCGGTGCGCGTCATGGCGGCGTGCGTGATGTCGCGCACATCCTGCCATTACCCGGCTGAGCAAAACCTGAATGCACGCAGGTATTTTCTTCACGGTACTCGTGCTGACCGCGGCTGCATTCTCTGGGTCGGGTCTTCGACGGCCTTCCGTGTGGTGCGGATGTTGCGCGAGGGCTGGGCGAGGTGGGCCGGTGGATGCAAGAGTGGGGCCATGACTGATCCCGTGAATGTCACCGTCACCGGAGCCGCTGGCCAGATCGGGTACGCGCTCCTCTTCCGCATAGCCGCGGGCGAGATGCTCGGCGCGGACACGCCGGTGCGGCTCCGCCTCCTCGAGATCCCGCAGGCCGTCTCGGCCGCTGAGGGCACCGCCATGGAGCTCGACGACTGCGCGTTCCCGACCCTGGCCGGCGTCGAGATCTTCGACGACCCGGTCAAGGCCTTCGACGGCGTCAACGTGGCCCTCCTCGTGGGTGCCCGCCCGCGTGGCGCGGGCATGGAGCGTGCCGACCTGCTGGAGGCCAACGGCGGCATCTTCGGCCCACAGGGCCGTGCCATCAACGACGGCGCCGCCGACGACGTCCGCGTGCTCGTGGTCGGCAACCCCGCCAACACCAACGCGCTCATCGCGGCGTCGAACGCGCCGGACGTGCCGGCCACGCGTTTCACCGCGATGACGCGCCTGGACCACAACCGCGCGCTCTCGCAGGTCGCGACCAAGACCGGCGTCCCCGTCGCCGACATCAAGAAGCTCACCATCTGGGGCAACCACTCCGCCTCGCAGTACCCGGACCTGTTCCGCGCGGAGGTCGGCGGGCGCCCCGGCGCCGAGATCGCCGCGGACACGGCCTGGCTCACCGACGACTTCATCCCGACCGTCGCCAAGCGCGGCGCGGCGATCATCCAGGCGCGCGGGGCGTCGTCGGCGGCGTCCGCGGCGAACGCGGCCATCGCGCACGTGCGGGACTGGACGCTCGGCACGCCCGAGGGCGACTGGACGTCGTCGGGCCTGTGGTCGTCGGGCGAGTACGGGGTCCCGGAAGGGCTCGTCTCCTCGTTCCCCGTGACGTCGGACGGCAGCGGCGAGTGGAAGATCGTCGAGGGCCTGGAGATCGACGAGTTCTCGCGCGGCCGGATCGACGCGAGCGTCGCCGAGCTCTCGGAGGAGCGCGACGCCGTCCGCGCCCTGGGCCTGATCTAACCCGCCCTCCTTGGTTGTGGGCGTCATCGTTGCGCCTAAAGCGGGCACGTAGTCGCAACGATCACGCCCACAGCCAAGGGACCGCGTCGGGCGTGAGGTGCGTCTCGTGATTCTGGAGAGTGCCGGGGGCTCAGGTATCTTGATGTCGAGAGATCGGCACATTCCAATAACCCGGGGAGTCAGCCACACCCATGTCCAAGATCATCTACACCCATACGGACGAAGCCCCGCTCCTGGCGACGTACTCGTTCCTGCCGATCGTCTCGGCATACGCCGCGAAGGCCGGTGTGGACGTCGAGACCCGCGACATCTCGCTAGCCGGCCGCATCATCGCGCAGTTCCCGGAGCGGCTCACCGACGAGCAGCGCCAGGCGGACGCCCTCGCCGAGCTCGGCGAGATGGCGCACGACCCGTCGGCGAACATCATCAAGCTGCCGAACGTCTCGGCGTCGCTGCCGCAGCTCAAGGCCGCCATCGCGGAGCTGCAGTCGCTCGGCTATGACCTGCCGGCCTACCCGGAGAACGTCGTGACCGACGCCGAGAAGGACGCGCGCGAGCGCTACGGCCGCGTCATGGGCTCCGCCGTGAACCCGGTGCTCCGGCAGGGCAACTCCGACCGCCGCGCGCCGGCGTCGGTCAAGAACTACGCGAAGGCGCACCCGCACCGCATGGGTGCGTGGACGCCGGAGTCGAAGACGAACGTCGCGACGATGGGCCACGACGACTTCTTCTCCAACGAGAAGTCCGTGGTCATCGAGGCCGACGACACCCTGCGCATCGAGCACGTCGCCGCCGACGGCACCGTGACCGTCCTCAAGGAGTCGCTGCCGGTCCTGGCGGGCGAGGTCGTGGATGGCACGTTCCTCGACGCCGCAGCGCTGGACGCATTCCTCGCCGAGTCGATCGAGCGGGCCAAGGCCGAGGGCATCCTGTTCTCGGTGCACCTCAAGGCGACGATGATGAAGGTCTCGGACCCGATCATCTTCGGCCACGTGGTGAAGGCGTTCTTCAAGCCGGTCTTCGAGAAGTACGGGCAGGACCTGGCCGCTGCCGGGCTGTCGGCGAACGACGGCCTGGGCGGGATCTTCGCCGGGCTCGCCGCGCTGCCGAACGGCGCCGAGATCCGCGCCGCGTTCGACGCCGCGCTGGCCGACGGCCCGAAGATGGCCATGGTCAACTCCGACAAGGGCATCACCAACCTGCACGTCCCGTCCGACGTCATCGTCGACGCGTCGATGCCCGCCATGATCCGCATCGGTGGGCACATGTGGGGGCCCGACGGCGAGGAGGCGGACACCCTCGCGGTCATCCCCGACTCGTCCTACGCCGGGATCTACCAGACCGTCATCGACGACTGCCGCGCCAACGGCGCCCTCGACCCGGCCACGATGGGCTCTGTCCCGAACGTGGGCCTCATGGCGCAGGCCGCCGAGGAGTACGGCTCGCACGACAAGACGTTCGAGATCGCCGCGGACGGCACCGTCCGCATCGTGAACGGCGCGGGCGACGTCGTCATGGAGCACACGGTTCGGACGGGCGACGTCTGGCGTGCCTGCCAGACCAAGGACGCCCCGATCCGCGACTGGATCAAGCTGGCGGTCACCCGTGCCCGCGCCTCCGCCACCCCGGCGGTGTTCTGGCTGAACTCGCGCCGTGCGCACGACGCCAACCTGATCAAGAAGCTCGAGCAGTACCTCCCGGAGCACGGCACCGAGGGCCTCGATATCCTCGTGATGGACCCGGCGGAGGCGACGGCGTACTCGCTCGAGCGCATCCGCAAGGGGCTGGACACCATCTCGGTGACCGGCAACGTGCTGCGCGACTACAACACCGACCTGTTCCCGATCCTCGAGGTCGGCACGTCGGCGAAGATGCTGTCGATCGTGCCGCTGATGAACGGCGGCGGCCTGTTCGAGACGGGCGCCGGCGGCTCCGCGCCGAAGCACGTGCAGCAGCTCGTCGAGGAGGACTACCTGCGCTGGGACTCGCTCGGTGAGTTCTTCGCGCTGGCCGCGTCCTTCGAGCACCTTGCGACCACCGAGGGCAACGCCCGGGCCCAGGTCCTCGCCGACACGCTCGACCGGGCCACCGGCACGTTCCTCAACGAGGACCGCTCGCCGGGTCGTCGGCTGGGAACCATCGACAACCGCGGCTCCCACTTCTACCTCGCCCTGTACTGGGCGCAGGAGCTGGCCACGCAGTCCGACGACGCCGAGCTGGCTGCCACGTTCAAGCCCCTCGCCGAGGCGCTGGCCGCGAGCGAGCAGGCGATCGTGGAGGAGCTGAAGGCCGTCCAGGGAAAGCCGGCCGACATCGGCGGCTACTACCGCCCGGACGCCGCCAAGGCAACCGCGGTGATGCGCCCGAGCAAGACGTTCAACGAGGCCCTCGCCTCCCTCTGACGAGGTAGAACCCTGACGAGGTAGAACCCTGGCGAGGTAGGAGCAGGGCGAGGTAGAACAGCAGCGGCGCCCTGCTCCTACCTCGCCCTGCTCCTACCTCGCGGTGGCGGGCGTGAGGTTGGTCGCTCCGTGGAAAAAGAGGCGGAGAGTGTCAGTGTCTGGACGTAGCCTCAGGAAACCATGATCGACGCTCCGCAGACCCCTGAGACCACGCCTTTTGACGAGGCGTCGCCTCGCCCTGCGACCCACCTGGCGGACGACCCGGCACGCCGGCTCGACTGGCGCCGGCTGCGCGGTGTGACCGCAGTCGTCGCGCTCCTCGCCCTCACCGCGGGCGCCGTGGGCCAGGCGCTCGGCACGGCGGCGGCCGGGCAGCTGGCGGCTGACGCCACGGTCGTCGGGCTGGTGCTGCTGGCCCTGTGCGTGGTGGGCGGTGCGCTGTTCGACGGCGTCGGGCAGGTCGTCTGGGCCAGCGTCGTGGACCGTGCCGAGGGCAAGCTGCGCAGCGACCTGCTCAGCGCCGCGCTGCGGCAGCCGCTGGCGACGCTCTCCGAGCAGGCCGTCGGCGAGGTGCTCGACCGGGTCGACGACGACACGCACGCCGTCGGCACGCTGGTGCGCCGGCAGCTGTGGGGCGCCGGACGCACGGTCGTCGGCACCATCCCGATGTGGATAGTCGCCGGTGTCACCTGGTGGCCGGCCTGGTTCCTGTTCCCGATACTCGGCGTGATCGTCGCTCTGCTCACCCGCCCCCTGCTCGGCGAGATCGCGCGCCGCAAGGTGATCGAGGAGGCCGCGTGGACCGACCACGCCGCGGCCTTCGAGGAAGCCGTCGCTGCCCGGAACGACCTGCGGACCAGCCTGGGGCAGGCGTTCGCCGTGCGGCGGGTCGCGCAGCTCTCGGCGGTCGTGCACGAGAAGTTCCGTGCGGTGGTGCGTATCGAGGAGACCCTGCTGCGGCGGGCCGGCCTCGTGATGTACGCCCTGCTGGCCGGGACCGCCGTCGTCTGCGCGGTGGTGGCCTCCGGGGGCGACCTGTCGGTCCAGCAGCTGGTCACGCTGTTCCTGGTCACCGCGATGTTCGTGGGGCAGATGGACAACCTCGTGCACCACCTGCCGGACATCCAGGAGGGCCTCGGCGCGGTGCTGCGCATCCGGCAGATGCTGGCGGTCGAGCCCGAGCCAGAGGGCGGCGACGACCTCCCGGCCGGGCCGCTCGGGCTCGAGGTGCGCGACCTGACCTTCGCCTACGACGAGGGCACGTTCGCCCTGACGGGTGTCGATCTGACGGTGCCCGCCGGGGACACGATCGCGCTCGTGGGTCGGACGGGCTCGGGCAAGTCGACGCTCGCCGCGCTGCTGTCGCGCGCCGTGGAGCCGGAGCGGGGCTCGGTGTTCCTCGGCGGTGCAGACGTGCGCGACCTGGACCTGCAGAAGCTGCGCGGCGCCGTGGGTGTGGTCACCCAGCGCACGGAGATCATCGCCGGCACCCTCGCGGAGAACATCGCGCTGTTCGCGGACGTCCCGCGGTCCGGCATCGAGAGCGCCGTCCGCGAGCTCGGGCTCACCGACTGGGTGGAGGGCATGCCGGACGGCCTGGAGACATTGCTCGGCCCGGGCGGCACCACGCTATCGGCGGGCGAGGAGCAGCTCGTCGCGTTCGCCCGGCTCCTCGTGCGGCACGTCCAGCTCGTCGTGCTCGACGAGGCGACCGCACGGATGGACCCGCTCACCGAGGCACGCGTCGTGGCCGCATCCGACCGGCTGCTCACCGGGCGCACCGGCGTGCTGATCGCGCACCGGCTCGGCACCATCGAGCGGGCCGATCTCGTCGCAGTACTCGACCACGGCCGAGTAGTGCAGCAGGGGCCGCGCGCGGTGCTCGCTCACACGCCGGGCCCGTTCCGTACGCTGCTGGAGGCCGGCGCGAGCGACGGTTCGCTGGACGACTCCGCGGCGACGAGCCGGACCGACGCCACTGCAGAGGCACGCGCCCAGTCGGTCGAGGCTCCGGTCGTGCAGGCCGGCCAGGACAACGGATCCGTTCCGGACGGTGCCGACGGCACCACCGCGCCCGACACCGCCGAGCCCGACACCGCCGAGCCCGACACCGCCGAGCCCGACACCGCCGAGCCCCCGACAGCAGAGCCCGACGCGGTCGGCGGCCGACGTCGGGCGGGAACCCCGCCCGACCTGGCCGAGCCCGGTGACGGCCCGAGCCTCGCGCGCGGCGTGCTGCACGCCCTGTTCATCCGCCCGAAGTGGGGCCTGTTCGGCGCAGCTCTGTTCCTCCTGACCAGCCTGGTCGCGGCGCAGGGAGCGGTCACCGGATTCCTGTGGGGCCGCACGGTCGAGGAGGTCGGGGCGGGCGAGCTGCCCGTTGGCCTGCTGGTCGCGCTCGCGGCGCTCCTGCTGATGCAGCCGCTGTTCGTCTCAAGGGCGATGGGGGTGTACCCGCGCTGGTGGATCGAGGTGCTGCTGCGGATCCGGATGTCGGTCATGTACGGGCAGACCCGGCAGTACCGGCTGCCCGCCACGCCGCCCGGTGAGGTGGTGGCCCGGTCCATGGACGCCGACCGGTTCGTGCGGTACGCGGACCGTTGGATCGACTTCGCCAACGGGCTCCTGATCGTCGCCGTCACGGCGCTGATCAGCGGCACCTGGACCGCTGGCGCCGTCCTGCTGGCGGTCATGGTGGTCTCGGCCCTGGCCTCCGCGATCGGGAGGCCGATCGCCGGCCGCTCCGCGGCGGGCTCGTCGGCGGCACGCGCGCGGTTCGGCCGCGCCCTGGTGTCGGCGCTCGACTCGGCACGCACGGTGAAGCTGGCCGCGCGCACCCCCGACGTCCGCCGGCACCTCGGCGAGGTCGACTCGGGCCGCGTCACGGCGGCGATCTTCGAGCACCGGGTGCAGGCGGTGCTCGACTCGGTTCCCCTGGTGACCCTGTACGTCGGTGTGGTCACGGCCTGGGCGTTCTACCTGACCGACAGGTGGGACCTGGCCACCACGCTGCTCGTGGCGAGCGCCGTGATGGGCTTCGCCTGGTTCGGCGTCGTCGCGGGTGCGGTGGTCACCGAGGCGCCGGGCACCAGGGCCTGGCAGGTGGCCACGGCGCGCTTCGCGGGCGGTGCGGACCTCGTGTCGCGGCAGCAGGACGTCGATCTGGTGACGGGTTCGGCGCCCGCGCCCGAGCCGGCTCCGCGCGAGCCCCTGGAGCGCCTCGAGCTGCGCAACCTCACCGCTGTGCACGACGACGGCACGATCGGCGTCTCCGACGTCGACCTCGAGATCCGGCGCGGCGAGCTCGTGCTCCTGCTCGGGCAGGTCGGGTCGGGCAAGTCGTCGCTGCTGTCCGCGCTGGCCGGGCTCATGGAGCACACGGGCGACGTCCGGTGGAACGGGACCGAGGTGACCGACGCCCAGGCGTTCCTGCGCCCCGGCCAGGTGGCGCACGTGGCCCAGGTGCCGCGCGTGCTGTCCGGCACGTTCTCCGACAACGTCCGGCTCGACCACGCGCGCGACATCGTCGGCCCGGTGCAGGGCGCCCGGCTCGCGCAGGACATGGAGGAGGCCGGCGGTCCGCACGCCCTCGTCGGGCACCGCGGTGTCCGCCTGTCCGGCGGCCAGGTGCAGCGCCTCGCGCTCGCCCGGGCGCTCGCCGCGGAGACCGAGCTCCTGCTCGCCGACGACGTCTCCAGCGCGCTGGACGCCTCGACCGAGATCGAGCTGTGGGCGGCGCTGCGGGAGCGGGGCACCACGGTGGTCGGCGCGACGTCGAAGCGTGCGGCGCTGGCCCGCGCGGACCGCGTGGTCGTGCTGGTCGACGGCAAGGTGGCCGACGTCGGGCCGTGGGCCGGCCTCGCGCCGAAGTGGAGCCACTTGGCGGGCTGAGGCACCTGGACTGACGCGCGTCAGTCCAGGTGCCGCAGGCCTGGCCACACGGCGGCCCAGCCACCCGCGGGATCACGGCACACCAGGATCGACACGCCCTGCTCCTCGTTGTCGACGCCGACGCCGTTGTCGAGCTCGCCCCGGACCGCGCACTCCGCGAAGCGGTGGTCCCAGGCGCCGGGGGCCTCGGTCACCACGACCGCGACCGTCGCGGCGCCGGGCGGCGGCCCGTACTCCCAGAGCTGATTGTGTCCCGAGTAGACCGGGGGCAGCCCGTGGTCGGCGCCGAACCGGTCCACGGCTCCCGCTTCGCCGTAGTTCTGGGTCAGGATCACGGCCCGGTCCTGGTCGGCGGCGGGCAGCGCGGAGTACACGTCGGCGATCTGCCGGACGTACTCCGGCCAGCCGACGGCGTCCTGCGCCGAGGAGTTGATGTCGGCGACCGGGGTCTCGCCGAGCTCGTTGACCGGCACCAATGGCAGGCTGATGACCAGGCACGACACGGCGTTCAGCAGCACGACCAGCACGACGACCACCCGCCGCCACGCCGTGCGGGCCCAGGCCGCGACGGGAACGCAGCCCGCGGCGAACAGCACCGCCAGCAGGCCGGTCGCGTAGTACGTCTGGGACCCGGCCGCATAGGTGAACACGAGCAGCACGGGATACGCGACCACCAGGAAGCGCAGCGTGGGCCGGCGACGCCACACCCACACCAGGCCTGCCACCCAGACCAGGGTCAGTGGCGGCCCGAGCGTGAGGAGCTGGAACAGCCACATCTCGGCGCGCACGTCGGCGGCGTTGTTCTCGCCGAGCGCGGCGCCCATCGCGAGCTGCGGCCAGCCGTTCGTGGCCTGGTACAGCAGGTTCGGCAGGCCCAGCAGCAGCGCGAGCAGCGCGCCGGCCCAGGGCCAGGCGGTCGCGAGCGGCCACCGGACTGCGGCGCCCGATGCACGCAGCCCCCGCCAGGGCCAGGCGACCAGCAGCCCCAGCAGGATCCCGCAGAGCAGCGCCACCACCAGCAGCTTGTTGTACAACGCGACGCCGGTGACCAGCCCGGCGGCGAGCCACCAGCGGGGGTCCCGCCGCACGCCACGGATCACGCACAGCAGCACCGCCGGCCACACGACCAGGTCCAGGCTCGCGGTGAGGAACGTGTGCCCGAACGCGAGCGGGATCGCCGCGGTCCCGTACCCCCAGGCGGCCAGTGCCTGTGCCCCAGTCCGTCCGCCCAGCTCACGCGCGACCAGAGCGATCACGACGATCGCGCCCAGGTGCGCCAGCGTCGCGGGGATCCGCATCACCAGCAGCGTGTCGCCGAACAGGTCGGCGAAGGTCCGCGCCAGCCACGGTGTGAGGGGCGGCTGGTCCACGTATCCCCAGGCCGGGTCGAGCATGCGGAAGTAGAGCTCGTCCCGGTGGTACCCGTACCGCGTGCTGACCGCGGTCAGCAGAGCGCCGAGAACCAGCACCGCGGCGCCCACAGGCCTCCACGCGACGGCGGGCAGGGTGTCCGGGGGGCGTGCGGGGCCTGGCCCGGGTTCGGCGCCGGGGCCGTGGGTGCCAGGGCCAGGTGGTGCGGACGCGACCGCCATGGCCGGAACGTACCGGCGCCCGTCCGAGGCGCGCCAGGAAAGAAGCGGGTGGTCTTGGCCGAGCGCAGGGCGCGGCCGGACGGCGCTAGGCGGTGGCCACTCGGCTGTCCACCCGCCGCGGCAGCGCGAAGACCAGCAGGAACGCCACGACGGACAGCGCGGCGCTGGTGCCCATCGCCATGGTCGCGGCCTGGGCGAAGGCGTCGGCGACCACCTCCGGCGTCGGGCGGCCGGGCGGGAACGCCAGCGACCCGAAGAGCACCGAGCCGACGACGGCGATGCCGGCCGCCGAGCCGATGCGCTGCATGGTGCCGATCACGCCGGACGCCGCACCGGCCTCGTCTCGGTCGACCGTCGCGACGATGAACTGGGCGTTCGGTGCGATGAACAGTCCGCTGCCGAGGCCACCGACCAGGAGCGGCGCCGCGAGGTCCCAGTTGGTCAGGTCGCCGGTCGGCACCAGCCAGAGCACGAGCCACAGCGACACCAGGCCCAGGGCGACCATCCCGGTGCCGATCACGAGCACGAGTCGGCCGAGGCGGTGGGCCAGGCGCTCGCTCTGCGACGCCCCCACTATCGACCCGATGGCGAACGGCACGGACACCAGCCCGCTGGCCAGCGCCGAGTGGCCCAGCCCGGTCTGCCAGAAGATCGAGACGGTGAAGAAGATGCTGGTGAACGCCGCGAAGTAGACCAGCGCGAGGATGACGCCGCCGGTGAAGGCCCGGTGCGAGAACAGGTGCGGCGGGACGAGCGGGCTGTTGCCGCGGGCCACGACCCGGCGCTCCCAGAACGCGAATCCGACGAGCAGCAGCAGGCCCGCCACGAGGGACGTCCAGGTCCACCACGGCCAGCCGGCGTCCTCGCCCTCGATGAGCGGCACCAGCACGGCGACGAGCGCAACGGTGACCAGCAGCAGCCCGACGCCGTCGACTCCGCGCGAGGCGCCGCCCACGACGATCCGGGGCAGGAGCACGATCGCTGCGGCGACCGCGATCACCCCGAACGGCAGGTTGACGAAGAAGATCGAGCGCCAGCCCTCGTTCTCGCCGAACGCTTCGATCAGCAGGCCGCCGACGATCGGCCCGAGGGCCGTGGAGAATCCGATGGCCGCGCCCATCACGGCGAACGCCTTGCCGCGCGTGCGGCCGGTGAACATCAGCTGGATCAGCGCCGTCACGGCCGGGAAAAAGATCCCGCCGCAGAGGCCCTGGACCACGCGGGCCACGATCAGCTCGGCGGCGCCCGACGCGAGCCCGCACCAGAGGCTGGCGAGCGTGAACCCCGCCAGGCCCACGATGAACACCCACTTGTGGCCCACGCGGTCACCCACCCGGCCGGCGGGGATGAGGGCCAGGCCGTAGGCCAGCGCGTAGCCCGAGATGATCCACGACAGCGTGCCCTCGGACGCGTCGAGCGACGTCCGGATCGTCGGCAGCGCGACGTTGACGATCGTCGTGTCGAGCAGGGCCATCGAGACGCCGAGGATGAGCACCGCGAGCGCGATCCACGAGCTGCGCGGCGTCGAGCCCGGGGTGGTCGGCGCGGGGGAGCTGGTCACGGAGTGCCTCTCGGAAAAGGGGACAACCCCAAGATCGTAAGTCGCCACCCAGACCCATTGGCCGTGGGCGCGATCCTTGCGACTACGCGTCCGGTTAGGGCGCAATGATCACGCTCACAACCAAGAGGTCGGGGCGAATTTAGGCTGACGTCCATGGATCTCACCTTTCGCGAGGCGAAGCGCGACGACCTCGAACGGGTCGTCGAACTCATCGCCGACGACGCCGTCGCCGCCCGCCGCACCGGCAGCTACGGCGAGCCGCACATCAAGGGGTTCGAGGCCGTCGCCGCGAGCCCGGACAACGAGCTGATCGTGGCGGAGCTCGCCGGCGACGTGGTCGGCGTCATGCAGCTCACGTTCATCCCGGGCATCTCGCGCAACGGCGCCTCCCGCCTCCAGGTCGAGGCCGTACGGGTGGACAGCGCGCTACGCGGGCAGGGCATCGGCCGCCGTCTGATGGAGTACGCGCACGAACGCGGCCGGGCGAAGGGCTGCACGCTGGCCCAGCTGACGTCGGACAAGCAACGCCCCGAGGCCCACCGGTTCTACCGAACCCTGGGCTACGAGCAGTCGCACGAGGGCTTCAAGCTCCCGCTCTGACGCCCGCGGACTTTCTACTGACCCGGCGAGCGGTCCGGCGGTTCGTCACCGAGAAGCCTTGCTGCAACGTTCTGCAAGCGTTACAGTCGCCCTCGGTCCACACTGGGGTTCCGGACGACGAAGGGGTCATCCATGTCTCGCACCGCGCGCCCGCGCCCGGTTCAGCTCCGCACGTTTCCCGGGCGTACCGCGCGACATCGCGCGGCCGCGGGGCTCGGCGCCGTCACTCTCGTGGCGTCGCTCGGGCTCGCCGCTTCGGCGTCGGCCGCGTCGCCGTCCGCTACCGCGACGGGCACCACCGCGAACGGCGCCACCGCAACCGGCACCACCGCGACCGGCACCACCGCAACGGCCGCTACCGCAGCCGGCATCACGGCGACCGAGGCCCAGGACCGCACCGCCGCCCTCGTCGGAAGCCTCCAGGACGAGCTCGGCTGCGCCGCCGACTGGGACCCCGCGTGCGCCGAGACGGAGCTCGTCGCTCAGGGCGACGGCACGTTCGTCGCGGAGTTCGAGATCCCGGCGGGCACCTACGAGTACAAGGTCGCGCTGAACGACTCGTGGGACGAGTCCTACGGCCGCGACGGCGGCCAGGACAACGCCCCGCTCCATCTCGAAGGCCCGGCCCGCATGAGCGTCACCTACGACGACGCCACCCACCGCACTGCCCTGACCCCGCTTACCCTCGCGGGCGACTACTCGGAGGCGGACGACTCCCTGGTGCGCGAGCCCGTCCGCCAACCGGGCAGCGACGAGCGCTTTTACTTCGTGATGACCGACCGATTCGCCAACGGCGACCCCGCCAACGACGAGGGCGGCCTCGACGGCGACCGGCTCTCCACCGGCTTCGACCCGACCGACAAGGGCTTCTACCAGGGCGGCGACCTGGCCGGCCTGCGCGAGAACCTCGACTACATCGAGGGCCTCGGCACGACGGCGATCTGGCTCACCCCGAGCTTCCTGAACCGGCCCGTGCAGGGCTCGGGCGACGACGTGAGCGCCGGCTATCACGGCTACTGGATCACGGACTTCACGCGGATCGACCCGCACCTGGGCACCAACGCCGAGCTGGAGGCGCTGATCGAGGAGGCCCACGCGCGCGGCCTCAAGGTCTACTTCGACATCATCACCAACCACACGGCCGACGTCGTCGACTACGCCGAGGGCACCTACGACTACGTGGACCAGGCCACCGCCCCGTACACGGACGCCGACGGCACCCCGTTCGACCCGGCCGACCACGCCGGGACGGGCAGCTTCCCGGAGCTCGACGCCGCGACGAGCTTCCCGTACACGCCGGTGATCGACCCGCAGGACCAGGACATCAAGGTCCCAGCCTGGCTCAACGACCCGACGCTCTACCACAACCGGGGTAACTCGACGTGGGCGGGCGAGTCGGTGACCTACGGCGACTTCAGTGGCCTGGACGACCTGATGACCGAGCACCCCACGGTCGTGGACGGCTTCGAGGAGATCTACAAGGCGTGGATCGACCTCGGCATCGACGGGTTCCGCATCGACACGGTCAAGCACGTGAACTTCGAGTTCTGGGAGGAGTGGTCGGCCGAGATCGAGGAGTACGCCCACGCCCAGGGCAAGGACGAGTTCTTCACGTTCGGCGAGGTGTACGACGCCGACGCCGCCAAGACCTCCCCGTACGTGCGGCGCACGGACATGAGCTCGGTGCTCGACTTCTCGTTCCAGTCCGCCGCCACGAGCTACGCGAGCGGCAACAGCGCGCAGCGCCTCGCCGACCTGTACGCCTCGGACGACCTGTACACCACGCCGCGCAGCAGCTCCTCGGCGCTGCCGACGTTCCTCGGAAACCACGACATGGGCCGCGTCGGCTACATGCTGGCGGGCGCCGACAACCCGCTCGAGCGGGACGAGCTGGCGCACGAGCTCATGTACCTCACTCGCGGCCAGCCGGTGGTCTACTACGGCGACGAGCAGGGTTTCGCGGGTACCGGCGGCGACAAGGACGCGCGGCAGACCCTGTTCGCGACCCAGGTCGACGAGTACGCGAACCAGCCTCTCGTGACGGGCGAGCCGGCGGGCAGCGTCGACCGGTACGGCACGGACGCGCCGCTCTACGAGCACATAGCGGCCCTTGCCGACCTCCGGGAAGAACACCCAGCGCTTGCCACGGGCGCCCAGATCGAGCGACACGCCGCCGACGGCGCAGGCGTCTACGCGTTCTCCCGCGTGCACCGCGACGAGCAGGTCGAGCACCTGGTCGCCGCCAACAGCGCGGCGGCCGAGCGCACGGTCACCCTCGACACGCTCACCCCGGGCGCGACGTTCGCCCCGCTGTACGGCACCGACACGACGCTCACGGCCGACGCCGACGGTGCGGTCACCCTGACCGTCCCGGCACGCTCCGCGATCGTGCTGGTCGCCGACAGGACCGTCGGCGCGGACACGGCCGGAACGGTCACCGTGGTCCCGGGTGCGAGCGCGCGGCCGGGCGCCGCGCTGTCCGGCGTCGCCCCGGTCGCGGCGGGCATCGACGACGCCTGGGCGGAGACCTCCTTCGCCTGGCGTGCGGTCGGCACCGACGAGTGGCACCACCTCGGCACCGCCGAGGACACGACGCCGCGGGTGTTCCATGACGTCGGACCGGACGGGGCCGCCCTGCCCGAGGGCACCCTCGTCGAGTACCGCACGGTGACCCAGGACGCCGACGGCGGTCGCGCCGCGGCCAGCTCGTACGCGTCGGCGGGCGTCGACGTGAGCGGGATCGTCGACGACCCGACCGATCCCGACATCGACATGGTCACTGTTCCCGGCTCGCACAACAGCGAGATGGGCTGCGCGGGCGACTGGACCCCCGACTGCGAGGCCGCACGACTCACCCTCGCCGACGACGGCACCTGGACCGGCACGTTCGAGCTGCCAGCCGGGTCATACGAGTTCAAGGTCGCGCTGAACGGCTCCTGGGCGGAGAACTACGGCGCCGACGGCGTCCGCGACGGGGCCAACATCCCGTACTCGACCGGCGGCGGGCCGGTGACGTTCACCTGGGACCCGGAGACCAAGGTGCCGGCCGTGCAGGTCGGCACGCCGGGCACACCGGGAGAGGGCCAGCAGGCCGCGCACTGGGTGCGCGAGGGCCTGGTACTGGTACCGGCCGCCGGCTTCGGGGCGGGCGACACGTGGACGCTGGAGACCGGTTCGGCGGAGAATCCGACGTCGTACGCCCTGCACCCGGGTTCGATGCCCGCGGACGTCGCCGAGGACTTCCCCCACCTCGCGAACTACCTCGCCCTGGAGGTCGCGGGCATGGACCGGGCCGCGGCGACGTCGGCCCTGCGGGGACCGCTGCGGATTAGCCGGCACGACGGCGAGACGCTCACCGCGGCCACCGGCGTGCAGCTCCCGGGCGTGCTGGACGATCTGTTCGCGACCGACCGCCCGCTGGGCGTGACATGGCAGGGCAAGCGGGCGTCGTTCGCGCTGTGGGCTCCGACGGCCCGTGCGGTGACGCTGCAGGCCTGGCCGGCGGGCACGTCGCCGGACGCCGGGCCGCGCACCTTCCCGATGAAGCGGCAGGACGACGGCGCCTGGACGCTCGACGGCGGGCGAGGTCCCGGGGACGGCACAGGTCTCGACCAGCGGGGTGGAGACCGCCGCGGCGGCTGGCAGGGCGCGCGCTACCGGTACGCCGTCGAGGTGTACGTGCCGAGCACCGGCCAGGTCGAGACCAACGTCGTGACCGACCCCTACTCGGTGGGCCTCACGCTCGACTCGACGCACTCGGTGGCGGTGAACCTGGACGCGCCGGACTGGCGGCCGAAGGTCTGGCGCACCACACCCGCGCCGATCGTCGACCGGGCCGTGGACCAGACGATCTACGAGCTGCACGTGCGCGACTTCTCGATCTCCGACGAGACCGTGCCCGAGCGGCTGCGCGGCACCTACGGCGCGTTCGGCGCGAGCCGTTCGGACGGCATGAAGCACCTGCGCTCGCTGGCCGACGCCGGGCTCACCACCGTGCACCTGCTGCCCACGTTCGACATCGCCACGATCCCCGAGGACCGCGCCGCCCAGGCCACGACCGGCGACCTGTCAGAGTTCGCCCCGGATGGCACGGAGCAGCAGGAAGCCGTCGCCGAGATCCAGGGGCAGGACGGCTTCAACTGGGGTTACGACCCGTACCACTTCATGGCGCCGGAGGGCTCGTACGCCGTCCGTGCCGAGGGCGGGGAACGGGTCGCCGAGTTCCGCTCGATGGTCGGGAACCTGCACCGGGCCGGCCTGCAGGTGGTGCTGGACCAGGTGTTCAACCACACGGCGGCGTCGGGCCAGGACCCGAAGTCCGTGCTGGACCGCGTCGTCCCGGGCTACTACCACCGACAGAACCCGACCTCCGGTGACGTCGAGACCAGCACCTGCTGCCAGAACGTCGCCACGGAGCACGCCATGGCCCAGAAGCTGATGGTGGACTCGGTGGTCACGTGGGCCCGCGACTACCGCGTGGACGGGTTCCGGTTCGACCTGATGGGCCACCACTCCCGCGCGAACATGGAAGCGGTCCGGGCGGCCCTGGACGCCCTGACGCTCGAGGAGGACGGCGTCGACGGCAAGAGCGTGTACCTGTACGGCGAGGGCTGGGACTTCGGCGAGGTCGCGGGCAACGCCCGATTCGAGCAGGCCACGCAGGGCCAGCTCGGCGGCACGGGTATCGGCACGTTCAGCGACCGCCTGCGCGACGCCGTCCATGGCGGCTCGCCCGTCGACGGCGGCTCGCTGTTCACGCAGGGCTTCGGCACGGGCCTGTTCACCGACCCGAACGGCAACGACGCGCGGCTCGGCGACCCGGCGTCGGTCAACGACGGCGGGGCCGACGAGGCGGCGGACCTGGGCCACCAGAGCGACCTCGTGAAGCTCGGGCTGGCCGGGAACCTGCGCTCCTACGAGGTCACCACCTCATCGGGGGAGCAGGTCAGGGGCGACGAGCTGGACTACCGCGGCTCGCCCGCGGGGTACGCGGACTCGCCTGAGGAGGTCGTGACCTACGTCGACGCCCACGACAACGAGACGTTGTTCGACCTGCTGACGCTCAAGCTCCCAGCGGACACCCCGATGACGGACCGGGTCCGGATGAACACGGTCTCGCTTGCGACCGCCGCGCTGTCGCAGTCGCCGTCGTTCTGGCACGCGGGCACAGACCTGCTGCGCTCCAAGTCGCTGGACCGCAACTCGTACGACTCCGGGGACTGGTTCAACGAGATCGACTGGTCGGGCCAGGACAACGGGTTCGGGCGCGGCCTGCCGATGGCCGCCGACAACGAGGACAAGTGGCCGTACCAGCAGCCCTTCCTGGCCGACCCCGCGCTCAAGCCCGGCCCCGACGACATCGGGTTCGCCTCCGCGCAGGCGCGGGAGCTCCTGGAGCTGCGGCACTCGACGGACCTGTTCCGGCTGGGCTCGGCCGAGCTGATCGAGCAGAAGGTGAGCTTCCCCGGCTCGGGTCCGGAGTCGATCCCCGGCGTGATCACCATGTCGGTCGACGACCGCGCGGGCTCGTCCGACGTCGACCCGGAGCTGGACGGCGTGCTCGTGGTGTTCAACGCGTCGCCGGCGTCGGCCACGGTGGAGGTGCCGGAGCTCGCGGCTCGCGACTACGCGCTGTCGCCGGTGCAGGAGGGCGGGGCGGACGCCGTCGTGCAGGCGACCGCGTGGGACGCGGAGAACGGCACGGTTACGGTCCCGGCCAGGACGGTAGCGGTCCTGGTGAACCCGCAGCCCTGATCGCCGACTGCAGACCTGGCTGCCACCACCAGCGCCGAGTGCAGACCTGGTTGCGGTTGCGGTGCCCCCGCCCGCAACCAGGTCTGCAGTCGGCAGAGGGGGCGGTGACCAAGTCTGCACTCGGCGGCGGCGGGCCTGCCGCCGGTCTCCTCGTCGGGCCGCGTGGTCCCCGGATGTGACAGCGCTGACAATTGTTGCGGTGCGTCTCTTGACTCACGGCCCGCCGGGGGTGAATCGTGTGCCTCAGCTTGTCCGGCGGTGTTGCCGGGCATCGCACGACGCAAGGGAGCTTCATGCGCACCGCTCGATTCTTTGTCGCACCCGTCACGGCCGCGGCGCTCGCCCTCTCGCTCGCCGCCTGCGGCTCCGGCGGGGGCGCGGCCGACGACTCCACGATCACCGTCGCCTACCAGAAGTTCGGCAACTTCACGCAGGCGGACGAGCTGTTCAAGAAGGTCAAGCCCGCCTTCGAGGAGGCCAACCCCGGCATCACGGTCGAGCTGGTGCCCATCGAGGCGCAGCAGAACGACTACTTCACCAAGCTCGCCCTGATGAACCGGTCGCCCAGCACCGCACCGGACGTCATGTACGAGGACACGTTCATGATCAAGTCCGACGTCGAGGCCGGGTACCTCCAACCGCTGGACGACTACCTGGCGGAGTGGGACGAGTGGGACCAGTTCGTCGACGGCGCCAAGGAGGCCGGCGCGGGCGACGACGGCAAGACCTACGGCGTCTCCATGGGCACCGACACCCGCGGCCTCTGGTTCAACAAGGACGTGCTCGCCAAGGCGGGCCTGCCCGAGGACTGGGCGCCGAAGTCGTGGGACGAGCTGCTGGAGGCGGCGCGGACCATCAAGGAGTCCGATCCTGACGTCGTGCCGTTCAACATGTACTCCGGTAAGCCCCAGGGCGAGGCGGCGGTGATGCAGGGCTTCGAGATGCTGCTGTACGGCACTGGCGACACGCTCTACGAGGACGGCAAGTGGGTGCTCGGCTCGCAGGGCTTCATCGACGCACTCGGGTTCGTCGAGACCGTGTTCACCGAGGGCCTCGCGCCCACTCCGCAGCAGGCGCTCGACACCAACATCGGCAACACCGTGCAGGGCGAGTGGCTGCCCGAGGGCAGGGTCGGCATCGCGCTGGACGGCTCCTGGGTAGCGGGCAACTGGCTCGAGTCCGGCGCCGCGCCGTGGCCCGAGTGGTCCGAGAAGATGGGCACGGCGCCCATGCCCACCCAGGAGGGCCAGGACCCGGGCGCCGTGAGCATGTCCGGCGGCTGGACCCTCGCGATGGGCGCCGGCTCCGAGAACCCGGACGCCGCGTTCGAGTTCATCTCGATGGCCCTGAACCGGGAGAACTCCCTGTGGTTCGACGTCGCGAACAGCCAGATCGCGGTGCGCACCGACGTCGCGGAGGACCCGGAGTACACCAAGTCGAACCCGACCACGAAGTTCTTCACCGACCTCGTCGACGTGACCAACTTCCGGCCCGCGACCTCGGACTATCCGAAGGTCTCCAACGAGATCATGGTGGCGATGGAGGCCGTCATGACCGGCCAGCAGACGCCGGAGGAGGCGGCGGCCGCCTACGACGAGGCGGTTGCCGGCATCGTCGGCGACGAGAACACGACCCAGGGCTGATCCATGGCCGTCACGTCCCGCGGCGTGGCGCGGGTGGTTCCGCTCGCGCCCGCCGTCGTCCTGCTCGCGCTCTTCATGCTGGGCCCCGTGGTGTGGTCGTTCTACGGCTCGTTCACGAACGCCGCGCTCACGGGGCCGGCGGCCCTGAACCCGGAATGGATAGGGCTCGACAACTACACGGCCCTGCTCGGCGACCCAGAGTTCCCCAAGTCCCTCTGGCTCACGGTTGTCTTCGTGTTCCTCTCCGCCGTTGTGGGGCAGAACGTGATGGGCATCCTGCTCGCGGGGCTCCTCCGATCGGCGGTCAAGCCGGTGCGGTCGATCGCCTCGACCGTCGTGGTCGCCGCGTGGGTGCTGCCCGAGATCGTGGCCGCGTTCGCCGCGTACGCGTTCTTCCATTCCGAGGGCACGCTGAACACGATGCTCGCCGGGATCGGGGTCACCGGGCCCGACTGGCTGTACTCCACACCGATGCTCGCGGTGATCGTCGCCAACATCTGGCGCGGTACGGCCTTCTCGATGATGGTCTACTCGGCCGCACTCGCCGAGGTGCCGCCGGAACTCACCGAGGCCGCCCAGCTCGACGGCGCGAACGGCATGCAGCGGCTCGCCTGGGTGACCTTGCCGGTCATCCGGCGCAGCATCTCGACCAACCTGATGCTCACCACGCTGCAGACCCTGTCCGTGTTCACGCTGATCTACGTGATGACCGGCGGCGGCCCCGGCACCGACAGCTCGACCCTGCCGATCCTCGCCTACCAGGAGGCGTTCAAGTTCGCGCAGGTCGGCTACGGCACGGCCATCGCGACAGTGATGATCATCGTGGGCGCGGTCTTCTCCGTGATCTACATCCGCGCGCTCCGACCGGAGGTGGACTGATGGCCGGCACGACGACGACGCCCGCTGTCCGGACGACAAGCGGCGGAACGGCCGGCCAGCTGGCGGGACCGCGCATCAAGGCGACCAAGGTGGCAGCCAACCTGGTGCTGCTCGCGATCGCCGTGCTCTTCGTGCTCCCGATGGCGTGGGTGCTCGTCGCGTCGTTCGACGCCGGTGCGACGCTCTCCTTCGGGCTCCCCGACGCCGTGACCACCGCGAACTTCTCGGCGATCATGACGCCGGAGCTCACCTGGCTGCCGCTGTGGAACGCGTTCGTGCTGTCCGCGGGGTCTGGGGCGATCACCGTGGTGGTCGCGGTGCTCGCCGCGTACCCGCTGTCGCGCTATCGCATGCGGTTCGGCAAGTACTTCCTGTACTCGGTGCTGTTCGGCACCTGCCTGCCGATCACCGCGATCATGGTCCCGGTGTACGCGCTGTTCGTGCAGCTCAACCTGCTGGACTCGCTGCCGGGAACCATCTTCTTCATGGCGGCGACGTCGCTGCCCATGGCGATCTGGATGACAAAGAACTTCATGGACTCCGTGCCGATCTCGCTGGAGGAGGCGGCCTGGACCGAGGGCGCCTCGGCCATGCAGGCGCTGCGCCGGGTGGTGCTGCCGCTCATGCGGCCGGGCATCGCGGTGGTGTTCATCTTCGTGTTCGTGCAGGCGTGGGGGAACTTCTTCGTCCCGTTCGTGCTGCTGCTCTCCCCGGAGAAGCAGCCGGCGGCCGTGAGCATCTTCGCGTTCTTCGGGCAGTACGGGAGCGTGGCGTACGGCCAGCTAGCGGCGTACTCGCTGCTCTACGCGGCGCCGGTGCTGGGACTGTACGTGCTGGTCACGAGGATCTCGGGCTCGGCGTTCGCCCTGGCGGGCGCGGTCAAGGGCTGACCGGCTGGGCTGGCGCGAGAGGTCCGCCTCGACCACACGGTTACGCATGGAAATGGCCCTGGGACCATGCGCAATGGTGTGGTGGAGGCGGACATCTTCTACCGCGACGGGTCCAGCGCGTGCTTGCCGCGGGTCCGGCGCGTCTCGAGGTCGCGGAGGACGGCGGGGCCCTCGCCCAGCGGGTGGGTCTCTGGCGTTCCCGGTGGGTAGACGCCGTCCTCGATCAGCGTCCGGAGCTCGCTGACCAGCGACCGGTAGAGGGCAGGGGCCGATACGGCCAGCGCACCGATGTGCAGGCCCTTGACCTGTACCTGGCAGGTGAAGACGAGATCGTGCGTGGTCAGGGCGGCGCTCCCGGACGAGTCACCGAACACGATGACCCGTCCGGTGAACGGCTTGGTGGCCGCCAGGCTGGTCCCGAACGTGTCCCGCCCGACGGATTCGAGGACCAGGTCGACACCGTCGGTGACCTGGGTGAGCGCTTCGGCCAGGTCGGGTCGGGTGCTGTCGAGCACCTCGTCGGCGCCGAGCGTTCTGACGGCGTCGTGCTTGGCGGGCGACGCCGTCGCGACGACGCGTGCGCCGTAGTGCCGGGCAAGACGGACGGCGGCCTGGCCCACTCCTCCGCCCGCGGCGTGGACGAGGACCGTCTCGCCCGCCTCGATCTCGCCCAGGGGCCGCAGCGCCGCCAACGCGGTCGCCCAGTTCAGCACCATGCCGAGCGCTGCGGCGTCACTCCAGCCGGACGGCACGGTGAGCACACCGTGGTGCGGCATCACCAGGTACTCCGCGAACGCACCAGGGCCGGCACCGATGACGTGGGTTCCGATGGGCAACGGATCCTCGACGTCCCGGCCGACGCCGACGATCTCGCCGGCGGCTTCGAAGCCGGCCACATAGGGCGGCGTCGGTCCGTTTCCGTAGGTTCCCCGGGACTGCATGACGTCGGCGAAGTTGACCCCCGCAGCGCCGACCCGGATGAGATAGTCGCCCGGCCTCGCCGTCGGACGGCGATGGTGGGTGAGGACCAGGTCGCTCGGACCGTGGTGAGACCGCTGGACCAGTGCCCGCATCGTCTCCGGCAGGTCGCCGCGCTTCGCGATGTTGCCGTGCTGGTTGATCGCATCCATGCCGGGAACGTAGAACCCTCACACCAGCGTCAACGTCAAGCCCTGGTCATCGACGGGCGCGTCCGGCCTCGTCCAGAAAGGCATCCAGGGCGGACTTCTGGGTATCGAGGGCGGTGATCCGCGCGGCGAGCCGATCGCGGTAGGCCCGCACCTCATCCAGGAACTCTGGGCACAGGTCCGCACCGTCTGCGGGCAGGCCGGGCAGGCGCTCCAGTAGTTCCTTGATCATCCGCATGGGCAGCCCGGACTCGAGCAACGAGCGGACGGCGATCACCCGGTCGACGGTGGACCGGCAATAGTCCCGGTACCCGTTGCTGCACCGGCCGGGGATGATCAGCCCCTCGTCCTCGTAGAACCGCAACGACCTCGCACTCACGCCGGTAGCCCTGGACGCTTCGCCGATCTTCACACTCGGGGGCAACGTCCAGCGACTGCCTGATCTTCCGAGGTGGCCTAGGGCCAGCCGCCTCCCGCGTGGAGTGTCGGAAGTGAAGCCGGGCCCCCTGATGGACGTCAGGAGCCCGGCATCGCGCATTTCTACGCTAGTTCAATCGTGCAGGCACGGTGTTCGGCACCCGGGTGACGACTAACTTTCGGTTCGGCGGCCCTGATCGAGGATCCTCAGCGGAAGACGACCGTGCGGCGGCCGTCCAGGAGGACTCGGCGCTCCGCGTGCCAGCGGACGGCGCGGGCGAGTGTGCGGCGCTCGACGTCCTCGCCGATGCCGACCAGGTCCTCGACCGTGCGGGAGTGGTCCACGCGCTCGACGTCCTGCTCGATGATCGGGCCCTCGTCGAGGTCGCCCGTCACGTAGTGGGACGTGGCGCCGATGATCTTCACGCCGCGGTCGTGGGCCTGCCGGTACGGCCCGGCGCCCTTGAACGACGGCAGGAACGAGTGGTGGATGTTGATGATCTGCCCGCTGAGGTCGCGGCACAGCTCGTCCGACAGGATCTGCATGTACCGGGCCAGCACCACTACCTCGACGTCCAGCTCCTTGACCAGGCTGCGGAGCGTCGCCTCCGCCTCGGGCTTCGTGTCCTTGGTGACGGGCACGTGGTGGAAGGGCTTGCCGTAGAACGTGGCGATGTCCTCGAGGTCGCGGTGGTTGCCCACCACGCCCACGATGTCGATCGGCATGCGCTGCGAGCGCTCGCGGTACAGCAGGTCGACGAGGCAGTGGGCCGCCTTCGAGACCATGACCAGCGTGCGGATGCGCCGGCCGACGACGTCGAGCGTCCACGTCATCTCGAACCGGCCGGCCACCTGCGTCATCGCCGTGCTGAGCTCGTCGCGGGACGCCGTCGACTCGACCTGGACGCGCATGAAGAAGAGGCCGGACGTCGGATCGCCGAACTGCTGCGACTCCGTGATGTTGCCGCCGTGCTCGGCGAGCATTCCCGCCACCGCGTGCACGATTCCCGGCTGGTCCGGGCAGGACAGGGTGAGGATCCAGTGGGTGGCCGCGGTCGCGTCGTTCATGGAGGGAGGCTAACCCGGTATGGCAGCCCGGACCTCGCCCTGTCCGAGCTCCAGGCGCATCACCCAGCGCCGTCGGCCGCCGCTCACGCCGCCCGTCTCGGCCGCGCGGTGGAAGCCCGCGGCCTCGAACATCCGCACGGTCCCGACATAACCGCTGATCACGTCGACGCGGTCCGGGCCGACGTCGGCCGGATAGCCCTCGATCACCTCGGCGCCGTGTGCCCGCGCATGCTCGACCGCTCCGGCGAGGAGGTGATGCATGAGCCCGCGTTTGCGATAGCCGGCGCGGACCACGAAGCACACCGCCGACCAGGCATCCCGGTCGTCCACGAACGGGATGGTCCGCGTGTTCATGAGCCGGCGATACGTCGACCGGGGCGCGATCGAGCACCAGCCCGCCACTACGTCGTCCACATAAACGAGCACCCCCGGGCCGGGCTCGGACTCGCAGAGGTCGCGCATGTAGCCGGGGCGTTCCTCGTTGGGGACACGGCTGTCCCGGTAGGCCATGCACCAGCAGCCCTTGCCGCCCGGCTTCTTGACCCCGACGACCTCGTAGAAGTCGTCGTACCGCCCGACCGCGGGCCGCACGTCGATGTGCTCGCCCGCCTCCGCCGTCCGCTGAGCTCCTGAGTTCCCCATGCCCAGAATCTATGCCGAGCCACCGACACGACCGGACCGTGGTCACCGTCGACCCGGGCGCGCCACGTCTGCAACCATGGACCTATGAGCAACTCCACCACGACGATCGCGCTGGTCGAGGACGACCACGCGGGCGAGCTTCTCACGCTGCGGCGCGCCGCGTTCGTGACCGAGGCCCAGCTGTACGACGACCCGCACATCCCGCCCCTGACCCAGACACTCACGGAGCTCCGGGAGGACCTGGCGCGCGAGGACGTCGTGACGATCGGCGCGTGGGAGGGCCACCGGATGATCGGCTCGGTGCGCGTCGAGATCGAGGGCGAGAAGGCGACGCTCGGCCGGCTCGCCGTGGCCCCGGACAAGCAGGGCCGCGGCATCGGTACCGAGATGCTCTTCGCGGTGCTCCCGTTCCTGCCCGAGCAGACCACGGAGATCTGGGTCTTCACCGGCAAGGACTCCAAGCAGAACCTCGCGATGTACACGAAGCACGGCTACGAGGAGCAGTACGACAAGGCCGCCGGCGACCTGACGTACACCTACCTGCGCCGGGTGCTGGGCGCGGCCGGTGCGCAGCCGGTGCCGCAGGACACGTAGCTCAGTATCCCCAGACGTGGAAGGACTCGATGTCCATCCACGCGTCGAACCGCGGGTTCTTGCGGTTCGGATACGGGTTGCCCCCGTAGTGGATCGAGAGCCGGTCGATACCGGCCAGGTCCTCGTCAGGCGTGATCGTCACGCGGCCCTGGAGGCTGATGTGCCGGTACCAGCTGTCGCCGTCGAGCACCGTGAGGGAGACGCGCGGGTCAGCGCGCAGGTGCTCCAGGCGCTTGCGGGTGCCGTCGAGGTTGAGCAGCACCCGGCCGTCCTCGTACAGGTACCAGGTGGCCACCGACACGGGTGCGCCGTCGGGCCGGACGGTCGCCATGACCGCGGGGTTCGGCCGCGCGAGGATGCTCGCGAGGTGCTCGGGAATCGCGGGCTTGGCCACTGTGGTGCTCCTTCGACGTCGAACGGTCCGGCCACGACGCCGGACGGTCCCAGCAGCCAATCAGGAATCGGGGCCGAGGCCAAACCTGCTCAGCGACCGGAGCAGCAGGTTTCGCCGTCCGCTCTGATGGTCGGCCCGGTCCAGGGACCAGTGGGTGGCCCGGATGCCCGCCGTGGCCACCGGCTCCGGAGGGAACGGCACGGGCGGCCGGCGCACCATCGGCAGCGCCGTGCGCTCCGTGTCGGGGGCGCCGTCGACGACGTCGAACCTGTCCAGCATCACGTGCGCCGCGAAATGGCTGGTGGCGACGCCGTGGCCCGCGAAACCAGCCGCGTGCTGCACCCGCCCGCCGGCCGCCTGGCCGAAGAACGCACAGGACCGGGTGGACACGTCGATCGCCCCGGACCACCGGTGCGTCAGCCGGATACCCTCGAGCTGGGGAAACGTGGTCAGCAGGTGCTCGGTGAGCCGCCGGAACGTCTCCGGCCGGTTCTCGTACGCGCGGCTCACCCGCCCGCCGGGGTGGTAGACGGCGTCGTGCCCGCTGAAGACCATGCGGTTGTCGGCCGTCAGCCGGTAGTAGTGGGACCGGTTCGCCAGGTCGGTGAGCCCTTGCCGGCCGCGCCAGCCGATGGCGCCCAGCAGCTCGGCCGACAGCGGTTCCGTCGCCAGCGCGTAGTCGTAGACGGGCAGCGTGTGCCGGCTGTAGCGGCGCAGCAGGGACGGAAACACACTGGTCCCGAGAATCACGCGGTCCGCCCGCACCGTCGCCTCGCCGGCGGGCGACGTCGTCCACAGGACGACGTCGCTGTTCGTGCCCCGGCCCGGAAGAGTCAGCCGGGTCACCCGCGTCTGCTCGAAGATCTCCACGCCGAGCTCGCTCGCCGCCCGAGCGAGTTCCGCGGCCAGGCGCGCGGGATGCACCAGCGCGCCGGCGTCGGGGCGGACCAGGCCCGCCTCGTAGATCGGGCTGGCGATCTCGGCCCGCATCTTCGCCCGGTCGAGGTATGTGTGCGGGACGCCGTCCCGGGTGGCCCGCGCGGCGGCGTACCGCAGCAGGTCGACCTGGTGGGGCTCGATCGCGAGGTCGACCAGGCCGGTGCGTTCCCACTGGCAGGCCAGCCCCAGCTCACCGACCGCGGACTCCATCGCCGCCAAATTCTCCTGGCCGAGTCGGGTCAGGGAACCGGAGTCGTCGGACCGGCCGCGGCCGCTCTCGCGATCAGGCGCGAGGCTCGCCATGCAGAGTCCGCCGTTCCGGCCCGACGCCGCCCAGCCCACCGCTCGCGCCTCGACCAGCACCACCCGTGCGCCGGGGTGTCGCTGCTTCGCGCGCACCGCCGACCACAGCCCGGTGTAGCCGCCGCCGACCACCGCGACGTCGGCCCGGGTCGGGGCCGAGAGCGCCGGACGGATGTCGTCCGTGCCCGCGTCGTCCTGCCAGAACACCGCGTGCCGCGTGCCGCCCAGGGCATGATCGACGACCGATCTGGCCGGGACGTTGCGTTCGAAGACGGTCTGCTGGAGGCGGGCCATACCTGCGAATCTAGCCATGGCCCGGTGACTGCCGGTTTCGGCGGGGTGAGCGACAGATGACGGCGCAGGTCAGTCGCCGAGGCAGATCGTCTCGTAGCTGCGCGCCGCGTCGAAGCCGAGCTCGAGCTGGTCGACGGTTCCGTCGGGGCACTCGGCGCCGCCGACCATGAGGCCGGTGACCTTGCGTGCGCCGTCCTCCGAACAGGTGACCTCGCCGCCGTCGCCGTTCACGCAGTCGCCCGTCACGAGCTGACCACCGCCCATCCCGGGATCACCGGGGTGGTCGTCGGACAGGTTGCGGGCACAGACCGCCTGCGTGTCGCCACCGGCTTGGCCGCTCTTCTGGAAGACGATGTCTGTGCCGGCCGGGCAGTGCACCTGCGCCACCGACACGGCGTCCTGGATGTCGAGGACGGTGACCGTGGCTTCGGGGTCGTCACAGGACAGCGGCCGGTAGGTGTCGGTGGCGGCGTCGATGTCCTCGGCCGACGGGTCGGGGCCGGCACACGAGTCGACCGCCCAGGTCGCGCCGGGTTCCTCGCTGGTGTCGGGGCCGAAGAAGTGGAAGCCGACGGCGGCGATCACCGCCGCCGCGACAAGGAATGCAACGATGGACCAGATCCAGTCTCGTCGGCCGGAGTTCTTGCCTCGGCCGCTGCCGTCGCGCCCGTCGCCGCCGTCGGCGGGGTTCGTGGGCGGGCGGCCGGGACCGGGCGCGGTCGGCGTGGCGCCGGAGCGGGTGGGGAACTGGCCGGACTGGAACTGCCCGGACTGGAACTGGCCGGATGGGAACTGACCGGACCGCTGCTGACCGGGCTGCTGCTGTTGACCGCCGGCCGGGAACCGGCCCGACTGGAACTGGCTCGATGGGAACTGGCCCGACTGCGGTCGGCCGCCGTTCTGCGGGGGAGCGTTCGGCGTCTGGCGAGGCTGACCGCCGGTGCGCGGCCGGCCGGTCTGGCGGCGCGGGTCTGGCTGGTGTTCCGGAACACCTGCGTCCGGTGACACGGGGGAGGGCATGAGCCGCACATTAGCGACGTACGGGTGAATCGCGAAAGGGTCTCAGGTACTTTCGTTGCAATTGCTGGCCTCACGGTCATCAAGTGGGTGAGCGGACGGTCGTCGGGCACAGCTTTCGAGAGCCGCTGCTACGATCTTCGGGTCGCGACTGGCGTCAGGTGGATCACCACCGGGGAGCGACGAGTCATGCCGACGACGGGTCGTTCGCCTGGGCCCTGGGTCACCTCGTGGAGGGTGTGCGCCCGGGCAGTTCGTGTCACGGTGCGTGGGCTCTTCCACCGCCGTCCGACCATTCCCCGTCCCGCATGAATCGAGGAGCCATGAGCGCATCGACCCCCGACCCGCTCGCCACCCCGCTCGCCGAGCTCGACCCCGAGATCGCCGCCGTCCTGGACGGAGAGCTGGCTCGCCAGCGCGACACTCTCGAGATGATCGCGTCCGAGAACTTCGTACCGCGCGCGGTACTGGAGGCCCAGGGCTCGGTCCTGACGAACAAGTACGCCGAGGGCTACCCGGGCCGCCGTTACTACGGCGGCTGCGAGCAGGTGGACATCGCGGAGAACCTCGCGATCGCCCGCGCCAAGGACCTGTTCGGCGCCGAGTACGCCAACGTCCAGCCGCACTCCGGTGCCCAGGCCAACGCGGCAGTGCTGCACGCCCTGATCAACGCCGGTGACAAGATCCTCGGCCTCGAGCTGGCCCACGGCGGCCACCTCACGCACGGCATGAAGATCAACTTCAGCGGCAAGCTGTACGACGTCGGCTCCTACGGCGTGGACCCGCAGTCTCACCGCATCGAGATGGACGAGGTCCGCAAGAAGGCGCTGGAACACCGGCCCGACGTCATCATCGCGGGCTGGTCGGCCTACCCGCGGCAGCTCGACTTCGCCGCGTTCCGCGAGGTCGCCGACGAGGTCGGTGCCAAGCTGTGGGTAGACATGGCGCACTTCGCCGGGCTCGTCGCGGCAGGGCTGCACCCGTCGCCGGTCCCGCACGCCGACGTCGTCTCCTCGACCGTGCACAAGACGATCGGCGGGCCGCGCTCCGGCTTCCTCCTCGCCAAGGAGGAGTACGCCAAGAAGCTCAACTCGGCAGTGTTCCCGGGCCAGCAGGGCGGCCCGCTGATGCACGTGATCGCCGCCAAGGCGGTCGCGTTCAAGATCGCGGCGACCGAGTCGTTCAAGGACCGCCAGGAGCGCACGCTGCGCGGCGCCTCGATCATCGCCGAGCGGCTCTCCCAGCCCGACGTCGCGGCCGCGGGTGTGTCAGTCCTGACCGGCGGCACCGACGTGCACCTCGTGCTGGTGGACCTGCGCAACTCGGACCTCGACGGCCAGCAGGCAGAGGACCTCCTGCACGACGCCGGGATCACCGTGAACCGCAACGCCGTCCCGTTCGACCCGCGTCCGCCGCGCGTCACCTCGGGCCTGCGCATCGGCACGCCGGCGCTCGCCACGCGTGGGTTCGGCGACGCCGAGTTCACCGAGGTCGCCGACATCATCGCGACGGCCCTCAAGAACGGCGCGGCAACGGACATAGACGCCCTGTCCGCACGCGTGGCAAAGCTGACGGCGGCCTTCCCGCTCTACCCGGGTCTCTGACAGACAATTCCCCTGTGTTGAGTGCTGGATCTTCGCCCTTCTGCGGCCGCTGGAGGGGCGAAGATCCAGCACTCAACGGGAGAGAGAGGACTGTATGAGCGCACAGATTCTGGACGGGAAGGCGACCGCCGCGTCCATCAAGGCGGAGCTGAAGGAGCGGGTGACAGCGCTGCGTGAGCGCGGCGTCGTGCCCGGGCTCGGCACACTGCTGGTGGGCGAGGATCCCGGGTCGCAGTGGTACGTGGCGGGCAAGCACCGCGACTGCGCAGAGGTCGGCATCGCGTCGATCCGGGAGGATCTCCCGGCCGACGCCACGCAGGAGGACATCGAGGCCGCGGTACGCCGGCTGAACGAGGACCCGGCCTGCACCGGGTACATCGTCCAGCTCCCGCTGCCGAAGGGCATCGACACCAACCGCGTGCTCGAGCTCGTCGACCCCGACAAGGACGCCGACGGCCTGCACCCCACGAACCTGGGGCGGCTGGTGCTCCGGGTCAACGAGGAGGTCACCTCATCGCTGCCGTGCACCCCACGCGGCATCATCGAGCTCGTCGAACGGCACGGGATCAAGCTCGCGGGCAAGGAGATAGTCGTCCTGGGCCGCGGGGTCACCGTGGGCCGCCCGATCGGCCTGCTGCTCACGCGGCGCGCGGTGAACGCGACGGTCACCCTGACGCACACCGGCACCCAGGACCTCGCCTCCCTGGTCCGGCGGGCCGACGTCGTCGTGGCCGCCGCGGGCGTCAAGGGCATCGTGTCCGGCGAGATGGTGAAGCCGGGCGCCGTGCTGATCGACGTCGGCGTCTCCCGTGAGACCGACCCCGAAACGGGCAAGTCGCGCGTCGTGGGTGACGTCTCGCCTGAGGCCGCGGAGATCGCGGGCTGGGTGTCGCCCAACCCGGGCGGCGTCGGCCCGATGACGCGGGCGATGCTGCTGGCCAACGTCGTGGAGTCGGCGGAGCGGGCGCTCGCGGGCTGAGCTTGGTAGTTCCGGCCGACGCCGGGGTGTGCTCCTCCTGCGGGAGGCACCCCGGCGTCGGCCGTTCTCTGCCTGGCTCCGTGGTCCGCTCGTCTCGCCTTGCCGAGGAAGGTCAGTAGGCCTGCGAACGCCACTCCGAGCGGGCCGGCTCTGGCTCCCGGGACCGGCCGAGCAGTCCGAGCACCAGGACGATCCCGGCGAGCTGTGCCACGGGCGCGTCGCCATCGACGAGGACGCCGTGCGATGAGTTTTCGACGGTAGCCGGGTCGGACTGGGGACGGGGCCGATGGGGGCCTCGACCAACTCAGGAGGACACGATGGTCAGCGTTCGAACGCATCTCTGGTTCGGGAACAACAAGGCCGGCGAGGCTGCCGCGTTCTACGCGGAGCACATCCCGGGCTCGTCCGTCGACCGCGTGCTGAAGGCGCCGGAGGACGCGCCGGGCGCCGAGCCGGGAGCCGACTTCGTCGTGGAGTTCACAGTGGGCGGCCTGCCGGTCACCGGGCTGAACGCCGGTCCGAACTTCACACTGAACGAGGCGTTCTCGTTCTACCTCTCCGTCGAGGGCCAGGACGAGGTCGACCACTACTGGGACCTCCTCACCGCCGACGGCGGGGAGCCCGGGCCCTGCGGTTGGTGCAAGGACAGGTTCGGGGTGTCGTGGCAGGTCATCCCCAAGGAACTGGAGGAGCTCTCCGGCACGTACTCGACGCCGGCCGAGATCGCCACGATGAACGCGATGCTCAAGATGGGCAAGATCGACGTCGCGGCACTGCAGGCGGCGCACGACGCGGCGTGACCCCAGTAGGCGCCGAGGCGGACTGTCAGGGGTGGCGGTTACGCTTCCCCGGTGCCTTTGATCGTCGCCACCGCCAATGTCAACGGGATCCGTGCCGCCGTCCGCCGCGGCATGGACTCCTGGATCGCCACCCGGACGCCGGACGTGCTGCTGCTGCAGGAGGTGCGTGCGCCCGACAAGGTCGCCCGCGAGCTGCTGGACGGCTGGCACGTGGCGCATGCGGAGAGCGAGGTCAAGGGGCGGGCCGGGGTGCTCGTCGCCTCCCGCCTGCCGATCGGTGAGGTGCGCACCGGCCTGGCGGCGCACGGACCCGACATCGAGGCCGGCCCCGACACCGGGCGCTGGGTAGAGGCCGACGTCGAGCTGCCTACCGGCGGCACCCTGACCGCGATCTCCGCCTACCTGCACTCCGGATCCACCAACCCGGGCCAGGAGCACACGATGGTGGCCAAGTACGCCTACCTGGAGAAGGTCACGGCGCGCCTGGCCGAGCTGTCCGGGGTGCAGGCGCCGACGATCCTGGCGGGCGACCTCAACATCGCCCACCAGAACGTCGACATCAAGAACTGGAAGGGAAACCTGAAGAGCGCAGGGTTTCTCCCCGAGGAGCGCGCCTACGTGACGCGCTGGCTCGACGAGCACGGGTGGACCGACCTCGGGCGCACCCACGCCGGGGACGGTCCGGGCCCGTACACCTGGTGGTCCTGGCGCGGTGCGGCGTTCGACAACGATTCCGGCTGGCGGATCGACTACCAGCTCGCGAACCAGGCGCTCGCAGGTGCGTGCCGCAAGGTCGAGGTCGACCGCGCGCCCACCTACGCGGAGCGCTGGAGCGATCACGCCCCGGTCGTGGCCACCTACGAGCTCTGACCGTCCGAGCGTCCGCCTCAGTAGAGCGACTTCGGTCCCTTGCCTCTCACGTTCTGTGATTTCGGTCCGTTGCTCTGAGATCGGTCAATCAACTGGCCGATCTCAGAGCAACGGACCGAAGTCGGCGCGCGAGGCCAGCAAGGGACCGAAGTCGCGCGGACTCGCGAACCCGTCAGTACCGGATCGCGTCGATCACCTTGACGCGCACCGCATAGATCGCGGGGATCAGCCCGGCCAGGGCACCGATCCC
The DNA here is from genome assembly GCF_900608595.1 of Promicromonospora panici. Taxonomy (GTDB): domain Bacteria; phylum Actinomycetota; class Actinomycetes; order Actinomycetales; family Cellulomonadaceae; genus Promicromonospora; species Promicromonospora panici. The sequence continues at coordinate 252,488 of NZ_UWYY01000003.1, read as the reverse complement.
GACGGCGCACGCCATGCCCACCAGGGCGGCGTCGAACGGGAAGCCTGGCAGGTCCTCGAGCGGGCGGCCGAAGATCCGGTCGATCGGGATGTTCTTGATGACAGCCACCGCGACCACCACGCCGACCACGCCGGCCACGGTGGTGGCGACCACCGACTCCATGAGGACGCCGAAGAACACGCGCCCGCTGGTGGCCCCGAAGGACCGGCGGATGCCGATCTCCCGGATCCGGTAGCGCACCGTGACGAGCGCGATGTTGAGCAGCCCGAGCCCGCCCAGGAGCAGCGCGAACCCGCCCACGCCCAGCACCAGGTACTGCAGCACGCGGTCGATCACGAACGGCTCGTCCATGGGCTTCTGCACGTCGAACGGCACGCCCGCCGCCGCCAGGTCGCGCGGCAGCACCTCGGCGAACTGGGCCGCGAGCTCTGGCGGCACCCAGAACCGGTACCCGTCGGCCATCACCCGGTCGGGGAACCAGCGCATCGCCTGGTCGAACAGCATCAGGGCGCGTGGCCCCTCGTCGTTCCACTGCACGGGCACCTCGCCGATCACGGTGGCGGCGACCGGCGTCTCGCCCTCGATCACCACCGTCGGGTGCGTCGAGGCGGGGGCGCCGTCGGCATACGCGTCCAGGAATGCCTGGTTGACCACGAGCACGGGAGCCAGCCGCTCGGCGTCGGCGTCGCTGAACCACCGCCCCTCTTCCATGGTCTGCCGGGTGATGGTTGCGTTGTCGACGTCGACCGCCGACCACTCGACGTAGGTGCCGCTCTCGGCGCCACGGACCCGCAGGTCGGCGGTCGCGCGCACCGAGTGGTACGAGATTTCGTGGCGCTCGGCGACCGCGTCGACCAGCGCGTCCACCTCCGCGGGCGACATCTCCTGGCCGCCCATCGACCAGGCCTCGAGCGTGGTGTCGCGGCCGCTCATGCGCTCGTTCTCCTCCTGCATGGCCTGGCCGAACATCGTCACGGCAGCCGTGATGCCCGTGATCGCGGTGACGGCGCACGCCACGCCGATCAGCGCGAGCAGCACCCGCACCCGATGGATCCGTAGCTCGTCCCAGGCCTCGAGGATCGCGCCCACGACGCCGGTCATGCGGGAAACCCGGCGGTCTCGGCGGCGGACACGGCCGCGGGCGGGGCACCGGCCTCGGCAGCGGACTCGGCCACCGCCGCCGGCGCGTCGAGATGGATGCGGACCAGGACGCCGTCGGCCAGCCGGAACTGGCGGTCGGCGCGCGCCGCAATCGCCAGGTCGTGCGTGATGGTGACGAGCGCCGACCCGGTCTCGCTCGCGGCGTCGTCCAGGAGGGTCATGATGGCCTGGCCGGTCTCGACGTCGAGGGCCCCGGTGGGCTCGTCGGCGAGGATGACGCGGGGCCCGCGTACGAGCGCGCGGGCGATGGCGACGCGCTGCTGCTCGCCACCCGAGAGCTTCTCGGGCCGGGTGTCGAGCCGATCGCCCAGGCCGACCCGCTCCAGGGACCGGGTCGCGAGCTTCGTGCGGCTCCAGAACTGCTTGCCGCGTGCGTACAGCAGGGGTGCGGCGACGTTCTCGAGCGCCGTGCGGCCCTGCAGCAGGTTGAACTGCTGGAACACGAAGCCGAAGTCGTCGCCCCGCCGTCGGGCCAGGGCCCGGCTGCGCAGGCGGCCGACGGGCTCGCCCTCCAGCAGGTACTCGCCGGACGTCGGGGAGTCGAGCAGGCCGAGGATGTTCAGGAGGGTCGACTTGCCGGTGCCGGAGCGGCCGACGATCGCCACGTGCTCCCCCCGGCCGACCGTCAGGTCGACCCCGCGCAGGATCTCGAGCGTGCTCCCGTTCGGGAGCTCGACGTGCCGGGTGACACCCTGCAGGTCGACGAGCGGGGTGCCGGTCATCCGAAGCACTCCTCCTCGAACGCCTGCATCGCTTCCATGTCGCCCGTCATCGACGCTTCGTCGTACGCGGACGTGTCGTCGCAGTCGACGCCGCCCTCGGTGCCGTCGTCGATCGGAGTGAACTCGAGGATCTCCTCACCCGGCTTCAGGCCCTTGGTGATCTCGACCTGCAGGCCGTCGGTCAGGCCGAGGGTCACGTCGCGCGGTTCGGGTTCGGCGCCCGCCTTGGCGACCGTCCACACCTTTCCGGTCTGCGAGGTGCCGAGGACGGCGCTGATCGGGACCACCACGACGTCCTTCGCGTTGCCGTTGGTGATCTCGATCTCGGCGCCCAGGCCGGAGAACGCCTTGACCTTCGGCGGGATGGAGCAGCGGACGGCGCCCGTGGCCGCCTCCGGCGCCTCGCCCATGGCGTCCTCACCGCCCGTGGTGCCGCCGGCCGGCGCCTCGCCGATGGTGAGCCCGGTGCAGGTGAACGGCGCCGGACCGCCCTTCAGCGTGACCTCGGCCGTGCCCTTGGCGCCGACGAGGCGGTACTGCTGGTCGGCAGTCAGCGTGCCGGAGACCGACAGGGTGCCGGGGTCGACCGTGCCGATGGTCTCGCCCACGGTGACCGCCTGGTCCTTGAGGACCGTGACGTCGACGGTGCCGGAGACCGGAGCGAGGGCCGAGGTCCAGGTGACCTTCGGCTCCTGCTCGGTGATGGTCTCCTCGCCGCTCTCCTCGTCGACCTCGACGACGGGCTCGACGGGCTCCTCGGTCTTGATCCACAGGACGCGGACGTCCTTGTCGACTGATCCGTCGTCGACCTGGATCTCGGCGACGACGCCGTCGGCGGTGGCCTTGATCTCGACGGGCGGGTCGGATATTACCGACGCGGGCACCGTGACCGCGTTGGTGACGGAGCCCTTGGCGACGGGGATCACCGACTCCGTGATCTCACCGGTGGGCTGGAGGGCGTCCGGAGGGTCGAGCTCGGCACCCTTGAGGGCGAGCGCGACGAGCGCCGCGGCGATCACCGCCCAGATGACGATCCGGACGGTGGGGAAGACGTACTGGCGGACAGCACCCATGCGGGCTCCTCGCGGCGGGGACAGTGAGCTCTGCGACTGGCAGCCTGGCGGACATTAGCCCAGTTCGGAGCCGGGACGGGATGAAAGTGCGGGGTGAAGCCAAGTCTTTGCGCGCAGCGGAGAACCGGCTGGGCCGCTCCCGGTCTCACTGCTGCGCGACCCACACTACTATGCATTCCGAGATACTGATCGCCTGTCGAGGTAGAACCAGGGCGAGGTAGAACTGCACCGCCGCTGCGGTCCTACCTCGCCAGAGTTCTACCTCGCCAGAGTTCTACCTCGCCAGAGTTCTACCTCGCCAGAGTTCTACCTCGCCAGAGTTCTACCTCGGCAGCGTCGGGGTCAGGCCGCAGGGGCCGACGGCGGGGCCAGGAGGAACGCCGGGGGCGTGAGGTCGGCGGCCGCGAAGGCGTCCGCGACGGCCTGGGCCACCCTGTCGACGTCGGACAGGCGGACCAGGGCGATGGCGCTGCCGCCGAAGCCGCCGCCGGTCATCCGCGCGCCGAGCGCGCCCGAGGCCATGGCCGTGTCGACCACGAGGTCGAGCTCGCGGCAGGAGACCTCGTAGTCGTCGCGCAGGGACGCGTGCGAGGCCAGCATGAACGGGCCGACGTCGGCCGCGCGCCCCTCCCGCACCAGGTCGGCGAACCGCGCGGTGCGGTCGATCTCCGACACGACGTGGCGCACGCGGCGGCTCAGGACACCGTCGGGGTCGTGCGGCTCCAGCTCGGCCAGCGCCCGGTCGATGCCCATCCCGCCGAGGGTCGGCGCGATGTCGCGGAGCGACTCCAGCCCGAGCAGCTTCGCGGCCTGCTCGCACGCCGCGCGGCGCGCGCCGTACTCGCCGTCGACGTGCGAGTGCTCAGCCCTGGTGTCGACGACCAGGAGCGTCAAGTCGGCCGTGGCCAGGTCGAACGGCACGGGCACGCCGGACTCCAGCGGGCTCAGGCCCGGCCGGAAGTCGAGGAGCAGCGCGTGGCCCTCGCGGCAGCGCAGCGACGCCGACTGGTCGAGCCCGCCCGTGGGCGCGCCCGCGATCTCGTTCTCCGCGCGGCGGGTGGCGGCGACCAGCTCGGCACGCCCGGCGTCGGACTCCGCGAGGCCGAGGCCCGCCACTCCGTCCAGGGCGACCGCCACCGCGGCCTCCAGCGCCGCGGAGGAGCTCAGCCCGGCGCCGAACGGCACGCACGAGTCGACCGCGGCGTCGAAGCCGCGGATCTTGTGGCCCGCCTCGGCGAGGGCCCAGGCGACGCCGGCGACGTAGGCGCCCCAGCCGCTTGCCGCGCCGGGCGCGATGTTGGACAGGCGTGCCTCCCACACGCCCTCTGCCTGCGCCGATACCAGCCGTACCTGGTCGTCCTCGCGCGGCCGCAGCGCGATGTAGGTGCGGTGCGGAAGCGCCGTAGGCAGGCAGAGCCCGGCGTTGTAGTCGGTGTGCTCGCCGATCAGGTTGACCCGGCCGGGGGCGGACCAGACACCCTCGGGGGAGCCGTCGAACGAACGGGTGAAGAGCTCGTCAACCCGGCGTGCGCCGTCTTCGGCACTCCAGGCCTCGAGCCACTGCGGTTCAGTCATGGGGAACATTGTCTCTCGACATCAGCGGGTGGTGGTACGGAGCACGCGGACGGCGCCCGCCGGGACGTCGGCGTCGCCCGTGACGGCGTCGCCGGTGAGCAGGTCGGTGGCGGGTGCGGCCAGGGGCAGCTTCGCGTCGTCGTCCGTGTGGTTGATCGCCACGGTGTACTCGGCGTCGCCCCCGGTGCGGCGTACCACCTCCAGTCCCTCCACGATGCCCGACGGCGCCAGGCCCGCCTCCGCGTACACATCGGCCATGACCGTGGCCAGGGCGTCGACGTCCAGGTTCGTCGACACGTACCAGCCGGTGCCCGCGCCGTGCCGGTGCCGGGTGATCGCGGCGCCGCCGGGCTTGGGGCCGTCGGCGTAGGTGCCGACGGGCTCGGCGCCGGCGAGCACCAGGTCATCGGCCCAGACCGTGCCGGTGAGGTCGGTCGCGCCCGGCCCCGCCCCCGCGGCGTCCGCCCCGTACCGGACGGTGAGCGAGTCGCCGTCCCGCAGCGGCAGGAACTCCTCGACCCAGACGCCGAGCGCGTCGCGCAGCGGAGCCATGTAGCCCGCCGGGTGCACGGCGTCGTGCTCGTCGACGATGCCGCTGAAGTAGCTCACGAGCAGCGTGCCGCCGGCCTCGACGTAGGCGGTGAGGTTCGCGGCGTCGTCGGCCCTGAGCAGGTACGACGCCGGAGCGACGACCAGCTTGTAGCCCGACAGGTCCTGCCCCGGCCGCACCAGGTCGACGATGTGGCCGTCCCGCCAGAGGCGGTCGTAGTAGGTGTCGATCCGCTCGCGGTGGCTCGTGCCCTCGCTGGGCCGGTGCTCGAGGTCCTGCGCCCAGAACGACTCGTAGTCCCACAGCAGCGCGACGTCGGCGTGCACCCGGGAGCCGCGCAGCTCGGTGAGCCGGCCGAGGTTGGCGCCCAGGTCGACCACCTCGCGCCACACCCGCGACTCGGTCCCGGCGTGGGGGACCATCGCGGAGTGGAACTTCTCCGCACCCGAGCGGGAGGCGCGCCACTGGAAGAACATGATCGAGTCGGCGCCGCGGCCCAGGTGGGAGAACGAGTTGCGCGCCATCTCGCCGGGTCGCTTGGCGACGTTGCGGGGCTGCCAGTTCACGGCCGACGTCGAGTGCTCCAGCAGCAGCCACGGCTTGCCGCCCGCGACGGACCGGGTCAGGTCCGCCGCCATGGCCAGGCCTACGTGGCCGCGCGGGTCCGCGGCCCACAGGTAGTGGTCGTTCGACACGATGTCGACCTCCCGGCCCCACGCGAACAGGTCGGTCGAGGGGCAGCTCGTGGCCATGAAGTTCGTGGTGACGGGCGCCGTCGAGTGCTCGCGGATCGCGTCCCGCTCCGCGACGAAGCAGGCCCGGAGGGCGGCGTCGGAGAACCGCGCGAAGTCGAGCTGCTGCGCGGGGTTGGCCGACGTCGCCGTGGCGGCCGGGACCTGGACGTGTTCCCAGTCCGCGTAGTGCTGGCCCCAGAAGGCGGTGCCCCAGGCGGCGTTCAGCGCGTCGAGCGACCCGTACCGCTCCCGCAGCCACTCGCGGAACGCGCGCTGGGCGTGCACCGAGTAGTCGAGCGAGACCGGCGCACCGTACTCGTTGTGCACGTGCCACCCGACGACGGCGGGGTGCTTGCCGTACCGCTCGGCCAGCGCCGTGGTGATGCGCAGGGCCGCCTCCCGGTACGCGGGGGCGGTCGGCGCCATCAGGCCGCGCCCGCCGGGGCCCATCGGCGTGCCGTTCCGGTCGATCACCCGCGCGTCCGGGTGGGCGGCGTACAGCCAGGCCGGCGAGGCCGCCGTCGGCGTGGCCAGCAGCACCCGGACGCCGCCCGCGTGCAGCAGCCCGATCACCCGGTCCAGCCAACCGAAGTCGAACTCGCCCTCGCGCGGCTCCAGCAGCGCCCAGCTGAAGATGCCGAGGCTGACGAGGTTGACGCCCGCCTCGTTCATCAGCCGGACGTCCTCCGCCCAGACGTCCTCGGGCCACTGCTCCGGGTTGTAGTCGCCGCCGTAGGCGATCTGGTCGACGCCGGTCAGCCATCCGTCGTACTGCGGCCCGGGGACGAAGCTCGGGGTTTCAGGCATGGAAGGTCCTCTCACGGGCAGTGCTGTTTGGAACTACTCAAGCTTGGCTGTGGGCGTGATCGTTGCGGCTAAGACGGGCACGTAGCCGCAACGATCACGCCCACAACCAAAGCATGGTCAGTGGTCGGGCAAGACATGGACGGTCGCCGTGACGGGACCGTACTCCGTTGTTCCGTCGACGGTGAACGTGTCCGGGGTTGCGGTCGCGTCGTCGGGCACGTCCTGCCAGGAGACGCGGACGCCGTCGACGTCGTCGTCCGCCGGGGTCAGGACGTCGACCGTGCGAGGTAGCCGGACCCGGCGGTCCACCGCGGTGACCACGTGCACGGTGTCCTCCAGGACATGCGTGACGTCGCTGTCGCGGTAGACGTCGAGCGAAGCGTTGGCTTCCGGGAAGCGGCCCGCGCTGGTCTCGACCCAGGTGAACATGGACTGCCAGCTCGCGGGCTCCCAGGTGAGCACACCCTGCACCCGGTTGCCGGGCACGTCGTTGGCTATCTGGAAGACCCGCTGGATGGCGTCTGCCTGGCCCTGCACCGTCACCGGGAACGGGGAGTTGGGGAGCGGCGTCGGGTCGCCGGGCGGCGAGCTCGCCGCCGGGTACGAGGTCTCGGCGATGTCGAGCGCGTACTCCGGAAAGGCGTCGGCCATGGTGTGCAGGTTCTGCTCCAGGGCCTCCGGGGTGCCGTGCCACTCGGGATAGTAGGACAGGGCGAGCACATCCGGGGCGGCGTCGGCGGCCTCGAGGCGGCTGAGCAGCTGCGTCCAGAACTCCATCGTCTTGGGGAGACGTCCCTTGTCGACGATCGCGTGAATTTCGACCTCCGACTCCGGGGAGGCCTCGCGCACCGCGCGGATGCCGGACGCCATGAGGGTGCCGAACCGGTCCCACTGCTCCGTGTAGAGCTGCTGCTCGGCGGGGTCCTCGCTCTGCCAGTACTTCCAGAGCAGGCCGCCGCCGGGCTGCGACTGGTAGACGTCTGCCTCGTTCGTGAAGTACGGCGGCGCGGTGGTGCCGATGATCTCCGCCTCGCTGCCGTACAGGAAGCCGTTGATCACCTCGTTGCCCACCGCGACCTTCGCCGGGGTGGTGCCCTGCTCCTGAAGTTGCGTCAGGTAGTCCGCCGTGAAGTCGTGCACCTCCTGGGTGAGCTCGTCGAAGGGCAGCTCCGCCCAGGCGCGCGGCTTGGGCTGCTTGCTCGGGTCCGCCCAGCTGTCCGCGTAGTGGAAGTCGATGCCGAGGCTCATGTCGTGGTCGACGATCTCGCGGGCCACCGTGAGCGAGCGCTCCGGTCCTTGGTACGCGGGGTCGGTCTCGACGCCGGTGGTCTCGTCGCGCGGGTCGTTCCAGATGCGCAGGCGCAGGTGCTCCATGCCGCGGTCCTTGACGACGTCGAGCAGGTGCGGGCCGGGGTCGGGCGCACCGGCCAGGGCCGCCTCGGCGTCAAGGTAGTACGGCTGGTCGCGCTCCTGGTCGGCGTAGGACAGGTCGGCGCCGAGCTTCAGGTCGTCGCGCAGGTAGTTGTAGGCATGCACCTCGGCGACGCCGGTGCCCGGCCGCACGACCAGGAACCGGACTCGCAGGTAGCGGATGCCCTCCCGGTCGACGAGGGCGGTGGTGCCGGCAGCGCCGCTGCGGCCGTCGCTGTGGTCGGCGAGGGTCTTCCAGCGCTTCCCGTCGGCGGAGCCCTCGACGACGTAGCGCGCGGGCGCCGCGTCCGCGAGGACCACCTCGACCTTGTGCAGCCCGTCGTAGGCGCCGCCGAGGTCGATAGTGAGTGCCTGGCCCCGCTTGCCGTGGTGTGTTCCCGACGACGACGCGGCCGGCCGCCAGGCGGTGCCCTCGTCGCCGTCGAGCGCCTGGCCGGCATCGGCATCGTTGCTGGTGGCGCGGGCTGTGACCCAGTCCTTGCCGGCGAGGTCGGTCTCGACGGGCTGGATCACGGCCTCGCCGTAGCCCGCCGCCGCCGGCCCGATCGCGAGGCCTGCCGTCGTCAGCGCGACGACCAGGGCGGCGCCGCCCGCGAGGCCGCGCCTGCGATGTGTGCTGTGTGTCATGAGGAGGACTTCCTTGTCCAGAGTCGGGAGCGTTCGTCCGGGGTACCGACAACGCTTTGCCCTCGACGCGCGCGGAAACACGCTTCCCGACGGCGAATGAGGGCTCTGAGCTCAGCAGCATTGTATCGATTTACGGGCGACTGTGGTTGGTTTGCGTGGGTCCGGCTGAGGTTGCCTTGTGGGCCGGGTCACGTCGCGAGTGCAGACCTGGTCGCTGCCCCAGCTGCCGGCTGCAGACTTCGTCGCGGCCACAGGCTCTGTATCCGCAACCATGTCTGCAGTCGCTGGGTGAGACGGCTACCAAGTCTGCACTCGCGGGATGTGCGTCGTGCCGGGTGTTCAGCGCCGGACGGCCGACAGCACCTCCTGCTCCTCGTCGCGGGTCAGGCCCGTGATCTTGGCGGACGGTGTGGCGCGGAGCCACGCGAGGGTGTCGCGGGTGGTGTCGGCGAACGGTCGGATCTTCAGGCCGGCCTCCAGCGAGGATGTGACGTCGTGCGCCAGGAAGCCGGCGTCGACGAGGTCGGCGACCCAGACCGGGATCGACCGGGGTCCCGACCAGGGCACCACTTCGTGCTCTGCGAGGACCTCCGGGGCGACGGCGACGAGCTCCGGGTCGGCCCCGGCGCCGGCGGCCACCTGGGCGAGCAGCTCCGACCGGGGCAGCGGCGGGCAGACGGCGTCGAAGTCCCCGGTGGTGCCCTGTTCGGCGGCCGTTATTATCCACTCCGCGAGGTCGCGGACGTCGACAAGCTGCACCGGGGCGTCCGCGGGCTCGGGGACCAGCACCGGCAGACCGTCCTCGGCCGCCTGCGCGAACCGGGCGGGCCAGTAGGCGAACCGGCCGCTCGGATCGCCCGGCCCGACGATCAGGCCCGGCCGGATCACCAGGGGCGCCGCCACGCCTGACCGGACCAGGTTCTCGCACGCCACCTTCATCGCCCCGTACACATCAGGGCCGGACGACGGGTCCTCGTCGGTCTCGACCGGGTCGAGCAGGGGGAGCGTGGCGGGCGTGCCGCCCACGGTGGTGGTGTCCGCGTAGACGTTGACGGTGGACACGAACGTCCAGTGGGCGTCCGGGAAAGCCGCCACCGCGCTGCGCACGTGCGAGGGGACACGGGAGACGTCGACGACGGCGTCGAACTGCGCCTCGACCAGCTCCGCGGGCACCGCCTCGGCGCGGTCCCAGCGCACGAGCGTGGCGCCGTCGGGCACCGTGCCACTGACGCCGCGTGCCGCGCACGTGACGTCGTGCCCGCGGGCCACCGCGGCTTCCGCGACCGCGCGGGACAGGAAGACCGTTCCACCGAGAACCAGGATTCGCATGGTGCCCACCGAACCGCATCGCGGACGCCGGGGCACGCTGATCTGCTCTTGGCGAATCTTCGCCGGGCGTACGGGCGCTCGCCCTCGGCACGGCCGGGCGGACGAGACCAGGTGCTGCGGCAGTACCGGGAGCGCACGGGCATCCTCGTCGCCCCTCCCGCCGCTCGCCGGCTGCCCCTTGCCGGTCGCCGGTCGGCCTTACCCCACCAACGCCGCCCGCTCCTCCTTCAGGAAGTCCGCGCAGCGCTCCCCGATCATCATCACCGTGATGTTCGGGTTGACCGTCGTGATCTCCGGCATCACGGACGCGTCCGCGACCCGCAGCCCGGTCACCCCCTTGACCCGCAGCTGCGGGTCCAGCGGGGAGGAGTCGTCGTCCGCCGCGCCCATCCGCACCGAGCCGGTCGGGTGGTAGACGGTGTTGTGCGTACGGGAGATGTAGTCCGCGATCTCCTCGTCCGTCTGCACGTCCGGGCCCGGGTACAGCTCCGCGCCCGCCCACTCGGCCATCGCGGGCTGCGCCACGATCTTCCGCGCGAGCTTGATGCCCTCGACCATGACCTGCATGTCGTACGGGTCGGTGAAGTAGCGGGGATCCACCTTCGGCTTGTCCCGGAAGTCGCGGGAGCGCAGCCGGACCGTGCCCCGGGAGCGCGCGTGCGTCACGTTCGGCGTCAGGCAGAAGCCGTTCTCCGTGGTCGGGTAGCCCTGCCGCGCCGTGTGCATGTCGAACGGCACCGAGCCGTAGTGCATCATGAGGTCCGGCCGGTCCAGGCCCGGCTCGGTGGCCGCGAAGATGCCGATCTCCCACCACTGCGTGGACGAGGTGACCATAGGCTGCTTCGCCTCCCACTGGATGACCCCTTCGGGGTGGTCCTGCATGTGCGAGCCGACGCCGGGCGCGTCCACCAGCACGTCGATCCCCACCTCCGCGAGGTGCTCCGCCGGGCCGATGCCCGACAGCATGAGCAGCTTGGGCGAGTCGATGGCGCCCGCCGACAGGATCACCTCGTGCCGCGCGGTCAAGGTCCGGTGGTGGATGAGGTCCGGGTCGAGCACCTCGACGCCCGTGCACCGGGTGCCCTCGAAGGTCAGCCGCTTGGCACGGTGCTCGGTCAGGATGGTCAGGTTCGGCCGGTCGAGGATCGGGTGCAGATAGCTCACCGACGACGACGAGCGGACGCCGTCCTCCCGGGCGTTGATCTGGAAGAAGCTCGCGCCCGTCACGACCGTCGAGCCGTCGTTGAACTGCACGCGGGGGATGCCCGCCTGCTCGCACGCATCCAGCACCGCGACGCCGCACGGGTCCGTCGACGGGACCTGCCGGATCCGAACCGGGCCGTCGTGCCCGTGGTGCTCGCCCGGCTGGTCGTTGTTCTCCAGCTTCGCGTAGTACGGCCGGGACTCCATCGCCCGCCAGCCCGTGGCGCCCAGCGCCTCCCACTGGTCCAGGTCCTCGGCCGGGGCCCAGAACGCTATGCACGAGTTGTGCGAGGAGCACCCGCCGAGCACCTTGGCGCGCGCCTGCCGCATGAACGAGTTGCCGCTGGTCTGCGGCTCGATGGGATAGTCCCAGTCGTAGCCCGACTCCAGCAGGCCCATCCAGCGGTCGAGCCGCAGGATCGCGTCGTCGCCGACGTCGGACGGCCCCGCCTCCAGCAGCGCGACCGAGACCGCCGGGTCCTCGCTGAGCCGCGCGGCGACGGCGGCGCCGGCGGAACCGCCGCCGATCACCACGTAGTCGAAGGCGCGCTCGCCGGTCTGTGCGCCGGCCTGCCTCTCGGGGTGCTTCGCGGGCAGCTCAGTCATCGGTCCCTCCGAACCAGCCGGTCACCGCCGGGCGCAGGTTCTGATAGATGTGCTTGGACTCCTGGTACTCGGCCAGGCCGGCCAGGCCGAGCTCCCGGCCGAACCCGGACTGCCCGTAGCCGCCCCATTCGGCCTGCGGCAGGTAGGGGTGGTAGTCGTTGATCCAGATCGTGCCGTGCCGCAGCCGGTTCGCCACCCGCTGGGCCTTGCCCGCGTCCTGGGACCAGACGGCGCCCGCCAAGCCGTAGATCGTGTCGTTGGCGATCTCGACGGCCTCGTCCTCGTCCCGGAAGGTCTCGACGGTCACGACCGGACCGAACGCCTCGTCGACGACGGCGGAGCTGCCTCGCCGGACGCCGTCGAGCACCGTGGGCAGGTAGTAGAAGCCCTGCTCCAGCTCGCCCGTGCCCCACTCGCCGCCGCAGCGGACGACGGCGCCCTCCTCGACCGCCTTCTCGACATACGCGGTGACCTTGTCCCGGTGCGCGGCGGAGATCAGCGGCCCGGTCTCCGCGGCGTCGTCGAACGGGCCGCCGAGGCGGATCTGCCGCGCCCGGCGCACCAGCTCGTCGACGAAGCGGTCGTGGATCGACTCCTCGACGACCAGCCGGGCACCCGCGGAGCACACCTGCCCGGAGTGCACGAACGCCCCGTTGAGCGCGTTGTCCACGGCGGCGTCGAAGTCGGCGTCGGCGAAGATGACATTGGGATTCTTGCCGCCCAGCTCCAGGGCGACCTTCTTGACCGTCGCCGCCGCGCTCGCGGCGATGATCCGGCCGGTGACGAGGCCCCCGGTGAACGACACCAGGTCGACGTCCGGGTGGGCGGACAGCGGCGCGCCCGCCTCGGGACCGGCGCCCAGCACCAGGTTGGCGACGCCGGCCGGGACGCCGGCGTCGGCCAGGACCTCCATGAGCAGGACGGCGGTGTGCGGGGTGAGCTCGCTCGGCTTGAGCACGAACGTGTTGCCCGCCGCGAGGCAGGGCGCCACTTTCCACACGGCCTGCAGCAGCGGGTAGTTCCAGGGCGAGATGAGGCCGCAGACCCCCACGGGCTCGTGCACCACGCGGCTGAGCACGTCGGGGCTGCCCGCGTCGACGACCCGGCCGGCGTCGACCCCCGCGAGCTTGGCGTACCAGCGGAAGCAGGCGATGCAGTCGTCCATGTCGATGCGGCTCTCGACCAGGCGCTTGCCCGTGTCGCGGGACTCCGCGAGCGCGAAGTCCTCGGCCCGCTCGGTCAGCAGGTCGGCCACGCGGTGCAGGAGCGCGCCGCGCTCCGGCGCGGTGGTCGCCCGCCAAGGGCCGGCGTCGAACGCCTTCCGGGCCGCGGCGATCGCCCGCTCGGTGTCGGCGGCGGTCGCCTCCGACACCTCGGCGACGAGCGAGCCGTCCGCCGGGCAGCGGATCTCGCGGGTGCCGCCCGCGGCCGCGGCCTGCCAGGCGCCGTCGATGTACAGGGTGGTGGGTGTGCTCATGGTGGTGCTCCGGTCGGGGCGGGCGGGACGTGCGGGCGTGCCGTGCTCAGCCTTCCAGCTGCTCAGCCTTCGATCTGCTCGGTGTCGTGGGTGGGCGCGCTGCTCGCGTGCAGGAAGAGCAGGTGCCGCTCGTACTGGTCCAGGACGTCGGCGATGAGCTGTTCCTTGGCGTAGTCGGTGACGTCGTAGCCCTGCGTGCCCTCCGCGAGCAGGACCTCGACGCGGAAGTACGTGTCGTCCTGGTCGGACGTGTTCATCCGGAACGTCGGCGTAGGGTGCGCCTGCGGCCACAGCGTGTACGTGAACGGGGCCTCGTCGCCGTGCTCGACGGTGAGCGTGATGGCCGGCAGCCCGGTGTCGCCCACGGTCGCCTCGGTGCAGGACGTCGTGATGTCCTGCTCCTCCAGCGCGGCGGAGACCTCGGTGAGCGCGGGCCGGACCGTCTTCTCGATGAACCGCAGCACGTGGCGCCGGTCGGGGAAGCTGACCAGCCGCAGGAGCCGCTGCCGCCAGCCGGGGGCGCCGGTGGTGGCGGCGTGCCCGATGCGGCCGGACAGGCTGGACGGCAGGGCGGTGCGCAGGGTGTCGAACTTCTGGCCCTCGGTGCGCAGCACCTTGTAGAGGGCGAACATGACGCCGAACATCACCAGGGAGAAGGGCAGGCCCATGATGATCGTGCCGGACTGCAGCGTCGTGATGCCGCCGGCCAGCAGCATGCCCATCGTGAGGAGGCCCGTGGCGGCCGCCCAGAAGACGCGGAGCCAGATCGGCCCGTCGTCGCCTGCCTGGTGCAGTCTGGTGGTCAGGTGCGACAGGACGAGCGCGCCCGAGTCGGCGGACGTCACGTAGAAGAGCAGGCCTATGAAGATGGCCAGGCCGATCGTCGCGGGCGCGGCGGGGAACTGCTGGAGCAGGGCGAAGATGCCTGACGCCGGGTCGTTCACCGCGGCGTCGCCGAACGCGGCGCCCTCGGCGCCGCCGTTCCGGATGTAGTCGAGCGCGCTGTTGCCGAAGACGGACACCCACAGCAGCACGAAGACGAACGGGATGGTGAGCGTACCGAGCACGAACTGGCGGATGGTCCGGCCGCGCGAGATCCGGGCGAGGAACAGCCCGACGAACGGCGCCCAGGCCACCCACCACGCCCAGAAGAAGAGGGTCCACGCGTTCATCCACTCGGTGGGCGCGTCGAACGCGTAGGTGTTCAGCGTCATGCCCGGCAGCCGGGACAGATAGTCACCGACGTTCATCACCAGGCCGTTGAACAGGAACGTCGTCTTGCCGGTGACGACCAGGAAGAGCACCAGCAGCAGGGCGAGCACGACGTTGAGCTCGGACAGGCGCCGCACGCCGCGCTGCACACCCGAGACCACCGAGAGGGTCGCCATCACGACGGCGAGCGCGAGCAGCGCCACCTGGGCGCCGACGCCGATCGGCACGCCGACCAGGTCGGAGAGCCCGCGGTTGAGCATCTCCACGCCGATGCCCAGGGTGGTGGCGAGGCCGAAGATGGTGCCGATCACGGCGGCGATGTCGACGGCGTCGCCGAGCTTGCCCCAGACGCGGTCGCCGAACAGCGGGTGCAGCACGGAGCGGATGCTCAGCGGCATGTTGCGCCGGTAGGCGAAGTAGGCGATGGCCATGCCCATGAGTGCGTACATGCCCCAGCCGATGACGCCGTAGTGGAACAGCGTCCACACGATGGCCATCCGGGCCGCCTCGACGGTGCCGCCGTCGCCGACGGGCGGGGCGAGGTACTGGGTGGCGGGTTCGGCGACCGAGTAGAACATCAGGTCGGTGCCGATGCCCGCGGCGAACAGCATCGCGGACCAGGTGAAGAGGCCGAACTGCGGCTTGGACTGCTCCGGGCCGAGCTTGATGCGGCCCGCCCGGGAAAGGGCGACGCCGATGACGAACACCAGGAACGCCGCGGCCGCGACGAAGTAGTACGCGCCGAACCAGTCGGAGATCCACGTGACGGCGACGCCGATGTACTGCTCGGTCTGTGCCGGCCAGATGATCGCGGCGAGGCCTACCACGAGGATCAGGGTCGCGGACCCGAAGAACACTGTTGGATTGATCCTGCTGTGTCGGCGTTCTACCGGCGGGCTGTCGACGGGCGCGGACGGGCTCTCGGTCTTCACCGGGCTGCTCATGTTTTCCTTCGTCGAGGGCATCGGGCGGTGCCCACCGTACAACTACATGAAAATTCACCCGTTGCAGACTGATGGCGCGCGCGTAAAAGTGCCGCTCCCGGCCGACGTTACGCCCGACGCCGGAGGGCCGCCCGCTGCTCCGGCGTCAGGGCGCCGCGGAGCTGCTCCGCCGTCATCGGCACACCTGCGCGGGCCAGGGCCCGCAGGACTGCCGCGGCCTCACCGCTCGCGAGCGGCCAGGGACCTGACGACATGGTCTCGTGGAGCGCGGAGAAGAACCGGGCCGCCCGGGCGAGCCGGATGCCCGCCGGGGTGTCCGGGCCGAGTACCGCGACACCTCGGCTGGTGGTCGCCGCCCAGCGGGCGTTGGCCTCCACGTTCTCGCGCCAGGAGGTGGCCCATACATCGTCGGCCACGACGTACCGCTCGCGGCGGCCGCTCGGTTCCCGCTCGCGCCGGATCACCCGCAGCCGGTCGAGGTACGCCACCGCGTTCGACACGGCGGCCCGGGAGACCCGCAGCTCTTCGCCGAGATCGGCGGCGGTGAGCCCGTGGTCGGACGAGTGGATCCACACCAGCACCCGAGCCGCGGTGCGTGGGACACCGGTGGCCACCACGTGCTCGGTGAACTCCTCGAGGAAGGCGGCCCGGGTGGCGGCCGGCGAGTCCTGCGTCCGGTCGTCTGCTCCGGCGGCGTGCACGGCGCCACGGGGGCGCCGCGCCCGCTCGTGCGCCGCGGCCTCGGCCCGGTCGGCGTCGTACCCGGCGGGTCCGCCGTTGCGGGTGACCTCTCGGCTCACCGTCGACGTCGGCCGGCCGAGCCGCCGGGCGATCTCCGCGTAGTCGAGCCGCGCCGCGAGCCCTGCGGCGACCTGTTCGCGCTCGGTCCGGTTCAGGCGTGGTCCCGGCACATCGCTCCCTGACGTGCATCGGTGGTTCGGCTGTTGCAACGATCCACCATAGCCGCTAGCCCTCGGTCCAAAGGCGAGTTGATCCTGAGCTGAACGCAACGCTGGACACCGTGAAAGGAACGACGTGACCGCACCAGCCCGCCCCGCCGGCCCTCTGCGGGCGAACTTCGACCGAGCGCTCGCACCGGACGTCGCCCGCGGTGTGATGCTGCTGCTCATCGCGCTGGCGCACGCGCCGGGCTTGGTGAGCGACCGTGCGCCCACCGCGGTGAACACCCTCACGGAGCTCGTGCGCTCGTTGCTCGCCGAGAACCAGGCACGCTCGATGTTCATCGTCCTGTTCGGGTACGCCATGGGACAGCTGCTGTACCGGCAGGAGGCCCGCGGCACGGGGCCGGCGGAGACCCGCCGCCTGCTCCGCCGTCGCGGGGTGGTGCTGGTCGGCGTCGGGCTGGCGCACTTCGCGCTGCTGGTGCCCCTCGACATCGTCGCGACCTACGGGTTCGCCCTGCTGTTCCTCGCGGCGATGGTGACGGCCCGCGACCGCGTGCTCCTGTGGACCGCGGCGGCCACGCTCCCGCTCGGCCTCGCGCTGATCAGCTGGACCTACCAGCGCGCCGTGGCCGTCGAGCTGTCGGGCGGGCAGGCCGGGATGACGCCGTACCTGTCGGCCACCTACCCGGCGCACATCGTGTCCGGCCTGCCGACCTGGCTCCCCGAGACTGTCCTCAGCGTGGTCGTGGTGGTGCCGGGCATGCTCTTCGGCATCTGGGCGGCCCGCCGCCGCTACCTGGACGAGCCGCGGGCCCACGCCGTCCTGCTCCACCGGACCGCCGTCGGGCTGCTCCTCGTCGCGCTGGTCGCGCGCCTGCCCGAGGCGCTCGTCGTGGCCGGCTTCTGGGTGCCGGCCGCGATGTCCACCGAATGGGCGCTCGCCCTGCTGCACACGGTTGGCGGCTACGCGGGCGGAATTGGTCTTGCCGCGCTGGTCGGAGTCCTGGTCGCGGGTCGGCCGCGCGACGGCGAGTGGGTCGAGCCGGCCACGGCGGGCGGCGCGGGCCGCCGGTTCACGACGGCGCTGGCCGCGCTCGGGCAGCGCTCGCTGACGTTCTACCTGGCGCAGTCGCTGGTGTGGCTCCTGCTGTTCTTCCCGTTCACGCTCGGGCTGTCGGGCACGGTGTCGTTCGCCGGATCCGCGGTGATCGCCGTCGGGGTGTGGGCGGCATCCGTCGTGGTGGCGGACGCGATGGCCCGGGCCGGCCGCCCGGGTCCGGCGGAGCTGCTGGTCCGGAAGCTCACCTACCCACGCCGCCGGACCCTCAACGGATCAGACCGGTGAGAGGCCCAGGCTGCGGCCCGCCAGGCCGCGCTTGCGTCGCGCCAGGCCCCGCGCGACGTCGGCCAAAACCTGCGCGCCGGGGGAGTCGGGCGCCGTCAGGACGACGGGGGTGCCGCTGTCCCCGCCCTCGCGGACGGCGACGTCGAGCGGCACCTGGCCGAGCAGCGGCACGTCCTTGCCCACGACCTCGGTGAGCCGGGCCGAGACCTTCTCCCCACCGCCGGCCCCGAAGACCTCCAGCCGCGTGCCGTCGGGCTGCTCCAGCCAGGACATGTTCTCGATCACGCCGACCACGCCCTGCGACGTCTGGGTCGCCACCGACCCGGCGCGCTCGGCGACCTCGGCTGCGGCCGCCTGTGGCGTCGTGACCACGAGGATCTCGGACGACGGCAGCAGCTGCGCCACCGAGATGGCGATGTCGCCCGTGCCGGGCGGGAGGTCGAGGAGCAGCACGTCCAGGTCGCCCCAGAAGACGTCGGCCAGGAACTGCTCCAGCGCGCGGTGCAGCATGGGCCCTCGCCAGACCACCGGCTGCCCCGGCGGCACGAACATGCCGATCGAGACCACCTTGACGCCGTGCGCGATGGGCGGCAGCAGCATGTTGTCGACGCGGGTCGGCTGCCGGTCGACGCCCAGCATGCGCGGGATCGAGAAGCCGTAGATGTCGGCGTCGATCACGCCGACCGAGAGCCCGTCGGCGGCCATCGCCACCGCGAGGTTCGCCGTGACCGACGACTTGCCCACGCCGCCCTTGCCCGACGCGACCGCGAACACCTTGGTCATCGAGCCCGGCTGGGAGAACGGGATGACCGGGTCGCCCGCGCCGCCACGCAGCATCGACCGCAGCGAGGAGCGCTGCTCGGGAGTCATGACACCGAGCTCGACGTCGACCGCCGCCACTCCGTCGACGGCCGTCGCGGCCGCCGTCACATCCTTGACCAGCGTCGACTTCATCGGACAGCCCGCGACGGTCAGGTCGACGCCGACGGCTACGTGTCCGCCGTCGGACACCTCAACCGACCGGACCATGCCCAGGTCGGTGATGGGGCGCCGGATCTCAGGGTCGAGCACACCCGTCAGCGCGTCGCGCACGCGAGCCTCGAGTGTGGGGGAGTCGACTGGGGTCATGGTTCGATCCTAAGTTGCGGGTCCAGGGGTTCCGGAAGGGGAGGGGTCTTCCATGCTCTTGTGAAGTAGGTCTTCCATGCTTTTGCAATGAAGGTCAGTTGAAAACGGTACGCTGCGTCACCACCAAGGGTGAGGAGGCCCCATGACCGAGGCACGCGTCCCCGCGCGAGTTCGGCGTGTCGCCTCCGAGGACGAGGCCCGCGAGCTCGCCGCGGCTCTGCAGCGGCCGGATCGCAGCCGCCCGGTCGTGGTCATCTCGACACCCGCCGGGTACGACGCCCCCTTCGTGGACCCGCAGCGCGTGCTCGACGACATCGCCGGGCTCGCCGAGGTGGTGGTGATCCCCACCGGCGACGTGTCGTGGGCGTTCTCGTCGGGCATGCCGCCGGACACACAGGTCTACGGCGGCGCCTCCCGCGTCTACGGCACCGACCTGGAGTGGGTGCACCAGCCGCGGCGCTCGCCGCTGCACTTCGCCTACTCCGTGGACGAGGACTCGCGCGTGCGCGACCGCCTGGTCAGCGACGTCATGCGGTTCGCGGTGCGCGCGGGGATCGTGGGGTCGGCGCGGTCCGCGCCCGACGCCGCGACCACCGGCGGCAAGGTGCTGGGCGTGCTGGGCACCCGCGCCCTCGTCAGCACCGAGGACGGCGGCCAGGCGACGATCGCGGAGGAGCTCGTCTTCTCCGACGTCCCGCTGGCCCGCGTGCTCGCGCCGGGTATGCGGGTCACCGGGGTGCTCGACCCGGCGCGCCGCCTCCTCGACATCCGCGGCATGCTGCCCGACGTCGACACCCTGCGCCGGGCGGTGCACGCCGCCTACCGCGTGGGTCAGGTAGTGCTCGGCCGGGTCGAGAAGGTCGAGGACGACGCCGTGCGCATCGCCCTGGCGCCCGGCGTCCCGGTGCGCGTGCGCCGGCCCGAGATCACGGGCAACGACCTGGACCTGCTCAGCGACCTCTTCACCCCGGGCGAGGTGGTGGCCGCCCGCCGCGTGCCCGCGCCGCTCGACGGCCTGGCCCTGCGGCTGGACGACGTCGACGAGTCCGAGGACGAGCCCGTCCCCGCGATAGCGCTGCTGGACGGCGGCCCGCCATGGCTCGAACCGTCGTTGCTCGAGCCGTCTCTGGTTGAGCCGTCGTTGGCCCAGCCTGACCGTTCGCTGGTCGAGCCTGTCGGAACCAGCCAGACGGGACCCGGCGATCCGCAGGTCACCCCGCCCACGCCCGCCGACCTGTTCGGCGCCCGTCCGTCAGAACCGGACGGGGCCGGGGCGACGGCTACGCGTGAGCGGAGCGACGGCGTCGGGCAGGGTCTCGACAGGCTCGAGGTGCGAGGGCTCGACGAGCGAGGGCCTGACCAAGGGGGAATCGACCAGCGAGCGGCCGGGCCCCGGGCGCCCACGCCCGGGGACGTGGCCGCGTGGCACGCCGGCGGGCAGGACGCCCTGCCCTCGCCCGCGGCGTCCGAGAGCCCGGCGGAGCCGGCAGGCAAGGCGGCCCGCGACCTCAGCCTCTCCCTCGACGCCGCGAAGTCCCAGGTCGCCGCGCTCGCGAAGGAGCTGCTCGACGACAAGGTCAAGCGGCGTCAGGTCGAGCTGGAGGTCGACCGCCTGCTGGGCCGGGTCGGCGAGCTCACCGAGCGGCTCGACCGCAGCGAACGGCGCGCCGAGCAGCAGGCGACCGCCCTGCGCAAGGCGCGGCAGGAGGCCGCGCGGCTGCGGCGTCGGCTCGGCGACGCGGGGGACGATGTGCCCGAGGAGCGGTACTTCGTCGACGACGAGGATCAGCTCCGGTTCGACGTCCTGGCCGAGTGGGCGCGGGCGATTCCCGCCGCCGAGAAGCCCGGGCGTCCCCTGGCGGAGTACACGCTCGGCCCGCGCTTCCTGCTCTCTCTGACCGACCTGGAGGGCGTGAGCCGTGACCGGGTGATCTGGACGCTCGTCATGGTGCTGACCGGGCTGGCGCCCGAGATGAACGGCCTGCAGGTACATCGTCTGCGCACGGGCGCGGGCGGCGACGACCCGTTCCGCCAGCGCGACGACGGCGCCGTGTGCTGGCGGGTGTCGCTCCAGGTCAACACGCCGTCGGCGCGCCGGCTGCACTACTGGAAGCTGCCCGGCGGCGCCTACGAGCTGTCGCGGGTGGTGCTCCACGACGACGTCGAGCCGTGAGCGGAGAGTTCCCCGGGGCTCGTGACTCCTCAGGCCTGCTCTCCCCGGCCCTCGTCCTTCTTCTCCTCCAGCTCCTCCAGGAGGTTGCGGATCTCCGAGCGCACGAAGTCGCGGGTCGCGACCTCGGACAGGGCGATCCGCAGCGCCGCCATCTCGCGCGCGAGGTACTCCGTGTCGGCGAGGTTGCGCTCGCCGCGCTGCCGGTCCTGCTCGGCGGTCACCCGGTCGCGGTCGTCCTGCCGGTTCTGCGCCAGCAGGATCAGTGGGGCCGCGTAGCTCGCCTGCAGCGACAGCATCAGGGTGAGCGCCGTGAACCCGTTCGCGGCGCTGTCGAACCGCAGGTCCTCCGGACCCCACGCGTTCCACACGAGCCAGACCAGGCAGAACACCGTGAGGTAGATGAGGAAGCGCGGCGTGCCCAGGAACCGGGCGATCGCCTCGGTGGCCTTCCCGACGGCGTCCTGGTCCACCCGGAACCGGGGGACCAGGGTGCGGCCCTTGGCGAGCGGGGTGTCCAGGCGGTCAGCCACGGTTGGCCCCCCGTCGGGTCGGTCCCGGCCGTGGCGCCGGAGCGGCCTGCGCGACTGCATCCAGCCGTTCGTCGTCGCTGCCCCGCCAGTCGTCCGGAAGGATGTGGTCGAGCACGTCGTCGACCGTGACGACGCCGAGCAGCCGGCGCTGGGCGTCGAGGACGGGCAGCGCGAGCAGGTCGTAGGCCGCCAGCAGGCGCGTCACCTGGCCCACCGACGCGTCGTGAGTGAGCCACTCGGTCTCGGCGTCCAGCACCGAGCCGACGGCCGCGTGCGGCGGCTCGCGCAGCAGCCGCTGGAAGTGCGCGACGCCGAGGAACCGGCCGGTCGGCGTCTCCAGCGGCGGCCGCACCACGAACACCATCGAGGCCAGCGCGGGCGGCAGCTCCGCCCGCCGGATCGAGGCCAGGGCCGTGGCGATGGTGTCGTCGGCGCCGAGGATCACCGGCTCCGTCGTCATGAGGCCACCCGCCGTGTCCTCGGCGTACTCCAGCAGACGCCGGACGTCGGCCGCCTCCTCCGGCTCCATCAGGTTGAGCAGCTGGGCGGCCTGCTCGTCGGGCAGCTCGTTCAGGAGGTCGGCGGCGTCGTCGGGCTCCATGGCCTCCAGCACGTCGGCCGCGCGGTCGCGGTCCAGGCCCGACAGGATCGACACCTGGGCGTCCTCCGGGAGCTCCTCCAGCACGTCGGCGAGGCGCTCGTCGTTCAGCGCGCCCGCGATCTCGAGCTGCCGCGCGGCACCCAGGTCGTGGATCACGTCCGCGAGGTCGGCAGCTCGCATGTCCTCGTACGCCTCCAGCAGACGGGCGGCACCCTGCTCCGCCGACCGGGCGGTGAGGTCCTGCACGGCGTCGACCGGGACGGTCAGGGTCGAGCCGCGGCGGAACGGGGCCGACCCCCGCGCGGAACGGCGCCGCACGAACAACTGATCCACCAGCCAGTCGCCGGTGCGCTGCTGCGCGATCGAGACGTCCTCGATGGTGACCTCGCCGGATCCGTCCTTGAGCTGCACCCGGCGGTCCAGCAGCTCGCCCAGCACCACCGACTCCATGGCCCGCTGCTCGAACCGCCGCATGTTCACCAGCCCGGTGCTGATCACCTGGCCGGCGTCGATACTGGTCACGCGGGTCAGGGGAAGAAAGACGCGGCGCCGGCCCGGGACCTCCACCACCAGACCCACCGCCCGCGGCGCGCCCTTGGCCCGGACCAGCACTACGACATCACGAACCCGGCCCACCTGGTCCCCGATCGGGTCGAAGACCACGGTGCCTGCCAGACGTGCGACAAAAACCCTGGTGCTGGCGCTCACGCTGGTCAGCCTACGACCCGGCTCCGCGGCACGCTCCTCGCCACTTCTGCCCAGGTAGGGGACACTATGGGGTATGAGCATGTCTCGCCCGGGTGCCGTCCCGAAGGTCCCGACCCTGCCGGCCGGCGACGAGGTCGCCGCGTACTCCACCTACCTGGAGGCGCAGAAAGCAGTCGACTACCTCTCCGACAACAAGTTCCCCGTTGAGAACGTCACCATCGTGGGCACCGACCTGCGCATGGTCGAGCGCGTCACGGGGCGTCTCACGTACGGCCGGGTGGCGCTCGCGGGCGCACTCTCCGGCGCCTGGTTCGGTTTCTTCGTGGGACTGTTGATCACGCTGTTCGCGGGCGAGGCGGGCTTCCAGGTGATGTTCGCCGGCATCGCGCTCGGCGCCGGCTTCGGCCTCCTGTTCTCCATCCTGTCGTACACGTTCACCGGCGGACGGCGCGACTTCACGTCGTCGTCGCAGATCGTCGCGGCGACGTACGCGATCCTCTGCGGCCACGAGCACGCGTCCGACGCGCGGGCGCTGCTGATGCGCTCGCCGAGCGGGCTGGGCAAGTCGCGCGGCGCCGCCACCGTGGGGGTTCCCGCGCCCGTCGCTCCGCCGACGGTGCCGGGGCAGCCCCCGGTCGCCGGGCCTCCGGCTCCTGCCGCGCCGCCAGCGTCCCGCCCGACCGACCCGCGCTGGGTGACGCCCACGGGTGAGCCCCGGTACGGCGCGATGCGGCCGGGATCTGGTGCTGGTTCGGCGGATGGCGGTGCTGCGGGTGCTGGCTCGGCGGGTGCTGCTGGCGATGCCGGGGGTACGGCGGGTGCCGGTGCGGCGCCGGCCGGGCCGCCGTCGGACGCTCCGGCGGATGCACCTACGAACGCCCCGTCGAATGGAGCTTCAGACGCGCCGTCGCAGACGGAGCCGCCGACCCCGCCGGACCAGGCCTCGGCTGCCGCGAACGGCCAGCGCGAGGACGAGTCGGCGGACCAGGACGACGTGCCGACGCAGCGCACGACGCCCCGCCGCACGAACCCCTACGCGCCGCCGAGCGACGACCAGAAGTAGCCGAGCTCCGGGGCTGGAGCCACAGGAGCTTCTTGGTTTGAGCCGCTGGGCTCTGGTGCTCTGGTGCTCTGGTGCTCTGTTGGTTCTGTGCCCTGTTAGAGCTGAGCTGAGCTGAGCTGGGTTGGTCAGGGCGCCGCTCCGACTTCGGTCGGTTGCACGGTGGCCGACATGACTTCGGTCGGTTGCTCTGAGATCGGTCAATCAAACGACCGATGTCAAAGCAACCGACCGAAGTCAGCTGCCCGTGCCGTGCGAGGGACCGAAGTCAGCTCTTCGTGCCGTGTGAGGGACCGAAGTCAGTTGCCCGTGCCGTGCAACCGACCGAACTTGGCACCACGTCCGGGGCCACCACCGCAGCGCGCCCCCGCCGCACCTCACGCCGCCGCACCAGCCCCCTGGCTCCCGGCGCCCGGCGCCCGGTCAGCGCAGCGAAGCCATCCAGGACTCGACGTCCTCCGGGCGGCGGGGGAGCGCCGCCGAGAGGTTCTCGTTGCCGTCCGCGGTGATCAGGACGTCGTCCTCGATGCGCACGCCGATGCCGCGGAACTCCTCGGGCACGGCGAGGTCGTCGGCCTTGAAGTACAGCCCCGGCTCGATGGTGAACACCATGCCCGGCTCCAGGACGCCGTCGAGGTAGAGCTCGCGGCGCGCTTGCGCGCAGTCGTGGACGTCGAGGCCGAGGTGGTGCGACGTGCCGTGCACCATCCAGCGGCGGTGCTGCTGGCCGTCGTCCGCCAGGGCGTCGGCGGCGGTGACGCCGTCGGGCAGAAAGCCCCACTCCTCGAGCCGCGCCGCGATGACCTCCATCGCCGCCGTGTGGACGTCGCGGAACTTCGCGCCGGGCTTCGCGACGGCGAACGCCGCGTCGGCCGCGTCCAGCACCGCCTGGTAGATCTTGCGCTGCACGTCGGTGTACTCGCCGTCGACCGGCAGGGACCGCGTGATGTCGGCGGTGTAGAGCGTGTCGACCTCGACGCCGCCGTCGAGCAGGAGAACTTCGCCGGAGCGGACCTCGCCGTCGTTCCGGATCCAGTGCAGGGTCGTGGCGTGCTCCCCGGAGGCCGCGATCGTCTCGTAGCCGACGGCGTTGCCCTCCAGCCGGGCGTGCCCGTCGAACGTGGTCTCCACGACGCGCTCGCCGCGCCGGTGCGCGACCGCACGTGGCAGCGCACGGACGACGGCCTCGAAGCCCTCGATGGTGCGGGCCACGGCCTCGCGCATCTGCTCGATCTCGTACTCGTCCTTGATGAGCCGCAGCTCGGACGTGGCCTCGACGAGGGCATCGTCGGACACGGAGTCCTCGTCCTCGCCGGCCTCCAGGCGCAGCTCCTCGACAAGCGACTCGATGGCGTCGTCCGCGCCGGTCACGACGAGGAGCCGCACGCCGCCGTCGCCGACGTCCTTCGCCAGGGCGTCGCCCAGCTCGTCGATGTGGCGGGCCTCGATGCCGGTGACGGCCTCGACGTCGGCCAGCGACGGGCGGGCGCCGACCCAGAACTCGCCGTAGCGGGCGTCGGCGTAGAACTCCTCGTTGTCGCGCGGCGCGAGCGGGCGCACGTACAGCACGGCGTGATGGTTGGAGCCGCTGTCGCCGGCGCCGTCCTCGACCGGGTGCAGCACCAGGACGGCGTCGGGCTCCTGGTCGGTGCCCAGGCCTGTGAGGTGCGCGAACGCCGAGTGCGGCCGGAACCGGTAGTCCGTGTCGTTGGAGCGGGTCTTGAGCGAGCCGGCCGGGACCACCAGGCGCACGCCCGGCAGCCGCTCGGAGAGCGCGGCGCGTCGTACGACGGTGTACGGAGCGGCGGCGGACGCCGTCAGGCCGAGCTCGGCGCGCGGGGCCCACTGCGACATCACAAAGTTCTTGAAGGCAGTGGAGGCGGGACGGTGCGAGCGGTTGGCGCCGCGGTCCGCGGTCTCCTGCTCGTCAGGCTGAGAAGTGGTGGTGGGCTCGCTCATGCGCCCAGTGTTTCACGCACGCCGTCCGAAGTCCGCAAGCGCCCTGGTGAGCACCCTGTTGAAGGCCGTGGGGGCCTCTTTGTTGACGTCGTGTCCCGCATTCGGGATGACGACGAGCGACCCTTCGCGTGCCGCGGCGAGGTGCTTCCGCTCCTCGAGGCGCATCCTGTCGCGGGCGCCGTTGATGAACCAGATCGGGACCCGGGAGGCACGCACGTTCGCGATCGAGGAGCGGCCGATCAGGTCCGTCAGGGCGTCCGTGACGACGTCCCATGCTGGGCGGTGCCTCTCGGCGGCCTGACTTGGCGCGATCTCGAGCTGGCGCAGGTCGGCGCCACCGGGGGCGCTCCCGAGCGGGCCGCCGAACGAGGGCCGCAGCGACGGCATCGAGAGGCGCGGAGGGTAGCTGGGGTGCACGACCCGACCGGTCAGGCGCCGGCTGAGGTAGACGGTGTTCGCCACAGTCCGGGCGACGTCCCGGTAGAGCCGGAGCGGCTTGCCCTTCGGGTCCGAGGTGCAGGCTGCCGCCACCACCCCCACCAGGCGCTCGCTGGTTCCGGGCCGGGCGGCCCAGGCGAGAGACGTGTAGCCGCCGAGCGACAGCCCGACCACGGCGACGGGGCCGGACGGGAGAGTCGCGACGGCGTCGTCCAACGCCTCGAAGGCGCCGTCCATGGTGAACCGGTCGTGGCGGCGCGAGCCGTGCGCCGGGAGGTCGATCGCGACGGCCTCGTGGCCGGCCGCGCGCACGTGCTCTACCTGGCTCTCCCAGGTCGCGCCGGAGTTGCGCATGCCATGCACGAAAACGACGCTCGTGGGAGCGCCGTTCGGGTTCTGTGGGTCGCTCGTACTCATCGCATCCGATGGTGAGGGATCGCTGAGCACAGGCGGCGGACGACGGCGGCACAGCCCGTAAACGTGCTGTGTGGGCTTCACGCGAGCCAGACAGATGGGACGCCGGGGTGCCGCACCTCACGCCGCCCGGGGCACTCGGTGGTCCGCGGGATCTCTACCCTGGTGGAGTGATCGACCTCCACACGCACTCCACCGCGTCAGACGGCACCGACTCGCCAGCGCGCCTGGTGGAGGTCGCGGCGCTGGCCGGCATCACGACGCTCGCCATCACCGACCACGACACGACGTCGGGCTGGCCGGAGGCCGCCGAGGCGGCCGGCCGCTACCAGGTCGGCCTGGTGCGCGGCGCCGAGATCTCCGCGATCGCGCGCACCACCGGATGGGGCACCGGCGTCCACCTCCTCGCGTACCTGCACGACCCCACACACCCCGACCTGGTGGCCGAGACCGAGCGGACGCGCGACGACCGCACGTCCCGGGCCCGGCGTATGGTCGCGCTGCTCGGCGAGGACTACCCGATCACCTGGGAGGACCTGCTCGCCCAGACGCAGCCGGGCACCACCCTGGGCCGCCCGCACATCGCGGACGCGCTCGTGGCGGCGGGCGCCGTCCGCGACCGCGACGAGGCGTTCGCCACCATCCTGCGCCCCGGCACGCGGTACTACGTGGGTCACTACGCGCCCGACGCCGTCGCGGCGGTCCGTGCGGTCCGCGCCGCCGGCGGCGTGCCGGTCTTCGCGCACCCCGGGGCCGACGCGCGGGGCCGGGTCGTCCCCGACTCGACCATCGAAGAGCTCGCCGCGGCGGGCCTCGCGGGCCTCGAGGTGGACCACCGCGACCACACCCCGGACACCCGCCGCCGGCTGCGCGACATCGCCGAGTCGCTGGACCTGCTGGTCACGGGGTCGAGCGACTTCCATGGGGCGGGCAAGCAGAACCGGATCGGCGAGAACACCACCGAGCCCGGCGCGCTGGAGGCCATCGTCGGGCAGGGCACCCTCGAGGTGCTCCGGTGACCTGGTTCGACCTCGCGCTCTTCACCGAGGTGTTCGTGACGCTCTTCGTGATCATGGACCCGCCCGGCACCGTCCCGGTGTTCCTCGCGCTGACGTCGCGGATGACGGCACAGGACCGGAGGCGCGCGGCACGCACCGCGATCTTCGTGGCGTTCGGTGTGATCGTCGTGTTCGCGGTGTTCGGCCAGCTCCTGCTGGAGCACCTCGGGGTCTCGCTGGCGGCGCTGCAGGCGTCGGGCGGGCTGCTCCTGCTGCTGGTCGCGCTCGAGCTGCTCATGGGCAAGATGGACGCGGGCGAGACGGACTCCGGCGGATCCGCAAGGAACGTGGCCCTGGTGCCGCTGGCGACGCCGCTGCTCGCCGGGCCGGGCACGATCGTCGCCACCATGGTGTTCGTGCAGCAGGGCGTCAGCGGCGGGGAGTCCGCGGTCGGTCACTACGCGTCGATCGGCATCGGCATCGTGGCGGTGTGTATCTGCACGTGGGCGGCCATGCGGTTCGCGGGCCTGGTGCACCGGGTGCTCAAGGACTCCGGCGTCACGCTGGTGACCCGGATCGCGGGCGTGCTGCTCGCGGCGATCGCCACGCAGATGATCGCCAACGGCGTCATCGAGTTCGCGCGCACGGTCTGACCTCCGACGTGTCGGAACGTCAGGTCACACCCGGGTGACCTGTGCGTCTGACAGTCAGATGTCGATCGTCTCCAGGGTGACCTGCACCGGTTTTTCCGGCACCAGGGCCTCGGCCTGGCGGACCTTCTTCTTCATGGGCAGCACGTAGCCGCCGTCCTTGTCGCTCGGGAAGACGGACGTGGTCCAGGTGGTGCTCCCGACCGTGACCCGCACCCGGATCGAGCCGAACCCGCGCGGCGGCAGGGGAAGGTCGGCAAGCTCGTCGGAGTGGTCGGGCGGCACGGTGACGAACCACCAGGAGTCGGTGCGCACCTGCCACTGCCACAAGGGTGCGCTGAACTGGATCTGCACGAGGAGCAACCTACGCCGTCGACTGCGGCGGGGTAGAGCGAGGCCGCGAAAAGGTCCGCCTCGAGAACATGGTCTGGCATGGATTCCGGTCGAAACCCATGCCAGACCGTGTTCTCGAGGCGGACCCTTTCGCGGCCCCGCTCGGTCAGCTCTCCGGCTGGCCGCCACGCGTGCGGCGGCGGTTGCGGTTCCGACGGCGCCGCTGGCCGCCCTCGTCCTCGCTGCCCGACGCCGGGCGGTCGCCCGACGTGCCGGTGTCACCGGAGGGAGCGGCGCCGCCGTCCGTCCGCGACGCCGAGCGCGGCGTGCCGTGCGAGCCGCCCTGCCGTCCGCCGGTGCGGGGACCGGAGCGGGGAGCGCCGGACCGACCGCCGCCGGAACGGGAGCCGCTGTTGCGCTTGCCCGTCTCGCCCAGGTCCTCGACGTCCTCGGCGTCCAGGCCGGCGAGGTGCTGCGCCGACCGCGGCAGGCGGCCCTTGGTGCCCTCGGGGATGTTCAGGTCGGCGAACAGGTGCGGCGACGTGGAGTACGTCTCGACCGGCTCGGGGAACCCGACCTCGAGCGCCTTGTCGATGAGCGACCAGCGCGGCACGTCGTCCCAGTCCACGAAGGTGACGGCGGTACCGGTGTTGCCCGCGCGGCCGGTGCGGCCCACGCGGTGCAGGTAGATGCGCTCGTCCTCGGGGCACTGGTAGTTGACCACGTGCGTCACGTCCTCGACGTCGATGCCGCGGGCGGCCACGTCGGTGGCGACGAGCACGTCGATCTTGTTGTTGCGGAAGGCGCGCAGCGCCTGCTCGCGGGCGCCCTGGCCCAGGTCGCCGTGGATCGCGCCCGCGGCGAAGCCGCGCGTCTGCAGCTCCTCCGCGACCTTGGCGGCCGTGCGCTTGGTGCGCGCGAACACGATGCTGCGGCCGCGGCCCTCGGACTGGAGCAGCCGCGCCAGCACCTCGACCTTGTCGAGGGCGTGGGCCCGGTACACGACCTGCTTGATGTTCTTAACGGTCGCGCCCTGGTCGTCCGGCTCGGCGGCTCGGATGTGCGTCGGCTGCTTCATGTAGCGGCGGGCCATCGAGACGACGGCGCCCGGCATGGTGGCGCTGAACAGCATGGTGTGCCGCTGCGCCGGGGTGCGGGCCAGGATCTTCTCGACGTCGGGCAGGAACCCGAGGTCGAGCATCTCGTCGGCCTCGTCGAGCACCACGGTCGCCGCGCGGAGCAGCGTGAGGTGACCCTGGTTGAGCAGGTCGATCATGCGGCCGGGCGTGCCGACCACGACGTCGACGCCGGACTTCATGGCCTCGATCTGCGGCTCGTAGGCGCGGCCGCCGTAGACCTGCACGATGCGGACGTTGCGCTTGGCGGACGCCGTGCCCAGGTCGTTCGCCACCTGAACGGCGAGCTCACGGGTGGGGACGACGACGACGGCCTGCGGCTTGCCGGGGGCGACGAGCTGGTCGTAGCCGGGCTCACCGGGGGCGACGACGCGGTGCAGCAGCGGCACGCCGAAGCCGAGCGTCTTGCCGGTACCGGTCTTGGCCTGGCCGATGATGTCGTGCCCGCTCATCGCGACGGGCAGCGTCATGGCCTGGATGGGGAACGGGTGGGTGATGCCCGAGTCCTTCAGCGCCTCGACGATCTCGGGGCGGACGCCGAAGTCGGCGAACGTCACGTTCTGCGCCTGGATGGCGGACGGGCTGGAGTAGTCGGGCCCCGAGTCTGTCGTCGGCTCGGGGCTTGTCTCAGTGACCGCGTCTGCGGCCGGGGTGTCTGTGGTAGTCACTGGCGCCTTCATCTCTCGCGGCGCGGTGGGCCCTCATGGCCCGGCGATCGCGCCTTCGTGCGGCAGCCGATCGTGAAAATCATCGCGCGCCGGGAATGACCCAGGCTGCGCGTCCTGTCGGGGCGGCCTCCTGGGAGACCGAAGCACAGGCTCGGGGGTCGGAACGTGACGACCGGGCAACCGATGTACGGCATTCATGGTACGCGCACGATGTTTCCGCGTGGTTAGCGAAACACGTTCAACCGACCCGTTAGTAATGAACGCCACGTGGCGGACGGCGCAAACTGGCGCGTAGTCCGCCACGCGGCGACGGGTACAGCGAGACTCAGACCGCGCCGAAGCCGACCTTGCGCTGCTCCTCGGAGCCGATCTCGACGTAGCCGATGGCCTCGCCGGGGATGATCACGCGGCGGCCGCGGGAGTCAGTGAGCTCGAGGGGGCCACCGGTCAGGGCCTTCTTGACGGCAGTCGCGACGGCGTCCGCGCTCTCTTCCGTCTCGACCACGACCTCGCGCGGCAGGTTCTGCACACCGATGGTGACGTCCACGTTTACTCCAGTTCGGTCGGGGATTGCGCCGCGTACCCGGAGGCCCGGGGACCCGGCGTGACGATCCTAGTCACGCTCCGGGACCGGCGGCCCGCGGTTTCGCCGTGAGCCGAGCGGTGTCGCTGACAGCGCAACGCGGACGGCGGGGTGTGCCGCGGCCTGTGGACAACTGCACGTTCTGTGGGTGAAGGCATGGGCCGGCGGGCGCCTGCGTGGCACCATGGTCGGCGTGAGTAGTCCGACGTCCCCCCGGCGTGCCGGCAGGCACGCCCGCGGAGGTGCGTCCGCCGGCCTCCTGTCCGAGGGGGTGACGGCGGGTCGTGCGGCGGCCCGGAAGGTCAAGCGACGTGCGGTGCGGAACCCCCGGCGCACGATGGCCGCGCTCGGCCTGTGCTTCGCGATGGGTCTCGGCGGGGGCATGGCGGTGACCATGTCCACCGAGCCGGACGCGTCCGCGGCGGTTGTGGCCGGGGTGGTCGAGGACAACCTGGGTGCCGAGGCCGGCGCCGCGGTGCGGAACGCGTACGAGGCGGCTCGGTCGGGCAACCGCACGTCGCCGCCCACGCCGGCCGGTCCTGCGCATGCAGGCACGGGAGCCGACGCCGTGTCAGGGTCCGGGGTCGGCGCCGCCGATGCGGAGGAGCTGGCTGCGCCGTCCGCCTCCGCCCTGCCGTCGCCGCCGGCCGCGGCGCGCGGCCCGGCCGTCACGAAGTCAGCGCCGCCGTCGCCGGGCCCGAGCGCCGCGCCCAGCCCACGTTCCACCCCTGGTCCGACGCCGGAGCGCGGCTCCGGCCTGCTCGGCACGAAGGTCACCGTGGAGCAGGAGCTCTCCGGCCGGCTGCTCGTGGCACGTGGATCCAGTCCGGCGCCCGCCGACGGCAAGGTCTGGCGGGTCCAGGTCGCCGTCGAGAAGGGCCTGCCGGTGGACCGGCGGGTGTTCGCCGAGGCCGTGCTGGCCACCCTGAACGACCCGCGCGGCTGGAACGGCGCGGACGGCTCCACGTTCGCCCGGACCGACTCCGAGAACTACGACGCGCGCGTCGTGCTCGCGAGCCCGGGAACCACCGATCAGCTGTGTCTTCCGCTCGACACGATCGGCGAGCTCTCGTGCGGCATCGAGGAGACCGCGGTGCTGAACTTCAAGCGCTGGGCCACGGGGTCCCGGGCGTGGGAGAACATCCGCGCCTACCGGCAGTACCTGGTGAACCACGAGGTGGGGCACGTGATCGGGTACCACCACGACGTGTGCGCCGGCGAGGGCGAGCATGCGACGATCATGGTGCAGCAGACCACCACGACGAGCGGCTGCATCCCCGAGCCCTGGCCCGCGCCGCACGCGGAGTGACCACGTAGCCCTTCGGGCGAACAGGATATTTGCGACAGCCCCGCGCGGGGCGCCGAGCAGTGTCAGTGGCTCGTGGTTCGATCATTCGCGTGACACCGACCCTCGCCCTCGCACCTCGGCTGGCGCGACCCCTGACGTCGACCGAGAACCGTCCCGGCGGCGCCGATTCCGTGCCGCTCGACGACAGCCAGGCGGCCGCCGTCGAGACGGCGCTCAGCCATAGCGCGACGCTGGTCCTCGGGGCGCCCGGTTCGGGCAAGACGACGGTCACCTGCGAGGTCGCCGTGCGGGCACTCGCGTCGGGCGTACGGCCCGAGCGCGTGCTGGTCCTCGCGTCGTCGCGTCGCGCCGCGGCCCGGCTGCGGGACGAGGTGGCCGCGCAGGCCGGGCGCACGGTGGGTGCGCCGATGGTCCGTACGGCGTCGTCGGCGGCGTTCGCCGTGCTCCACAAGCGCGCCGCGGCGCTCGAACAGCCCACCCCCACGCTGGTCTCGGGTCCGGAACAGGACCTGGTGCTGGCCGAGCTGCTCGCCGGGCACGTTGCGGGCGAGGGACGGCCGCTCGCCCTGCCCGCCGGTCTGCCGGAGGAGTCCCTCGGCCTGCGCGGTCTGCGCCAGGAGCTGCGCGACCTGCTGATGCGTGCCGCCGAGCGCGGCCTCGGCCCGGTCGAGCTGGACGAGATGGGGCGCGCGAACGACCGCCCCGAGTGGGTGATGGCGGCGCAGATCTACGAGGAGTACCTCGACACCATGGCGCTGCGGCTGGCGACGCCCGACGCCGGGCCGCGCTACGACCCGGCGGTCGTGATCGACGAGGCTGCCGAGTCGCTGCGTTCCTGGGAGGACGAGGTGCCCGGCATGCCACGGCCGACGTGGGACCTGGTGGTCGTGGACGACTACCAGGAGGCCACCGCGGCGACGGTCCGGCTCCTGCGGGTGCTGCACGACGACGGCGCGCGCCTGGTGCTGCTGTCCGACCCCGACTCCGCGGTCCAGACCTTCCGTGGCGCCGCACCGGGCCTCACCGGCCGGGCCGCGGCACCGGCCGGCGCAGGGCGAGCCTTCGGCGCCTTCGACGCCGAGACGGTGGTGCTGGACACGGTCTGGCGGCAGTCACCGGAGCTGCGCGCTGTGACCCGCGCCGTCACGAACCGGATCCCGGTATCGGCGAGCGCGCTGCACCGGCGAGCGACGGCGCACGAGGCCGAATCGGCCGGCGACGGGCCGGCCGGCGCGGAGCCGGCGGGCGCTGAGCTGACGGCCGCCGAGCCGACCGGAGCGGAGGCGCCCGGCGTTGCCGAGCCGACCGGGGCCGAGGCGCCCGACTCTGCCGAGGCGGACACCGCGGAAGCCGGTGCCACGCCCGTGTCGCCCGTCCAGGTGGCGGTGCTCTCGGGCGCCGCCCAGGAAGCCGCCTGGATCGCGCGGGAGCTGCGGGCCGAGCACTTGTTGCGGGGCACGCCCTGGGAGCGGATGGCGGTGATCGCGCGCAGCGGCACGCGGCTGGCGGCCCTGCGCCGCGAGCTGGTGTCGGCGTCCGTGCCAGTGGCGCTGCTCGGTTCGGACCTGCCGCTAAGGGACGAGCCCGCCGTCGCGCCGCTGCTGGCAGCGGTCAAGACGTGCGCGGGCGCGCCGCGCGGGAGCCTGGAGGCACTGATCGCGGAGGAGCTCGACGGCGACGAACCGCTGCTCGACCCGGAGACGGCGGCGCTGCTGCTCATCTCGCCGATCGGCGGGCTGGACGCCGTGGCGCTCCGCAGGCTGCGCCGCGCGCTGCGGTCCGAGGAGCTGGCGGCCGGTGGCGGTCGCACGTCGGACGCGCTGCTCGTGGAGGTGCTGGCCGACCCGGCTCGCGCGGCCCTGCTGCCCGCGCAGGTCCGGCGCGGACCGCTCGCCGTGGCACGCGTGCTCGCCGCCGGCCGGGAGGCGGCGGGGGAGTCCGGCGCCACCGCGCAGACCGTGCTCTGGGCGGTGTGGGCAGCGACCGGACTGGCCGAGCGCTGGAGCGCCGCCGCCCTCACCGGCGGCCCGGCCGGCCTGCGGGCCGACCGCGACCTCGACGCCGTGCTCGCCCTGTTCCGCGCGGCGGAGACCTTCGTGGACCGGATGCCTGGCGCGCCGGTCGCCGCGTTCGTCGACTACCTGGACTCGCAGGACCTCCCGGCCGACTCCCTGGCGGCGTCGGCCCAGGGTGCGGGCGCCGTGGAGGCGCTCACGCCCCCGGGTGCCGCGGGGCGCGAGTGGGACGTGGTGGTCGTGGCCGGCGTGCAGGACGGCGTGTGGCCCGACCTGCGGCTGCGCGACTCGCTGCTCGGTTCGCAGGCGCTGGTCGAGCTCGTCGCGGGCCGGTCCGAGGACGGCCGGGTGGTCGGGTCCGAGGCCCGGCGCCAGGTCCTCACGGACGAGCTGCGCGCCTTCGCGGTGGCGGTCTCGCGCGCCCGGCGTCGTCTCCTGGTCACGGCCGTGGAGGACACGGAGGAGGCGCCCAGCGTGTTCTGCGACCTCGTGTCCCCACGCGGCGACGGTGGCGACGGTCCGGACCCGCGCCGCGTCCCCGTCGGGCCGCCGCTCGACCTGCGCGGTGTGGTGGCCGCTGCCCGGTCCGAGCTCGTGCGGGCGGCGGCGCTGTCCGGGCCGGGCGGCCCGTCGTCGGGCGACCCATCGGTGTCGGACGATCAGCCGTCAGCGGGCGGCCGGCCGGCGTCCAGCGGCGAGCCCGGTGCCGCGCTGCTCGCGGACCTCGCGGCCGCAGGCGTCGCTGAGGCGGACCCGAGCACCTGGTACGGCGTGGCGGGCGTCTCGAGCGAGGTGCCGCTGTGGGGCGCGCAGGAGACGGTGACGGTGTCGCCGTCGAAGGTCGAGACGGTGACCACCTGCGCCCTGCGCTGGGCGTTCGAGGCGGCGGGCGGCACCAAGCCGGACGCCACGCACCAGACGCTCGGCACCCTGCTGCACTCGATAGCGCAGAGCCATCCGAAGGGGTCGCTCACCGACCTGAAGAAGGAGCTGGATAGGCGCTGGCCCGAGCTCGCGCTGCCGGACGGCTGGCCGTCGCTGCAGCTGCGCAAGCGCGCCGAGCGCATGGTGGAGCGGCTCGCGGACTACCTCGCCGACTCGGGCGAGCCGCTGCTCGTCGAGGCCGACTTCGACCTGCGGGTCGGTCGCGCGCGGCTGCGCGGCCAGGTCGACCGCGTCGAGGACGCGGGCGACGGCAGCGTGACCGTGGCCGACCTCAAGACCGGCAAGACCGCGGCCAGCAAGGACAAGGCGGCGGAGAACCCGCAGCTCGGCGCGTACCAGCTCGCCGTCGAGGAGGGTGCGCTGGACCTGCCGGAGGGCACGGTCAGCAAGGGCGCGAGCCTCGTCTACGTCGGCACCGAGACGGTGTCGGCGAGCGTCCGGAACCAGCCCGCCCTGGTCCCGGACGAGGACGGCAACAGCTGGGCGCGCGACACCGTCGAGGGCGCCGCCGACACGATGGCCGCCGCACGGTTCGCGGCCAGGAACAACGACCTGTGCGAGGTGTGCGCAGTGCGGCGATCCTGCCCGCTGCAGCCCGAGGGACGAAAGGTGGTCGAGTGACCGAGCCCGAGATCCGGCTGTCCGCGCGTGCGATCGCACGCCTGCTCGGCCGCCACGAGCCCACCGACGAGCAGATCCGGATCATCGAGTCACCGCTGGAGCCCGCGCTCGTCGTGGCCGGCGCCGGCTCCGGCAAGACCGAGACCATGGCCGCGCGCGTGGTGTGGCTCATCGCCAACAAGCTCGTCCAGCCGCAGCAGGTGCTTGGCCTGACCTTCACGCGCAAGGCGGCCGGCGAGCTCACGCAGCGCGTACAGACCCGGCTGGCGCAGCTGAACCGGGCGCTGGGCGAGGAGTCGGGCGAGGCGCTGGCCGGCCTCGACCTTGACCGGCCCACCGTCGCGACCTACAACGCGTACGCCGCGTCGCTGGTGGCGGACCACGGCCTCCGCCTCGGTGTCGAGCCCAGCGCCCGCCTCCTCGGCCAGGCCGAGCAGTGGCAGCTCGCCTCCCAGGTGGTGGAGTCCTGGGACGAGGACCTCGGCACCGACAAGGCGGTCAGCACCGTGACCGGTGCCGTCGTCGCGCTGTCAGGCGCGCTCGGTGAGCATCTCGTCGACCCCGCCGACGCCCGGGACCGCCTCGTCGAGATGGCCGAGCACCTCGAGTCGATCCCGCTCGGCCAGAAGCAGAAGCGGCGCACCAAGGACGTCGACAAGCTCATCAGCTCCGTCGCCGAACGGGCACGCTTCGTGGACCTCGTGGTCGAGTACCGGCGCCGCAAGCGGATCGCCGAGGCGCTCGACTTCGGCGACCAGGTCGCGTTCGCCGCGCAGCTCGCCCGCGAGGTGCCGCTCGTGGGCGCCGCCGAGCGGGCGCGGTTCGAGGTGGTGCTGCTCGACGAGTACCAGGACACTTCCTACGCCCAGGTCGAGCTGCTGTCCGGCCTGTTCGGCGGCGGCCACCCCGTTACCGCCGTCGGCGACCCGCACCAGTCCATCTACGGCTGGCGTGGCGCCTCCGCTGCGGGCCTCGCCCGCTTCCCCGGCCGCTTCCAGCGCGACGACGGCGTCCCCGCCGCGGTGCACTACCTCTCGACGTCCTGGCGCAACGATGCCGCCGTGCTCACCGCCGCGAACGTGGTGTCGGGCCCGCTGCGCTCGCGCACGGGGGCCGGCACGAACGTCAGTATCGGCCCGAACGTCCATGTGCCGCCGCTGGACCTGCGCCCCGGCGCGGGCGAGGGCGTGGTGTCCGCGCACGTCGCACCCACCCTGGAGGAGGAGGCCGACGCCGTCGCCGAGTGGGTCGCGGAACGATGGCGCTCCGGTGCGCACCCCGACGGACGCTCCACGGCCGCAGTCCTCTGCCGGGCGCGCGCGCAGTTCCCGGCCATCGAGGTGGCCCTGCGCCACCGCGGCCTGCCGGTCGAGGTGGTGGGCCTGGGCGGCCTGCTGTCCACGCCCGAGGTGGTCGACGTCGTCGCGCTGCTCCAGGCCGCCCACGACCCGTCGCGCGGCGACTCGCTGCTACGCCTGCTCACGGGCCCGCGCCTCAACCTCGGCGCGGCCGACCTGCACGCCCTGGGTTCCTGGGCGGCCGACCTCGCGCGGTTGGACGACCCGCGGCGCGCCGCCGCGTCCGGCGGCCCGGACGACGACGGCGAGATCACGGACGACCCCCGCGTGGTCGAGGGCGACGTCTCCGACCACCGCTCGATCGTCGACGCGCTCGACGACCTTCCGCCCGTCGGCAGCCCGGCCCGTGACGGTCGTGTCCTGTCCGAGGACGCGCACCGGCGTCTGGCGGCGCTGGCCCGGCTGCTCCGCGACCTGCGCGGACTCACCTACCTCTCCCTGCCCGAGCTCGTCGTCCAGGCCGAGCGCGCGCTCGGGCTCGACGTCGAGGCAGCCACCGCGGCCGCCCTGGTGAATGCCGGGGTCGGCGGAGCGGTGAGCGACCGCGGCCGCGAGCACCTCGACGCGTTCCGCGACGTCGCGGCGTCGTTCGCGCAGTCGTCGGACACGGCGACGCTCGGCGCGTTCCTCGCCTGGCTCGGCGTCGCGGGGGAGAAGGAACGCGGCCTCGACATGCCGGTCCACGAGCCCGACCCGGACGCCGTCCAGGTGATCACCGCGCACGCCGCGAAGGGTCTGGAGTGGGACTCGGTGGCCGTGGCGGGCCTCGCCGACGGGGCATTTCCCACGTGGGACCGGGGTTCGCGCTCGGGGGAGTCGTCATCGGGCTGGCTGTCCGACCTCGGCGAGCTGCCCTATCACCTGCGCGGCGACGCGGAGGACCTGCCCGCCTTCCGTTGGGAGCACGCCTCCGACACCAAGGACCTCGTCGCGCTGCGGGACGAGTTCAAGCTCGAGTGCGGCGGGCACCGCCTCGCCGAGGAGCGCCGCCTGGCGTACGTCGCGTTCACCCGCGCCCGGCGCGAGCTTTTTCTCACGGCCTCCTGGTGGGGTACGGCGAGCCGCCCGCGCGGCGTCTCTCCGTTCCTCGTCGAGCTGGCCGATGCCGGGCTCGTCAGCACCGACCTCTGGGCGCCCATGCCCGAGCCGGACGCCGAGAACCCGCGCAACGCCGAGGAGGTCACGGCGGTCTGGCCCGCGCCGGACGGGCGCCCGGACGGGAGCGAGACCCCGGACGAGACCGGCCGGCCCCAGGTCACCGGGCAGCACGCGACCGCCCGCGAAGTCCTGCGCGCGACGGCCAACCTCGTGGACGGCGCCGCCGAGGACCGCCTGGTCGCGCTCGCCGCCCTGGGGCTCCCGGCCGACGCGCTCACCGCGCCGCGCGGCGTCCTCACCGACGCAGCGGGCCACGACCTGGTCGACCTCGCCCGGATGCTCCTGGCCGAACGCGACCGGCAGGCCGACCGGGAGGTCGCGTTCCCGGCGCACGTGTCGGCGTCCGGCCTGGTGCGGCTCGCCGCGGACCGTGACGCGTTCGCCCTGCAGCTCCGCCGCCCCGTGCCCGTGCAGCCCACCGTCCACGCCCGGAGGGGCACCCGGTTCCACGAGTGGGTCGAGCAGTTCTTCACGTCGGCCACGCTGCTCGACGTCGACGACCTGCCCAGCGCGGAGGACGACGAGCTCCCGGAGGACACGGACCTCGACAAGCTGCGGGACACGTTCCTCGGGTCGGAGTGGGCGGCCCGGACGCCCGTCGCGGTCGAGGTCGACGTCGAGACGCCGGTGGCGGGCGTCATGCTGCGCTGCCGCATGGACGCCGTCTTCCGGGACCCCGCCACGGGCCCCGACGCCGTGGTGGTCGTGGACTGGAAGACCGGCCGCGAACCGCTCGACGCGGCGGCCCGCGCGGCCCGCGAGGTCCAGCTCGCCGTGTACCGGCTGGCGTGGTCCCGCTGGACGGGCTTGCCGCTCGACCAGGTCAGCGCGGCGTTCTACTACGTCGGCTCGGATACGACGGTCCGCCCGGACCGCCTCCTGGACGCAACGGAGCTGGAGGCGCTCATCCGCGGCACATGACGACGGCCCTACCCGCCCTCCTCCAGCGTCGCGTCGTCCAGGTCCTCCAGCATCGACGTCGCGTCCTCGACCACCTCGGGCAGCTTGTGCCGCACGCCGTGCAGCAGCCACCGCGCGAGGGCCAGCTCACCGACGAGCATCGCGCGCTCGGCGAGCCGGGAGTCGCTCAGCTCGGTACGGCGCAACTGGTACGCCTCCATGATCGAGTCGACCGCCTCGAGCGGCGCCGCCGCGATGAGCCAGGCGAGGTCGTCGGCGGGGTCGGCCACACGGGCCTCGGACCAGCCCGAGACCGCCACGACCCGCTGCCGGTCCACGAGCAGCTGATCCGGCGCGAGGTCGCCGTGCGCCACGACCGGCTTGAACTTCCAGAGCGACACGTCCTCCAGCGCCGTCTCCCAGCGCCGGAGCAGTGTCGGGGGCACCCGCCCGGTCTTCGCGGCCTCGTCGACCTCGGTGAGCCGGCGCTCGCGGTACTCGGACGCGGTGTAGCTGGGCAGCCCGCACGTCTCCACGACGGACGTCGGCAGCTCGTGGATGGCGGCGATCGCCCGGCCCAGGTCGGCGGCCAGGCCGGGGCCCGGCTCCAGCGCCTCGACGTCGAGGTTGCTGCCGATGATCCGCCGGTGCACCACGGCCCGGCCGCCCTCCGGCAGCAGCGCGTAGCCCGCCACCTGTGGCACCACGAACGGGAGCACGCCGGTGTCGATGTACAGCCGGAGCGCGTCGAGCAGCTCGATCTCGGCCTCGAGGGCCGCGCCGGCCACCGTCGTGCGTGGTGCGCGCACCACCCACTCCTGGTCGTCCTGCCCCGTGACGACAGCGACGTCGTAGTCGCCGGCGAGCTCGCCGACACGGACCGACTGGGCGTCGAGACCGGGTACAGCGGCGGTCGAGAGGGCGGCGAGAGCGAGGGGCGTGCGGGACACATGCTCACCGTATTGCAGTGTTCGCGGTGCCATGGCACAGCGCGATGGTGTGTCCCCGCTCCGACGGGGACACACCGCCTTCTTGGTAGGGCTTGTTTGGTAGGACCCGATATACCTCGTTCTCGGACGGACCCGCTGGTGGGACCTGGGAGTGCTAAATGCGTGCGGGCGTGCGCGGTCGGGCGTGCATGAGGGCTTGACTCGCGCCGAGAGTGATGAACAACCCGCCTGCCCACCAGACGCCTGAGGTGAGCATTCCCGGGTAGAGCGCGGAACTCACCAGCGCCGCGACGCCAACCACGGCCAGAATGATGCCGGCCCACGGCTTACCGAGGGCCATCAGCACGCCAAGAGCGGCGACCACGGCGGTATAGAGCACGTAATCGAGTTCCAGGTCCCAGCTGCCGACGAGGGCTCCGCCGACGCCCAGGGCCATGGGCAGGACGGCGAGCACGCCTCCGGCGATGCGCCAGCCGGCCGCGGGCGGTCCGTTGCGGGCGATGACCGGTACGACGAGTGCGGCCCACGCGAGCCAGGCCGTGGGAGCGAAAGCCCAGCCGTCGGGGAAGATGAAGCTCACGACCGACAGCATGATCGCCACCGCGGCGGTGAAGACGGTACGGGCACGCGGGGAGGCGAGGTTCGGGAGCGCTGCGATCAGTGCCGGGGCCAGGTTCAGCAACACGATCCCGAAGCCGTGCGCCTCGAACTGGGTGTTCGGCATCTGGAGGGAGTCGTCAGGGTTCCAGAAGGAGATGAACATCGCGCTGAAGACCGCGACACCGGTCGCCAGCCACAGCAGGATGCGCCTCATCCGGTCGGTCCGACCCGGTTCATGGCCGAGCTCGGCCCGCACTCGTTCCGTGAACTGCGCGGGGTCGCCGAGGCTCTCCGCGGCCTGCTCCGGGGTGCGGCCCGCATCTGCGGCGTCCGCGAAGTGTGCCCGGACGTCGTCGAGCACCGCGTCGCGCTGTTCAGGGGTCAGCGCTCGCAGGCGCTTGCCCACGTCACGCAGGTAGGCGCTCTCGGCGTTCGTGTTCATCGCGGTCCTCTCGGTGATCGTGGTGTTCTCGGTCCTCGTCGTGTTCTCGGTCATCGCGATCCCTCCAGCAGGGCGTTGACCTGCGCGCCGAGGGACTTCCAGACCCGGGCGAAGGTGGTGAGCTGATCGGTGCCGTTCTCGGTGATGGCGTAGTAGCGGCGCGGGCGCCCGGTGCCGGACGCGTCCCACCGGGGCTCGACGAGCCCGTTCTCACGCATGCGGGCCAGCAGCGGGTACAGGCTGCCCTCGCTCGCGATGAGCTCGCGCTCGGTGAGGTCGTCGGCCAGCTCGAGGCCGTACTTCTCACCGTGAGAGAGCAGCGCGAGCACGCAGTACTCGAGCACTCCCTTGCGGAGGTTCGTTGCGATGCGCTCTTCGGTCATGGCGGGAACTCTAACCTTGCATAGCAAGACTTGCAACACAAGACTTGCTAGGCAAGGTTCGAGATGGCCGCACTGAGGTGCTCCGGCGAGGCTTCAGGATTCGGGTGTGGGACTGGGCGGCTAGGGTCGTTCCGTGCCAGTTCTCGACCTCCCGTTCGCCCACGCCACCCACGACCGTGCCGCACACCGGCGTGCTGAGCCGAACCTCGTGGAAGATCTCCTCAAGCAGCAGGGCACCCGGGTTCTCGTGCTGCACGGGAGCGACGTGGCCACGGCCGGACGGCGGATCGCGCTCTTCGTGCCGGACGACGTCGCACACGTCGTCGCGCGCGCCCACCTCTTCCTCGGGGAGGCCGACGGCGCCGCCTACCTGGCGGCGGTCCTGGCCGAGGGGGAGCCGCGACCGGACCTGGACGTCGACTGGGCCGGGATGCGCACCCTCGATGTCCCCGACCTGGAGCAGGGGCTCGCGGTGGAGGCGATCGCGCTGGCCCAGTGGCACGCGGCGCAGACCCACTGCCCACGATGCGGCGCGGAGACCGAGGTGACGCAGGGCGGCTGGGTCCAGCACTGCCCCGTGGAGGACGTGAACCACTTTCCCCGGACCGAGCCCGCCGTGATCATGGCGATCACCGACGCCGACGACCGCCTGCTGCTGGCGCGTGGTCCGCAGTCGGGCCCGGGCCGGCGCTCGGTGCTGGCGGGTTTCGTGGAGCCCGGTGAGGGGCTCGAGCAGGCGGTCGCGCGTGAGACGTTGGAGGAGGTCGGCGTCGTCGTCGACCCCGAGTCGATCGAGTACCGAGGCAGCCAGTCGTGGCCTTTCCCGGCGTCGCTCATGATGGGCTTTCGCGCCCGCGCGACGTCCACCCGGATCGTGCGCCAGGAGGACGAGATCGCCGAGGCCGACTGGTTCAGCCGCGACGAGGTCGCCACCGCGGTGGCGACGGGCGACCTGAGGGTCTTCGGCCGGACCTCGATCGCCCGCTCCCTGATCGAGGAATGGTTCGGCTCCCGGCTCGACGGCTGATACGGCCCGGGGCGCGAGTCAGTCGTCGAGCCGCACCCGGTAGACGTCGCCGTCCTGGAGCAGAACGGCGTCGAGGTCACTGGTGGCCGGGTAGCCCTCGGCCTGCCAGTCGGCCATCAGGCCGGCGAGCCGGGCAGCCGTGGGTGACCCGGCCGGGCGTGCGATGAAGTGTGTGGCCGTGACCATCGCGACCTCTGGCGCTCCGGCGTGGCCGACGGCGTCGTCGGTCGCCCTGAAGGCGATCCCGATGCCCTCGCCGAGCTCGGTGGCCGCCGTGAACAGACCCCGGGGGCGCATCGCCAGGAGCCAGTTCCTCAGGTCCAGGAAATCACCGGCCGCGCCTGGCCAGGCCTCGGCGTGTCCCGCGCGGAGGATGGCGAGGAACTGCTCGGCCGTGGCTCGGTTCGGACTGCTCGAGGCCAGGTAGTAGTGGGAGCTGTCCCGCCCTGTCACGACGGTGACCGTGGGTCGGACGGCGCGACGGCCCATGGGCGGGTACCGGCCCGCGTGCACCGTGACGCGTGGACGGTCGGCCCTCTTGACGATGTGCGCCACCGCGTACGTGCCGGGCAGGTCGGAGACGAGGCACCCGGTGACGAGCACCCCGTCCGGGGCGAGCTGGTCGAGCCACGCCGCCGGGATGGCGGCGGGCGTGGCGCCGACGCTGATCCGGTCGTACGGCGCGCGGTCGGGATACCCCAGCAGGCCGTCGCCCGTCATCGCGACGGCTCGGTGCCCGTGTGCGGTGAACAGCGCGCCCGCGCGTCTCGCCAGGTCCTCGTCGGCGTCGACCGTGACCACGTGGCCGTTCGGACCCACGATGTGACCCAGGAGAGCGGCCGCGTAACCCGATCCCGTGCCGATCTCCAGGACCCGCATGCCGGGGCGCAGACCCAGGGCCCGAAGCTGCCGCACAATCGTCCGCCCAGGGACGGCAGGCAGGAGGGCGTCCCTATCAGGCCGGAGATAGAGCTCCGCCGGGATCGCGCGCGCAGCCTTCGCGACGGCGTCGGCGTCAGGGACGCTGGAGAAGTCGCTGGTCATGATGCGGCTCCACGTCACGCGCTTCAGGCGGGAGTCGGTAGGTGAAGGGGCGCGGCGCCCTCCACGAGGGCGTGCAGGACGGTT
Source organism: Promicromonospora panici (assembly GCF_900608595.1). Classification (GTDB taxonomy): domain Bacteria; phylum Actinomycetota; class Actinomycetes; order Actinomycetales; family Cellulomonadaceae; genus Promicromonospora; species Promicromonospora panici. Next base: position 208,572 of record NZ_UWYY01000003.1, on the reverse strand, counting down.
GCGGCACCGTGCTCGTGGATCGTGCCCGTGACCCGCTTCGCGAACGCCTTGACCGGTTCGGGGGCATGGCCCATCGCGACGCCGTGCTCCGCCCAGGCCAGCATCTCCCGGTCGTTCCAGCCGTCACCGATCGCGACCGTGTGCGCGGGGTCGACCCCGAGCATGCCCCGGATCGTGTCGAGGGCAGTCGCCTTCGACAGGCCGGGCGCCGTGACGTCGACCCAGTGCTGTGCGTTGGGGGTTGCCGTGACGCCGAGGTCCTGGAGCGGGCGCACCAGGCTCGTGACGTCGGGGCCGGCCAGGATCGCGCGGGTGACAGGGGCGGCCCACAGCTCGTCGGCACGCTGGACGACGCGCTGCTCGCCGTTGACCTCCGCGCGGTCGAACTCGTGCGTGACGGCGTAGCCCCACCCGACGATCTCGACCGCGACCCGCACGCCGGGGAGCCGGGCATGGGCGAGCCGCACCACCGGGCCGACGTCGAACGTGTGCTGCTCGTGCACGACGTACCCGCGGGGTGCCTCAGGGGCCAGCTGCGCCGTGACGGCACCGTTCGAGACGACGACCCACCCGTCGTCGAGGCCGAGGTTCCTCGCGACCGGCAGAGCGCCGATCAGTGAGCGCCCCGTGGCCAGGACGACGTGATGGCCGGCCGCGCATGCCGCCGCCACGGCGCGCGCCGTGACCGGGGAGACGTCCATGCCGGTGTCCAGGAGGGTGCCGTCGATGTCCAGCGCGACCAGGTACGGGCCCTGCCCGGCCAGTGCGCGATGCCTTGCGTTGCGACCAGTCCTCATTGTCCTCGTCCCCTCGCATCACCGGGTCCCCGCCCGTGCGGGGCGGCCCACTCTCCACTTTCGCGGGTGTCAAGGCGCTGATGTGACACAGTTTGTGTCACAAAGTCCCCATAAGTGGGGTCGGACCTGTCGGACATATCGCCGAAGGCCATAGGGTGGCGAGTGCCCGCCACCTGTGCCAGCAAGGGACCACGAGATGACTGACGACGACTCCATCGGTCGCCGGATCGCGCACCAGCGCAAGGCGCGCGGGGTCACCCAGATCGCCCTGGCACACGACGCCGGGGTGAGCGTGTCGCTGCTGCGCAAGATGGAGCAGGGATCGAGGATCGCCTCCCAGCCGGTCGTCGCGGCCCTGGCCCGGGCCCTGCACGTCGACAGCACCACGCTGACGGGCCAGCCGTACGACCGCGAAGGGCCCCGCCCGGATCGGGTCCACACGGCCATGCCCGACCTGCGCCGCGCGCTGGCCTACTGGGACCTGTCCGCGGAGCTCGGGACGGCTCCGCGGAGCCCGGCGGAGCTTGCGCGCGATGCGGCGGAGATCGCCACCCTGTACCAGCTCGACCGGAACTTCGAGGTGGCTGGGCGGCTGCCGCCGCTGCTGATCGAAGCCTTCGCGATGGTGCACGACAGCGACGAGGACCAGCGGGAAGTGCTGTTCGACGCGCTGATGGGCATGTTCTATGCCGCGCACGCCGTCACGTACCAGGCAGGCTACGAGGACCTCTCGACGATCGTGGAGGACCGCATCGCGTGGATCGCCACACAGTCGGGCGATCCGGTGATGAAGGCCTTCGCCAGCTGGATACGCACCACGTCACTGATGCGGCTGGGCGCGTACGACGCCGGGCTGCGGGTCCTCGACCGGTCCCTGGCGGAGGTCGATCCGGGATCGGACGAGGGTCCGGCCGCGCTCCGCATGGTGGGGTCGCTCCACCTGCGGTCGGCGATCCTCGCCGCACGCGCCAACCGGTCGGACGAGGCGGTCGCGCACGTCGCCGAGGCGCGCCAGGCCGCACGGCACACGGGCCCGGACACCGACAACGACTGGCGCAACCTGGCGTTCGGGCGCACGAACGTGGAGATCCACGCGGTGGCGTCGGCGGTCGAGTCGGGCGACGGCCCTCGCGCCCTGGCCCTCGCCGACGAGCTGCGCTTCTCCGACGACGTCGTCCGGCGGGTGCCGATCCGGGTGGGGCACCATCACATGGACGTAGCGCGGGCCCAGCTCTGGCAGGGGAGGACCGACAGCGCGCTGCTGAGCCTCGAGAAGGCGAAGAAGTTCGCGCCGCAGCAGACGCGACGCCATCCGACCACGCGAGAGGTGACCCGGGTGCTGGTCCGTGCGCATCGTCGCGCGAACGAGCCCCTCGCCAGGTTCTCCGCCTGGCTCGGCTCCGACCTGGACTGGTAGGCGCGAGCCGCGGTCGGGCCGGAGCCGCGGTCAGGCCGCGAGGGCCTGCTTCACCTGGGCCAGGCTCGGGTTGGTCGCCGCCGAACCGTCCGGGTACACCACTGTCGGAACCGTCTGGTTGCCGCCGTTGACCTGCTCCACGTATGCGGCGGCAGCCGGGTGCTGCTCGATGTCGACGACCGTGTAGCCGATGCCTTCCGAGTCGAGCTGCGTACGAAGCCGACGGCAGTACCCGCACCAGGTGGTCGAGTACATCAGGAGTGTTCCGTTCTCGGGTACCGGCGTGGTCGACTCCGACATCTGTACTCCTTGTCAGTGGTTGCTGCGAGAATCGCAGACGATGCTCACCCAGACCAACTCCGCCGACGGTTCGAATCATCCTGGACCGATGAGCCCCGACGCGATCCTGACCGCCCTCGACCCCGAGCAGCGCGAGGTGGCGCTCGCGCTCAACGGTCCGGTCGTGGTGCTCGCGGGAGCGGGCACGGGCAAGACGCGCGCCATCACGCACCGCATCGCGTACGGCGTCCGCATCGGCGCCTACAAGCCGACCAGCGTGCTGGCGGTGACCTTCACGGCCCGCGCGGCGGGAGAGATGCGCACGCGGCTGCGGGAGCTCGGCGTCCAGGGCGTACAGGCCCGCACGTTCCACTCCGCCGCGCTGCGCCAGCTCGGCTACTTCTGGCCGCGCATCGTGGGTGGCGCGCCGCCGCGCCTGCAGGAGTACAAGGCGCAGTTCGTCGCGGAGGCGGCGCGGCGCCTCGGCCTGAGCGTGGACCGCGTGGCGGTCCGCGACCTGAGCAGCGAGATCGAGTGGGCGAAGGTCTCGCTCATCGCAGCCGACGACTACGAGAAGGCGGCGTACGCGACCGGTCGCGACGCGCCGTCGGGCTACGACACCCAGACGGTGTCGCGCCTCATCACGGCGTACGAGGACGTGAAGACCGAGCGGGGCGTCATCGACTTCGAGGACGTGCTCCTCATGCTCGGGGACATGCTGAACAGCCACAAGGCCGTGGCCGACGAAGTCCGCTCGCAGTACCGGCACTTCGTCGTCGACGAGTACCAGGACGTCTCGCCGCTGCAGCAGTTCCTGCTGGACCAATGGCTGGGCGGGCGCAAGGAGCTGTGCGTGGTCGGCGACCCGTCGCAGACCATCTACTCCTTCACCGGTGCCTCCCCGCGCCACCTCCTGGAGTTCCGGCGCACCTACCCGGAGGCGCAGGAGATCCGCCTCGTGCGCGACTACCGCTCCACGCCCCAGGTCGTGAACCTCGCCAACCTGGTGCTGAAGCGCGCGGGCCGCGGCGGCGGGGCGCACCAGGCGCTGGAGCTCATCGCGCAGCGCAAGCCCGGCCCGCCCGTCACCTTCATGGCATACGACGACGACGAGGCCGAGGCCAAGGGCGTCGCGACCCGGGCCGCACGCCTGATCCAGTCCGGTGTGCCGGCGAGCGAGATAGCGGTGCTGTACCGCACCAACGCCCAGTCGGAGGCGTTCGAGGCGGCGTTCGCGGACGCCGGCGTCGGCTACCTCGTACGCGGCGGACAGCGGTTCTTCCAGCGCAAGGAGGTGCGCGACGCGATAGTGCTGCTGCGCGGCGCCGCCCGCTCCGCCGACCCGGAACGGCCCATGCCGGACCAGGTGCGGGACATCCTTGCCGCCGCCGGCTGGGCCGACCAGCCGCCCGCGGCGCGCGGAGCCGCCCGGGAACGCTGGGACGCGATGCAGGCGCTCGTCTCGCTCGCCGACGACCTGGCCGCCGCCGCGACGCCGGAGGCCCCCGCGACGGTCGCCGCCCTCGTAGCCGAGCTCGACGAGCGCGCCGCCGCGCAGCACGCGCCCACCGTCGAGGGCGTCACGCTCGCCTCGCTGCACGCCGCGAAGGGCCTGGAGTGGGACGCCGTCTTCCTCGCGGGCATGAGCGAGGGCCTCATGCCCATCTCGCTCGCGGAGACCGACAACGCCGTCCACGAGGAGCGCCGGCTGCTGTACGTGGGCATCACCCGCGCCCGTGAGCACCTGGAGGTGTCGTTCGGGCGCTCGCGGAACCCGGGCGGACGCGCCACACGCAAACGGACACGGTTCCTCGACGGGCTGTGGCCGGACGACGCGCGCGCACCCCGCGCCCGGACCGCCGCGCAGAAGGACCAGGCCCGCGCGCTGCTGACCGGCGAGCACGACGTCGCGCTCTTCGACGCCCTGCGCGACTGGCGGCTCGAGGTCGCCCGGGAAGCGGACAAACCCGCCTACACGGTGCTCACGGACGCGACCCTGGCCGCCATCGCGGAGATCCGACCTTCGGGCATAGCCGAACTTGCTCGCGTGAATGGCATCGGTCCGGCGAAGATCGACAAGTACGGCGCCACGATCCTCGCGATCGTGTCGGGTGCACCGGGTTCCTGAGCGGTCTGTCAGGTGGTCCGGCGAGGGAACTTTCGGGGGATCCGGGGCCGCCCGGGATGGCTGCCCAGTGAGCCGTCCCGGGCAGTCCGAAAAACTTCTCAAGAAAGTTTGGAAAAAGAGTTGGCTCCCCGCGGCGGCCCGGCATAGTGTTCATACGTCCCTGACAGCAGTGGGCAAGGCCGAGAAGGTCGGGCCCGGATTCGAGTGAGGAGGTGGGTGCATTGGAGATGAACATGATTCCGCAGACGGATCTGCAGGTGTGCAAGCACGTGCTCGGCTACGAGCCCGTCCCGGCTACCGGCGCAGCTCTGTCTTTCCGCGCGCGCACTCACCGCGGAGGCAACAAGCCGTCCGCTCTCGCACCCGACTCCGCATCGCCAGGAGACTCGCCGGTCTAACGACCGAAGAGATCCAGGCCGCGGAGTCCACCTAGGACCCGCGGCCTTAATTTTTGTCCGGAGTCCCGGCCCCACGGGGCCGGCCGGCCAGAGATCTAGCCCGGGGTCCTGTTCCCCCAGACGTTCACCGACGACGTTCATCCTTACAGGACACAGGAGACAACCGTGCGCCTCACTGCGCTCCTCGACACTCTTCCCCAGGGCGGCTCGGGCCCCTGGGACCCGCCTCAACACCCCGCCACGAGCGGGACCGGTTCGGACTCGGCGGAGTTCAACCGGCTGATGGACACACTGCTGCCGTGCCGTACCAACGACCCGGAGCTGTGGTTCGCCGAGCACAGCACCCAGGTGGAGCAGGCCAAGGCGCTCTGCCGCACCTGCCCCCTGATCGAGGGCTGCCTCGCCGGCGCCCTCGAGCGCAACGAGCCCTGGGGCGTCTGGGGCGGCGAGGTGTTCGTGGACGGCGTGGTTGTTGCCCGCAAGCGCGGCCGTGGCCGGCCGCGCAAGTCGGAGAACGTCGCCGCTGCCTGACCCGTACCGCTGAGTGCGGGATTTTCGCCCGGTCAACGACCATTGACCGGGCGAAAATCCCGCACTCAGCGCCGGGACTCAGGCTGGCAGGAGCACGCACCCGCAGCGCGGGTGCGGCTCTGTCGGCCGGGCTCGGGGGAGCCCTGCCGGGAGCGAGATCTCCAGGCACGCACCGACGGCCGCGGGCCGGTGCCCGTCCAGCTGGGCGAGCACCTGGCCCGCGGCCGTCGCCGCTGCCACGGCGGCGAGCGTCGCCTCGTGCGTCGGCTCCGGCGTCTTGCGCAGCTGCGCGGCCAGCGCCGGCCACTCCCGGTCGGCATCGGCGTGGGAGAGGTCCACGCAGGTCACGCATGCCGAGCGGCCCGGCCGGACGAACGGGCCCACCACCACGTCGGCCTCCCGCACCACCACCGGCAGGTGCGGCACCCCCAGGCCGAGCAGCCGCTGGTACCGCGCCGGGTGCGCGGTATGCGGCTCGACGACGACCACGACGTCGAGATCCGCCGGATCGAATCCCAGGCCGTCCGCCGCGCTGTCGTCCACCCGGACCGCTACGCGCGGGGACCGCTCCGCCAGGAGCGATCGCACGGCGAAGTCGCGCGCCTGTCCCACGTCGACCGGCCGCAGCCCGCCCAGCCCGACGTCGGTGATCTGCACCGGCAGCGGGTCGTGCAGCACCAGACCGCCGACCCCCGCTGTCGCAAGGTGCAGCGCCACAGCCGTGCCCAGCCGCCCGAGGCCGACGACGCCCACCCTCCGCGTCGCGCGATCGGCCAGCGTGGCCAGCCCCGCGCCGTCGGGCCGCAGCATGCCGAGCACCGTGGCGTCGGCCGCGCCGTCCGCCGGGGCGGTCACCGCACCCACGGTCCCCGGCACGGGGACCAGCACGCCCGCGTGGAACAAGGCGGTCATGATCTCGTCGCGCCGCTCCGCGGATACCCCGCACCGTGCCGCCGACTGCTCGACCGTCACGTGCCGTCGCTCGGCGATCTCCTCGAGCCACGCCTCCTCGGCCGGCGTGAGACCCGACAGCACGAACGACCACCTCGGGTCGGACCCGCACTGCATCTGACCGCCACCGCGGCTCAGCACGGGCGTGCCGGGCCGCAGCCGGAGGAGGGGAGCGCGCTTCATACAGGCAACGATGCCCGACGGCGGCACTCGCCCCGGGCCCTCGTCCACAGTTCCAGAGGTATATCCAAAGCATCACGCGAACTGGAAGTTCCCATGTGCGCCCAGAGCCAAATGGACGGCGCACCACTTGCCGACCCGGTTACGGTGACACTATGAGCGACCAGCACCAGCCCGGCGATACTCCCCAGTCGTGGGAGGAGATGCTGCGCTCCATGCTCGGCGACGGCGCAGACGAAGTGATGGCTGAGATGCGCGAGCGGGGAATCGACCCGACCGCCCTCGGTGGACCTCCCGACCCCGTGATGATGCAGTACGCCCTCGCCCAGGTGCAGAAGATGCTCTCGGCCGAGGGCACCGGCCCGGTGAACGCGGACGTCGCGCACGACGTCGCGCGGCAGGTCGCCGTCAGCGAGGGCGACCCGTCCCTGACGGGCAAGCAGGCCAAGGAGGCTACGGACGCGCTGGCCGTGGCGGAGCTCTGGCTCGACGCGGTCACCGACCTACCGCCCGCCGGCGGCACGCGGCACGCGTGGAACCGGTCCGAGTGGGTGGAGGCCACGCTCCCGGTGTGGAACGAGCTGGCGGCACCCGTCGCCGCCTCGGTCTCGGACGCGCTGGCCACTGTCCTGCGTGACCAGCTCCCGGAGGGCATCGACGACGGCGAGGCCATCCCCGGGATGCCCGCCGGCGTGCTGCACGGACTCGGTGGCACTATCGACCCGTCGCAGATGATGCGCCGGCTCGGCTCCGCCGTGTTCGGCATGCAGGTCGGCCAGGCCGCCGGCACGCTCTCGCGTGAGGTGTTCGGCGCGACCGACGTCGGCCTGCCGCTGCTCGACAGCCCAGACACGGTGCTGCTGCCGACCAACGTGTCCGCGTTCGCCGACGGCCTGGACGCCCCGCTCGAGGAGGTACGGCAGTTCCTCGCGGTCCGCGAGGCCGCCCACGCCCGGCTGTTCACCCACGTCCCGTGGCTCCGGTCGCACCTGCTGTCGATAGTGGAGCGCTACGCGCGCGGCATCACCATCGACCTCGACGCGCTCGAGGCGCAGGTGCGGGACATCGACCTCGCCGACTCCGACGCCCTGCGCAGCGCGCTGTCCGGCGGGGTGTTCGGGTTGCAGAACACCGACGAGCAGAAGGCGGTGCTCCTGAACCTGGAGACCACGCTCGCGCTGGTGGAGGGCTGGGTCGACGAGGTCAGCGCCATCGCCGCCCTGCCGCATGTCCCGCACGCCATCCCGCTGCGGGAGATGATCCGACGCCGCCGAGCCGCCGGCGGGCCCGCCGAGCACACGTTCTCGACCCTGGTCGGGTTGGAGCTGCGGCCGCGCCGGTCGCGCGACGCGGCGACCCTGTTCTCGATAGTGGCGCGGGCCCAGGGCTCCGCGGGCCGTGACGCCGTGTGGGACCATCCCGACCTGCTGCCCGGCACTCAGGACCTCGATGACCCGTCGGGTTACCTGGTGCGCCGCGAAGCCGCGGAGACCGAGCACGCCGACGTGGACGCGGCGCTGGCGGAGATCTTCGGCGAGGACCTGGCCGCCCTGGACGACGCCCGTACGGATGACTCCCCCACGGAAGACGGCCCTGCCGACGACGGCCCGCAGGACGACGGCCCGCAGGACGACCGCAAGCCCTAGCGGCAGCGGACTCAGTCGTCCTCGTCGTCGGAGGTGAGCTGCCCGGGGTCGTCCTGCGCGAACGACGCACCCTCGAGGAAGCCACGCGCCCGGTCAGTCCGCGGGTAGACCTCGAGGATCTTCCAGAACTCCGGGCCGTGCCCCGCGTGCAGGAGGTGTGCCAGCTCGTGCAGCAGCACATAGTCGAGCACCCACGACGGCATGCCCTGGACCCGGGTGGAGATGCGGATGGAGCCGTCCAGCAGGGTGCACGACCCCCAGCGCCGCCCCTGGTTCGACGACCACCGCACGCTCGACGGCAGCGCGCTGCCGTCGAGGTACTTGGCGGAGAGCTCGCAGGCGCGGTCCATCAGCTCCTGGTCGGACGGACGTCGCCGCCGTTCTTTGTCCTCGAGCCGGGCTACCATTTTGGCCACCCACTCTCGTTCCTGAGCCCGAGAGAAGCGCGCCGGAATCGCGACGATGGTTCGTCCACCGTCGCGATATGCGCTCACCGTGGCGGTGCGACGGCGGCTCCGGCGCACCTCCACGGACGTCAAGGCGTCGTGGGCCACGGAACGACCGTAGCGTGTTATCGGCGTGACGTGGGGTATAACACACCGTTCGAGTGGAAAATCTTTGCACGACGGCGTAGTGGTTGGCGGGATGCGAACGGGTACCCGCGCCGCCGTCGGGCGGCACTCACGGAACCCTCAGCCAAGTGAGGAATGATGGGCCGGTGACCGACATGCGCGACCGACAGCACGCCTCGCAACCCGAGCCCTCGCGATTCGAGTCTGCGCCGTTCACCGACGAGCGGCCCCGGGTCGCACCGATCACGCGCCGCACCGTGACGCTGGGTGCGTCCTTGCTGGCCACCGCCGTCCTCGCCGCGGTGGCGCTCGTGGTGCCCACGCCGTACGCGATGCGCTCACCCGGACCTACCGAGGACACGCTGGAACGGAACCTCATCCAGATCGAGGGCGCCCGCACCTACGAGTCCACGGGCCAGCTGCGCCTGACGACGGTCTCGGTGCTGGGCGGGCCGGGCTACCCGATGCTGTCGGGGCAGGTGATCCAGGGCTGGCTGGATCCGCAGCGCTCGGTGCTCCCGGTGGAGGCGATCTTCCCCGAGGCGACCACGAAGGAGCAGCAGCAGGAGGTCAGCCAGGCGGAGATGGTCTCGTCGCAGGAGTCGGCGACGGCGGCCGCGCTGACGGAGCTCGGTTACGACGTGCCCGCCGTCCTCGACGTCGCCGGCACGGAGCCGGGCTCCGGGGCCGAGGGCAAGCTGGAGGAGGGCGACGTGATCGACTCGTTCCAGGGCGAGCCCGTCGGCACCTACGCGGACCTGATCGACGGGCTGGCCGACACGAACCCGGGCGACAGCGTGACGCTCGGCGTGCAGCGCGGCCAGCGCAGCATGGACGTGGAGGTCACCACCTCGGACAACGGGGAGCGGGCAGTGCTCGGCGTCTTCATCGACCCGCACTACGACTTTCCCGTGGACGTCTCCATCGAGATCGAGAACATCGGCGGGCCCAGCGCGGGCACCATGTTCGCGCTCGGCATCATCGACAAGCTCACACCCGAGGACGAGGCGAACGGCGAGATCATCGCCGGCACCGGCACGATGAGCCCCGAGGGCACCGTCGGGCCCATCGGCGGCATCGAGCAGAAGCTGTACGGCGCCGTCCGGGACGACGCCGAGTGGTTCCTCGCCCCGGCGGGCAACTGCGACCAGGTCGTCGGCAACGTGCCCGACGGGCTGAACGTGGTCAAGGTCGCGACGCTCGGCGAGGCGCGCGACGCCGTCGAGCAGATCGGGCGGGGCGAGGGCGGCGAGCTTCCGACGTGTCCTTGACCCCGGCTGCCGACCTGCTGACCGTGTGTTGCACATCTGGAGGATGTGGGAACCTTGTGTCGGGAACCTTGAGCAGAGCCTGGCCGTTCCACCTGGGTACGGCCCAACCATTTGATGACGTGAGGTAACGCAGTCGTGTCCTTCGCCGCAGCACCTCGCCGCCCTTCCGGCGGCGCCCCCCGAGCCCGACGACGCAGTCCGCTGGGGGTGGCGATAGTCGCGGTCGCCATCGTGATCGCAGCCCTGCTTCTCCTCGCCCAGTTCTGGACCGAGGTGATGTGGTTCAGCCAGCTCGGGTTCTCCCGGGTGATCTGGACCGAGTGGGGCATGCGCGCAGCCCTGTTCACCGCCGGCTTCCTGGTCATGGGCGGGGCGGTGTTCTGGTCGTTCACCGCGGCCTACCGGTCTCGCCCCATCTACGCGCCGAGCACGCCCGAGCAGGCGACGCTCGACCAGTACCGCGAGGCGGTCGAACCCCTGCGCCGGGTCGTGATGATCGCCGCGCCGGTCCTCGTCGGCTTCTTCGCGGGCGTCGCGGCGTCGGCGCAGTGGCGCACGCTGCTGCTGGCGTTCAACGGTGAGCCCTTCGGCCAGACCGACCCGGAGTTCGGCATGGACCTCGGGTTCTTCGTCTTCATGCTGCCCGCGCTGCGGTTCACCGTCGGGTTCCTCATCTCGGTGGTCGTGATCGCGGGCATCGCCGGGCTGATCACGCACTACCTCTACGGCGGGCTCCGGGTCGGACCTGCCGCGGCGGGTGGTCCTCGGACCACCACTGCCGCGCGCGTCCACCTGGCCGTCATCGGCGCGCTGGGTCTGCTCCTGATCGCCGGCAACTACTGGCTGGACCGGTACTCGATCCTGACGAGCGCGGGCGACCGGTTCGACGGCGCCTCGTACGCCGACGTGCACGCGGTGATCCCCGCCAAGGGCATCCTGACCGTGGTCGCGATCTTCGTCGCCGCTCTGTTCATCGTCACCGCGTTCCGCGGCGACTGGCGCCTGCCGGCGATCGGCGTCGGCCTCATGGTCGTGTCCGCCATCGCGATCGGCGGCATCTACCCCGCCGTCGTGCAGCGCTTCCAGGTGAACCCGAACGCGCAGGAGCTGGAGGCCGAGTACATCCAGCGCAACATCGACGCGACCCTGTCCGCGTTCGACATCGACGACGTCGAGAAGGAGCAGTACGACGCGACGACCCAGGCCGAGGAAGGCGCCCTGCGGGAGGACGCCGACACCGCGGCGTCGATCCGCCTGCTGGACCCGCAGGTCGTGTCGCCGTCGTTCCGCCAGCTGCAGCAGAACAAGCAGTACTACAACTTCGACGACTCGCTGTCCGTCGACAAGTACGAGATCGACGGCGAGTCCCGCGACACCGTCATCGCGGTGCGTGAGCTGAACCTCGACGGCCTCGGCCAGGACCAGCGCAACTGGGTCAACGACCACACCGTGTACACGCACGGCTACGGCGTCGTCGCCGCGTACGGCAACCAGCCGGGCCCGGACGGCCGTCCGGCCTTCTTCGAGGGCGGCATCCCGTCCCAGGGCGCGATCAGCGACCTGGAGGGCGAGTACGAGCCGCGCATCTACTTCAGCCCCAGCACCGAGACATACTCGATCGTGGGTGCGCCCGAGGGCACGGAGGCGTGGGAGCTCGACTACCAGGCCGACGAAGCGGACGACGGCGGCCAGGTCAACACGACCTTCACGGGCGACGCCGGACCGGACGTCGGCTCGTTCGGCAGCAAGCTGCTGTACGCGCTGAAGTTCGGCGAGGAGCAGCTGCTGTTCTCCGACCGCGTGACGAGCGAGTCGCAGATCCTGTACGACCGGGACCCGCAGCAGCGCGTCAGCAAGGTCGCGCCGTGGCTCACGCTCGACAACCGGGTCTACCCGGCGGTCGTGGACGGTCGCGTGAAGTGGATCGTCGACGCGTACACCACCAGCGACGCCGTGCCCTACTCCTCGTCGACGCCGCTCGACGAGGCAGTGGCGGACACCCTCACCACGCAGCAGGGCGCCCCCGTCGCGCTGCCGGAGGAGGTCAACTACATCCGCAACTCGGTGAAGGCCACGGTCGACGCCTACGACGGTTCGGTCGACCTGTACGCCTGGGACACCGAGGACCCGATCCTCAAGACCTGGACCAACGTCTTCCCGTCGTCGGTCAAGCCGATGGAGGAGATCTCCGGCGACCTGATGAGCCACCTGCGGTACCCGGAGGACCTGTTCAAGGTGCAGCGCACCCTGCTCAGCCAGTACCACGTGGACAACTCGGCCGAGTTCTTCTCGGGCCAGGACTTCTGGAACAACCCGACTGACCCGACGTCGGAGACAACGCCCCCGTCGCTGCAGCCGCCGTACTACCTGACGCTGCAGATGCCGGGCCAGGAGGAGCCGACCTTCTCCCTGACATCGACGTTCATCCCGGGCGGTAACACGGACCGTGAGGTGCTCACCGGGTTCCTCGCGGTGGATGCCGACGCCGGGAACGAGGCCGGAGTCAAGTCCGAGGACTACGGCAAGCTACGCCTGCTGGAGCTACCACGAGATACGACGGTGCCCGGCCCTGGCCAGGTGCAGAACAACTTCGACTCGAATCCGACGATCTCCGAGCAGCTGAACATCCTGGAGATCGGCGCGTCGACGGTGCGGCGCGGCAACCAGCTCACCCTGCCCGTGGGTGGTGGTCTGCTGTACGTGCAGCCGGTGTACATCCAGTCGACCGGCGGCACCCAGTTCCCGCTGCTGCGCAAGGTGCTGGTCGCGTTCGGTGACGACATCGGCTTCGCCGATACGCTCGACGAGGCTCTGGACCAGGTGTTCGGTGGTGACTCGGGCGCCGAGGCCGGCGACGCCGGAACGGCCGAGGACGAAGCGCCGGTCGCGCCGCCGACCGGCGAGCCGGGTACGGAGCCGACGCCCGAGCCGACCGACGAGCCCACCGACGAGCCGGGTACCGGCGGCGCGCCGTCCACCGAGCTCGACGCCGCGCTGCAGGAGGCGGCCCAGGCCATGGAGGACGCCAACGCGGCGCAGCGGGAGGGTGACTGGGCCGCCTACGGCGACGCGCAGGACCGCCTGCAGCAGGCGCTTGAGGACGCGATAGCGGCCGAGCAGGCGCAGCAGGGCGGTGGCACGGAAGGGTGACACCCGCCGCGCGCTGAGCGTGCGGTACGCGTAGAGCAAGGGCTCCCCGGTGTTAGCACCGGGGAGTCCTTGTCTTTCGGCCGAGCCGTTCAGCCGAGCCGGCGGGCCACAACCACCGAGTTGATGACATCGTCGGTCGGGTGCACCACCTCCAGCACCTCGAACCCGGTCATCGCGCTCAGGTCCACGGGCGGGTACAGGAGCGTGCGCAGGCCGCGCGCGCTGCGCGCGAGCAGCAGGGTTCCAGGGCGCATGGCACCCGCCATCCGGTCCAGGATCGCCGTCTTGGCCGACGGCGTCTCGCCCACCAGCGCCGCGAGCACCACGGCGTCGTACCCCGTGAGGCCAACGTCGGCGGCGTCGGCCTGCTCGAACCGGACCCCGGCGGTGCCGACCCGGGCCGCGACCTGTCGCGCGAGGGTGACGGCCGCGGGGTCCCGGTCCAGGCCGACGACGGGACAGCCGAGCGCGGCGGCGTACCCGAGGGAGCTGAGTGGAAGCGGCCCGCAGCCGAGCACGGCGACCGACGTCGGCGCGCCGCCCGAGTGGTTGAGCAGACGGACCTCGAGGGCCGTGAGCCGGTGGTAGTTGTCGAGATAAGGGAACGCGGCGAGCGTTGCCTGCGGGTCGGTCGCGGAGCTGATGCGCTCGGCCCAGGCGTGCTCGAGAGCGGACTCGCCGCGTGCGGACAGATCGCGGACGGCGGCTCTGCGGCTGCTGACCTCCGGATGCGCCAGGACGTCACTGGCCTGGCGGTCGGGCGCCGCGAGGACCGCCTGCACCAGGTCGCCGAACAGGGCGTTCGTGCGTGGGCCTGGGCGCAGGTGAGGCAAGGCGGCAAGCTGGTCGGTGAGGTGGACGATCCGGTCGGCGGTCAGGGTGGTATCGCTCAGCTCCGTCGTCATGGGGTCGATCGTTACACGGCCGGATCGGTTCGATTGCCTGTGACCTGCGTCTCGACCGGCCTACCCGGTTTGCGCTTCGTCGCCCGGGGTGCGTAAAGTAGGGATCACCGACGCGGGGTGGAGCAGCTCGGTAGCTCGCTGGGCTCATAACCCAGAGGTCGCAGGTTCAAATCCTGCCCCCGCTACGAAATCAGGCCCGGGAATCCTTGGATTCCCGGGCCTGAAAGGTTTCTGGAACATGAACCAGTCACCACAAACCCTCCACTTACTCGGTGTGGAGGTCTCCTCCAGCACCTGGCCGGCGAAGTCGCCTGGAGCGTCCTGGAGCGTCTGGGGCCGCCGTGACCACGGCGGATCACCTGAACTTCATGGAGACCTACACCGCATCGAGCAGCCTCGAACCGCTGCTGAGCATCGAGCAACTGGCCGAGTACCTGGGGGTACCGGTCACAACGATCTACGACTGGCGCGTGGACGGCAAGGGACCCCGCGGGGTTCGGGTCAGCCGATACGTCAAGTTCGCGGCCAGCGACGTCCGGGAGTGGGTTGCGCAACAGCGCGAACCCGAACCTGGTCACTCCGATGCGGGGCACGGGTGATTCACCATGGCTAGGCCACGGACCCCGGTCGGTACGTTCGGGACCATCGAATGGACCAAGATGGCGGACGACGTCTACCGCGCGCGCACGAGTGCGCGACGACGACGGCACGCTCCGACGCGTGCAGGCCAACGGGGAGACCCGAACGGCCGCCGAGCGAGACGCGGACGGGCTGTTCATGGTGGTCAGCGGCGTCCTGACCATTCAGCTCCGTGATCGCGACGTCGTGCTGGGCCCGAACGACGTCTTCGTGGTCCTGAAGGGCGTCGAGCACTGCCCCAAGGCCGATACCGAGATGCAC
Source organism: Promicromonospora panici (assembly GCF_900608595.1). Classification (GTDB taxonomy): domain Bacteria; phylum Actinomycetota; class Actinomycetes; order Actinomycetales; family Cellulomonadaceae; genus Promicromonospora; species Promicromonospora panici. The sequence continues at coordinate 193,447 of NZ_UWYY01000003.1, read as the reverse complement.
GCCCTCCTCTCGAGCTCCAGGGAACGGTGAACACCGGCGACGCAGGTGGCGACATGACCGCTCAGCTCAGAGAGCTGACATGACCGCCCCGTCGAACGGCTTCTGGACGGAGGTTCAGGCCCTCGCACGCCAAAGGCCAGCGGCCACGGCCACTGCCGCGGTCTTCCCGTTCAGCACAAGCAACAAAGCATCCTGGTGATGCCCGCCTCACATCCGACGTCGCCGCAGGCCAACGGCCCGATCCATGGCTGTAGTACTAGTGCCGACATTCGCTGCGGAGGTTGCTTGGTCGACGGGCAATCACGGACCGGCTCGCGGATCCCGGCGTCATCGCGGCATCATTTTGGCCGCCTGCTGTCGCTTCGCGCGGTTTCACTGCGGGACGATCGGCGATCAAGTCGGTCATTCGGCAGCAGGCCGACTAGAATTTCGTGGAGTTCGTCGACTGCTTGTGGAGCGACTTTGCCGCGGCGTACGAAGGACGTTCGGCGCAGCCCGAGGTATTGGGCGGTGGGGCGTGGTTCGACCGCGAAGCGAGTGTCGACCGCGGCTTGAGTGGTGAGGGTGCAGCCCAGTCCTTCGGCGACGAGGCCGTGAATCATGTTGAGATCGTCTGTGCGCATGAGGACCTTGGGCTTGAACCCGACCGATTGGCAGGCGCGCCGCAGCACGCGGTCCGAGGTTTCGTTCTTGTCGCGGCTGCAGATCCAGTCGGCGTCGGCGAGGTCGGCGAGGTCGATCGCAGGAAGCGCCGCGAATGGGCTGGTGTCGGAGACGAGCACGCGGTAGTGCTCTTCGAGTAGAACGGTGAGCTCGAGGTCGGCTGTGGCGAAAGCGGGGTCGTCGGCGGAGTCGTAGATGATGCCGGCATGGAGCTCTCCGGAGTGCAGGAGCTCGACGACCTCGGTGGGTTCGGCTTCGACGACCTCGACTTGCACCTGCATCCGCGCCCTCAGCCGACGGATAGCGCGGGGCAGCAGTTGTGACCCGATCGAGGCAAATGTGCCGACGCGCACGGTGGACATGCCAAGGTCACGCTGCGTGGTCACCAGCCGTTCAGCGCGGTCCAGGCGCACCAGTATCTCCTCGGCCTCGGCGACGAACACGAGGCCGAGCGGGGTGAGCCGTGCACCACGGTGGTCCCGCTCCACCAGCTGGACCTTGAAATGCCGTTCCAAGGACGCGAGGTGGTGGGCGATGGTCGGAACGCCATAACCAAGCGCGTTTGCGGCGCCGGTCAGCGATCCGCTGTCCCGGATGGCTACGAGGACGCGAAGTTGCTGAGCCTGGAGCACCTGATAGATTCTATGACACTCTCTGCAATATTCTGCTATTCCGTCGATGGCGCGGTCGCGGCTAACTTCGGCGCCATGAAGGAAACCTCAGTGCCTGGCGTCGAACTGACTCGGGCCGAAGCCGCTGTTCTTGACGCTATCGACGAGCACGCACTCGTCGAGGAACTTGTGGCCATGATCCGGCTCCCCAGCCTCACGGGCAGCGATGCGGAGTCCGAGCTGCAGCAGTGGCACGCCAGCCAGCTCGCGACACTCGGGTTTGACGTCGACACGTGGAAGCTCGACCTGGACGACCTCGCGGCGCACCCGGACTACCCCGGCACCGAGGCGCCCCGGGTCGAGGGCTACGGCGTAGTCGGCGTCTTGGGGCCGGAGGGCGTTCCCGCACTGGTCTTGCAGGGCCACGTCGATGTGGTTCCTACCGGTGACCTCGATAACTGGGACGACCGCAACCCTTTTAGTGGCGCCATACGGCAGAACGCCATTCACGGCCGCGGCGCATGCGACATGAAGGCCGGGGTCGCAGCGAATCTCGCCGTCGCGCGCGCGCTGGTCGTCTCCGGCGTGACGCTGGAGCGCCCATTCGCACTCCACGCGGTCATCAGCGAGGAGGACGGCGGCCTTGGCGCATTCGCGACGATGCTGCGTGGACACCGCGGGGAAGCAGCGGTAATCACCGAGCCCACCAGCGGCAACGTCGTGGTGGCGAACGCTGGAGCGCTGACCTTTCAGCTGCGCGTTCCCGGTCGCGCCACCCACGCAAGCTCAAAGCTAGCTGGACAAAGCGCGCTCGATGCGTTCCTACCTGTCTACGCCGCGATCGCCGAACTCGAGCGCGAGCGCAACGCGCATCCGGACTCCCTCTTCGCTGGAAACCCCCTGCCTTATCCCATCTCGATCGGCGTCGTCCGGACCGGCGACTGGGCCAGCAGCGTTCCCGACCTCCTCGTCGCAGAGGGACGCTTCGGCGTACAGATCGATGAGCCACCAGCCGCGGCTCGAGCATCCCTTGAGCGAGCGGTCGCTGACGCCAGTGCCCGTGATCCGTGGCTGCGCGATCATCCGGTCGAGGTCACTTGGCCGGGCGGCCAGTTCGCCAGCGGCCGCATCGACCCCGCTCACCCTCTGGTGGGGGAGGTCGTCGACTCCATTCTGGTCTCGGAGGGCCGCGACGCCTCCCTGAGCGGCGCGCCGTACGGGAGCGATCTACGCCTCTACAGCGGGATGGGCGGCATCCCTAGCCTCCACTACGGACCCGGCGATGTCCGCCTCGCCCACGGCCCCCGCGAGCGAGTCGACATCGACGAGCTGATCCGCAGCACACATTCGCTCGCGGTGCTCACAGCTCGCCGCTGCGGAGCTCACCACTAGTCCGAATGTGACGGTTGACCAGGCGGGCGGCTGCCATACATCGATGCCTGGCCTGAGAGCAGGCTAGAAAGTCTGCTCTCAGGCCACCCCCGCGATCATGCCGGCCTTCGGGCTCCGCCGAGACCGACGACGGCGGCGCGGGACTCGTCACGATCACGCTCGGCGAAGCCTGACGGCTGTTCACCAGCCTCCTGAACCGAACCGCGACCACGGCCCAGCACATCCTGTCCTGGTCCAGATGGTGCCGACGCCATCAGCGCCGCACTCGCCGCGCCCACCACCAACGACGCGAGGGCAGCATCACCGCAGGCCTCCGACCCGATCTACGGCTGTAGGACTAGTCGGTGCTGCGCGATGGTGGGACTGCTGCACGGATAGGTGACACCTGACTTGTGGTGCCGACAGGCATCGCTGGAGGGATGTTCACTGTGCCCAGACCCCACCCCAAGGAGTTCCGCGACGACGTCGTGGCCGTCGCTCGGCGTGGCGAGGCCCCGGTCCGGCAGATCGCGAAAGACTTCGGGCCGCCGATCGCCTGACCAACGTTTGCCATAGCCTGTGCGGATGGAGACGAGGCGCAGGCCGCCGGGGTTGGTCGATGTCGCGGCGAAGGCGGGGGTGAGCCTCTCGACGGTTTCGCGCGTCCTCACCGGGCGTACGCCGGTCAGCGAGAAGTTGCGCACGAAGGTGCAGGCGGCGGTCGACGAGCTCGGGTACCGGCCGAACGCGGCCGCCCAGACCCTGGTCAGTGGAAAGCGGTCGACGATCGGTGTGTTTGCCCGCAACACGGCGCGCTTCGGTTATGCGGCGACTCTGCAGGGCATCGAGGAGGCCGCCCGTGCGGCCGGCTACGTCGTGATGATCACGGTGATCGAGTCGAGACGTCCGGACGACATCGCCCGGGCCGTCGACATGACCCTCTCCCAGGCCCAGGACGGCGACATCGTGATCGGCAACCCCGACGGGGACGCGCCGAACATCGACGCGGTAACCATCGCGCCATACGTCTGCGTCACCTTGACCACCGCCACGCGGCCCGGCGCAGAGAGCAGCGCACCCTGACCCGCGGTCTCGATGGCCCGGTAGTGGTGTGGCGTCGGACTGGTGTCGATCGGCGCCAGCTACCCATTCCGCCTACGTCGAGCAGCTCTTCGGACGCTGGTCGAACTCCGCGCTCGGGCACCGGACCAGCCGGGTCGGCTCCGACGGTTCCGTGAAGCTGTCGCAGCGCGTGCCCGCCCCCGCCGTGTCGATTAGCGGCCTCCTCCTGGTACGGAGGCAGGTGGCCCAGGAGGCAGCCCGGACCAGGTGCGATGCACTGACAGCGTCCTCGACCGCCTTGACGGCCAGGTTGTACGCCTTCCAGTGATCTGGGTCGAGCGCGAAAGCCGCGTGCCACGCCTCGGCGAGTCGTTCGCCGGCGTGACCGGCCCCCGACATGACCGCCGAGGTGGCTTCGTGCACCCCGGCAGCGACGCGCCGTTCGATCCCGGCGCACCCGTAAGCAGTGGCGCGGACTGGCGACCAGATATGACAAGCACGCCGTGATCTACCGTGCCGCCGTGGTCCTCAACGCCGCCATCGCCTGGGCGAAACACTCTTCGAACGCGTCCTAAGCGCCCCCACGCAACTGCAATTGCAGCCGCGCTTGCTGCAGTCGCTGCGCATAGAGCGGATCGAACGACTCCTCGACCATGCGTTCAAGCGCAGCTGCGCCTTCGCCGACCATGTGCGGGATCACCTGAGTCGGACCTGGTCGCGAATGGCTTGACAGTCGCGCACTTGCTCTGTACTGTCCGGTACAGGTTGTACTGATCAGTACAACCTCCTACTAATCAAGGATTCATCATGTCTCGTCCCCCTCTGCCCCCGTTCACCGAAGAGACCGCCATCCAGAAGGTTCGCGCCGCCGAGGATGGCTGGAACACCCGTGACCCGGAGCGCATCTCCCTCGCGTACAGCGAGGACAGCTGGTGGCGCAACCGCTCCACCTTCGTGCAGGGCCGCCCCGCCATCGTCGAGTTCCTCACCGGCAAGTGGGAGCGCGAGCTCGACTATCGGCTCATCAAGGAGCTGTGGGCCTACACTGGCGACGTGATTGCCGTGCGTTTCGCGTACGAGTACCACGACGCTTCGGGTCAGTGGTTCCGTGCCTACGGCAACGAGAACTGGCACTTCGACCAGGACGGCCTCATGACGCACCGCCATGCGAGCATCAACGATGTCGCGATCGACGAATCCGAGCGGAAGTTCTTCTGGGATGCGTCCGGTCCTCGTCCCGCAGATCACCCCGGCCTGAGCGAACTCGGACTGTAATGGCCCGCACCCTCCTCGAACGCTCGGACGCCGTCCGTGCCCTCGCCGGTGTCTTCCGCCGGCGAGGGTTCGAGAGCAGCTCGTTGTCCGTTATCCAGCAGGAGACGGGCATCGGCCGTGGCAGTCTGTACCACTTCTTCCCCGAGGGGAAGGCGGACATGGCCCGCGCCGTTCTCGAGCAGGTGGGCGATTGGTTCGAGGAGCGGATCTTCTCTCCCCTGCGCGCCGCCCACGATTCCGCGACAGCAATCGAGGCGATGTCGCAGGAGGTGGCCGACTACTTCATCTCGCGCGAACGCGTGTGCTTGTTCGCCTCGATGACGTTGGGTGAGGAGCAGGACGCCTTCGCTGGAGTCGTCCGGGCCTACTTTACTGACTGGGTCGACGCACTGGCAGAAGCGCTGCGCACAGGTGGAATCTCACCGCAGGAAGCGGCCGACCGCGCGCTGGACGCGGTCGCGGCGATCCAGGGCGGATTGATCTTGGCGCGCGCATACGGCGACGACGCGACATTCCTTGGAATCATCGCGCGCACGGAACAGCGCCTCCTCGATCCGACTCGCGAGCGGGGCACTGAGCCGTCGTGGGTCAGGCGACGAGTCTCGACCCGCGCCGTCTCGTAGCGCGTCAAACGCTACTGGGCATGAGCCGTTGCATGCGCCCGCAACAGGGTGGCCGTCGTCCCTCGTTGCTGCGCCGAGCAGGCGCAACTGACCATTCCCGCTTTCCAGTCCCGCCGCTGTGTTGCCGCCAACGAATACTTCCCGAGGACTACCTCATGATCCGACGAAGGACTTGACTGGCATCCACTTAGTCTGCAGAAACAGTCGCTGCCGATCCGATGCGTTCCGCGATATCCTGGCTCGGTCAGCAAGGAGAATCCTTGGAAATCCAAGGGAATCCAGGTTTTTCCAAGTCCATGCGTAGTGGCCTGGGAGCCCCCTTCGGCTCCCAGAGGTCGCAGGTTCAAATCCTGCCCCCGCTACGATTGTGATGTCGCAAGACATCGGAATGGCCTGAACCTACGGATCGTAGGTTCAGGCCATTTGTTATTTGCGGACAGGTCGGGGTTAGCGGGGGTTGGCGGCCAAAATGTGTGTCCCGGCTCGGGCGTGTCAGGTGTGGCCCGCCCAGCCTTGCGGGCCCCGAGTCCTTCCTCAGCGCTGGTGGTGGTGTCGTAGCCGGCCGGTCCGTCGGGTTCATCGACGACGACGGCTGGCGCGGGTGGTTGCCAGAGAGCGGGCCGGATCAGGGGGTTAGTCCGACTCCGATGTGGTGCGGGCGTCGTTGGTTGTACTCGTGATCGACGGGGATGTCCTGAGACTCAACGCTGTAGCCCCGACCATGGAAAGGGCCCTCTGACTCAGCAAATATGCTCAGCCAGAGGGCCCTTCCGGTCTGTCTGGAGCTCGGGTGGGGGTCCTAGCGTTCCCTGACCCGCTCCAGGCGGTGGGCGCTCGTGTCACCCGCCCGCTGCGAGAACCCCGATGGAGTAAACCTTGCGCACGGTCTCCGTCACGTCCCAACGGCCGGACCAGCCCTTGGGCTGGAGCGGTCCGGTGACCGTGGCTGCGGGCTGGTGGACGAAACGCATCGGTACTCCTTGGTCAGGCTGATTGATTGCCGCGAGGCAGGGCGTGGTGGCGGTCACGAGGAGCTCCCGGACCGGACGTGAGTGCTCATGTCCCGGTGCAGACGCACTTAGGAGACCAGATTCAGGATCGTGGCCTTCGGTTCCGTCATGGCCTCAACGGTGAACCGCACACCCTCACGTCCGATGCCCGAGCCCTTGAAGCCGCCGAACGGCATGGAGTCCACGCGCACGTCGCTCGTGCCGTTGACGACGACGGCTCCCGCGACCAGCCGAGCCGACACTTCGAACGCCGTCTCGACCGACTGGGTGAAGACCCCGGCCTGGAGCGCGAACTCACTGGTGTTGGCTGCCGAGACCGCAGAGTCGAGGTCCTCGAATGGGATGACGGTCACGACCGGGCCGAAGACCTCGTCGGTGAGCACACGCGATCCCTCGGCGACGCCGGTGAGGATGGTCGGCTCATAGAAGGAGCCGTGTCGGACACCGCCCGCGTGGACCGTCGCCCCGGAGCCGACCGCTCCGTCGACCCACTCCTCCACACGTTGTGCCTCCGCCTCGCTGACGAGCGGACCGATGTCCGTCTCCGGGTCATGCTTGCTGCCGACCCTGAGCCGCTTGGTTCGGGCGACGGCGTCGTGCAGAAACTCGTCGTGGACCGATGCATGGACATAGACACGCTGGACCGACAGACAGTTCTGTCCGGCGACGCCGAACGCGCCGTCCACGACCGCCTCCACTGCGTCGGAGAGAACCGCGTCCGCGCACACGATCGTCGGGTTGTTCCCGCCGAGCTCCATCAACATCTTCCGCGGCCCGGCGGCGGCCGTGATCTTCGCCGCGGTCCTCGGACCACCGGTAAAGGACACGATCGCGATCCGCTGGTCGGTGACCAGCGCCTGCCCTGCCCGAGCACTTCCGCAGACCACGGCGACTCGTCCCGCCGGCACGCCCGCCGAGAGCAGCAGGTCGACAAACGCCAGCGACGTGAGCGGAGTGTGGTCCGAGGGTTTGAGGACGACGCCGTTGCCGCCGATCAGCGCCGGCCCGAGTTTGTGCGCCACCAGGTTGAGAGGATCGTTGAACGAGGTGAGTGCGGCGACCACGCCGACCGGCTCGCGGGTGAACCACCCGATCCTGCCGCGATCACTCCGGCTCGCCGAGAACGGGATCGTCTCACCGGTGAGGACCGGCCCGGCTTCGGCGGAGAGCCGCAGGGTCTCCACACAGCGGACTACCTCGCGCTGCGCTTCCGCGAGGGTCTTGACGCCTTCGGAGGCGATGAGGTGGGCGAACCGGTCGGAGTCCTGAGCCAGCAGCCGTGAGGCCTGGTGAAGAGCCTCGCTGCGGGCCCACAGCGGCCAGTCCTGCGTCGCGAGCGACTCCTGGATGCCGGACACCGCGGCCGCGACGTCCGCCGGGGTCGAGTCAGCGACGTACCCCAGCAGCCGCCCGTCCTCCGGATCGGTGACCGGAAGCCTGAGATCCTCGCGCTGCCAGAAGCCGCCGATGAAGGCCCCGCCGGGCACGGACAGGTCGGGAACGGGATCGCTGACGAGCCGGGGCCCGTCAGCGAGCTCCTCGGTCACCGCCAGTTGGTTCGATGCGCTCATGTCTGGACTCCTCGTCAGCTGAACCGGTCGACGACCTTGGCGTAACCGCCAATGATCGGAAGGAACCAAGGCGGTCCGAAGTGGCCGGGAACGGCGGGGTTCGGAAGGTGCTCCCAGAGGTTCCGGGACGACTTTCCGAGCATGGAGAGCGCCATCTGCTTGCCCATGTAGGTCGCCATCTGGACCCCGTGCCCGCTGTAGCCGAGCGAGTAGTGCACCCCGTTGCGCTCCCCGGCGTGCACCATCTGGTCCATGGTGAGGTCCACGAGCCCGCCCCAGGTGTAGTCGACGCGCGCCGAGGAGAGGTAGGGAAAGACCGTGCTCATCGCGCGCTTGAGGATCTCGGCGCTCTTGAGGTCGGAGTCCGGGCTGGACAGCGCGAACCGGGCGCGGCCCCCGAAGAGCAGCCGGTTGTCCGGCGTGATGCGGAAGTAGTACGTGAGCATCTTGTTGTCGGCGGCCTGCCGGTTGCGGGGCAGGATCTGCTGGACCGTCTCGAGCGGCAGAGGCTCCGTCACGATGATGAAGCTGCCGACCGGGATGGTCCGCCGCTGCAGCCACGGCGTCAGCGTCCCGGTGTAGCCGCTGGTGGCGACCAGGACCCGGTCGACGTCGATCACGCCGCGGGATGTGCGGACCGCGTGCCCCCCGCCGGGACGGGGGGCCAGCTCGGTGACCTGGGCGTTCTCACAGATCGTGACCCCTGCCCGGGTGCCTGCCCCGGCGAGGCCGTGTGCGAACTTGCCGACATGGACCCCGGCTCCTAGCGGGTCCACCATGCCGCCGGCGTAGAAGTCGGTGCCGATCTCGCTGTGGAGGTCCTCCTTGTCGACGACGTTCACGGAGTAGTCCGCGAGCGTCGCCAGCGTCTCCTGCGTCTGGCGCATCTGGCCGACCTGCTTGGCGTTCATGGCAAGCGTCAACTTGCCGGTGCGCTGGAAGTCGCAGTCGATCGAGTGCTCCTTCACCAGTTCCTCGATCGAGTCGATGGCACGGTTGTACTCCGAGAACATCTCGAGGGCTCGGGCCTGGCCGTAGCGCTTGATGGCCTTGCCGAGCCCGATCGCCAGACCCGTGGTAGCCATGCCGCCGTTGCGACCGGAGGCGCCCCAGCCAACCGTGTGCGAGTCCAGCACCACCACGGACGCGCCGTGCTGTGCGGCCTCGAGGGCGGCGGTCAGGCCGGTGAAGCCGGCGCCGACGATGGCGATGTCGGCACGCTCGGGCACGGGGGTCCGGCGGTAGTCACCGGACGGCGTCGCGGTATCGAGCCAGTAGGGCGTGAGCTTCACAGTTCCTCCTGAGGTGCGCCGGGTCAGATGCCGAGGAGCGAGTTGAGCTCGTCCAGGGACTTCACGGTGGTGTAGTTGTAGGCCGGGCTCTGAACGTCGTAGCCACGGTCGAGGTAGACCTTGTTCGTGAACCCGAGGTCGTCGGCGGGCATCAGGTCGTAGCGCACGTGCGAGGAGACGTGGAGGAATTCCTCCGGCTTGGCGCCGAGCTGGTCGAGCATGTACTCGAACGCCTGGTAGCGCGGCTTGTAGAAGCCGGCCTGCTCCGCCGTGTAGACGGCGTGGAAGTCCGCCCCCAGCTTGGGGACGGAGACGTCGAGGTACTTCGTGTCGGCGTTGGACAGGATCACGAGGGCGAAGTTGTCGCCCAGCTTCTTCAGCGGCCCGGGGACGTCCTCGTGCGGTCCCCAGGAGAGCACGGCAGTGGCCAGCTGCTTGCCCGCGTCCTCGGCGACCTCGAGCCCCCACTTGTTGCAGGTCCGCGCATAGGCGTCGTGCAGGACCTGGTCGTAGGCGTAGTAGTCGCCGCAGACCTGGTCGTAACGGTACTTGCGGAAGTCGGCGAGGAAGGCTTCGAACTGGTCCTCGGCCACGCGGTCGCCGACCAGGCGACGGGTGGTGGTGGCGATCTCGAACGAGATCAGCGTGCCGTAGCAGTCGAAGGACACGTACTTCGGGGTGGGGATTGAGGTCGACATCGTTCGTTCCCATCGGTGTGCGTAGCGGTTCTGTAGGCGCCGACTTGAGGCGCTCGGCGAACATAGCGCACACGACTGCAGATTGTCGACCGTCGCCAGCATGCCGTTGACAGTTGTCTTTGGATGCCGGAGAATGCAAGAGACAGGGTGCCGGTGGCCAACCAGGGGTGCCGGGGGTGACCGAAGGGGAGTCGATCGTGGCGGTGTCCGGTCTGAGTAAGCTGAAGACGCTCGAACGGAAGTCGACCTCTGATCGCATCAGCGAAGATCTGCGGCAGATGATCATCGAGGGGCAGCTCAGGCCCGGCGAGCAGCTCGCCGAAACTCGGATCGCCGAGTTGCTCGACGTGTCCCGCGCCCCGGTGCGCGAGGCGCTCCAGCAGCTCGTCCAGCAGAAGTTGCTCGTCGCCTCACGCAACCGCGGCGTCTCGGTGGTGACCTTCACTGCGTCCGACATCTGGGAGATTTACGACGCGCGCTGCGCGATCGAGTGTCACGCCGCCAGCCGGATCATCGACGGCGGGCCGGGCGCCAGAGCCCGTGCCGCGGACGCCCTGCGGGTAAGCCTGGACAAGCTGAGCGTGGCGGTGAGGCATGGCGCTCACCGTAAGATCTCGGCCGCTGACCTGGATTTTCACACCGCATTGGTCACCGCCGCCGGCAACTCGCGCCTGGCCGACGCCTACTCCATCCTCTCGGCTCAGGCCCTTGCTTGCATCAACAGGCTTGAGATCGCAGTCCCGTCCGGTGACGAGCTCGTCGACGAGCACGGCGTCCTCATCGACGCACTGGCGGCCGGGGAGCGAGAGGCGCTCCTGAAGGCGATCAGCGACCACCTGACGGTGGCCGCGAGCCACCTCACGGCACCGCAGTCCCAGGCCGGGACCAACGGAAAGCCCGGCCGGCTCCACTGATCGCACGCCGACGCCCACCGAACCGCGTGGGGTGACGTTCGCGCGAGCGTCCAGGACGACGCCCGCCCATCGGGAACCGCAGCCGTCGCTGCCGGTTCCCGGGGGCGGGCGTCGTCTTTCTCGCTCAGGATTGTCGGCCGTCTCCTGAAACACATTGTTTACGGACGAGTGTCGACAATCGTCTATCAGCGTGCTTGTATTGCCTCCGTCACACAACCGTTGGAAGGGAACGAACCATGAGAGTGCAACGAGGCAAGCTCGTAGCGTCCGCCCTCGGAGCCGTGCTGCTGGTGTCGGCCACCGGGTGCAGCGCCACGACCGCCACCCAGGCGGCTCCGGACGCCGACACCACCGCCACCGCGGAGCTGCCGGAGGTGCAGCCCAGCCAAGAGGCGATCAAGTTGTTGCCGGCCGACCTGCAGGAGGGCGGCACGATCACCATGGCCGCGGACCTGCACTACCCGCCCACTTCATTCCTTGCGGACGACAACAAGACGCCGGTGGGCTACAACGTCGACGTCGCCCAGCTTCTTGGTGAGACGCTCGGGCTCGAGGTCAAGGTCGAGAACGTGACCTGGGACGGAGTGATCCCTGGCATCGCCGCTCACCGCTACGACTTCACCGCGACGAACATGACCCCGACCCCGGACCGGCTCAAGGTCCTGGACATGATCACCTACTGGAACGCCGGATCGTCGCTCATCGCGGCGAAGGGCAACCCCGAGGGTCTGAACCTCGCCGACGAGTCCATGTGTGGGAAGAAGATCGCGGTGATGACCGGTAGCACGCAACAGGAGAAGTACCTGCCCGAGATCTCCGAGGAGTGTGAGGCCGGCGGCGAGGCTCCCGTCAGCACAGTCGTCCTGCCGAACGCCCAGGGTGCGCTCACGCAGCTGGCCTCGAAGCGGATCGACGGTGTCTTCGCCGACACCTCGCAGCTGGCCTGGGCAGCGAAGCAGCAGCCGCAGGCGTTCGAGCTGCTCTCGCCGCAGTACCAGAAGAAGGAGGGCGACGACATCGTCGCTCTCGGCCTCCCCAAGGACTCCCCACTCACGCCGGCGTTGCATGCCGCGATGCAGGAGCTGATCGACAACGGGGCGTACCAGGCGGCACTGGACCGGTGGGGCCTCGGCTCGGGGGCCATTCCCACCTCGAAAGTTGTGAGCTAGGCCGATGGCACCAGATACCGGCCTGGTCGAACGCGACCGAACTGAGGAGGCGAAGGCAATGGATGCCACTGACAAGCCGCGGCTGTACCGGCGCGGTCCGCTCGAGTACGCGGCCTGGGCGGTCTGCGTGCTGGTGGCCGGAGGGCTGGCGCACACGCTGGTCACGAACGAGAACTACCAGTGGAACGTGGTGGGCCAGTACTTCACGGCTCCGACGATCCTGGAAGGCCTACGGCTGACGATCGTACTGACGATCCTCGCGATGCTCTTCGGGGGCATCCTGGGCATGGTCATCGCCGTGATGCGGGCCTCGACCGTGCGCCCGGTTCAGCTCCTGGCGTCGGGCTACATCACCTTCTTCCGGGGGACCCCGGTGCTCGTCCAGCTGATCTTCTGGTTCAACATCGCGGCGCTGTACCCGAACATCGCGGTCGGGATCCCATTCACCGGCATCTCGCACGCGGTCGACGTGAACGTGCTGATGAGCGCGACCACCGCGGCGATCATCGGCCTGTCGCTCAACGAGGCGGCCTATCTCGCGGAGATCATCCGCGGCGGCTTCGCGTCGGTGGACAAGGGCCAGATCGAGGCGGCCGACTCGCTCGGGATGAGCTCCCGGAAGAAGCTGTTCCGGGTGATCATCCCGCAGGCGATGCCCACCGTCGTCCCGGCGACCGGTAATCAGATGATCGGTATGTTCAAGGAGACGTCGCTGGTCAGCGTGCTGGGTGTGGCCGAGCTGCTGCAGAGCACCCAGCTGATCTACGCGCGCACCTACCAGACCATCCCGCTGCTGATCGTGGCCTGTCTGTGGTACCTGATCATGACGCTGGCCCTCAGCTACCCCCAGTCCTTGATCGAGAAGAGGTACTCGCTGGTGCGATCTCGGGTGAGCCGCGAGGCGCCGGTCGACCCTGTTCCGATGGATGGTGAGGCCCGATGAACGGCGACGGAACCGTCTACGCCCGCCGGCTGCGCAAGTGCTACGGCGACCGGGTGGTGCTGGGCAGCATCGACCTGGACGTCAGGTCCGGCGAGATCGTCTGCATCATCGGCCCCAGCGGGTCGGGCAAGTCCACGCTGCTCCGCTGCATCGACGGGCTCGAGGAGGTCGACCGCGGCATCCTCAGGGTGAACGGCGAGGACCTCGGGTTCGTCGAGACCGACACCGCCTACCGCGCGCTCAGCCGCAAGGAGATGGCGATGCAGCGCACGCGGATCGGCATGGTCTTCCAGCAGTTCAACCTGTTCCCCAACATGACCGCGCGGGAGAACGTGATGGCCGGCCCGGTGCTGGTCAAGGGCGTCGCCAAGAAGGCGGCGGCCTCACGAGCGGACTCGCTGCTGGCGGACGTCGGCCTGGCCGGGCACGGCGACCACTACCCGTGGCAGCTCTCCGGCGGCCAGAAGCAGCGTGTCGCGATCGCCCGTGCCCTCGCGATGGACCCGAGCGTGATGCTCTTCGACGAGCCCACCAGCGCCTTGGACCCGGAGCGGGTAGGGGAGGTCCTCGCGGTCATGAAGGGCCTGGCCGAGCGGGGAATGACCATGCTCGTGGCCACTCACGAGATGGGCTTCGCCAAGGAGGTGGCCGACACCGTGCTGTTCATGGACGGCGGCCTGGTCGTGGAGCAGGGACCACCCACGGCGGTGCTGGGCAACCCCACAGAAGCCCGGACGCAGAAGTTCCTGGAAAAGGTGCTGTGATGTCGGACGGTCCGCTCGCAGTCGTCGGCGTCGGAAGTGTCGGCAGCATGGCGCTGTGGCAGGCCTCGAAGCTGGGCGTCCCCGCGGTCGGCTTCGAGGCGGTGTCGCCGGCGCACCCACGCAGCGCTGTGGGTGGAGACACCCGGCTCTTCCGGATGACCTACCGAGGCGAGCACAACCTCTATCCCCTGCTCCAGCTCGCCGAGCGCCGCTGGCGGGCGCTCGAGGAGGAGTCCGGACAGGAGATCCTCGTCCGGTGCGGGGGGCTGTCGATCGGTGAGACCGACGGGCCCTACATCCCAGCGCTGCTCGACTCGATCAAGCGCACCGGGGCGCCCTACCAGATCCTGGACCATGCCGAGATGGCGAGCTGTTACCCTCAGCACCGCCTGTCGCCCGGAGAGTGCGGTGTCCTCGACGCTCGAGCGGGTGTCCTGCGGACCGATCGGGCAGTGCTCTCTGCCATCGACGTTGCGCGCCAGAACGGTGCGCAGGTCGTGAAGGACGCACGTGTCCGCGAGGTCCGGGAGCTTTCCGACGGGGTGCGCGTCTCGACGGACGACGAGAGCTGGACGTTCGACCGGGTGATCGTGGCGTCCGGCTCCGGGTCCGGCCCTTTGCTGCCTGCCCACCTCCAGCGGCAGGTCCTCCGGAAGCGGATCTTCTTGACGTGGTTCGCCGCCCGCGACCCCGAGCAGTTCGTTCCGAATGCCTTCCCGATCTTCATCCGGATCACCGGCGACCGTTCCATGTATGGGGCCCCGACTATCGACGGTTCGACGGTGAAGGCGACTCTGGACGGACGCGGAGCAACAGTGGCGGACGGCGACACGGTCGCTCGTGAGCTCACGCCTGCTGAGGTCGTGGAGTCGGTGGACACCGCCCAGGATTTCTTCCCCGGCCTGATCCCCGAGATCGTCCGGTCCGACGCCTACCCCGATCTCTACACGTCGGACTCCATCGGACTGCTGGGGCCGGTTCCCGGCAGCGAACGCGTCTACTGCGCCACCGGGTTCTCCGGCGCCGGCTTCAAGATGTCATCCGCGCTCGGTGCCATTGCCGCCGCAGAATCCCTGGGCTTGGGCCCGCTCGTGGACGGACTGGACTTCCTTCGTCCCGAACGGTTCACCTCTGCCGGCTGACCGGGTGACACGGTGGTTCACCCCGGGCTCCGTCACCTCGACGATCTGACCAGGTGCTCGCCTCGCTGCAGTCGGCCGGGCGAGCACCTCCCGTATTCCGCCCGCAACCAGATCTCGTGATCGGATCTCAGTCGCGACCGTTCAGGATCTCGATGACCCGCCGGGCATTGGTCTTGATGTGGCTGCGCACGTGCTGCACCGCGGTGGCGGTGTCGCCGGCCTCGATGGCGTGGAGGATCACGCGGTGCTCAGCAAGGATGTCGTCGGGGTGCTCGAACTCCCGGTCCTCCAGCGACAGCACTGTCAGGTAGAAGCGCAGCTCGACCATGAGCTCTGCGTAGAACTCGTCGAGCCGGGTACTGCCCAGAGTCGTGACGATCGCGGAGTGGAACGCCAGGTCCAGGTCGACGATGCGAAGCGCGTCGCGCGAGGCCGCCGCCTCGACGAGCTCGTCGTACGCGGTTCTCAGTGCCGCCAGGTCAGACTCTCCCGCGGGACGGGCGACGGCCGCGGTCTCCAGCACCTCCCGCGCGGTGTAGAGGGCGTTGACCTTCTCCGGCGTCGGTGAGATGACGACGGCGCCCCGGTTTACCTCGTAATGCACGAGCCCGCTCTGCTCCAGGATCCGGACCGCCTCCCGCACGGTGTTGCGGGCGACGCCCAGCTCTGTCGCTATCGCGCTCTCACGCAGCCGGTCCCCCGGCGCGAACGCACCGGCGACGATCCGCGAGGCAAGGCCCGCGGCCAACTGCTGAGCGGCCGTGGACCGCTGTACCACCAGACCTTCGAGTGCTGACATGCCATGAAGGATAGTCGGCTGGAAATGCTTGTGCACTACAGCTCAACTGTACTACAGTTGCACACATGACCAGAAGACAGCTCGGCGACGCGCTCTGGAACCCGCAGGCCCATATGCCGACCGCGCAGGCCAAGCGCCTCGTGCTGAGGGGCGGTGTCGGTGCATGGCTGATCAGTTCCACGGGGCAGCGGCTTCTTGACGCCACCGCGAGCCTGTGGCACGCGAACATCGGCCACGGACGGGCTCGTCTCGCCGATGTCGCGTATCGCCAGATGCGAAAGCTGGAGACCTATCACACGTTCGGTCGGTTCGCGAACGAGCCGGCCCTCCGCCTCGCTGACCGCCTCGCCGAGATCGGGCCGGTGCCGGATGCCAAGGTCATGCTGACCAGTGGCGGCTCCGATTCGGTCGACCTGGCCTGCAAGCTGGCCCGTAGGCACTGGCAGCTCGAGGACCGTCCCGAGAAGAGGATGATCCTCAGCCGCGTCGGCGCCTACCACGGTCTCCACGCCTACGGCACCAGTGTGGCGGGCCTGCAGTACAACCGCGACGGCTACGGCACTCCTTCGCTGGTCCCGGACACCGCGCGGGTCGCCACCAACGACATCGCGGCGGTGCGCCGGTCGGTCGCCGAGCTCGGCCCGGAAAACATCGCCGCGATCATCGCCGAGCCGGTCATCGGTACCGGGGGCGTCATCGGTCCCGCCGAGGGCTACCTCCAGGGGCTGCAGGACCTCTGCCGGAGCCACGACATCCTGCTCATCGCCGACGAGGTGATCACGGGATTCGGCCGGACCGGCCACTTGTTCGCGTCGCACCGGTGGGACATCCAGCCGGACATGGTCACCATGGCCAAGGGCATCACCTCCGGCTACGCCCCCCTGGGCGGGGTCCTCGTGTCACCACGCATCTCCGAGCGGTTCTTCGAGGGCGCGGACGCGCCGATCTTCCGTCACGGACTGACGTACTCCGGTCATGCCACGGCCTGCGCCGTGGCTCTTGCCAACCTGGACGTGATCGACCAGGAGGGTCTCGTCGACCAGGCGGGCCGGCTCGAGACCGTGCTGGAGAAGGCGGTCAAGCCCTTGGGCGACCACCAGCTCGTCGAGGAGGTGCGCGCCGGAGCCGGTTTCATGGCGGGCATCCATCTGCACGAGGGCGTCAACGGGGACGCGATCGCCGAGGCCTGCACCGATGCCGGAGTCCTGATCCGAGTCATCCACGACAACACACTGCAGATCTGCCCGCCCTTCGTCACCACCGAGGACGAGGTCGGGCTGATCGCCGGCACCATCGCTCAGGCGCTCGACGCCTACCAGCACTAGGAGAAGAATCCATGCGTATCTCAGTGGTCAAGGAGATCAAGCCGGCCGAACGCCGCGTGGCGCTGACGGACGCCGGGGCACGCGCCCTGGTCACGGACGGTCACGACGTGCTCGTCGAGCGCGGCGCCGGCGTCGGATCGGGCATCCCGGACGAGCACTACGAACAGGCCGGGGCCAAGGTCGTCAGCACCGACGACGCCTGGGCGGCGGAGCTGGTGGTCAAGGTCAAGGAGCCGGTGGCCGCCGAGTACGACCGGCTCAGCGAGGAGAGCGTCCTCTTCACCTACCTGCACCTGGCCGCCGACCGGCAGCTTACCCAGGCGCTCCTCGACAACCGTGTCACCGCTATCGCGTACGAGACGGTCGTCGACGACCGTGGTGGGCTGCCGCTCCTCAAGCCCATGAGCGAGGTCGCCGGGCGCCTTGCCGCCCACGCTGCAGGGCAGCACCTCATGCACCCGCACGGTGGACCCGGCCTGCTGCTCGGCGGCTCGCCCGGCGTCCCGCCCGCCAAGGTGACGGTGCTCGGCGGCGGTGTCGTCGGCACCCAGGCGGCCTCGCTCGCAGTGGGCATGCGGGCCGACGTGACCATCCTGGACACCTCGTCGCGCCGGGTACGCGAGCTCGAGGAGCTCTTCGGCAGCTCCGCGCAGGTTCTGCAGTCGACAGGTGGACCGGCGATCTCCGCGCTCCGGGACGCCGACGTCGTGATCGGAGCCGTGCTCGTGCCTGGAGCCGCCGCGCCCAAGCTCCTCGCGAGGGACGACCTCGGCCTGCTCAAGCCCGGTGCCCTCCTCATCGACGTCGCCATCGACCAGGGGGGCTGCTTCGAGACGTCGCGGCCCACCACTTACGACGCGCCGACCTACGTGGTGGACGGCATCACCCACTACTGCGTGGCCAACATGCCAGGCGCAGTCCCACGCACATCGACCCGCGCGCTCACGAACGCGACCCTGACCTACGTGCGCCGCCTCGCCGGGCTCGGCGTGGACGAGGCGCTCGACCGCGACCGGGGCCTGCTGAGCGGCCTCAACACCCGGGCCGGGACCATCACCCACGACGCCGTCGCCGCGGCGTTCCGCTGATCGCGGAGAAGGAGACAGAAATGACCCGGACAGAAGTCGCGCCAGCGCGCGCGACCAACGACGTGACCGAGGTGCTGGCGGGCGTGCCCCGAGACCTCTTCCTCGGCGGCAGGTGGGTTGCCGCCGCCAGCAAAGATCGGATGCCGGTGGTCAACCCCGCCACCGAAGAGGTGCTGACGGAGGTCGCGGACGCCGGTGCGGAGGACGCCCTTGCGGCTCTGGAGGCGGCGCAGCGGGCTCAGGAGTCCTGGGCACGCACCTCCGCCCGGACGCGGTCGGAGATCCTCTACCGCGCGTTCGAGCTGACCATCGAGCGCACCGAGCAGCTCGCGCTCCTGATGACGCTGGAGATGGGCAAGCCGCTGGCCGATGCGCGCGGCGAGGTCGCCTACGCCGCGGAGTTCTTCCGCTGGTTCGCCGAGGAGGCGGTCCGGATCGACGGCGGCTATGCCCACCGTCCCGACGGAGCCGCGCGGAACCTGCAGGTCCGGCAGCCGGTTGGTCCTTCCCTGCTGGTCATCCCCTGGAACTTCCCGCTGGCCATGGGGGCCCGCAAGCTCGGTCCGGCGATCGCGGCCGGCTGCGTCAGCATCCTGAAGCCTGCTCCGCAGACACCGCTCTGCTCGCTGGCGCTCGCCGAGATTCTCGCCGAGGCCGGCCTCCCGGACGGCGCGCTGAGCGTCATAACCACCAGCCGGGCGGCGGAGGTCGTCACGCCGATGCTGGAGAGCGGGATCATCCGCAAGCTGTCCTTCACGGGGTCCACCGAGGTCGGCAAGATCCTGCTCGCTCAGGCGGCCCGCAACGTCCTGCGCACCTCTATGGAGCTCGGCGGCAATGCCCCGTTCCTCGTGCTCGAGGACGCGGACCTCGACCGAGCGGTCGATGCGGCATTCCAGGCGAAGATGCGGAACATGGGCGAGGCCTGCACCGCCGCCAACCGGTTCTTTGTGCACGAGACCGTTGCCGAGGGGTTCGCGGGACGGCTGGCCGAACGCATGGGCGCCCTGACAGTGGGTGACGGCACGCACGACGGGGTCGACGTCGGACCGCTGATCGACGCGGCCAGCCGGGAAAAGGTACGGACGCTGGTCGAGGACGCCGTGGACCGCGGCGCTTCGGTGCTCGTCGGTGGCGGCCGCCCCGACCGACCCGGGTTCTTCGTGGAGCCGACGGTCCTGGCCGGTATCGACCCACTGAGCGCACTGGCATCCACCGAGATCTTCGGGCCCGTCGCCGCGATCCAGACCTTCACCAGCCTCGACGACGCGATCCGCCGGGCGAACGACACCGAGTGGGGTCTGGTCGGTTACGTCGCTACCCAGGACCTCGACAACGCTCTCAACGTGGCTGAACGCCTGGAGGTCGGCATGGTCGGCATCAACTCCGGCATCGTCTCGACCCCCTCGGCGCCGTTCGGCGGCGTGAAGCAGTCCGGCCTCGGGCGCGAGGGCGGTCGGGTCGGGATCGACGAGTTCCTCGAGACCAAGTACATCTCGATACCGGTGCGGCCATGAGCGGTCGGCGTACGTACACCGTCGACGTGATCGCGGGCGACGGGATCGGTCAGGAGGTGATGCCCGCGGCGATCACCTGCATCGACGCGATCGCTCCCGCCCTGGGCTTCTCGGTCACGTGGCGTGACCGGGAGTGGGGCTCGGACCACTACCGTGCCTACGGCCGGATGATGCCGGTCGACGGCGTCGACCAGCTCGCCACCGGTGACGGCATCCTGCTGGGCGCTGTCGGCGCGCCCGACATCCCGGACGACGTCACGCTCTGGGGCCTGCTGATCCCGATCCGCCGGGACTTCCAGCAGTACGTCAACCTGCGCCCTGTACGGATTCTCCCGGGTGTGATCTCGCCCATCGCCGGTCTGGACGAGCTCGACATCACCGTCGTCCGCGAGAACGTCGAGGGGGAGTACTCGGAGATCGGCGGTCGGGTGTACCGCGGGCGCCCCGAGGAGACGGCCGTCCAGGAGGCGGTTTTCACCAGGGCCGGGATCGAGAGGGTCGCCGAGTACGCCGTCGACCTGGCGAGCCGACGCCAGGGGCGCCTCGTCTCCGCGACCAAGTCCAACGGCATCATCCACACGATGCCGTTCTGGGACGAGATCGTCAGGGAGGTCGTCGCCGCTCGACCCGGCGTGACGCTCGAGAGCGTCCTGATCGACGCGCTGGCCGCCCGGGTCGTACTCAAGCCCAGGTCGCTCGACGTGATCGTCGCGTCGAACCTCTTCGGCGACATCCTCTCCGATCTCGCGGCCGCGGTCGCCGGCTCGATCGGCGTGGCCCCGAGCGCCAACCTGAACCCGCCACGGCAGTACCCGTCGATGTTCGAGCCGGTGCACGGGTCCGCACCCGACATCGCCGGCCGGGGCATCGCGAACCCGGTGGGTCAGATCTGGGCATCAGCCATGATGCTCGAGCACCTCGGCGAGTCACTCGGTGCCCAGATCCTGGTCGACGGCATCGAGTCGGCCCTGGCCGAGGGCATCCGCACCGCGGATCTCGGCGGCACCGCCACCACGATCGAGGTCACGGACGCCATCACACGCCATTGCCTGGACGCTCTCGCCACCACGAGCGAGGGACGCTCATGAGTGCCGGCGTCGACACCGCAGTCGAGATTCGGCTCGAGCACGACCTGCTCGGCGGCCTTGCCGTAGCCGCCTCGGCGCTCTACGGCGTCCATACCGCCCGTGCGGTGGCAAACTTCGACATCACCGGGGACACGCTCGAGCGCTACCCGCTCCTGATCGAGTCGCTGGCCGCGGTCAAGCAGGCCGCAGCCGTGGCCAATCGCCGGTGCGGACGCCTGGACCCTACGATCGCCGCGGCGATCGCCGGAGCCTGCGAGCAGGTGCGCCGGGGTGAGCACCACGACCAGTTCGTCGTCGATCCCCTCCAGGGCGGGGCCGGCACCTCGACGAACATGAACGCGAACGAGGTCATCGCCAACCTCGCCCTCGAGCGACTCGGGCGGGAGCGGGGAGCGTACGACGTCGTGCATCCGCTGGAGCACGTCAACCTCGGACAGAGCACGAACGACGTCTACCCCACGGCAGTCAAGCTCGCGCTGCACCGAGCCGCGGGAGATCTTCTGGAGTCGTTGGAGCTCGCGCAGGGGACCTTCGCCGCCAAGGCGGAGGACTTCTCCACGATCGTCAAGCTCGGTCGGACCCAGCTGCAGGACGCCGTCCCGATGACGCTGGGTCAGGAGTTCCGCGTTTTCGCCGGCATGCTGGCAAAGGAGGAGGCCGCGCTGGCCGACGCCCGCCAACAGCTGTGCGAGCTAAACCTGGGAGGAACCGCGATCGGGACGACGCTCAACGCGCATCCCGAATTCCGTGACCACGCCCTTGCCGAGCTGAGGAGCATCACGGGCATCCCGGGGCTGTGCTCAGCGGCGGACCTCGTCGAGGCGACTCAGGACACCGGGGCGTATGTCCACCTGTCCGGCGTCATGAGAAAAACGGCCATCAAGCTTTCCAAGATCTGCAACGACCTTCGGCTTCTGACGTCCGGCCCACGGGCAGGCCTCCACGAGATCAGTCTCCCGGCCGTCCAGGCGGGGTCGAGCATGATGCCCGGCAAGGTCAATCCGGTCATCCCGGAGCTCGTCAACCAGGTCGCGTTCGAGGTCATCGGCAACGACCTGACCGTGACGCTCGCTGCCGAGGCCGGACAGCTCCAGCTCAATGCGTTCGGGCCGGTGATCACGCGTTCGCTGCTGGACAGTGCGGCGCACCTCGCCGCGGCCGCGCGTGCACTCGCGCAACGCTGCGTCGCCGGTATCACCGCCAACCGGGAGCACCTCGCGAACCTCTTGCCGGACTCCCTCGTCACCGTGACCCACCTGAGCCCGGTACTCGGCTACGCACAGGCAAGCCGGCTCGCCGCCGAGGCGGGCTCGGGCAGTGGGCGACTCCTTGAGCTGGCCGTCAGCAAGGGGCTGCTCGACGACGTCCAGGTCCGGCAGATCGAAGACGAAGCGAGGATGGCCGCCCGGTGAGCAGAACGCGAAGGGTAGCGGTGGTCACCGGGGGGAACCGCGGGATCGGACTCGAGATCTGCCGTCAGCTCGCCCGCCTTGACCACCACGTGGTTCTGACCGCCCGAGATGCCGACCGTGCCAACGAGGAGGCGCGATCGCTGGACGCCTCGTACCCCGGTGCGGTCAGCGCCCTGGCCCTCGACGTCGTGGACGGGCCTTCCGTCGAGGCGGCGTTTCAGCACGTCCGGAACCAGTACGGCAGGATCGACATGCTCGTTAACAACGCGGGCGTCGCCGTCGACGGCCCGGAGCACCGGCCGTCCTCGCCGGACTTCGCGCGCATCAGGCGCACCCTGGAGACGAACCTCCTCGGCGCCTGGCGGTGCTGCGCCGAGGTCGTCCCGTCGATGCGGGCGCAGGGCTACGGCCGGATCGTCAACCTGAGCAGCACGATGGCATCGCTCGAGCTGACCCGGTCGCCGGCCTCGCCCGCCTACCGCATCTCGAAGACTGGGCTGAACATGCTTACCCGGACGCTGGCCGCCGAGCTCGAAGGCACCGGTGTCCTGGTCAATGCGGCCTCACCCGGGTACACCAGGACCGACATGAGTCCCAATGGCGAGCGCGCGGTCGAACTGGGAGCAGATACGCCGGTCTGGCTGGCCACGCTGCCCGACTCAGGACCGACCGGACAGTTCTTCCTCGATCGGCAGGCCCTCGTGTGGTGACGACAACAGATACCGTTCGTGCAGGTCAGAGCCTCAACGTACAGCTGGGGCGGCAACTGTGCCGGCGAGCGGCCCTCAGCCCGGGGGCGTTTGCGATCCCGGCCCGGTCGGCCTGCGGAAGCTGGAGTCGAGCCTTCGGGTCGAGACATCCAGAGATGTGATGGTTCCTTTCTCGTCGGTCGACGGGCAGGCTTCTTGGAGGACATCTGGACGAGCGCGTAGTCCTTTCGAGAACGCGCTGTCCGGGAGGCCTTCTCGGCGCTCCCATGTGAAGGGGCGACGCGGGTGTGTTGTGTGGCAGTGTGGCCGGTGGCTCGCCGGCAGGGCGCCCGCGAGCCACCGGGCCGGGCTCACCACGCCGGACAGTGCCTCGTCAACGAGGGTCCTGTCCGCTGGACAGGTGTTGATGGTTGGCTCGTGCCCAGTCGCGGAAGGTGAGGGGGCGGATGCCCCACTGCTTTTCCTGGTCGTCCGCGAGCGGTGCGTGATAGCCGATCCTGTTGTCCCACAGATGGCTGTGCACGATGCCCGCGTGGATGCCCGCGTCCGCGGCCTCTGCGGGAGTGAGGGTGCGGTGGGTGTACGAGCGGCCGGTCTCCTCGCCGAGTACGGCGGCGATCTCGCCCATGGTCAGGGCTTGTGAGGCCAGCTCGATGTCGTGGTGGGTGAAGCGCTCCGGGTTCTCGAGGGCAGTCACGGCGAAAGCGGCGACGTCGCGGGTCGCGATGTACTGGACGCGGGCGTCGGAATGGTGTGCCGAGTCCAGGCGGCCGGAGGCCATCCCGGGGTACATGAAACGCGCTTTATCCCCCGTGAAGTTCTCCATGAATGCCACCGGCTGCAGGATCGTCCAGTGTCGGAACCCGGCCGCGCGTACGGTCTCCTCGATCTCCAGGCGCGCACGGGTGTAGGGCTCGAAGCTGTATCCGGTACCGGGGTCGCCGAATCCCAGGTGCGCGGGCAGAGCAGCCACGGTGGTCTGGACGAAGTGGCGCGCACCGCTCTCGCGGGCCGCCTCGATGAGAAGCCTGCCGTTGCGGGCTTTCTTTGCCTCGTCGGGACCGCCGACCGGGACCGCGAAGACCGCGTCCGCCCCGTCCACCGCGCGGCGGACATCGTCGGGCTCGGCGAGATCGCCGACCATCACCTGGGCGGGGCGCGCGACCTGCGCCACACCGCCACGTCGTGGACGCTCGCTGGTGGCACCCCGATCGCCGCGGTCTCCCGCCATCTGGGGACCGAATCGATCACCACACGGCGGACAGGTTCGGGCACATGCGGGTCCGCGGACACCGGCGGTCAGCGTCCCATCCACCCACCGTCGACAGCGAGCACCTGCCCGTGCACGTACCCGGCGGCGCCCGAGGCGAGAAACACCACGACGTTCCCGATGTCCGCCGGTGTGCCCCATCGTCCAGCGGGGATCCGGGCCGAGAGCTGCTCGAGCCGCACCGGGTCCGTGAGCAGGGCCTCGTTCATCTCGGTAGTCATGTAACCCGGTGCCACCGCGTTGACGCGCACCCCTTGCCCGGCCCATTCGTTGGCCAAGGCCTTGGTCAGCTGCGCCACCGCACCCTTCGACGCGGCGTAGGCGGCGACGTTCAGGCCACCCTGGAAGCTGAGCAGCGAGGCGAGGTTGATGATCGCACCGTCCCCACGCTCCAGCATCGGGCGCCCGAACCGCTGCGCGAGCTGGAACACCGCGCGCAAGTTGACGTCGAGCACCCGGTCGAACGCGTCGAGCGGGAACTCGGCTGCGGGAAACCGGCCCTGCACACCGGCGTTGTTGACCAGCACGTCGACCTGGTGGCGGGCCAGCACGTCGTGGGCCGCCTCGCCGACGGCCTCGCCGTCGGCCAGGTCGACGGACACCAGCTCGATCGTGCGTCCCAGGGCGTCGGCCGTCTCCGTCAGATCCTGCGGCAGGTCGCGGCGGGCCAGCACGACGACATCCGCTCCGGCCTCCAGCAGCGCGGCGGTGATGCCAGCGCCGAGGCCGCGTCCGCCGCCTGTCACGACGGCGGTCCTCCCGGCCAGCGAGAACGGTGCCGCGCCGCTCACTGCGCACCGCCCGAACGCACCAGCACCTTGAGGTTGTCCTGTCCTGCCGCCGCGGACTCGAACGCCGCGGCCACATCCTCCAGCGCGAACTCGGCGACGGGGAGCCGCTCGAGCCCGAGCTCTCCGGATGCGACCAAGCGCACTGCCTGTGCGACGTCCTCGTGGGTGTACACGCGCACCCCCACGAGCGTCTGCTCCTTGAAGCAGATTGCCTGCAGGTCGACGGGCGCGGGCTGCTTGTGCACGCCCACGATCACGATGCGGCCCAGCACGCGGGACACGCCGGGCAGCTGAGCGGCCACCGCAGGGTGTCCCGCGGCGTCGAACGTGACGTCGGCGCCCTCGCCGGCAGTCAGTGAGGCGACGTGGGCGGCGGCGTCCACGCCGTCCGGCACCACGTCAAGGCCCAGCCCGGCGATCACCTCCCGCCGCCAGGTGCGCGGCTCGCCGACGACCACGCGCCCGGCGCCGGCGTGCGTCGCGACGAGCGCGGTCAGCGCCCCGATCGGGCCTCCGCCGAGCACCGCCACGGTGTCACCTGCCCGCAGGCCCGAGCGGGCGACGGCATGCACTGCCACGGCCAGCGGCTCGACCAGCGCGGCCAGCCGCGCTGGCACACCCGCCGGGACGACGTGCAGCGCCGAGGCAGGCAGCGCCACGTACCCGGCCAGGGAGCCGGGCGCGTCGATGCCGTACAGCTTGAGGTCGCGGCACACGTGCGTGCTGCCCGAGCGGCACGCCAAGCAGTGCCCGCAGGAGATGAGGGGCTCGGCCACCACCCGGTCACCGACGGCGAGCCCCGTGGTCCCGCCGTCGGCGACCACGCCCACGATCTCGTGCCCCGGCACGATCCCTGCCTGCGCGCGCGGATGGGTGCCGTGCAGGATCGACAGGTCGGTGCCGCAGATGCCCGTGTACTCGACCTCGACCAGCGCCCACCCGGCGGGCACCTCAGGTACGGGAACCCGCTCAACCGTGATCGCGTCCGGTCCCTGCCACACCGCGGCCTGCATCGACGTCGTCATCGGGCCTCCTCCGTCACCACGTTCCGGGGCACCCGCCCGGCGATCGCCTCCACCGCGTTCTCGACGGTGCGGCGCTTGAGCTCGGTGTAGGACTCCTCCGTGTACCAGGCCAGGTGGGGCGTGAGAGTCACGTTCTCGAGCCGGGTCAGCGGATGTCCCAGCGGTACGGGCTCCTCCTCGTGGACGTCGATCCCGGCCGCCCGCAGGCGGCCTTCGCCCAGCGCGGCGACGAGGGCGTCGGTGTCGACGACGCCGCCGCGGCTGGTGTTCACCAGGACCGCCGTGGGCTTCATCAGAGCCAGCTCCCGGCTCCCGACCAGGTGGTGGGTCGCCGCCGTCAACGGGGTGTGCAGCGACACGACGTCGGCCCGGCGCAGCACCTCGTCGAGGGGCGCCACGGGCACACCGTGCAGCTCGCCGTCGTCGTCGGGCGCGAGCACGTCGAACCCGAGCACCTCGTACCCCAGCCCGCGTGCCTTGAGCGCCGTCGCGTGTCCGATGCGACCCACGCCGACGACGCCGAACACCGATCCGCGGACCTGGCCCACCGGCCGCACCGCCTGAAGGTCGAACCGCCCCGCCCGGACACCGCGGTCCAGCCGGGCGACGCCCCGGGATACGGCCAGTGCCAGCGCGATCGCGTGGTCGGAGACGGCCTCCGTGCCATAGTCCGGCACGTTGCACACCGTGACGCCCCGCGCGGCGGCCGCGGCGACATCGACCGAGTCGACTCCCACCCCGTACCGGGAGACCACCTGGAGCCCCGGCAGGGCGTCCAGCACCGCAGCGCTGATCTCGGCGTACTGCACCACCAGGCCGGCGGCACCGGCGGCCGCGGTGACGAGCTCCTCCGTCGTGCGCGCCTGCGCCAGCCGCAGCTCCACCCCGCCCTGCCGTGCGACGGCGATCTCCGCGTCGAAGGTGTCGTGGTCGCACTCGGTGATCAGCACCACCGGCGCGCCCGGTGCCCCCGGCACGAGCACCTCCACGCCTGCCGGCGTCTCCGGCCGCGCGCTCGTGCGCGACACGGAGCCGGCACGAGGCATGGGGTGATCCGCGTGCTCGACGCGGGGATGTTCAGTTCTGGGCACTGGTGCCTCCTGAGGTGGTCGGGTGACGCAGCGGTGCGCCGCTTCCGAAGGGTAGCGGGACTTGGAGGAAACGTCACATGTATGATCTACTTCGGTGAGGCTCCGCCAGTGCGGTGCCGTGTGTTTCTCCGAGGAAGAAGGAACAGAGCCATGACTACACCGCACACTCGCGAGCGGTTGACGAGGATCCCCACGAGGTCGGTCGCACTGGTCACTGTGCTCGGCGCATCGATGCTCGCCTTGGCTGCCTGCACACCGGGTGCTTCGACGGCCGAAGAGCCGGACTCGCAATACGGGTTCCCGATCGTCGAGCAGAAGGCCGACGCCCCCATCACTGTCTGGGTCGACGCCTCACGGCAGCCGGCCGCGGACGCTTTCAAGGCGGCCTATCCCGAGATCCCGATCACTGTGGAGACGTACGACGGCGGGGCTGACGGCTCGGGCTCGTTCCAGACCAAGGTCCAGGCCTTCAACCAGGCCGGGAGTGGTTGGCCCGACGTCGTGTTCTCGACGCAGAACAACGACGCGGCCTGGGCCAGCCAGGGGGACGAGCCCTTTGCTGCGCCGCTCAACAAGGGCTACTTCGAGCAGTCGTTCCTGGACGGGTTCACCGAGGGAGCCCTCACGCCGCTCACTGTGGACGGCACGGTCTACGGCCTGCGCAACGACCTCGCGCCGACCGTGACGTGGTACGACCAGAGCCTCATGGACGAGTTCGGCTACACGGTGCCCACGACATGGGAGGAGTACCAGGAGCTGGGGGAGAAGGTCGCGGCCGAGCACCCCGGGTACATCATCGGTGGTGTTGGTGACGCGTTCGCCGAGGAGATCTACTTCTGGGGTGCCAAAGCTCCGGTAAACACCGTGGTGGACGCCAACACCCTCAGCTCCGACACGTCCGACCCGTACGCGCAGGACATGGCGGCAATCATCGACGATCTGCTCGATGCGGGCGTCCTGGCGCAGGAGAACGTCTTCAGCCCGGAGTTCGTGCAGAAGTACACCGGCAAGGTCCTGATGCTTCCCGGACCCGTCTGGTACTCGGGCGCGCTCTTCAGCAACCCGGACTCTCTCAATGCCAAGCCTGGCACGATCGCTGCGGGGCTGCCTCTCGCGTGGGAGGGTGAAGACGCGGTTGCCGGCAACGTCGGCGGCGGGACGTGGTTCATCTCGCAGCACTCCGCGAACCTGGATTCCGCCAAGAAGTTCCTCGAGTTCGTCACGAGCGACGAGCGCTACCAGGTGGACCTGGCGTCCGGGCTTCCGGCGTACGAGGCTGCGGCCGACAAGTGGCTCGCCAAGCAGGCCGAGGCTGGCTTCTTCGCCGGCGACTTCGCGGAGAACGTCTCGACCGCGTCGACCCAGGTCTGGGACGGCTGGGGTTACCCGCGATTCAGCCAGGAGGCGGTCTGGGCCAAGACGGTCACGCCGAAGCTGGCGGCCGGTGAGAGCCTCGTCGACCTGCTGTCGGAGTGGGAGGCGGCCATCGAGAACGAGGCCCAGGTGAACGGGTACACGATCCAGTGACCACGTCATCGGCCGAGCGGTCGCTGACCGACGCTTCCGCCGGCTCCCCTCGCGGGGGCCGGCGACGGCGCCCGACGAGCAGGCAGAGGACCGTCACCGGACGGTGGTCGCGGGTCAGCTACGTCTTCGTCTCCGGCTACGCCCTGCTCGCCCTCGCGTTCGGTGTGCTGCCCACGCTGTATGCCGTGTTCATCGCGTTCCTGGACGGTGACGGGCGGTTCGCCGGGATCGCGAACTTCACGCGGGTGGTGGGCGACTTCAGGTTCTGGCCCGCGGTCCTCCACGTGGGCGCTTTCCTGCTGGTCTGGCTTGTCGCCCTGCTGGTGCTCGTCACGCTCCTGGCGCTGCTGGTCCACGGCATCGGGCGGCGCTGGCTGAGCTCGAGCATCCGGTTCGTCTACTACATCCCGGGGGCGCTGGCCGGAGCGTCGTCGGTGGTGCTGTGGTTGTTCGTGCTCAACCCCTCCGTGAGCCCGGTGGCGGCCGTGCTGCGCGCCTTCGGGTTCGAGACGTTCGTCCAGACGGTCTCGCCAGCCAACCTGCCGGTCGTTTTCGCAATCATCGCGTTCTGGACAGGGGCCGGGGGCTGGATCGTCGTCATGTACGGCGCGCTCAACAGCATCCCGGACGAGGTGCTGGAGGCCGCGCGCATGGACGGGGCAGGTGTGGTGCGCACCGCATTGCATATCCAGCTGCCGATGCTGCGCAAGTGGATCTCCTACATGGCCGTCATGTCTCTGGCGACTGGTGCGCAGCTGTTCGTGGAGCCGCGGGTGCTCTCCCAGGCCAGCCACGCGGTGGTGCCTTCGGACTGGTCGCTGAATCAGCTCGCCTACCTGTACGCGTTCAAGCAGCAAGATCTCAACGGCTCGTCAGCCATCGCCGTCATCCTGCTCGTGGTGTCGCTCGGCTTGAGCACGTTCTTCGTCGTCCGAGGAGGCCTCTTTGAGCGCGATTAGCAAGAGCACACGACCCCGCCACGATCTCAGTCCGGGGGACTGGCTCGGACGCGCGTTCGCCGTCGTCGTCACGGTCTTCTTCCTCCTCTTCTTCGTCGTGCCCATGCTGTGGCTGCTGATCGCCTCTGGGAAGTCGCCGTACGACCTGATCACGACAGGGCCATTCGTACCGGGAACCCTCGGGGACCTCGCCGCCAACTGGAACGCGCTGGTCCACTTCCAGGACGGCATCATCCTCCGCTGGCTCGGGAACTCCGCGTACTACTCGCTGGCCGCCCTCGTGATCACCCTGGTGACCACGATCCCGGCCGGCTACGCCCTCGCCCTCGGCGACTTCCGTGGACGGAAGGTGCTCCTGACGACGACCCTGGTCGTGATGCTGATCCCGAACACCGCGCTGGTGCTCCCGGTCTTCCTGGAGCTTTCCGCCGTCAACCTGATCGGGACTCCTCTCGCCGCGATCCTGCCGTTCTCGTTCTATCCGTTCGGGGTGTACCTGACGTACATCTACTTCTCCACGAGCGTCCCCCGCGAC
The DNA here is from genome assembly GCF_900608595.1 of Promicromonospora panici. Lineage (GTDB taxonomy): Bacteria > Actinomycetota > Actinomycetes > Actinomycetales > Cellulomonadaceae > Promicromonospora > Promicromonospora panici. The sequence goes on along the minus strand of NZ_UWYY01000003.1, from coordinate 163,202 downwards.
CTGCTCGACGCCGCGCGGATCGACGGCTGCGGGGAGGTTGCCGTGTTCCGCAGGATCGCGATGCCGCTGGCGCTTCCGGTGATCGCGCTGGTGGGGTTCTTCAGCTTCGTGGCCAACTGGAACAACTTCTTCCTGCCGTTCCTGACCGTGCCCGGACCTGCGGCACCCATACAGGTGGGCCTCACCGAGATGCTCAGCAACGTGCCGGCCTTCAACCCGACGTCTGTCGGGGTGACCACGATCGAGCTGCCGACGCTGGCGGTGGCGACCCTGGTCTCGGTCACCCCGGTGCTGCTGATCTTCCTGTTCACCCAGCGGTTCCTCGTCGCAGGCCTGACGGCTGGCGGGACAAAGGAGTAGACGTGCAACGCTTCGCATTCGCGGTGAACATGGTGCCCGAGCGGCGAGAGGAGTACCTGCGGCTGCATGCGGCGGTCTGGCCGCAGGTCGAAGCGGCGCTGTCCGCCCACCACGTCACCAACTACTCGATCTTCCAAATCGAGGACACCCTGTTCGGCTACTACGAGTACACGGGCGACGACCACGAGGCCGACATCGCACAGGTGGACGCCGACCCGGTGATGAAGGAGTGGCTTGCCCACACGGACCCGTGCCAGGTGCCCTTCGGGCGCGAGGCACGGCCCGGCGACAGGTGGCGGCGGCTCGAGGAGGTCTGGCACCTCGCATGAGGCAGACCCTGGACGCCCACCTGCACGTGTGGGAGCGCGCGAAGCACCCGCAGCCCTGGATCGACCCCGAGACGATGGCGGGCATCGACAAGGACTTCCCCCCGGCGTCGGCGGTGGACGAGCTGGGCCGCAACGGTGTCGGTGGCTGCATCGTGGTCCAAGCCGTCAACGACATCGAGGAGACGGCCGACCTCCTGGACGACACCCGTGAGCTGGACGCCGTGGCCGGCGTGGTCGGCTGGGTCGACCTCACCGGTGACGTGCCCGCGCAGGTCGCCACGCTGAGGGCGGGGCCCGGGGGCGACAAGCTCGTCGGGATCCGGCACGTCACGTTCGAAGAGGACGACGAGCGTTGGCTCTCACGCGACGACGTCGGGCGCGGGCTCGAGGCGCTCGCTCCGCTCGGGCTCACGTTCGACATCCTCGTGGGCCACCGTCAGCTGGCGCAGGCCGCCGACGTCGTGCGCGACCATCCGCGGACGACGTTCGTCCTGGACCACCTGGGGAAGGTGCCGCTGCGGAGTACGGAGCTCGTCGACTGGGCCCGGGACCTCGCCCTGGTCGCGGAGCGGCCGAACATCGTCGCCAAGGTGTCGGGACTGGTGACGGAGGACGAGCCGGGCCGATGGACCACCGCACGACTGCGCCCGGTCATCGACCACGCGCTGCGCAAGTTCGGTCCCAGCCGCCTGCTGTTCGGCTCGGACTGGCCGCTCGCGGAGCTCGAAGGGGGCTACGGGGCGTGGCTGCAGGCCTACCTGGACCTCACCGACCACCTTCCGGCGACCGACAAGGCGGCCATCGACGGGCAGAACACCGCCCGAATCTACGGGCTCGCGCGATGACCCCCTGCCATCGCGCCCGATCGGGGCCACGGGACTGCGGCTGACCGAGCTCGGGTTCGGGGCCGCGACACTCGGCAACCTCGGCCGCGCCACAACGGACGAGGACGCGACAGCGACGGTCGACCGCGCGTGGGAGCGCGGCATCCGGTACTTCGACACGGCGCCGCACTACGGTCTCGGGCTGTCGGAACGCCGGCTGGGAGCCGCGCTGAAGGGCCGTCCCCGTGCGGAGTACGTCGTCTCGACGAAGGTGGGGCGGCGACTCGAGCCAACGGCACGGGACGACGCTGCCCGCCGCCGTCGAGCTGCCGCTGCTGCACCCCGCCGTCGCGGCGGTGGCGCTCGGTGCGCGCGACGCCGCACAGCTCGACGCGAACCTCGACAGGCACGACAAGGGTGTGCCGGCCGAGCTCTGGTCGGAGCTGGTGGAGTCGGGCCTGCTGGACCCCGCAGTACTTCGCTGATGAGGCGCTAAGGAGGGCACCTGGCGGGGATGACGAAGGCCCCCGGATGCCGGATGGTGCGAGGCGCACCACCCGGCATCCGGGGGCCTTGTCGGGCTCAGCGGCCTTCGGACGACAGGCGGCCCGAGGCTTCCTCCGCGACGAGCCGCAGGCCGGCGCGTGCCGGGCGGACGTGCGGCCCGGACGCCCGGGACCATCCCGCACGGCCGTGAACCTCGGTGATGGCATGCTCGTCGACCGAGAGGCCATTGCCTGGCTCGTCGCCGAGGACGACGCCGCCGTCGGCCACCTCGTGGTCGGTGTGCAGGCCCACGGGGTCGGTCAGGCTCTGCACCTCGAGCGTTAGATGGTTGGGGACGGCAGCGGCCGCGTGCCACACCGGGCTGGCGAGCGAGCCGACCGGGCTGACGGGCAGGTCGTGCGCGTGGGCCACGAACGCGACGCGGAGAAAGTGCGTCACGCCCCACATGCTGCCCACCTGCACGATGTCGACCGCGCCCGCGTCCAGCAGGGGACGCAGCTGCTCGAGGCCCGTCAGGTTCTCACCAGTCGCGACGGCCGCGCGGACCGAGCGCGTCAGCATCGCCATCCCTTCGGCGTCCCAGCGGCGCAGCGGCTCCTCGACCCACGTCAGGTCGAACTCGCGCTCCAGCTCGCTGATGTGACGGACGGCCTGCTTGCGGCTCCACGACTCGTTCGCGTCGAGCATGAGCGCCGGTCGCGGCGTGTTCTGCCGGAAGAGGTCCCGGACCAGGCGGAGCCGCGCGGCGTCCCGGTCGAGGTCGAGGCCGCCCTTGATCTTGACGCTGGTGAAGCCCCGGTCGACCCAGCCCTGGAGCAGCGCCCCGAGGTCCTCGTCCGGCACGGCGACCTCGAGGGCTGAGGCGTAGGCGGGGACGAAGCGGTCGGCGGCACCGAGCGTGCGCCAGAGCGGCTCTTCGGCCATCTTGGCCTTCAGGTCCCACAGCGCCATGTCGAACGCCCCGACGCCGCCGAAGGTGGCGCCCGCGTGCCCGCTCTTGAAGACGTGCGCCAGCATGCGGTCGTGGAGGGTGGAGGTCGCCCGCGGGTCCTGGCCCTCGAGTGCGGGGAAGAGGCGGTCCAGGTCCGCGTGCGATCCCACGCCGACACCCTCCAGCCCGCCATCGGTCTCGATCACGACCAGGGGGACCTCGGTGATCCCGTCGTCGATGAAACCGTTGACGTCCCCCACCGGGCGCCCCCAGTCCTGGACAGTCGTGAGCGGGCGGAAGCCAGTGATCTTCATAGTTGCTGTCCTTCGGCGCGGGCCCGACATCGGGTAGCGGCGCCGCCATGACGCCCAAAACAGCATACATCACACGTCTGCTGGCCTGGGTCCCTTCGCTATAGTTCACACATGACGGAACGCGATGGCGCTGACGACCAGATGACCGGAGCGCTTTCGCTGCCCCTGCGGACGCCGGCTAAGCGTCTGGGGGTCGTGGTGGTCGAGGCGCTCGTGGACCTGATCGTGTCCGGCCAACTGGAGCCCGGAGACACCCTCCCGCCCGAGCTGCCGCTCGGCCAGCAGTTCGGCGTCAGCCGGACCGTGCTGCGCGAGTCGATCAAGAAGCTCGAGGAGAAAGGCCTCGTGACCGTTAGCCAGGGCCGCGGCACGGTCGTCCAGCCCACCAGGTCCTGGAACATGCTCGACCGTGTAGTGCTCGAGGCGCTGATCGCCCACGATCGCTCGCTGGGCGTCCTCGACGAGCTCACGGTGGTCAGGGCGCAGCTGGAGTCGGCAATGGCACGGGAGACGGCGGCCACACGCTCGCCCGCCGAGCTCGAGGCACTGCGCGGCATCCTGGAGGAGATGCGGACGTCCCTCGACGACGTCCCGCGCTTCCTGGCGGCCGACGTCGCCTTCCACGAGACCGTGATGGCGCTGTCGCACAACCGCCTGGCGGAGAGCATTGCGCGGTCGCTGTTCGAGCGGGCACGGGAGAGCAGCCGGTACTCCGTCGACGTGCCCGCCACCTTCCACGAGCAGACCCTCCAGGAGCACGAACAGGTCTTTGCCGCCATCGCGGCCGGGTCGGCCGACGAGGCGGCTTCGACCATGCTCGCGCACATCGTGGACGCCTGGACGCGCCGGCGGCCGGCCGACCATCGAGGGACGAAGGCTGCCAAGTAGGCCCGCTGCGCCAGCGCTGACCTCTGCTCCGGCGATCCTTGCGCATACGTCATACGTATGATTCCGTTGACCGGGGGCAAAGCGGCCCTGCTCAACATCACGGAAGCGAACAGCCATGACATTGATGTCACGCACGCGGGGAGTTTCTGTTCGAAGGAAGGGCCGGTGGCGAGCGGCTGCCGGATCTGTCGGTGCGGCAGCCCTTCTCCTGAGCAGTCTGGGCGCATCGCTCGCCCAGGCGGCACCACCGGAGAAGGACGCTGTCTACTACGCGTCACCCGACGGTCGCGACCACGGGCAGTGCCAGGAGCAGAACCCGTGCTCGCTGGAGCACGTGCAGGGCGTCGTGCGACACGCGGCCGCCAAGGGGAAGGGCGATGTCACCGTCGTGCTCGCCGACGGCACCTACCGCATCGACCGCCCGCTCGAGTTCCGTGCGCAGGACGGCGGCCGGAACGGGCACACCGTGCGCTGGACGGCTGCTCCGGGCGCGCACCCCGAGATCTCGGGCTCGACCCAGCTCTCGGGCTGGCAGCAGTACGACGAGGCCGCGAACATCTACGTCGCGGACATACCGGCCGGTCTCGACACCCGGCAGCTCTACGTCGACGGTGTCGCCGCGCCGCGGGCCGCGACCCCCCTGGCGCTGAGCGACCTGACGCTCACCCCAACGGGGATGACGATCAACAACCCTGACCTCGCCTACCTGGCGGACCTGCCAAGGCAGGAGCGGATCGAGTTCGAGTCGCTCGGCGACTTCACCGACCGCTACTCCCCGGTGCAGAGCATCGCGGGCAGCACGATCACGATGGCCCAGCCCGCCTGGGACAACAACACGTGGGGCTGGGACACGGTGCAGTACTCGCTGCTCGCCGAGTCGAAGTGGTTCCTGGCGAACTCGCTCAGCTTCCTGGACCAGGCGGGGGAGTGGTACGTCGACCCCGACGCGGGGAAGCTCTACTACAAGCCCGCGGACGGCGTGAACCCACAGGATCTCGACATCGAGCTCCCACGGGTGGAGACCCTCATCAGCGTCGGCGGCACCTACGACGCCCCCGTCTCCAACCTGGAGTTCAGCGGTATCACCTTCACCGGGACCTCCTGGCTCGGCCCCTCCTCGAATGAGGGCTACGTCAGCCAGCAGAACGGGGGCTACCTCAAGGGCGAGTACGACTACCGCCCCGCCGACGCCTTCACCAGCTGCAGCCGCGGCTGCGAGGCGTACGAGCGGACGCGCAACACCTGGTTCCAGGAACCTTCCGCCGTGCAGGTGTCCGCCGCCGACCACATCACGTTCGAGCGGAACACCTTCCGTAACCTCGGGTCGTCGGGCCTCGGCATCGGCAACGACGACAACGCGACGCTCACCGGGATCGGGCTCGGCGCCAGCAACATCGACGTGACCGGCAACGTGTTCACCGAAGTCGGTGGCCACGCCCTGTTCGTGGGCGGGCTTCGGGCGGACGCGCATCATCCCAGCGACCCCCGGATGACGAACCAGGACATCCTCATCGAGAACAACACCATCAGCCACGTCGCCGTGGAGTACCAGGACAACTCCGGCATCCTCAGCACCTACGTGACCAGGGCGCAGATCGTCCACAACGAGGTCGAGAACCTCGCCTACGCAATCGACACCGGTTACGGCTGGGGGATCAACGACGCCGGCGGCTCCCAGGAGTACGTCCGCCGCGGGTACTACAAGCACAACCCGCTCTACCGGACGCCGACGACGCTCCAGGACAACCTGATCGCGGGCAACCTCGTGCACGACATCAAGGCCGACTTCGCCGACTCCGGCAACATCTACAACCTCTCGGCGAGCCCGGGGACGGTGATCGAGAACAACTACATGTACAACGTCTCCGGCGTCGGCATCTATCTGGACGAGGGCAGCCGCTACATCCTCTCCCGGCACAACGTCCTGAGCGGCTCGAACCCGTGGGTGTTCACCAACGCGTACAGCGCCGGCAACGGCACGAACGACAACACGCTGCAGGAGAACTGGTACAACTCCGGCGGGGCCCAGATGCCGAACGCCGAGGAGCGCAACAACCGGCTGATCGGCAACGTGCGGGTCAGCGGGAACAACTGGCCCAGCGCTGCGTGGGAGGTCATCTGCGCGGCGGGTGTCGCCCCCGAGTACCGCACGGAGCTCAACGTCAACCTCGGCGGTATCGACCCGCGGTGCCAGACAGTCGCCGCGACCGAGACCCCGTAACGGCAGCTACTCGCACTGCCGGCGAGGCCCCCGCGACGTCCTTGGCGCGGGGGCGCCCTGCCGCCGGCGGAGTCTTGACGGCCACCACGATCGGCGCCGTCGCCCGTCTTACCTACCCCTCCAGATGAGGACCTCGTTGCCTTGACAGACATTGACGACCGCGTGCTCTTCGGCGCCGCGTACTACCACGAGTACCAACCCTCCCCTCGGCTTGACCAGGATCTCGACCTCATGCGGGAAGCTGGGTTCACCGTGATCCGGGTGGGCGAGTCCACATGGGCCACCTGGGAGCCAGAGGACGGAGTGTTCGACCTTGACTGGCTGCAGCCAGTCCTGGACGGCGCGCATTCGCGACGGATCGCCGTCGTGCTGGGTACGCCCACCTACGCCGTACCCCCGTGGCTGACGCGCAAGTATCCCGAGATCGCCGGAGAGCGACGCACCGGAGAGCGCATCGGTTGGGGGGCCCGTCAAGAGATGGACCTGACGCACGCCGCCTACCGCTTCCACGCCGAGCGCGTGATCCGCGCAGTCGTAGGGCGCTACCACGACCATCCCGCAGTGGTCGGATTCCAGGTGGACAACGAACCCGGTCTTGAGCTGCTGCACAACGAGGGTGTGTTCCAGGCCTTCGTCGACGACCTGCGCCGCACCTACGGCGACGTCGAGACCCTGAACCGGGAGTGGGGACTCGTCTACTGGTCGCATCGGCTCACCACCTGGGCGGATCTCTGGCGACCGGACAACAACGCCCAGCCACAGTACGACCTCGCCTGGCGGAAGTTCCAGGCCCGGATGGTCACCGAGTTCATCGGCTGGCAGGCCGGGATCGTCCGGGAGATCGCCGGCGCCGAGAAGTTCGTGACCACCTGCATCGCCTACGACAGGCCAGGAGCGCAGGACCCGGAGCTGACGGCAGCGCTGGACGTGACCGCGGGCAATCCCTACTACGCGATGCAGGACGGTCTCGCTCTCCCCGCCACAGAACATCCCCCGCTGGGCTGGACCACGAGCGGGACCTGGGCGATATTCCACAGCGCAGACCGGATGTACTCCTCGAAGCAGGCGCGGTTCCTGGTGACCGAGACGAATGCCGGGGCCATCGGCGGCCCGGCCATGAACGCGCCCGCGTTCGATGGCCAGTGGCGACAGGCCGCCTGGGCGATGATCGTCCGGGGGGCACGAATGATCGAGTACTGGCACTGGCACACACTGCACTTCGGTACCGAGACGTACTGGATCGGAATTCTCCCGCACGATCAGCGGCCCGGGCGGGTCTACGAACAGCTGGCCGCGCTGGGTGCGGAGATCAAGTCTGCCGAGGATCACCTGAGCGGACTCGTCCCGGACGCCACCGTGGGGCTGCTGTGGTCCAACGAGTCGATGTGGGGCCTCGAAGGTCAGCCGGCGCTCGCCCGCGACGACGGCTCCGCGGACGCCGGCAGCTACCAGCGGATAGTGCACGCCTTCTACCGGGGAGCGTTCGAGGCCGGTGCGCCGGTGCGAATCGTCCACGACGTCCAGCTGGTCGAACAGGGCGACGGCACGCGGCTCCGCGAACCGGCCGAGGTCGCCGCCGAGCTGCCCGTCCTGCTGGTGCCGGCGCTCTACGTGGCCAGCGACGCGCTGCTCGACTGGTTGCGCGACTACGCCGAGGCGGGCGGACACCTGGTGCTCGGACCGCGCACTGGATATGCGGACACCGAGGCCCGAGCGCGCACGGAGGTCAAGCCGGCGCGGCTCGCCGCCACCGCCGGCGTCAGCTACCAGGAGTTCGGCAACCTGGTGACACCGGTGCGCGTGATGGGCTCCGACGGCGCACTGGAGCTGCCCGACGCCGCCGCCGGCACAGCATGGGTCGACTACTTGCAGGTCTCGGACGACTCGGTCCAGATCCTCGCCCGATATCAGCACCCCGCGGTCGGCCAGTACCCGGCGATCACCACCGCCGAGGCGGGGCTGGGGCGCGTCACCGTCGTCGGCACCGTGCCCAACGCCGAGCTTTCGGCTGCGTTGGTGTCCTGGGCGGTGCCAGCTGACAGGGACGCCTGGAGCTCTCTGACGACCGGTTCGGTCACGGCGACCTCTGCGACGACGGCCGCAGGTCGTCGTCTGCGAGTCCTGCACAACTGGTCGTGGGAGGCCTGCTCGGTGCGGCTGCCGACCGACGTCACGGACCTCCTCTCCACCGAGACCCTGGAGGCCGACGCGCTGGTCGAGCTGGGGCCGTGGGACGTCCGTGTCCTTCTGGAGTAGGAGCGAGGGTGCGCGTCAAAGGTTGATCGGGGTGAGTCCAGGAGGAGGGGTCGGTCATGGCCGCCGCCGGACGGCGCTGCCTGCGCCGTGCCAGCGGGGCGAGGGTGCGCTGGACGGTGAAGTACTCGGCGACCATCACGTTGACGACGATCGAAGCCCACCCGCTGGCGTCGTAGACAGCCTCGAACTCCAGTTTGGGGAACGACGGCATCAGCGCCGTGCCGGTGAGGAGGGAGACACGCAAGCGCACCGCGGCGAACGTCAGTGCGTAGTTCCGGATCATCCAGATCCGGTGCAAGGCAGCCACCCCGGAGGCGATCCCCACGTACGCCATCGACGTGTACGTCGATACGATCGTCGCTGACCCCGCGGGTTGCGGGCGAGCTTCGCGTACTACCGAGCGCTGGACGAGACGATCACGCAGAACGAGCAGCGCAAGAGGACCCGGCTGACGCTGCCGGTGCTCGCCATCGGCGGTGCGAAGTACACCGGAGCGGCGGTCGCCGAGACGATGCGGCTGGCAGCCGACGATGTCACCGGGGTAGTCCTCGACGGCTGCGACCACTACGTGGCGCAGGAGCAGTCGACGCAGTTCGTCGAGATCCTGGAGGGCTCCTCGCTGACGAACCGGTAGCGGCGCGCCGCACGGCTGACGCGTTCGTGGCCGAGTACCGCGGCGTTGCATACGTCGACCTGACGGGGTAAGTATCTGACTAGAGCCGAGTGCGCAAGATCTACGTTGCAACCGCCCTGGCAGAAATCCGGGATACGATCCACTCGGACTTGGCACGTTGACCGCGGCCGCGGTGGTCAGCGTTGTGCGGATCCCCGACCGGTGTCTGCATCATCGCAACGTCCAAGTCTGGGTGGATCCCGTCGTCACCGACGGCGCTCGTGCCGATGCGATCCTCCAGATGGTTGACTGAAGCACGACGATTGCGTCTACAGAGCTGTTCTCGGCAACATCACTGCAGGCGCGGCCGACGGAGGTGCGTATGGTGAGCGTCGGATCGCACAAGCCCAACATCCGGCAGGTGGCTGTGATCGCCGGGGTGTCGCACATGACGGTGTCTCGCGTGCTGAACGACCACCCGAACATCAAGCCGGACACGCGTCGGCGGGTGCTCGAGGCGATCGAGGAGCTCGACTACCGGCCGAATCTCGCGGCCCGCGCACTGGCGACGCAACGATCCCGCCGTATCGGTGTGATCGTCGAGAGCTCCGGAGCTTTCGGACCCACCAGTATCCTGAGCGCCATCGAGCTGGCAGCGCGCGGTGCGGGCTACTCCGTTGCTCAGATCGCACTGCACGAGGGTGATGGGCTCTCACCGCAGGCGGCGGTCGAGAGTCTGATGATGCAGGGGATCGATGCACTGTGCGTCATCGCGCCGCGATCCTCATCGGTGGCCGCGCTGCGTCGGGTGGTGATCAGCGTGCCGATGCTCGTCGTGAAGGCTGACGCCGACCCCACGTTCCTGACGGTGTCGATCGATCAGCATGCCGGAGCGGTGCTGCTCGTCGACCATCTGGTGGCGCTCGGACACCGGGACATCCTGCACATCTCCGGTCCGCTCGATTGGCTCGACGCGCGTGCCAGGGAGCGCGCGTTTCACTCCAGGACGAAGTCGTTGGGCATCCGCGAACGTCCGATCGTGGTGGGCGACTGGACCGCCGACTTCGCCTACGACTTCGCGATGGGATTGAACCGACTGCCCGACTACACCGCCGTCTTCGCTGCGAACGACGAGATGGCGGTCGGGCTCATCCACGGTTTGCACGACAAGGGATTCGATGTCCCGAACGACTTGAGTGTGGTCGGCTTCGATGATGTCCCGCTCGCCCGTCACGTTCTGCCACCGCTGACCACGATCCGCCAGAATTTCCATGCCCTCGGTGTCGCGGTGGTCGAGATGCTGCGTGCGGCGATCGAAGAACGGGAGATCCCCGCGTTCACACGGATCCCGACCGAGATCGTCACCCGAGCATCCACGGCGCCGCCTCGGGAGGTGCGTTGATGTCCACGGGCGGAGGTGTCATAGGCGCTCGACCGCGTCCGACTCGCGCGCCTGTGCTCGTCCCCGCTCCACGGCGTCTTCGATGAGGGCGTCGATCCGCCGACGCGAACGGACACGGTTCCAGAGCAGCGCGATCAGCAGCAGGGCGACGCCGACGAGCGTCAGCAGCTGGGGCCAAGGCATGGCCCAGACGAAGTGGGCCGTAACCGAGGGTGGGACCGCGGCCGTCTCATCGGCGCTGGAGGACACCACGGGTGCGACCGTGAGGTCGGCGGGGAAGCCGAACAACGGCCAGACGTCATCGACGGCCAAGGCGTACGGCCTCTCCTCCCCCGGCAGGATCTCGCTTCGACGCTCTGCCTCGGCGGGGAATGCGATTCTCCGGCCGGCCACGTCCAGCACGCCCTCGACCATCAGCCGGGTGTTCCCCGTGTTGACCACGGTGAACGTCATCGCGATGTCTCCGGCGCGGAACGGGTTCCAGGAGAGCAGGTAGTCGGTCTGCACCTGCTCGACGGAGAACGCCGGCATCAGCGGGCCGGTGACCTGCGTCATCACCTTGAACCCGACCCTGCTCTCCACGCCCACCCCGGTGCCGTCGCCGTGCGCCCCGGAGATCACGGACGCGGTGATGCCTGCAGCATGATCGCCCGGCTCCGCATCCGCGGGGACCGTCAGCGAGAACGGAACCACCGCTGTCGCACCCGGCGCCACGATGACGCTGTCCGGCAGGCTGATCCAGGTTCCGGCCGCCACCGACTCCTGATCCGATCGGAGCATGTCGAACCGGCCGTTCGCGTTGTAGAAGCCGTCAGCGGCGGAAAGCCGGAAAGTGACCTGCTCGGCGCCGAGGTTGCGCACCGCCAGATAGTCCTCCACGGTCTCACCGGGGTCGACCGCGTGCTCCACGAGCACGCGCCCGTCCGGTCCGGATCCGTCGGCAGGCGCCACCGACCACGAGATCGGCGCGTCGTCTTCGGCGCCAGCCGCCGCTGAGGGTGCGCCAAGCAGGGCAAGCGCGGCCAGCACGCTCACCAGCACAGGGCGCAGTCGCACAGATTTCACGGGAATACCGATCAGGTGGTCGAGGGCTGGGCCGGTCGCCCCGGCCCAGCCCTTCGTTCGGATGGTGCTCAGTACGCGTCTTCGAAAAGTGACAGTGTCAGCAGCGACGTGTAGCTGCCCGGAGCGACGTTCACGTCGGTCTTGAGGACTAGGTCTGCGTTCGCCGTCCACTGCCCGGCCGCGGCCTTCGCCTCGGCCGAGTCGAGCGCGATCTGGAGCATCTCCTGACCGACCAGACCGACGTTGTTCGGCACCGGCGGCGTCGGGTCATCCTTCGACGTGGCGACTGCATCGCCGGCGGTGACCTCGCCGTTGCCGGTCGTCACCAGCGCCGGCGTCCAGCCGAGGTGGTCTGGCGTGATGCTCGGCTGCCCGGCGGCCCCTGTGAAGTCGCCGGCCTGACCAGTGACGTACCAGTACACGCCGGCCGGCACGTCGGTGCGAGTGTCCGTCACCGTCACGTTCGGCAGGGTACCGGTGAACTGACGGTAGGTGGCCGTCGAGCCGGTCTCGGTCAGCACGGATTCGGTGCCGTCGACGGTCAGGCTCAGCGCACCGCCCGCCACGGGGGCGATGTCGACCTTGACGTCGACGCCCGAGCTGTCCTCTTCGTCCGGCCACGCCGCGAAGGCGGCGGTGCTGCCGACGCCTGCCAGCAGCACTCCGCCGAGGATGCCTGCCGTGCAACGGACTGCGGTGCCCTTGGTGATCTTCATGACGACTCCAGTTTCTCGGTCGGCGTCAGCCGTGCCGAATAAGCGATTAGCCCCCAGGCTGTCGATTCGCTTCTCAGGCTTCGCGTGCGACCTCGGTCGGCATCGTTGCCTTCTTCGCGTTCCGTCTGTGGACCACGTTCCGTTGGAATGTTAGCGGGAACAAAGATCAAGTCTGGCAACTTTCATCCATATGGATCGCTCACACAGCACTCGCCGCCGGTCAAGCCACCTGACAGGCGCCTCGATGGGCTACTTCCTGCACGCCAGCACCCTCAGGCGACCCCTGCCGATTCAAACCGACTCGCCGGCACCCTTTCGGAATCATTCTTGTTCCCGGTAACATTCGACAACCGGTCTGTACGAACCCATTTGACAGCTACGTAGCGCTGGGCGCGCGATGAGCCGGGAACAGCAACACTCAGCAAAGGAGCTGGTCATGCATGTGAGACCGATGAGAGTTCGATGGTTTGGCGCGACCGCGATCGCCGCCGCCCTTGTGGTGGCCGGCCTGGCCGTGCCGCCGTCGGGCGCCGAGGCCAGAGTCGTCGGCGCCGATCTGGTGAGCAACGGAGGGTTCGAGAACGGGGTCGCACCCTGGACGAGTCCGGATGGAGGGGTCCTTTCCACCGACACGGAGGTCGCTGCGAGCGGAGCGGCGAGCCTGAAGGTGACCGAGCGGACGCGCACGTCGTCCGGCCCCTGGCAGGACCTTGGCGGAAAGCTCACGCCCGGGTCGTCGTACGACATCTCGGCGAAGGTGAGGTTCACCGCTGGCCCGGACGCCAAAGAGTTCATCCTCACGATGGCCTACGGCGATCGATACAACAACGTCGCTCGTGCGGTCGCGACGAGAGGGCAGTGGACGACCATCAAGGGCTCGTTCACGATTCCCGAGGAGCAGGTCGTCACGGGCGCACGCCTCTTCATCGAGACGCCTTGGGTGCCCGATCCTTCCGCGGACCCGGCGTCGAACCTGATGGACTTCAACGTCGACGACGTCGCGCTGTTCGAGGTGGAGCCGATGTTCGAGTGGTCCTCCAGCGACCCCGTGATCGTTCCGCAGCCCACCGAGGAGCACCCGTCGCTCGGAGTCAAGGACCCCACCGTCGTGTTTGCTGACGGCAAGTACCACGTGTTCATGACGACAGCCAGCCAGAACGGCTGGAGCATGGCCACCACCAGCTTCACAGACTGGTCAGAAGCCGCCGAGGCGCCGATCACCTACCTGGCGGACTCGCCCATCGGCGCGGGTTACACCGCCGCTCCGCAGGTGTTCTTCTTCGAGCCCGACGGGCTGTGGTACCTCATCTACCAAGCCGGCGACCCGTTCTACTCCACGACGGCGAACATCGACGACCCGATGTCGTGGACCACCCCACGGCCTCTGTACCCGAACGGGACCCCGGCGGTCATCCAGGAGACCGGCGGATGGCTCGACTTCTTCAACATCTGCGACGAGGAGCTCTGCCATCTCTTTGCCACCGGGGACAACGGCAGGCTCTGGCGCGCAGAGACGACGATCGAGCAGTTCCCGAGCGGCTTCAGCGCGCCCGAGCTCGAGCTCCAGGACACGACCGAGAACATCTTCGAAGCCAGCATGACCTACAAGCTCGACGGCTCCGACAAGTACATCACCATGATCGAGGCGATCGGCCACCCGGGGCGCTACTTCAGCTCCTGGATCGCCGACGATCTGGCGGGTCCATGGACGCCGCTGGCGGCGACCGAGGCGGACCCCTTCGCCGGCCCGGCGAACCGGACCTTCGAGAACGAGATCTGGTCGAAGGACCAGGTGTCGCACGGTGAGATGATCCGCTCCGGATCCGATCAGGATCTCACCCTCGACCCGTGCGAACCGATGCGCATGCTCTACCAGGGCGTATCCCATACGGCACAAGTGCCCGACTACGTCAGCCTGCCGTACAAGCTCGGCCTGCTCACGGCAGTCGGCGGCAACCCGATCTCCGACATGTGCGTCGATGTCGAGTCGTCCGTGTCGCAGAGGACCGTCGCCGGGAAGGTCAACCTCGTCGTGTCCGTGACGAACAACGACTCGTCCCCGGTGTCGCTGACCGTCACATCCGACTTCGGAACCAAGACGATTCAGAATCTCATGCCGGGGAGGACGACCTCCGTTGCCTTCAATACGCGACTCGCGGAGAAGTCCAGCGGGACGATCACGGTCGACGCCATGAAGGAGGGGTCGACGGGACCGGTGTCGTACGAGCGCACGATCGAGTACACCGCAGGGTAGAGACGGGCGAGCCTACGGGGCGGACTCCACCCCGCGGCTCAGATCCCACAGAAGGGGCATCGAGTCTGCAACGGCTCGATGCCCCTTCGTGATGACGGACCCTGGTCGGCGGGGTCCGTGCCGCTCAGGTCAGCTGCACGTGCGAGCCGAGTACGGCACCTCGCTCGCCGTCGAGACGGATTCGCCGTCGATGGTCGCCGAGAGCTCGGCGGATGCCGCTCCCTCCGGCACGCTCACCAGTCGGGTCGTGAACGCATGCACCGCATGCGCGCCGGGGGCGACCGACGCCCAGGACTTGCTGCCGTACGGCGTCTCGAAGGCGACCGCGATCGGCACCTCCTCCGCGTTGGCCGCGCGCACCGTGACGACCACCTTTCCGGCCACGCAGCGGGTGCCGGCCGTCAGCCCGACATCGAGCGCCGGCGCCGGCGCCTTCAGCGTTCCGAGGCGAGCCAGCTCATAGCTGAGCGCTCGCTCAGGGGCGTCGATCTGGTTCTGCGTGCCGACCACCGCTGCTGCCACCGCTCGCGCTTCGGCGAGCGCGTCGCGCATCGCCGCCCACGCTTCGACGGGATAGTCCCCCGAGTCGAGTGATTCGGCGTAGGAGATCGCAGCATCCAGGTCGCCCTTGTCGAGCGGCTGGTTCTGGGATGTCAGCGTGTCGCTCAGCAGGAAGCGGTCGAAGTCGACGTGGCCGCCGGTCTGCTGGGTCGCGTAGTTGAACAGTGCGGCCCGGTGCCCCATGAAGTGGATCGATCCGCCGAACTCGAGCGGCCCGACGGCGTCACCGAGCGTGGTCCAATCGATCCCGTCCAAGCTGTAGTAGAAGGTCGTGAAGAGCTGTCCCGGACTCCGGGCGAAGTCCAGGTCTGCCTTCAGGTGCACCTCCGTGGCGTCCCCGAGCGCCGTCGCGGTGCCCGGGAGGAAGCTCTCGACCGCCGACTGATCGACCGGTGCGCTGAAGGGACGTCCGCGATGTACGACCCCCACGGTGTTCACCCCGTTCACGCGCTGGACCCCGATGTACGAGAAGTCGTGGCCGAACGCTGCAAGACCGGCGACGTCGCCGTCGCCCATACCCGAGATGTCGAGCTTCGTCTCGGCCGACTGCCGAGGCCCGAAGGAGCGCTGCGAGAGCGTGTTACGAGCTTCTTCGAGCCAGGTGAGCTCGCCACCGGGGGCGCGGTGCGTGTAGGCACCGGTCACGACCTTGCCGGCCGTCAGGCGCAGCCACCCCTCGCGATCGGTGAGCGACCAGTACCGGTTGTCGGGCGTGTGGTTCCATTCCCAGGCCAGGTCGAGGTTCGACCCGTTGGGCGCGATCTCGTCGGGATGCGGCAGCTCCCCGCCGACCGAGGGATGCCCGACGAGCGACACGTCGTCGACCTTGTAGTCCATGAGGTGCGTGTCGGGGTCTGACGACGGATCGCTCACCCAGGGCGTCTCGATAAAGATGCGGACGTCGGACAGGGCCTGCGTCGCGGGAATCGTGAACGATCCCGACACCTTGCCCCAGCTCCCACGGGTCACGGTCGTGGCAGGCGTGAGGTTGGTAAACGTCGTGTTGTTGCCGCCGTACCGAGCAGTGATAAGGAACTGCTTGGTCTCCGGGCTCGCAGGGTTGTCGTACTTGACCCACGCCGAGACGTCGTACGTGACGCCGTGCTGCACCTTGCCGGTGACGTTCTGCGCAGGCCCCGATCCCGTGGCGTTCCTCCCGGTGACGGCGAGGGCCGTCGAACCCGTGTGCGCGTCCGTCGTCGCCGAGAGCGTCGCGCCGTCGTTGGCGATCCAGCCCTCTGTACTTCCGGACTCCACGCCGGGATTGCTGAAGAGCTCGGTGCCGACCAGCGACTCGTCGATGTCGGGTGGTGTCGGCACCGTCCACTGCTCATCCTGGTAGCCACGGTGCGGCGCATCGTTGTCGAAGTCGTCGGACACGACGATGCTCTTGAGCCGCTCGAAGCGCTCCTGCTCAGGGGTGAGCCTGATCGGCTTCGCGAAGACGCCGTCGACCGGCACGTCACCGTTGTTGCCGAAGGTCGGCCACCCGTCGCTCCAGGTCGCCGGGATCAGCGCCGGGATGCGACCGACCGGATACGAGTCGCGGAAGAAGAAGCCGTGCCAGTCGTCGTCGCCCGCGCCATTCGAGATGGGCACGAGGCTGCCCTGGGCGAATCCGTTCGAGTTCAGCGCTGAACGGGACTCGTAGGGCGCCGGGGTATCAGCGAGGCGCCCGAGCAGCTCGGTCGAGCGGAACATGACGACCTGGCGACCGTCACTGCGCCAGGTGATCATCACCACGTAGTAGTACCCGTCGATGAACGCCACCTGCGCGCCCTCGAAGATGCCGTCGCTGCCGACGTACGGCTTATCCGCGTAGTCGCTGCGCCGGATGAAGTCCGGGAAGTCCTCCTCGACCGCCGTCAGCGTCGAGTTCAGCCGGACCGCGCTGACGCCGCCGTAGATGATGTACGGCGTTCCGCCGTTGGCGTCGTCGAAGAAGAGGGAAGGGTCGTGGAAGCCTCGACCGAACGACGTCTTGGTCCACGCTCCGTTCTCGATGTCGTCGGTGCGGTAGAGGAAGGCGCCGCCGAGGTTCAGCGAGTTGATGAGCACGTAGAAAGTGCCGTCGTGGAAGCGGATCGACGACGCCCACTGCCCCTCCCCGTAGGAGTTCTTGCCGTTGCGCAAGGACGCGGCATCACTGATGTCGAGGCGATCGAACGCGTAGCTCACGATCTCCCAGTTGACGAGGTCGTACGACTTCATGATCGGTGCGCCCGGGCTGAGGTGCATCGTCGTGCTGACCATGTAGTAGGTGTCGCGCCCTTCGTCGTTCTGCGACGCGGGGACGCGCTCGACACTGACATCCGGCACGTCGGAATTGAGCATGGGTACCGCGTAGGTGCCCTCGCCGGTATCCGTCGTCGTATACGACGAATCGGGCTTCCACTCCTCGGCGGCCTGGGCGGCGCCCGTCGACGCGAACACGTCGACACTTATCAGCAGAGCCACAAGGGCGACGGAAATCGAGCTGGGTACGAATTTCGTTCGGAACACGCGTTCTCCTTCTGTACCAAGGCCGTTGTTCACGGCCCTACCGGCGCTGATGCGGCAGGCTGATCCGATCTGCGGACGGTTCGCGGCGTTGACTTCGCTCGGGCTGTAGTAGTTACCTTCTGGTCCATTGCTGGTTGGCTTGTCCGCCGCGGTCCCAGATGACCACCCGGGTGCCGTTGCTGGTGCCCTGACCGTAGGCGTCCAGGCACTAGTCGCCGTACACCACGAGCAGGTTGCCGACGGTGTAGGTCCACCGCTGGTTGGAGCCTCCCCAGCAGTCCCACAACTGCACGTCGGTACCATTGGCGGTACTGCCACCGGTGACGTCGAGACAGCGGTCGGACTGTGCCCCCACGACCTGGGTGCTGCTCGCGCTGCCGACGCTGCCGGGTACCGATCGCAGCGCGTCGTACCAGACCGCGGCCACCTTGTCGTAGCCGCCGGGCGTCGGGTGGACCCCGTCGTCCAGGTCGGAGGCGGTCAGGGCACTGTGCATACCGACCAGGTGCACGTTCTTGCCGGCGTTCACCTTGCTCTGCACGATGCCGGGGATCGCCGCGTTGAAGGTGTTCACCGCCGCCTCCCCGGTCGCTCCACCCGCGTGGAGTGATCTGCGCGACGAGCACCTCCGCGTTTGGTGCCGTCGTGGTGATGCGGTCGATCAGTGCGGACAGCCGGTTCGGGGCGGTGGAGAGGTTGTAGTTCTGCAGGATGTCGTTGGTGCCGATCCGTCACCATGGCCACCACCACACCGAGGGCTGCGATCGGTCCGAGCCACCTAGCTCTTCTTCGCATTATTTGCTCCTGGCATTCAGACGACTGTTTTTCGTTCGAGGCAGTGGTAACGGGCGGGGCTCGGCATTGCGCCGAGCCCACCCGCTACCTCAGGAACCCCTGAGCCGGACCTGCGTCACGCCCGCTCAGCGCTGCAGGGTCAGCAGACCCGGCCGGTAGGGCAGCGTGCCGTACTCCCCGCCGTCGGTGGCGGGGTCGCGGCCCTGGTAGAGGAACTGCAGGTTGCATGGATCGATGGTCTTGGTCTGGTCCGGGTTGGTACGCACCAGGTCGCCGTGGCTGATGTCCCTGGTCCAGTCAGCGCCGCTGTTGACGCTCCCGGCGAAGGGGCTGTTCACGGTCTCTGCCCCGGCCTGCGGCGTCCACGTGCCGCCGAGGCCGGAGGCCGTGAACGAGCGGAAGTAGCGACCGAACCCCGTGTAGTTCTGGGCCTCGACGATCATGAGGTACTGGTTCTGACCCTTGACCTTGTAGACCTCGACCGCCTCGAACAGGTTTTGCGGCGTGTCGCTCATGATCTTGGTGAACGAACCGAAGGTGCCCGGGAAGCTGCCGATGGGCATGCTGGCGCGGTAGATGCCGCCTTCGTCGTCGGCGAAGAACATGTACATGTTCGTGTCGTCTCCGATGAGGGTCACGTCGAGGGGGCCTCGGGCTTTTCCTTCGTCCGTGGGGGGAAGGTTCGTGGTGAAGAGCTCTTGCTGCGCGGACCAGCCGTTGGGGTTGGTGGGGTCGCTCGAGGTGCGGTAGGAGAAGCTGTACGGCCAGCCCCCGTTGTAGGCGAGCACCCAGATGTTCTTCGGGGCGAAGTAGAGAAGCGTCGGCGCGATGGCATCGAAGGGCAGCGCGTTCTGGGTGGCGCTGGCCATGTCGGACCAGTTCGTGAAGGGGCTGAAGGTCATCAGTCCCCAGTTGCCGTCGGGATAGGGCAGCGCGCCGTGCGTCGTGGCATAGACGATCTTCTGGCCGTTGTGTTCGACGGCGGTGAAGTCCTTGAGCGCGGCCCACTCCGCCTTCGGTTGTGCCAGGGGGCCGGTCGACGTCCAGCGGTACGTCGACGGAAGCGTGCACTGGCTGCTCGCGCCGTCGACCCGGACGAGCTGCCACTGCTGGTTGCTGCCGCCCCGGTCGCCGTACTGCACGACGCTGGCGCCGTCGTTGGTCGCCGCGTTCTGGACCTCGACCGCCTTGTTGCTGTTGCGGTTGATCAACCGCACGTAGCCGCCGTCGGAGTCGGCCAGCCGGAACTGCTGGTTGACGCCGCCGTGGTCGGCCCACTGATGGATGGCCGCACCATCAGCCGTCGACCAGCTAGACACGTCGAGCACCTTGCCCGAGTGCCGTGCCTTGATCTTGTAGTAGCCGTCGCCGGCGTCCACGAACTGGAACTGCTGGTTGTTGGCGTTGGTGCGGGTCCACTGGTGGAGCGGGGCTCCGTCGGCGGTGGACACACCGCTGACGTCCAGGGCCTTGCCGCTGTTGCGGTTCAGCAGCACGTACCAGGCAGTGGGATCGACCGTAGCGGCAGCGGCCGTCTCGGTGACCGCGAAGATGCCGCCAGCGGCCACCAGGGCCGCCACGGTGGCGGCGACGAACCGCTTCAACCACCGAGGTCGCCGCGACGGCGGCGCGATCGTTTGAGTACTAGAAAGGGCAGGCATGATCCTCCTTGATCAAGAGAGCCGGACGGTTCACCCGGAGAGAGGTGCACCGCGACCCATACCCGTGCGCATGCGGGAGAACTGTTAGCGCTCACATCGGTGCTGCTCATGGCGCGGCCACGCCTGATCCACGCTCCGATGATGCCAGATTCCCGGAAAGCAAGACTTCGTCGGCTTTGACTAGATTGTGAGCGCTAACACGCCAGTTCGTCAAGGCGTTCGCACCTTCCCTCAACCCGGTACGCGGCTGGATTCCGCTACTCGACGACTCGTACGTCGGATAGGGGATAGGAGGCAGGGCTCCGTGTCCTGCAACGTCATGTCTCCGCTAGCGGCGCCTTCCGGTTGGTTCGGATGAACGCCTTCAACGCGGTAGGCGCCAGATTGGCGCCGGCGTCCGTCCTCGATCGAGGCGTCCTCGGGCACGACGCCGCCACCAGGCGTCGCCACTACAGCGCTCGCCCGGAACCGTCCGCTTGATCACCACCAGATGACCCTCGTCGTCCAGCAGAATCGCGCCGCTCGGCCAGCGTGTGGAGGCCATCGCCGACGTGGCAGGAGCCCACATCGACAGCGAAGAGCTACGAGCCTTCGCCGCCGCTCGGCTCGACCCTGCCCGCCGGCCCGTGCGGGTACGGGTGACGCACCAGCCGGTGCGCGACGACGCAGGCAAGGCGCGCCGCGGCGACGCTGATATTCACCCCACTGTTCCTCTCTACGCCGCACGCAGCCGCCCACGGACGGCGATCGTCTACACCCTGGTGCTCGGCCTGGTGCTGCTGTCCCTGCCGTCCCTGCTGCCGGTCGACCTGCCGACCGGCTTGCTGCAGTGAATCGGTCCTCGCTCCGATCCCTACGCATCCCAGACACGCACCCCCACAAAAAGGAACGCCGATGACCATCGTGGTCGCCTATGCCGACACCCCGCCCGGGCATGCCGCCGCGATCTGGCCGATCCCAGCGACGCCGTCGTGCAGGTGGCCCAGCGGCGGGACGCCCGCTTGGTAGTCCTCGGCCTCCGGGCCCGTACCGCGGTCGGGAAGCTGGTCTTCGGCAGCACCGCACAGCGGATCCTGATCGACGCCACGTGTCCGGTCCTTGCGGTCAAGCCGATCTCTACGAGCGGATCGTCGTGACGGTCATCCCAACGCGGTCGTCGGCCTCCTGCGCCGAGACCTCGTGCGACCGCCTGTTCGCGATCGCCGCAGTCTAGCGATGCACCGTCCGGTTGGAGCCTGACGATGATCGGGGCAAGACGACACCGCGTATGGCGCGGTGCCCACCAGAAATCGGTTCCGATGTAGTCCTGGCCCAGCGCGACGGCGTGGGCGACCGTCTCGGGCGCGCCTGAGGTGCGGCTCATGCCCCGCGAGCACGGCTCCATCAGCGCCGCGCGGTGCTCGTGCTGTTGCGGATGGTCAGCGAGGTGGCCAGCTCGACGTGGCGTGACGTCGGCGGCTTGCCGGTCGACATCGCGATGATGGCTTGGACCGCCATCCGTCCCATGCCATCGAGGTCCTGATGGACGGTGGTCAATGGCGGTGTCGTCCAGGACGCTTGGGGCGTGTCGTCGAACCCGGTGACGCTCAGGTCGTCGGGGACTCGGATCCCGAGCTCGTGCGCGGCTGCCAGCACACCGACGGCGAGCTCGTCGTCGGCTGCCATGATCGCGGTCGGCGGGTCCAGCGCCGACAGGAGGTCGCGGGCGTGCCTGGCACCGGTGGCGACGGCGAACTCATCAGCGCGGACCAGCTCGGGGTCGACCTCGATTCCTGCGGCGTCCAGCGCCGCGGTGAAGCCGTAGAAGCGGTCGCGTGCTGCCTCGGAGAGCTCGGGTCCACCGACCCAGCCGATACGTCGGTGGCCGAGCGCGACGAGGTGGGCCGCCGCCGTGCGCGCACCGGTCCAGTTGGACGAACTGACGCTGACCATGTCTCGGTGGTCGGTGTCGACGGGGTCGACGATGACGAACGGGATGCCGGCATCGGCCGCCGCCTCGATCAGCGCCCCCGGTCTGGCCAGTGTGAGCCCGACGATCCCCGTGACACCGGCGGCGTGTTGCTCGGCGACCCACTCGCGGGCCACCGTCCGCTGCGTCCGCACCTCGCGTTCGGGGGCGAGCCGGGTGAGCAGGTCCAGCTGCCCGTCCGACGCCTCCGTCAGTACCCCTTGAAGGACCCCGAGGATGTAGGGCGACGCGGGAATGTCGTACACGACGGCGATGGCGCGTCGGGTCGCTGTCGGAACGTGCGAGGTCGTCGGCCGGTAGCCGAGCGCGGCGACGGCGCCGAGCACGCGCTCCCGGGTTGCACCCCCGACGTCGTCACGCCCGTTGAGCACCTTGGAGACCGTGGCCCGCGACACCCCGGTGGCAGCCGCGACATCCGCCAAGGTTGTCCGTCGGGTAGTTGAACGATCAGCCATGCGTGCCTCTTCCCGTCCGAAATAATTTCGCGACTAGGTTCGCACCATACCTGAATTCTGGTGCCAGGGAACCGACCCTTGCACGGTTATCCGGCCTCCTATAGTCTCAACGCGCAGTGCACAGTTGCGAAACTATTTCGGCAGAGTGGCCGTCTGGTGCAGCCGTAACGTTTCGCCCAACTCAAGGAGGAGTTCGATGCAGTCACGGCTGAAAAACACGAGGAGCCGGGGACGCGTCGGCGTCTCGTTCGTGGTCGTGGGGGTGCTCGCCCTCGGTCTCGCTGCATGTTCCGGAGACGGTGGTGGAACCTCGGGCCTCGAGGGCAACACGCTCAAGATGTACACGTGGATCGGCGGCGAGGCCGACGAGCAGCAATGGAGCGACTACATCGCCGGAGGAAAGCACGCCGACCCGAAGGTGGCGGTGAGCGTCTCGGGCCCGCCGATCGGCGATTACTACACCAAGCTACCCACCGTGATGAGGAGCAGTAGCGCGCCGTGCCTGGTGACCTTCCAGAACGGCCGGGTGAACCCATACGTGGAGGGGCTGGAGCCGCTGGACGACCTGGCGAAGGAGAACAAGCTCGACCTGTCGGCGTACAGCCCGGCGATGCTCGAGCAGCTCAGCGTCGACGGCAAGCTCTACTCCCTCCCGTTCAACGCCGGGCCCACCGTGATCCTCTACAACAAGAAGTTGTTCAAGGACGCCGGTGTGGCCGAACCCACCAACGACTGGACGATCGACGACTTCATCGCGACAGCGAAGGCGACCACGAAGAACGGTGTGTACGGCTTCGCGATCGGCCAGGGGTCGAACCCCATCAGCACCCTCATGGCGGCCGATGGCCACCCCTGGGCGGACGAGAACGGTCCGAAGCTCGACGACCCGAACTTCCACGACGCGCTGCAGCTGCTCGTCGACCTGTCCAACAAGTACAAGGTCGCGAAGCCGCTCGAGGCAGGCGGCAGTTTCCCCGACATCGACGCATTCAACACAGGCCAGGCGGCCATGGAGATGCAGGGGCTGTGGGATCTGCAGCACGCGCAGGAGAGTCTCGGCAAGGACAACGTCGGCATCGCCGTCATTCCGAGCAAGAGCGGCGCATCCAAGGGGTTCATCGGCGGATCGGGCTTCGCCATCACGAAGACCTGCGGCGACAAGCAGAAGGCATTCGAGGCCATCGAGGCGATGACGAGCAAGAGCGGACTCGAGTACGTCACCACATCGCAGGCCTCCGTGCCGGCGCGGCTCGACGCGCTGGACGCCTGGTCCACCAACGTCGGATCGCCGGAGTTCACCGCGGTCATCGAGCAGATGACCGCTAACGCGACGCCCTCGCCCGTACCGTCGAACCAGGCTCAGCTCGACACGCTCCTGACGCAGTACGAGGTGGACGCCTTCTCCGGTGAGAGCACGGTCGCCGAAGTGCTGCAGCAGGTGAAGGCCGGCCTCGCGCAATGACGTTCGTGGATCTGGACCGTGCGGAGGAAGAGGTCCCCGACAGGTCCGTCGCCCCACCGGACCGTCCGAGGGACCGGCTTCGCCGCCGGCCCCTCGGGGGGCCCCGCTGGGTGGGGTGGGCCTTCGTCCTCCCAGGCCTCATCGGGCTCGCGGTGTTCATCGTCCTACCGCAGGTCGCCTCGCTGATCCTCGGATTCTCCGACTCGACCCTGCTGGGAGGCACCCAGTTCACGGGCACGCAGAACTACGTCCGGCTGCTGCACGACACGCAGTTCCTCAACAGCGTCATGGTGACGGCGATCTTCGTGCTCGTGTACGTCCCGGCGAATATCGCGATCTCGATGGCGATGGCGATGTGGCTGAAGACCCGCATCGCGGGCCGCAACTGGCTCCGTGTGATCTTCCTGATCCCAGCCCTGTCACCGATGGTGGCTAACGCCGCGGTCTTCCGATTGCTTTTCCAGAAGGACGGAGCCGTCAACCAAGCTCTGGCGGCGATCGGGCTCGGGCCGATCCCCTGGCTCAGCGACGGCAACTGGGCACTGGTCACCGTGATAGGTGTGTCGCTCTGGCAGTCGTTCGGCTACAACATGATCGTGCTCGGCGCGGGCATCGACTCGATAAGCCCGGACGTCATCGCGGCATCACGGATCGACGGCGCCGGCCGGTTCCGTCGCCTGGTCTCGATCACGCTGCCACTGGTCAGCCCTGCCCTGTTCTTCACCACGGTGCTGACCGTGATCGGCGCCTGGCAGACCTTCGCCCAGGCCTACGTGATCACGGGCGGGGGCCCGGGCAACAGCACGATGACGATCATGCTGTACCTCTATCAGACCGCCTTCACGAACAACGAGCTCGGCTATGCGTCGGCCATCGCCACCGTGCTGTTCGTGATCATCGCGATCTTCACGCTCTTCCAAATGTGGGGCCAGAGGAGGTGGGTCCACTATGACTGAGCAACGTCTTCCGAAGTCGGGACCGAACTGGCGTCGCCGGGGGCGCGCCGTCGGGTTCGCCGCCAACACAACGGTCGCGTGGCTGGTCGCGCTCGTGTTCTCGTTCCCGCTGATCTGGACCTTCTTCACCGCGCTGAAGCCGGCGAACGAGGTGTTCGCAGCGCAGATCAGCTTCATCGGCTCGAAGGTCCTCTGGTCCAACTTCGTGGACGCGTGGACCGAGGTCGACTTCGGGCGCCTGCTCCTGAACAGCCTGGTGGTAGCCGCCGTCTCGACCGTGCTCACCCTGGTCGTCGCGACCCTCACGGCGTTCGCGTTCGCGAGGCTGCAGTTCCCAGGCCGAAGTGCCATCTTCCTGCTGTTCGTCATCACGCTGACCCTGCCGAGCGAGGTCGCCGTCGTGCCCCTGTTTCTCGGCTTCGACCAGGCGAGGCTCGCCGACACCTGGGTGGCTCTGATCCTGCCAGGCCTGTTCGGAGCCTTCGGAGCGTTTCTGCTCCGGCAGTTCATGCTCCAGATCCCGGCGGAGCTGGAGGAGGCGGCCCGGCTCGACGGAGCGTCCACCTGGCGCATCCTCATCAGCGTCATCGTTCCGCTGGTGCGACCGGCCCTGTCGGTGACGGCGATCTTCACCTTCCTGGGCAGCTGGAACAGCTTCCTGTGGCCGCTGATCATCCTCAACAGCTCCGATAAGTGGACGATCCCCATCGGGATCGCCGGGTTCACGACCCAGACCGGAACGCAATGGGAGCTGCTGATGGCGGCGTGCGTGATGACGATCGCTCCCGTGGTGATCGTGGTCGCCGTCGCCCAGAGACAACTGGTGGCCGCGATCGGCGCCGGCGCCTTCGGCGGCCGTTGAGCCCTGAGAGACGGAGGAACGTGAACCTCGAACCCCTCGACCCCTCGACCCTGCCGGCACCCGTCGTCGGACAACCGCGCCGCACTCGCGGTGGTGGATGCTGTCATCGAGGCCGGGCCGTACGGCGGGACCTGGGAGTCGCTGTCCCGCTACCGGGTTCCGCAGTGGTATCGCGATGCCAAGTTCGGCATCTTTCTGCACTGGGGGGCTTTCTCGGTGCCGGCGTTCGGCAATGAGTGGTATCCCCGCACGATGTACCGGCGCGGCACTCCCGCGTTCGAGCACCACGTGGCGACGTACGGACGGCATGACCGCTTCGGCTACAAGGATTTTGGCGCTCCGAGGCCGGCCACCTCTAGTAGGTGCCAGGCGCTGCTCGGCCAAGCGAACGCACAGACCCGTGCTGGTCTTCCAAAGACTTGCCACCCTTGACCCATGGCGGTGCACAGCAACCTTCCGGGGCTGCGCCAGGCGGGGAACGGGCCAGCTCGGGTCACCGGCGAAGCGCCCACGGCAAGGAGACCTGCGCGCGCCTACGCGAATGACTTGGGCAGTTCGCGGACTGGCTTGACGCTCGCCTGCAGCTGCACGTACAGGTCATGGCAGCGCTGGGTGAACTTCAGCGATCTTCCTGGTCAGTTTGGCATTTGCTAGTCGCGTCGCGGACGCTCTTGAGAGGATCGGTAGTGTGACCGATTACCGCGATGACTTGGGAACTCATCCGACCGACGACAGGATCAGGGAGATCCTCCTTGCCCGTGATCTCGACCAGGTGGAAGTGCTCTTCGACCTGTTGTGGTACGACCTGCCAACCCGCTTCGCTGCGGAGACGCTCGCCGTCACGGGCGAGCTCGGACCCGAGGAGATCGAAAGGCGTCCTCGCCTGGCGCATCTGACGATGTTGGCTCATCAGCGGCAGCATCACGCGACGGGCGACCCCGGATCCCGCAAGATCCTGAAGTTCCTCTCGACGCACGGCCAGCGCTATGCGGCCACCCTCGACTCGTTCACGTCGAGCGACCTCGTCTCCGCCGGGACCATGGCAGTCATCTCGACCCGCCTGCGTGGCGCGTACATCGAGTCCGAGCGGATCGGGGCGTGGGTGGACGAGCAGCTCTCGCTCCAGATCGGTAGCCACTCGCTTCCGTGGGCGCGAGCCAACCTCGCGGCCAAGCCTGGCTGGTTGTCGATGCAGCGCGGGCTGACAGCAACGCTCGCTGGGAATCTTGACAGCGCTATCGGCCTGTATCACCGCGCGTACACGGAAGCAGGACCGGCCCCGCTCGCTCACTACGCCGGAGCCAACGCCGTGGCCAATCTGGCAATGCTGGCCGCGTACCGTGGGCACCTCGATCTCAGCAGGCGTTGGATCGCGATGTTCGACAGCATGGGTGAGATCCCCGGCTGGATCGAGGACCTGACGAATGTCGGCGCGAGGATAGCAGGGGCGCTGATCGCCATCGAGGAGGGTGACGCCAAGCACGCGGCCCGCCAACTGGTCGAGGTGGGCCCGGGCACGCAGGACATTGAGCTGTGGCCTTTCGTCGCGTACGCGCAGTCCTCGTACGACGCGTTGTTCGGGAACCCGTGGCAGGGTCTCGCCCGACTCGAAGAGGTTCGGTTCATGCACGGCGAGGTCACCTCGAGCCGCGGCGCAATCACCGCCGAGCTGTTGCTCCGCTCGGAGGCGAGGCTCCTGCTCCGGGCGCAGGGTGGAGATCGCGTGCTTGCCCTGGCCAAGGAGCATCCCGAGGTCGAGGCGCTCGCGCAGCATGTCGCCTGGGTGCACCTCCTGGCGGGGAACCATCACCACGCGATCAAGACCGCAGCGCGTGCTCTTCAGCGGGGGCGCCTGTCGGTGACCGACGTGGTGAGTCTCAACCTGGTGCTCGCTATCGCTCACATGCGAGAAGGGGACGACGGCCGCGCGCGTCAGGCATTCGAGACCGCACTTCAGCGGCGCTCCACGCCTGCGCACGTCAGACCCTTCCTGTCGGCGCGGCCGGAGGACGTCCGCCGCCTCGCCGCGGACGTCGGCGTGCCCAACCCGCTGGCGGCGGCTGCTGTCGCGGGGCGCAATCGACCGATGACCGTACCGCTCACGCATCTGACACCGCGTGAGCAAGTGGTCCTCGAGGCCCTGAACAACGGGCATACCGCGCACGAGGCGGCCGACGCCCTCGGTGTCTCAGTGTCCACCGTTCGCACCCAGATCCGGAGCATCTACAAGAAGCTCCGTGTGTCCCGCCGCCCGCAGGCGCTCGCACGCGCGCAGGAGCTCGGGCTGCTCGGCCCGCCACCACAGCGACCGGTGTGACAGCCACCCGTGAGGACCTGGAGCGCTGTGCAGGAGAACCGGCGTCCGGTCGGCCAAGGTCCTGATGAATTAACTGATGAAATACGCCTGATCTGTAGCCCTGTTGGGGTACGAGGGTGTGAACTTCAGAGATCGCCCGGAGTGCTCGTTTCCCGGTGACATCGGCACCACCTGAACCGTTCCACGAGAATGCGCAAGGTAGATCATTCCCATCGCATATCCTTATGGGGGAATCCGTGCTGCCCAAATACTCGCGTAGCAGAGCTGAGGTCCTGTCGCGCTCGCTTGGCGACGTTTTCCTTGTACCGGGTCAGGGAGTGAATCCATATCGGTCTATGGAAAGCCACTTCTTGGCTCAGAATCGAACGGTCAGGCGCGTGTTGTCGGTCGTAGACTCCGTTGCCTCCGAGCATGGCTATCCGGCCGTCACCGATCTCGTACTGGGACGGAAGAGCCCGTCCGTTCAGCAGGACGGCGCTGAACAGCTCGCCACCTACGCGAGCTCGGTTGCGATGCTGGCCCTGTTGCGCGAGCGCGGTACGTATCCGAGTGCGATCGTCGCGCAGAGCATGGGCGAGATCGCGGCGTGGGTCGCCGCGGGGGCGCACTCCGTCGAGTCCGGAGCTCATGCCGTGTGCTTCTTGAACGACGCCCACGCGGCACACCCGTGCGAAGGCGGGCTCGTCATCGCAGCGACCGACGAAGAAGGCGCCAAAAACCTCATCAGGCGGGTCGGCTCGCCCGACCTGGTTATCGCGGGGCTGAACACCGCTCGGCAGACATTGCTCAGCGGCGGCGAAGAGGCCGTCGGATCACTGCTCGCCCTCGTCGACCAGCCGGGCGTGCCGCGACTTCGCCGACTGTCGGTCCCTTACGCGACCCACCACCCCCGTCTCGAACCGATCGCCCGCCAGTTCGAGTCGGCGCTTCGCACGCTGCCGATGGGTCCGCCCCAGGTGCCGGTGTACTCGATCGTCGGGCGGCGCTGGTACGCCGACGCCGACGCCGACGCCGACGCCTTCTACCGAAGCCTGGCGGACTGTGTCATCAAGCCGATGTATCTGCGCGAAGCGCTGGAGCAGTTCTCTGCGAACCGCCCCGAACGATTTATCGAGCTCGGCGCCGGAGACAACATGACGCGCGCGACGAGAATTGTGTTGCGTGGTTCTTCAACGATCGCACCGCTGGCCCGTGACATCTTCTGGCTTTCCAGTTTCATGGGTTCTTCAGCAGTTTCCGGGTCGCAGTCTTGACGGTTGGGGGGATCATGGAATCAGGGTCTGATATCCGCGCGCGGACTTCCGCAGTCATTTCAGGGGTCGGCTCGTATCTGCCAGAACAGGTTGTCACGAACTTTGATCTATCGCAGGTTCTCGAGACATCCGACCCGTGGATCAGGTCCCGTACTGGAATTCGGGAGCGCCGGCGCGCGGCCACCGGACAGGCGACATCCGATCTCGCGGTAGAGGCTGGCCGTCGAGCGTTGTCAGCGTCTGGGTCGGACCAGGCCGACACCGTGATCCTGGCGACGACGACACCCGACGAAACCTGCCCGGCGACCGCGCCAGCTATCGCTTCGCGGCTTGGCCTTGAAGGGGCCACGGCGTTCGACGTTTCGGCCGTCTGCACGGGGTTCGTGTACGGCCTCGCTGTCGGAGCCGGGCTCATCGCCGCGGGTACGGCGCGTCGTGTGCTCGTCATCGGCGCGGACGTCTACAGCACCATTATCAATCCTGCCGACCGCAGCACTGCGGTGATCTTCGGCGACGGGGCTGGAGCCGTCGTGCTCAGGGCCGGCGAGCCTGGCGAGGCGGGGGCACTCGGTCCGACGGTCCTCGGGAGTGACGGCGAGCGCGGAGATCTGATTCGGATCCCGGCAGGCGGATCCCGGCAGCGCTCAACGAAGCGTTCGCCACTTCCTGAAGAGCAGTACTTCTCCATGGCCGGCCCCGAGGTCTATCGACAGGCCGTGGCCAGGATGACCGAGGTGTCCCAGGAGGCGCTGCGGGCAGCCGGCTGGCAGATCGGCGAGGTCGATCGACTGATCGCCCATCAAGCAAACAGTCGAATTCTCGACACTGTGTCAGACAGGCTCGGCCTCGCGAAGGAACGCCAGCTCTCCAATATCGCGCTGGTCGGCAACACGGGTGCCGCGTCGATCCCACTACTGCTCGACCAGGCAGTCACCAACGGGACCCTCCGCGCCGGCCACAAGGTAGTCCTCACGGCTTTCGGCGGTGGGCTGACCTGGGGGGCCACGACGCTGATATGGCCCCGGGTGACGTCAAGAAGTGCCGCGTGAACCGACAGGAGGGCGAGACCCATGCCGAACATCCAGATGCCAGATTTCGACCGCTCATCACTTCCGCCGGCGTTGGCCAGGTTTGACGAGGCCGACGCGCTCATCAACGTGTTCAAGATCATGCTGAGATCGCCCCAGATCGCAGATGCCGTGGGCAACCTCGGTGGCGTGCAGTTCGCCTACAGCAGCCTGCCCGCCGTGGACCGGGAAATGGCCATCCTGGCAGCCGGCAACTGCTACGCGTCCGCCTACGAGGCCGCCCAGCACGAGCCCATCTCACGCGCGGTCGGCGTGAGCGAGCAGCAGCGCACAGCCATCGCCGAGAGCCGCTGGGACAGCCCGTCGTTCAGCGCTGCCCAGGCAACGATGATCCGGTTCGTAGTCGCTGTCGCCGAAGGGCCGACGGTTCAACGCGAGCTCCTCAGCGCGATCCGGCACCACTACACGGATCAGCAGGTTGTCGAGCTGGTAGTGCAGACCGGCTACTACTTTCTCATCGGCCGGATCACGACCGTGTTCGACGTCGAGATCGATGCCCCGCAGGACGCACGAGTCCTCGACGCAGGCGTGAGTACCGCGATGACTGAACGGTCTGGCGACCGTCCGCCATCGTGATCGTTCCCAGTGGAGCTCGTTCACCTCGAGAGAATGGAATGACGATGGAGAACCCTTCCTCGTATGACCTCACTGGCAAGACAGTGCTGGTCAACCGGGAATGGAGGTCGATGTCCATGACAGAGGCTGTTCAGAAAGGCCGCCAGCATGTCGTGGTCGTAGGTGGTCGAGTGACCGGGATCGCGATGGTCGTACAGTTGCTCGCGACCCTCAACGAGGGAGCCGGGATCACGGTCATCGATCCCCACGATTCGCGGTACCCCTCGGTGTTCTACGACCCGGAAGACTTGGTAATCGCCAACACGTCAGGGCACATCGGTTCCATCGTCGCGGCCGATCCGACAGACTTCCTGTCCTATCTCGACCACCACCAGGACCCGCACTCCGTGCCCAGACATATCGTGGGACGGTACGCCGATCAAAGGCTGGCGCATCACGTGCGCCGAACACGAGCGCGCGGCGTTGCCGCTGCGCGCATCGTCGACACGGTGCGATCTATCGCGCGCCGCGGAGGCACGTATGTACTGCGACTAGGTAGCGGTCGACTGATCGACGCGACCGATGTGGTCCTGGCGATGGGCGCGGGCCCACGCCGGGACGTGACCGGCATCACGGGTATCGGGCCGTATCCGACAGGTCGGCTGCGCAGCGCTCGCGTACGTGAAGCGCTCGTCGTGGGTACCGGACAGTCCGCGATCGACGCGGCACTGGTGCTGGCCGACAGCGGCGCCCGGGTCACGATGAGCTCGCGCGCCGGCCTCCTGCCTGCGGTCCGAACGCGAACGTTGCTCAACGAGCAAGGTCTCACGCTGGACCCCCGGGCGCCCACGTTCGACCTCGAGGCGACGCTCGACCGGTTCGTGCAGGCTCACGGTCACCGGCCCCTGACGACGATGCTCTCGGCCGTGCGCGACCCGATCGATCGCCTGGGAGAGGAGATCACTCTGGCCGAGTCCGGGGACATTCCCTGGCAGGATGCGCTCGTCGCGGTAGCGCTGCACCTCTCGCGGCACGCACCGCAGTCCACCGGCAATCCACGGTTCGCCTGGCGCTACCTGACGTCGATCATGCTCACCACCGCGCATCGCTTGCGGAACGCGATCAATGATCGAGCAGTCCGCCTGGTTCGGTGGACTCACGTCGCCCCCCAGCAGCACGACTTGATCGTGGTAGCCGCAGGGAACGACCGCTATCCCATCACGTGCACATCCGACGCGATGTACCTGGGCAGCGCTCCGGCCGGGGCAGCGCCATGGACCACGCTGACCGAGTCTCTCCAGGTACAGCTTCCTGGCAGAACACAGCCAGAACGGGTGTGGGCCGTAGGTCCGACGACCACCGTCCGCTACAGCACAGCGAACTTCCTCGCATCTGCTGTGGCCCAGTCAGCCCGGATCGCCCGCCGGATCGGCAACGCCCCCACGCAATAGCCAGGGTGCCCACACGCATGGGCGCCCTACCAACACCGGAAACCGCCGAGCGCTCACTTGAGAGAATGGAATGACGATGGAAAACCCTTCGGTCTACGACCTCAGCGGCAAGACGGCGCTGGTCACTGGCGCTTCGCGAGGAATCGGGCGCGCGGTCGCCCTGGCCTACGCCCAAGCCGGCGCCGACGTCGCGGTCCTTGCCCGCGGCACCGACGACCTGCGAGAGCTCGCCAAGCGGATCGACGAGCTCGGACGCAGAAGCCTTGTGCTGACCTGCGACGTGTCCGATCGAGACCAGGACGACAGGGCAGTCGAGACAGTGATCGAGGAATTCGGCCAGCTCGACATCCTCGTGAACAACGCGGGCAGCATCGGCGCCTTGGGGCCGTTCCTGGACCTGGAGCTGAGCGACTGGGAGACGGCCATCGACACCAACATCAAGTCGATGCTCTATTTCTGCCGGGCGGCCGGTCAGCACATGACGGCGCGCGGGTCCGGTGCCGTGGTCAACATGGCGTCGGTCGCCGGGGTGTCCGGTGTGCCGATGCTCTCGCACTACGCCATGACCAAAGCAGCCATCGTGTCGCTCACGAGTTCCCTCGGTGCCGAATGGGCTGGCGCCGGTGTACGCGTCAATGCGATCGCGCCGGGCTGGATCGACACGAAGCTGACCGAGACAGTCGTGAGCAACCCGGACGTCGCCGGCGGGCTGCTGCACGCCGTTCCGGCCAACCGGTGGGGAGACACCAGCGACGTGGTGGGACCGGCGTTGTTCCTCGCCAGCGCAGCGTCGGAATTCGTCACGGGCACAACGCTCGTTGCCGACGGTGGGATGACCGCCTATGTCGGCGGCCCGACCTTGCTCGACCTGAGAAGCATGGGGCGCGTCATCGCCTGACGACGCGTCTCCGGCGTTCGGCCGCTGACAAATATTAGCGGCCGAACGTACGTTCGCGCCCTGGGCTCGAAAAGCTTGCAGTCTCTCTTATCGACACTCAAAGGGGCCAAATCATGAAGCCACGAACCGTGCTGGTCACGGGCGGCAATCGCGGCATCGGCCGCGGCATCGCAGAAGCCTTCCTGCGCGACGGGCACCGTGTGGCGGTCATCTCCCGGAACGGGAACGGCCCGGATGGTGCGCTGGCTGTGCGCGCGGACATGGCCGAGAGTGGCTCAATCGACCAGGCGTTCAGTGTGGTAGAGGCACAGCTGGGAGGTGTCGAAGTTCTGGTATCGAACGCAGGGATCACCCGTGACGGGCCGATCGCACAGATGTCCGACGAAGACTTCGCCGACGTCATCAACATCAACCTCAATGGGTCCTATCGAGTCGTCAAACGCGCCTCTCGGGGAATGATGCGCCGCAGGTTCGGACGCATCATCCTGATCTCCAGCATCAACGCTCTCGCCGGTGCAGCCGGGCAGGTGAACTATGCCAGCTCGAAGGCCGGGCTTGTGGGGCTGGCGCGCTCACTCACCCGTGAGCTTGCACCCCGAGGCATCACGGCCAACGTCATCTCGCCAACCCTGATAGCAACCGACATGACATCGAGCCTCAGCCCAGCGACAGTCGACGCCTACCAGCGCGCGACCCCAGTCGGGCGACTCGGAACGGTCGATGACGTGGCGGGGGCTGCACTGTGGCTGGCCAGCGACTCCGCGTCGTTCGTCACTGGGGCTGTCATTCCAGTCGATGGCGGCGCGGGAATGGGGCATTGACCAAGGACGCCGCCCGAGAGGCAACGGTGGGATCGCTCAGGCGCCGATGGAAACACCCGCAGACCGAGGACTCTTGACCGGGTCCCGACGGCAACGGGATCCGTGACGGAGTAGGACTGGTCGTGGGGGTCGCCAGGTTTGGTGCCGGGGTCGTTGGGCGTCGGCTTCGAGGTTGGCTTGGACGGCCACATCGCACGGTTGAGGACCGGACCCGCCACGAAGAACTCGAAAGTGCCACGGCTCCGGCTTGATGTCACCCGGTCAGACCCCCGCAGGCGCGGTTCCGAGGGCACGCGTCGCCTCTCTATCGGTGCGTTGCTCCATGGCACGGACTGGGCGTGATCTGAATTAGTCGATGATGAGCAAGCAATTCCCGCACGGCTGTTAAGCCGTATCACGAGTCGGGCTAAGGCACGCGGCGCGCGGGTTCTCCAGGCTGGTGCAAGGACGAGCACGGGCCAACAAAGCGGCGTTCCCAGCGGGTGTGACGTTGCGCCCGGGTAAGGCCTGTGTGGAGAGGGACTTGTGGTGGCTAGCACACCGCAGATTCGCCGATGTGCTCAACAACTGCGCTGTAGCGCGCCGGGCCTGATCCGTGGGTTTGCCGAGGAAGCGCGATGAGCGCATCGATCACGTGTGTGTGCTGGCACCGTGCCGTCCGTGGTTGAAGCGGTACCCGCCGAGCCGTCACGGAGTGTCTCTCGACGTCGGCGCCCTGGCAGGGGTTCGGGAACGCGGAGACAGTCGTTGTTCCCGAGCGGACACCGATACCTGATGCGGGTGAAAAACGGCCCCAGATTGGTGATTCGGTTGGTGATTTTGGCACTTCTGACTGGCGCTCTGGCGCGGAGCGGATGGCATTGATCACGGCGTATTGGATGCGGATCGTTCGGTCCGCGAGCGAGGGGAACAGCGAATGCGCGTACGAAGGTCACCGATGAAGACGACCCACGGCAGGTTCTCGCTACGTCGACTCAGACGTGGTTCGGCGCTGCTGATGACGCTGAGCCTGCTCGGAGCCGGCTTG
Organism: Promicromonospora panici; assembly: GCF_900608595.1. Lineage (GTDB taxonomy): Bacteria > Actinomycetota > Actinomycetes > Actinomycetales > Cellulomonadaceae > Promicromonospora > Promicromonospora panici. The sequence goes on along the minus strand of NZ_UWYY01000003.1, from coordinate 127,889 downwards.
GTTGCCACGGCACTGACCTCAACCTCGCCGAGTGCAGCCGCGGCCCCGGGCAACCCGGGTGTGCCGGGCGAACCGCAGGTCCTGTTCGTCGAGGACTTCGAGAACCGGCCGCTCAACTCGAACGTGCTGCTCACCGAGTACACCGGCGCCTCCGGCACCACCTACACGGCCGACCCGTTCTGGGTGGACCGCAACGCCTGCAACGGCTTCATCATCAACCAGACCAGCCCGCGCGTGGCGGGCGACTGCAACGGCACGTTTGGTGAGGTGGCGGGCACCGGCATTTACACCTCGCTGACGGCCCTGCCCCACACGCTGGGCACCATCAACGGCACTGACCCGGCGAGCAATGCCGCGGCGTCGTCGTACACCTCGGGCGGTACCGCGGGCAACGAGGTCCAGTTCCGCACGGCCGAGCCACTGACTCTGTCCACCGCCGGCAGGTTCGTGACGTTCTCCGTCGACGCCGTCGCGCAGAACTGCTTCGCGACCCACCCGGAACTCCGCTTCTACCTCGTCAACGGCGCCGGCGAGGAGATCCCGGTGTCCGAAACCGCGATCGACCCCTGTACCGACCCGCGCGGAGCGGAGTACACGTCCCCTGCTCAGGACGGCACGCCGCGCGTCGTCGTGGGCGGACGGTTCCCTGCTGACGGTTCGACCCTCGTCACCGGCGGTTCGTTCGGCATCGTGCTGCGCAACGAGAACGGCGACGGCAGCGGCAACGACGGCGCGTACGACAACATCCGGGTGCTGGACGTGACCCCGCAGCTGGACAAGGAGTTCAGCCCGGTCTCGGTCGCCACGGGTGGTGTCTCCACCCTGACCCTGACGATCACCAACACCAGCGATCTGGCTGCCAAGAACGGCTGGTCGTTCACCGACAGCCTTCCGGAGGGCCTGACGGTCGCTGACCCGTCCGGCACAGCGACCACCTGCCCGGCCACCGATGTGACTGCCGCGGCAGGTGCGACGGAGGTACTGGCGACCGGCAACCTGGACGCCGGGATGACGTCGTGCACGATCACCGTCAACGTGACCTCGGACCAGGCGGGCAGCTACACCAACGGCCCTGACAACGTGTCCGCCGTCGGCCTGGACTACCCGGCCAGCTCCACCGTGACGTTCGGCGACCCGAGCATGGAGCTCGTCAAGAGCGCCGGCGAGCCTGTCGACGTCAACCAGAACGGCCTGACGGATACCGGCGACACCATCGAGTACTCCTTCGAGGTCACCAACACCGGAGACGTCGCCATCGCCGACCTCGCAATCGACGACCCGAAGGTGGGTGCAGTCACCTGTGCGGCAACCTCGGTCGAGCCGGGAGCGACCGTCACCTGCACGACCGACACGCCGTACGTCGTCACCGCCGAGGACGTCGAGGCGGGCTCCGTCGACAACTCCGCGACCGCCACGGGTACCCCGACCGGCCTGGACACCCCGATCAGCTCTCTGCCCTCGGAAACCAGCACGCCCACCGAGGCGCCGGCTCCTGACCTGACGGTCGTGAAGTCCGCGACGCCGTCGGGCGGGGAGTCGTACGAGGTCGGCCAGGAGATCGCATACACCTTCGTGGTGACGAACACCGGCAACGTGCCGCTGAGCGACGTCACGATCGACGAGACGGAGTTCTCGGGCTCCGGCGAGGTGCCGGTCGCGACCTGCCCCGCCGATGTGCTGGCACCAGGTGGCTCGTTGACCTGTACCGCCACCTACACGCTCACCCAGGCGGACGTCGACGCCGGTGAGCTGACGAACACGGCGACGGCCACGGGTACCCCGCCGGGGGACACACCGCCCCCGACGTCGCCGCCGTCGACGGTCGAGGTCCCGGTCGTCCCGGAGCCAGCGATCGAGGTGGTCAAGACCACGGAAACGCAGGAGATCGCCGAGGTCGGTCAGGAGGTCACATACTCCTTCGCGGTGACGAACACCGGTAACGTCACGCTGAGCGATGTAGCCGTGGACGAGGCCGAGTTCTCCGGGTCCGGCGAGCTTTCGGCGGTCGAGTGCCCCGGCGAGGCCGCAAGCCTCGCGCCTGGGCAGTCGGTGACCTGCACCGCCACTTATGTGGTCACGCAGGCGGACCTCTACTCCACTGAGCTGACCAACACGGCGACGGCCATGGGCACCCCGCCGGGGGACACGCCGCCGCCGACCTCGCCCCCGTCGACCGTCGAGGTCCCGGTTGCCCCGCTGCCGGCGATCGAGGTGGTCAAGACCTCGGACACGCAGGAGATCACCGCAGCCGGGCAGGAAGTCACCTACTCCTTCGAGGTGACGAACACCGGCAACGTGCCGCTGAGCGAGGTCACGGTGGACGAGGCCGAGTTCTCGGGCACCGGAACGGCTCCGGTGCCGACCTGCCCGGAAGGCGCGCTTGAGCCGCAGACGTCGGTGACGTGCACCGCTACCTACGTGGTCACCCAGGCCGACGTCGACGCCGGTGAGCTGACCAACATGGCCACGGCGACGGGTACCCCGCCGGGGGACACGCCGCCGCCGACGTCCCCGCCGTCGACGGTCGAGGTCCCGGCCGAACCGAAGCCCGGGATCGAGGTCGTGAAGTCGGCCGACGTGACGGACGCGCAGTACGAGGTCGGCCGGGAAGTGACCTACTCGTTCGTGGTGACAAACACCGGCAACGTCACTCTGGCCGACATCGAGATCGACGACACCGACTTCTCCGGATCGGGGAAGCTGTCCGCGATCGAGTGCCCCGAGGAAGGTGTGGCCTCCCTCGCACCCGGCGCGGAGGTGACCTGCACGGCCACCTATGTCCTGACGCAGGCAGACGTCGCCGCCGGTCAGGTCACCAACACGGCGACCGCCACGGGCACCCCGCCCGGGGACACGCCGCCGCCGAACTCGGACCCGTCGACCGCAACGGTTCCGCTGACCCCGGTGCCGGACGACGCGGTCCCGGTTCCTGACCAGCCCGACCGTCCCGGCGGTGGGTTGGCCTCCACCGGTGCCACCATCGGGTGGACTGCCGGCCTTGCAGCACTGCTCGTGCTGCTCGGCGCCACGGCGCTGATCATCAGCCGCCGCCGCATCGCTAGCTAGACCGACCGGCCCTTCGCCCCACCACGAGTTGGTGGGGCGAAGGGCGGGCGGCGCCGGCGTCGCACGCAGCGTACTTCCCGGCCGCAAAACCGAAGCATTCCCGTGTTCGTTTTCACTTAATGCCCCAGGCCGGTGTCTATTGTGCGGGAATGTCCGCATGCTCCAATTGGCGTGTTCTACTATTTTGTTCCGTCTGATGTTCTGTGATAGTTGTACTGCGCTGTCTGGCGTACATTCGGTGTGATTAAATCTGATCAACCGGCAAAAGTGTTGCCCACCACAGGTTGTACCACTTTCGACGATCGCCGGGCCGCTGGGCATAAATTATGAGCTGAGTTGGTGTTTCGCTTCGCCGCGCTTGTAATGGTCATCGTTGATGACCGGGTAGAAATGGATGGGCGACTTGGATAATGATGCGTATCACTCCGTCCTGACCGGACCGATCGTCGTCCCTTTCCGGGGCCAGGCTCACGGGCCTCGTGATTCCGAGGTCTTGAACGCAATCGCGTTCGGCGACCTGCAGGTGCTTGAAGACCTCGCGGATCAATGGTGGTTCGAGTTGCCCGCCCGCTTCGGCTCCGAACTCCTCGGATTGCTCGAGACGCTGCCCGCATCCGTGGTCGCCGGGCGTCCACGCCTGTTGATGGCGGGCGTGCTGGCCCACCAGCTGGTCGCAGAGCACGACGGTAGGGGGCTGCGCGCAGCGATGCGCTTGTTCGAGATGCACGGCGCACGGTTGTCAAGGCACCTGAGCTCGTTCTCTCATCCGAGCGATGTTGTGGCTGCCGGGGCTCTGGCGATGCACGCGGCACGATTCCGAGGCCAGCACGAGGTAGCGGAGAAGATCGGGGCCTGGATCGAGGATCGCTTGATGCAGGTCGACGACCCGGGCATGCTTCCCTGGAGCCGGGACCGACTGGCAGGCCGACCGGGTTTGATCGCTCTGCACCGGGGCGTAGCAGCGATGCTCGCCGGGCGCCCTGCCGTGGCGATGGGACATCTACAGAGAGCTTACGAGCAGGCAGGCCCACCACCGTTCCAGCACTTCGCCAGCGCCTCCGCCTGCGCGAACCTTGCGCTGCTCGCGGCAGCGCGGGGCCACCATGCGATGGCCGAGGCGTGGTTGGAGCGAATGCGTCGATGCGGGCCGGTCGAGGACTGGCTTGAGCGGCACCTGTTGCTGGCGGCCACCGTCGCGCGGGCGCTGATCGCGATCGACCGGCTGGATTCTGCCGCTGCCGCAAAGGCTTTGGACCAGGCAGGGAATGGCGAGGAGCCGGACGAGCTGTGGCCCTTTGTCGCCGCTGCTCATGTGGCGTACGCCGTGACCTTCGGGGAGCCGATCGGTGGCCTGCTGCACCTTGACGCCGCCTGCTTCGCGCACGGCATGGGCGCGCGCCCGGGACTCGGCGCAACCCCGGTGCTGCTTCGCGCTCACGCCGACCTGCTCTCTGCGATGGGCGAAGCGAACCGCGTCGTGGCACTGGCTGAAGCCGACGGAACCAGCCAGTTGTTGGTGCCCGCGGCACGAGTGCGGCTGCTGTCAGGCGACAACGGCGGCGCCTTGGCCGTCGCCAGACGGGCGATGCGTGACGCGACGGTAACGCCGCGTGACGCACTCGAGCTACTGCTCATCGTCTCCGTGGTACACCTGCGATCGGGCGAGTTCGATGACGCTCGTGTCGGATTCGCGCGAGCGGTCGACTACGGGCGTCAAGGGCTGCTGTCCTCGTTCGCGCTGCTCCCGCAGGACGAGGTGCTGGACCTGTGTCGGCGGACTGGCACCGACCCCCGCACGCTGGGCTTAACGCCTGCAACCGTTGGCGCCGGACGCGTCCGCGTTTCAGTTCCCATCGTCGTGCTCACCCGACGTGAACGGGCGGTGCTGGCAGGGCTCGCCGCCGGCGCCAGCCCGGTGCAGATCGCAGCAGATAGTGGAGTCTCGATCAACACGGTGCGTACCCAGATACGCAAGGTCTACCGCAAGCTCGACGTAACGAACCGCACCAGCGCCCTCACACGCGCCGAGCACCTCGGACTGATCCCACTGGAGGCTCCACGAAACCACTGAACAGATTTGTCTTCGTGGGGAGCCGCCGGTCTCGCTAGCCGTCGCCTGAGGCGGCAAGGCCCTCCATCTCGACTTGGTTTACCCGGGAGCGTTCACGAGTGTCATGTTGTCCACGTTCCCGCTGGCGCCGTTGCACTGCACCGGTCAGGAAGCCCTACTCGCGTTCTCGCCCGAACTAGCCCCCGGCCCCTCGCCCTTCGACCGTTTCCACCTGGACCCGGTGACGCATAGGACGGCCAACCACCCAAGCGTGTTGGGGTCCCGAGCTCGCACGCATCCGTCCGCGCGGCTTCGCCACGGAGCACGCCGAGCACCTCAGCGGTTTCGCCTCCGTCGCCGTGCCGCGGCTCACGTTGCCCGGCGTGCCCGAGCAGCCGTGAGCTGCGCAGGGAACGCCGGTTTGCTCACGTCCGAGATGTTCCTCCACATGACTCGTCATGTCACGCAATCCATCGCCGCAACGGCGCACCACTGACTGCGGCGCCCGTTCCTCTCAGCGGAATGACCTTCGCGAAGTCCTCGTCGGGCGCTTTCGCCCGCCACACGCTCGCCGCATCCACCATCGATCGAGGCGGCGGTCCACATCGCATTGCGGTGTCCACGGCAGCAACGAAACGGAGCGTTCGGTGAGCAACCAAGCAGACCAACTGAATCAACGTCGATCGGGCGAACGATGGGCGATCGACTGGCTGCCGTACCTGACCGACTCGACGCGGAACGTCGGGTCCTATACCACCGCGGTTGTCTCTCCGGAACTGGCGCGCATCGCCGAACGCCTTGGCGGCCACAACCTCGTGAACAACAGCGAGTACCCCTACATCGCCGATATGGTCGCCGACTGCGCCGATTGGCTCTCGCGCCTGTGGCACCGCGAGGACCACCATGCACCCTACGTCGCCGTCTCGGGCTCGACCGAGGCAGCAATGCTCGCCGGCCTTGCCGCGCTCCACCGCTGGAAGCGGACCGGCGCCGGCGAGCGCCCCAACCTCGTGGCCTCCAGCGGGGCCCATGTGTGCTGGAAGCGGTTCTGCACCTACTGGGATGTCGAGTTGCGCACCGTCGAGGCACCCGGGGACACCGTAGTCGCAGACCCCGCGGCCCTCGCCCGCGCTTGCGACGAGCACACGATCCTCGCCGTCGCCACCCTCGGTTACCCCGAGCACGGCCTGTTCGACGACGTCGCGGCCCTCGCCGCGGCTCTGCGAGACCAAGGGCGGGAGACGCCGCTGCACGTGGACGCCGCGTCCGGCGGCTTCACCGCGCCGTTCCTTTCCGCAAGCCTTCCCTGGGACTTCATCGTGCCAGCCGTGGTGTCGATCAGCGCCTCCGGCCACAAGTTCGGGCAGACCTCGCTCGGGCTCGGCTGGACCCTCTGGCGGGACGCCGAACACTGCCCCCAGCACCTGTGGCACGGGGCCGACTACATCGGGAACGGCAAGCGCGACATCGGGCTCACGTTCTCCCGCTCGCTCGCCCCCGTCGCCCAGCAGGCCCACCTGTTCACCCGCGCCGGAGCGTTCGACCGGTACCGCTACGACCTCCGCGATTGCAGCTCACTCACCGCCACCATCGCCGCCGCCCTGCGCGGCGACCCGGACCTGAAAGTGCTCAACGATGGCCACGCGATTCCCGTGGTCGCCTTCGTCGACCGGCAGACCGGCGCCGTCGAGCGGTTCACCAGCCGGATGGGGGAAGACGGGTGGATCGTCCCCACCTACCCACTCGAATGCAACCCGCGCCTCGGGCAGTGCGGCCGCATCGTCGTCAAGCCCGGCCTGAGCACGCCCGCCCGCGACCGGCTCATGGCCTCCGTCCTGCGCGCTATCCGCCCGCAGGCCCTCCGCCTCTGAACACGAATCCGACCGACCAGAAAGGACACCGCCATGCGAGTGCTCGAACTTGGCTCCTACGTCCTCCCCGCCTACGCCGGCATGGTGCTGGCCGAACAAGGGGCGCTCGTGACTAAATGGACACACCCCGAAGGGCGGCCCGACCCGGTGCAGTCGCTGCGGCGCGGTGACGAGCTGTGGGCGTGGATCAACCACGCCAAGCACCTCGAGCCCCGGCACGCCCGCGAGGCCGCCGCGCTCGCCCCCGGCAGCTTCGACATCGTCATCGACAACGTCCGCGCCGAAGCTTGGAAACGCTGGAACGTCGATCCCGCCTTCGAGGCCGATCGGCTCGGGGTCGCCTGGGTGTCGATGCGCGACGAGTTCGACGGCCGGTCCTTCGACGCGGTCACCCAGGCCCGCGCCCTCATGGAACACGTCCCCTACCTGCCGATCTACATCGGCGACACCTCAGGCGGACTGTGGATGGCCTTCAAAGCGCTCGCGATGACCGCCACATCCACGGTCGGGCACCGCGTGCTCCGCCAGTCCTCATGCCTCGCCAAACTCGTCGAAGGCGAGCTGGTCGTAACCGAACCGCGCGACGACGCCCCGCCCTGGGACGAACCGGGCACCTACGGGGCCGCCGCCGACGGCACCCGCGTCGTCTACCGCGGCGAAGAGGTCATCGAGCCCGTGCGTGACACCGAATGGAAACTCCGCCACCTCAACCACGACGGCACCGGCCGCATCCGGATCTGAACCCCGCCGACCGAATCCGGGCCACAAGCCCCTACCCGAGGAGCCCGCAATGCACGACATCGTTGACAACTTCATCGACGCTGACCATGCCGCACCGACCGGTGGCCGCTACCAACCGGTCATCGACCCGTGCACCGGCACCGAGACCGGCCGCGCCGCCGTCTCCGCCGACAGCGACATCGACACCGCCTGCGAGGCCGCCGCGCGCGCCTTCCAAGAATGGTCACGGACCAGCCCCGCCGACCGCTCGCTCGCGCTCCTGCGCGCCGCCGACGCGCTCGACGCCCGACGCAGCGAACTCGTCGCGATCGAGACCGCCCAGACCGGCCAGCCGCGCGACTTCCTCGACGACGCCGACGTGGGCCCCGCGATCGATGTCTTCCGCTTCTTCGCCGGCGCGTCCCGCGCGATGGCCAGCCCTGCCGCCGGGGAGTACCTGCCCGGCCACACCTCCTACATCCGCCGCGAACCCATCGGCGTCTGCGCCGTGATGACCCCCTTCAACTACCCGCTGCTCATGGCAGCTTGGAAGACCGCCGCCGCGCTCGCGAGCGGCAACACCGTCGTCCTCAAGCCCTCCCACAACACGCCCGCTGCCGCCGTTGCGCTCGCCCGTATTCTCGCCGACCACCTGCCGCGAGGCGCGGTCAACGTCGTCCTCGGCGACCGCGACGCCGTCTCCGCGCTCGTCACCCACCCGATCCCGCGCTACGTTGCCGTCACCGCCTCCACGCCCTCCGGCATCAACATCGGCACCGCCGCGCTCGCCGACGTGAAGCAGCTCCACCTCGGCCTCGGCGGGAAGTCGCCTGCCATCGTCACCGCGAACGCCGACCTCGAAGCCACCGCGAGCACGATCGCACAGGCGGCTTTCGCGAACTCGGGCCAGGACTGCACCGCCGCATCCCGAGTCCTCGCGCACTCGAGCGTCTACGACGACACCGTCGAACTGCTCCGAATGCACGCCCTCTCAGCCAAGGCCGGACCGCCTGACGACCCGGCGTCCACATTGGGCCCGGTCGCCACCGAGACCCAGTACGAACGAATGCGATCCGCCCTCGGCGACCTGCGCGGCCGCGCCTCGCTCCTGTGCGGCGGCGAAAACACACACGGCCGCGGCTGGTTCCTCTCGCCCGCCGTCCTCGCCGACATCGACGGCGACGACGCCCTGGCCACTACCGAGCACTTCGGACCCCTGCTCACGGTCGAACGCTTCGATAACCCCGACACGCTCGTCTCCCGCCTCAACGCCCAGCCATACGGCCTGGCCGTGAGCATCCATACCCGCGACCACGAGGAGGCCATGCGCACCGCCGCCGCACTCGACTACGGGTGCGTCTGGATCAACACGCACCTGCCACTCGCCACCGAGATGCCACACGGCGGCTTCCGTCACTCCGGCTTCGGCAAAGATCTCTCAACATACGCCCTCGAAGAGTTCACCCGCGTCAAGCACGTCATGCACGCCTGGGGGTGAAGGCGAATATTTGCGTAACGCCACATCAACTTGACGCGCTCGGCTCCGTCAAGACACATTGACGAATGTCTCGCGCTCGCGGATCGCCCAGGCGGCATTGATCAGGCCGATGTGGCTGAACGCCTGCGGGAAGTTGCCGATCAGCTCCCCGTCGGCGACCTCCTCGGCGAGCAGTCCGAGGTCGTTCGCGTACCGGCCGGCCCGCTGGAACGTCGCCCTGGCCTGCTCCAGCCGCCCGGCCTGTGCCTGCGCCTGAGCCAGCCAGAAGGTGCAGAGCAGGAAGCTGCCTTCCTCGCCGGCCAACCCGTCCACTCCGGTCGAGGTCCGGTAGCGGTAGACGAGGCCCTGGTCATCGGTGAGGCGGCCGGCGATCGCGTCGATCGTGGCCAGCACCCGAGGATCGTCTCCCGGCAGGAACCCGACGATCGGGATCATCAGCGCTGAGGCGTCGAGATCGGGTGAACCGAACGACTGGGTGAACGCGCCGGCCTCGGCGCTCCAGCCCTTCTCGAGGATCGCCGACCTGATCTCGGCGGCAGCCGCTCGCCAGTGCTCGCTCTGGTCATCGGCGTGTAGCTGCGAGGCCAGAGCGAGCGCCCGGTCCAGCGCGACCCAGCACATCAGCTTGGAGAAGAGGAACTGCCGGGGCTCGCCACGGACCTCCCAGATGCCGTTGTCGGGCTGCTCCCACAGCGCGGCAGCGGTGTCGGCAAGGCCGATCAGGAAGCTCCGTATCGCCTCCGACGGCTTCCCGAGCTGCTCGCGGAGACGGTACGCGGAGGCCAGCAGCTCGCCGTACACGTCCAGCTGTGGTTGCGTTCATGCGGCGTTGCCGACCCGGACCGGCCGGCTGCCCCGCCAACCGGACAGGTGGGGGGAGTGTCCGCTCGGTGAGGTCGTGCTCGCGGCCGATGCCGTACATGATCTGCAGCGAGCCGCCGCTGCCGTGCGCCGCGGCCGCGGCCATGAACTCGAAGAACTCGTCTGCCTCGTGCGGGCATGCCGCGACCCACAGGGCGTCCATCGTGAAGCTCGCGTCGCGGACCCAGACGTAGCGATAGTCCCAGTTGCGCTCGCCACCGATCTCCTCGGGGAGCGAGGTGGTCGCCGGTCGTCCGGGCCTCGCCGCCGTCGAGGATCCAGTCGACGGCGGAGGAGAGCAGCAGCCGGCTCGCGCCCCCGGCACAGCGGGTGTTTCCGTCCGCCTGGGTCAGCAGCGGGACGATCAACCCGTACTCCGGGCGCGGGCGCACCACGATCTCGACCTCCACGGCACCGCTGACCCCACGGAGCCGGCGGATCAGCGTGTGCGGCGCGTGCTCGCCGAGCCGATGTGGGTCCTCCGTGGTCACGTCGGGGATGCCGCCCGTCCGCGGATCGGTGACGGCCAGCGCGTCGGTCAGCTCCGCGGATCCGCTCGGCGTGGTGAAGGTCGTCCGCAGGACCAGCGTGTCGGGGACGTAGCCGCGGCGGATCTCGGTGGCGCCGTCCGTGGTGCCGGCGGGCCGGATCGTCCACGCGCCGGCATCGGCGTCGAGGAGGTGGCCGAAGACCGACGGGCTGTCGAAGCGGGGAAATCCGAGCCAGTCGACGGAACCGTCCCGGCCGACCAGTGCGGCCGAATGCCGGTCGGACAGCAGCCCCTAGTCCGCGAGCGGTTGCTGGCTCAGCGCTTCGATGCCCATCGTCTCCGCCGTTCCATTCGTCAGGTCCCGGTCTGAACGAGTGTGTCTGACGGACGGGCGACCCCGCTGGCGAAAAGCCCTGACGTCTCCCTGACGTGCCTGCGCGGCGCTCGGCCGTGGCCCGGAGCTACCGGGCCGCCGCGCCGGTGGACCGGCGCGCGACGAGCTGCGAGATCAGCGCGTCGTCGTCCGCCGGCTCCCGCTGGGCGATGCGGGCCAGCAGGTGCTCGACGGCGCGGCGTCCCTGCGCGACGAAGTCGACCCGGAGGGTGGTGAGCGGGGGAGAGAAGTACGCGGCGTCGGGGATGTCGTCGATCCCGGTGACGCTGATGTCCTCGGGAACCCGCAGGCCGCGTTCCCCCAGGGCGAGAAGGGCGCCGAGCGCCATCTGGTCGTTGGCGGCGACGATCGCGGTGAAGCCGAGGTCCGAGGGCAGCGCAGAGATCACCTCGTAACCAGATCGCGCGGTCCAGTCGCCGTGCGCGACGCCGTCGGACACCAGGCCGTGGCCTGCGACCGCGGTCTCGAAGGCGCGGGCACGGTTGCGGGCCGCTGACCAGGCCGAGGGCCCGGCGAGGTGCAGGAGGCGGTGGTGACCGAGGCCCGCCAGATGGTCGATGAGCGCGGGGAACCCCACGCTGGTGAGCTGCGAGGGATGGTCGCTCGCGAACTCGTCCTCCTCGCCCGCGAGGAAGGCGGGGACCCGGAAGTTGGCGGCGCCGAACGCCTGCGCCATGTGGTCCGTCGAGGCGAGGGCCAGCACACCGGCGAGGTCGTGCTGCGTGACCGTCTCCAGTGCCCGGTCGATCTCCTCGGGATCGCCCATGTCGAGGCTCAGGATGTCGAGCACGTAGCCGGCGTCGCGGGCGGCCTGGGCCGCCCCCTGGATGATCTTGCTCGGCCCGAACTGGTCGAGCTCATGGGTCAGCGCGCCGATCCGCATCGACCGGCCGGTGGTCAGCGACCGGGCGGTCAGGTTCGGGCGGTACTCGAGCGCCGCGAGCGCCTCGACGACGCGTTCTCGTGTTGCCGGCCGGATGCCCTCATAGCCCTGCAGGAACCGGTGCACGGTCTGGTGGGAGACCCGCGCGAGTGCCGCGACGTCGCGGATGGTCGCGGGTCGGCCGAGCTCCCCGGCCGTGGTGGCGACCGTGCCAGCACCCGGTGTGACCTCGGACGACGGGTCTTCCCGGCGCGCGTCCTGCGTCTCGCCGGTGTCCAGCGGTGCTGTCCCGGGGGGCATGCGATCTCCTTCGTGCGGTGTATGCGGTGGTCCCACGGTAGAGCGCGGAAGGGCACATATCCCGAATGTGACCGGTAACAAGTTGGTCTCAGAGTCTTGTGACCGGTCACATTCCGGTCTAGCGTCACTCCCGTTCCAGCGCACGACAACGGAGTAGCTGCCTCATGGACTTGCACAACCACCCCGACCCGCCCCGCCACGTGCTCTTCGGCGTGGCGTACTACCCGGAGTACCACCGCCAGGACCGCCTGCACGAGGACCTCGACCTGATGGTGGCGGCGGGCATCAACGTCATCCGGGTGGGGGAGTCGGTCTGGTCCACGTGGGAGCCGCGTGACGGCGAGCTCGACCTCGAATGGCTCGCACCGGTGCTCGACGCCGCGGGGGCCCGGGGCATCGACGTCATCCTCGGCACCCCCACCTATGCCGTGCCGCCGTGGCTGCAGACGGCCTACCCGGAGATCGCCGCGGAGCGGCGCACGGGTGAACCCATCCCATGGGGCGCCCGCCAGGAGGTCGACTACTCGCACCCCGCGTTCCGGCACCACGCCGAGCGCGTGATCCGCGCGATCCTGGGCCGCTACGCGTCGCACCCCGCGGTGATCGGGTACCAGGTCGACAACGAGCCGGGCCTGGAGCTGATCCACAATCACGGGACGTTCACGCGGTTCGTGCGGCGGCTCAAGCAGCAGTATGGCGACGTCGAGACCCTCAACCGGGAGTGGGGGCTGACCTACTGGTCGCACCGCCTGGACGGCTGGGACGAGCTGTGGCGGCCCGACGGCAACACCTTCCCCCAGTACGACCTGGCCTGGCGCCGGTACCAGGCGGACGTCACCGAAGAGTTCATCGCCTGGCAGGCGCGCATCGTGGGCGAGTACCGCCGCCCCGGGCAGTTCGTCACCACCTGCCTGCAGTACCCGCGCCGCGGCGTCGACGACGAGCGGCTCGGGCGCCACCTGGACGTCGCGGCCGGCAACCCGTACTACGGCATGCAGGACCACCTGGAGGCCGGTACCGACCTCGATCAGCCGAACTACTGGACCACCACCGGCGTCGCCGGCCTCCTGCGACAGGCCGACCGTCTGTATTCCTCGCGCCAGGCGCGCTACCTCGTCACCGAGACCAACGCGCAGGCCATCGACGCGTCGCACGCCAACTACCCGCCCTACCCCGGCCAGCTCAAGCAGGCCGCCTACGCGTTCATCTCGCGCGGCGCGGCGATGATCGAGTACTGGCACTGGCACACGCTGCCGTACGGCGCCGAGACCTACTGGGGCGGCGTGCTGCCGCACAGCCTCCGGCCGGGCCGCGTCTACGCCGAGATCGCGGAGCTCGGCAACGAGCTGGCGAGCCTCGGGACCACGCTGGACGGGTACCAGCCGGACGCCGACGTCGCGATCCTCTGGTCGAACCCCAGCCGCTTCGCCCTGCAGTTCATGCCGCCGCTGGCCGACGGCGGGCAGGGTGACGACGAGTCCTACGAGCAGATCGTCGATGCGTTCTACCGCGGCGTGACCGACGCCGGGCGGCAGGCGCGCATCCTGCACCTGCCTCAGGCGCACGACGTCGGCGCGGAGGAGCTGGCCCGGCGGTTCCCCGTCCTGGTCGCCGCCGGGCTGTACATCACCGCCGACGACGACCTGACTCTGCTGCGCGAGTATGCCGCCGCCGGCGGGCACCTGATCCTCGGGCCGCGCACCGCGTACGCCGACCCGGAGGCCCGCGCCCGGGTCGCGATCGCACCCGCCGGGCTGCACGAGGCCGCCGGCGCCTGGTACGAGGAGTTCTCCAACCTCGACGCCGACCTCCAGGTGACCGCGACGGACGGGAGCCCGCTCGTCCTCGACGCGGACGCCACCGGCCGGCGCTGGGTCGACGGTCTGATCCCGGACGGTGCGCAGGCCCTGGCGACGTACAAGCACCCGCGGTTCGGCGACTTCCCGGCGGTCGTCAGCCACCGGCACGGCATCGGCCGGGTGACCACCGTCGGCACGGTGCCGTCTCCCGGGCTGGCGAGCGCCGTGGTGCGCTGGGCCGCCCCCGAACGCGCGGGCAACCTGCTCGCCGGCGACCACGGCCCGGCGATCACCGTCTCCTCGGGCAGCCTGCCCGACGGGCGGCGCGCCTGGTTCGTCTTCAACTGGGGCTGGGGCGAGCAGAACCTCGTCCTCGCGGCCGACGTCCGGGACAACGCTGCCGCCACCACGCACGCCGCCGGGGAACAGCTCGCCCTGGGGCCGTGGGGCAGCCGCGTGCTCCTCGACGCGCACGCCCCCGACGAGGCCCCGGCCGCAGTGGCCGAGAACGGCGAGGCAGTCCGATGACGACCACGCCCTACGCCGCCCGCACCGGCCACCAGGAGGCCGGCGGCGCCACCGCGGCGCCCGCGATCACGATCCGCCGCCGCAAGGCGGACTGGACCGGCTGGCTGTTCACCTGGCCGTTCGCGCTCGTGTTCGTCCTCGTGTTCATCACGCCGCTGCTCTACGCGTTGTGGCTGAGCCTGTTCCAGAACCAGCTCGTCGGGGGCAACTCCTTCGTCGGGCTCGCCAACTACGTCACCGCCTTCCAGGACCCGAGCTTCTGGGACGGCTTCGGACGGGTCTTCGGGTTCCTGCTGATCCAGGTTCCGATCATGCTGCTCCTCGCGATGGTCGCCGCCCTGGCGATCGACAGCGCGCGCCTGTACGCCACCGGCCTCTTCCGCGTGGTGATCTTCCTGCCGTACGCGGTGCCCGCGGTCGTCGCGGTCCTCATGTGGGGATTCCTGTACAGCGACAACTTCGGCCTGACGGCGAGCATCAACGACTGGCTCGGCGGCACCGTGCTCCAGCCGTTCGCGCGCCGGTGGATCACCGCCTCGATCGGCAACATCGTCACCTGGGAGTACGTCGGCTACAACATGGTGATCTTCTACTCGGCTCTCAAGACGATCCCCACCGAGCTGTACGAGGCGGCCGAGATCGACGGCGCTCGCGGCTGGCAGGTCGTCCGGGCGATCAAGCTGCCCGCCATCCGCGGCGCGATAGTGATCGCGACCATCTTCTCGATCATCGGCAGCTTCCAGCTCTTCAACGAGCCGAACGTTCTCCAGCCGCTGGCGAACAACGTCATCACCAGCAGCTTCACGCCCAACATGTACGCGTACAACCTGTCGTTCGCCGGGCAGCAGTACAACTACTCGGCCACCGTCGCGATCATCATGGGCGTCATCACCGCGGTGATCGCCTACGTGGTGCAGATGCGCGGTTCTCGGAAGGAGGACCGCTGATGTCCACCGGTCTGCGCACCATCAACGTCAAGGCCCGCACGGGCACCGCTCGCACCGGCGGGGCACGCCGGCCGTTCTCGGTCACCCGCCCCCGCAAGTCGGTGGCCATGACGCTGCTCATGGTGCTGTTCCTCGTGTACGCGCTCGTGCCGATCATCTGGCTCGTGGTCAACGCGACCAAGACGCAGGGTGACCTGTTCTCGACGTTCGGCCTCTCGTTCGGGCATTCGTTCGCCCTGTGGGACAACGTCGTCGCCACCCTCACGCACGACGACGGCATCTTCCTGCGCTGGCTCGGTAACACCCTGCTCTACGTCGTGGTCGGCGCCGGTGGCGCGACGTTCCTCGCGACGCTGGCGGGCTACGGCCTGGCCAAGTTCCGGTTCCCGGGTCGCGGCGCGTACTTCGCCGTCGTCCTGGGTGCCGTTGCCGTGCCTGGGACCGCCCTGGCCGTGCCCACCTTCCTGCTGTTCAGCCAGATCGGCCTCACGAACACCCCCTGGTCGATCATCATCCCGTCGCTGATCAGCCCGTTCGGGCTCTACCTCATCTGGGTCTACACGATCGACTCTGTACCCACGGAGCTCCTGGAGGCCGCCCGCCTCGACGGCGCCGGGGAGATGCGGACCTTCTTCACCATCTCGATCCGGCTGCTGGCACCCGGCATCGTCACCGTCGCGCTGTTCTCCGTCGTGGCGACCTGGAACAACTACTTCCTGCCGCTGATCATGCTCACCGACCCTGACTGGTACCCGCTCACCGTCGGGCTCAACCAGTGGAGCGCGCAGGCGGCGGGCGTCGCGGCCGAGCCGATCTTCAACCTCGTCGTCACCGGCTCCCTCATCACGATCGTGCCGATCGTCGTCATCTTCCTGCTCCTGCAGCGCTTCTGGCAGTCCGGCCTCAGCGCAGGGAGCGTCAAGCAGTGACCGGCCGTACCCGACTGCTCGCCCGCCGCCCGGCGGTCCCGACCCCACCCCAGCCACACCACGAAGACGTGAAGGAACGACCATGACCAGATCAGTCCGCACCACCCGCACCAAGGCGGCGGCAGCACTCGCCGCCGCTGCGATCACCGCGCTCACGTTCGCCGGCTGCAGCGCCGGCGCAGCCCCGGCCGCCGAGGCCCCCGCCGGCTCGCCCGCCGACCTCGACGCCGCTCTCGAAGAGGGAGGCGATCTGACGTACTGGACGTGGACGCCCTCGGGCGAGGCCCAGGCGGACGCGTTCATGGAGGAGTACCCGAACGTCACGGTCGACGTCGTCAACGCCGGCACCGCCACCGACGAGTACACCAAGCTGCAGAACGCCATCAAGGCCGGGTCGGGCGCCCCCGACGTCGCGCAGATCGAGTACTACGCGCTGCAGCAGTTCGTGCTCTCGGACAGCCTGCTCGACCTGTCGGGCTACGGCCTCGGCGACCTGGAGGACCAGTACACCCCCTCCACCTGGTCGGCCGTCACCGCCGACGACGCGGTCTACGGCCTGCCGCAGGACTCCGGCCCGATGGTCCTCCTGTACAACAAGGAGATCTTCGACGAGCACGATCTCGAGGTCCCCGCCACCTGGGACGACTACGTCGCCGCCGGTGAGAAGCTGCACGCAGCCGACCCCGAGAAGTACATCACCACCGACGCCGGCGACCCCGGCTTCGCGCAGCCGCTGATCTGGCAGGCCGGCGGCCGCCCGTACCAGACCGACGGCACGAACGTGACCGTGGACCTGCAGGACGAGGGCACCAAGCTCTGGGCCGACACCTGGAACCAGCTGCTCGAGCCCGGCCTGCTCGCGGACATCCCCACCTGGAGCGACGACTGGTGGAAGGCCCTGAGCGACGGCACGGTGGCCACCATCGTCACCGGCGCGTGGATGCCCGGCATCCTCGAGGGCTCCGTGCCCGACGGCGCCGGCAAGTGGCGCGTCGCACCCCTGCCGAGCTACGACGGCTCCGCCACCACCGCTGAGAACGGCGGCAGCGCCCAGTCGGTCATCAAGCAGAGCAAGAACCCGGCGCTCGCCGCGGCGTTCCTGCGCTGGCTGAACAGCTCCGAGGAGAGCGTCGACGTCTTCCTGGACAACGGCGGTTTCCCCGCGACCACCGCGCACCTGACCTCGCCCGAGTTCCTCGCCGAGGAGCCCGAGTACTTCGGCGGCCAGAAGATCAACGAGGTCCTGGTCGACGCGTCCGAGAATGTCGCCCCGGGCTGGCAGTACCTGCCGTTCCAGGTCTACGCCAACAGCGTCTTCCCCGACACCGTCGGCGCGGCCTACACGGACAAGAGTGACCTGAACGCAGGCCTGCAGGCCTGGCAGGAGCAGGTCGTCACCTACGGCAGCTCGCAAGGCTTCAGCGTCAACGAGTGACGCTGTCCACCGCGGGGGGCCGACGCCGACGTCGGGCCCCCGCGGCTGGTGAAGGCGCGGCGCCAAGGACGGCGTCGCGTACGGAGATCCCGTGCTGCGCACGGGTCGATGACATCCCCAAGGAGGGGGCATGACGTCCAGATCCAAGCTCGTCCTGACCGCGTTTCTCACGACGCTCGTCACGATTTTCGTGCCGGTGGCCGCGGAGGCCTACCGCGCGACCGGCGGCATCATGTACGAGCTCTCGCCGAGCGACCCGTGCCTCAAGGGCAGAGGCAACTGCGTGGTCTACCCGAAGTCGGCCCAGCTGCCCAGCGGGCGCCTGGTCGCGGCGTTCGAGAAGGCGACGGTGAACCCGGTCAGCGGTGGCGCGGCCGGCGGGACCCTGCCGATCTTCAAGAGCGACGACGACGGCACCACGTGGCAGCCGCTCTCGGAGGTGCGGGCGCCCGCCGAGCTCTCGGACGACCCGGCCTACGCGAAGTACATCAGCAACTGGACCAGCCCGTACCTGTACGTCCTGCCGCAGGAGGTCGGCGACCTGGAAGCGGGCACGCTGCTGCTCGCGAGCGTCGTCACCGGCGAGGACCACTACTACACCGAGCACAAGGCGGCCGACCCGAGCTGGATCCCGTCGAACGACGGCGACCGCAAGGACATGGCGCTCGCCCTGTTCTCCAGCACCGACGACGGCGCCACGTGGGACGTCGAGAACATCATCGCCGAAGGTGGCTGGCAGGGCGGCAGCGCCGGGGCGATCGGGCGGAACGTCGCGGCGGCGAACATCCATCGCCAGGTCGACCCGGTGTGGGAGCCCTTCCTGATGGTCCACGACGGCAAGCTGGTGACCTACTACTCCGACGAGAACGACTACATCGGCGTCGACCCCGAGACCGGGGTGGCGATCCTCGACCCGGAGAACAACACGGCCTCCGACTCGCACGGCCAGATCCTGGCGCACAAGACGTGGGACGGTACGAGCGCGGCGTGGAGCGAGCCGGTGATCGACGTCGCCGGCCTCACCGTGGACCGGGGCAACGGCAAGACGCAGATCGGCGGCGGCCGTCCCGGCATGACCAACATCGCACCGACGACGGACGGCCTGTGGATGCTGACCTTCGAGTTCTGGGGCGGCGGCGCCAACACCCGGTACAAGCTGGCCGACAGCCCGGTGGCCTTCGGCCGCGACGGCGACGTCGACGGGCTGGAGATCAACTCTCTGCCGGTCGACGCGGGCTCGCGAACGCTGGCGCGCGGTGGGAGCCCGGTCCTGATCGGGCTGCCCGACGGCCGCATCGTCTACAACGCGAGCAGCAGCGGGAGCGTCTGGGTCAACCGCACCGGGGCCAGCGACGGCACGTGGACCGAGTACCAGACCATGGTCGGAGCCGGGTACAGCCGCACCCTGCAGTACGTCGAGGGCACGGGCCGGGTGGCCATCCTGCAGGGCACCTGGGGCGGTCCGACGGCCACCGCGATCATCCGGTACGGCGAGGTCGACCTCGGACACTCCGAGGGCCGGTACTTCCAGCTCGTCAACCGCAAGACCGGCTCTGTGATCGGCACCGGCGGCAACAGCAACGACGCCAACCTCGGCAACGGTGACGTTCCCGACGTCGTGCTGGAGAAGCCCGGGGCGACCACCGACAAGGCCACCCAGTACTGGCACGTCGTGACCAAGGCGGACGGGGCCAAGACCCTGCTCAACAAGTCCGGCGGGCGTTCGGCGGCGATCTGGACCGGCCAGGCGACCGCCGGCCAGAAGATCGGCCAGTGGGTGGACTACACCGAGGCCGGGACGTGGAAGTTCGTCCCGACCGGTGACGGCTACTACCGGCTGCAGGCGGCGTCCAACACCGGCCTGTACCTGACCGGGGCGACGGCGGGTGCGCAGCTCACCCTGCAGGCCGCCGCGTCGGATGGTTCGCAGGACTGGGCCCTGGTCCCGCGAGCCGGCTCCCAGGGCAGCGGTGACTACGGCCTCGACCAGGCCATCGGTGACAACTCCGAGGAGGGGGCATGACCTCCAGATCCAAGCTCGCCCTGACCGCATTTCTCACGGTGCTCGTCACGATCTTCGTGCCGGTGGCCGCGGAGGCGTACCGGCCGACGGGCGGCATCGTCTACCAGCTCACCGACGCCGACCAGTGCCTCAAGGGGCGCGGCAACTGCGCCGTCTATCCGAAGTCCGCCGAGCTGCCGAGCGGGCGCCTGGTCGCCGCGTTCGAGAAGGCGACAGTCAACCCCACCAGCGGCGCCGCGACCGGCGGGACCCTGCCGATCTACAAGAGCGACGACGACGGCACCACCTGGCAGTCGCTCTCGGCCATCCGGCCGCCGGCGGAGCTCTCGAGCGACCCTGCGTACGCGAAGTACACGAGCAACTGGGGGAGCCCTTACCTCTACGTCATGCCGCAGACGGTCGGCAACGTGGCGGCAGGCACGCTGCTGGTGGCGAGCCTCGTCACCGGCGAGGACCACTACTACACCGAGCACAAGGCGGCCGACCCGAGCTGGACCCCGACGAACGACGGCGACCGCAAGGACCTCGCGATCGCCCTGTTCTCCAGCACCGACCAGGGTGTGACGTGGAACGTCGTCAACATCATCGCCAAGGGCGGCTGGCAGGGCGGTAGCGCCGGGGCGATCGGGACGAACATCGCCGCGGCAAACACCTACCGGCAGGTCGACCCCGTCTGGGAGCCGTTCCTCATCGTGCGCGACGGCAGGCTGGTCACGTACTACTCCGACGAGAACGACTACCTCGGCTACGACGCCACCACCGGCGTCGCGATCCTGGACCCGGCGAACGACACAGCCACCGACTCGGAGGGCCAGATCCTCGCCCACCGCACGTGGGACGGCACGAGCGCGGCGTGGAGCGCCCCGGTCGTCGACGTCGCGGGCACGACCGTGAACGTCGGCGGGAAGTCGCTGATCGGCGGTGGGCGGCCGGGCATGACGACGATCGCCCCGACGTCCGACGGCCTGTGGATGCTGACGTTCGAGTTCTGGGGCGGCGGGACGAACACCCGGTTCAAGGTCGCGAGCGACCCGCTGCGGTTCTTCGCCGACGGCGACGTCGACGGGACCGGGGTCGACACGCTCCCGGTCAGCAGCGGCTCGCGCAGGCTGGCCACGGGCGGCAGCCCGGTCATGATCCCCCTGCCCGACGGCCGGATCGCCTACAACGCGAGCGGCAGCGGGAACATCTGGGTGAATCGCACCGGGTCGAGCACCGGTCAGTGGACCGAGTACCAGACCACCGTCGGCGCCGGCTACAGCCGGAACCTGCAGTACGTCACGCGGACCGGGCGGGTCGTCATCCACCAGGGCACGTGGGGCGGCGCCACGAGCAACGCGATCATCCGGTACGGCGAGGTTGACCTCGGACGTTCGGAGGGTACGTACTACCAGCTCGTGAACCGGAAGACCGGCCAGGTGATCGGCACGGGCGACCACAGCAACGACGCCAACATCGGCAATCGCGACGTGCCCGACGTCGTCCTGGAGGCGGCCGGTTCGGCGTCGGACGGCGACACGCAGTTCTGGCACGTCGTCACCAAGTCCAACGGAGCGGCGGCGCTGCTCAACAAGTCCGGCGGGCGGGCCGCGGGCATCTGGACCGGGACGCCGTCCGCGGGCCAGAAGATCGGCCAGTGGGTGGACAACACCGAGGCCGGGCTGTGGAACCTCGTCACCACGAGCGACGGGTACACCCGGCTGCAGGCCGCCGCCATCACCGGGCTGTACCTGACCGGGGCGACCGCCGGGGCGCAGCTCACGCTGCAGGCGGCCGCGACGGACGGCTCGCAGGACTGGACGCTGGTCGAGCAGCGGCCCGAACGTCTGGTCAACCGCAACAGCGGCAAGTGTCTCGACGTCGCCGCGTTCTCGACCGCCGACGGCGCCAAGGTCCAGCAGTGGACCTGCGGCACCGGTGCCAACCAGCGGTGGCAGGTCCAGGCAGTCGCCGGCGGTTACGTGCAGATCGCAGGAGTCAACAGCGACAAGTGCCTCGACGTGAGCGCGAGCTCGACCGCCGACGGCGGCAAGGTCCAGCAGTGGACCTGCAACGGCGGAAACAACCAGCAGTGGCGGGTCGAGGACGTTGGCGGCGGGAACGTCCAGGTCGTCAACCGCAACAGTGGCAAATGCCTCGACATCGGCGTGTTCTCCACCGCCAACGGCGCAGCGGTCCAGCAGTGGACGTGCAACGGCGGGACCAACCAGGCGTGGCAGCGCGCCGAGCTGGCTAGCTGAGGACTGCCCTGGGGGGTGACGGAGAGGCAGCACCACACCTCTCCGTCACCCTCAGGCGTCTATGGCCAAGGTGGGTCCTGGCGGGGTGGCCACCGGGCTCACCAGGTGACGACCAGCTCGCCGAGCCCCTGGACGGTGTCGGCGCGCGCGGGCCGCAGCTCCGTCGCCGGAGCGGCGAGCCGCAGGGTGGGGAAGCGTTCGAAGAGCAGCGGCAGGGCGATCTGCAGCTCGAGCCGCGCGAGGTTCTGACCGAGGCACTGGTGCACGCCGTAGCCGAACGCGTTGTGCCTGCGCGAGCCGCGGCTGACGTCGAACTCCTCCGGCTCGGGGAACATCGCGGGATCGAAGTTCGCCGGCCCGTTCGGGATCAGCACTCCCTCGCCCGCGCGGATGTGCCGGCCCGCGATGTCGATGTCCTCCGTGGCGACGCGGATCCCTGCGGTGTCGGCGACGGAGTTGTAGCGCAGCAGCTCCTCGACCGCGCCGGGCACCGCGGTGGGGTCGGCGCGGAGCGCGGCGAGCTGGTCGGGATGCTCGAGGAGCGTCACGGTGCCGAGGGTGATCATGCTCGCCGTGGTCTCGTGGCCCGCGACCAGGAGCAGCATGGCGATACCGATGAGGGTCTCCCGGGGTATCTCGCCGCGCGCTAGCTCACCGTTGGCCAGCCTGCTGATCAGGCCAGGCTTCGGGTGCTGGATCGCGGCATCGACCAGCGAGTCGAGGTACTCCAGGAGCTCCGTGCGCGGGGCGACGGCCTCATCCGCGTTGCCCGCGCGCATCAACCGGCGGCTCGCGTCCTCGAAGAACTCGTGATCCGAGTACGGCACGCCGAGCACCTCGCTGATCACCAGGGACGGGATCGGCAGCGCGTAGTTGGTGACCAGGTCCGCGGGCGAGCCCGCCGCCCGCAGGTTCTCCGCGGCCTGGACCGCGATCTCCTCGATCCTCGGGCGGAGCGCACTGATCTGCTTGGCGGTGAACTCGGGAATCGTCATCCGCCGGTAGTGGCCGTGCTCCGGTTCGTCCATGCCGATGAACGCGGGCGGCTGGCTGCGGACCGCGGCCCCGCGCGACGAGATCAGCGGGAAGTCCGGGTCGGTCCGGTCGGACGACAGTCGCGGGTCGCCGAGCAGCGCCCGGGCTTCCGCGTACCGCGTCACCACCCAGCCCAGCTTGCCGTCGTAGAGCTCGACCCGGTGCAGCGGACCCTGCTCGGTCAGTTCGGTGTATCCCAGCGGCGGGCGGTACGGGCAGGTGCGGGCCTGCGGGTAGGTGATCGTCTCTTCCATGTGGTCTCCCGAGCGTCGTGACGAATAGGGAACGTGACGTTCCCTATCGTCTCGATGCTAGGCGCCTGGAACCGGTGAGCGCAACGGCCTACCGTGAGCGGCATGACGAGCAGCGCGACGGACCATCGCCGGGGGCCGCGCAGGCGTGGCGCCGAGCTGGAGGAGGCGATCCTGCGTGCGGCCCGGGAGGGCCTCGTCGAACGCGGCTACGCGGCGCTGACCATGGACTGGATCGCCGCCCGGGCGCGCACCAGCAAGGCCGCGCTGTACCGCAGGTGGAACAACCGCGCGGAGCTCGTGGTGCATGCCCAGGGGCAGCTCGTCCGGTCGCTGCTGTCCACACCGGACACCGGGGCCTTCGCCTCGGACATGCGCGCTCTGCTGCGTTCGCTCGCCGACCTGATGGACTCCGAGTACGGCGAGCTGCTGCGCGCGGTGCTCGCCGAGGTGACGAACAGTCCGGAGCTGGCCGCCGAGACCCGGCGGCAGCTCTTCGAGACGGGGCCGGGCCTCGTCGACGAGATCTACCGGCGCGGGATCGAGCGTGGCGAGGTGCGCCCGGAGCTCCGCGGCACGCGTGCCATGACCGTCGCGCACGACCTGCTGCGCAACGAGTTCGTGACCCGTGGGGCGCCGATCGCCGACGCCGTCATCGAGGACATCCTCGACACCGTCTACCTGCCGCTGGTGCGCGCCGGGTAAGGCGCCGTCGAGTCCCGGACCGTGAGGCTCGTGGCCAGCTGGACGTGGCGCGACGCGGGCTGGACGCCGTCCGCCATGGTGAGCACGGTCTCGACGGCCATCCGGCCCATGCCGGCCAGCGGCTGGTGCACCGAGGTGAGCTGCGGCGTCGTCCAGGTGGCCTGTGGTGTGTCGTCGAAGCCGACGACGCTGAGCTGCTCGGGCACCGCGACGTGCAGCTCGCGCGCCGCGGCGAGCACTCCGACGGCGATCTCGTCGTCGCCGGTGACGATCGCCGTCGGCGGATCGGGCAGTGCGAGCAGGTCGCGACCGTGCACCAGACCCGTGTCGATCGAGAACGTGTCGCTGCGCACCAGGGACTGGTCGAGGCTGATCCCCGCGGAGTCCAGGGCTGCCCGGTAGCCGTGCAGGCGCTCGCGCGCCGCGGCCGACGCCGCCGGGCCTCCGATCCAGCCCACCCGACGGTGGCCGAGCTCCAGGACGTGTTCCGTCGCCGTGCGTCCGCCGGCCCAGTTGGCCGAACCGACGCTGACGGTCCGCGGATCCTCCAGGTCGACGGGGTCGATCATGACGAAGGGCATGCCGACCTCCTTCGCGGCCTGCAGCATGGCGTTCGGCTCACCGAGCGTGATGCCGACGATGCCCACGACCCCGGACTCCTTCTGCGCGGCCACCCAGGCCCGCGCCGCCGCCTTGGTCGCACGCGCCGCGCGGTCGGGGGGCAGGCGCACCAGGAGGTTGGCCTGTGCGTTCGTCGCCGCGGCGAGGACGCCCTGGAGCACGTTGGAGATGTAGGGCGAGTCGAGCACGTCGAACACCGCCGCGATGGTGCGGGTTCGCGGCGGCTCCCACTGGGTGGTGGTGGGCCGGTAGCCAAGCTCGGCGACGGCCTCCAGCACCCGGGCGCGGGTGTCGTCGGCGATGTCGCGCCGCCCGTTGAGCGCCTTGGACGCCGTGCCGGTGGAGACGCCCGCATGTCGTGCGACATCGGCGAGCGTCGCACGCTCTGTCGAGGGCCTGCCAGCCACGGTCTCCCCTTCGTCGAAATTATTTCGAAGCCTACAGATCGCCTGGCGCGGCGTCAATCGACTAAATAGGTGCCGAACTGGACCGTTGACGCCTCGCGCAGATCGTCGCTAGAGTCGCTGCTTGATCGATAAAGTTGCGAAACAGTTTCGAACAACAACTCTCGACGAGGAGGGACAGAGTGATGAGGCTCTTTACCAAGGCGCGGATGGTGTGCACCGCGCTCGTGGCGGCTGGTGCGCTCGCCGCATGTTCAGGTGCAGGAGGCACGACAGGCAGCGCCGACGGCGGCGCCGGCACCGCCGACCAGCCGGTGAAGCTGACGGTGTGGAGCTGGGACGGCACCGTCGAGCTCGCGGTCCCGGGCTTCGAGAAGGCCAACCCCGGTATCGAGGTCGAGGTCGTCAACGCCGGCTCGTCCTCCGACGAGTACCAGGCGCTCGACAACGCGATCCAGGCCGGGTCGGGCGTTCCGGACCTGGTGATGTTCGAGTACTTCGCGGTCCCGTACTTCGCCATCCCCGGCAAGCTCGCCGACCTCGGCCCGCTGGGCGCCACCGAGCTGGAGGGCGACTACGTCCCCTCGGCCTGGAACAACGTCACCAACGATGACGGCATCTACGCCCTGCCCTCGGACTACGGCCCCGCCGTCATGTTCTGGAACGAGGCGACCTTCGCCAAGGCCGGGATCAAGGAGGCGCCCGCGACCTGGGACGAGTACTACGAGGCCGCCAAGAAGATCCGCGCCCTCGGCCCGAACTACTACATCACCCAGGACACGAACGACCTGTTCTTCCTGCTGTCCCTGATCTGGCAGGCCGGCGGGCGGCCGTTCGAGGTCGACGGCACCACCGTGCACATCGACTTCTCCGACGAGGGCACGCAGAAGGCCGTGGCCTTCTGGCAGAAGATGCTCGACGAGGACCTGGTCAACACCAAGATCAGCGCCTGGTCCGACGACTGGAACCGTGCGCTCAACGACGGCACGCTCGCCTCGCAGAACATGGGCGGCTGGCTGACCTCGACGCTGCCCGAGCGGGCTCCGGACGCCGCCGGCGACTTCCGGGTCTCCCTCATGCCCCAGTGGGAAGAGGGCGAGAAGGTCGGCGCCGAGAACGGCGGCTCGGCCTTCGGGATCCCGGAGGCCGCGGCCAACAAGGAGGCGGCCTTCAAGTTCCTCGAGTACTTCACGCACGGCGAAGGCCTGCAGCCCCGGGTCGACGCCGGTGCGTTCGTGCCGAACACGTCGGTGCTCGACAGCACCGAGTTCCGGGGTGTGAAGAACTCCTACTTCGGTGACCAGAAGACGGGCGAGGTCCTCGCGGAGGCCTCGAACATCGCCGCCGTCGGCTGGCAGTACCCGCCGTTCTTCGAGTGGGCGCGCAGCACCTACGCCGACATCGCCACGCCCTTCTACACCTCGGGCGAGGGCTCCCTCGCCGAGGTCCTGCAGACGTGGGAGCAGCGCTCCGTCGAGTACGGCAACGAGCAGGGGTTCACCGTTGACTAGTGCACGCAGGCGACAGATCGGCTGGGCGTTCGTCGCGCCGTTCGGCATCCTGTTCGCCCTGGTGTTCATCGTGCCGATCACCTATGCCGCCTACCTCAGCCTCTTCCAGGACCGGATGGTGGGCGGCAGGTCCTTCGTCGGCCTGGACAACTACGGCAAGCTGTTCGCCGACGCCCAGTTCTGGGACGGCGTCTCGCGCGTCGTCTGGTTCACGCTGATCCAGGTGCCGATCATGCTCGTGCTGGCCCTGGCGCTCGCCCTGGCGATGGATTCGATGCGGCTGCGCGGCATGAGGTTCATGCGCGTGGCGATCTTCCTGCCGTACGCCGTGCCCGCCATCGTCTCCACCCTGATGTGGGGCTTCATGCTCGGCGTCCGCTACGGGCTGTTCGGCAGCATCAACGGCTGGCTCGGCACCGACCTCGACCCGTTCCGGCCGAGCACCACGCTCGTCGCCATCGGGATCATGGTGACCTGGGCCTTCACCGGGTACAACATGCTGATCTTCGACAGCGTGCTCAAGGCGGTCCCGCACGAGCTGTACGAGGCGGCGGCGATCGACGGCGCGGGGGAGCTGCGCGTGATCCGGGCGATCAAGCTGCCCGCGCTGCGCGGCTCGCTCGTGATCACCATCATCTTCTCGATCATCGGGACCTTCCAGCTCTTCAACGAGCCCCAGATCCTCCCGTCGATGGTGGCCAACAGCGGGATCACGACCTACTACACGCCCAACCTCTACGCCTTCAACCTCGCGTTCACGGGCTCGCAGCAGGGCTACGCCGCTGCGCTCGCCCTCGTGATGGCCGCGTTCACCATCGCCATCGCCTACGCGGTCCAGATCCGCGGCATGCGAAATGCCCTCGACCAGTAGCAGCCGGAGACCTCCCATGACGACCACCGCTGATGTCCGGCCTCCCGGCAGCACGGCACGCCGACACCTGTACACGCTCACCAACCCCCGCAAGAGCGGCACGCTGACCTTCCTGACGGGGCTGTTCACCCTCTACTGCCTGATCCCGCTGGTCTGGCTGACCATCAACTCCACGAAGTCCCAGGCGGACTTCGTCTCGAGCTTCGGCTTCTCGTTCGGGACGCGGTTCGCCCTGTTCGACAACATCGCCGAGGTCTTCACGTACGACGGCGGCATCTTCGGGCGCTGGCTGCTCAACACCGTCCTGTACGTGGTTGCCGGAGCGCTGGTCTCGACGTTCCTCGCCGCGCTCGGCGGCTACGCGCTCGCGAAGCTGGAGTTCACGGGCAAGCGGGTCTTCCTGTTCGTGGTGCTGGGCGCCATCTCGGTCCCGGGCATCGCGCTGGCCATCCCGCAGTTCCTGCTCTTCGCGCAGCTCGGCCTGACGAACACGCCGTGGGCGGTGCTGATCCCGTCGTTCCTCAACCCCTTCGGGCTGTACCTCATGTGGGTGTTCGCGGCGGAGGCCGTGCCCACCGGCCTCCTCGAGGCGGCGAAGATCGACGGCGCGGGCGAGTTCCGGACGTTCTGGCAGATCGCCCTGCCCATGCTCGTCCCGGCGACGGTGACCGTGCTGCTCTTCTCGTTCGTCTCGATCTGGAACAACTACTTCCTGCCCCTGATCATGCTCAAGGACCCCGACTGGTACCCGCTGACCGTGGGCATCAACCAGTGGAACAAGCTCGCCTCCACCGCCGGCAACGGCGAGCTGCTCCAGAACCTCGTCCTGACGTCGTCGCTGCTCACGATCATTCCGCTGATCGTGGCGTTCGTCTCGCTGCAGCGCTTCTGGCAGTCCGGCCTGAGCCTCGGCGCCGTCAAGGGCTGACCCGACATCCGTGAGAGAAGACAACGAGAGCATGGTGGACAACGAGATGACCCTGCCGGAACTGAACATCGACGGCGCGCCGTGCAGCGAGACACCGCTCCGGCACATCTGGAACGAGTGCGTCGGCGCGGGCCGGGCGAACGAGGCGCTGCGGGCGGACTGGCAACGGCACTTCACCGAGGCGGTCACGGTCCTGGGGGCACGCTACGTGCGGTTCCACGGCCTGTTCCACGACGACATGTTCGTGTATCGCGCCAGTGACGGGGGCGGGTTCGGCCCGCAGACGCCGCTCGACGAGCCGGTGCTCACCTTCAGCTACGTCGACAAGGTCTTCGACTTCATCCTCGAGACCGGCGCGCGCCCCTTCGTCGAGCTCGGGTTCATGCCGCGCGAGCTGGCGACCGAGACCGAGACGCTGTTCTGGTGGAAGGCCCACTGCAGCCCGCCCAAGGACATGGCGCGCTGGGTCGAGCTCGTCACCGCGACCGTGGAGCACTGGATCGAGCGCTACGGCCTGGACGAGGTGCGCCAGTGGCGGTTCGAGGTGTGGAACGAGCCGAACCTGGTGCCCTACTTCTGGACCGGCACGCGGACCCAGTACTTCGAGCTGTACGCCGCCACGGCCCTCGCGATCAAGGCGATCGACCAGGAGCTGAAGGTGGGCGGCCCGTCCACCAGCGTCTTCGTCCCCGACGAGCGCTACAAGGGGGAGTGGGAGAACCGCTCCGTCGAGCACACGACGGCGGAGGCCGACGACGTCGACGCGCTCGACTGGCGTCCCGTGTGGATCCAGGAGTTCATCGACTGGTGCGCGGCTCGGGACGTCCCGGTGGACTTCCTGTCCACCCACCTGTACCCGACCGATGTCGCGTTCGGGGCCTCCGGGGAGGCGCGGCACATCCGGCGCCAGGTGGACGCGACGTACGACGACCTGGTGGTGCTCCGGAAGATCATCGCCGGCAGCCCGTTCCCGGACGCCGAGCTGCACATCACCGAGTGGTCGAGCTCGCCGTCGAGCCGCGACACGATCCACGACACCGTGTTCGCCGCGACCTACATCACCCGCGCCTACCTGCGATCCGCGGCGCTGGCCGAGTCCATCTCCTACTGGACCTTCACCGACGTGTTCGAGGAGGGTGGCGCCGGCATCGGCCCGTTCCACGGTGGGTTCGGCCTGGTCAACGAGCAGGGCCTGCACAAGCCGACGTTCCACGCCTTCGCGATGCTGTCCCGGCTCGGGGACACCGTGCTGGCGTCCACCCCGCACGGGACGATCACCCGGGACACGACGACGGGCGAGCTGTCCGCCGTCTTCCTCAACTACCCCGACGACATGGGCACCCGCGGGGTGGGATCCGAGACGACCTACGAGGCTACGCGCCGGCTGGCCTACATCGGGCCGAACCGCAGGATCCGGCATACCGTCGCGGGTCTCGCCCCGGGCGCGGTCTTCAGGATCGAGCAGCTCGACTGGAAGCACGGCAACGTCGCGGAGGCCTGGCACCGGATGGGTGAGCCCCTCAACCTCACCCCCGCCCAGACCGCCGAGCTGCGCGAGGCCGCCGACAGGCTGCGCACGACGACGCTGACGGTCTCCGCCTCGGGCGTGCTCGACATCAACCTCGACCTCCCGCCCTGGGCGGTCGTGTCGATCACCCAGGCCACCAACTAGCCCCCACCCCTAGCCCCCACCCCCACCGAAGTAGAACCCACGCTGAGGTAGAACCCTGGCGAGGTAGAACCCTGGCGAGGTAGAACTGCAGCGAGGTAGAACCCTGGCGAGGTGAGCCACGCTGTGGTTCTACCTCGCCAGAGCCCTACCTCGCCAGGGTTCTACCTCGCCAGGGTTCTACCTCGGCCGGGGCTGGTGCGGTTTCCTATGGTTGCGTGGAGGCGGCGGGCTCCGCCGGGGCGAGGTTGCTGAACACGTTGATCGCGCCCGTGGTGGCGTCGTGCGACGTCGTGAAGATACCGCCGTCCTGCACCTCCGCCGCGCCGGGGAGCGTCACCGGTGACCCGATCCGCCTGTAGTTGACGCCGTCGTAGGAGTAGGACGCCGACACCTGACCGCCCGCGCGATCCAGCCGGACCCACACGGCGCGGTGCGTGTCGACCCGCGCCTGTGCTCCCGTGTCCAGGTATCCGTCACCATCGGCGTCCCACTGGAAGACGACGCCGTTGCGCGGCGTCACGGCCGCTATCGCATACCCGCTGGACGCGCCGGGCTGGGTGAGGTCGTTCCGCACCATGACCCCGCTCTTCGCCCAGGCGTTGGTGTCGTTGATCGTGTCCACCCGGACGGACACGCTCGAGCCGGCCGAGAAGGAGCCGGCCCGGTAGAGCGCTCCGAACGCGTCGTCCCGCTGGCCGCCCGCGCCCCACACGTCCGCGCCCGCGGCCGCGACGCCGAACGCCGTTTCCCGCTGCCCGAAGTAGCTGGCGCCCGCGGAGGCCGCCGTGGTCTCGTACCAGTCGCTGACGGGTGCGTCCACGGGGCACTGGGCGAGCCCGAACAGGTTGGCGTTCAGCGTCGTGCGGTACTGCGGCGCGACGCCGGCCTCGCACATGACGTCGAGTGCCCCTTGCGGCCAGCTCGTGCCCGAGACCGAGACGTTGTCGATGAGCTGGTTGTTCCGCTCCTCGGCGTTCGGGATCTGGGCCCCGCCGGAGTTGTACCAGTTCTCGCGGATCATGTTGTCGCTGGTGTTGTTGCCGTCGCTGTAGGCGTTGGTGAAGATCCACGGGTTGGTGCCCTGGAGCACGTTCTGCCGGTAGGTGGTGTAGCGCGTCCCCTCGTCGAGGTACAGGCCGACGCCGGAGACGTTGAACAGGTAGTTGCGCTCCACCACGGTGCCCGGGCTGGCGGACAGGTTGTACAGCGAGCCGCCGTCCGCGAACCGCGCCTTGGTGTGGTGGATCAGATTGCCGGCGACGAGGTTCTCCTTCAGCGTCGTCGGGGTCGTGTACAGGGGGTGCCAGTTGTAATAGCCGCGGCGCACGTACTCCGCCGAGCCGCCGGCGTCGTTGGCGCCCCAGCCGTAACCCGTGTCGATCCCGTCGTAGGCGACGTTGGCGACCTCGTTGTGCACGATCTGGACGTTCGTCGCGTACGTGCTGAGGATGCCCGAGTTGTCCTTGTACTCGACGGCTACCCGGTTGACCGTGTTGTTCTCGATGCGGATGTCCTTGTTGATCATCCGCGGGTCGCTCGGGTGGTGCGCGTCCTCCCGCACCCCGCCGACGGCGATCCCGTGGCCGCCGACCTCGTTGAAGACGTTCCCCAGCACGTCGATGCCGCTGGCGCCCAGGCCGACCCCCGAGAGCATCGCGTTGGCGTCGTTGCCGATGCCGAGCGCCGTCTGCCCGAGGTTCGTGAAGCGGTTGTTCGTCAGGGAGATGCCCTGGGCCGCGGAGACCTGCACCGCCGCCGGCTCCTGGTACCAGGCGTCGAACCGGGCTCGTTCGAACATCTCGCAGCCGCGGGAGCAGCTCGTGAAGGCATCGTCCGGGCGGTAGTCGTACGCGTCCTTGATGAACGCGCCGTTCTGCTGGGTCGCGTACCCGTGGGTGGACGGGCCCAGCCACGAGGTGCCGGTGAATTCGATGCCGTCGAACGCGAGGCCCGTCACCGGCTCGTCGTACGTGCCGCTGATGCTCACCAGCGACTCCACCTGCGGGAGCTCGACGTCCAGGTCGTCGGGGTCGACGCCGTCGCCGGGCTTGTAGTACAGCTTCCCCGCGGACGGGTCCAGGTACCACTCGCCGACCTGGTCGAGGAACGCGAGGGAGTTCTCCAGCGACCACGTGGGCCCGGCCAGGAACGAGTTCTGCACGGTGTCCCAGCCCCAGGTGTTGTTGTCCCAGGCGGGCTGCGCCATGGTGATCGTCGAGCCGTCGATCGACTCGACGGGGGAGTAGCGGTTGGTGAAGTCGCCGAGCGACTGGAACTCGATCCGTCCCTGGTCCGGCAGGTCGCCGAGGTAGTCGAGCTGCTGGTTGTTGATGGTCAGGCCGGTCGCAGTGGGCGTGACGTCGGAGTTGGCCAGCGGCAGGGCAGCGCGCTGCGCGATGATCCCGTTCACGTAGAGCTGGCGGCTGTCGACGCCGGGCGGAGTGTCCGCGACGTAGACGCCGGCCTCCTCGTCGTGGACCGACCACCCGGAGATCGGGGCCGAGCCGGAGATCACGGGGCGGGCGCCGGGGGCGGCCGTCCACCGCACGGTGTGGCCGTCACGGCCGCCGTCCTGCGCACTGAACTCGAGCGGCTCGGAGACCCGGTAGGTCCCGTCCTCGAGCAGGACGGTGACGTCCCTGCCCTTGCGGGCCTCCTGCCGGACCAGCTCCTGCGCGCGCTCGAGCGAACAGGCATGCTTCACCTCGCACTCACCGACGTCCAGGCCGTCGGCCGCGGCGAAGTACGTGCGGTCCTTGACCTGCGGTGCGGCCTGCGCCGCCTGAACGGGAACCAGCGTCGAGACGATCACTGCTACGGCGCTCAGGGCAGCCATGGCTCCCGCTCTCCTCGATCGATCCCGGAATCTCGGAACTGGCGTGCGTGACTTCAGTGTCATCGTTCCATCGCTTTCTGCTGAGGCGACTGGGCGACCTTGCCCGCCGCGAGGGTAATCACACATATGATGTATGCGCAATGGTCGAATGAGCCCTGAGAGTTACGATGGGCGACCGTGCGCCCTTCGCGATCTCGCGTCGGAGGAGGAGAGACACGTGGTCCAGCAGGCACCGACCAGCACGCAGGTGACCCGCAACAGGCCGGCGCTCGCCGAAGCAGTCATCCGCGCGCTGGTGCAGGCGTCGTCACCGAGAAGTACGCGCCGGGTACCGCGCTGCCCACGGCCGCCGTGCTGTGCGAGACGTTCACGGTGAGCCGCACCGTGATCCGCGAGGCGCTCACGGCCCTGGCGGAGAAGGGGCTGGTCGCCGCGCGTCAGGGGTGGGGCACGGTCGTGCTCGACCGGGAGTCCTGGCGGCTGCTCGACCCCATGGTCCTCCGTGCACCGGTGGGGTCGGCCGGTCGGTGACGTCAACGGTGTGGTGCGCAGCGGCGTGACCGAGGTTCCGGTCGTCCTGGTCGAGACCGACGGCGGTCTGACGGGTGTCGGCCTCGGTGCGCTGGACATGGCGCTGTGCGACCTCAAGGCGAAGATGGCCGGGGAACCGCTGCGGCGCCTGCTGGGCGCCCGGGACCGGTTCGTCGCCGGATACAGCGTCGGACCTCGAGTTCGGCCTGGACGAGGACGGCGTCGTCAACCTGTACTCGCGGTTCGCCGACCGCGGCTTCACCGGCGCCAAGGTCAAGGGGGGGCTCGACCTGCGGCGGGATGTGGGGCGCCTCGGCGCCGTTCGTGCGTGGCCGGTATGACCGCCGGCGGGACGAAGGAGTGACGACGTGGCGTGGCCGTCGGGGTGCGGATATCCCTAATTCAGCTCACCGGCTGGCCCCATAGCAGGTGAACGGCGCGTTTCGTAGCGTCGTAGCCGTGCTCGCGCAACCCGGCGTGGCACGGGGGGAACGGTGCGAGGAATGTTCACAGGCAGTGGTGGGGCCGCCGATGCGGTTCAGCTGACGGCGGTCCGCAAGGTCTACGGCAAGCGTGGCAATCAGGTGGTGGCGCTCGACGACGTGACGACGCAGTTCGGGCGGGGTACGTTCACGGCGATCATGGGGCCGTCCGGCTCCGGCAAGAGCACGCTGCTGCAGGCTGCGGCCGGGCTCGACCAGCCGACGTCGGGCTCGGTGGTGCTCGAGGATCGCGAGCTCAGCACGATGAACGAGACCGAGCTGACGGAGCTGCGGCGTGACCGGGTCGGCTTCATCTTCCAGGCGTTCAACCTGCTCCCGGTACTGACGGTGCAGCAGAACGTGACGCTGCCGCTGCGGCTCGCGGGCCGGAGCCCGGCCAAGGGCCGGGTGGCGACCGTGCTCGAGCAGGTCGGCCTGGCCGACCGTCGCAAGCATCGCCCGGCGGAGCTGTCCGGTGGGCAGCAGCAGCGGGTCGCCATCGCGCGGGCCCTGATCACCGAGCCCGCGGTCATCTTCGCCGACGAGCCGACCGGCGCGCTGGACACGAGGACCGCGCGGGACGTGCTCGGCCTGCTCCAGCGTTCGGTGCGGCAGGCCGGCCAGACCATCGTGATGGTGACGCACGACCCGGTCGCGGCGTCCTACGCCGACCGCGTCCTGTTCCTCGCCGACGGCCGCGTGGTGGACGAGCTCCACTCGCCGACGGCGGACGCCGTGGCCGAGCGGATGACCCGCCTGGGCGCCTACGCCGACGAGGCGCCCCAGCCATCGTCGGCAGCGGCGTCGGCGCCGGGCATCGGAGGGCAGCGCTGATGCTGCAGCTCGCACTCCGCACCCTGCGGTACCGCACCGGCACGTTCGTCGCGGCCTTCCTCGCGATGTTCTTCGCGGCGGTCATCCTGATGGCCACCGGCGGCCTGATCGAGACGGGCATCCGCGCGGCAGCCCCGCCGCAGCAGCTCGCCTCGGCCGACGTCGTCGTCGCCGGCGACCAGGCGCACCACGCGCCCGGCGGCGACGAGGACGAGCCCGCGATCCTGCCCGAGCGGGTCCGCGTCGACGCGGGGCTGGAGAGCACCATCGCGGCCCTCCCGGGCGTCGAGGGGACCGAGACCTACGTCTTCGAGGGGACGGCTCCGGCGGGGACCGTCGACGCGATCGGCGTCGTCGCGGACCCAGGCACGGACGTGACCGAGCTCCGCGAGCGGATCGACGCCGAGCTGACCAGTGCCCAGGTGACCGGCGAGACGGTGACCCTGGTCGGCGACGAGCGCGGCCGGGCCGAGCTCCGTGAGGCCACCGCGACCAGCGTGAACGTGGTGTCCCTCGCGGGCGTCTTCAGCGCCTTCGCGCTCCTGGTCTCGGCCTTCGGGGTGGCCTCGATGCTCGGGCTGTCGATCTCCCAGCGCCAGAAGGAGCTCGCGCTGCTGCGCGCCATCGGGTCGACGCCCCGTCAGGTGCGCCGGCTCGTCCTTCGCGAGACGCTGGTGCTGTCCCTGGTCGCCACCGTGGCGGCGATCGTCCCGGGCCAGTTCCTCGGCAAGCTCGTGTTCGACCTGCTGGCAGACCTGGGCATCGCTACGGCGGGCGTGGCCTTCCACCAGGGCTGGATCCCGTCCGTGGCCGCGATGGCGATCGCGATCCTCGCGGCAGTGGGCGGCGCCATGGGCGCGGGCCGGAGGGCGGCGCGCATCAAGCCGAGCCAGGCGCTCGCCGAGGCGTCGCTCGACGGCGGCAAGCTGATCGGCGGGTGGCGCGTGCTCGGCGGGCTGCTCTTCGTCGGCGCAGGGATCGCGCTGACCATCGTCACCGTCGCGGTGCTGAGCGGACCGCTCGCGCCGGCCACGGCCGCACCGGCGGTCATCGCGTTCACCATCGGGATCGCCCTGCTGGCACCCGTCCTCGCGAAGGTCATGATCCTCGTGCTCCAGGGGCCGGTGCGCGCGCTGGGCGGGCTGACGGGCGACCTCGCCGTGCTCAACGCCCGCGGTCGGACCGGTCGGCTGGCGGCCGTGCTGGGCCCGGTCATCCTGCTGACCGGGGTGTCGACCGGGATGCTCTACCTGCAGACCACCAACGACACGGCTGACCGGGAGGCCTTCGCCGCCGGGATCGTCGCGGATGCCGTGGTGACCGCCGACGACCGGCTCGACCCTGGGCTGGTCGAGCAGATCAACGAGCTGCCGAGCGTCGCCAGCGCGTCGGAGTACGTCAGCAGCGTCGGGTTCGTCGAGAGCCCGGACGACGTGTCGCCGATGGGCGAGGGCTGGAACCTGCAGGGCGTCACCGCCGAGAACGCGGACGCCAGCACGCCGGTCGACGTCACCGCGGGGGCGCTCGCCGACCTGCACGGTGCGACGGTCGCGGTCCAGGACGAGCACGCGGGCCGGCTCGGCATCGGCGTCGGCGACGTGATCACGCTCCGGATGGGGGACAACACCCTCCAGGACATGCGAGTGGCCGCGCTGTTCTCCGCGGCGGACGACTACGACACGCTGCTGCTCCCGGCCGAGACGCTGGCCGCCCACACGACCGAGGGGTTCGCCACGCGGATCCTGGTCAGTGCCCAGGAGGGCACTGACCCTGAGCAGCTGATGGCGGACCTGAGCGGGCTGACCGCGGGCCGGGACGGGCTGACGGTGGCCGATCGCGACGTCCTGTTCGCCGAGTACGAGGACGGGAAGAAGACCGCTTCCTACGCGATCTACATCATGGTGATCATGCTCGTCGGGTACGCGGCGATCACGATGATCAACACCCTGGTGTCCAGCACGACGGCGCGGCAGCGCGAGTTCGGACTGCAGCGGCTCGTGGGCTCGACGCGCCGCCAGGTGATGCAGATGGTCGGGATCGAGGCCGCGATCGTGGCGGTCACCGGCGTCGCACTGGGCACCGCGGCGGCGATGGCCATCCTGGTCCCGGTCAGCCTCAAGCGCCTCGGCTCGCTGATACCCGCCGGGTCCCCGGCGATCTACGCGGCGATCGTCGGCCTGGTCGTCGTGATCACCCTGGGCGCCACGCTGCTGCCCGCGTGGCAGGCGACACGCGGACGACCGGCCGAGTCGGCCGTCTCCGTCGAGTAGCCACGCGCGTCCGGCCGCCGCTCCCGCCCCCGCGGGGGCGGCGGCTGCCTGGGCAGGGGCGGCGGCCCGCACAAGCAGCCCGCACCAGGGGGGACATCCCCACTCCGGTCGGCGGCGTACCCCCTGTCGACGGGCGCCCGCACGCCCCAGCCTGGGACCATGACACCCATGGCCCTCGACCGGCAGCTGGTCGGCACCGTCCGGCCGGACGTGCACGTCCTGAACGCACCCCTCTCCCGCCGTACCTGGAGCGAGTACGGGTTCCTGTGGCTCGTGCTGCTGCTCGCGCCCTTCGCCCTCGCCTACGGGATCTTCGCCGTCGTCTCGACGGCCGCCATCGCGGCGACCGTCGTCGGCCTGTTCGTCGCCGGCGCCGTCGTCGTCGGCGGGCGTGGCTGGGGTGCGCTCTATCGCGGCCTGGTGCGCGGCCTGCTCGGCGTCGACATCACCCCGCCCGCGCCGTACGTCCGGCGTCCGCGGGGTTTCTGGCGCACCATCGGCGCGATGGTCGGGGACGCCGCCGGCTGGCGCGCCGTGCTCTTCATGATCGCGTCCGTGCCGGCCACGCTGGTGGGCTTCGTCGTGAGCACGACGTTCCTGGTCGCCGGGCTGTTCGGCCTCACCTACTGGACCTGGTACCGGTTCCTGCCGCTGCAGCAGGCCCCCGACGGCACGTGGAACCATGGCGGCGCGTTCGTCGACACCCTCCTCGGCCAGCTTCTGGTCGCCCTCGGCGGTCTCGTGCTGCTGCTCGTGTGGCCGTGGGTCCAGCGGCTGTTCGTCACCCTGATCCGGGTCCTCGCGGTCGCGCTGCTGAGCCCGACCCGCGCGAGCCTGCGCGTCGCGGAGCTGGAGGCCTCGCGCGCGGACACGGTGGACGACGCCGACGCGCGCCTGCGCCGCATCGAGCGCGACCTGCACGACGGCACGCAGGCCCGCCTGGTCGCCATCGCCATGCAGCTCGGCGAGGCCAAGGAGCAGATCGCCGACCGGGACGACCCGAGCCAGACCGCCGAGCTCCTCGACACCGCGCACGCCTCGACGAAGGAGGCGCTGGTCGAGCTCCGCGAGCTCGCCCGCGGTATCCACCCGCCCGCGCTCGACGACGGCCTCGAGGTCGCGCTCGCCACACTGGCCGGCCGCGCGCCGCTGCCGGTCACCGTCGACGTCGCCCCGGAGGTCGAGGCGGACGGACGGCTGGCCCCGGCCATCGAGTCCATCGCCTACTTCACGATCGCGGAGCTGGTCACCAACGCGGCCAAGCACGCCCGCGCGTCGGGCATGCACGTGCTGGTGGAGCGGCCCGGGACCGGTGCCTCGGACGGCCCCGGCGACGCCGTCCGCATCCAGGTGCGCGACGACGGCCGCGGCGGCGCGATCGTGGTGCCGGCCGACGGCTCCGGCCTCCGGTCCGGCCTGGCCGGGCTGGCCGAGCGGGCGCGCTCCGTCGACGGCACCTTCGACCTGTCCAGCCCCGTCGGCGGGCCCACCGTGGTGACGGTGACCCTGCCGACGGCCCCGCCCGGCCGCGGATGACCGGAGCCCGGCGTCAGGAGGCCGGGACTTCCTTCTTCATGTAGCGAACGACCACCAGGGACAGTCCGGCGACGACCGCGGCGACGACGAAGCCCGTGACGAAGGCGGACTCGGCCGGCAGCCCCGGCACCGAGCCGACCCCCGCGGCGAGGATCGAGCCGGCGATCTGGCCGCCCAGGACGGCGCCGATCAGCCGGATCACCACGAGCAGGCTGGTCGCGATGCCGGTGTCCTTCGCCGCCACCGCGGTCGCGGTGCTGGCGAGCAGGGCCGTGGTGGCCAGGCCCCCGGCGAACGCGACGAGTGCGCGTACGACGACGAGCTGCCAGGCGGCGTCGTGCATCGCCGCCACACCGATGAGGAGGCCCGTGGAGGCCACGGCGCTCACGGCCACGACGGCACGTGTGCCGTAGCGCTGCACCGCCAGCCCGCCGACCGAGCCCGCGACCACCCCGGCGAGGTGGCCGGGCAGGATGAGCAGCCCGATGTCGGTCGTGTTCGCCCCGAAGCCGTATCCGTCGCCCGAGACCTCGAACAGCTTGGGAATGACGGTGTTCAGCATCGCGGACGTCGCCGCGATACCGAAGGTGAGCACGGTCGCGCTCCACATGGCGGGCGCGGCCAGCATGCGCAGGTCGACCATCGGCGAGACCGCCCGGCGTTCGACGGCCACCCAGGCCGCGGCGAGCGCGGCCACGACCAGCACGATGCCGCCGACGGCCAGCGGCGGCATGCTGCCACCGGACACCGCCAGGAGCCCGAGGGTCAGCGCCAGCAGCGTAGCGCTCAGCAGCGCCACGCCCGGCCAGTCGATGGCGGTGTCCTGCTGGCTGGGCGGGTCGTCCGGCATCAGCCGATGCACGAGCAGCGTCGCCGCGATGATCACGATGGTCGGCGCGCCGAAGATCCAGTTCCAGGACAGCCCTTCGGCCAGCGGCCCGGCGGTCAGGGTGCCGACGATGCCGCCCGCGGTGAACAGGGCGCTGACCACGCCGATGGCGACCTGGGTCTGTCCCGGCGGGAAGTTCTTGCGGACCAGGATGAACGACAGGGGCAGTGCACCGACCATCGCGCCCTGCAGCATCTGGCCGACCAGCAGCAACGGGAGGCTCGGGGCCAGGCTGGACAGCACACCGCCGGCCGAGACCAGTGCCATCAGCACCAGCAGGACGCGTTTGCCGCCGTAGCGGTCGCCGAGCTTGCCCGCGATGGGGGCGATGACCGCTCCGGTGACGAGCAGCGTGCTGACGATCAGCGCCGCCCCGGCCGAGTCGATGCCCAGCTCGCGCTCCAGCATGGGGCGGGCCGGGTCGACCACCGTCTGCAGGGTGCCCAGGGCGAGCGCGAGGACGCCCAGGGCACCGATCGCGGGCTTTCCGATGCGTGCGGGTCTCCGCCCTTCGACAGGGGCGGGTGAATCAAGGGTGATCTCCATGCCCCGAACCTAGGATCGGGCCCCGACCTCCCGAAATGGTGCGCTCCGCCGCACCGGCCGGGGGATGTCCCCCCAGGTCAGATGCGGGCCAGGCGGAGCATCGACCAGGAGACCGGCGGCAGGTCTACGTGCGCGCGGTCGTCGGCGACCTTCGCCGTCTCGTTGTGCCGCGGCAGCACGGACGTGGCGTCGTCCGCCGTCGCCGACCACGTGTGGTCGGGGTTGGACAGCGTGAGCGCCTCGGTCACCCGGAGCCCCGGGAAGCCGCGCAGGTCGATGTCGAGCGCCACGTCCTCGGTGAGCGACCGGTTCACCGCGAGCACGACGACGCCGCCCGACTCCGCGTCGTGGGTGGCGACGGCGTCGAGCACCGGGACGGGGCCGAACTTCGCCGTGTCCTGGACCGGTGCGTCCACGGCGAGGCGCAGCACGTCCCCCGCGGCATGCCGCGCCGTGAGCGCGAAGGGGTGGAACGTCGTCTGCCGCCAGGACCGCCCGCCCGGCTCGGTCATGATCGGCGCGATGACGTTGACGAGCTGGGCCAGCGAGGCCGCGTGCACGCGGTCGGTGTGCCGCAGCAGCGAGATGAGCAGGTTGCCGACCACCACGGCGTCCGCGACGTTGTACCGGTCCTCCAGCAGCACGGGCGCCACCGGCCAGTCGTCGCCCGACGGCGGACGCGACTCCGCCCGCTTCTGGTACCAGACGTTCCACTCGTCGAAGGAGACGTGGATGCGCTTGGAGTGCTTGCCCGCCGCGCGCACGGCGTCGGCGGTCGCGGCCACCGAGTCGACGAAGTGGTCCATGTTGACCGCGGAGGCCAGGAACGAGGCGAGGTCGCCGTCCTCCTCCCAGTAGTACGCGTGCGCGGAGATGTGGTCGACGTGCTCGTACGCCTCGGTGAGCACGGTCTGCTCCCACTCGCCGAACGTCGGCATCTGGGACCCCGACGAGCCGCATGCCACGAGCTCGATGTCCGGGTCGACCATGCGCATCGCCCGCGCGGTCTCGGCCGCGAGGCGCCCGTACTCGTGCGCGGTCTTGTGGCCGATCTGCCACGGGCCGTCCATCTCGTTGCCCAGGCACCACATCTTGATCCGGTACGGGTCCTCGGCCCCGTTCGCCCGGCGGAGGTCGCTCAGGGTGGTGCCGCCCGGCACGTTGCAGTACTCGAGCAGGTCCAGCGCCTCCTGGACACCACGCGTGCCGAGGTTGACGGCCATCATCGGCTCGACGCCGGTCCGCGCGCACCACCGCATGAACTCGTCGACGCCCACGAGGTTGGGATCGGTCGAGTGCCAGGCGAGGTCCAGGCGCCGGGGACGCTGCTCGACCGGCCCGATGCCGTCCTCCCAGCGGTAGCCCGAGACGAAGTTGCCGCCCGGATAACGCACCGTCGAGACGCCCAGCTCACGGGTGAGCTCGACGACGTCGCCCCGGAACCCGTCGGCGTCGGCGGTCGGGTGGCCGGGGTCGTGGATGCCCGTGTACACGCTGCGGCCCAGGTGCTCGACGAACGAGCCGAACGTGCGGGGGCGCACCGGTCCGACGACGAACGCCGGGTCGATGGTGACGGATGCGGACAGCATGGGTGATGTACTCCTCGATGGTTGGTTCGTGAGGCGTGGCGCGCACAGGCGGGGCGGCCGTCGTGACGGTGGACGCCGCGGCCGCCCCGCCTGTGCGTTCAGCGGGTCAGGGCGCTACTGCCCCAGCTGGTTCTGCAGGTCGGCCTGCGTCTGGTCCAGGGCCTCCTGGACCGGCGTGCCGTTCTCGTAGATCTCGTTCAGCGTGACCGTGCGGAAGGTGTCGTCGACCGTGGGCCAGTTGGGGTCGCTGAACGACTCGAAGTGCCCGATGCCGTCCTTCACCTCGTTGAGGACGTCGAACAGGTTGGTCTGGAAGTACTTGTTGAACTTGTTCTCCGGGTCCTTGGTGACTTCCTCGTCCTCCCAGACGGCCATGTTCACGGGGTCGAAGCCCAGCACCTCCCACACGGCGACGTTCGCCTCGGGGGACAGCTTGGCGAACGCGAGCCACTCGGCGGCGAGGTCCTTGTTCGGCGAGACGACGGGGACGGCCGCCCCGGTGCCGCCGCCGCCGATGGTCTCCACTGCCGCGTCGTCGGTGACCGGCGCGGGCGCGATGGCGACCTTGCCGGCGAGGTCGGGCATGTAGTCGACGAAGCGGGACGTGTACCACGCCGGGTAGACGATCGCGGCGTAGTCGCCGTCGTTGATCGCGCCGTACGCCTCCTCGGAGTCGGGGCTGCCGCCGGGGATCGTCGACACCGCCCCGGCGTCCTGCATGTCCTGGACCATCGAGAGGGTCTCGACGACCTCGGGGCTGTTCACCTGCACGTTGCCCTCGGCGTCGAAGAACTGCCCCCCGAGCTGCGCCGCGATGAGCGGCTCGAGGAACATGACGCTGGTGCTGGCGACGCCGAACGCCTTGCCGGTCTCCTTGTTGTACTTGACCCCGGCCTCCTTGAAGTCGTCCCAGGTCTTGATGGTCGTGTAGTCGATACCGGCGCCCTCGAGCGCCTCCGTGTTGTAGAACGTGGTGAAGGCGCCCACGTGCGTCGGGAACCCGTAGACCGTGCCGTCCTTGCTGTACAGGTCGAGGCGCGCCTGGACGACGTCGTTCGTGTACGGCGCCGCGGCCTCGGTCAGGTCGGCCAGCGGGGGGTTGTCGCCCTTGACGAAGTTGGCGAACTTGTTGACCTCGATGTCGACGACGTCGGGGAGGCCCT
The DNA here is from genome assembly GCF_900608595.1 of Promicromonospora panici. Taxonomy (GTDB): domain Bacteria; phylum Actinomycetota; class Actinomycetes; order Actinomycetales; family Cellulomonadaceae; genus Promicromonospora; species Promicromonospora panici. The sequence goes on along the minus strand of NZ_UWYY01000003.1, from coordinate 85,181 downwards.
CCCCGGAGTTCACGGCGAGCTGCAGCTTGTTGTGCATGTCGTCGTAGGGGTAGACGGTGACCTCGAGCTTGATCTCCTTGTCGGGGTTGGCCTCGTTCCACCGCTTGGCCATCTCCTCGTAGTACGTGGCGTGCACGTCGGCGAACGTCCACATGTCCAGCGTCGTCGAGCCGTCGGCGTTCTTCGCGGGCGCTTCCGGCTGACCGCCGCCGCATGCGGTGAGTGCCGTCACCACGAGTGCGGCGACCAGCATGGACACCCTCGTCCGTAGCCTTGTCATGAGTTTCTCCGTTCGATCTTGGGAAGGGTCAGCCTTTGACCGCTCCCGCGGTGATTCCTTCGATGAAGAACCGCTGGAATGCGAGGAAGAGGATGAGGATCGGGATCAGCGAGAAGAAGGCCCCGATGATGAGCAGCTCGTAGTTGTTGCCGTACGGCGTCAGGAGCGTGTTCAGGCCGATGGGGAGCGTGAACTTGTCGGGGCTGCGCAGGACGAGCAGCGGCCAGAGGAAGTTGTTCCAGCAGAGCATTCCGTTGAGGATCGCCATGGCGGCCATCGCCGGCCTGGTGATCGGCAGCACCAGGCGGAAGAAGATCCCGAACTCGCTGACGCCGTCGACCCGCCCGGCCTCGATGATCTCCTTCGGTATCCCCAGGAAGTACTGGCGGAAGAAGAAGATCGTCACGGCCGAGGCGAGGAAGGGGAGCACGATCACCGTGTAGGTGTCGGCCAGTCCCATGTCGTTCACCTGGACGTACAGGGGAAGCATGAGCATCTCGAACGGCACGGTCATGACGAGCAGCACCATGATGAACCACAGCGTCTTGGTCCTGAACTCGTACATCGCGAAGCCGTAGGCGACGAACGAGCTCACCAGGAGCGTGCCCGCGACCTGCGCGATCGTCAGCAGCAGCGTGTTGGCGAACCACCGGAAGTACGGCCCCGAGTCGGTGAACAGCAGGACGTAGTTGTCCAGGCTGAGCGTGCCGAGGTCGACGTCGAACGTCATGCCCCGCCGGATCACCTCGTTGCCGTCCTGGAACGTGCCCACGAAGATCGCCAGGAGCGGGACCAGGGAGATCAGCGCCATCACGACGAGTAAGGCGGACTGGACCCACGCCGCGGTGGACGGTCCGGGCCGACGGCGGTCAGCGGCGGGACGAGCGGTCGTCACCCGTGCTTCTTCATCGAGCGCGGCCATCATGCCGCCTCCTTCTTGAAGGTCCCGCTGGCGGCGAGGTAGCAGATGTTGATGGTCATGACGATCACGAGCAGCACGACGCCGACCGCCGAGGCGAAGCCGAGGTCGTTCTCCTCGATGCCCTTGCGGTAGAGGTATCCGACGACCGTGAGGCCCTGGTTGTTGGGCGAGTTGTTGCCGGCGTAGAGCATGAAGCTCTCGAGGAACATCGCGAGGCCGCCGTAGACGCTGATCGTGACGACGTAGACGATGGTCGGCCGGATGTTGGGGATCGTGATGTGGATGAACTGCCGGAACTTGCTCGCCCCGTCGATCGACGCCGCCTCGTAGTACTCGGTCGGGATCGCCTGCATGCCGGCCAGGAAATACATCATGTTCACGCCGGTCCAGCGCCAGAGCGCGATCGCCAGCAGCGCGGTCAGCCCGGTGAGGTCGCTGCGCAGCCAGCGGACAGGCCCGAACCCGAAGATCTCCGCGACCTGGTTCATCATCGCGGAGTCGGACTCCGCGAAGATCAGGCGGAAGACGATGCCCGCGACCACGACGGAGGTCAGGGCCGGGACGAACATCGAGGCCTTGAAGAAGCCCTTGATGCGTGCGCTACCGATGCTCGAGTTGACCAGCGCCGCGAGCACCAGCGGGATCGGGATGAGCAGGACGAGCGTCAGGATCATGTAGCGCATGCTGTTGAACAGCGCCTGCCAGAAGATGCGGTCCCGCCAGAGCCGTTCGTAGTTGTCGAGGCCGATGAACGTGCCCTGCCCGTAGAGCACCTCCTGGGTGCTCATCACGAACGACCGGCCGAGCGGCACGACCCAGAAGACCGCGAGGGTCACCAGGAACGGCAGGATGAAGAGATAGGGCGCAAGCCTCTTCGAGTACAGGAGCTGTTTCACGGCGGTCCGGATCCTCCTCGATCAGAGCCATGGGGTGAGACCGGCGGAACCGGAGAAGAGCGCAGATCGCGGGGTGTCATGATGGTCGGCGTGGTGAAGATGAGCGACGTGGCACTCGAAGCCGGGGTCTCGAAGATGACGGTCTCGAATGTCATCAACGGGCGGCCGGGAGCGAGTGACGACACTCGTGCCCGCGTGCTCGAGGCCGTGGCCCGGCTGGGCTACCGGGTCAACACGACCGCACGGCAGCTGCGGGCCGGCCGCAGCGGCGCGATCGGTCTCCTGGTTCCGCACCTGGACGGGCCCTACTACTCGCACCTCGCGGCCCGCCTCGACACCCTGGCGCAGTCGCGGGGGTACCACGTGATCATCGAGCGCACCGGCGCGAGCCGGGAGGGCGAGCTCGCCGCCATCTCCCCCGAGCGGGTGCGGCCCTACGACGGCCTGGTGTTCAGCCCGGTACAGATCGACATAGCGGACCTGCGTCGGGCCGGCGTCGAGGTCCCGGTCGTGCTGCTCGGCGAGCGGCGCCTGTCCGGCGAGTACGACCACGTCATGATGGACAACGTGGGCGGCGCCGAGCTCGCCACGTCGTACATGCTCGAACGCGGCGCCCGGCGCATCGCCCTGATCGGCGGCCGCCCGGACAAGGGCGTCGACAGCATGGCGACGCTGCGCAGCCGCGGCTACCGCATCGCGCACGCCAAGGCGGGCGTGCCCGTCGACGAACGGCTCGTCGTCGACGCCGCCTCGTTCACCACCAAGGACGGGTACGAGGCCGTCATGCGGCTGCACCGGAGCGGCGTCCCGTTCGACGGCGCCTTCGCCCTGACCGACGCGGCCGCGATGGGCGCCCTGCGGGCGCTCGCGGACATCGGCCTCCGCATCCCGGACGACGTCCAGGTGGTCGGCTTCGACAACGACGCCGAGGGCGAGTACCTCGTCCCCCGCCTGACCACCATGGACCCCGACAACGACACGATGGCCGAACGCATCATGGAGCTGCTCCTGCGGCGTGTCGAGGCCGGCGAGCCGATCACCGACGACGTCGTCGAGTCGGTGATGTCGGCCCGGATCGTGGTGCGCGAGTCGACGCTCGCGCACGCACCCGGGTAGTCGTCGATCGATCACAGGTGTTCTCTTCCTCGAGTCGCCCGTCGTCCTATGTTTATCGATAAAGTAAGCGGCTTCGCGGAGGGTGTCAACGCTCGGGCACGGGTGAAGCGTCCGGCCGGGGTGAAGCACGAGGCGCCGCGCACCCGGAGGTGCGCGGCGCCCCGTGTGGTCCTGGACCTATCGCTGCAGCGTGAGCAGGCCGGGCCGGTACGGGAGCAGGCCGTAGTCGGTCCCGTCCGAGCTGGGCGAGCGGCCCTGGTACAGGAGCTGCAGGTTGCAGGGATCGACCGTCATGGTCTGGTCGGCACTGGTGCGGAGCAGCTCACCGTGACTGATGTCGTTGGTCCAGGTGGCGCCGCTGTTGGCCTTGCCGGCGAACGGGTTGCTCTCGGTCGCGGCCTGCGGCGTCCACGAACCGGAGAGGCTGTTCGCCGTGAACGACCGGAAGTACCGCCCGTTCGCGCCGATCGCCTCGACGATCATGAGGTACTTGTTCTGGTCCTTGAGCTTGTACACCTGCGGGGCCTCGAACAGGTTGTTCCTCGTGTCGGTCATGATGGTCTGGTAGGAGCTGCCGAAGTTCCCCGGGAAGTTCCCGATGGGCATGCTGGCCCGGTAGATCCGGCCGTTGTCCCCCGCGAAGAACAGGTACATGTTCGTGCCGTCGCCGATGATCGTCTGGTCGATGGGGCCGGTGCCCGAATCGGAGATCGACCCGGTGAACAGTGGGCTCGCGGCGGACCAGCCGTTCGGGTTGGTCGGGTCGCTGGAGGTCCGGTACATGAACGGGGAGGGTCCCCACTGGTACGTCAGTACCCAGATGTTGCGCGGGGCGAAGTAGAAGAGCGACGGGGCCACCGTCCCGGACGACATCGCGTTCTGCGTGGCGCTCCCCATCTGCGAATAGTCGGAGAACAGGCTGAAGTTCATCGAACCCCAGGACGTGCCGAAATCGTGGGTCGTCGCGTAGACGAGCTGCTGACCGTTGTACGGGGCGACCGTGAAGTCCTTGAGCGAGACCCAGCCGGACCTCGGGTTCGCCAGGACGCCGGTGGACGACCAGCGGTAGCTCGACGGCAGGTCGCAGGCCGACGTCGAGTTGCTGACGAGCGAGGCGTCGTCGACGTAGAGGCCGTCGGTGCCGGCGGCCGTCTCCACGTAGAACGTCGCGGACGACAGCGTCCCGGACCAGGACACGTTCGTGGTGCCGGTGAGCTGCGTCCAGCCGGAGGAGCTCACGGCGCCCTGCGCCAGGTTGATGTAGTTCGTCGTACCGCCGGCGGTCACCGCCAGCGTGACCCGGCCGGTCGGGCTCCCGCTGTGGGAGCGCACCCACACGCTCGCCGAGTAGCTGGTGTTGTTGGTCAGTGCCGAGGTCACGGTCTGGGCCGGGCCGTTCCACGCGGCCGTGCGACCGGTCCGCGAGAGGGAGCGGCTGCCTCCGTGGACCGGGCTGGTGCTGGAGGACAGCGACCCCGCGCCGAAGACCGACCAGCCGGTGGTGCCGTTCTCCATGTCGCCGTTCGTGAGGAGGTTGCTGCTGGCCGCGGCGGCGGGGGTGACCTCGGTGGTCGGCAACACTGCCGCCGAGGCCAGCACCAACGTCGCGGCCAAACCCAGTGCGAGACTTGCGATGGGCTTCCTCATCCTTCGCTCCTGTTCTGTCGGGGCACAGCCATGGCTGCGCCTGGGCATGGGTGGTGCCCTACCTGCGGCGTGATCAGTGCCGCGGCTCATGGGGAGCCGCCTGCGTGGAGCCCGGGTGTGTGAGCGCTAACATCGTTGTCGCGAACAGGTTCCTGGCAGCGGTAGATTTACCGATACATTAGCGATCCGGCGTGCCACATACAAGACATCTCCGGCGAGAATTCTTTGCATCTCCCGCCGAGTCAGCCTCGACAGTCGTCCGGACGCGCAGATGACGCGACGTCGGCCGGGGTGTTCGGAGCGCCGCACTCGCTCTGACCGGCCGCGGCCGGTCAGGTGGTGCCTCAGGGGCGCCGGCGTTCGTCCTTTTCGAGGCGGTCGGCGAGGACGGCGGCCTGTGCTCGCCGTTCGAGACCGAGCTTGGCGAAGATGCTGGAGACGTAGTTCTTGACGGTCTTCTCGGCGAGGAACAGCTCGGTGCCGATCTGGCGGTTGGTCAGGCCGTGCCCGATGAGCGAGAGGACCCGGCGCTCCTGGTTCGTCAGGCCCGCGAGGGGGTCGGGCTCGTGATGGGCCTCGGCGCGCAGGCGCTCCATGACGCGGGCGGCCGCTCGCGGGTCGAGCATCGACCCGCCCGCCGCGACCGTCAGCACGGCCTGGACGAGGTCGGTGCCGCGCACCTGCTTGAGCATGTAACCGGCGGCTCCGGCGAGGATCGCGTCGTAGAGCGCCTCGTCGTCGGAGAACGAGGTGAGCATGAGGCAGGCCAGGTCCGGCATGCGGGAACGCAGCTCGCGGCAGACCGTGACGCCGTCGCCGTCCGGCAGGCGGACGTCCAGCACCACGACGTCGGGGGCGAGTGCGGGGACCCGGGCCAGCGCCTCGGCGGCGGTGCCTGCCTCGCCCACGACGCGCACACCGGGTTCGGACTCCAGGAGGTCCGCGACGCTTCGGCGGACGACCTCGTGGTCGTCCACCAGGAACACGCGTACGTCCATGGGTTCTACGGTAGCCGTGGTGCCCGCCTCGGTCGTCGCGGGGCCTTGGTCCCACGCACGGCGGGACGAGCGGCCCGGCGAGCGTTCAGGCGCACGCTGTCAGGCGAAAGAGAGGAACAGCTTCTCCAGCTTCGCCAGCTCTGCCCCGTCGCCGTCGTCGTCGGCGAGGCACTGCTTCAGCCCGGTGGCGATCACGGCGAAGCCCGCCCGGTCGAGCGCCTTGGAGACGGCGGAGAGCTGCGTCACGACGTCCGTGCAGTCGGCCCCTTCGTCCACCATGCGCACCACCGCGGCGAGCTGCCCCTGGGCTCGCTTGAGCCGGTTGGAGACCTTCTTCATCTCTTCCGGGTCGAGGTCCATGATCGATCCTCCGTTCAGCGCCCGAAGAGGCGGGACAGGAACGAGCTCTTGGCCGGCTCCTGGGCATGGCCCTGGCACCGGTCGCGGCGCGGCACGCCCGCCATCACCTGGTCGACGTGCTGGCCGCAGCCGGCCCACGTCGTCTTGCCGCAGTCCTTGCAGGTCACCGCTCTACACATGGGGGTCTCCTCCGTCTGGGTTGGTCGGAGCATACCCCCCGGGGTATTGTCGCCGTCAAATAGGGAGGACCACACATGAAGATCGTCATCGTCGGAGGGGTCGCGGCGGGCATGTCCGCGGCTACCCGGCTCCGCCGCCTGGCCGAGGACGCCGAGATCGTCGTCATCGAGGCGGGCGACCACGTCTCGTACGCGAACTGCGGGTTGCCGTACTACGCGGGCGGGGTGATCGAGGACCGCGACGCGCTCCTGCTGCAGACCCCCGAGTCCCTCGCATCGCGGTTCCGGCTCGACGTGCGTGTCCGGAACCGGGTGACCGCCGTCGACTCCGTCGCCCACAAGCTGACCGTGCACGACCTCGGGACCGGCGACGAGTACGCCGAGTCCTACGACCGCCTCGTGCTGAGCCCTGGCGGTCGTCCGATCGTCCCGCGCGTACCCGGCATCGAGCGCGCGCTCGTGCTGCGCGACGTCGCGGACGCCGACCGGCTGGTCGCCGCGATCGACGGCGTGGGCGACGGCGGCCCCGCTCGGACGGCGGTCGTCATCGGCGGCGGCTTCGTCGGCCTGGAGGTCGTCGAGAACCTCATCCGCCGTGGCCTCGCTGTCACGCTCGTGGAGCTCGCCGACCAGGTCCTCGCACCGCTGGACCCCGAGCTGGCCGTCCGGGTCCGCGACGAGCTCGTCGCCCATGGCGTCGACGTCCGGACGTCCGCGCAGGTCTCCGCACTCACGTCCAGCACCGCGACCATTGCCGACGCCGCGGGCGTCGAGGTCGACAAGGTCCGGGCGGATCTCGTGGTGGCCGCCGTCGGCGTCCGCCCCGATACCGAGCTCGCCGCCATGGCCGGCGCCGAGCTGGGCCCACGCGGCGGCGTCCTCGTGGACGAGGACCTGCGCACCTCGGTCCCGGACGTCTTCGCGGTCGGCGACGCCGCGATCAAGCGCGACGCCCTCGCCGCGCCCGGCGAGCCGGAACCCTTCGCACTCATCCCGCTCGCGAACCTCGCCAACCGGCACGGCCGGCACGTCGCCGACGTGATCCTCGGCCGGACCGGCATGCGTCCGTCGGTCGGGACCGCCGTGGTCGGGGTGTTCGGCCTGACCGCAGCCTCGGCGGGGCGCAACGAGAAGCGCCTGCGCGCCGAGGGCCGTCCGTACCGCGCCATCCACACCCACCCGAGCCAGCACGCGGGCTACTACCCGGGCGCCAGCCCGCTGGCGCTCAAGCTCCTCGTCGACCCCGGCACCGACCTGATCCTCGGCGCCCAAGCGGTGGGCAGGGACGGCGTCGACAAGCGCATCGACGTGCTGGCCACGGCCATGGCGGGCGGCCTGACGGCGTCCGGCCTCGCCGACCTCGAGCTCGCCTACGCGCCCGCCTACGGGTCGGCCAAGGACCCGGTCAACATGCTCGGGTACGTCGCGGACAACCTGCGTACTGGTGACACACGCAGCGTCCAGTGGCACGAGCTGGACCGCCTCGTCCGCGACGGCGCGACGCTCGTGGACGTCCGCACGCCCGCCGAGCACACGCGCGGCACGGTCGAGCTGACCCTCGACGGCGCACCCTCGCGGGCGCGGAACGTGCCGCTCGACGAGCTCCGCGCCCGAGCGGACGACGAGATCCCGGTGGGGGCACCGGTCGTCGTGCACTGCCAGGCCGGTCAGCGCGGGCACACCGCGGCAAGGCTGCTCACCCAGCTCGGCTACGACGTGCGCAACCTCGACGGCGGCTACCTCACGTGGCGGGACGGCACCCGCGCCACGGTCGCCGACGGCTGATCTCACTCAACCGTGGTCAGCTGCGACGCTGAGCGGCCGCGGCGTCCGGTCGGCGGCGCGCTCGATCGCGCACCAGAATGGAGGAAGGATCACCTGACCTCTGCGGCGGAAGGGGACGGCGTGACGGCGCTTCTTCACGCCACGCTGGATCTCGGCGTCATCGGCGCCGTCGTCCTGGACACGGACGGTGTCATCACCGACACCGCCCGTACCCACGCGGCGGACTGGAAGCAAGCGTTCGACGAGCTGCTCCTGGGCCAGGGTCGCCGGGAGGGCACCAGCCTGCGGCCGTTCGACGTCGGGACCGACTACCCGCGCTTCGTCGACGGACGGTCGCGCGAGGACGGTGCCCGTGCCTTCCTCGACTCGCGCGGGATCGTGCTCCCGGAGCAGGGTGGCGATGACATCGAGGCCCTGCTCGGCCGGAAGAACCGGTACTTCCTCGACGAGGTGCGGGAGCACGGGGTCCGGGCCTTCCCGTCCACGGTGGCCCTCCTGCACGAGCTGCGGGAACGAGGGGTCGGCATCGCGGCCGTCTCGGCGAGCCGCAACTGCGGGCGGGTGCTCCGCGCCGCCGGTGTGGACGTGCTGGTCGACGTGCGGGTGGACGGCCTCGACGCCGAGCGGTCCGGGCTGCCGGGCAAGCCGGACCCGGCGTCGTTCCTGGAGGCCGCGCGGCGGCTCGGGGTGGCGCCCGGCCGGTGCGCGCTGGTCGAGGACGCCGTCGTCGGCATCGAGGCCGGTCGCCGCGGGGGCTTCGGCGCGGTGATCGGTCTGGACCGGCGAGGTCGGCTGCGCCGCGAGATGGTGGACCGGGGTGCGCACGTCGTGGTCGGCGACCTGGGCGACCTCACCGTCGTCGGGAGGCATCTCGGGAGGAACGATGGAACACGTCAGCCTGGCGTATGAGGGCTTCGACCCGGCGGACGAAGGGCTGCGGGAGGCCTTGTGCACACTGGGAAACGGCTACGTCGCGACTCGTGGCGCCGCACCTGAGTCGTCGGCGGACGACGTGCACTACCCCGGCACGTACTTCGCCGGCTGCTACGACCGGCTGTCGTCCACCGTGGCCGGCCGCGAGGTGGAGAACGAGGACCTGGTCAACTGCCCGAACTGGTTGCCGCTCACGTTCTGTACGCCCGGGCAGGGCTGGCTGACCCTCGCCGGGGGACACGTCCTGGAGCACCGGCAGGAGCTCGACCTGCGGCAGGGCGTGCTCACGCGGCGTACCCGGTTTCGCGATCCGATCGGCAGGGCGCTCGCGGTCACCCAGCGGCGGCTCGTGTCGATGCACGACCAGCACGTGGCCGCCCTGGAGACGACGTTCGTGGCGGAGAACTGGTCGGGACCGCTCGAGGTCCGCGCGAGCCTCGACGGGCGGGTGACCAACTCCGGGGTGGCCCGGTACCGGGACCTGGACGGCAGGCACCTCGTTCCCGTCGCGGAGGGCCACGACGAGGACGCCGGCGTCGCCTGGCTGCAGGTCCGCACGGCCACGTCGCGGATCCGCCTCGCGCAGGCGATGACGGTGGTGGTGCCCGATCCGCCGGCGCCGGTGCCCACGACGTTCGAGCGCACCGTGGGCGAGCCGGCCGTCCGCCTGTGGCTCGACCTGGTCGAGGGCGTGCCCCGGACGGTCGAGAAGCGGGTGGCGATGTACACCTCGCAGGACCGGGGGATCTCGGAGCCCATGGCTGCCGCCCGCCGGCATGCGGCGCGTATCCCGCCCTTCGACCAGCTGCTGGTGCACCATGCGCGTGCCTGGGAACGGCTCTGGACGACGAGCGAGGTCGTCGTACCCGACGAGTCGCAGCTCGCGGTGAACCTGTACGTCTTCCACCTGCTGCAGACCCTGTCCGAGCACACGGCGGAGCTGGACGTCGGCATACCCGCGCGCGGCCTGCACGGCGAGGCCTACCGGGGGCACGTCTTCTGGGACGAGCTGTTCGTGTTCCCGTTCCTGCTCCTGCGTCTCCCGCGGGTCGCGCGGTCGCTGCTGATGTACCGGTGGCGGCGTCTGCCCCAGGCGCGGCGCGCGGCGTTCGAGGCCGGCTACAAGGGCGCGATGTATCCGTGGCAGAGCGGCAGCGACGGCCGGGACGAGACGCAGCGGATGCACCTCAACCCCGAGTCCGGACGGTGGCTGGAGGACCGCACGGACCTGCAGCGGCACGTGGGGATCGCGGTCGCGCACAACGTGTGGCAGTACTACCAGGCCACCGGTGATTTCGAGTTCCTGAGGGCCTACGGCCTCGAGATGCTCGTGGAGATCGCCCGGTTCTGGTGCAGCCTCGCCACGTACGACGCCGCGACGGACCGGTACGACATCCGGGGCGTGGCCGGTCCCGACGAGTATCACGTCGGCTACCCGGACGCGGATCGCCCCGGGATCGACAACAACGCGTACACGAACGTGATGGTCACCCGGGTCCTGCGCTACGCCCTGGACGCGCTGGAGCTGCTGCCCGAGGGGGAACGCCCGGCCGTGTGGTCACGTCTCGGGCTGGAGGAGCACGAGACGGAGCTGTTCGACCACGTCAGCCGGCGGATGCGCGTCGTGTTCCACGGCGACGGCGTGATCAGCCAGTTCGAGGGCTACGACGAGCTCGCCGAGCTGGACTGGTCGGCCTACCGGTCGCGCTACGGCGTCATCCGCCGGCTCGACCGGATCCTCGAGGCGGAGGGCGACTTGGTGAACCGCTACCAGGCGTCCAAGCAGGCGGACGTCCTGATGCTGGTCTTCCTCCTCGGCGAGGGTGGCCTGCGCGAGGCGCTCGCGGCGCTCGGCTACGAGCTGGACCACGCCGCGCTGGACCGCACGCTGGACTACTACCTGGCGCGCACGAGCCACGGGTCGACCCTGAGCGCGGTCGTCCATGCCTGGGTACTGGCCAGCCGGGACCGCAGAGCCTCGTGGCAGTTCTTCCACGAGGCGCTCGACAGCGACATCGCCGACGTCCAGGGCGGCACGACCGCTGAAGGGATACACCTCGGTGCGATGGCCGGCGCCGTCGACCTGGTACAGCGCTGCTACCCGGGGCTGGACGTCTCCGATGGCTTGCTCCGGCTGGAGCCCCGGCTGCCCGACGAGCTCGACTCGCTGGAGCTCACGCTCAGCTACCGGGACCACCGGGGCATCACGGTGCGCTGCACGCACGACGGCGTCCGCGTCGGGATGGCGCGGTCGCGGCAGCTACCGATCACCGTCGCCGTCGACGGCCAGGAGCGGGCGCTGGCCCCGGGCGAGACCTGGAGGGCCCGCTGGAGCACGCGATGACCGTTCCCGCAGCGGTCTCCTGGGACGCGGGGAAAGGTGTAGGCGGACGGGTAGGTAACTGACAGGTAGCACTGCTACATGTCCGTTACCTACCCGCCCGCCTATACCTTTCCCCGAGGAGCCGCTGGGCCGCCCGGGCGCCCCGGCGGCGGTTCGATGAGCGGGGCGGCCGGCGGCGGCCCGGCCGGGATCGGCTCCTCGAACACCAGCAGCGTGTGCGTGTTCACGATGCCCTTCATGCCCTGGATCTGGTCCAGGATCAAGTGCCGCAGATCGGCGTTGTCCCGTGCCCGGACGAGGAGGACCAGGTCGAACTCCCCGCCGACCAGACCGATGTGGTCGACGCCCCGCAGCTTTCGGAGCTCCTCGCGGACCGAACGCCACTCCGACTGCTCCAAGTTGACCGTGACGTAGGCCGACGTGCCCAGGCCGGCCAGCACCGGATCGATGTCCGCGCTGTAGCCGCGAATCACTCCGCTCGTCTCGAGCCGCTGCACTCGCGCGTATGCGTTGGCCCGCGAGATGTGCAGCTTCTCGGCCAGCGAGCGCATGGACATGCGCCCGTCCCGACGCAGTTCGTCGACGATGCGCTGGTCGACGTCGTCGAGACCTCCTGCCACTTGTCTCGCGGCCATGCCCTGACTCCTCTCTGAGTTGGACATGTGGATCTCAATACCACGATATTGCTGGATGTTCTCTCGGATCCTCGCCTTTGATGGAATCCGAATGCGGCGTTGACCAGTATATCTATATGACGAGTGACGCAGATCTCATGTTGCCGTCCCGGGAGCCGATCATGCTCCTGGATCCGGACGGCCGCCCGACGGCCGCCGGCAAGGGCTCGCTGCCCGACGCCGAGGCGCTGCTCAGGGGCCTCGCGGGCATGATCGCGGCCCGCCGCTTCAACGAGCAGGCCGGCGTGCTCGTCCGGCAGGGCCGCCTGGCGGTCTACCCGTCGTCCTACGGGCAGGAGGCCTGCCAGGTCGCCGCCGCGCAGGTGCTGGCCGACGGCGACTGGCTCTTCCCGACCTATCGCGACACGGCGGCCGCCGTCGCCCGCGGCGTCGACCCGGTCGAGGTGCTCGGGCTGCTCAAGGGCGACTGGCACTCGGGTTACGACCCGTACGAACGCAACGTCGCCCCGCTGACGACACCGCTCGCCACGCAGCTCCCGCACGCCGTCGGGGTGGCGCATGCCGCACGGCTGCGCGGGACCCGCACCGTGGTCCTGGCGATGTGCGGCGACGGCGCCACGAGCGAGGGCGACTTCCACGAGGCCCTGAACTTCGCGGCGGTCTTCCGGGCGCCGGTCGTGTTCTTCGTCCAGAACAACCAGTACGCGATCTCGGTTCCGCTGGCCCGGCAGTCGGCCGCGCCGTCGCTGGCGCACAAGGGCGTGGGCTACGGCATCCCCGGCGAACACGTGGACGGCAACGACCTCGCGGCCCTCCTCGACGTTTTGTCGAGGGCGGTCGACCGTGCGCGGACCGGCGCGGGTCCGCAGCTCGTCGAGGGCCGCACGTACCGGATCCAGGCCCACACCAACGCCGACGACGCGACCCGCTACCGGTCGGACGACGAGGTCACCGAGTGGGCGGCCAAGGACCCGATCGCGCGGCTGGAGACCTACCTGCGGGCCGAGGGGATCCTGGACGACACCCGCGCCGCCGCCTTCGCGGGGGCCGCCGAGGAGGTGGCCCACCGCACGCGGGACGGGATCAACCGGGACGTCGAGCCGAACCCCGATGACCTGTTCCGTTTCGTCTACGCCGAGCCGACGCCGCAGCTCGTCGAACAGCTCGCGATGGTCCGCGACGAGCTGAGCCGAGAGGAAGGTCACCGATGACCACCATCGCTGTGGAGCACGAGACGCTCAGCACGGCGCAGGCGCTCAACCGGGCCCTGCGCGACGCGCTGGCCGAGGATCCGACGGTGCTCGTCTTCGGTGAGGACGTCGGCCCGCTCGGCGGCGTCTTCCGGGTGACCGACGGACTCACCGCCGAGTTCGGCGAGGATCGCTGCTTCGACACCCCGCTCGCGGAGGCCGGCATCGCGGGCTTCGCCGTCGGGCTGGCCATGAACGGCATGCGGCCGGTGATGGAGATGCAGTTCGACGCCTTCGCCTACCCGGCGTTCGAGCAGGTGGTCAGCCATATCGCCAAGATGCGGAACCGGACCCGCGGCCGGGTGGAGCTGCCCCTCGTCATGCGCGTTCCGTACGCCGGCGGCATCGGCGGCGTCGAGCACCACTGCGACTCGTCGGAGGCCTACTTCGCGCACACGCCCGGCCTGCACGTCGTCGCGCCGTCGAACCCCGCGGACGCCTATTCGCTGCTGCGGGACGCGATCGCCTCGCCGGACCCGGTGGTGTTTCTCGAACCGAAGAAGCTCTACTGGGCGAAGGGCGACGTCGCCCTGCGCAGCGGTCGTGAGCCGGGCATCGGCACCGCGGTCGTGCGACGGCAGGGCACCGACGCGACCCTCATCGCCTATGGCTCGTCCGTGCCGGTGGCGATCGAGGCCGCCGAGGTGGCCGCGCGCGACGGCCGCAGCCTGCAGGTCGTCGACCTGCGCTCGCTGGTGCCGTTCGACGACGCGACGGTCTGCGGGGCTGTCGAGTCGACCGGACGCGCCGTCGTCGTCGCGGAGGCCGCGGGGTTCGCCAGCGTCGCCTCCGAGATCGCGGCCCGGGTGGGTGAGCGCTGCTTCCACTCGCTGTCGGCGCCGGTGCGGCGCGTGACCGGCTTCGACATCCCGTACCCGCCGCCGAAGCTCGAGCACCTCCAGCTGCCGTCGGTCGACCGGATCCTCGACGCCGTCGACGACCTCCAGTGGGAGGACGCATGACTGCCGCCGCCGCGCGGATCTTTCTGCTGCCGGACCTCGGCGAGGGGCTGACCGACGCGTCGGTGGTCCAGTGGCTGGTCGCGGAGGGCGACGTCGTCGCCGTCGACCAGCCGGTGGTGGAGGTCGAGACGGCGAAGTCGGTGGTCGAGGTGCCCAGCCCGTACGCGGGCCGGGTCAGCAGGCTGCACGCTGCCGAGGGCGAGACGGTCGACGTCGGCAAGCCGCTCATCACTGTCACGCCTGAGGAGGTCGGCGCGGTCGAGCCGGAGCCTGCGCCCGGTGGCTCGGGCAACGTGCTGATCGGTTACGGCACCTCGGCGCCCACCGCCCTGGACAGGCGACGTCGCCCGCGCGACGCCCGGCCGGCGGCGCAAGTCATGACCGCTACGGACAAGCGGCCGGTGAAGGTGATCTCGCCGATCGTCCGGCGGCTCGCGCATGAGGCGCACCTGGACCTGCGAGCGATCCGGCCCACCGGGACCGGCGGGGTCGTCACCAGGTCTGACGTGCAGACGGCGATCAAAGGGCTGGCGACGGCCGCGGAACCGGAGCAGCGCATCCCGCTCAGCGGGTTCCGCAAGGCGGCGTCCGCGGTGCTGTCGCGGAGCCGCGCCGAGATCCCCGAGGCGACCGTCTGGGTCGACGTCGACGCCACGGCGCTCTGGGACCTGCGCGCGGCCACGCGGACGCCGACCGATCCCGGGCCGGGGCTGCTCGCGCACCTGGCCCGGTTCGTCGTCGCCGGGCTGAAGGCGTACCCGGTGCTGAACTCGCGGCTCGACGTCGAGCGCGCCGAGATCATCGTGTCCGACGTGGTCAACCTCGGCATCGCCGTCCAGGGTGAGCCCGGGCTGGTCGCTCCGGCGGTGCTCGGGGCGGACTCTATGACCACCGTCGAGCTCGACGCGGCCATCCGGGACCTCACGGCCCGTGCGCGCGTCGGAAAGGCGACGTCCGAGGAGCTAGCCGCCGGGACGTTCACGCTGAACAACTACGGCAGCCTCGGGGTCGATGGCAGCGCGGCGATCATCAACCACCCGCAGGTCGCGATGATCGGCTTCGGCCGCATCATCGACCGGCCGTGGGTGGTCGACGGCGAGATCGTGCCGCGCAAGATCACGCAGATGTCCTTCGTCTTCGACCACCGCGTCTGCGACGGCGGCACGGCGGCGGCGTTCATGCGCCAGATAGCGGACGCGATAGAGAACCCGCTCCCGGCCATAGTCCGCCTCTGAGCCAGCTGGTCTTGGTTGTGGGCGTGATCGTTGCGACTATGCGCCCGTTTTAGGCGCAACGATCACGCCCACAACCAAGGTGTCAGGGGGGTGGGTTGAGACCCTCGAAGAGGATGGTCGAGATCGTGGTTGCCAGGGCGTCCGCGGGCAGCGGACCGCCGGGCCGGTACCAGTCGACGAGGGAGTTGACCATGCCGAAGATGAGGCGGCTGATGACGTCCGGGTCGACGTCGGCGCGCAGGTCGCCCTCGTCGGCAGCCTGCCGGACGAGCGTCGCCAGGCGTTCGTCGATGTGCCGGCGGCGCTCCACGGCCGACCTTTCGACGTCGCTGTTTCCGCGGACGCGGAGGAGGAGCGTGACGGCCGGGAGATGGGCGACCAGGATGCGCACCGCCGCCTCGACGGTGGCGCGCAGGCGCACCGCGCTCGGTTCGCCGTCGGACGCCGTCGCCGCTGCCTCGACCGCCGAGCTGAGGCCCTCGAGCGCCTCGTCGAGCGCCGCCGAGAGCAGCGCCTCCTTGCTGCTGAAGTGGTGATAGACCGCCGACTTGGTGACGCCCAGCTCGGCGGCGAGGTCACTGATCGAGGTGGCGTCGAACCCGCGGCGGTTGAAGACGTCGATGGCCGTCCGGAGCACGGCCTCGCGGTCGTGACCAGGGCGTCCGCGCGGGCGGCGAGCGGCCGTGTCCGTCGTCGTGGCGTCGGTGGTCATCGCGTCATCGTCGCAGACCGGACGCCCGGGAGTGCCCGTCAGCCCTCCGCGGCGGTCTTTGCGACGAGGGTCAGCACGTCGTACGTCGCCACCAGCTCGCCGTCCTGGTTGGTGACCGTCGCGTCCCAGCGGACCTCGCCGTAGTCGGCGGAGCTGCGCGGCGTCATCTGCTTGACGGTCAGGCTCACCCGGATGGTGTCGTCCACCTTGACCGGGGTGAGGAACCGCAGGTGGTCGACGCCGAAGTTGGCGAGCACCGGGCCCGGCTCCGGGTCCACGAACAGGCCCGCGGCCAGGGACACGACGAGGTAGCCGTGCGCGACGATGCCGCCGAAGAACGGGTTCGCGGCCGCGGCCTCCGGGTCGGTGTGCGCGTAGAAGGTGTCCCCGGTGAACTCCGCGAAGTGGTTGATGTCGTCGAGCGTGACAGTGCGGGACGCCGTCTCGATGGTGTCGCCGATGCGCAGCTCGGCCAGCGACTTGCGGAACGGGTGGACGGTGTCGACCAGGCGCCGCGACCCCGTGGTCCACCGCCCGGTGATCGCGGTGAGCATGTCGGGGGAGCCCTGGAGGGCGGTGCGCTGCATGTGGTGCAGGACGCCGCGGATGCCGCCCAGCTCCTCGCCGCCGCCGGCGCGGCCCGGGCCGCCGTGCACGAGCATCGGCAGCGGGCTGCCGTGGCCGGTCGACTCGCCGGCGTCGTCGCGGTCGAGGATCAGGAGCCGGCCGTGCCAGGGTGCGAGGCCCCGGGCGACGTCGCGGGCGACCTGCGGGTCGTGCGTGGCCAGGGAGGCCACCAGGCTGCCGCGGCCGCGGGCGGCCAGCTCCACCGACTCGTCCACCGAGCCGTAGCTGAGCACGGTGGCGACCGGGCCGAACGGCTCGACGTCGTGCGGCTCGGCGGCGCCCGGGCGGGCCCGCAGCAGGACGGGAGAGAGGAACGCGCCGCGTTCGGCGTCGGCGCCCACGACGTCGACGTGCGACGGGTCGCCGTACACGATCTCGGCGGAGGTGCGCAGCGCCTCGATGGCCTTACGCACCTCGTCGCGCTGGGCGAGGCTCGCGAGCGGGCCCATCCGGACGGTCTCGTCGGCCGGGTTGCCGACGGTGATCCGGTCCAGGCGTGCGCTGATCGCGTCGACGACGGCGTCCGCGATCGGTTCCGGGACGATGACGCGCCGGATGGCCGTGCACTTCTGGCCGGCCTTGACGGTCATCTCGGTGACCACACCCTTGACGAACAGATCGAGCTCCGGATCGCCGGGGCGCACGTCGGGCCCGAGGATCGAGCAGTTCAGCGAGTCGGCCTCGACCCCGAGGCGCACACCCCGGTCCAGCACCGAAGGGTGGCCGCGCAGGATCCGCGCGGTGTGCGCGGAGCCGGTGAACGCGACGGCGTCCTGCGCGCCGAGCTCGTCCAGCAGCGTGCCGGCGCTGCCGCAGACGAGCTGCAGGCTGCCCTCGGGCAGGATGCCGGACGCGACGATCCGCCGGACGACCGCCTCGGTGAGGTACGCCGTCTGGCTGCCGGGCTTGACGATGCTCGGCAGGCCCGCGAGGAACGCGGGCGCGAGCTTCTCGAGCATGCCCCAGACGGGGAAGTTGAAGGCGTTGATCTGCACGACGACGCCGGGGCGCGAGGTGTACAGGTGCTGGCCGACGAAGGCGCCGCCCTTGCCGAGCGGCTCGTGGGGGCCGTCGAGGAACACCGTGTCGTCCGGCAGCTCACGCTTGCCCTTGCTCGCGTAGCTGAACAGGGTGCCGATGCCGCCGTCGACGTCGACCATCGAGTCGCGCCGGGTGCAGCCGGTGCGCAGCGACAGCGTGTAGAGCTCGTCCTTGAACCGGCCCAGGTGCAGGGCCAGCTCCTTGAGCAGGCTCGCCCGCTCGTGGAACGTCAGCCGCTGGATCGCGGGCCCGCCGACCTCGCGGGCGTGGGCGACCATGGCCGCGAAGTCGAGTCCGCGGCTCGAGACGCGGGTGACCTCCTCGCCGGTCACGGCATCCAGGACGGGGACACCCTCGTCGGTGCCGCGGAGCCAGTAGCCCGCGACGTAGCTCTCCAGTGTGCTCACGGTGCGTTCTCCCTCGGACGCCGTACTGCCGCTCGGATCGGTCGGCCGGGGCCGTTGTGCGACCCGCCGCGCCTGTGTCACAGTATTACAGAACGTTCGGTCAGTAAATAGGCGAGGATGCCACCGGAGGTGCCCATGTCGGCAGTCGCGGACGCCGAGCTCGAGCCTGAGCTGGAGGCCGAGCTCGAGGCCCGGTTCGAGGCCACGGTGCGGCGCAAGGACCGCATCGAGCCGCGCGACTGGATGCCCGAGGCCTACCGCAAGACACTCGTGCGCCAGGTCGCCCAGCACGCCCACTCCGAGATCATCGGCATGCAGCCCGAGGGCGCCTGGATCGGCCGCGCGCCGTCGCTGCGGCGCAAGGCGATCCTGCTCGCCAAGGTGCAGGACGAGGCGGGGCACGGCCTCTACCTCTACTCGGCGACGGAGACGCTCGGCGTCTCGCGCCAGGAGCTGACCGAGATGCTGATCGGCGGCAGGCAGAAGTACTCCTCGATCTTCAACTACCCCACGCTCTCCTATGCGGACATGGGCACCATCGGCTGGCTGGTCGACGGCGCCGCCATCTGCAACCAGGTACCCCTGTGCCGCACCTCGTTCGGCCCCTACGGCCGGGCCATGATCCGCATCTGCAAGGAGGAGTCCTTCCACCAGCGGCAGGGCTACGAGCTGCTGACGACGATGATGCGCGGCACCGACGAGCAGCGCGCCATGGTCCAGGAGTCCGTCAACCGGTTCTGGTGGCCCTCGCTGATGATGTTCGGCCCGCCGGACGACGCCTCGACCAACACCGCGCAGTCCATGGCCTGGGGCATCAAGACGCACACCAACGACGAGCTGCGCCAGCGCTTCGTCGACATGACGGTGCCGCAGGCCGAGGTGCTGGGCGTGACGCTGCCCGATCCCGAGTTGGCGTGGAACGAGGAACGCGGGTCGTACGACTTCGGGCAGCCGGACTGGGACGAGTTCTGGCGGGTCGTCAAGGGAGACGGGCCGTGCAACGCCCAGCGCGTGGCCCACCGGAAGCGGGCCTGGGACGAGGGCGCCTGGGTCCGGGAGGCGGCGCTCGCGTTCGCGAGCCGGGCGGGCAGCGCCGGCCTCGAGGACGACGTGAGCGACGGGACGGAGGCGACATGACCGGCCAGGTCAGCGGCGAATGGCCGCTCTACGAGGTGTTCGTGCGCGGCAAGCGCGGCCTCAACCACGTCCACGTCGGGTCGCTGCACGCCCCCGACGACCAGCTCGCCCTGCGCCACGCGCGCGACGTCTATACCCGCCGCAACGAGGGCGTGAGCATCTGGGTGGTCCGCTCGTCCGCGATCACGGCGTCCAGCCCGGACGAGAAGGACCCGCTCTTCGCGCCCAGCGGGGACAAGGTCTACCGGCACCCCACGTTCTACGAGATCCCCGCCGACGTCCCCCACATGTAGATCCCGCCGCAGATCTCCCGCAGGAGAGGAGCACCGCATGCCCGACGTCCGCACGCACGAACCCGACGACCACGACAACGCCTACGCGGGGCTGCTCGTCAACGACGTCCACTGGGCCTTCGGAACCGACTTCGAGGACCCGCTGGCCGGCGTGGACGCGACGGTGCCCGACGGCGTCGAACCCGCCGCCCTGGCGACGTACTGCCTGATGCTCGGCGACGACGCCCTGGTGATGTCCCAGCGGATCGCCGAGTGGTGCAGCAACGCGCCCGACCTGGAGGAGGACATCGCGCTGTCGAACATCGCGCTCGACCTGCTCGGCCAGGCGCGGCTGCTCCTCGCCCGGGCCGCGGCCGCGGACGGCGCGCAGGTCCCCGCGCTGCCCGACGGCTCGCCCGTGCCGGACGAGGACCGGCTGGCGTACTTCCGCGACGTCGCACAGTTCCGCAACGTGCGCCTCGCGGAGGTCCCCAACGGCGACTTCGCGCAGACCGTCACCCGGATCCTGCTCTTCTCCACGTGGCGGCTGGCGCTCTTCGAGGAGCTGTCGCGCAGCCGGGACGCCGTGCTCGCCGCCGTCGCGGCCAAGGGGGTCAAGGAGCTCACCTACCACCGGGACTTCGCCGGCCGCTGGTTCCTGACCCTGGCGCGCGGCACCGCCGACTCCCGACGGCGCCTGCTCGCCGGGCTCGACGAGCTCTGGCCGCTGTGGGCCGAGCTGTTCGAGACGCACGACGTTGAGCGGGCCGCTTCGGGCGCGGGCGTCGGCGTCGACCCGGCGGGCCTCACCGCGGACGTCGACGCCGTCCTCGACCAGGTGCTGGCGGCGAGCGGCGTCGACCGGCCGGACCACGGCCCGCTCGGCGGAGCCCACGGGCGCAGGGGCCGCGACGGGCACCACACCGGAGCGCTCGGCAGCCTGCTCGAAGAGATGCAGGTGGTCGCCCGCGCACACCCGAGGGGGCAGTGGTGACCGCGACGCTCGAACGGGCGCGAGAGGTGGCGTGCGCCGTCGTCGACCCCGAGCTGCCGATGCTCACGCTGGCCGACCTCGGCGTCCTGCGCGACATCACCGTGGACGACGACGGCGTCGTCACCGCCGCGATCACCCCCACCTACTCGGGCTGCCCCGCCATGGCGGCCATGCGCGACGACCTCGTGCGCGAGCTACGGGCCGCGGGCTTCCCCGACGTGCGCGTGCGGATCGCCCTCGAACCGGCCTGGACCACCGACTGGATCACCCCGGCCGGACGGAAGGCGCTCGCGGCCGCCGGGATCTCCCCGCCGGGACCGGCGCCGCGCCGGTCCGGCCCCGTGCCGCTGCGGCTCGCGCCCACCCGCCGCGCCGTCCGCTGCCCGTTGTGCGGGTCGGACGACGTCGAGGCCGGCTCGGAGTTCGGCTCCACGGCGTGCAAGGCGCTGTACCGCTGCCGGGCCTGCCTGGAGCCGTTCGAGCACGTGAAGGAGATCTGACGTGACCGCCACCCTGCAGGCCGCCGCCGGCCCGCGCTCGACGTTCCACACGCTCACGGTGACCGCCGTCGAGCAGCTCACGGACGACGCGGCCGCCGTGACGTTCGGCCTGCCCGACGAGCTGCGGGACGTGTTCGACTTCGCCGCCGGCCAGTCGCTGACGCTGCGACGCGTCGTCGACGGCGTCGAGCAGCGCCGCACCTACTCGATCTGCGCGCCCGTGGGCAGCGCGCCGCGGATCGGCGTCCGCGAGATTCCCGACGGCGTTTTCTCGTCCTGGCTGGTGCGCGAGGTGCGGCCGGGCGACCAGGTCGAGGTGCTGCCGCCGAGCGGCAGCTTCCGGGCCGACCCGGCCGAGGGTGGTCGGCACCTGTGCATCGCGGCGGGCTCCGGCATCACGCCCATGCTGTCGATCGTGTCCACCGTGCTGCGCAACCCTGACGCGCGGGTGACGCTGCTCTACGGAAACCGGACCACGGGCTCGGTGATGTTCGCCGAGGAGCTCGCGGACCTCAAGGACGCCCATCACGAGCGGCTCGACCTGGTGCACGTCCTGTCCCGGGAGCCACGCGACGTCGAGCTGTTCTCGGGCCGGCTCGACGGTGACCGGCTGCGCGACCTGCTCACGCTCGTGGTCCCCGTCGGCGACATGGACCACGTCTGGATCTGCGGGCCGCTCGGCATGCTGACCGAGGCCCGGGCGGTGCTGGAGGAGCTCGGCGTCCCGGCCGACCGGGTGCACTTCGAGCTCTTCTGGGTGGACACGCCCCCGCCGGAGCTCCACCACGCGGACCGGGTGGTGGAGGGGGCGACGAGCGAGGTGACGGTGATCCTCGACGGCCGGTCGACGACGAGCGCCATGCCCCGGGACAAGCGGCTCCTCGACGCCGCGCAGGAGGTCCGCGCCGACCTGCCCTTCGCGTGCAAGGGCGGGGTCTGCGGGACGTGTCGCGCCAAGCTCCGCGCCGGAGAGGTGGACATGGTGCGCAACTACGCCCTCGAACCGGGGGAGGTCGCGGCCGGGTTCGTCCTCACCTGCCAGTCGTTCCCGGTCAGCGACGAGGTCACCGTGGACTACGACGCATGAACGGGCCGCTGCAGGTCGACGAGTACGACGACCGGGTGGTCCTCCGGCTGAACCGCCCCGAGGTCCGCAACGCCATCGACGTCGACATGGTCAAGGCCCTGCACGAGGCGTGTGCCGCCCTGGAGGCCACGCCGCGGGTGGCGCTCCTGATCGGCTCCGGCCGCACGTTCGCCGCGGGGGCGGACATCGCCGAGCTGCGCGAACGGCGTCGGGAGGACGCGCTCGCCGGGATCAACTCCGGCCTCTTCGACCGGATCCACCGGCTGCCGATGCCGGTCATCGCGCTGCTGGACGGGTACGCCCTCGGGGGCGGCGCGGAGCTCGCGTACGCCTGCGACTTCCGGATCGGCACTCCCGCGACGAGGATCGGCAACCCGGAGCCGGGCCTCGGCATCCTCGCGGCGGCCGGCGCCTCCTGGCGCCTGAAGGAGCTGGTCGGCGAGCCGCTGGCCAAGGAGATCCTGCTGGCGGGGCGCGTGCTCGACGCAGAGGAGGCCCTGGCGGTCCGGCTGCTCAACGAGGTGGTCGCGGCCGTCGACCTCGAGCTGGCGGGGCACCGGCTCGCCGACCGGATCACGGCCCAGGCGCCGCTCGCGGTCCGGCTGACCAAGGCCGTCCTGCACGCGCCGCGCGACGCGCACCCGCTGATCGACGACGTCGCGCAGGCGGTGCTCTTCGAGACCCAGGAGAAGATCGACCGGATGACGGCGTTCCTCGAACGCCGGAAGGAGAAGCCATGACCTCCGGCGTCGTCCCGAAGTCTGTCCCGCAGGTGGTGGGCGTGTACGGCGGCGGACGGATGGGTGGCGGCATCGCGCACGCCTTCGTGGCCGTCGGCTCCGCCGTCGTCGTCGTCGAGAACGACGAAGCCTCGGCCGAGGCGGCGCGCGAGCGGATCGAGGCGAGCCTCGCCAAGGCGGTGGCCAAGGGCGAGCGGATCGCCGGCGCGTTCGACGTCGTGACGGACGCCGGGGCCCTGGCCGGGTGCGCGCTGGTGGTCGAGGCCGTGCCCGAGCTGGTCGACCTCAAGCACGACGTGCTGCGGCGGATCGCCGCGGCGGCCCCCGACGCGGTGATCGGCAGCAACACGAGCTCCCTGTCCATCGACGCGCTGGCCGACGCCCTGCCGGACCCGTCCCGCCTGGTGGGCCTGCACTTCTTCAACCCCGTGCCGGTCAGTTCCCTGGTCGAGGTGGTGGTCGGACGGCGGACCGCGCCCGCCCTCGTGGAGGCGGCCCGGGGCTGGGTCGCCGGCCTGGGCCGGACGCCGATCACCGTCCAGGACTCGCCCGGCTTCGCGAGCAGCAGGCTCGGGGTGGCGCTGGCGCTGGAGGCGATGCGCCTGCTGGAGGAGGGCGTGGCCAGCGCCGCCGACATCGACACCGCGATGACGCTGGGGTACCGGCACCCCGTAGGCCCGCTGCGCACCACCGACCTCGTCGGGCTCGACGTCCGGCTGCACATCGCCGAGCACCTGGAGCGCGAGCTGGGACCCCGGTTCGCGCCGCCGCGGGTGCTCCGGGACAAGGTCGCGGCGGGCGAGCTGGGCCGCAAGACGGGACAGGGTTTCTACCGATGGTGACCCACCACGTCTGGAGGAGGAGTTATGACCGGCACTCCCGTCGTCGTCGACCGCGCCGATGCGGTCGCGACGATCACGCTGAACGACCCCGAGCACCGCAACGCGCTCACCGCCGCGTCCAAGGTGGCGCTGCGGGACGCCGTGGCGGACGCCGCCGACGACGAGCGGGTGCGCGCCGTCGTGCTCGCGGGATCGGCCAGGACGTTCTGCCTAGGCCAGGATCTCGTCGAGCACGCGAAGGCCCTGGCGGGCGGGGCCGAACGGGCCTTCGCCACGGTCCGCGAGCACTACACGCCGATCGTGCGGGACCTGCTCACCATGCCCAAGCCGGTCATCGCCGCCGTGGGCGGAACGTGCGTCGGCGCCGGGCTGGGCCTCGCGCTGGCCTGCGACCACCGGGTCTTCGCGACCGGCGTCAAGCTGGCGACCGCGTTCGCCGGGATCGGGCTGACCTTCGACACCGGCCTGTCCGTCACGCTGCCGCGCGCGGTCGGGGACGCGCGGGCGAAGGAGCTGGTCCTGTTCGGCCGCACCTTCACGGCTGAGGAGGCCATCGCCTGGGGCATCTCCGGCGAGACGGTCGACGCCGACGAGGTGCTGCCCCGGGCCCTCGCCCTCGCCCGGAAGCTCTCCGAGGGGCCGACCACAGCGTTCGCGGAGAGCAAGCGCCTGATCGGGCAGGCGAGCGGACTGAGCCTCGACGAAGCGCTCGAGGCCGAGGCGATCGGGCAGGTCACGTGCGGTTCGACCAAGGACCACGCCGTGGCGGTGGCGGCGTTCCTGGACCGGGAGGTGCCGGTCTTCACTGGGCGTTGAGGCGCGAAGGAAGACCGCGCCGCCGAGGCGAGCGGGTGAGGACGAGCTGGCGTCTTCGGGATCGGCCGCACGCACGTAGTTCCGTAGCTGGACCGCGGCCGAGACGAGGCAGCCGAGGACGAAGCCCCACTGTTCGGTCGCGGCCGCGTAGGCGATCCACACCGGCTGCACGCTGAAACCGAGAAGCCAGCCCCATGCGCCGCGTCGTTCGGCGGCCAGCCGGAGTGCCAGCACCTGCAGCCCGGTGATCACCCAGGCCCAGATCTGGCTGGCTTCCGGCGTGCCGAGCACCAGCGCGGAGGTCAGCGCGCTCAACACCAGTGCTCCAGCCAGCCGGATTCTCATGCGGTCGACGCTACGGATCTTGGGTGCTCGTCCGCTTCAGCAGTAATCGCCAATCTGCCAGGTACGCGCAGTGGTTAATTCAGACCATGGGTTGATTCAGACCAGGAAGTGCTCGTAGGCGTACGAGGCGGCTGCCGACCGCGAGGCGACCCCGAGCTTGCCGAAGATGTTGGCCAGGTGGCGGGCCACGGTGTGCTCGCTGATCACCAGCTCGGTCGCGATCTGCCGGTTGGAGCGGCCCTTGGCGACCAGGCGCAGGACCTCCACCTCGCGTGCGGTCAAGCCGGTGCCGCCCCTGGGTTCCGCAGCCTGCAGGGCACTGACGCGCGCGACGTCCGGAGCCGCGCCGAGTCGGGCGAAGGTCACCCGTGCGGTGTCGAGCTCCAGATCGGCAGTGGCATGATCGCCGAGCCCTCGGACGGCGATGCCGACCAGAACCCGCGCCTCAGCGGCCTCGTACGGGCAGGACAGCCGGTGGAAGACCGCACACGCGCTGCGTAACGGTGGCAGCGCCGCTTCGGCAGCACCACGTTCCAGGGCGACCGCGCCGGTCGCCAGGTCGGCCATGGCGCGCAGCAGCAGGGTGCTCATGGTGTCCGCCAGCCGGTCGAGCGCTTCCGCGGAGGCCTCCGCTGCCTCGACGCCGCCCCGGGCCAGCTCGGCCTGAACATGAGCGGCGAGGAGGCGGGCGTGCCGCAACGGGCTGCCGGCACTGCTCGCCAGCGCTACACGGAGCGCGACCGTCGCCTCGCCCGCCTTGCCCTCGGCGAGCCGCAACAGCGCCAGCCCTGGCTGCGGATCACCGCCGTGTTCATAAGTGCGCCGGAAGGCTTCCTCGGCACCTCGATAATCACCCTTGCGCCTGCGGATCTCACCTGCGAGGTACTGGCCGTAGGCGATCAGGTAGTCGCCGAAGGGTGCGAGCTCCGTGGCCGCGCGCACGGCTTGGGTCTCGGCGACCGTCCATTCGCCGTGCAACGATCTGAGCTCGCACTGATGCAGGCGGCACAGGCCCGGGTACCAGCTGTCGTGGCCGCGTTGCTCGCACCAGCGCACCGCGAGGTCGGTCCACTGTCCGGCCCGCCGCACATCACCCAGCTCGTGGCACGTGTCGAGCACCAGGCAGTAGACCCATCCCGTGATGAAGGGCGTCAGCTCGTCGTTGAGCACCGCGACCATCGCCTCGTCGAGGCGTTGCAGGCCCTCGGCGGGCTCATGTCGGGCGATGCGCACCCGGCCGTCGACGGCAAGGCAGAGCGCTTCCAGGTCGTGATCGCGCGTGCGCTGTGCCACCTCGAGCGCCCGCGCGTTATGTGTCAGCGCCGCGTCGGTGTCGCCCTGATACAGCGCCCAGCAGGCTTCGGCGAAGCAGACGTAGCCCGGCTCGACCCGCTCAGGTGCCTCCTCGGCGTGCTTGCGGGCGCGCTTGAGCCAGCCTCCCGCTGCGGCGGTCTCGTCGAGATCAAAATGGCTGTTGAACAGCAGCCAGGCTGAACGGGTCGCGCCGGCCGAGTCGCCGGAGTCCCGGAATCTCGTGTAGGCGCGCTGCCGGGCTGAGATCGACTCCTGGGGACGCCCCAGCCAGAAGGCCGCTTCGGCGAGCTGCTCCAGCTGGCCGACGTCGAGCTCGGCGGGATCAGCGGCCTGGAGCCGGTCGTAGACAGCACGCCAGGGCGATGGAGCCGCCGCCACCGGCGACCGTACTGGCTCGATCTCTCTGGCCACGTCGCACCGCCTCGCCTCCGGCCACGCAGGGGCGGCCGTCTATCGCATGTTACTGCGCCACCTGTCGGACGGCGGTGACGCCAGGGTGCCGGTCTTTATCGAGCGTTGACGTTCGCGCCCGTCACCACCTAGAACTACCGACGTCTGTGCATGGGAGCAGGGGGTAGCACGCGAGCCACGCGTGCAAACAGGAAAGGAAACCCATGCACAGTCCGTCACAAGACCGTCGCACCGGTCGCAGGAGAAGAGGCCGTCACTTCGAGGTAGCGCCGGGGGCACGTGATTCCCGGCGCAGTCTGCTCAGGCGTTTGATCGGCGGTGCGATGGCCGCCGTGACGGCATGCAGCGGGCTCGTCGCCACTGCGGCGCCGCCGGCGTTCGCCGAGACCGTGTACGAGATCGAGGGCGAGTGGGAGGCGAGTACGCCGGCCACCGTGGGTCGCGGTGACGTGGTCAACGCCGTCTGGCGGATCAACGTCAACGACGACGCGGAGGCGCCCGCCAACGACCCCGTCGACGACGTGACGTTCACCGTCACCCTGGACAAGGGCCGGTTCAACGAGATCCCGGACCTGTGCCGCAAAGCCGACGTCGACCCCGTCTCGGCGATCTCGGCCGACGGCAAGACGCTGACCTGCAACCTGGGCACGGTGGAGCAGGGCACCGCGGTGATCGTGCAGACCCCCGTGGTGGTCGACGGCGAGACGGGCGAGGAGCTCACCGCCGTCGGTGAGACCAACGGGCTGGAGATGCCGCTGGACCCGATCGCCATCGAGAACGACTTCGCGATGGACATGCAGTTCGGTGGCAACACCACGTACTACCGATGGGACGAGAACTACCGGTCGGTCGACCTCGACCTGGAATGGGCGCTGCGACTGGGCAAGGGCTCGGACCCCGGCCCCGACAGCGTGACCTATCGGCTGCGCTTCACCGAGAGCAACGGGGCGCCGGTCACCATCGGCACGAAGTACAACGGCGACACGGGCTGCACACCGTTCAACGGCAACCGGGCCAGCGGGGTCCCCTGGTCCGAGCTGCCGGGCTATCCGGCCGACCAGCAGACGTCCTTCGTGGACAGCTGCACCCTGACGCCGGTCGCGGGCATGCCTGGTGTGTTCGACCTGCGGCTGACCGGCATCAACTACGACCTCGCCAGCGTTCCGAAGTATGACTCGACGATTGAGCGGAACCCGCTCCCGACGGACTGGAACTACATCGCGAGCGGCAGCCTGTGGCTCCACGTCGCCACCAACCAGTCCGGTTCGATCACCCTGCAGTCGAATGCCCCGACGTACACCTCGACGACGGGGCTGAGGTCCACCGACCTGGCCGGCAACAACAGCACCAGCAAGACCTACGTGCTGCCCGGTCGATGGGCCGCTCCATACCACCGTCCGTACACCGGTGCCGGGGGCACCAACTGGGACGACACCTACCGGGTCTCGCCCGGTACGACGGTCATGCAGTACATCAACAACACTGCCGCCCGCCTGAACGCGCCCCCGACGGCGCAGCATGGGCAGTGTCTGGTCTTCGACACCGCCCATGCCACGTACACCCCGCCGCCAGCCGGAACTGCATTCCCGTCGATTCGCGGCTACTCCCCCACCGGAGAGGGCGGCGCGAGCGAGCTGGACAACCCGCCGGCGATCCAGTACTACGTGGGCAACGTCGCCAACCCGAACGCGTTCAACTGCGGCACCGACCCGGCGAACTGGACGACGACACCGCCGACCGACCTCGCCCAGGTCAAGGCCATCCGGATCATGTACCCGGACTCGCTGCTCACGGCCGAGGGGTTCAACGGCATCCAGCTCGTCGGCTACACGACGATCAAGGACGACGTGCGGGCCGGCCAGGACGTCTGGATGTTCGGCTCCGTGTACAACCCGGTCAGCGGTGTCTGGGAGGGTCCGGGCGAGCCGTGGAACTCGACGGTGACCAACCCCACCCCCGGCGCGCGCTACCCGGCGACCAACGGGCGCCGCGACATCCTGCGGATCGTCACCGCGACCCCGGCGATCCGGAAGGCCGCGAGCCAGTCGACGGTCAAGCCGGGTGAGCCCGGGACGTTCACGCTGACCTACTCGGCGAATGGCTCGGGTGCGATCCCCGACACGGTGGACGGCTACGTCATCACCGACACGCTCCCGGTGGGCATGACCTATGTCGCGGGGTCCGCGACCCCGGCGCCCGTGGTGACCACCAACGCCGCGGGGCAGCAGGTCCTGCGCTGGACCCTCGACGACGTGCCGACGAACGAGGAGCACACCCTGACCTACCAGGCGGTGGCCGGTAGCTCGGTCCGGCCAGGTCAGGTGCTCACCAACACGGCCACCAGCACCTTCAACGGGCTGACCACCCCGCCCGCGACCTCCCAGGTCACGATCACCACGAACGGCCAGACTCTGATCGGCAAGAGCACCGACCAGTGGTTCATCGCCAACCCGGACGGTTCCGGCGACGGCACGGGCTCGTGGACGGTGACGCTCAAGTCCGAGGACCCGCTGCCGCAGCGGTTCACCGACACGATCGACATCCTCCCGTATAACGGTGACGGCCGCGGCACGGACTACGAGGGCACTTACAGCGTCACGAGCGTCGACGTGCCCGCGGGCGCGACGGTCTACTACACCGACGAGGATCCGGCCTCACTCAGCGACGACCCGGCGCACGCCTCGAACGGCGCGGCCGGCAACCCGGCCGGCAACACGGCGGGCTGGACCACGACCATGCCGGCCAACCCGACGGCGATCCGGGTGATCGGCGGCCAGCTCGCGCCGGGCGCGTCGCTCGCGTTCAAGATCAACATCGAGACGGAGGGTGCCGACCCGGGCGACGTCTGGGTGAACCGCTCCCAGGCGCGTGCCGAGCACACGAGGCTCGTGATGCGCACGTCGGAGCCGCTGACCATGGGCACGATGTACTCGGCGTCGCTCAAGAAGTACGTGCAGGACCTCGAGGGGAACTGGCACGACGCCAACGACCCGGCCGACTACCCGGTCTTCCGCGACGGCGAGACCATCCGGTACCGGATCGTCGTGGAGAACACCGGCCAGGGCACGCTGACGGACGTCGTCGTCTCCGACGACAAGCAGCCCGAGCTCGGCTCGTTCACGATCGACGAGCTGGCGCCGGGGGACACCGACACGCACGAGTTCGAGATCACGGCCGACGCCGCGGCAGGCGACGTCGTGGTCAACAACGCGTGCGCCGAAGCGGATCAGCCGGACGACTCCGAGGATCCGCCGACGATCAACTGCGACCCGGCCGGGTTCGAGATCGACGGAGAGCCGACGCACGAGAAGACCCTGATCTCGGCGACCCCCATCGGCAACGGCCAGTGGGAGGTCGTGTACGGGATCGAGGTCACCAACGTCTCGGAGGCGCCGACGTCGTACAGCCTGGAGGACACGCTGCACTTCACCGACGAGGCGGACATCGTCTCGGCGGAGGTGACGTCGTCGCCCGACGGCGTCACGCTGACCGATCCCGCCTGGGACGGGCAGGGCAACGTGGGCATCGCGTCCGGCGTCCCGCTCCTGGGTAGCGACGACGACGGTTACGCGGCGCACGAATACGAGCTGACCGTGATCGCGGACGTGCCGCTGAACATCCCGGGTGCGGGCAGCGCCGACGACCCGACCGAGTGCGGCGCCGACGGCGACGACTCGGACACGGCGTTCAACAACACGTCGCAGATGACGGACGAGCGTGGCGAGACCGAGGACGACCAGGCGTGCGCGCCGATCCCCTCGATCGACATCACCAAGTCCATCAGCGAGGGTCCGGTCCCGAACCGGGACGGCACCTGGACGGTCACCTACGACATCGTCGCCAAGAACTCCGGCAAGGCCGACGGCGAGTACGACATGACCGACAAGATGACGGCGGACGGTGACCTGGTCATCGACTCCGGCCGGATCATCACGACGCCGGACGGCGTCACGGCCTCGCCGGACTGGACCGGTCTCGGCGCCGACCAGACCTCGCCGGAGAACGTCATCGCCTCCGGCGTCGACCTGCCCGCGGGGGAGAGCCACACCTACCAGGTGGAGGTCGTCCTCTCGATCGACGACGAGGACGGCGCCGTCGTGATCACGCCGTGCTCGGACGACCCGAGCGAGAACGGCGGCCTGTCGAACACCGCTCAGATCGAGCACAACGACCTGACCGACGACGACCCGGCGTGCGTCACGGTCGCGTACATCACCGTGGACAAGACGGTGGCAGAGGGCCCGACGCCGAACGGTGACGGGACCTGGACGGTCGTCTACGACGTCGTCGCCGAGAACGTCGGGGCCGCCACCGGTGAGTACGACGTGTACGACCAGCTGCGCCTGGGCGGCGACATCAACGTCGTCGGGAAGGACGTGACCGGGCCGGCCGGCGTGCCGCTCGAGCGCGGCTGGACCGGCCTGGGGGACACGCCCGACGCGGCGGAGAACCTGGTCGCCACCGGGGTGAGCCTGGATGCGGGTGCGAAGCACACGTACCAGGTGGAGCTCGTCGTCTCGCTGGACGAGGAGACGATCGACCCGAGCACCCTGGTCTGCCCGCCCCCCGGGTCGGGCGAGAGCGGCGGACTGGCCAACGGCACGCTGCTGGACCACAACGGCATCGTGGGCGAGGACGAGGTCTGCCCGAGCGTGCCGCTGTTCGAGATGAGGAAGGAGATCAGCGACGGCCCGACGCCGAACGGTGACGGGACCTGGACCATCACCTACGACCTGGTGGTGGACAACATCGGTCAGGCTGAGGGGAAGTACGTCGTGCGTGACCGGCTGCGGTACGGGGCCGGGATCGTGATCGAGTCCGCCGAGGTCACGGATGTCCCGGACGGCGTCACGCCGTCGGTCGGCTGGACCGGCCAGGGCACCGACGACGCCGGCGAGAACGTGGTCGCCGCCGACGTCGCCCTGCGGGCGGGTGGCAGCCACACCTACCAGGTGCAGGCGGTCGTCTCGCTGGACGACGCGGCCACGCCGGACACCCTGAAGTGCCAGCCGGGCAAGCCGGGTGGTCTCGCGAACACCGGTGAGCTCACGCACAACGGCGAGACCCAGGACGACGACGTGTGCGCGCCGCTGCCGCTGATCGACATCACCAAGTCCATCGCGGGCGCGGTGACGCCGGTCGACGGTGAGGACGGGGTGTACGACGCGAGCTACGAGATCATGGTCACCAACCGTGGTCCCGGCGCCGGGTCGTACGACCTGGACGACACCCTCGAGCCCGGTAAGGGGGTGACGGTGGTCGGCATCGAGGACGTGTCCACCGACGCGCCCGACCCGGTCGGGTTCAACCCCGGCTTCGACGGCGTCGACGACCCGCGGATCGTGACCGGCCAGCCCATCGCCGAGGCGCCAGGCGCCCCGGTGGTGCACACCTATACGGTCACGGTGCGGTACGCGGCGGACCTGAGCACCATCGAGGTGCCCGAGGCACCCGAGTGCACCACCGGTGACGGGACCATCGACGGGGCGCTGAACAACGTCGCCGGAGTCAGCTGGAACGGGATCGAGGACTCCGACGAGGAGTGCGTCCGCCCGGGCAAGCCGACCCTGGACAAGGCCCTGGTCTCGGCCAAGCCCGCAGGGAACGGCACCTGGAAGGTGGTCTACGACCTGACCGTCGGGAACGTCGGCACCGAGCCGACCACCTACGACCTGGACGACGAGCTCCTCTTCGCCCCGGTCATCACGGCCCAGGACGTCAAGGTCACCGGCCCGCAGGGGGTCACCGTGAACAAGGGGTTCGACGGTGACGGCGATCAGCGCATCGCCACCGGCGTACGGATCGCCGGCCTGGACGACAAGGGGTACTCCCCGCACGTCTACCGGGTGACCGTGCTCGCGAAGGTCCCGCTGCACTTCGCGGAGGGCGACGTGGACGACGACGGGACGGGCTCGCCGGCCTGCACCGTCCCGCCCGGGTCGAACCTGCTCGAGCAGGGCCTGAACAACGCCGCGACCCTGACCGACGAGACCGGAGGGACGCAGACCGACACGGACTGTGCTCCGGTGCCGTCGATCGACATCACCAAGTCCGTGATCGGTGACCCGGTCGCCGGCCCGAACGGGCAGTGGACGGTCACGTACGCGATCACGGCGGTCAACACCGGTGCCGCCGCGGGCGAGTACACCCTCACCGACCGGCTGCGGTTCGGCGCGGGGATCCAGGTCGCCGCGGCGCAGGTGACGGACACGCCGAAGGGCGTGACCGCCGCCCGGTCCTGGACCGGCCGGGGAGCGCCGGGGGCTGCTACGAACGTGGTCGCCACCGATGTGGACCTGCCCGCCGGGGGCAAGCACACCTATCGGGTGCAGGTCCGGGCCACCGTTCCGGGTGACTCGGGGGACACCTCCACGTTCACGTGCCCCGAGCCCGGCTCCGGCAAGCCGGGCGGGTTCGCGAACACGGCCGGGATCGGTCACAACGACCTGGCCGACACCGCGGAGGCCTGCGCCACGCCGGACGAGCCCGGTGAGCCCGGAGACCCCGGCACGCCGAGCGACCCGCCGCCGCCCCTGGCGATGACGGGTGCCGACCTCGGCTGGATCATCGCGGGAGCGGCGCTCCTGATCCTGCTCGGCGCGGCCGCCCTGATCATCGCGCACCAGCGACGCAACATCCGCTGATGCGACGGTGACGCCCTGAGAGCGAAAGCCCTGCCACGGCCACACCCCCGGCCGCTGGCAGGGCTTTCGCCTGACCTGCCATGATGACCACGTGCCTGCCTACACGCTGCAAGTCACCGACGGCGACCCGGCCCGCGTCGCGACGGTTCTGCCCGGCAGCGGCTACACCGCCATGGGACCTCTGCTCTGGTACGCCCGGGCCGCGCTGAGCGACCAGGGCTGGACGGTCCGCACCCTGGAGTGGACGACCAAGCCCACCTGGGACGAGGCCCGCGCCGCGTACGAGGAGATTCTCGACGGCGCGGACGCCCCCGACGAGGACACGCTGCACATCGTGGTGGCCAAGTCCCTCGGCACGCTCGCGATGCCGCTGGCGGTCCGCCTCGGACTGCCGGGCGTGTGGCTCACACCCGTGCTCACCAGCGAGGACGCGCTCGACGTGCGGGCGACGGCCGCCGACCTGGACGAGGAGCACCTGCTGATCGGCGGCACCGCGGACCCCCTGTGGGACGGCGATCTCGCGGACGGCTCACAGGCCGACGTCGTCGAGGTGGAGAGCGCGGACCACAGCCTCGAGGTGCCGCAGGACCGGGCGGAGAACCTGGCGATCATCGACGAGGTGATGGCGGCGATCGAGGAGTTCGCGGGCTCGTTCGGCGAGGAGTGACCCGAACGGCTACCCGGACGCGGCCGGCTACCAGATGGAGATCTCGCTCAGGCCGGAGCCGGCCCCGGAGTCGTCCTGGAGGCAGACGACGCCGATGCGCGCCGGCTTCTCGAAGCGGACCGGGTACACCTCGTCGAACGCGTCCCCCTTCACGGCGCGGCTGTCCACGGTCCGGTGCTGAGCGTCGAGCAGCTCGACCTGCTGGCCGACCGGGTCGAACGGCGTCCGCACGACGACCAGGCTGACCTCGCGAGGCTCGGGGAGGACCACGCAGACCCGCGGGTGGTTCGGCTCCGTGCACTCCTTCTCGCCGGCGGGGCCGTCGCTCGCACTCCCGGTGGCGTCGGTCCCGGTGGTGTCGGTCTCGGTGGCGCAGACCCCGGGCAGCCGGACGCCGTCCGTGTCCCATTCCACGTCGCCGTCCGTGATCGGGCACGGCGACACGGCCGGCCTGAGCTGCCCGGAGGCCTCGTCCTCGGCCAGGCACTCGGCGCCCCGGGACGGCGGCGTCAGATCGCCGGGCGGAGCGACGCCGGCGCTGCGATATGCGGTCTCGACGCGTTCGCCGCCGATCTTCGCGGTGGTCTGCGCGACGACCATCAGCTCGGACGGCGCGTCGGCGTACACGCGGGCGTCCACCTCGGCGGACGTGCCGGTCGTCGGGCCGGCGAGCAGGAGGGGGCCGGACGCGGCGTCGCCCGTGCTGGCGGACACCACCGTGTAGGTGACCTTCTTGCCGGTCGGCACGTCGGTCGCTGCCGGCCAGGACACCTCGAGCAGGCCGTCCTTGCCCGTCACGGTGAGCGCGGGCTCCCAGTACACGAGGTCCGGGACGCGGCGGGGCTCGCCGTTCGCGACCGACCCGGTGCCCGACTCCGGGAGCACGAGCGTGGTGTTCGGGCCGAACTCGGCGTCGCCGACGTGGAGCGTGGCCGTGGCCTGCAGCCCGGCCGTGGTGTCGCCCAGCTCGTCCTTCTCCAGCGACCAGAGCCCCTTCTCGTCCGGTTCCGCGGAGACGGGCCGCGGGCAGAACGGGCCCGGAAGCAGGCAGAAGAACCCGAGCGACAGGGCCGCCGTGACGGCCTTGACGTCGTTCGCGGTGTCGTACAGGTACACCGAGACCGACGAACGCGGGGCCGAGTACCCGTCCGCGTGCATGACCCGGCTGTAGAGCGCGCCGGTCGGCTCGGGGCTCGGAGCGAGCTCGCCGCGCAGGGGCGCGCTTCGGTCGTAGGTGCACGCGGCCAGGGCCAGGACAGTCGCGACCAGGGCCATGGCAACGGAACCACGCTGCTTCGGGAGCACCCGCGGAGGTTACCAGCGCACTTTCACCCGGCTGCCGGCGGTCGTGTCAGTGACGGGTGCCAGGATCGGGTCATGGAACAGATACAGCTCCTTCGTCCGGCTGGGCTCGTCTTGAGCCCTGCCTTCAGTCACGTCGCGATCGTGCCGCCCGGCGCGACGACCATCTACGTAGGCGGCCAGAATTCCGTCGACGCAGACGGCGCCCTCGTCGGCGGGGACGACGTCGCCGCGCAGTCCGTTCGTTCCGTCGAGAACGTGCGGGCCGCGCTCGCCGCGGCAGGCGCGACCTTCGCCGACGTCATCCGGTGGACCGTGCTGTTCGTCGACGGCGTCGACCTCCAGGCCGCGTACGGGGCGATCGCGCCGCTGCTCGCGTCCGACGAACCGCCCTTGGTGCTCGGGGCGCGCGTAGCAGGGCTGGGAGTGCCCGGTGCGCTCATCGAGGTCAGCGTGGTTGCCGCGGTGGTGCGCTGAGCTCAGGCTCCGAGCGGTTTACCCCCGAGCGCACCGAGGACGCTCCGGACCACCAGGTCGGTGCGGGCCGTGACGTCGTCGGGCCCGGCGGCCAGCTCCGGGGCGTCCGCGGGTAGGTGGTAGGCCTCGCTGATCAGGGCGAGGTAGACGCGTACCGACCAGGACGCGCTGTCCGTGGTGATGGAGCCGGTTGCGAACAGGCGGCCGAAGAGCAGTTCGACGCCCTGCACGACCTCTCGGGCGGGGTGTTCCGCGCTGGTGCCGAGCCGGTCGATCGCGTCGAGGACGAGGCGGTGCGCGAGCTTGAGCTCGAAGATGAGCTCGGTCAGCCGGTACAGGGCGATCTGCGGCGGGGCGGTGTCTACCCGGGACTGCTTCAGCGCTTCGAGGTAGCGCTCGTCGAACTGCTGGAGAAGTGCCTCGACCAGCGCTTTGCGGGAGGCGAACCGGCGCTGGACGGTCGCGCGCGCGACTCCCGCCTCGTCGGCGATGCGCTCCAGCGAGGCGTTCGGGTCGTCGGCGAGCACGATCCGGGCGGCATCCAGGATGCGGGTCATGCTGCGCTCGGCATCCGCTCGCATAGGGCGAGCGTTCGCGGGCGTGGCCATCTGGCCTCCGGTGGTGACTTCTGGGCTGGCTGCTGACGAGGGACGACGTCGGGCGGCATCAGCCTACGCGGTTTAATCGAGTACGCATAGCCTCGTTTATTGACGTAGCCGAGTCTGGCATGGTCCACTTCCGGAGTCAGATGACGTCGGACTGGAGTGAACAACCATGGATCTGCAACTTGCCGGAAAGCGTGTGCTCGTGACCGGGGCCAGCAAGGGCATCGGCCTCGCGACCGTTCAGGCCTTCCTCGCCGAGGGTGCTTCGGTGGTCGCCGTGGCGCGGCGCACCACGCCTGAGCTGGATGCCACCGAAGCCTCGTTCGTGTCTGCGGACCTGTCCCTGCCGAACGGCCCCCGTCAGATGGTCGAGGCCGTCCTCGCGGGCGACGACCGCCTCGACGTCCTGGTCAACAACGCCGGCGGCGGCACCCAGCCGCCGGAGGCGTTCAACGACGTCTTCGAGGGAGGGGACGACGTCTGGGAGGCGATCTTCGCGCTGAACCTCGGCGCCACCGTGCGGGCCACCCGGGCGGCGCTGCCAGCGTTGATCGCGTCACGCGGGGCCGTCGTCAACATCAGCTCGGAGGCCGCCCGCCGTCCGGGGGCGGCGCCGATCCACTACTCCGCCGCCAAGGCTGCCCTCAACACGGTGTCCCGGGCGCTGGCCGAGAAGCTGGCCGGCTCGGGCGTGCGGGTCAACACCGTGGCGCCCGGCGGGACCCGCACGTACACGCAGACGGGTGCGGACGGCTACATGGCTCAGGTGGCGGCGCACCTGGGCGTCGACCATGGCGCCCTGCTCGAGACCCTGCCGCAGCAAGGCGGGATGCTGACCGGACAGCTGATCGAGCCGGACGAGATCGCGCGTGCGGTGCTACTGATCGCGTCACCCACGATACCGAGCGCGATCGGGTCCAACTGGGCGGTGGACGCCGGGTCGGTCAAGGTCGCGTAGGGCCGGCGAGACCAACAGGTCAGCTCGTGCCTGCTGGTTGATGAGACCGACGTAGTGGCCCAGATCGCGCTCGATCTCGTCCAGGCCGATCTTGGCGACCGCCGCGCCGAACTGGGGAACGCGGGCCTGGAAGCCCGGCCAGGTCACCGACTCCGAGAACTCCGCCCAGGACGCGCGCACGTCGGCTCCCGGCGGAAGCGTCGCGCGGTTGACCTGTGCCTTGGCGCCCAGGACGGACGCCCTGTCGAACGACGCGATGGGGCGGCGACGCCGTCCACGAAATCGTCGAGGTCGGCGTCGGCGTCGGCGACGGCCCGGGTCACCCAGCCGTACTGCTCGGCCCGGTCGGCGTCGTATTCCTGGCTGGTCAGGATGGCCTCCAGGGCGCGGTCCCGGCCCAGAGCCGGGGCAGGCGGTCACCGCCGCCGACGCCGGGGACTAATCCGATCGATACCTCGGGCTGGCTGAAGAACGCCTGCTCGCGGCTGGCGTAGCGCAGGTCGAAGGCCAGGGTCAGCTCGTCGCCGCCGCGGTGCGGCCGCGGATGGCGGCGATGCTGATGAACGGGGCGCTGGCGAGGCGGATCGACAGGTCGGTGAACAGGGGTGTCGAGTCGGCGCCGGTCTGGGCGAGGAGCTCGGGCACCTGGCCCAGGTCGGAGTGGTTGTAGAAGTACTCCGGTGTTCCGCTGTCGAAGATGACCACCTGGACGTGTTCGTCCTGGCTCAGCTCGTCGACGACGGCGGACAGTTCGGCGACGGTGTCCGCGCCGATGACGTTCACGGGCGGGTTGTTGAAGGTGACCCGGCGGATCTTGGGTGCCACGGTCTTGATCTGGAACTGCGTCATGGTTCGCTCCGGTGCTGGTGTGGGACAGGCACTCCTGGAGGCGCTGGCGGTCTCCGCGAAGCAGCAGGTGATCGACGCCATCGAGGACGCGCGTCCCGACGCCGCCCCGGCGCTCGTCGCGCTCTACCGGGTTACCGCGAACGTGCTGCGCGTCAAGAACACCTGGCGGCACACGCTCAGCCATTCCTCGCCGCACAATCCTGTGGCGGCTGCGATCTGGAACGACATCGACGCTCACACCGGCCGGCTGCTGGCCCGCGCACAGAGCGAGGGGCTGCTCGCCTTGGACAGCGACCTGGACTGGACGCGGCAGGTGTACTACGCCCTGCTGAACGAGGCGCTCGACCGGCCCGGGACCGACCACGACCCGGGGGGCGCGGGACCCGGACGTGCTGGCGAGCCTCGTCATCGACACGTTGCTGCACGGCGCGGGTCCACGCAGCTGAGCGCTCAGGTTCGCAGGACGTCGCCGCCTGCTAGCGTCGCTTCCCGTCGGTTGCGGACAGAGGAGTCCAGATATGACCAGACCGTTCCGGTTCGGGGTCGTGACCCCGCTGTTGACCGACCTGCCCTCGTGGCGGGAGCGAGTGCGCCGGATCGCCGGCAGCGGCTACTCGACGCTGCTGATGCCCGACGTCCCGCACTGGCAGCCCGCGCCCGCGCCGGCGCTCGCCTTCGCGGCGGCACAGGCGGACATACGTGTCGGCACCTGGGTCTATGCCTCCCCGCTGCGCCCGGCCTGGAGCACGGCCTGGGAGGCGCACTCCCTCTCGGTGCTCACCGAGCGCCGCTTCGAGATGGGCATCGGCACCGGGCGGCCTGGGATCGAGGACGAGCTCCGTTCGCTCGAGATGCCCGTGCTCCCGCCGCGAGAGCGCCTCGCCCTGGTGCGGGAGACTTTGATGAGGCTGCGCGAGCTGGACGGCCCCGATCTGCACACGCCGGTGGTGATGGCGGTTCGCGGGCCGAAGGCGCAGGCGCTGGCCGCCGAGTTCGCTGACACGGTCACGATCGCGGCAATGCCGGACGACACCCGTGCCGAGGTCGCGGGGAGGGTCCGTGGGTTCCACGCCGACCGGGACGTCGAGCTGGCGCTCCACGTGCCCGTCGTCGGCGACGACGTCGCGCCGTTCATGGCCCCGCCGGACATCGACACGGCCGCGCTGCGCGAGGCGGACTCGCTCGCCATCCTCCCCGATGACCCGGCGGCGGCCGCCGAGGAGATCCAGCGGCGTCGGGAAGAGATCGGCTACTCCTACTTCGTCTTCGGCGCTGGCTCCGCGGAACGGCTCGCGCCGGTCGTGGCCGAGCTGGCCGGGCGGTAGGTCAGGCTCCGCGTCGGGCCGATCCCGGGTCAGCGCGCGAGCGCCGCCAGCGTGAACTCCTCCGGGTACGGCGAGCGCGCCACGGCCTGCTCCGCGGTGAGCGTCCCGGCGGAAACCTCCCGGCACAGCTCGGCGACCAGCACCAGCTCTGCGCGCTGGCCTCGGACGAAGTCGCGGTCGACCGGGTTGCCGTGGCCGGGCAGGACGATCGGTGCGTCCAGCGCGAGGATGCCGTCCAGCGCTGCCGGCCAGCTCTGGGGGAAGGCGTCGTCGAACTGGGGCGGCGCGCCCTGCTCCACGAGGTCGCCCGCGAACACCGCGCCCGAGTCCACGACGAGGCACGTCACGTCGCCGACCACGAGCCCGACCGACAGGTCGAGCTCCTCATAGCGCCGCACCAGCACACCGTCCGCGGCCTCGATCCAACGTCCCATGACACCGACCCAAGCAGACCGACAACGATGTTCACAGCCAGAAACTGCCGGTGTCGTTAGCCTGGGGCGGTGCTGATCGAGGGAGTGCAGGTCAAGCCCGCCCTGGTCGAGGAAGGCGTCTGGCCGTGGACGGTCCCGGCGATCGCTGAGATCGCTGCCCGTGGTGTGCGGCTGAACAGTCGGATCGTGATCCTGATGGGCGCCAACGGCAGCGGCAAGTCCACGCTGCTGGAAGCGATCGCCGAGGGCTACGGCCTCGACGTGCGTGGCGGACACGGTGGCCGGAAGTACGCCAGTGCGCTGGAGAAGAGTCCGCTGGGCGAGGCGATCCTGCTGGACCGCACGCCGGCCGGGGCCGGTATGACCAAGCGCAACGCGAAGGGCTTCTACCTGCGGGCAGAGACTGCCTTCGGGATGCTCGAATACATGTCCGGCCTGCCTGGCTACGGCGACAAGCCGTCCTGGGAGGTCAGCCACGGCGAGTCGTACCTCCAGGCGATCATGGGACGGTTCGACGGGCCCGGCCTGTATCTCCTGGACGAGGCCGAGGGGCCGCTGTCGTTCGAGTCGACCCTGCAGTTGCTGTACCGCCTGCAGGACGTCGCGGCCGAACGTGCGACGCAGGTGGTCTATGCGACGCACTCGCCGATGGTCGCGGCTCTGCCCGGGGCGCAGATCCTGGAGATGACAGATCGGGGCATCGCCGAACGCACATGGGCAGAGCTGGAGTCGGTTGCCCTGTGGAGGAGGTTTCTGGGGCGGCCGGACACGTTCTTCGACGCTACCTGACCGCCGGCTTCGAGCTGCCGCTCACGCGATGAGTTCCGTGATGACTCGTCGTCTGTATTCACGACACTCGACCAGACGCACCCCCGAGGAACACAACATGACCGCTGTCTACACCTGGGATGTCTTCTCCACCCTCGACGGCTACGGCTCCTACGGACCCGACGGTGACTGGGGTGGTTACTGGGGGAAGCAGGGCCCGGAGTTCCTCGAGCGGCGTCGCGCCGTGCTCGGCGAGGAGCAGCGGATGGTCCTAGGGGCCAACACCTTTCGGCAGTTCGTCGAGATGCTGGGTCCGATCCCCGAGTCCGACCTCGGCCCGGTGAACTCTCGGATGCGAAGCATGCCGACAACCGTGGTGTCGACCACGCTCACCGGAACGTTCGCGTGGCCGGATGCTGCCGTGGTGGCCGGTGACGCCGTCGACGTCGTCGCCCGTCTCAAGCAAGAGTCCGAGGTGTCGTTGCGCTCGCACGGAAGCCTGGCCATGAACCGGGCCCTGATGGCCGCCGGGCTCGTCGACCGCGTCCAGGTGACGATCTTCCCGGTCATCAGCGGTCAGACCGGGGCTGGTCCGCTCTTCAAGGGCGCGGCCGACTTCGACCTCGAGCTGATCGAGAGCCGGACACTTGACGGTCGAACCGTCGAGCTCGTCTACCGACCTGCCCTGCATGGCTGAGCGCCGTCGGGGCTGAGCCAACGCTCTGGCGTTGCGCCGCTGATCACCTCAGCAAGTGATCAGGAACCGCCAGATCCTCATGTTTGAACAGGAGGGCCCGAGCCTGCGCATCGTCTTCCACGCAGGTATCGGCCAGCGTGTCGATGAGCCGGTCGTAGTCGGGACCCGTCGTGCCGTCGTACGCGGCAGTCATCCGGCCCCCAGGCATGGTCCGTCCCGGGCACTCCGAACCTCTGGGCGTCGACCAGGCCGGCTCGGTGCCGGGTCCAGGCCTCGCCCCCGGTCAGGAACTCGCCCGGAGCGAGATCGTCGAGGTGGTCGACGTAGCCCTTGCCGAGGTGCTCGGTGTCCACGCGCACCCAGCGCTGGTCGTCGGTGTCCCAGTACTCGGTGATCCAGTGGTCGTAGCCGTGACCCGCACGGAAGTAGGTCCCGAAGCCGCACCGGGCCCGCGCCAGGATGCCCCGCGCCCGCAGGAACGTGCAGGCGAGGACAGTGAAGTGGCGGCACGTCCCGACCACCCGTTTCTCGGGCGCTCGGGCCTGGTTCAGCGGGGACGCATCGAGGGCAGTCAGCACGGCGAGCAGCTCGCTCGTGGGCCGGATGTCCTTCTCCGTGATCCGGTCCTCGTCGATCCCTGCCGCCACGGCGTCGTGCGGCTGGATCACCAGGCCTTGCGCGACGGCGCAGATACCCACGGGGTCGTCCGGCAGAGCGTCGATGAAGTGAAGCTGCGTCGCGTCGAGGCTCGTGAAGAGCCCGGGCTGGGAGTAGCTGAGCTCGTCATCGGCCATGGTCGGGGATGCTACGCGGGGGGTCTGACATCGACCCCGAAGAGGTCCGCCTCGAGAACACGATCCGGCATGGTCCGGAGCCTCAGACCATGCCAGACCGTGTTCTCGAAGCGGACGAGGCGCCGGCCGAGAACCGGACGCCCGTCTGGAGGTGTCCTACCGGCGGACGGCCGCCGCCCTGCGCGTCGCCCCTACGACGTCGACCGCGCCGCCGCCGCGCGCCGGAGCCTGCTCGTCCTCAGCAACACGAAGCCGGCGACAAGCAGGCCGATGGCCGCCGCCGACACCCACAGGGCCTCGAAGCCGGTCGCCGCGAGACCACCTGCGCCGGCGGCACCGGCGCCGATACCCGTGCCGATGCCAGGGTTGTGGTACATACCTGTTTCCTTTCGGTGAGAGGCCCGCTGTCGCGGATCGGTACACCGAGATAGACGGCGCGGCACGCGAGTCATGACGGGTGAAAATCGTGCCGATGGCGACGTGACCGTGCGAAACGGCGCGATCTAGCTCGTCCCGGCGTGCCGAGCCTCTGCCTTGACCCACTCCGCGGCGCGGAGCTTGGCCAGCCTCATCTCTTCCGCCTCGTCGAAGACGTACCACTCCATGCTCGGCTGGTCCGGCAGCACGCCGCGCAAGTACTCACCGAGGAAG
Source organism: Promicromonospora panici (assembly GCF_900608595.1). Lineage (GTDB taxonomy): Bacteria > Actinomycetota > Actinomycetes > Actinomycetales > Cellulomonadaceae > Promicromonospora > Promicromonospora panici. The sequence goes on along the minus strand of NZ_UWYY01000003.1, from coordinate 42,223 downwards.
TGCAACGGACCCTCCCAACCGATCGCGGGGCTGAACTTGTCTCCGGACAGGTCGGTGTGGAAGACATCGGCGACGGAGGCATGCTCAAGCTCCAGCCACGTCGCATCGTCGTCTCCGTCGGCGGTCAGCCGCACCTCGACCTGGTCGGCTTCGGCGCGGTCCGGCGGGATCCACTCGAGCCGGAGCAGATTCGGGGCGTCGCAGGCGAGGATCCTCCCGCTGGCCTGGCCCTCGAAGGCATAAGAGCCGCCCTCTCGGAAGTCGCCGCTGACCGGCAGGAAGAAGCGGTCGATGCGATCCGGGGTCGTGATCGCGGCCCACACGTCCTGGATCGGCGCATCCAAGCGGCGCCGGAGTACCACGGCGTCGGCCGGCCCGTCGGCGATCTCACGGTTCGTGACGCTGCGCTCCACGAGGGGGATGCTCGCGTCCTGGTCTGCGATGTCAGTCACTGGTGTTCTCCTTCTTCTGTAGGGTCCGGCTCCCTCTGTGGGTCCGGGTCGCCGGCCTGCTGCTCGGCATGGTGGTGAATCTGGATCAGGTTTCCGCAGGTGTCGTCGAACACCGCGGTGGTGGTCTCGCCCATGACGGTGGGGGGCTGGGTGAAGTGGACGCCGAGGCCCTGGAGCCGCTGGTACTCGGCTTCGACGTCATCGACGGCGAAGGAGTTGAAGGGTGTGCCGTCAGCCGTCAGCGTGTCCCGGAACTGCCTCGCCGGTGGGGTGGCGGGTTCGAATACGAGCTCGACGCCGTCCGGGTCCAGAGGCGAGACCACCGTGATCCAGCGGTCCTCACCGAGGGGGACGTCGTGCTTGGGGACGAATCCCAGCACGTCGGTGTAGAACCGCAGCGCCCGTTCCTGGTCGTCGACGAACACGCTGACCCACGTGACCCTCATGCCTGCCCTCGCCGCCCCGGCAGGTGGGACGGTGGCGCGGGCAGGCGATGGGTCGGTGCGCTCGGCCAGCCAGCTCTCGACGATCGGGGTGAGGGGCGCGGTGTCGAGGAAGAGCAGCTTGTATCGCCCCTGACGTCTCGCTGTGACCAGGCCCGCGGCCTCCAGCACGTCCAGGTGTTGTGAGACTGCCTGGCGCGAGGAGGTCAGCCCGTGGTTGGTGGTGAGCCGCGCGCACAGCTCGAACAGGGACTGCCCGTCCCGCTGGCGTAGCTCTTCGACGATCGCCCGCCGGGTCCGGTCCGACAGGGCCTTGAACACATCCGTCACGCCGACGACGATAGGCAAGTCGGTACTTGCATGTCAAATGCAAGTACCTGCTTGCATAAGGTTGGCGCGTCGATACCTCCCGAGCTTGTGCGAGGCCGGTCTCACCGACGCCGGTCTCACCGCCCAGCCGCAGAACTGATCGCGTCCGACAGCCACGGCGCGATCCACTCCATACCCCGCCGCGTGAAGTGCACCGTGTCGATGTAGGTGGGCGAGCCGTCCGGCGTCGTCTGCCGGCATTTCCGGTCCGTGCAGACGAAGTCGTGCAGCTCCAGGACCGTGACCCCGTCGCGCTCGGCAGCCGCCTCGCGGAGCTGTTCGGTGTGGCAGGCCGCCCACTCGGGCCACGCGATAGGCGTGAACTCGCGGGAGGTGGTGAGCAGCACCTGGCGGTCGGGGTCGCCCGCCTGGACGATCTCGAGCGCCGCGTCGAGCTGGCGCGTGTACCGCTTGGCGTAACCCCGCGTGCACGGGTCCAGCCAGCGGCCGTCGACGCGCTGGTCGGCGCCGTCCCACGCCAGGTTGATCACCACGACGTGCGGGGCGGCGTCGCGGATGCCGTCACGCCAGCGCTGCTCCCACGGCAGGCACCCGTCCGCAGGGCGTTGTGGGACGCCGGTAGTGGTCCGGCTCGTCTCCGGGCTGAAGACGCCGCAGCCGTTGAAGGCGGCGTCGGTCACCGCGAACTCGTCGGGGGCGTAGGTCGTCAGGGCCTGCGCGAAGTCGTGCCCGAGCGAGTCGCCGAGCACCAGCACGCGGGTGTCCCCGGAACCTGAAACCTGCCGCACGACGGCGGGCGAGACGACCAGAGCCGCGCACACGGCGACGCTGAGGACCGCGAAGGAGACACCTCCGGCGCGGTTCCACCGCCGGATGCGCACCGGCTCGCCGACGATGTGGTGCAGGAAGGCGGCGAACGCGACCGACAGCGGGATCCCGTAGAGCGCGATGAACGCCGGCCGGGGGTCGGGCAGCATCTTCTGCAGCAACCAGAACACCGGCATGTGGACCAGGTAGAGGGCGTAGGAGACCTTGCCGATCTCGACCAGCGGGCCGACCTCGAAGATCCGTGCCACCCAGGTGTCCGAGCGGGTCAGGGCCAGGATCAGACCCGCCCCCAGCAGCGCGACGACGGTCAGCCCGCCGCTCTCGTAGAGCCAGGGCTCCTCGTACGTGGTCGTCAGCACCGACACCACCACGATCGCCGTCAGCAGGGCCACCGTGACCAGCCCGGCCAGCCGTCGCGGCAGGACGAACCGCGACGGCACACCCCCCGCGCGGCGCCGGAGCCGCCACACACAGACGACGGCGGCCAGCGACCCGACCATGAGGCCGACGCCGTGCGTGTGGGTGCCCAGATACAGCAGGTCGGCGTTGGCGCCGTCGTACGACAGTACGGTCGCGACGGTCATGGCGACCGCCCCGGCGGCGGCGAGTGCCGCGATCACCGCGTGCCGCCGTCGGACGACGATCGCGGAGACGAGAGCGAGCAGCGGCGGCCACACCAGGTAGAACTGCTCCGTGATGGACAGCGACCACATGTGCGAGAGCGGGCCCGGCACGCCCAGGGCGTCCCAGTACGACTCGCCCTGGGCGATCTGCTCCCAGTTGGCGACGTAGAACAGCGACGCGATGCCCTGTTGCAGCACCCGGTCGGCCTCGTCGCTGCGGCCCAGCTGCGCGGCGGCGATCGCCGTCGCGCCGAGCACCACGAGCAGCGGGGCCAAGAGGCGCTTGGCCCGGCGACGGTAGAAGGCCTTGAGGCTGACCCGCCCGGTCCGCGACTCCTCACGCAGCAGCGTGACGGTGATCAGGAAGCCGGACAGCACCATGAACAGGTCCACCCCGAAGAGGCCGTTGTGGTACAGGCCCGTGTGGTACATGAGCACGGAGATCACGGCGACGCCGCGTAGCCCGTCGACCGCCCGGTAGTACACCGAGGGGAGCGGGATGGGCCGGGTGAAGTTCGTGGTCGTCACGGGGTGGACTGACGGCCGATCGGCGCAGCGGTGACGGTCGAAATCCTGGCCGTCATGGCCGGACCCGGTGGACGTCTATCGCCGGGTCCACCGAAAGAGGAACAGACATGCCCGTGCTCGAGACCCTCTCGCACGTCGTCATCGGCACATCGATGGCCTACTTCCTGCTGCTCATGGGCAGCGGGCTCGTCCAGCTCCGGCGCTCGAGGACCAGCCTCGGTGCGCAAGGGAACGCGACCTACGGTTCGCGCGACTCCGCGGCGCATGCCGACCTGACCCTGTACTTCCTGGTCCCGTGCCTGAACGAGGAGGCCGTCATCGGCCCCACGGTCGCCGGGCTGACCCGCCTGGCCGGGACGACAACCCTCGTGATCGACGACGGGTCGGACGACGACACGACACCGCACGCTCGTGCCGCCGGCGGCGGCCGGGTCCAGGTGCTGCGCCGCGACCTCCCCGACGCGCGCCAGGGCAAGGGGGAGGCGCTCAACGCCGGGATCGCCTGGGTCCGACGCCGGGTCGCCGAGCGCGGCCAGGATCCCGCGAAGGTCATCGTGTGCGTGATGGACGCCGACGGCCGCCTCTCGGACGGCGCCCTCGACCAGGTCCTGCCCCTCTTCGCGAACGACGCCGTCGGCGGCGTCCAGCTCCAGGTCCGCATCCGCAACCGGCACACCTTCCTGACGCGGTTCCAGGACTACCAGTTCTGGGGCCTCGCAGCGATCACGCAGTTCGGCCGCCAGGTCACGGGAACCGTGAGCCTCGGCGGCAACGGGCAGTTCGCGCGCCTCTCCGCGCTCGACGAGACGGGGGAGCGGCCCTGGTCCGCGTCACTGACCGAGGACCTCGACCTCGCCATCACGCTCGCGCTCATGGGCTGGCAACTGCAGACCACACCCCACGCCTCTGTGGACCAGCAAGCGGTCGAGACGCTGCCGCTGCTCCTCAAGCAGCGCACCCGCTGGTACCAGGGCCACATGATGGCCATCGGGCGCGTGCCCGACATCTGGCGCGCGCCCCAGCTCAGCAACGCCAGGGCGCTCGAGCTCACGTCCTACTGCCTCGTCCCCTGGCTGCTCGACCTCCCCTGGTCGATCCTCTTCCACTACTGCCTGATCATGCTCGCCATCAACTGGGACCAGATCTGGGTGGTCGCGGACGGCAGCAGCATCGCGCTCACCATCGTCGCCGCTGCGTTCTACCTCCTCGCCTTCGCTCCGGCGCTCGCGGCGGGCTGGATCTACCACCGGCGTGACCGGCGCTTCGCCCTGCTCAAGAGCCTGGCCCTCGCCAACTCCTTCATCGTCATGAACTACATCTCGTTCACGTGCGCGTGGAAGGCGCTGGCGCGCATCCTGCGCGGCGAGACGACGTGGGACAAGACGGCGCGGGTCCGCGAGGCAGAACCGGTCTCAATCTGAGCGTGGTCCGGAGGCGCAGTCCTCCCGCTCCGATACACGCCATCCCAGACACGACAACGCCCCACCGCCAGGGGACGAAGCGGTGGGGCGTTCTCGGCCAGCGCCCGGATAGACGGGAACCGCCCGCGGTGATGACGAACCGTCGTCGTCCGGCCCTCGGTGCGTCTGTCCGGGCGAGCGAGCCGCTGATCCACACCCCCCGCCTCCGGAGAGGAAAACGCGCATGCACAACCCCCCGACCCGCTCTACCCACTCACGGGGTGGGGAGGGCGAGCCGTGATCGAATCTTCGGTCGAGATCGTGATCGTCGAGGCCCGTACCCCACCGCCCGACGTCCGGCCGCGCCTCTGGGCCGCCGTGCCGGTGGCCGTGCTCGGGGTCGCCGTCCTGCTGGCCGCCGAGCGCTTTCGGCACGGCGAGGCGGTGCTCATCGCCCGGCTGCTGGAGCACCTGTTCTCCCGGGCCGCAACGGTGCCCTCGGCGGCCCCGGTCTTCTACTACGAGTCGATGGCGGGCGGGGTGCCCGTGTGGCCGAGCGTCCTGGTCACCGGCCCGGTCTCGGCGTCGTGGTTCATGGGCGGCGCGCTTCTGGCGACCGCGCTGATGCTGCTCGTGTGGCGCCGCGCCCCCGTGGCCGGGCTGCTCGTCGCGAGCCTGGTGACCATCACGATCCTCGGGGTCGTGAGCACGGCCCGGACGGTCCTGTCGGTCGAGGCGACCGCACGCTGGGGTGAGACCGGGTTCGGCTGGATGATGCACACGGTCGGCGGCCCGGCCCTGATGGTCGCGACCCTGTGCTTCTGCTCGCTGCTCTTCACGCCCGGCGGCCTGCTGGCGGTGGCCCGGCCCACCGGGGACGCGTGACCCGAGAAGCATCGGCCCAGGTCAGCGCGGTACCAACCCAAAAAAGAAAATCACGGGCAAGGGCGTCATCACTCCCATCCCGCTGCGTCGGTCCCGTCGGCTCGTACTTGCGAGCCGTCCGCCCGAGCAGAGAGAAGCAGCATGCCCCAGACAGCTCGCCGTGAGATCGCAGTGCTCTACGGAACGCGGCCGGAGGCCGTGAAGCTCGCCCCGGTCGTCAACGAGCTCAAGCGCCGGAACCGGCACGTACCGCGCGTCGTGAGCTCCGGGCAGCACCGCTCCATGCTCGACCAGGTCAACCAGCTCTTCGGCATCATCCCGGACCATGACCTGGGCCTGCTGCGTCGCGGCTACTCGCTCGACGACGTCCTGATCGGCGCCGTCCGCGGCTTCAGCGAGTACCTCGACGCGCACCCGGTCGACGCCGTCGTCGTGCAGGGCGACACCACCACGGCGTTCGCCGGGGCGCTGACCGCGTATCACCGCCAGATCCCGGTGGTGCACGTCGAGGCGGGCCTGCGCACCGGCGACGTCTACTCGCCGTTCCCCGAGGAGGGGAACCGGCGGTTCATCACCACCATCGCCGCCCGGCACTGCGCCCCCACGGACCTGGCCGCGCGCAACCTGCTCCACGAGCACGTGCCCGAGCACCAGGTCACCGTCACCGGCAACACCGTCATCGACGCCCTGATGCACACGGTCAGCCGGCCCGTCCGGGTCAGCGACCCGATCATCGAGACGGCGATCATGGAGGGCCAGCGCCTGGTCCTGGTCACGGCGCACCGGCGCGAGTCCTGGGACGACGGGATCGAGCGGGTCGCGCGGGCCCTGGTCGAGGTCGCCGACCGCTTCCCCGACGTGCTCGTCGTCGTGCCGCTGCACGGCAACCCGCTGGTGCGCGAGGCGATCGTGCCGACCACCTTCAACACCCCCAACATCCTGCTGACCGACGCCCTGCCGTACGCGGAGTTCACGCGGGTCCTGTCCAAGGCGACTCTCGTGGTGACCGACTCGGGCGGCATCCAGGAGGAGGCGCCCGCCTTCGACGTGCCCGTCGTGATCACCCGCGACACCACCGAGCGCCCGGAGCTCCTCGACGCGGGCGGCGGCGTGCTCGTCGGCACCCACACGAGGCGCATCGTCGACACGCTCACCGCGCTGCTCACCGACGAGACGCTGCACCGCCGCATGGCCAACGCGCCCAGTCCGTTCGGTGACGGGCACGCCGCCGCGCGGGTGGTCGACGTCATCGAGAACCTGCTCGCCAGCCGGCGCGGGGAGGACGACGTCACGGGCTGGACCGCCACCGCACTCGCCCGCTGACCCCGCCGGCTCCCGCTGGTTGCTCGGTCCATGCCCGGAAGCTGGGGTTCTCGGGCATGGGCCGTGCTCCCGGCGGGAGCCGCGCACTCCCTCGAAAGGAAACCCTGATGTCTCACCTCCTGCCCGCGGTCCCGCAGCCGGATCCGTCGGATCCGACGCCCCCGCCGATCCCCGACGCCGCAGTGCGGCTGGTCCGGCTCTCGCGAATCATGACGCGCGTCGCGGTCGTCGCCCTCACGGTGACGCTGCTCGTGCTCGTGCTGGTCTGGGTCGCCACCTCCCGGTCTGTCGAGGCCACGGTGTCGGCCCTCGCGATCGGATTCCTGGCGTTCGTGATCACCGCCGTCCGACGCCGGTAGACCCGGCCCCGCCCGACCCCGCCGTCCTCCCGGCGGGCCGCAGCTCCGTGGCCCCGCATCTTGCCGTGCGGGGCCACGGCCATGCTCGCGGCGGGTTGCCCTATACATGCATCCGCATGCGATTTGTCCCTCTGACCAGGCAGATCACCCTCCCGATCACCTCTGTGGCCTGCGACACGCCCACCCACCTACCGCGTCTTCCCCATCGCGTACGTACGTGCGCCGACGGCCCGGCCGAACGGTCGGGCCGTCATCGCGAGGAGGGGATCTGGATGCCGATGACGACGACGGCGGCCTGGCAGCGCGAGATCGGTCTGCTGGAACAGGGGCATGGGAATCCTGGGGTGTTGGTGGAGACGGACGGGGACGCGGAGGAACTCGGTGACATCGAGCTGTTCGGCCGGGCGAGGGCGGGCGACACGTTCGCGATAGACCTCGTCTGGCGGCGCCACTATCCGTATGCGCTCAAGGTGGCGCGGCGTTACACCCGCAGCCCCGCGGACGCCGACGACCTGGCGGCGGAGGCGTTCGTCCGCATCCTGTCGTTGCTGCGCGCGGGGCGCGGGCCGCGGGAGCACGGGAAGACATACGTGGCGCGCACCGTGCGCAACATCGCGACCGACCGCTCGCGCCGGCGACAGCCGCCGATGACGGCGATCGACGAGGCCCACGACCTGCCGGCGTCGGACGACCCGGCCGCGGCGGCGCTGTCCGCGATGGAGCTCGGGGACGTGCTCGAGGGCCTGGCGGCGTGTCCGCCGCGGCAGCGGTATGCGATGCAGATGACGGTGTTCGAGGGCGTCCCGATCTCGATGGTGGCCGAGGACCTCGGGATATCGAAGAACGCCGTGGCCGCCCTGCTCGTGCGGGCGCGCGAGTCGATCCGCCGGTTCGTGGCACGCGGGGTGCACGAGCACGGCTCGGAGAGCCGGCGCGCGGCGCTGGACGACGGCGGCCCCAGCCGGCCCTAGCTCGCCGGGTCGCGGCGTCGTCTGCTCAGCGACGCTACGCGGCGTCGGCGGTGATCAAGCTGCGCAGCGCGGCGAGGTCCTCGGGCAGCGGCTGCACGGTGATCCGGATCGGCGCCCGCAGGATGCTCGGGTTCTGCCGGGCCAGGCTGGTGAGCGTGGCGCGGGCCCGGGCGACGGACGCCAGGACCCGGCCCGCGGGCTCCGACCGGCCGAGCACGACGGCGACCCCGTCGCGGTAGCCGGTCGGGTAGTCCTCGCCGAACGACAGCCGGACCGCCTCGCCGAGCAGCACGTCGCGCTTCCACCGCACGAGCCGCGCGGCGCTGCCGATCTTGCCGACCCGGCCGTCGATCGTCACCAGCACGAGCGACCCGCCGTCCTTCGTGCTCTCGATGCCGGCGAAGACGTCGGCGGCGCGCGCCAGGAACTCGGCGTGCTGCGGCAGCCCGCTCATGCCGCGTGCGGCGGCCTGGGGGTCGGGCCCCGTGTCGGCGGTCTCCCAGCCGGCCGCGAAGGCCAGCGTGACGGACAGGGGCATGGTCGTCAGGCACAGGTCGTAGAGCGCGCCGACGTCGCGCAGACCCTCCGTGACGCCGACGTCGGCCAGCGCGCGAGCGGTGCCGAGGGCCTGGGCGGGTACCTCGGCCGCGAGCCCGTTCAGCACGGCATACGCGAGCGGGACGACGGCCGGCGTCGACCAGTCCTCGGGCATGCGCCAGCCCTCGGCGACCGTGTGCCTGCGCCATCGCGCGCACAGCGGGCCGAGTCCGTCGTCTCCTGCGGGTGACTTTTTCATCGCCGGGCTAGACGGTGACACAAGCAGGTGGTGACGGCGCAAGCGGAAGAGCCGCCCGGACGCCGGATCACCCCCCGAATCACCCCTGTGACGTGCGTAGTCGCACCTACCTGTCGGTAGTATTTTACGCAATCAGGACAACTCAATCGAGGTGCCAGGGGGCGCAGGCGGATGGTCGACACGACCAGTTCCAGCTCGATGCGGCAGAGGGCGGAGGCCCCGTCGCCGGACTCCGACGAGGCACTGCTCGCCGACTTCCGCGCCGGGCAGGAGCGGGCGTTCGCCGAGCTCTACGCCCGGCACCATCGGACGGCGGCGGGGGTCGCCCGGCACGTGATCGGCCGGGGACCCGCGGTCGACGACGTCGTCGCCGAGTCGTTCACGTCGCTGCTGACGGCGGTGCGCCGCGGGGGCGGGCCGTCGAGCAACGTCCGCTCCTACCTGCTGACGACGGTGCGCAACACCGCCATCGGGTTCCTCCGGGCGCAGCAGAAGGCGGTGCCCGCCGAGGCGGAGGTCGTGGACCGCCCGCACCACGACCGCGACGAGCTGACCGCGGCCGACGACGACCATCGCGTCCGCCGTGCGTTCGCCGAGATGCCCGCCCGCTGGCGGCGGGTGCTCTGGTACGTCGACGTCCACGAGCTCCCGCCGGCCCAGGTCGGACCGCTCCTGGGCGTCTCGCCCAACGCCGTGTCCTCGCTGGCCCGCCGGGCCCGCCAGCGGCTCCGGCGGGAGTACCTGCAGGCCCACCAGGATCGGGTGGCGCCCGGTTGCGAGGACTTCGCGCCGCACCTGGCCCGGTACGTCGACGAGACGCTGGCCGTGCCCGTGCACCACCGGGTCGACGCGCACGTGCTGGAGTGCGCCTTCTGCGCCGCCGCCGTCGACCAGATGCGGGACCTCAAGCGCCGCATGCGCGCCGTGCTGCTCCCGCTCGGGCTGCCGGTCGCGGCAGCCGGCGAGCTCGACCACGACCCGGATGCCGACGACCCGGATGCCGACGCCGAGGATTCTGGCGCCGACGATTCCGGCGCCGAGGTGTCGACGCCGCGGCCGGGGCCGGGCCGCGCGCGAGCCCTCGGCCGGCGCTGGTGGTGGGCGCGCCCGCGGATTGGTGCGCGGACGTTCCTCCTCGGGGCGGCGGCCGTGGCGCTGTGCCTGCTGATGCTGTTCGGGATCACGGCGTCGGGTGTCGTGGGGGAGGGGACCGGGCAAGCTCCGGGTCACGTCGCGGGCGGGGCGCCGCTGCCCGACGACGGCGGGTTGCTGCCCGATCCCGGGCCGGCCGGCGACGGTGGCCGGCCCGAGTGGGACGATCCCGCGGACTCGGATCCGGTGCCCGGCGGCGGGGCGGCGCCGTCGCCCAGCCCGTGGCCCGGCGATCACCGCGACGAGCCGCAGGGCGGTCCGCGGTACGTGGACGACCGGTCCGGGAGCTGGGACGCGCCCGGCGGCGGGCCGGCGCCGGTCGACCCGACCCCTACGCCGGGGAGCACCACACCTGGTTCGCAGCCGGGCGGGACAACTCCGGACCCGGCGGCTGCCCCGACGCCGGACCCGACGTCGGGTCCCGATCCGATACCCGAGCCGAGCCGGCCGACCGGCCCGAGCCCGACGCTCCCGTCGTCGCCCGCCCCCACACCCACGCGGCCGCCCGAGCCCGTGGTGCTCGAGGTCGCGCACGACGACCTGGGCGACCTCGTGCCCGGGCGCACCGGCGTGCTCGGCGCGACCGTGACCAACCCGAACCCGGACCCGACGGGCGCCGTGGTGGTCGACGTCACGCTGCCCGCCGGCGTCGAGCTCGACACGGCGGGCGGGGCGCGCGCCGTCTCCGCGTGGGCGTGCGCCGACGCCGCGGGCGGAGGCGTGGTTGCGGGCGCCCCCAGCGTCGTGAGCTGCGCCGTCGACACGGTCGCGGCCGGTGACACCTCGACGCTGCTGGTGCCCGTGCTGGTCGCCGCCGACGTCGCAGGGGGCGACGTCGACCTGCGGCTGGACGTGCGCGGGGACGGCGTAGCGCCCGCGAGCGCGACCGTGCCCGTGCCGGTGCGCGCGGGCTCGCTCGCCGCGCGGTACGTCGCCACCGGTTCCGTCCAGGTGAGCCAGGCGGGGGCGCCTGTGCTGCACTGCGATCCCGCCGCGGCCGGCTGCGCGGCCGTCGCCAACGGCACCGCCACCGGGTCCGCGCAGAACAACAACTGGTGGAACATGGTGTCCGTCGACGCCCTGGGGACGGGGACCAACTCGTCCACGGCCGTGCTGGACATCCCCGCCGGGTCCGAGGTGCTGGGGGCGCGGGTCTACTGGGCCGGGGGATGCGCGGGCGAGATCGGGCCGGTCCGGGTGGCGCCGCCGGGCGGCGCGCTCACCGCCGTCGGCGAGGTGACCGTGGACCGCTCGGGGGCCCAGATGTACCAGGCGAGCGCCGACGTGACCGACCTGGTCCGCTCGGGCGGCGCGGGTACCTGGGGTGTGGCCGACGTGTGCGCCACCGAGGCGAGGGGCGGGTTCGCCGGCTGGGCGCTCGTCGTCGTGCACCGGCCGGCGGGAACCGGGCCGGGCGGCTCCGGGCTGGCGATCGTGTACGACGGGCTGCAGCCGGTGTCGTCCGCGGTGGGCTCCGCTACCTTCTCCGTCGCCGGCCGTCCCGGCACGACGGCGCGGATCGGCGCCGTCGTGTGGGACGGGGACCGAAGCGCCCCGGGGGACCAGCTCCTGTTCGACGGCGCGCCAATGGTGCCGCCGCGCTGGAACGGCGTCGGGCCGGCGGGGCCGGGCTCGGGTGAGAACGCCTTCGACTCGACGGCGTGGGGCTCGGCCTACGCCAACGCGCTCGGCGTCGACGTCAAGCCGTTCGCGCCCGCAACCCTGACCTCGACCCGCGCCGAGCTGACCGCTGTCGAGACGAACGGCGACGCGTTCACCGTCGGCGTCGTCACGGTCGCGACGGGCTGAGCCGGGCGCGGACCATCGGGTCCAGCAGGCCCAGCTCACGGGCCCGCTGGAGCGCGGCCGTCCGGTCGTGCACGCCGAGGCGGCGGTAGACCTCGCGGATCTGGGTCTTGACCGTGTTGTGCGAGACGAAGGACGCCTTGGCGACCTCGGTCGAGGTCAGGCCGTCGGCCAGGTGGTGCAGGACGACGAGCTGCCGGTCCGGCACGACCACGAACTCGGCCGGGACCGCGTCGGCGCGCCGGCGAAGGACCTCGGCGATCTGCTCGCGCACGTGCGCCGTGGCGTCGCGGGCCGCGAGGCGCAGCACGTCGGACGAGGCCGACCAGTAGGGCAGGGCGCCGCCGACCCGTTGTGCCAGGGCGGACGCCTGGGCCAGCTGGCGGCGGACGTCGGCGCGGCTGCCCCCGGCGGCAGTACCGTCGCCGTCCTGGTCGCCGGTCCGGCCGGTCCCCGCGCCGTCGATCGTGGTGAGCGCCTCGGCCGCCATGAGGTGGGCCACGAGGCGGGCGCCCGCCGTCGACCCCTGGTGGCCGACGGCGGTGACCGCCAGGAGCGCGTCGCGCGGCCGCCCCTGCGCGAGGCGGAGCCGACCGTCGAGCAGGGCGACGGCGGGGGCCCGCGAGGTCAGGGCGTCGGCGACGACCACGGCGTTGGTGCCGCGGCCCAACGCCAGGTACAGCCGGCCCAGGTCGAGGGCGAGCAGCGGTGGGATCCGGAGGTGGTCGGCGGACGGTTCGGTGTCCGTCGGTGTCCGCCCGCGCTGGGCGAGCGCCTCCCGCAGGCGGTCGACGGCGGGCTCCTCGTGACCGCGCAGCGCGGCGAGTGTCGCCTCGACGTGCAGGCCGGCGAACCACAGGTCCGTCCGGGCGGCATCCTGTACGGCGCCCAGCAGGTGGTCGGGCAGGTCGTCGTCGAGCCGGTCCAGGCGGGCGAGCGCGGAGACCAGGGCGGCGGGATCGCCGACGGCACGCCGCCACCAGGCGGGTGGTTCGGGCAGGCCGGCGGCCTCGGCGGACCAGTCGGCCGCCGCGTGCACGGCGGAGTCGAGCGCGTGCACCAGGGCCGCCAGCTCCGCCGCGGCGGCGGCCAGCGGCAGCGCTCCGGAGCCCAGCGCACTCTGGTGGGCGCCCTCGGCGTAGCGCAGGGCCTCGTCGAGCATGCCCGCCTCGGTTGCCGTGACGCCGGCCTGCAGCCCGACGAGGACCCGTGCGACGTCGGAAGTGCTGCTGAACGTGCTGCTGGTCGTGCCGAGGGTCGCGGTGTTCGTGCCGCCGGTCGCGCCGAGCAGCTCGGCCGCCCGGCGCAGGGCGTCTTCGGTGCGTCCCGCCCGGCGCAGCCGCACGATCCGGGCAAATGTCTGGAGCGATCCCTCGGGGCCGGTGGGCCGGTGCGGGCCGGCCGGGGCGGCCGGCAGCTCGTGCATACCCGGCCGACCTGGCGAGCGCCGGGTGGCGGACAGCAGCGCCCGCAGCTCCGCCGGGACGTGCGTGACGGGCGCCGCCGCGGCGGCGCTCCACAGGGCCTCGTGCAGCGTGGGATCGTGGCCGTCCAGGATGCCGGTCCACGTGCCGTGCAGCAGGTCGCGCACCAGCCCGGCGTCGCCGGACTCGAGCGCGACCAGGAGCGCCCCGCGCGCGTCGCCCAGCTGTTCCTGCCGCCGCGCGGCCTTCGCCGCCCGGCGGTGCAGCTCGTCCCGGTCGCGGCCGCGCGCGTAGTCGAGCAGGGCGCGGCGGGCGTTCGGCTCGATCGTGAGGATGTCGTCCGGCCCTGCCGGGTCGGCGAGGAGCAGCCCGGTGTCGACGAGGCGATCGATGAAGACGTCGGCGCCCGGGAGCGCGGCGAGCAGGCCGGTGGCGGCCAGCTCGGCCCGGCTGAGCTGCGGAGCCAGGCTGACCTCGACGAGCACGCTGATCGCCTCCTCGGGGACTGCGGCGCGCAGGAACGCGGCGCGTTGCGCGGCGGCGGCCGTCGAGACGACGTCGTCGGTGACAGGGACGCCCGCCGCGCTCGCACGGCGGAGCTCCGCCAGCGCCGGGTGGACCACCGCCGCCCAGCCCGCCGCCGCCGTGACCAGGAGGCTGGCCTGCGGCCGGGTGAGAGGAACACCGAGCGAAGCGGCGGCCGCTTGTGCCTCGTCGGGGCGGACGGCGAGGTCGCGCAGGGTCAGCTCCGCGTGGCGGGCGGGCTCGCGGGCCGTCGGGGTCGCAGAGCCGGCGTCGGGCGCCCAGGCGTCGAACGTCGGGACGGGGCCCGGTAGCGGTATGGCGGTCAGCGCGACGATCCGGCTCCGGCGCAGCACGCGCGCGACCTGGTCGAGGTAGGCCAGCGCGGCGTCCGACCTCGGCCCGATCCGGTCGACGACGAGCACCACGCGGCGGACGTCGAGCGCGGCGGCCAGGTCCTCGGGTGCTGTGCCCCGGGTGGCCGCCGCCGTCGCGTTCCCGGCGGCCTCCGGCGCAGGCGGCGCCTCCCCGATCACGTGCGCGAGCCGGGTGCGGACGGCCTGGCCGAGCGCGTCGCCGTCCACGGCGTCGGACTCGGGGACGTCGACCCAGACCACCACCGTTCCCTCGCGGACCAGCCGGCGCGCCCACAGCGCGACCGCCGTGCGCCGGCCCGCACCTCGGGGCGCCCGCAGCAGCACCAGAGCGGTGGCGTCCGTGCGGAGCGCGTGGTCGAGCGCCCGCTCGACGGGCAGCCTGCGCTGGGCTTCCCGCGGCGCGGGCAGGCACTCCTCGGCACGCGGGAGCCACTCGGGCGCCTCATCGTGGGCAGCCGGCCGAAGCAGGCGACGGTTCACCGGACCCCTCGGGGCCGAGGGCAACGCGGAGGACAGGGCCGGGCAGCGCAGGCGCCCGTCCGGAGCAATACTTCGATCACACTCGGATAGGACGGTGTACTGCCGCGGACGTGTCGGGTGACCTGAGTCACAGCTGCCCCGGGGCGGTGCTCGACCGGAGTCGACGTCTGAGCCGGACGGTCAGGGGTTGAGTCCGTGCTGGTAGGCCCAGATCGCGAGCTGCGTGCGGTCCCGGGTCCCGGTCTTGTCGAGCATGTTGCCGATGTGCCACTTCACGGTGTTCTCGCCGAGGTTGAGCCGCGCGGCGATCTGCTTGTTGCTCAGCCCCTCGGCGAGGGCTGCGATCACGTCCAGCTCGCGGTCCGTGAGGAGCGTGGCGATGCTCTCGGCCGTCGCCCCGCCAGCCAGGCCGGGCCCCGCTCCGCCGTCGCCGGGGCCGGGACCGGGGGCGGCCGGCTCCAGCACGCCCTGCCGGCGGGTGCGGCCGCTGCTGCGTGCGTACTCGGCCAGCAGCCGCTGCCGCACGGCCGGCGACTGCAGGGCGCTGGCGTTGACGGCGGCGCGGATCGCGGCGGGGATGTCGCCCGGGTTCTTCTTGAGGAGGTAGCCGACGGCGCCGCGCTCGAACGCGCCGTAGAGGTATTCGTCCAGGTGGAAGGTAGTGAACACGAGCACGGGGATCGGGTTCGCGACGCCGGGTCCGCTCAGCGCCGCGATGGCGTCGAGTCCGCCTCCGCCCGGCATGCGCAGGTCCATGAGCACGACGTCGGGCCTCAGGGCCCGGGCCAGCCGCACGGCGTCGACCCCGTTGCTCGCCTCACCGATCACCTGGATGTCGTCGGTGGTCTCCAGCAGGAGGCGCAGCGACCGGCGCACGCTCCCGGCGTCGTCCACGACGAGCGTCGTGATCACGTTTTCGCCCCTCCGTCACAGCGTTGCCAGCCGTCGGTGGTGTCGGTGCGGTGCGGCGGATGGGGGAGCAGGGCCTGCACGGCCCACCCTCCGCTGTGCCGAGGTCCGGTACGCAGACTGCCGCCGACGGCGGCCAGCCGGTCCCGCATTCCCTCGATCCCGTAGCCGAGACTCAGGCTATGCGGCGTGACCGCGACGTCACCAGGATCGAGGGCTTCGTCGGAGGGTGAAGTCTCGTTCTCGACGCGGAGCAGCAGGCTCGAACCGTCGTCCTCGAGGAGCACGGTGACCTGCGTGCCGGGGGCGTGCTTGCGCGCGTTGCTCAGGGCCTCCTGGACCACCCGGTACGCGGTGTGGCTGCGCAGCGGGCCGAGCCGCTCGTCGATCTCCACGAGCCCGGGGTCGTGCTCGAGGGTCACCGGCACGCCGGTGGTGTGCTCGTGCTCGGCGGTCAGGTCGGCGATCTGGGCCACGGTGTGCTGGCCCGCAGCCTGGCCCGGCTGGTGGGTCCCGGCGAGGGTGCGGTCGTCCTGCCGCATCCGGGAGACCATCCGCTCGAACCCCTGGTAGAGCCGCTCGCCCTCGTCGCGGATCTGCGCGATCAGCCGGGGGTCGGGGGCACCGCCCGACGCCGCGCTCGCCTCGGCCGCCGTGCTCAGCGTGAGGATCGCGGCCAGGTGGGCCGACGACGTGTCGTGCAGCTCCTGGGCGACCGTGCGGCGGGCCGCCGCGACGGCGTCGGCGGTGCGGTGCGCCTCCCGGCCGGCGATCTCGTGGGCGAGTGCGGCGATGCGCTCGGCGCGGTCGCGGAGCTGCGCGTACCAGGCGCCGAGGAGGGCGGGCACCGCGACGACGCCGGCGGCCCGCAGCGCGCAGACGACGAGCATCGCCGGGTCCTGCCAGCCCGGTGCGCCGGGCGTCGGGTAGAGCGCCTCGTCGGCGAGCAGCACCCCTGCCGTCATCACGACGAAGGCCGAGACGAGCACGCCCCGCCACCGCCCGGACCGCTCGGCGGCGAAGCTGAACACCGCGAGCAGCACGCCAGGCTGGAGCAGGAGCGGGTCGGACCCGCCGATCAGCAGCGCGCCGAACCACAGCACGAGGGACGCGATCAGCGTTCCCAGGGCCTGGCGCTGGAGCCAGTGCAGCCAGAGCGCCTGGAACGAGACCAGCAGCACGACTGCGGCGACGCGCCAGTCCTCGCTCTGCGCCGTGTGCACGGCGCCGGTCCGGTCCAGCAGCGCGAGCGACCCGAGGTAGGCGGCGATGTTGGCGACGAAGGTGACCGCCACGACGTCGCGCCCGACCCACCGGGTCAGGCGCAGCAGCACGGCCGGCCGAGCCGTCCCGGCCCCTCCGATCGGGAGGTCCCGGACCCCTCCTTTCGGGTGGTCCTTGTCGCTGCGGCCATCGGATCCGACGTCGCGGACTGCCCGCCGCGCCACGGCGGGCGACGTCGAGAACCGCGGAATCTCGCCGATGCCGGGGGTCGCCTCCGGCGTCGTCCACCTCGCGTCCATCTTGACCCCGCCGTCCGTCAACCTGCTCGCCGCACGCGCTTTGTTTGCCCGCCGGGTTGGCCCGTGACGATGATGCCACCGTCCGAACCGGCGCCGGGCCGGGCGCGGCGGACCGGTGGTACGGGAACGGTGGCCGCAGGCAGCCGTGCGGCCCGCGCCCATCTTGAGGCCGACCCGCAGACCGATACGCACCTGCCCTGGCCCGACCGTGCCTGACGCGAGAGAGGTTGCAAACCTATGACGCGCACCAGTTCTGACCGCGTGCTCGACAGGGCTCGGCAGTTGCTGAGTGACCTTCATCGGCTCACCGCCGCCGTGCAGGACGGGCGGATCGGGCGGACAGCCCTGGCCTGCGGTCTCACCGTGGCCGTGATCGTGTCGACGGTGCAGCCGCCGGTGGGCGGGCTCGCTGCCGCGGCCGCACCGGGTGCCACACCGGCGTCGGGCGGGACGGTCCAGGTCGCACCGCTGAAGGACCGGGCGCCCTTGCGGCTGGCGGCGTCGGTGCCGGACGGGGCGACCGGGCCTGCGGGTGCGGCGCTCGCTCAGGTGGAGGCCGTGCTGGAGCGCGCCCGCCGGATGGTCGACAAGCAGGGGCACGACGCGGTCCCGCACGTGGTGCAAGCGGCTGGCGAGCTCGGCATGCTGTACTCCACCTTCCGGGCGCAGCAGGCCGCGGCGAGCGTTGCCGACGCAGGGTTGCGGGCGCGGACCGCGCCCGAACGACCGTTGCCCGCAGATGGTGATGATTCTCGTGCGGGCCGTCCGCTCGCCGACGGGGACCGGCACGACCATGGTCACGGCGTCGAGCTCGACGACCTCGTGCGGGCCGCGAAGCGCCTGGCGGGTGTGCTGGACCAGGCGACCTCGGGCGCGGGCGGTGCGGCACCGGACCAGCGATCGAGCAGGCTGCGGGCGAGTGTGATCGACGCGGTCCATCGGTACGCCGAACAAGCGGCACGGTATGCGAACGGCCACATCCCGGCGGACGTGCTGTGCGAGCTGGACTTCTCGGCCGGGCATCTGCTGCGGTGTGATGCGGCCGAGGCGCTGGAGCGTCTGAACCGGAAGTTCGAGAAGCGCTTCGGGAACCCGATCCCGATCACCGACTCCTACCGGTCGTATGCGGCGCAGGTCCGGCTCAAGAAGGTCAAGCCCTACCTGGCGGCGGTCCCTGGAACGTCGAACCACGGCTGGGGCCTCGCGGTGGACCTGGCCGAGCCGATCAACACCGGCCACAGTGCCGAGTACCGGTGGCTGCGCGAGCACGGCCCCGAGTACGGGTGGGACAACCCGTCCTGGGCGCGCCCTGGCGGGGTCAAGCCCGAGCCCTGGCACTTCGAGTTCTTCGCGGCCGCCATCGTGCTCGGCGGCTTCGTCGACGGCACCACGACGGCCGACGACACTGCCGCTCGTGGGCGCGATCGGCGGGACGACGACAAACCGAAGCAGGCCCCGCTGGACGAGCCCGCGCGCCGGAACGAAGCAGACGACAGGCCGGTGGGCGAGGCACCGCGGAACGGTGACGACGAGGAGGGGAGGACGCCCACGCCGGCTCGGCCCACCGACGCGCCGTCGGGCGGCAGCAGGGCCGATGACGCGGACAGCCCGTCCGGCTCGGACGACAGCGCCGGTGGGACGGACGCCGAGGCCGGCCCGCCGTCCCCGGAGCCGGAACCCACGGACCCTCCGACGACCACGCCAGAGGACGAGGCGACCTCCGACCCGACCGACTCGCCGACCGACTCGCCGACCGAGGAACCCACGGACCAGCCGTCGACCGGCCCCAGCGATTCGCCGAGCGAACCGTCGGACGAGGTGCCCGCCGGAGACACGACCACGAGCCCGACCGACGCCGACGATGTCCCCGGAGAGTGATGCACCGATGTCCGACCCCGACGACCCCGTGCGCGAGCCGCGGGACAACCCCGCCGGCAGCCCCAAGGACACCGCCGTCGCCGAGCTGGAGCGGCAGCGCACCGAGCTGCGCGAGCTCGGCCTGGAGACGTCGCCGGCCCCGCGCGACGCGCTGGTGGACCCGACGCGGCCGCTGGTGAGCCGCCGCGGCTGGCAGGACAACACCTTCCGCGTCGCCGCCCACTCCGGCGGCACGCTGGTGCTCCTGATCATGACGCTCGTCGGCGTGTTCCTGCTGTGGCGGGGTGCCCAGGCGATCGACGTCGCGGGTTGGGACTTCATCACCGAGCAGGACTGGGAGCCCAACTCGGGCCGGTTCGGCATCGCGGCGGTGCTGTTCGGGACGATAGTCATCGGGCTGACGGCGATCAGCGTGGCCGTGCCGCTCGCGCTGGTCACCGCCACGTACATCACCGAGTACGCGCCGGCGGGGATCAAGCGGTTCCTGATCGGCGTCATCGACCTCATGGCCGCCATCCCCAGCGTCGTCTACGGGCTGTGGGGCGCGTACTGGCTGGAGGGGAACCTGCTGCCGGTGGCGCAGTGGATCTCCACGTACTTCGGCTGGATCCCGATCTTCCGGGTTTCACAGTTCGACCCGAGCGACCCGCTGGCGACCCCCACGGTGTTCACCGCGTCCGCGATCCTCGCCGGGCTGATCGTCTCGATGATGGTCGCGCCGATCTCGGCGGCGATCATGCGCGAGGTGTTCGACCAGGCGCCGGTGGGGGAGCGGGAGGGCGCCCTGGCGCTGGGGGCCAGCAAGTGGGGAGTGATCCGCAACGTCGTCTACCCGTTCGGCACCGGCGGGATCATCGGCGGCACCATGCTCGGCCTCGGCCGGGCGCTGGGCGAGACCATCGCCGTCTACCTCGTGATCAGCCCGCTGTTCGTCATCAACTGGCAGGTGCTCAGCACCGGGACCAACTCGATCAGCTCGCTCATCGCCCTCAAGAACGGCGAGGCGAACGACTTCGAGGTGTCGGCCCTCATGGCCGCCGGGCTGGTGCTGTTCCTCATCACCATGCTGATCAACTTCGTCGCCGGATTCATCATCCAGCGTTCCCGCTCGGGCGCTGCGAGCTGAGGAAGACCATGACCGTCACCGAGACATCCCAGGGCGCCCGCCGCGCCGACCGGCCGGGCCGGTACACCCGCACCCACCTGCCCGGCCGGGACGGGCGCATCACGCCCGCCCGGCCCGAGGTCCAGCGAGAGCTGTCCGGCCTGCGCCGCGAGGACGTGCTCCGCGTCGTCGGCGCCGCGGCGGCCGGCATCGCGTCGACCGCCTGGCTGTTCACCCAGGTCCTGCCGTTCCAGGGCGCGCTGCCGTTCGTGCTGATCGCCTACGTGCTGTTCCTCGGCTTCTTCGTGGTGCTGATCAGCTTCGACGACGACCGCATCACCATCAAGGACCGCGTGGCCAGCGTGCTCATCCACTCGGGCGCCGTCGTGCTGCTGCTCGCGCTCGTGGTTGTTGTGGTCTTCGCGCTCACGGAGGGTCGCCCGGCGTTCACGCAGGGCAACTTCTGGACGCAGGACCTGTCCCTGGCCGGCCCGCTGGATCCGCTGAACATCGGCGGCATGGCGCACGCCGCCGTCGGGACGCTGATCATGATCTCCTTCGCACTGGTGATCTCGATCCCGCTGGGCCTGCTGACCGCGGTGTGCCTGGCCGAGTTCCCCAGCCCGTTCACCCGGATCGTGCGCACGGTCACCGAGGCGATGACGGCGCTGCCGTCCATCCTGTGCGGCCTGTTCATCCTGGCCACCTACATCCTCATGTTCGGTGCGCCCAAGTCCGGCTTCGCCGCCTCGCTGGCGATCACGATCATGATCCTGCCGATCATCATCCGGTCGGCCGACGTCGTCCTCCGCCTGGTCCCGGCGACGCTCAAGGAGGCGTCGTTCGCGATGGGCGCCAGCCACTGGAGCACCATCTGGAACGTGGTGCTGCCCACGAGCAAGTCGGGCCTCATGACGGCGATCGTGCTCGGCACCGCACGCGGTATCGGCGAGACCAGCCCCATCCTGCTCGTCGCCGGGTACACCACCTACTACAGCTGGAACCCGTTCGACGGGCCGATGGTCTCGCTGCCGCTCGCCACGTTCACGCTGGTCAAGAGCCCCGAACCCGCGCAGATCGCGCGCGGGTTCGGCGCGGCGGCGGTGCTGATGGTGCTCGTCTTCCTGTTGTTCGCGATCGCCCGCCTGATCGGCGGCAAGGGCGCCGGGGTGCTCAGTCCAGGCGGTGCGCGCCGGGCGCAGCGGGCCTCTGTGCGGGTCGCGGCGCGGTTCCGGAGGGGCGGGCCGACGGCGGTGGCGGCTCCGGCGTCGGCCGCTCCGGCGTCGGACGCCCCGCCGCCGTCAGCCCCGCCGTCGGACGAAGACACCCTCACCGATGACAAGGAGGCCGGACGATGACCGCCACCACCACCCACCGCGCTCTGCGCGTGCGCGCGCTGATCGCCGGGCTGGGCGTGCTGCTCGTGCTCGCGGGCGCCGTCGTGCCGGCTGGAACCGCGGCTGGTGCGCCCGCCACCGGGCAGCAGCAGGCCGTACAGCAGGCGGCGCCCGCGGCCGTCGGCAAGGTGCACGCCCCGATCAACGGCGCCGGGTCGACCTGGTCGGCCAACGCGCTGCAGCAGTGGATCCGCAACGTCTGGTCCAACTACCAGTGGAAGATCACGTACTCCGAGTCGGGCTCGACCCAGGGCCGCAACAGCTTCGCGAACGGTACGGCGGACTTCGGCGTCAGCGAGATCCCGTACGCGATCGCCAACTCCAACGAGGGCGACGTCCGGCCCGCCCGGGAGTTCGCCTACATGCCGATCGTCGCGGGCGGCACCGCCTTCATGTACAACCTGCAGGTCGGGGGCAAACGGGTCACGAACTTGCGGCTGTCCGGAGAGACGATCGCCGAGATCTTCACGGGCGAGATCACCCGCTGGAACGACCCGAAGATCAAGGAGGACAACCCGCAGCTCGCCCTGCCGGGCATCCCGATCGTGCCCGTGGTGCGTTCCGACGGGTCGGGCGCTACTGCCCAGTTCTCCATCTGGATGCGTCAGGAGCAGACCAGGGCCTGGGACGCGTACTGCGGCAAGGTGAACCGTCCGATGATCAACGGACACTGCGGTGTGACGTCCAACTATCCGGTGGTGCCGGGCTCGGGGTTCGTGTCCCGGGCCGGTTCGAACGGCGTGGCCGGGTACGTGGCGCAGTCCCACGCGGTGGGGGCGATCACGTTCGTCGAGTACTCCTACGCGCTGAACAGCGGCTTCCCGGTGGCCAAGATGCTCAACCGGTCCGGCTACTACACGGAGCCGACGGCGGCGAACGTGGCCGTGGCGCTGCTCCGGGCCAAGATCAACGAGAACCGCAGCTCGCCGGACTACCTCACGCAGAACCTGGAGGACGTCTACGCCTTCGACGACCGGCGCGTGTACCCGCTGTCCAGCTACTCGTACATCATCCTGCCGACGTCGCAGGACGCCGGGTTCAACCTCGACAAGGGCCTGACGCTGGCCGACTTCGGCGCCTACTTCCTCTGCGAGGGGCAGCAGCAGGCCGACACGCTGGGCTACTCGCCGCTGCCGATCAACCTGGTCAAGGCGGGACAGACACAGATCCAGAAGATCCCGGGCGGCGACCCGGTGATCAAGGGGATCAACGACTGCAACAACCCGACCTTCTCGCCGGACGGCACCAACCGGCTGGCCAACGAGGCGCCCTACCCGCCGGCGTGCGACAAGAAGGGTCCCACGCAGTGCAGCACGGGTACGGGTGGGTCCAAGGACACCCCGACGGCCCCGTCCGGGGACAACGGCGGAGGGGGCGGTGAGGGCGACGGCGACGGGTCGGGTGGACCCGATGGCGACGGCCCCGGCGGTCCGGACGGCGGGCCGGACGACGGCCCGGACGGTGGTGGGTCCGACGACGGCTCAGGCGGTGGTGGCGGGCCTGACGGCGGTTCGGGCGGCGGTGGCGGAAGCGGTAACGGCGATGCCGGTTCGGGTGGCGGCGGCGACGCCGAGGTGGTGGACGAGAACGCCGAGCCCGTGCTGGTCGCCGCGACCCCGCAGACCCTGCCGGTGGCCGGCGGCGGGTTCGTCCCGCAGCTCGCGATGGTCGGCCTGGGGCTGGCGTTGATCCTCGCCGCGGTGCTGCCGCCGCTGGTCGGCAAACGCGCGCGGACGGCGCTGCCGGTGCCCGGTGGCCGCGGGGCCCGTGGGCCCTCAGGAGGTGCTTCAGCGTGATTCCCAGGGCTATTTCTCCGGCCTTTCCCGGTGCCCACGAGCGTGGCGTGGAAAATATCCCGCTGAATGTCGCAGGCGAATTCATCGAAAAGGGTGAAATTCATTCCGCATGGTGGATTTCCCGTCGTGCGGCGCTCGGACGCCCCCACCCCAGGGAGGGGTCTAGCCCCCTCCTTTCGGGTGGTGTCCTGGGACAACGCTCGGACGGACGGGCGTGTCGGAACGGCGGCCCGGCGGCCGAGACGGCACGTGTTCCCGCCGGTCGCGCGACTCTTGAAACGTGTCGTTCATCTGCCGTCCCCCGTAGCGGTGCTATTTCTCAATTGTCTGTCCACTATTCCTATGGTTGCCAATATCGGCGGTCGGCAGCAATGCTTTCCCCGTCCGGACCGGTGCGAGCCGGGGACGCAGCGCACGAGTCGAACGGAGAACCTCGATGAAGCTCCGCAGCCGCACGACCAGCGTGCTCAGCGCGATCGTCACCCTGGCCTCGGCCGGTGGGCTCGTGGCGCTGTACGCGCCGTCGGACGCGCGGGCGGCCGGCGAGGGGACCGACTCCGCGGTGACCGTGAAGTGGGCCGGGGGCAACGGCGACCTGCAGCGGTTCCAGCCGGACCGGTCGCACATGGTCGACAACGCGGACGGGTCGGGGCACTGGGAGGACTTCAAGGACCTTGAGGTCACGGTGTCCCAGACGGAGGGGCTGATCGACCAGACGGTCACGGTCACGGCGACCGGGATGGCCCCGAGCGTTCGGCCCACCAACAACACGTATCAGAACTTCCTCCAGATGTTCCAGTGCTGGGGACCGGACCCCGAGGCTCCGGGCTTCGCGGAGACGTGCCAGTACGGGTCGTACGCGTTTCCCGAGGTCGGGGGCATGGCGAACGAGCTGCAGGGCTCGTTCAACGACGTCGCGGTGCTTGCCCGCGGTACCGACGATGCGAGAGCGCTCCCGTTCCGGGCTGTGACGGGGCAGGTGAGTGAGCACGTCGAGGTGGTCCAGCCTGGTGAAGCCGGCACCATCTACCGCAACCGAGGGCTGGGGGCCTTCTTCACCGCATCGTCGTCCAACGAGCTGCCGCTCGTGCCGGTGGATGACGACGGGGCGCGGGTGGGGTTCGTGACGCAGTCGGCGGCGGCGCAGCCCTACCTGGGGTGCGGAGATCCTGAGGCCGCCGGGGAGCGGTGCTGGCTCGTGGTGGTGCCGCGTGGCACGCACTCAGGCTCGCTCAAGGACGCGGCGA
Organism: Promicromonospora panici; assembly: GCF_900608595.1. Lineage (GTDB taxonomy): Bacteria > Actinomycetota > Actinomycetes > Actinomycetales > Cellulomonadaceae > Promicromonospora > Promicromonospora panici. The sequence goes on along the minus strand of NZ_UWYY01000003.1, from coordinate 17,669 downwards.
CAAAGTGCGTGAGCAACGTGAGGCCGAACAACGGGTTTGGCGACACGCCGCTGAACCAGTTCGGCTCCCCGATCGGGACGGACTGCAGCTTCTGGGCCAACCGGATGGTCGTCCCGCTGGACTTCCGGAACCCGTTCGTCACCTGCCCGCCTGGGTCGGCCGAGCGCCGGGTCGTGGGCAGCGAGCTCGTCGCGCACGCCATGAGCTCCTGGCAGCCGGCATTGTGCGCCGATGACGACGGCGCGACGTTCAGCCTGAACACCAGCTCGGGCAACCAGGTCCGGGGTCAGCTCCTGACCGGGCAGGCGAACCTGGCTGCGGTGAGCCTCCCGCTCACACCCGAGACGATCGGCTCCACCAACCCCGAGCTGCTCGACGGCGCGGACATCGGCTACGCACCGCTGGCGAACTCCGCGTTGACGATCAGCTTCTACGCCGCGGAGCGTGGCGGTCGTGTTGTGCATGACCTGCGGCTCACGCCGCGCCTGGTCGCCAAGATGCTCACCCAGTCCTACCGGCGCGACGTGCCGCAGCCCCAGAACGGCAATCCTCCGGTCAGCCAGTCCCTGGATGCCCTCAAGGTCGAGGAGGTCGTCTCGGACGAGGAATGGGTGGCGCTGGGCAACCCGACCGAACTACGGGCTTTCGCGCCGATGGTGGTGCCGGGCCCGCAAGGTGATGACGCGATCCAGATGCTGTGGGAGTACATACAGGCGGACGCGGACGCCCGCGCCTTCCTGAGCGGCGCGCCCGATCCGTGGGGCAACGTGGTCAACCCCTACTACCTGCCCTCGGGGCACTCAGGTGCTGCGGGCGGTGGTTACCCGGTGGACCTGTCGGTCGAACCGATCGACATGTTCCCCAAGGCGGACCGGACCCAGTTTCCTGACGCGGCCAACGACGACCCGAAGTACAAGGGAGCGAAGTTCGGTTCGGAGTCCTACGTGCCGTACTCCACCACGCTGGAGGCCAACGCCAGTCGGATCGCGCGTCGGGATCATCAGCGGATCACGGGGTGGGATCCCGACTGGTTCTCGGGATTGAACTCGGGCCGGTGGGCCCCCAGCTCCCCGATCCCGCCAGGTGGCCAGGGCCTGCTCCTCGGCCCGGCGCTAGCGCCGTCGGCCGAGCTGTTCCGCCTGGACACGGCCGCGCTGGCCCAGCCGCTGGACGAGTTCACGACCGCCCGGACCGTGGCCTCGGCGCGAGAGTTCGTCGAGTATGACCCGGCCACAGTCACCCGTGCTGTCGCGGGAGCTTCTCTCGACAAGGACGGCCTGACCAACTTCGACGTCACGGCACTTCCCGACGGCGCCTATCCACTGACCACCACGGTGCATGCGGCCGTGAACCTGAATCAGCCTCAGCTGGACCGTCAGGCTCGTGTCGACTACGCGGGGTTGCTGGAATACGCGGCCGCGGACGGCAACGTCGTGACGGGTGATCGTGGCGGGCTGCCCGAGGGGTACGTGCCACTGACCGACGAACAGCAGGAAGCTGCACTGGACCTGGCAGACCGCTTGCTCGCACCGCCAGGGAAGAGCACACCTACGGACCCGGACGAGACCGACCCGGACGGTGACGGCGGGAACGGGGACGAAACATCTGGAGGTTCGGCCGACCCGGAAGGCGGGGGTCCGGGAGACACCAACGCGACGGTGCCGGTCCCGGTGGACGGCGTCGACCCGACGGCCGACGGTCCGCCATCCGGCCCGGGATCCGACGACGGTCCGGGAACTGACACCACGACGACGCAGGACGAGGCGGTGTCGACCGAGGACACCACACCGCTGGGTGCTTCGGTCGCGCTGGGCGGCACCCTCATCGCGGGCCTGGCCGGCATGGTAGGCGCCCCGTTCCTCATGCGCCGACGTGACATGACCGGCTGACCGGGCGCCGAACCCGGACGCTCGGCGGCGAGCACAACTCCACACAGGTTTCCCGTGCGGGCACCACCCCCCGCCCGCACGTGGAAGGCCCCTCACCCGGGGCGCGAAACCAGGGTGAGGGGCCGTGTCCGCAAGGACACAGGGTCGCACGCGACCTTTGGGGGGAGACCCTAGATGGAAAGGCAAGCCATGTCCATGCACCACCAGCGCGGAGCCCGTGTGCTCCTCGCCGGCGCCGCGACAGCTGCGCTTCTCCTGGGCGGGGCGCTCGGCGCCTCGGCCGACCCGATCAACCCCGCCACCGGCCAGCCTGATCTGAACCGGACGATCGACGGCACGGGTTCCGACACCACGCAGGACGTCCTCAACGGCCTCGCGGCCGTGACGCTCGACGCTGACGAAGAGCTCTTCCTGGGCTCCTGGGACGCGACGATCCCGGCGGGTGACGACAACTTCATCCAGACGCGTCCGGGTGGTCCGCAGATCCCCCGACCCAACGGGTCCAGCCAGGGTGTCGCGGCGCTGCGCGCTGCGATCAACGGCACCACGCTGACCAACGCCCGTGGTACCTCGAGCGCGCCGCTGTCGCGTGCGGACCTGCAGTTCGCGCGCTCGTCGAGCGGCGTCCCGGAGAGCACGTCCGGCGTGCTGTCGTACGTCCCGTTCGCGGTGGACGCCGTCACGTACGCGGTGAACGAGGACAACACCACGCTCCCTCGCAACCTGACGCTGGACGACCTCACCAAGATCTACGAGGCCGACCAGGGCACCACCGTCAGCCTGAGCATCGGCAACCGCACCGTGGGCCGTGAGGGCAGCGGCGCGCAGATCGTGCCGTTCATCCCGCAGGCCGGTTCCGGCACGCGGTCCTTCTGGATCAGCACGATCGTCGGTCCCGAGTCTGACCTCGGCACCGCCGTGACCGACTCGTTCACCGACAACGGCACCGGTCAGTCGCGGATCGTGCAGGAGCACGACGGCAGCGTCCTCGCGGACGTGCCGAACTCGATCGCGCCGTTCTCGATCGCGCAGTTCGTGGCGCAGACCCGCGTTGCTGCCTCGCCGACGCACTACAGCGCCGCTTACGGCGTGACGGTGAACGACCGCCGGGCCGGTGCGGAGCTGGCCACGATCAACAGCGTCCAGCCGCTGGTCAACGGCCGCCTCAACACCGCCTTCCCGGTAGCGCGTGCGGTGTTCAACGTGGTCGAGCACGACGCCGTCGCCACGAACGCCGACCTGCGTCACGCGTTCTGGAACAACCCCGCCACCCCCGCGGTGGAGGGCGCCATCTACACCGCCGTCCGCCCCGGCACCAGCACGCTGGTCATCGAGGACTTCGGCTTCGGCTCCCTTGGTGCCAACGGTCAGGACATCGCCGGCTCGCACTACGACGCCGGTGACATCGAGAACTACCGCGCCAACTGAGTCCCCTGCCGGGGGCTCAGCTCTCGGCTGAGGCTCGGCCGGGGTGCGTCCGCTCGTCGGGCGCACCCCGGTCCCGGCGGCCGGTCACGACACAGCCGTACCTGCCAGATCGCCGGCCACGACGGAAAGCCGTCGCGCCGGCCGCCTACCCCCCAGAGAGGAAAGACCAGCATGAGAACCCGACCCTGGAGCGCCCGAGCGGCACTCGCGGGCGTGCTCGCCCTGATGCTCACCGGCGTCGCCGGTGTGAGTACCTCGACCGCCTCGACCTCCCCGTCCATCCCGGATGAGCTGAACTCCGCGAACCGGATCGGGGACCTGACCATCGTCGAGCCTGCGACCAGGACCCTCCGGAACGCGGGAGACCCGGCCGAGGTGAACACCGCGGTCGGGTGTCCCGAGGGCTTCCGCGCATCGTCGCGCACGTTCCTGTTCTGGTCGGACGGCACGCGCGTCCCTGCCTTCGCGGCGACGACTCGCATGAACGAGACCGCCGGGTACGGCCTCGACGGCCAGCCGATCCACCTGACAGGGGTGTACGCCTCGGCCTGGTCCAACCTGTCGACCCTCGCCATGTTCCGTACGGGAGCCGCGACGCTCGTCGTCACCTGTGACCCGGGCGGGCCCAGCGACCCCGACATGAACGACAGCTCGCAGCCGGTCGGAAACGCCAAGTACTTCACGCTGCCGAGGCAGCTGGAGATCGACGTCGCCAACGAAACCTGGCGCGTCGCCGAAGGTCCGGGCGAAGAGGTCGATACCACCACCACCCTGACGCCGACGGCCAACAACGACGGTTCGGTCACCCTGACCGCGACGGTCGCGCCGGCGGGCGCGACCGGAGATGTTACGTTCACCGACGTTGGCGCGGGCGCCTCGGTCGGGACTGATGCGCTCGAAGGGGGCGCCGCATCCGTGACGGTCGGCGACCTCCAGGCCGGTCGGCAGTACACGTTCCGGGCCGAGTACGCGGGCGACGCAGGCCACAAGCCGTCGACGTCCAACGATGCGAACGTCACGACGGTGGCTGAGCCGACACCGCCGAAGCAGGAGCAGACCGAGGTCACGGTGACGATCCCGGCGTCCGCGGCGACGGGCCTGCAGCTCACCGTCACGGCCGGCGGTGCGTCGCTCGGCGAGGCGACCCTCAACGGTTCCCAGTTCGAGGCGAGCGGGACCCTCGGCGAGGTCCGGGTGACCGACAACCGTGACCCGCGTAACGGGTGGGCGCTCAACGGTGCGGCGAGCGACTTCGTCAAGTCCGGTGCCCAGGGGACGACGTTCTCGGCCGCTGCCCTCGGCTGGACGCCCAAGCTCGTCGCCGGCCCTGGTTCTGCAGGAAGCGCGGTCGCGCCCGGCGCCGGACTGTCGACCCAGCGGACCCTCGCGTCGCTCCCTGCGGGTGCGTCGGCGCCGGAGACGCGTGTCAACGCTGACCTCATGTTGCGCGTGCCGCAGGAAACCCCCGAGGGCGCCTACTCGGCGACCCTCACACTCACCCTCATCTGACAGTCCGACGCGACGTGGGGCGGCTCCGGCAGGAGCCGCCCCACGTCTCACAGATTCCGGTGCGGGTTCCGTCCCCTGCCCGCATGCGGAGGCCCCTCACCCGGGGCTCAATCCAGGGTGAGGGGCCGTGCCCGCGAGGGCACAGGTCGCTCGTGACCTATGGGGTGAATTCTACGACAAAGGTAGGACTCATGTCTCACACCACTGTCAGCCGGGTGGCCATGCGCCTCGCGGCTGCGCTCACGATCGTGCTCGGGGCCGCCATGGTCGCCCCGGCCGCGCAGGCGGTGAACCCGGTGCTCGACGCCGACAACCGCCTGGGTGGCATCACCCTCGACAAGACCTCCGGTGAGATCTCCAGCACCGACGGACCCCAGTCCCTGACCACGCAGGTCGGGTGCCCCGAGGGCTACCGCGGCTCGTCGCGGCCGCTGTTCGTGTGGCCCGACGGCACCTGGCCGGCGGCCAGCTCGGCATTCGACCCGGGCTTCCCGGCCTTCGTGCTGCTGGCGGGCTCCACCATCGAGGGCTCCGGCCTCGACGGCCAGCCCATCAACCGCACGGGCCTGTTCGCGTCCCGCTGGGCCGGCTTCGGCTTCCCGGCCGACCGCTTCGACGGCCACAGCGGCGTCGCCACCTACGTGATCACGTGTGACCCGGGCGACGCGCCGAGTGACACGTACCCGACCGCCGCCGCGGGCGTGGGCACCTCGAAGTACTTCTCCGTGGACATCCGTCTCACGTGGGACGACGCCGCCAACACCGGCACGTGGGCGATGGTCAAGGAGACCACCACCACGACGCTGACCGCCAAGGAGCACTGGAAGTCGGCCACGCTCACCGCCAAGGTCGGCCCCGCCTCGGCCACCGGCACGGTGACGTTCAAGGACGTCAACACCGGCAAGGTCGTCGGCACCGGCACCGTGACCGACGGCGTTGCCTCGGTCACCGTGACCGACCTGAAGCCGTGGAAGACGTACACCTTCCGCGCGCAGTACTCGGGCGATACCCAGCACGACGGTTCCACGTCGAACAGGGTCCGCGTGAACTGCTGACGGTCTGATCGCCAGCTGGACCCTCCTGGGTGGCCCCGGTCCGCACCTAGCGGGCCGGGGTCATCTCGTCTGCCTCGCACGTCTCGTGACTTCGGTCCCTTGCTCTGAGATCGGTCTATCAACCGACCGATCGACACCCCCTCCGTTCGGGCGGGGAATCACCCCCTCCTTTCGGGTGGTCCTCGGCGCCCAACTGGGCCCACCGCCCGCCGTCGGGCACCACGCGGTCTTGCCTGCAGGAGAGTAAATGCGCAGGTCAGCTGGGTTGTGACCCGAGTGCGGCGCCGCCGTCCACATGCCGTCCACCTGGACGTCGCCCCGCCGCAACGTGCGCTCCGCCTCCGCGATGTTTGCCCGCCGCACGGCCCGTCACGATGATTCGAATGTCCAGACCGGCGCTGCCCAGAACAGGGGCGCCGGCACGTATCCCGCGGTCCGGCACAGGACTGCGACCGGGTCTGGAGAACCTCACGATGATCGTCCGAAGGACCCTCGCGCGTGGCGGGCTCGCCGCCGGACTGCTCGCCGTCCTCAGCGGCACGGTCGCGCCCGCTCAAGCGACGCCCGCACACACCGCCGACGACCGCGAGGTCACCTGGAGCGTCCAGCCCGCCGGCCCCGAGGGCCCCGACGGCCGCACCGAGCTCACCTACGACGTCGAGCCCGGCAGCACCATCAGCGACTGGGTGTCGGTGTCCAACTACTCGGACCGGTCGGCGTCCTTCCGGGTCTACGGGTCCGACGCGACCACCGACTACGACACCGGCGCCTTCACCCTGATCGGCGCCGACCAGGCGTCCACCGACCTGGGTTCGTGGACGTCGGTGGATTCCGGCTCCGCCGTCTGCCCTGACACGAACGACGACGCCGAGGCGTCCTGCGCGGCCGACCTCGGCGTCGCCGTCAAGCTCGAGCCCGGTGCCCGCGCCGACATCCCGTTCACGATCACCGTGCCGCACGACGCGACGCCCGGCGACCACGCCGCGGGCATCGTCGCCTCCTTCCGCTCGGGCGCCTCGGACGGTGACGGGTCGGCCGTGCAGGTGGAGCAACGCGTCGGCACCCGCATCTACCTGCGGGTCGACGGCGAGATGCGGCCCGCGCTCGACGTCACCGGCATGGTCGCCGGGTTCGACGGCGTCGCCAACCCCTTCGGGGCCGGCACCGCGACCGCCGGGTTCGACCTGACGAACACCGGCAACACCCGGATCTCCGGCGAGCCGGAGGTCCGGATCACCGGGCCGTTCGGCATCGACCTCGGCGTTGCCGAGGTCGAGCCGGTGGAGAACCTGGTGCCCGGCGGCACCGCGCACGTCGCCGCCGAGGTCCCGGGCGTGCCGCCCGCGCTGCTCCTGTTCGCCGACGTCGTCGTGACCCCGGCCGCCGCGGAGAACCCCGGCAAGGGGGCCGACGACGACGCGCTGCCCGCGCCGGTGCGGGCGTCCGCGCAGGCGTGGGCCGTGCCGTGGCCGCTGGCGGGGATCGTGCTGCTCGTGGCGGGCGGGATCTGGGCCGTCGTGGCCTGGCGCCGCCGGTCGCGGCGTCTGCTGGGCGAGGAGCTCGCCGCCTACACCGAGCGCATCCGGGCGGACGCCCTGGCCGAGGCGCGCTCCGGGGCGTCCGCCGCGAGCGGTCCCGGGGACCGGCCTGGCGCCGGCCCGACCCCTGGCCACAAGGCCGGCTCGACCCCTGACCACGAGAGCGAGGCTCTGCGATGAGAACCCGACGACCCCTCCGGCTCGCCGGCGTCGTCCTGGCCGCCGCCGCGCTGTTGCTCGGCCCGGCCGGCGTCGCGCACGCCGACGAGGCCGAGGACACCGGGATCAGCGTGACGATCCCCGACGTCGATCCCACGGACGAGCCGACCGACGAACCCACCCCGGACCCGACGGACGACCCGGCGCCGAACCCGCCAGGGAACGGGCCGGGCGACGGCCCGTCCGGCAACGGGGACGACCCGGCAGGCGGGGGATCCGGTGGCGGGACGGGCGGCGGCGGAACCGGCGGCACGGACGACCCCGGCACGGGCGGCGGCACCGGGAACGACACCCCGGGCGGCGGCACCGACCCCGAGGACGACGCGCCCGGCGACTCGGCCGACGTCCCGGACCCCGAAGAGTGCGCGCCCCTCGAGCCCGCGGTTCCGCAGGAACCGGCGGACGACGGCGACGCCGCGAAGCTCGACGAGACCGTCCGGCCGGCCGGCGAGGAGGTCGTCGTGCGCGCGACCGACTTCGGCGAGCGCGAGAAGGTGCAGCTCGTCCTGTTCGCCGAGCCCCAGGTCGTCGAGACCGTCCGCGCCGACGGCGAGGGCGTGGTCGAGGCGCCGGTCACGATCCCGGAGAAGACGCCGTCCGGCCCGCACGCGCTGCAGCTCACGGGCTGGTGCGGCCAGGTGGCGGTCGCGGAGATCCTCGTGGCGTCGCCCGGCGACGGGGCCGCGGGTGCCGGGATCCCGGCGTGGGCCTGGTGGACGGGCGGCGGCGTCGGGCTGGCCGGGGTAGGCGTGGGCGGCTGGTACGTGTTCCGGCTGATGCGGGCGCCTGGCGCCGGAATGCCGGTGGCCGGCAACGCGGGGGTGACGGTCTGATGAGCAACCCGGTGACGACGTCCGACAAGGACGCCAAGGACCTGCCGGACAACCCGAGCCCGGCGAGCGACGAGCCGTCGAACCCGTACGCGGCGCCCAACACGCGGAGCGCCAAGCGCAGGAACGCCCGGCTCGCCCTGGCGGCCGCCGCCGCGACGCCGCGGCAGCAGGTCCCGCGCGACGGACGCTGGTGGGCGGGCGCCGCGATCCTGACGGTGTCCATGCTGCTGCTGGCCTTCGTGGCGCACGCGGCACTGTTCTCCACCGCGCAGCACAACCGCGCGCAGCTGATCGCCTACGACGAGCTGCGGACCTCGCTGGCCAAGGCCGAGACGCCCGTCGGCCAGCTCGACCTGAACGGCGACCTGGTGGAGGCGGGCACACCGATCGCGCTGCTGGAGATCCCGGCGCTGGGCGTCTCGGAGGTGGTGGCCGAGAGCTCGACCTCGCGTGTGCTGCGGGCCGGGCCGGGACACCGGCGGGACTCCGTGCTGCCCGGCCAGGCGGGGACGTCGGTGATCCTGGGCCGCCAGCTCACCTACGGCGGGCCGTTCGGCGGCCTGGAGCGGCTGGCGCCCGGCGACGAGATCCACGTGACCACCGGCCAGGGCAAGCACACCTTCCAGGTGTTCGGCCTGCGCCGCGCGGGCGACCCGCTGCCCGAGCCGATCGGCGACGGCGAGGGTCGCCTGGAGCTGATGACCGCCGACGGGCTGCAGCTCTTCCCGTCCGGAGTGCTACACGTGGACGCCCAGCTCACCTCCGACCTGCAGGAGACCCCCACCAAGGTGCTCGCCGAGCCCGCGCTGCCCGACGAGGAGCGCGAGATGGCCGGCGACGACGGCTCCTGGTACATCGCCTTCTTCGTGCTCGTGTTCTTCGTCGCCGCCGGCGCCTCGCTGTGGTGGCTGTGGACGTCGTGGGGGCGGTGGCACGCCTGGCTGATCGGCGTGCCCGTACTGCTCGCTCTGGGCGTGACCTGCGCCGACATCGTCATGGACGCGCTGCCGAACCTGCTCTGAAGGGACCTGACATGACCATCGAGGAACAGACCACGGGGACCGCCACGGGCGTGACGGCGGCGCCTGAGCCCGCCGCAGACTGGCCGACGACGCCGGGCGCGGTGCAGGGACCGCCGTCGGGCAGGGAACTGTCGGTGCTGGACGCGCGGAACGTGTCCGCCTGGTTCGGCTCGCACAAGGTGCTGGAGCGCGTGTCGCTGACCATGCCGGCGGGGCAGGTGACGGCGCTGATCGGGCCGTCGGGCTGTGGCAAGTCGACGTTCCTGCGCATCCTCAACCGGATGCACGAACTTGTGCCGATCGCGGCGCTGGCCGGCGAGGTGCGGCTCGACGGCGACGACATCTACGACCGGCGCAAGAAGATCCAGGACGCCCGCAAGGACATCGGCATGGTGTTCCAGAAGCCGAACCCGTTCCCGGCGATGTCCATCTACGACAACGTCGTGGCCGGCCTGAAGCTCACGGGCGTGCGGGCGTCGCGGGACGAGAAGGACGAGCTCGTCGAGCGGTCGCTCACCTCCGCCGGCCTCTGGAAGGAGGTCAAGGACCGGCTCGCGCAGCCGGGCGGCGGCCTCTCCGGCGGCCAGCAGCAGCGGCTCTGCATCGCGCGGTCGCTCGCCGTGCGGCCCAAGGTGCTGCTGATGGACGAGCCGTGCTCCGCCCTGGACCCGACGTCCACCCGGGTCATCGAGGAGACCATGGTGGAGCTGCAGAAGGAGGTGACGATCGTGATCGTCACCCACAACATGCAGCAGGCGCAGCGCGTCTCCCAGCAGTGCGCGTTCTTCCTGGCCGCGCAGGGCACGCCCGGCGCCATCGTCGAGCACGGCGACACCGAGGCGATGTTCTCCGAGCCGCAGGACGAGCGCACCTACGACTACGTCAACGGCCGGTTCGGGTGATCCGGGACGCCGCAGGATGAGCGCGGGATGAGCGGCGGCGACGAGGCGAGGCCCGGGCCGGGCGAGGGCGTGCCGGACGGCTCGCTGTTCGGCGGGTGTTACCTCCTGGGGGACCTGCTCGGCGTGGGCGGGACGGCGTCGGTGTTCGCGGCGGAGGACGTCGGCGCGGGGCTCGGCGAGGCCGGCCGCCCGGTCGCGCTGAAGATCTTGCACCCGCACCTGAGCGCCGACGCCGCGTCGCGCGACGCGTTCCTGGCCGAGGCGCGTGCCGCGCAGGAACTGCACCACCCGAACATCGCCGCGGTGCACGGCTCCGGCGTCCAGGAGGTCGCCGGGGTCGCGCTCGCGTGGATCGCCCTCGACCTGGTCGACGGCGGCAGCGTCGGCGAGCGGGTCGACGCCGCGGGTCCGCTGCCCCCGGCCGAGGCCGCCGCCGTGCTCGACGGCGTGCTGGCGGCGCTCGTCGTCGCGCACGAGGTGCGGCTGGTGCATCGCGACGTGTCCCCGGCGAACGTCATGCTGCAGGGCGTGGGGCCCGACGAGGCGTTGCGCGCCGAGCACGTGCGGCTCGTCGACTTCGGCCTGGCCGACGCCGCGGGCCGTACCGCCGTCGGCCAGGACGTGCTGCGGGCCGGCGAGGACGTGCTGCGTGCCGGACCCGGCCCGGACGGGTCCGCGGTGACCGTGGTGCTCGACGCCGCCCAGGTCGGGATCGCGCGGACCCGGGCCGCGGGGAGCGCCGCGGCCCGCGGCACGCGTGACGCCGCGACCGTGGTGGGCAACCCGCAGTTCATGTCGCCCGAGCAGGCCCAGGGCCGGCCGGTGCGGGTGGCGGGCGACGTCTACCAGGCGGGCGCGCTGCTGTACTACCTGCTCACGGGCCGTCCGCCCTTCCCGCGCGACACCGACGCCCAGGTGCTCGACGCGCACGTGTCCGCGCCGCCGCCCGTGCCGTCGGCGCTGGTGCCGGGTGCGCGCGCGTTCGACCGGGTCGTCACGCGCGCCATGCACAAGACGCCGGTCCGCCGCTTCCGCGACGCCGCCGAGATGCGCGCGGCCCTGACGGAAGCGACCACCCATCGACCCGACCCACCGGAACCGTTGAGTGCGGGATTCTCGCCCGATCAGGAGCCCACGTCAGGGCGAGAATCCGGCACTCAACGGACCGGGGGGTTGGAGTACTTGACTCCGGCCGAGGTCGAGCCGGAGCTTGTCGGTGCGCGGCGGAACGGCGTCGCGGGGGCATGGGCCGTAGTGGCCGGGCTGGTCGTGGCCGGGTTGGCCGGCTGGGCCGCCATCGCGGCGCCCGGGCTGCCGGACGGCGGGGCATCGCCCTCGCCGAGCGCCAGCGCCTCCGCCTCGCCCACGCCGACGCCGTCCCGCACGGCGAGCCCGTCGCCGTCGCCTTCGGCGTCGTCCGACCCGTCGCCGTCGACGACGCCGTCCGGGACCGGCGCCCCGTCGCTGTCCGCCACGCCGACGCCGTCGGAGACGGGCAGCGCGCCGGCCGTGCCGCCGTCGGGCAGCGAGCGGGTGTCGGTGCCGGTCCTGACCGGGACCCTGGGTGAGGCCCAGGACGCGCTCCGCGATGTCGGGCTGGTGCTCGGTGACGTGACCCGCGTGGACTCGCCCGAGCCCGTGGACACGGTGCTCGGTCAGCGGCCCGTCGCGACTCGGACCGTCCGGGAGGGGACGGAGGTCGACGTCACCGTCGCGAGCGGCCGCAACGCCGTGCCGACCGTGGCGGGTATGGCCCTGGGGGCCGCCGTGGCCGAGCTCGAGTCGGCCGGCTTCGAGCCCGTGCTGGAGGACCCGAACGCGCCGCCCACGCTTCCCACCTCGGGCACCACGCCGCGCGCGGGCACGGTGCTGCGGCTGGGCGTGAGTGTGACGGTGCTGGTCGGGGAGCCGGAGCCGACGCCGTCGGCGTCGCCGTCCTGAGCTGCCCCGCCGGAGCGCTGGACCTTGCCGGCGCGGAGCGGTTCCGGGAACCGACGGGTTCCGGTCGTCCGGCGTTCATCTGCGCGTCAGCGCACGGCGCTTGCATGAGCTGACCACGTCAGCCGGTGCAGGTACAAGGAGACGGACCCATGCGCGGAACAACCATCGTCGTCGCGGCCCTGGCGGCCGCGACCCTGCTCGGAGGGCTCGCCGTGCCGGCGTCGGCCATACCGGCGTCGGCCGCATCGGCGCCAGCCGCGCCGGCGTCGGCCACGCTGCCCGGGGGCGTCGAGCTGGGCGAGCCGCACGACGCCGCGCACGCCCACAACGACTACGAGCACGAGCGTCCGCTCCGCGACGCCCTGTCCCACGGATTCACCAGCGTCGAGGCGGACGTCTGGCTGGTCGACGGCGAGCTGCTCGTCGCGCACGACCTGGTCGACGTCGACCCCGGCAAGACCCTGGAGAGCCTCTACCTCGACCCGCTGGAGGACCTGACGCGCGGCCGCGGCCGGAGCGTCTACCCCGGCTGGGACGGCAGCCTGCAGCTTCTGATCGACATCAAGTCCGACGGCGAGTCCACCTACGCGGCCGTCCACGAGGCGCTCGCCGAGCACGCGCGGATGATGACGCGCTCCGTGCACGGCCGGGTGCGGACCGGTCCGGTGACCGCCGTCATCAGCGGCAACCGGCCCCTGGACACCATGCGCGCGCAGCCCGTGCGGTACGCGTTCTACGACGGGCGGTCCGGCGACCTGGGGTCCGGTCTCCCGGCGAGCCTGATGCCGCTGGTCAGCGACAACTGGACCAAGCTCTTCACGTGGCAGGGCGACGGCGAGATGCCCGCCGCCGAGCGGGAGCGGCTGCACGCCTTCGTGGACCAGGCGCACGCCGCGGGCTACCGGGTCCGGTTCTGGGCCACGCCCGACCAGCCGGGCGCGACCCGCGAGGCGATGTGGACCGAGCTCGCGGACGCCGGCGTCGACCACATCAACACCGACGACCTGGCAGGTCTGGACGCCTACCTCTCCGCCCGCTAGCCGCGCAGCCCGGGGCGAGGGCTGGCGCCCCGCCCCGGGCGTCACGAGGGGTCGCGCCCAGAGAGCGGCGCAGGCCGATCTCGCGCCGGCGTTCGAGCACCGAGATGATCATGGGATTGGCCGCGCCTGTCCCGCCCACCAGCAGGGCTATCGAGCCGAAGATTGTGAGTTCACGCCGGCGCGGCGGCGCCGAGCCGAAGGTTGTGCGTCCATGCCGACGTCGAACCGAACGAAATGAGTCCTCCGGGCCCTCCAGGGACCCGCAAGTCTCGGTTCGGCGACTGTGGTGGCTCACAAGGTGCGGTTCGGCGCGTGAGTCGCAATCCGACCGAGCTGGTCAGCGGCGGAGCTCTATCGCGGTCAGGCCTGCCAGGCTGAGGATCAGGCGGTCGCCCGTGTCGACGATCGTCGCCAGCACCTGGTCGCAGCCCGCGCACCGGGCGACCAGCCCGGGCGCGTTGGTGTAGACCATGGCCTCGGCCATGACGGACATCCGGCCGCAGCCCCCGCAGCGGGCGCGTGCCGCGGTCACGTCCCCCGTGAACACCTCGGAGAGTGCGCCCGCGAGAACGTTGCCGTCGAGATGATCGGTCATCACAAACCTCCGAAGCGTTCGGTGTGGATGTCCGCCGCCGCGTGGCCGAGCTCCTGCAGCCAGCGGGCGACCGCCTCGACGAAGCCCGTCGAGCCGCAGACGTAGACCCGCGGCCGCTCCGCCGCGGGGATCGTGCGGGCGGCGAGCGTCTCCCGGGTGAGGCGCCCGACGGCGTCGGGCCAGCCGTCCGGCGCCTCGCGCGTGTAGACGAGGTCCAGCCCGAAGGCCGGACCGGCGAGCGCGGTCAGCTCGTCCGCGAAGAAGACGTCGGCCGGGGTGCGGGCCGAGTACAGCAGCCGGAAGCGCGCGGCGTCGTCGGCGGCGCCGTGCGCGGCGGCCATGGCATACAGCGGGACGACGCCGGAGCCGCCCGCGATGAGCTGGACCGGGCGGTCGCTCTCGCCCGGGCGCCAGACGAAGAACGCGCCCAGCGGGCCGTGCAGCTCGAGCTGGTCGCCGGGCCGCACCTCGCGGACCAGGAACGGCGAGACCTCGCCGTCGGGCAGCTCGTCGATCGCGAGCACGACCTGCCCGGCCGGCGGCTCCGCCGTCGTCCCCGCCGGGGTCGACGAGGCTATCGAGTAGGACCGGCTCGCCTGGTAGCCGTCCGGGGCGGTGAGCCGCAGGTCGACGTGCGAGCCCGCCTCGCTGCCCGGCCACGTGGGCACGTCGAGCACGAGCCGCGCGGCGGTGGGCGTCTCGCGGCGGGTCTCGACGACTGTCGCGACGTGCCACGCAGGGCGCGGCCGCGACGCGCGGACCGGGGTCATGGGCTCGGCGCTCACCAGTACCGCTCCTCCTTCCACGGGTCGCCGTACAGGTGGTAGCCGTACTGCTCCCAGAAGCCCGGGTCGTTGTCGGGCATCATCGTCAGGCCGCGCAGCCACTTCGCGCTCTTCCAGAAGTACAGGTGCGGCACGAGCAGCCGGGCGGGGCCGCCGTGCTCGGGGTCCAGCGGCCCGCCGTCCGCCTCGGTGGCGATCCAGGCCTTGCCGTCGAGCAGGTCCTCCAGCGGGATGTTCGTCGTGTACCCGCCGTAGGAGTGCGCCATGACGTACTCGTGCTCGGACTCGACGTTCTCGAACACCTTGTCGAGGCTGACGCCGCGCCAGTCCATGTCGAGCCTGGACCAGTGGGTGACGCAGTGGATGTCGACGGTGACGTCCTCGACGCCGAGCGCGAGGAGCTCGTCCCAGCTCCACCGGTGCTCCGCGCCGGTCTCGTCGCGGATCGTGAACTCCCAGTCCGCGGTGTCGACGTGCGGCGTGGGCCCGGCACTGAGCACCGGCCAGTCCTGGACCAGCGTCTGGCCGGGTGGGAGGCGTGTGTCCGGTTCACGTCTGCGGCCGGAGAAACCACGGGTGGCGAAGGACATGCTGACTCCCGTCCGGGCGACCTGGGGCCGGGCCGACGGGCCCGGCTCGATGGTGCGATCAGCGTAGAGCCGCGGGGCGCCCCGTGGCGCGTGGAACCGGCCCTCACGTGCGGGCGAACTTTCGGGCAGGCGAAATTGCGGGCCGCGCCGCCCGTCCTCCCGACGTCGTAGGGTCGGATTCATGACCAAGGAGCCGCTCCGGCCCGACGAGCTGGAGGTCTTCGAGGCCCTCCGGCCGCGCCTCGAGGCCATCGCGTACCGCCTGCTGGGTTCGGCCGCCGAGGCCGAGGACGCCGCCCAGGAGACGTTCCTGCGCTGGGAGGCCGCCGACCGTGAGCAGATCAGGGTGCCGGAGGCGTGGCTGACCCGCGTGCTCACCAACCTGTGCCTCACCCAGCTCAAGTCGGCGCGGGCCCGGCGCGAGGTCTACGTGGGCCAGTGGCTCCCGGAGCCGGTGCTCGACGGCGACCCGATGCTCGGCCCGGCGGACACCGCCGAGCAGCGCGAGTCCGTGTCGACGGCGATGCTCGTGCTGATGGAGCGCCTCACTCCCAACGAGCGGGCGGTCTACGTGCTGCGGGAGGCGTTCGCCTTCTCGCACGCGGAGATCGCCGAGATGCTCGACATCACCGAGGTGAGCAGCCAGCAGATCCTTCACCGTGCCAAGCAGCACCTGGCCACCGAGCGGTCCCGCACCGAGGTGGACCGGACGGCGGCCCGCGAGGTCGTGGAGGAGTTCCTCGCGGCCGCCACGACCGGGCGGACCGAGCCGCTGGTGCGCCTGCTGACCTCCGACGCGATGGGGATGGGCGACGGTGGCGGCAAGGTGCCGGCTCGTCCGAAGCCGTTCTTCGGCGCCAAGGAGGTCGCCCAGTTCCTGCGCGGCCTGTTCCGGCCCTCCGCGGCCAAGCGGGCGGTCGTCGGCGGGAGCCCCGACATCTACGCCTGGACCGCCAACCGCCGTCCGGCGCTGGTCATCGTGGTCGACGACCGGGTGGTCGCCGTCATGACCCTCGACGTCACCGCTGACGGGATCGCCTCGGTCCTCACCCAGGCCAACCCGGACAAGCTCGACCGCGCCACCCGGCAGTGGGCGACTTCGGACCACGGCGAGCCGCTGATCAGCGTCTGGTGAGCTGAGAGTGACCGCCGTCACACCCGCGGGTGTCAGGGATCGGCGCGCCGTCCAGTTCAGGGGGTGTCACCCGCCCACGACAGGATCGAGCGACCTATGAAGCACCGCATAGTCATTCTCGGAGCCGGGTATGCCGGGGCGTCCGCGGCCGGCCGCCTGGCGCGGCGTCTGCACGCCGACGACGTCGACCTCACCCTGGTCAACGCCGAGCCGGACTTCGTCGAACGGGTCCGGATGCACCAGGTGGCCACGGGCCAGCAGCTCCGCCACCGGCCGCTGACCGACCTGCTCGCCGGCACGGGCGCGACCGTGCGCGTCGCGCGCGTGACCGCCGTCGACGTCGACCGGAGGACCGTGACCCTCGCGGGGCACGACGGCGCGGGGCCTGGCGGCGCCGCGCCCGACGGCGCCGCCGAGCTCGGTTACGACACACTCGTCTACGCCCTGGGCAGCTCCATGGACGACCACGGCGTGCCCGGGGTCGCCGAGCACGCCCACGAGCTGGCGAGCCGACCCGGGGCGCTCCGCCTGCGCGATCGCCTGGCCGAGCTCGCTCCCGGGTCCCGCGTCGTGGTGGTCGGCGGCGGTCTGACCGGCATCGAGTCGGCCACCGAGATTGCCGAGGCCCACGAGGACCTGGACGTCACCATGGCCGTCCGGGGCGATCTGGGCGACTGGCTCTCCCCGGCGGGGCAGCGGCACCTGCGCGGCACCTTCGGCCGCCTCGGCATCACCGTCCACGAGCACACCGCCGTCGAGCGCGTCGGCGCCACCGAGGTGCTGACCGGCGACGGCGGCACGATCCCGGCGGACGTCACCGTCTGGACCGGCGGCTTCGCCGTCCACCCGATCGCCGCCGCTTCGGCGCTGCAGGTGTCGGAGCGCGGGCAGATCGTCGTCGACGGCACCATGCGGTCCGTCTCCCACCCGGACGTCTACGCCGTGGGCGACGCCGCGCTCGCCGAGGGCCCGCTCGGCAACCCGCTGCGGATGTCGTGCGCCTCGGGCATCCCCATGGCCTGGCAGGCAGCCGACTCCATCGCCGCGCGGCTGACCGGCGGCAAGCTGCCGAACGCGCCGCTGGGCTACGTGCACCAGTGCATCAGCCTGGGCCGGCGGGACGGCCTCATTCAGTTCGTCACTCCCGACGACCGGGCCAAGCCCGCCGCACCCGGCGGACGGCTCGCC
>NZ_UWYY01000002.1 GCF_900608595.1 Promicromonospora panici | reverse complement strand
GTGCCGCTGGGGCGGACGTCGAGGCCGCAGACGCTGCGGAGTCCGCAGACACCGCGGGTGCCGTGGCCGGGCTGTGCGCCGCGCTACCGGTCGGCGTCGGTGCAGCCGGCGCTGGCGCGGTCGGCGCTGGTGCAGCCGGTGTCGGTGGTGCTGGCGGCGCAGCCGGCGTGGAGGCGGCCGGCGCCGGTGTGGCACCGGTCGACGGCTTGGCGACAGGTGGTGTCGCCGCGACCGCAGCAGGGGCGGCAGGGCTCGCAGCACGGCTCGCCGGCGGTGTGGCGCCCCCCGCGGCGCCGTCGGCCGTACCAGTGCTTGTCCCACTCCGGGTCGCCGAGGGCACTGGCTCGACGTCGGGCAGCGGGGACTCGAGCAGCACCACGTCCACGCGCGACTCCCGCATCTCGCGGCACGTCGCGAGGCCGATGCCGCCGACGTAGTCCTCGAGGGTCTGCAGAAGCTTGAGCGGCGTGGCCAGGATCATGTGGAACCCGAACGCCGCGAACGTGTCCATGGCGGTGCGCGTGAACGTGGTGTCGGCCTTGTCGAAGGCCTCGTCCAGGAGGATCGAGCCGTAGGCGGGCGTGGCAGAGTCGGACGCCCCGGCGAGCTGGTAGCGCAGGGCCGCGGCCAGGCAGAACACGACGAGCTTCTGGCGCTGGCCGCCCGACAGCCCGGCGGAGGAGTCGTGCACGGCCAGGGCGATGCCGCCCGCGGTGACCTCGACGCCCGTGAAGTGCACGTGCCGGCGGGTGTCCAGGCAGAGGGTGCGCCAGGCGCGGTCGGCGGGGTCGCTCGACCCGAGCCGGCGGACCAGCCGCTCCAGGACCTCGTACTCGGGCTCGGCGTCGCCGGTCAGCAGGTCGAGGGTCGCGAGGAACTCCTCGACGGCGGCCGGCCGGCGTTCCTTGACGCGGATCTCGAGGAACCGGTCGGTGTCGAACGGGGAGCGGCGCAGGGAGGAGTTGACCCCGACGATCCGCTCGCGGATGGCCGCCGGCGCCTGCCGGATCTCAGCCGCGAGCTTGCGCAGCGCGCGCCGCGCCTGGTCGGTGAGCAGGTCGGAGAACCGGGCCTCCTGCTCCGGCAGCCGGGACGTGCGGATGCGCTCCAGCACCTCGAGATACCGGGACCGGTCGCTGACCTGCGTCGTGAGGTCACGTGTGATGGCGGGCCAGCGGCGGCGGAACTCGGACAGCAGTCCGACGATCTCCCGCTCCGCAGCGCCCGAGGTACGCAGCCCGGCCTCGCGCTCAGCGTCCAGCGTGCGGGACACCGTCAGCGAGACGTCGTCGATCACCTCGTGCGTCACGGTCTTGCGGACGGCCGCGTACCGCTTCTCCAGCTCCTCGCGGTGCGCGAGCGGGATCGCGTTCGTCGGGGCGTCCCCGAGCTCTGCGACCACGCGTTCCAGGGAGCGGCGGTGGGCGCGGGCCTCGGCGAGGGTGTCGGCGGCCTCGGCGGCGGCGGCCCGGGCCTGGTCGAGGCGCGTCTCGGCCGCCGCGACGTCCTGGGACGCCTGCAGCAGGTCCATCGTGCCGTCGAGCAGCCGGTCGAACGACGCCTGCGCGTCGGTCAGGTCGGCCTCGGCGGTCTCGATGTCGACCTCGCGCCACTCGCGGCGGGCCACGTGCCGCAGCGTGAGCTGGCGGCGCACGGCCTCCCGCTGCTGGGCGACGGCGTCAGCCACTGCGGCGTCCGCCTCGGCGAGCCGGGCCTGGGTCTCGCGCGCCAGCTCCAGGAGCTGGTCGAGCCGGTCGTCGGCGTCCCAGCCGAGTGCCCAGTCCTCGACGCCGGGCAGCTGCGGCTGCTCGATCTCCTCGGGCCCGTGCTTGACCAGACCGTCGCGGGTCATCGCCCGCTCGTGCAGGTCGAGCCCCGAGGCGTCGTCGACACACAGGTAGTCGTACTGCTCGGAGAGGCGGCGGTGCAGCCAGCCCGACATCGGAGCGTCCTTCACCTCGACCTTGTGCACGAGGGATGCGTCCTCAGTGGACCGGGGCGCGTCGTTGCGCACGCCGACCACGCGGTAGCGCAGGCCCGGCCCGGCCTCCACCGCGCTCGCGACGGCGGCCCGGTGCGCCGGCGCCACGAGCACGAGCGTGGCCAGCGGCCGCAGGACCGCCTCGATGGCGGGGCGCCACTCGGCGTCCTCCTCCCGGACGCGCAGCAGCTCGGCGGCGAACGGCAGGACGGAGACGTCCAGCCCCGCGGCCTCCGCCACGGCACGCCGGGCCTCCGCGAGCTCGGCCGGCACGTTCGTCTGGGTCTGCCGGACGGCCTGGATCCGCGTGGCGACGGCTTCGTGCCGCTGCCCGACGGCGGAGCGCCCCGCCAGCGCCTCCCGGATGTTCGCGTCGAGCGCCTCGGGGGCCCTGGACCGTCCCACGGTGGCGACGGCGCCCGTGCCGACCGACGGCTGCGCGCCCGTCGCGACCGACGGCTGCGCGCCCGTGGCGACCGACGGCACGGCACCCGTCGAGACGTCCGGCACCTGGCTCGCCGAGACGGCGGCCAGCGCGCCCGTGAGCGACGGGACCGAGCCGGTGGTCAGCGGCTTCGCGCCGCCGAGCTCCCACCGGGCCTTCTCCTTGAGCGCCGCGAACTCCGCGAACGTCTCGGGCATGTTCATGCCGACCGACTCCAGGTCGGTGGCGAGCTCCCCGCGCCGCGTGCGGACCAGGGCGGCGATCTCCCCGGCCCGCTGCAGGCGGTCGGCCTGCGTGGCCAGGGCCTGCCCGCCCCGCGCGCCCAGCACGTTGACGGCCTGCTGGTGCGTGTTCGCT
The DNA here is from genome assembly GCF_900608595.1 of Promicromonospora panici. Classification (GTDB taxonomy): domain Bacteria; phylum Actinomycetota; class Actinomycetes; order Actinomycetales; family Cellulomonadaceae; genus Promicromonospora; species Promicromonospora panici. The sequence goes on along the minus strand of NZ_UWYY01000002.1, from coordinate 389,226 downwards.
GCGACGTCGACCTCGGTGTCCGCCGCCTGGCGGTGGTGCTGCGCGCGGTCCTCGGCCGCTCGCGCGTCCGCCAGCGCGCCGTGCGCGAGGTCGAGCTTCCACGCGTCCTTGAACGTCTCCAGCGAACCGCGCAGGGTCGCGGCACGTACCCCGGCCGCCGAGCCCTCGTCGTACGCCTTGGTCAGGGTCGCGAGCCGGCTCAGGTGCTCGATCTGCCGGCGCGACGTCTCGATGTCCGCGTAGGCGCGGGCCACGTCCGCGAACTGGTTGACGGCCTCGGCCGCCAGCTCGAACGTGCTCGGCTCGTCCAGCATGTGCCCGCGGAACAGGTCGTCCAGGCTGCCCAGGTTCTTCGCCGACTGGGTGCGGTGCAGCAGCACCAGGGCCTGCTCCGAGCCGATCCCCAGCGCCTGCGTGAACGCCGCGGCGAACGGCCCGTGCCGCTCGCTCACCGTCGCGTCCGGCCAGGCGGAGGTCACGCCCGCGACGTCCGGCCCGGAGCGGACGTACCGCTCGAAGTCCAGCAGCCCGGCCTCGCCCGGCACCACCACGTGCAGCATCGCCGGCGTCGACGAGCCGCGCGTCAGGTGGAACAGCCGCACCAGCGTCACGACACCGTCCGGTGCGTCCGTGCCGTTCGAGTACCGCAGCAGCACGCCCGACCAGGTGGCGCCCGGGCGCAGGTGGTCGGCCACGACCTCCCCGGTGCTCTCGTCCGTGCGGTGCCGCCACGCGCCGCGAGCGTACGAGACGACGTCCCGGTCGCCCGCCTCACGCTCGGTGGCGCCGGTCCCCGCGGCGGCAACGTTGAACCGCAGCTGCTCCGGCGGGGTCAGGACCGCGGCGACGGCATCGACCAGCGACGACTTGCCCGAACCCGAGTGCCCCGTGAGAAGGAAGCCCTCCCGCGGCACCGGCACGACATGGTGCCCGGAGAACGTGCCCCAGTTGACGAGCTCGATGCGCGCGAGGCGCCACTGTCCGGGGTGGGGCGTGTTCATGCGCTCTCCTTCGCCAGTCGTGCGTACTCGGCGCTCAGCGCCGCGACCTGGTCCGCGCCGAACACCGTCCGCAGCACGGGCGAGACCATGCACCGGTCCCCGCTGAGCGGCTCCAGCATGCCTGACTCGATCAGCCGCGCCCACGTCGCGTCCAGCTGCCGGCTGAAGTCCATCGGCGAACCGCCGCCCCGCCGCCGGTACACGCCGAGGTGGTCGGCGGCCTCGTCCCGGCTGACCGCCACGCGCCCGTCCGCCGAGTCGAGCAGCAGGCCACGCAGGTGCAGCAGCAGGGCCGTGTCCAGGAACGTCAGCGCCACCTCGCGCACCACCTGCGGGGCGTCCCGCGCCGGCACGTCCCGTACGAACGCGACCTGCGCGTCGGCGTCGACAACCAGGTCGAGGTACAGGTCGGCGAGGCGCTCGCGTACGACGTCCTCGTTCGTCAGGAGCGCGCGCCACGTGTCCGGGTCGGACTCCGCCGCGAGGTAGGGGCCGCGCACGAGCCGGGCCAGCGCGAGGCGGGCGGTCGCCGGCAGCGTGCCGTGGTCGTCCGGCCAGAGGCGGGCGCTCTCGTCGGGCTCCTGCCCGGTCGCCCTGCCCGACGGCGCGGACGGCGCGCCGCCGCCCGCCGGTCGTCCGGGGCGCGCGGTGCGGAGGTCTGTGCGGTCGGATCCTGTCAGGTCGGGTTCTGTCACGGGACTTGCTCCTCGAACTGGTTCTGGGGGAGTACGGCCCGCCGTGCGACGCCGCGCGAGGACCGCCAGTTCACGTCTTCGCTCTTGCCGGTGAGCACGCCGTGCTGCTCGGCGAGCGTCAGCAGGCCGACCACGCTCGCAGCGCCCTGGGTCGCGGGGTGCGCGGCGAGCACCGACGCGACGGTGGCGCGGCCGACGGCCCCGACCCGTTCGTTCACGTGTCCGCGCAGCTCGTCCACGTCGATCTCGGAGTCACGGGCCATGGCGCGCAGGGCCGTGAGCGAGACGGCTCTGGGCGGCAGGGCGGGCGCGGCGGCCGACGCCTCGGCGTCCTCCCCGCCGGGGTTGTGCGGGACGAAACCGCCCACGGACCGCGGGGCGACCGTGCCGACGGACAGCGTGAGGCGCACCTCGGCGCCCGGTGCGACGTCGGGCGCGATCGCGAGGGCGGCGTCCTGCGCCTCGCCGAGCAGACGCCGCAGCGCGCGCTCGGCGGGCAGCTCGCCCGAGCGCACCATGCGCTGCAGGGCCCGGCGCAGGCCGGCCATGGTGTCGGTGAGCTCGTCGGCGGCGTCCTGCAGCGTGGGCAGCAGGCGGCGCAGTGCGGACGCCTCGCCGGGCGCCAGGTGGACGGAGTCGAGCACGCGGCCCACGTCGTTCTGCGCCGTGTGCTCCGCCTGGCGCAGCAGGTCGCGGAACGCGACCAGGCCGCGCCCCGCCTCGGACTCGGCGAGGTGGTCGACGCCGCGGTAGATGTCGTCGAGGAACGTGTCGCGCGAGCCGTCGGACTCCAGGAGGCGGCGCCGCAGCTCCCGGTCGGTGCGCTCCAGCTCGGTGCGCACCCGGGCCAGGTCGGCGGGGATGTCACCGGCCAGGGCGAGGATCTCGCGGGCGCGCTCGGCGGCGGCGTCCGGCGGCAGGGCGTCGTCGTCACCGCGCCGGGCACGCTCGATCCTGGCGTCGAGGGCGGCGCGCTGCTCCAGCAGGGAGGCGAGGCGGGTCTCCGGGTCGGGATCGGCCTCGTCCGCGAGGGAGTGCAGGCCGTCGAGCACCGCGCCCAGCCGGGACGGCGTCACGGCCGGGTGGGGTTTGCTCAGCCGGGAGACGAAGCGGATGGCGAGCAGGGCGCCGTCGGACAGCTCGACGGTCTCCGTGCCCGTCTCGCCCGCGGCCTGCGGGACGCGGCGGCGCACCAGCACGCCCTCGTCGATCCACTCGGAGACGTAGAAGTAGCCGGAGTAGGGCAGCTCGAAGCCCGCGCGGCGCAGCTCGGGCAGGTCGTCGTCGATCCGGTCGGCGAGCTGCTCCACCGGCAGCCGGCGGCGGGACGCGCCGAGGTTGCGGTCCAGCAGCACGACGGCGGCCGCGGCGTTCCGTGACCGCAGCAGCACCCATGCGGGGTGCTCCTGGAGAAGGGCGCGCACGCCGCGCGCCGCCTGGCCGCGGCGACCCGAGCCGTTCCCGGCGGCCTGCCGGGGTCCGGCGGCGTCACCCGGTGAGCTCGCAGTACCCATGGTGGCTGAGAGTAGTAGGCCAACGTGTCGGTGTGGCACCCCCGGAGGAAACATGCGACACATGGCCTGTCGATGAGCCGGGACGGACATAGACGTATAGAGTCAGGCTCACAGGGCTTGCCGGAAAACAGATCTTCATTTTCCGGCGAGCCCTGTCGTGCGTCATGGCACGTTCTTGATGGCCGAGCGTCGACGGGAGGGCGCCTTGCTCACGACCGCAGCCCAGATCGTTGTCAGGATCAGAGCCGAGCGACAGCTCAGCATGACTTCCCTGGCAGTGCTGGCCGGCGTCCCCACGTCGACGATCAGCCGTATCGAGTCGGGGCAGATCGAGCCCACGCTCGGAATGATCCGGCGCATCGCGCTGGGGGCCGGATACCACCTGCACCTGCAGTACTACGACCTGTTCTCGGGCAAGCTCGAGGACCACATCGTCGGCGTCGGCGCCGGTGAGGGAGCCGGCGAGGGGGACGGTGAGGATGACAGCGAGCGCTAGGGCACGTTCGTCGATGTCCGCTACCTTGTCTCCGTATGGGATGTGTGCGCAGGGGGCGCGAGAACACGGGGAGAAGGCGCTGGTCGCGCGTTCTCGCGGGTTGTGACATTGCACGCAATTACCGTGGAATCCTGGCGCGTACCCACACTCAGGTTGTGCCCGTGATTCCCCTGAGCAATATGGTCGTCATATGCCGAACGTCATGATCCCCGCCGAAGTGCGGGAGGACGTAGAGACACTGTGGTCGTTCCACGACCTGCAGCACGAGCCGCGGCCGGTCGACGTCTGTATCGGCCTGGGCGGCCACGACCTGGGTGTCGCCGACTACACGGCCGACCTCTACCTCGAAGGCTTGTTCCGGCAGATCGTCTTCACGGGGGCCAACGCCCCCACCACCGTCGACGCGTTCCCCGAGGGGGAGGCCTTCGGCTACCGCGACCACGCCATCGCCCGTGGTGTGCCCGACGACGCCGTGCTCGTCGAGCCGGCCGCCACCAACACGAGCGAGAACCTCGAGTACAGCCGCAAGATGCTCGCCGAGCACCAGATCGAGCCGTCCTCGGTGCTGCTCGTCTCCCACCCCTACCAGCAGCGGCGCGCGTTCGCGACGTGCCGCGTCGTGTGGCCGGACGTCGACGTGCTGTGCGTGTCCCGGCCCCTGGAGCTCGACGCGTACGTCGAGACGATCGGCGACGCCGACCGGGTGGTGGACATGCTCGTCGGCGAGACGCAGCGCCTCTCGCTGTACGCCGACCTGGGTTTCATCACCCACGAGGAGGACGTGCCGGACGATGTCGTGGGCGCCTTCGACCGGCTCGTGACGGCCGGGTACACGTCGAGACTGGTGCAGGACCGCCGTCCGATCGACGTGTGACCCGGGTCCTTGCGTCAGATTGACGAACCGGGCGACTCGTACATCCTGGCGAGTCGCCCGGTTCTCCGTTACGTTCCGGGCATGGGCGAGGAAAACAAGAGGGGCAAGGATCCCAGGAAGTTCACCTGGCAGGAGATCCTCACGTTCATCGCGGGCGCCGGCTACGTGGCCAGCCCGATCGACCTTCTGTCGGAGGGCGTGCTGGGTCCGCTCGGCCTGGGCGACGACGCGATAGCGATCATCATCGCCGGCGTCACGCTCTACAAGGCGGTGCAGCGGTTCCGCAAGCATCGGCCCGTTCCGGGTACGGCGGGGGATGCGGGCACCAAGGGGTCGGGTGCCACGGGGACGTCGTCGCCGGGCGGCACTGCTGCGGGTGCACCGCCGTCGGACACCGCGGCGCCGGGCCGGGCGCCGTCGGGCAAGGTGATCCCGGGCACCGCCGAGGACGTGACGCCGAACCGCAAGCCCCGGCGCTGACCTGGTCGCCTGCTTTGGCCCGCTCGTCGGCGCAGGTCTAGTGTCGACGGCGTGACCGGCAACAACGCACCCCGGATCCTCGTCGTGGGCGGCGGTCCCACCGGCACCGCGACGGCGATCGCCCTGCGGCGCGAGCTGCCCGACGCCCACGTGACGCTGGTCGACAAGGCCACGTTCCCGCGCGACAAGACCTGCGGGGACGGGCTGGGCCCGGGCGCCCGCAGGGTGCTGGACGGGCTCGGCCTGTCGGACCTGCTGCGGGAGTTCCACATGCCGATGTCGGTGGCCATCAGCGGCCCCGGCGGGGTGGAGGCGCTCGCGCGCGGCCCGATCATGGAGGGGCGCGACCTCGCCGGGTACGTCACGCCGCGGCTCGCGCTGGACGACCTGCTGCTGGGTGCGGCCCGGGACTCACGAGCGGAGGTCCGCGAGGGCGTCTCGTTCGAGGGCATGTCGCCGGTTGCGACAGGTGCCGGCGAACGGGCCGTCCTGTCCGACGGCGACGCCACGTTCGACCTGGTGATCGGCGCGGACGGCGCCTACTCCGGGGTGCGGCGCGCTATGGGCCTGGAGCGGCCGGCGATGCGGCACACCCATATCGCCATGCGCGCGTACGGGAAGGTGACCCACCCGGACAAGCCGGTGAGCGACACGCTCCGGTTCGACTTCCTGGAGTCGCTCCTGCCGGTCTACGGCTGGGTCTTCCCGCTGCCCGACGACGGCGCGAACCTCGGCGTCGGCATCCCGGTGACCCACCTCAAGCGCCAGACCGAGCGGCACGGCCGCAAGCTGCGCGACCTGTTCGACCTGTACGTCGAGGACCTGGAGCGCCGCGGCTTCGCGGTGTCGGGGGTGGAGCGGGTGGCCGCGCACCAGCTCCCGCACGCCGCCGCGCGCACCCCGATGACGGCGTCGGGGCACGCGGCGGTGCTGCTCGGGGACGCCGCCGCGATGATCAACCCGCTGAGCGGTGAGGGGATCTTCTACGGCATGGCCGCCGGGGTGCAGCTCGCCGAGCACCTCGGGGCGCTGGAACGGGCGGGGACGGCCTGGCGGGGCGAGGGTCTTCCGGCGGCCCTGGCCGGGTTCGAGCAGGCGCACCGGAGCCGGTTCGGGCGGCACTTCCGCGAGTGCTACCTGGCCCAGCAGCTCATGCGGTCCAAGGTCTGGGCCGGCGTCGCGACCCGTGCGGTCGCCGCCTCCGACGATGCGATGGCGCACGTGGCGCTCATGCTGTTCGACGAGCAGTCGGCGGGCTCGCGCGGCCTGCTGCGGCTGGCTGCGAACAGCCTGCGCCCGCTGCTGCGGCGCCGGGCACCAGGCGCCCTGGCAGGTCGTTGAGCCTGACGAAGTTCTGTCAGAATTGAGATTCTGCGATTTTTCGCCAGCTCGCACCTGATCCACCCCTGAACTCGAGGACGACGATGTCACGCACCATCCGCCGGGCCGTCGCACGACTGATCTGGGCCGTCACCGGCTACCGGATGCGCTCGGCGCCCGCCCCGACCCGGCCCACGGTGTTCATCGGCGCGCCGCACACGTCCAACACGGACTTCTTCCTCATGCTGGCCCTCGCGTTCGAGATGGACATCAAGATCCGGTTCCTCATCAAGGACTCCTGGTTCAAGGGGCCGATGGCGGGCCTCATGCGGTCGCTGGGCGGCATCCCCGTCGACCGGAACGACCCGGCCAGCATCGTCGACGAGATCCTCGCCGCCGTCGGCCGGGGCGAGGAGTTCCACCTCGTCGTGACACCGGAGGGCACGCGCGGCGGCGGGTCCGGCTACTGGAAGTCGGGCTTCTACCGCATCGCGCTGAAGTCCGGCTTTCCGGTGACGCTGGGCTACGTCGACGGGGTCGCCAAGGTCGCGGGCCTCGGGCCGAGCATCCAGCTCACGGGCGACGTCCGCGCCGACATGGACATCATCCGGGAGTTCTACAAGGACAAGTCGGGCGTCAACCCAACCAATCGCACGGAGCCCCGCCTCCGCTCGGAAGAGCCCTGACCCCATTGCTGTGGGCGCGATCGTTGCGCCTAAGACGGGCAGGTAGTCGCTACGGTTACGCCCACAACCAAGAGATCACGCCAGTGCGTCCAGGACCCGGGCCAGGCCGAACTCCCAGGCGTGGGCCGGGCTGGAGGCGGCGTTCATCTCCTCGCCCGCGGCGCTGCCCACGCGTTGGGCCAGCGGGTAGTCGTCGCCCAGGTACTCGGCGAGCCGCCCGGCCCACCGCGCCCAGGTCTCGGGCATCTCGTCCGCCCGCGGGTCACGGCGTCGGGCACGGGCGGCAGCACGCACGAAGTCGAGCACGAAGGTGAGCGCGGCGTCGCGGGCGACGTCGTCCAGGGACAGCTGGTCCAGGGCGTGCAGCTCGTGGTCGTACTTGGCGATCGTGCCGGGTCCGAACGCCGTGCGGTCGTCGTCGATCTCCAGCAGCCAGGGATGGTCGAGGTGCAGGGCCAGGTTCGTCTCGGCGACCCGGCGCACCCGCGTGCGCCAGCCCGCGGTGCCGTGGGCCGGCAGCGGTATCCGCGCGTGGACGGCGTCGGCCATCAGGACCAGCAGGTCGTCGCGGCCGTTCACGTGCGTGTAGACGGACATCGTCGAGATGCCCAGGGCGTCGCCGAGACGCCGGACCGTGACGGCGGCGAGGCCCTCGGTGTCGGCCAGCGTGATGGCGACGTCGACCACAGCGCCCGTGGTGACGCGCGACCGGGGCCCGCGCGCTCCGCCCTGCGGTGCGGCCGGGTGATCACGCCAGAGCAGGTCGATCAGCTCACGGGGCATGGGTCTCCAGAATCAGGGTGACGGGCCGGGAACATTCTGCAACCATCCTACGTTGTACGCTGTACAAGGTTATGATCCTGACGCGAGGAGTCCGCTTGAACATCACCGGTACCGCCCTGTCCCTCAACGTGCCCGACGTCGCCGCGTCGGCCGAGTTCGCCACGCAGCACCTCGGTTTCACCGAGGCCATGTCCGACGAAGGCTTCGTGTCGCTCACGCACCCGACGGCCGGCGTCAACATCGTGTTCCTGCGCGTCGGCCTGGGCACATTCAAGCCCGAGCGCATCGCCGGCCCCGCAGGCCAGGGGCTGCTCATCGCGTTCGTCGTGGACGACCTCGACGCCGAGTACGCGCGGATCTCCGCCACCGGGGCTGAGGTGGTGACGCCGCCGGAGACCGAGCCCTGGGGGGAGCGCTACTGCCAGTTCGCCGACCCCAACGGGATCGTGTGGCAGCTCGTCCAGTGGGTGTGAAACCGGGTCCGGCTGGGCTCAGTCGTGGGCCCAGCCGGACCACCGGGTCACCCGCACCATGATCAGCGGGCCGTCCGGCCGCCGCTCGCGGTACTGCGGGTACCGCGCGGCGAGCGCATCCAGCGCCGCCACGCGGGGCTCGCCATCGTGTTCGATCGTGGCGACGCCGTCGGCGCGCACCCACCAGAGGTGCGCCCAGTCGTCGTCGTACCGGTCCACGAGGAACGCGACCCGTGGGTTCTCGGCAAGGTTGCGCAGGCGTTTCAGGTCGTGTCCCGTCTTGGGCTTGTGGTCGATGGCAGTGACTATCTCGTCACCCGCCGGTGCATCGGCGCCGGCGTTGTCCGTGATGTTGTCTGCGGGGCTGTTGGCGGGCGTGCCGGTGGCCCTGATCAGGGCGAACGTCACCGGCACGAGGTGTGGCACGCCGCCGGCGTCGGCCGTGGCGAGATAGGCGCGCCGGGCCGCGACGAAGCGGGAGCGGCAGTCCCTGGCATCGAGGCGCACCCTGCCATTCTGCCCGGCGCCGAGGAGGGATGAACCGTGATCTTGCGGTTCGGAGCCTCAGCCCTCGGCGGGCACACCCGCCTCGTAGTCGGCCGACAGCGTGACGTCGACGTCGATGTCCCGGGGCTGGAGCTCGACCTCCGCGCCGCCGGCGGCGCCGTAATCGCCCGCACTCGCACGCATGGCATACATCGGGGCGTTGCCGCCGTTGCCGCCACCGCGCAGGCCCGCCTCGTAGATCGCGACGGGCGCGACCGGGCCGAGGCCCAGCGCGTCTGCGTACGACTGCGCACGCACCGCCGTCTCCTCGGCGGCCTCCACCCGCGCCTCGGCGAGGAGCGTCTTGCGCGTCTCGTCGGTCAGATCCCAGGAGATCCGGTTGATCTCGACGCCGTCGACGTCCATGATGTCGGCGAGCCAGGTGGACAGCGCCTCGAAGTCACGGAACGTCACCGACAGGCGCGCCGAGGCGCGGAACCGTCGGACCCGCTGCTTGCCGCCCGCCTGGGAGCTCCTGACCCGGTCGTCGTAGACGTACGAGTGCACGGAGTCCGAGTCCCACTTCTCCGCGGCACCCGCCGAGACGTGCGCCCTGGCCTGCTCCACGAGGATGGTGTGGGTGCGGGCCACCTGGTCGACGACGTCGTTGCGGAGGGTGCCCGAGAAGGCGACGTGCAGGTTGACGGTGCCACGCTCCGCGGGGTGCGTGCGCGTGGCCTGGCCTTCGACGGCGATGCGAGTCATATGCGGAGTCTGCCGACTACGCCTCGACCTGCGCCACCCCGGCGCGCCCGTTCTCGACGTACACGCTCGCGCGTGTGCTGATCGGAGCCCCGGGCTCGCTCACGAACGGGAGCACCCGGTAGTCGGTGCGCATCTCGTCGCGCCCGAGGTGGCAGACCTGGTAGCCGCGCTGCACGTTGTGGAACTTCATGTGCGGGTTCTCTGCGAGCCAGGTGTTGCCGAGGGCGTCGTTGTCGGTGCCGTTGCCGCCCGAGGTGACGGACGTGCCGAGGAACTCGACGCCGACCGTCGCCGAGGACGCGTTCGAGAAGTCCTGCTTGAGGTCCGCGGCGACGCTGCGGTGGGCGTCGCCGGTGATCATCAGGTAGTTCTCGACGCCGCGGTCCAGGACGCCGTCGAACAGCCGCTGCCGGGCGGCGGCGTAGCCGTCCCACGGGTCCATGCCGAACCGCTCGCCGGGCCCGTCCGTGTGGTCGGCCTCGAAGGCGAACACCTGGTTGCCCAGCACGTTCCAGGCGGCGGTCGACGCCGCGAGGCCGTCCAGCAGCCAGGTCTCCTGCTCGGCGCCGAGCATCTGCCGGCTCGGGTCCCAGCGCTGCGCCGGGTCGGTGAGCTGCTGGTCGCGGAACCGGCGGGTGTCGAGCACGTTGAGCTGCAGCATGTCGCCGAACGTGAGGCGCCGGTAGACCTGCATCTCCGCGTCGTGCGGCATGGAGGACCGGCGCAGCGGCAGGTTCTCGTAGTACGCCTGGTAGGCGGCGGCACGGCGCAGGCGGAAGACGGCGGGGTCCTGGTCGGGCTCGGTGTCCGGCTGCGAGTGGTCGCCGGCCCAGTTGTTCTCGACCTCGTGGTCGTCGGGCGCGACCACCCACGGCGCCGTCGCGTGCGCGGCCTGCAGGTGCGGGTCGAGCTTGTACTGGCCGTACCGGATCCGGTAGTCCGCCAGTGAGAACGTCTCGGTGGCGGGCAGGTGCGGCCGCCCGATGGTGCCCGCGCCGCCGCCCTCGTAGATGTAGTCGCCCAGGTGGACCACGAGGTCCAGATCCTCGGCGGCCATGTGCCGGAAGGCGGTGAAGTGACCGTCGGTCCAGGCCTGGCAGCTCGCGAAGGCAAAGGTCAGCGACTCGAGGCGGGCAGCACGCGACGGCGCCGTCCGCGTCCGCCCGACGGCGCTCACCTGGTCGCCCGCGCGGAACCGGTACCAGTACACGCGGTCCGGCCTCAGACCGTGCAGCTCCACGTGCACGGAGTGCGCCCACTCGGGCGTGGCACGGGAGACGCCACGGCGCACGATCCGGCGGAACCGCTCGTCCGTGGCCACCTCCCAGACGACGTCGAACGCGCGGGCCGGCATGCCGCCCAGGCCGTCGGCCGCCACCGGGTCGGGTGCGAGCCGGGTCCACAGGACCACGCCGTCCGGCCGCGGGTCACCCGAGGCGACGCCGAGCGTGAAGACGCCGTCGGGCACGCGGCCCGACGCGAGCGCGGAAGCGGCGGGGTCGGCGGCGACGAGCGCGGTCGTGCCGAGGGCGACGCCGCCCAGGGCGAGGAACTGCCGGCGTGGCAGGTGCAGGGACGAGGACATGGATCGGCCTCCAAAGAGCGGGGTGCTGGGGGAAGGACGGACCCCATCCAGTCACGCCCGGGTGAAGCGGGGGAGTCGCGGGGGTGAATCCCAGTGGTCGGGCGATCCTGACCGTCAGCCGATCGTGCCCTTGCCCACCGCGCCGCGGGTCAGGGTCGGCGCGAGCCCGCAGAACTGACCGTAGCGCTCGGCCTCCTCCTCGATGGCGGCCCACACCTTGGCGGTCGGCTCCTCGGTGAGCTCGACGGTGATCTCTACGCTCTGCGACTTGAGGACGCGGGACCAGCCGCCGGCGATCATCCCGTCCAGCATCACCAGGCCCGTGTACAGCCAGCGGCTGGGCATCGCCTCACGCGTCAGGGGAGGCCAACCCTTGAAGTCGTGGCAGAAGAGCTCGTCGTAGACCGACAGCAGCCGGACGGTGCCCGCCGGCGCGGGTTCGGGCAGGTCGCCGTCGGTCCAGAGGGTCAGGCCGGCGAGCTCGTGCCGGGTGAGCCCGGCGTCGGCCACCGCGGCACGAGCCGCCGTCTTGGTGAGCGTGCCCCACCAGGCGACGTCCTCTGCGCGGCACGGGCCGTGGCCGCGGACGTACGCGCGGGCCAGGTGGATGCGGGCCTCGTCCTCGTCCCAGGCCTTCAGCTCCGGAAGCAGCCGGTAGGTGGCCTGCTTGCCCTGCATCGGACCGCTCGCGACGAGCAGGTCGAGCTCCGCGTGCATCATGACCTGGCCCAGGTGCCAGGCGTCCAGCGGTGCGCCCTCGTCCTCGGCGAGCACAGCGCCGATCTCCTTGCGCGTGAGCGGGCCGCCGGCCAGAGCGTCGACGAGCACGGCGTGCCGGCGGGGGAGCAGGGAGTAGTCGAACCCGTACGACCGCTCCGCCGAGAGCATCGCCCGGCGGACTCGGGGCGCCGTGGCGGTCATGAGTGGCGCCAGGTCGGCGGGCACCACGTAGTGCCAGGTAGGGCGCAGGATGTGGGTGCGCAGGATCGAGCCGTCGGCCAACGCGGCCTGCACCTCGGCGAGCATGGCCGGGGTGGCCAGACGCTGCGCCACGCCCCACGCGGACGAGTGCAGCTCCTGCGACTGGACGGCGCCCAGCCCGGCGACGACGCCGGACACGGCGCCGCCGTCGGCGGCTCCCAGTGCGCCCAGGCCCACCGAGGTGAGCCGGGCGCGCTGGATCGTCCGCACGTCAGACGTAGTAGGCATCAGGGTCGCCCGGTCCCGCCGCGCGGGCGCGGCGATGCTTGGCCAGGCTTCGGATCAGCAGGATCACACCGATCACGAACAGGATCATGACCGGGATGATCGCGAGGGGGGCCAGCACGGAGAGGAACCCGAGGCCGACGCTGGTGACGTCCTCCGCGGCGCTCACCACGGGTGCGGCGGTACCGCCCGAGACCGTATTGGCGACGACGCGGCCACCTGCCTTCGCCGCATGCGTGCCGAGGGCCAGGACGATCCCGGAGACGATGGGGATCCACTGGCCGGACTGCACGAACGTGCTCGGGTCCGTGACCGTGGTCGTCTCGGACATCGAGCCGGCGCCGAACGCGATGCCGCCCGCGGTGGGGCGGATGATGGTCTGCACCACGTCATTGATGGAGTCCAGCACCGGGATCTTGTCCGCCGCGAACTCGAGCACCAGGAGCACGGTCAGGATCGCCAGGACCCATCCGTTCTCCAGCCATGCCCACGTGCTCGGCAGCTGCACGAGATCCGTGAAGCGCGAGAGCACGCCGAGGAAGATGAGCGGGATCCATGCGTTGAGGCCCGCCGACAAGGCGAGTCCGGTTCCGGTGGCAAGTTCGAGCATGACTCGAAGTGTTCCACGGCACACCGACACTCCGGGGGCCGAAAGTGCCCGGTGTGCCCGATCTGTTATCCGAGGGGCCTTGCATGCCGACGAGTTCGTGCAAGAGTGGCTGCAGTTCACCGCACTGATGCGCTGACCTGGAGGCTTCAGATGGTCTGGACGATCTTCGCCGTGGCATCGGTGGTGCTGCTCGGGCTCTCGGCGGGCGTGTTCTACGGCTTCTCGTCGTTCATCATGAGCGGCCTCGCCCGCGCGTCCGACGAGGCCGCCGGAGCGGCCATGAACGGCATCAACGAGACCGCACCGCTGCCCGCGTTCATGAGCGTCTTCTTCGGTGCCCTGCTCGTACCCGCCGTGACCGGCATCTGGGGCCTCGTCGGCGGGCACGACGGCGGTGCCTGGATCCTCGCCGCGGCCGCCGTCTACCTTGTCGGCACCTTCGGCGTGACGATGGCCCTGAACGTGCCCCTCAACAATCGTCTCCTCGCCTCCCACGACAAAGCCGCCGGATGGCGCGCCTACTGGCGTCCCTGGACCGGCTGGAACCACGTGCGCACGCTCGCCGGCGTCATTGCGACGGCGCTCGCGGCGGTCGGGCTCGTCTGATCCGGACGGGGCACCGTCCCGGCGGCACCAGGGGGACATCCCTACTGGTCCTGGGCGGTACGCACCATTCCGGGCCGCAGTGCTCGGCACCTACGTTCGAGTCATGGAGAGCACGACACCCACAGTTCATTCGACAGGCACAAGCATCCGACCGCAGCGCACCGTACTGATCTCCGGGGCCAGCATCGCCGGACCGACCCTGGCGTACTGGCTGCACCGGTACGGGTTCGCGGTCACGGTGGTGGAGAAGGCGAGCGCACCGCGTGGCGGGGGGTACCCGATCGACGTGCGCGGCACAGCGATCGAAGTAGTGCGGCGGATGGGGATCCTGCCGCAGCTGCAGGACGCGCACATCGGATCTCCTCGCTTCACCTTTCTCGACGCCGACGGCGGCGAGATCGTCGCGCTCGACGGGGGCGCCGTCGCCGGGGGCGCCGAGCGGGACCTCGAGGTGCGCCGCGGAGACCTGACGGCGATCCTCCACGCGGCGGTCCGGGACGACGTGGAGTTCCTGTTCGACGACGCCATCGACACCCTCGACCAGTCCGGGCACGGGGTCGACGTCACGTTCCGCAGCGGCAGGCAGCGTACGTTCGACCTGGTGCTCGGCGCCGACGGCATCCACTCCCGCACCCGGGAGCTCGTGCTCGGACCCGAGGCGCAGTTCGACCGCTACCTGGGCTACTGCGTCGCCGTCTTCACGGTGCCCAACACCTTCGGGCTCTCCCGTGAGGTGCGGCTCTGGAGCGTCCCGGGCAGATCGGCGGCTCTCTATGCCACCGGGGACGACCACGAGCTGACCGCATTCCTGACCTTCCGCCAGCCGGAACGGCCGCTCGCCGCGCTGCGGGACCCGGTGGCTCGCTGGGATCTCGTCGCGTCGACCTTCGCCGGAGCCGGCTGGGAGGTCCCTGGCCTCGTGGGCGCGATGCGTGACGCGGGCGACCTGTTCTTCGACGTCGTCAGCCAGATCCGCCTGCCCAGCTGGTCCAACGGCCGGGTCGCGCTCGCCGGCGACGCCGCGTACGCGCCGTCGTTCCTGACCGGACAGGGCTCCAGCCTCGCGCTGACGGGCTCCTACATGCTCGCCCACTCCCTGGCCACACACCCGGACCACGCCGAGGCGTTCGCCGCCTACGAGCGCGACACCCGGGAGTTCGTCACCCTGAACCAGGCGCTGGTGGACGACGGCGGGGCCAGGCTCTTCCCCGCCACGGCCGAGGCGCTGGAGCAGCGCAACACCATGCTGCGCGAGCTCGTGGCCATGCCGGAGCCGACGCCACGCGCAGCCCACTCGGCCCTGACGCTGCCTGAGCTCGTCCAGATGGCGTAGCGGCCGCGGCCGGGCGGCCCTCCCGGACGCCGCGGGTCGAGCTCATCGGGGACAATCGACCATATGCCCGCCATCGACTTTCACCGCACCCTGCCCGGATACCAGCCGACGCCGCTGCGGGACGTTCCCCGGCTCGCGACGGAGCTCGGCGTCGGGCGGGTGCTGGTGAAGGAGGAGTCGAGCCGGCTCGGGCTGCCGGCGTTCAAGATCCTCGGTGCGTCCTACGCGACGGCGCGGGCGCTGGGTGAGCGGTTCGGCCTGTCAGAGGTCACGCTGGACGCGGTGCGCGACGCCGTGCGGGGCCGCGCCGTCCGGCTGTACGCCGCCACCGACGGGAACCACGGTCGGGCCGTCGCCCACGTCGCCGCCCTGATCGGCGCGGCGGCGACGATCTACTACCCGCCGGGCATCACGGAGGCCGCGAAGAAGGCGATCGGCGCGGAGGGCGCGCAGGTGGTCGAGGTCGACGGCGTCTACGACGACGTCGTGGCGCGTGCCGCGGCCGCTGCCGCAGCAGACCCGGAGGCGGTGCTGGTGCAGGACACGTCCTGGGCCGGCTACGCGGACGTCCCGCAGTGGATAGTCGACGGCTACTCGACGCTGTGCCTCGAGACCGACGACCAGCTGGCCGCCCTGGGGCTTGCGGCGCCCGACCTGGTGGTCGTACCGGTCGGCGTCGGCTCGTTCGCGCAGGCCGTGGTGAGCCACTACCGCGGTGCGGGGGCCGACGGCGTCACGCTGCTCGCCGTCGAGCCCGACCGCGCCGCCGCGCTGGTGGCATCCCTGCGCGCGGGAAAGCCCGTGACCGCGCCGACGGGCGACACGATCATGACCGGCCTCAACTGCGGCACCGTCTCGGCGCTCGCCTGGCCGGTGCTACGCGACGGGCTGGACGGCGCCGTCACCGTCTCCGACGACCAGGCCGCCGCCGCCGTCGAGGACCTGGAGCGCTCCGGCGTCGACTCCGGGCCGTGCGGTGCGGCGACGCTGGCGGCGGCCCGCCTGGTGCTCGGGCAGGCCGGCTGGCGGGAAGCGATCGGCCTGCGGCCCGACGCCGTCGTCCTGCTCCTGTCGACCGAGGGCCGGGCGGCGAACCCCGTACCGGAGGACCGGGTCTGACCCGGTCCGTCCCAACCCCGCTGCCAGGAGTGTGCTCGTGCCCGTTTCCCTTCCGCCCGCCCTCGACCCGATCCTGCCGCTGCTGCGCTGCCCGTCCTGCGGTGCGGCGCTCTCGCCCGCGGACGGGATGCTGCGCTGCCCGCGCCGCCACAGCTTCGACGTCGCCCGGCACGGGTACGTCGGTCTGCTGACCGGAGCACGGGCGACCAGCGGCGACGACGGGCCGATGGCACGGGCCCGGCGTGACTTCCTGGCCGCGGGGCGGTACGCACCCATCCGGTCCGCGGTCGCTGAACTCGCAGCCGAGGCCGACCTCCCCGGCGGGCTCGAAGGGCCGGCCACAGTGGTCGACGTCGGCTGCGGCACCGGCTACTACCTCGCCGGAGTGCTCGACGCATTGTCAGGCGCAATCGGTCTGGGCCTGGACACCTCGGCGCACGCGCTCCGCGTGGCGGCGAAGGCGCATGCGCGGGCGGCCGCGGCGACCTGGGACGTCTTCCGGCCGTTCCCGATCGAGTCGGAGCGGGTCGACGTGATGCTGGACGTGTTCGCGCCGCGCAACCCCGCCGAGTTCCACCGCGTGCTGCGCCCGGGCGGGGTGCTGGTCGTGGTGCGGCCCTTCGGCGGGCACCTGGCCGAGCTGCGCCGCGAGGTCCCGCAGATGGTGACCGTGGACCCGGACAAGGAGCGGCGCCTGCACCAGGCGCTGGACCCGCACTTCGAGATGGCGCGCACGCAGGAGATCGAGTACACGACGCCGCTCACGCGGCAGGAGGCCGTCGACCTGGTACTGATGACGCCGAGCGCGCGCCACGTCACGGAGGCGGAGCTGTCCGACGACGGGGGGCTGCCCGACCAGGTCACGGTGTCGGTACTGGCCACGGCCTACCGACGGCGGTGACAGCTGTCGAGATTCTGTAGCGTGGCATTCCTACTTCAAGTAGGATCGCAGCATGTCTGCTGCAGCCGGTATTGAGAAGCACTCCGTCTCCATGCCCGTGACCACATCGGAGGGCGTTCGTGCCCGCGCGGGGTCGCGTGGCTTTTCCGCTTACGTTGCTGGGGCGGTTGCGCGACAGCTTGAGCGGGACGCCCTCGACGACGTGCTGCAGAGCATGGAAGCCGAGCACGGTGCCGTCGACGAGGACGAGGTTGCGGCGATCATGGCCAGGCTCGCGCGGTGATCGTCGGCCCGCACTCGATTCTGCTGGACTCCGAGGCCCTCTCCGCGCTGGCCGACGACGGGCGGCAGATGCAAGCCTGGGCAACGGTGGCCCGTCGCACGGACTCGACCCTTCACGCTTCAGCGGTAACTCTCGCAGAGGACACCGACGGCACCGCGCGTGATGCTCGCGTGCGGCGTGCAGCCAAGGCTTTGCGAGTGGAGGAAGTCACGGCGGAGATCGGCTACAGCGCCGGTCGACTGCGTGCGGGTGCAGCATCCTCGCGCCGCAAGGCTCGTGACATGACCGTTGACGCCGTGGTCGCCGCCACGGCACTAACGCTTCACGGACCGGTGGTTGTGCTCACCAGCGATGACGGTGATCTGGACCTGTTGCTTGCTGACACCAGTGTGAAGGTCGAGAAGGTCGGCAAGAGGTAGGCGATGTAGGGCCTCACTCAGTCAGGCCAAGTTCGTTCTGAAGCTCGGCGAGCTCGACCAGGGCCGATGCCCGACGCGACCGCTCTGTGTGCGCGAGTCCATGGTGCTAGCGAACACGCGTACCGCTCACCGCACCACCCGGGCCCGGGACGTGCGCAGGTACTCCGTGAACAGCTCCGCCGTCCGGCCGATGCCGTCCTCCTGTCGTAGCCAGGCGCCGTTGGTCCCGGCGTTGGGCCCACTGCTACTGTCCTGCCGGTCGCGGAGGTCCGTTATGCCAGGTCAGACCGGTAATTTGCCGCCGCGAAGGAGACCGAGAGGAACCCCTGAGGCGAGATGCACACGGAAGAGACGGCGCGAGCCGTACGGGAAGTTCTCGCGCACGTGAGCTCGATCAGCACCGGCGTCCACGAACAGGTGGTCGGGTTCGTGCTGGACGGGACGGAGCCGCCCACGGCGTTCGCGTCGGACGCGTTCGCGGGATGGCCGGGCGACGTCGCTCCCGACGCGCGGCGCACGGTCTATCGGACGGCGTCGCCCGAGGCGCTCGCCAGGCTCGGCGGTGTGCTCAGGGACGGGGGTGCTTTCGGCCGCACCTCGGCGGACGTGCCAGCATGGCTCATGCTTCTGGTCGACGACATGGCGGCCGTGCTGTTCCCGGCCGGGCTCGCCGACCGGCCGGCCCTTGTCCGCGCGGATCACGAGGCCGCCGTCGCGCGCTGTACGCCGCAGTTCCTGGAGCAGATCGCACACGCGGGCGGGGTGCCCCACCGCGCCGCGACGGTCACCACCCTCATGGCGCTGCTGCACCGCGAACCGGGGCCGCAGGAGCCGCTCAGCCGGATGATCGAGAACGCGGCCGGCGACGCCTACCTGGCCCAGCACGCCGACGTCGTCCCGCGGGTCGTCAAGCGGCTCGACGCGGCCGGTCAGCTTGCCGCCGTCGCGTGCCTCGCGCGCCATCCCGAGCCGCACAGCGGGCTGGTGGTGGCGCTCGCGAACAGCGGGTCGGTGGCCGTGCGCCAGGCGGCCCGGGCCGTGGTGGCGCCGTCGGAGGAGCCGCTGACGGCCGAGCTGCACGCCACGCTGGACCGGTTTCGCGCGGCTGCCGCGGCGCGTGACATCCCGTCCGGGACCGTTGACCAGTGGCTCTCGACGGCGCGGCCGTGCGTGGTGCTGTCGCCGGACGGCGACGGTCCGGTGGTCGGCCGCCTGGGCGGTCCGGTGCTGCTTCCGCCCGACGCGCCGGACCCGGAGGACCACCTGATCCTGACCCTCGACCTCGCGGCCTTTCCGCAGGGCGTGTCGAGCCTGCCGTTGCCGTCCGACGGTCACCTGCTGCTGCTCGCCACACCCGAGCTCGAGCGGGTGCTCGACGGCGGAGTGGTCTACGTCCCGGCCGGCGTCGCCGTCGAGGAGCGGAAGGTGGAGCTCGACTACGAGCCGTACGCGTACGACAGCCCCGAGGACCTCGATGCAGAGCTGCGGGGCCAGCCGGAGCTGCGCCTGGAGCGTGCCGTGTCGCTGGACGCCCACCACCCGTACGTCGGTCTCGCCCTGGGCCGGCCCGGTGGCCTCGAGCGCAACGACGCATGGGCCGGCGCGATCAACGACACGTGGCCCACGTTCGTGCCGTGGCAGATCGGCGGCACGGCGAGAGACCACGAGGGCTGGGGAGACCCCGTCCTCGGCTCCGCGGCTGAGCTGGACTGGGCGGTCGAGCCCGCCGACTGGGTGCTCCTGGCACAGTGGGAGGGTTTCCCGATGGCTACGGTCTATTGGACGATCCCTCGGCAGGACCTCGCGGCGCTGCGGTTCGACCGCGTGCTCGTGCAGATGTACGCCAACCCCTGATCCGCCTGGCGCCGGTTGCTCGCCCGCGCCGCTCAGATCCAGCCGCGCACTTCGGCGAGGAGTACGGCCTGCTGCCGGGTGTCGACAGCGAGCTTGCCCAGGACGGTGGAGATGTGGTTGCGCACGGTGCCGGGGGCGAGGGACAGGGTGCGGGCGATCTGCCTGGTGGTCTCGCCGCTCCGGCCGGCACGCAGGACGTCGAGCTCGCGGTCCGTCAGCGGTGAGCGTTCGTCGCTCAGCGCGTCGGCCGCGACCTCGGGGTCGACGTACCGCCCGCCGGCCGCGACGCGGCGGATGACGGCGGCGACCTCGTCTGCCCCGCGGGACTTGGGCAGGAATCCGGCGGCCCCCGAGGCCAGCGCCCGCCGCAGGACGCCGGGTCGGGCGTGGCGGGTGACGATCACGCACCGGGTCGCCAGGCTGCGGTTCAGCTTCTCGGCGACCTGGACGCCGTCCAGGTGCGGCATCTCGAGGTCCAGCAGGCAGACGTCAGGCGTCAGCCGCTGGGCCTCGGCGACCGCTTCGGCGCCGTCGGCGCACTCGGCCACGACCTCGATATCGGGTTCCAGGCGCAGCAGCGCGGCCAGCGCGGACCGGATCATCCCCTCGTCGTCGGCGAGCAGCACACGGATCATCCGGCATCTTCTCCTGTTGCGGGGACCGTGACGACCACGGTGAACGTCTCGGCCGCGCGCCGCACCTCGAGCTCCCCGCCGGCCTCTCCCGCACGCCGGGCGAGTCCTTCCAGGCCTGCTCCGCCGCCCGTGCCGTCGGGTACGACGTCGGCTGCGTCGTTGGCGACATCGTTCGAGATCTCGTAGCGCCACGACCCGTCCGAGCGGGTGAGGGACAGGCGGGCCCACCGGCCGGCGCCGTGGCGCAGCACGTTCGTGGTCGTCTCCCTGATGACCGGGCCGAGCGCGGACGCCGGGGCCAGCGACACGTCCGGATCCACCGTGACCTCAGCCTTGGTGCCCGCGGCGCGCAGCAGGTCGATCGCGTTGGCGAGCTCATCGCCCAGCGGGACGGACCGGAAGCGGGTGGCCAGGTCGCGCGTGCCCTGGCGTGCGTCGTCGACGCTGGCGCGGGCGGCGCGCAGCTGATCCATGCCGGCTGCCGGGTCCTGAGGCATGAGCCGTTCGGCGAGCTCGAGCTGCAGGGCGATGACCTGGAGGTGGTGGCCCTGCAGGTCATGGACGTCCGTGGCGAGCCGTAGCCGTTCTTGGGTCGCGGCGAGCTTCGCCTCCGAGGTGCGTGCTCGGTCGAGGGTGACGAGTACGTCCCACCACCAGAGCGAGGAAACGGTGACGACCGGCAGAACGGTGGAGTAGAAGATCAGCTGGAACCAGACCGTGCTGCTCTCCACGAGAGCGAGGCGGACGTCGATCACCGCCAGTGCGACGAGCAGGGCGGTCCCGGCCAGCACCAGGCGGAGGCGTACTCCCGGCGGCCAGCTCAGCAGCAGGAGCACCTGGATCATGGGCAGCACGCCGATCACCCAGATGCCGGCGACGATGCCGGCGGCGAGCCCATAGGCCGCCGCGATCAGCAGTGGCGCGAGATGGCGCCGCCAGATCACCAGCGGCGTCGTATCGGTCCGGTGCCGGTAGTCGGCCAGCGGAAGCCACGTCGCGCCCAGCCACAGCAGCCCACCGACGCCCAGAGCGCCCGGCACGAGGCTGCTGGAGCCGCGTTCGACGAGTGTGCTGACCGACAGGAAGACCACGATCAGCTCGAAGAGCAGGATCGCCGAAGCCACGTACCACCACGTCGCGGTGATGCTCCGGGTGAGCCGCAGCGCGGTGCGGGCTTCCGCCGCCGCGGATGCGGCGGCGTGCTCGGACTGGCTGCTCATCCGCCCAGGCTACGGGCGTGACACATGTCATGGATGTCGCGTGCTACGGCTCGAGTTCGAGGTGTCGCCGTAACGTCGCGGTGAAGTCGTCGACCCCTGCCAGCTGTTCCGGGGAGAGCGCGGCGACGAAGAGCTCGTGCACGTCACGCAGGTGCGGCACGGAGCCGTGCCGGAACGATTCCGCGCCGAGGTCGGTCAGCTGCACGTTGATGCCGTGGACGTCGTCGGGGCACGGGGACCGGTGTACGAGCCCGCGCTTCTCCATCCGTCCCAGGTGGTGTGACAGGCGGCTGCGTTGCCAGCCGATGAGCTCGGCCAGCTCGGAGGAACGCAAGGTCCTCTTGTCCGCCTCGCTGAGTTCGAGCAGCACTCGATAGTCGGCGGAGGACAAGGACGACTCGGTCTGCATGCGCCCCTCCAGGAGGGTGCGCAATGCGTCAGCGGTCTCGATGTAGTTGCGCCAGATGCGCAGCTCCTCACGCGTAGGCATCGCGCGGCGCTTCTCCTGAGCCATGGCACCTCCCGGGAATTGACACGTCAACTCCGAACGTTACAGGATTGACACGTCAATCCCAATGACGGTGCGACCCGGATCTCACAAGGAGAAACCCATGACCGACCTTACTGCCGTCCAGTTCGGCATCGACAGCTTCGGCGATCTGCCTCGCGACGACCAGGGGAAGGTCGTCTCCCATGGTCGGTCGATCCGCGCCGTCGTGGACGAGGCGGTGCTCGCCGACCAGGTCGGCGTGGATGTCGTCGCCCTGGGTGAGCACCACCGCCCCGAGTTCTCGATCTCCACCCCCGAGACGGTCCTTGCGGGGATCGCGACCAGGACCGAGCGCATCCGTCTGGCCTCGGGCGTGACCGTCCTGTCATCCGACGACCCGGTGCGCGTCTTCCAGCGTTTTGCCACGGTCGACGCACTCTCCAACGGGCGCGCTGAGGTGATCCTCGGCCGCGGGTCGTTCACCGAGTCGTTCCCGCTGTTCGGCTACGACCTGGCCGACTACGAGATCCTCTTCGAGGAGAAGATCGACCTGTTCCACAAGCTCCTCGACGAGAAGCCCGTCACCTGGGAGGGCACCACCCGCGCAGCCCTCAAGGACGCCGAAGTGTTCCCCAAGACTGAGTCCGGCCGGCTGACCACCTGGGTCGGCGTGGGCGGGTCGCCGCAGTCCGTCATCCGCACCGCGCAGTACGGATTCCGGCTCATGCTCGCGATCATCGGCGGGGCGCCCGACCGGTTCGCCCCGTACATCGACCTCTACCGACGCGCCACCGAACAGCTGGAGACCACCGCCTACCCGGTAGGCGTGCACTCCCCGGGCTTTGTCGCCCGGTCCGACGACGAGGCCAAGCGGCTTTTCTGGCCCGGCTACAAGGAGGTGCGCGACCGTATCGGTGCCCTGCGCGGCTGGCCGCCCGTGCGGCGCGAGGAATTCGAGGCCGACGTCGAGCACGGATCTCTCTACGTCGGCTCGCCCGAGACCGTCGCCCGCAAGATCGCGCGCACCGTTCGCACGCTCGACGTCGGACGCTTCGACCTGATCTACTCCGCGGCCGGCGCCGTCTCCGCGAGCGACCGCCTGCGCGCCGTCGAGCTGTACGGCACCGAGGTCATCCCGATGGCGCGCGAGCTGCTCGCGGACAAGCCCAGCACGCTGGAAGTAGCCCGATGACCGCGCGCCCGAACGTTGGCACGGCTCGGCGAACGGTCGGCATCCTCGGGGCCGGGAAGGTGGGCACGGTCCTGGCGCGCCTCACCCTCGCCGCCGGGTACCGGGTGCTCGTCGCGGGGTCGGGTGACCCGGCGAGGATCGCGCTCACCATCGACGTCCTGACGCCCGGCGCCACCGCTGTCCGGGCCGACGAGGCCGCACGGGAAGCCGACGTCGTGATCCTCGCCCTCCCGCTCGGCAAGTACCGCGCGCTTCCGATCGACGAGCTGCGCGGCAAGCTCGTCGTCGACACCATGAACCACTGGTGGGAGGTCGACGGGCCACGCGAGCGGATCCTCGAGCCCGGCGACTCGTCCAGCACGCTCGTGCAGGGGTTCCTGGACGGCGCACGCGTCGTCAAGGCCTTCAACCACATGGGGTACCACGACCTGGAGGACGAGGCCCGGCCCGCCGGCGCGCCGGGCCGCAAGGCGATCGCGGTCGCCGGTGACAGCGAGGCGGATGTCGCCGAGGTCGCGGCGCTCGTCGACGACCTGGGCTTCGACCCCGTGCCCATCGGACCTCTCGCCGAGGGTGCCCGACTCGAGCCGGGCACCGCGGCCTTCGGCGCCAACGTCCCGGCCACCGAGCTCCGGCTGCTGACCCAGGCAGCCGTGGGCGACACGATCGGGGAGTGGTCCAGGTGAGCAATCCAGAAGTGGCTTCTGAAGCCGTGCGGTCCAGGGTGCAGGTCGAGAGCACCACCACCGGGGTCGAGGTGCTCTCGGCACGCGACGTGCCTCTGGGCGGACCGCGGGCCTTGCAGGTGCGGCGCACGATCTCGCAGCGGGCTCGGACGCTGATCGGCGCCTGGTGCTTCGCCGACCACTACGGACCGGTCGAGATCCCGGCGGCCGGCATGGACCTACCGCCGCATCCGCACACGGGCCTGCAGACGGTGAGCTGGCTCTTCAGCGGCACGATCGAGCACCGCGACAGCCTCGGCACCCACTCGCTCATCCGCCCCGGAGAGCTCAACCTCATGACCGGCGGCCACGGCATCGCCCACTCCGAGGTCTCCACTCCGGACTCCACCGTCCTCCACGGCGTCCAGCTGTGGGTGGCCCTGCCCGACGCGGACCGGGAAGCCGGGCGCGATTTCCAGCACCACGTGCCGGAGCCCGTGCGGATGTACGGGGCCGAGCTGCGGGTCTTCCTCGGCTCGCTGGAAGGCGAGACATCTCCGGTGCGGACGTTCACGCGCCTGCTGGGCGCACAGCTCGACCTCGAGCCGCACGCCGCGGTCACGCTGTCCGTCGACCCCGGGTTCGAGCATGGGCTGCTCGTTGACGCCGGTGACGTGCGCCTGGACGGCACCGCGGTCCAACCGGGGGAGCTGGGCTACGTAGCGCCGGGCGTCGAGGCCCTGACGGTGACGAACCGCTCCGACGGCCCGGCGCGCACCATCCTTCTCGGCGGCCCGCCGTTCGAGGAGGAGATCGTCATGTGGTGGAACTTCGTCGTCCGCGACCACGAGGAGATCCTGCGAGCCCGGCAGGACTGGGAGGCCGCCTCCGAGCGCTTCGGAAGTGTCGAGGGGTACCACGGGCGCCGCCTTCCTGCGCCGCCGGTGCCGGACGTGATCATCACGCCACGGCGCAACCCGCCGCGCCGCGCCGATCGGGTTTGAGGGCATCGAGCATCTCGCGGGCCGGACCGGCGGAGCCGTTCGCGAGTCGTGAGGCTTCGGAGACGGCGCAGTGGCGAGCCCGGTGCCGGTCGCGTTCAGCCCGCTGACTTGGCGGCGGCCTTCTGCGCCTTCTTGAACGCGCGGACCTCCTGCAGCGCCTCGGCGCTGGTGACGTCCGCGATCGAGCGGTGCGAACCCTCCTCGCCGAACTCGCCCGCCGCCTCGCGCCAGCCCTCCGGTCGGATGTCGCGCTGCTTGCCGAGCAGGGCGAGGAAGATCTTGGCCTTGCGCTCCCCGTAGCCGGGTAGGGCGTTGAGTCGCTTGAGCACTTCGCGGCCGGTCGGGGCGCCGCCTCCGTTGCCGGGCGCGGTCCAGATCTTCGCGGCGTCGCCGTCGTACTCCTCGACGATCGTCCGTGCGAGCTCCAGCACGCGTCCGGCCATGGACCGGCCGTAGCGGTGGATCGCCGGGGGAGTGGTCGCCATCGTCACGAACTCGTCCGGGTCGGCCTCGGCGATGGCGTGCACGTCGAACGAGCCCATGCGGTCGCGGATCTTGGCCGGGCCGGCGAAGGCGTGTTCCATCGGGAACTGCTGGTCGAGGAGCATTCCGACGAGCAGTGCGAACGGGTCGTCGCTCAGCAGACGGTCGGTGTCGGGGTCGCCGGTGATCCAGAGCTGGGAAGCCATGACTCCATAGTGCCCGATCGCGCCGGAGGCCACCGTGTCCGCGGTGCCCACCGGCGTCATCGGAACGCCGGGCGGTCCGGGCGGGCGGCCGCGCGACGGGTCATGCCATCTTGCCAGACGCTTTCGCCAACGCGAAGCGGTCTCTCAATCGCACGCTCACGAAATCAACCGGTCCACGATCTCCAACGTGTCCCCGGTGAAGTGACCGTCGTCCCGCACCACCAGCGTCCCGCCCAGCCGGTCGAACATCGCCCGCCCCTGCTCCGCGTCGCACCCGAACTCGTCGGTCACCGAGTTCAGGAACACCAGCTCCCGGGCGTGCGACCGGATCGCCTCCCAGTCGTACGCGTCCTGCAGTACCGGCTCCGCCCCGTCGTTCGGCAGCGTCAAGTAACCCGCCACAAGCACGGCCTGTGCCACGGTGACGTCGAGATGCTCCAGGAGCGCCAGCAGCAGAGCCGCCCCGCCCGAGTGCCCCACCAGCACCGTGTCCTCGTCGAACGTGTGCGCGGCGAGCACCGTGGGCAGGAACGCCGCTATCGGCTCCACGTTGGTCCCGGGGTGGTGCGGCGTCTCGACGTCGTACCCGCGCGTGCGCAGGCGGTCCGCGAGCCACGGGTACCAGATCCACTCGGGCTGGGCGCCCGTCCCGTGGAAGATGATCGCCCGGCGTCCCATCAGCTCACCTTCGTTGCAGGAGCAGCCGTCGGGTCCACCACGAGATTGACCTGGTCCAGCACCGGCTCGAACCCGATCCCCGCGTACACCCGGTTCGACACCGGGTTGTCCCGGTCGGTGTAGAGGCAGACCCGGTGGCCGGCGTCGAGCACGCGCTGGGCCACCTCCGCGACGAGTGCGCTCGCGTAGCCGTGCCCGCGGTGCTCGGGGGGCGTGTAGACCGGGCCGATCCGGACCACGCCGAACGACGGCGGACGCATGCCCGTCAGGTGCACCACGTCGCCGTCGACGTCCCACAGCCAGACGCTGCCCTCGTCGATCCAGCGCCGTGCGCCGTCGATCCGGAGCGGCTCGCCCTCCTCGGGCGGACGCCCGGCCTGGGCGTCGGCCTCCGTGTGGAACACGGCGAACCACTCGGTGACCAGGTCCAGGTCGTCGAGCGTGGCCGGGCGCGCGCGGCCCGACGGCGCCGGGTCCGGCCGGGCGATCCGCGTCGCCTCCCACAGGCGGTCCGGGCGGCCCTCGCCGACGGTCCCGCCCGTCGCGCGCAGCGTCTCCTCGATGAAGGCCTCGACGGCGGGGATGGAACCGTTCGCCGAGGTCAGGGGCGGTTCGCCGGCTTGGGCGACGTGGTCGAGGGCGGTGCGGGCCAGCAGTCGCGCTGCTTCCTCGGGCACGGCCGGGACCCAGACCGTGTGCGGCGGGTGCGGCATCGTGCGCATCGACACGCCGACGACGGCGCCGTCGTCCCGCACCACTGCCCACCACATCGGGTGCGCGGGACGCGGCCCGCCGGCGGCAAACGAGCGCACGGCGTGGTGCGTCACCGACGCGACGACGCTCGAGGCCACCGGATCGGCGGCCAGCAGGTCGCCGGCGACCGCGAGCACGGCCGCCGGGTCATCGAGGATCTCGACGCTGTATGCGGAGGTCATGCCGGAATCCTGGCACGCCCGGCCCGGCGGATCGAGCGCTTTGCACCGGTCACCGGACCAGGCGGACCTCCAGCACGTTCGTGTCCGGGTCGGTCGCGGTGACGCCGTCGGGCAGGAAGCCGGCGCGCTGGAAGAACTTGCGGGCGCGCGGGTTGGACGCGTACGTCCAGAGCTGCGCAGGCGTGCCGGGCGGGAGGGCGTTCTCCAGCAGGGCGTGGCCCACGTTGGTGCCGTGGAAGTTCGGGTCGACGTAGAGCTCGTGCAGCTCGATGGCCCGGGCGGGCGCGTGGCCGAGGTGTGGTCCGGACGGGTTCTTCATCGCGAAGCCGACGATCTTGTCGCCGACCTCGGCGACGAGCGCCTTGTTGCCGGCGGCGAGGATGCGCATCCAGCCTTCCGTGCGGGTGCCGAGCGTCTCGGTCTCCCAGTGCTCGGCCGGCAGGAGCTCGCCGAAGACCGCGCGCCGGGTGGTCCAGTGCACCGCGGCGATGCCGACGGCATCGTCGGGGGTCGAGGCGCGGATGTGGAAGTCAGACATGAGTGGAACGGTAACCCGACTACCTGACCATCCGGATCTCGGCGAGGTCGGCGGTGCTCGTGTCGACCACCCGGGCGCCCTCCAGGACGAACCCGTTGCGCTCGTAGAAGCGGCGGGCCCGCGGGTTGTCCTCCGCGACCCACAGCTGCGCACCGGTCCCGGGCGGCACGACGGCGTCCAGCAGCGCTTGCCCGACGCCGGTGCCATGGTGGGCCGCCAGGACGTACAGGAGGTAGAGCTGGCGGCCGCGTACGGGCAGCACGTCGTCCTGCTCGACGGCGTCACCCGCCATCGCGATGCCGACCACCTCGCCGTTGACCTCGGCGACGACGGGCGCCGCCCCGTTGGCCAGCCACCGTTCCCATGTCGTGGTGCGGCGCTCGAGCGTGGCGGTGGCCCAGAACTCCGGCGGGAGGATCGCCCCGTAGGTCGTGACCCAGGTCGTGTGGTGCACGCGGGCGACCGCGGCGGCGTCAGACAACGTGGCTGTGCGCAAGTTCACGACGCGAAACATACTCCCGCGCCGGGGCGTCCGGTGACACCGGACCAACCTGCGGGGGTCAGGCCCGGTGCAGCGTCCCGACCAGGCACTCCTCGATACCCGCCGCCGACAGCGCCATCGACGGCACGGTGGCGAGCCACTCGACGGCC
This sequence comes from Promicromonospora panici, assembly GCF_900608595.1. Classification (GTDB taxonomy): domain Bacteria; phylum Actinomycetota; class Actinomycetes; order Actinomycetales; family Cellulomonadaceae; genus Promicromonospora; species Promicromonospora panici. Next base: position 361,040 of record NZ_UWYY01000002.1, on the reverse strand, counting down.
TCGTACGCGGGCACGAGCCGCACGTCCTTCACGACGAACTCGTCGCCGCCGCGCGTCAGCCGCGCCGTGCCGGAGCTCATCGTGTTGCGGGCCCAGTCGGTCCCGGAGCCCCACGGCAGCGGCAGCACCGCGAGGATCTCCTGGTCGGGCCGGGCCGCGAACGCGACCAGGGGAGTGGTGTACTCCTTGCCGGACTTGCGCCCGGCGTGGTGCAGCACCACGAACGGCGGGACGCGCCCGGCGACGCGCTGCACCCACGGGTTGATTACCTTGCCTGCCTGGACGACGAACTCTGGAGCGGCCATGGCTCCCATCATGGTTCAGGTCAGCGCATCCGTCAGCCGGGGAGAGCGCACCGGACGTCGTCTCGGGTGTCAGCCACGGTCGAACGAGAGCACCGGGCGTCCCGTGCGCGGGTGGGTCAGCACGTCGACCCGCACCCCGTAGACCGGCTCCAGCACCTCCGGGACGAGCACCTCGCTCACCGGCCCGGCCGCCACGACCCGGCCGCGGTCCAGCAGGACCAGGTGGTCGCAGGTGGAGGCGGCGAGGTTGAGGTCGTGCAGGGCGGCGACGACGGTCACGCCGTCCGCCGCGAGGTCGCGCAGCACCCGCATGGCATGCAGCTGGGCCGCGATGTCGAGGTGGTTGGTCGGCTCGTCGAGCAGGAGCAGGCGCGGCTCCTGCGCCAGGGCGCGCGCCATGTGCACGCGCTGACGCTCGCCGCCGGACAGCGTGCCGACCTCGCGGTCCGCGAGATCCTTGGCGCCCGCGGCGTCCAGTGCGGCGTGCGCGGCGGCGTGGTCGGCGTCCGAGTCGCCGGCCAGCAGGGAGCGGTGCGGTATGCGGCCGAGGAGCACGGCATCCAGTACGGACAACGGCAGGTCGGTGGAGGCGTCCTGCTCGACGAGGGCGAGCACGCGGGCGCGCTCGCGACGGGGCAGCGCGGCCAGGTCGGCGCCGTCGAACGTCCTCGTGTTTGCGGCGTCGGACGGCGCGGCGGCACGCCCCGCCGGCTGTACCCCGGCCACGACCCGCAGCAGCGTGGACTTGCCAGACCCGTTCGGCCCGAGCAACCCGGTGACGCCGCCGGGCGGGGCGAGCACGCCGACATCGTCAAGAACCACCCGGCCGTCGATCTCCCAAGAGATCTGCCCAACCGCCAGCCCGCTTCGTCGAGTGCCGGCTATTCGCCCTGTCGAGGGCGTCTGAGGGGGCGAATATCCAGCATTCAACGGTGGTTCCCCTTCCACAGCAGGACCGCGAAGACCGGGGCGCCGATCGCCGCCGTCACTATGCCGACCGGGAGCTCGCGGGGCTCGAACACCGTGCGGGCCAATGTGTCGGCCCAGACCAGGAACGACGCCCCGGTCAGCGCCGACAGCGGCAGAAGCAGCCGGTGCCGGGCGCCCGTGAACAGCCGCACCGCATGCGGCAGGATCAGCCCGACGAACCCGATCGACCCGCTCTGCGACACGAGCGCCCCGGTCAGCAGGGCGACGCCGATCAGCAGGATCCAGCGCGCCCGGTTCACGGGTACGCCCAGGGCAGCGGCCGCGGTGTCCCCGAACGTGAACGCGTCGAGCACGGAGCCGGTCAGCGCCAGCAGCGTGCCCAGCACCAGGACGGCACCGCCGGCGATCGCCACCGACGTCCACGTCGCCGAGGCCACCGAGCCCATGAGCCACGACAGCACCTCGCGGAACGCGTCACCCTTGGCCGACCAGAAGATCACGAACGACACCGCCGCCGCGCAGAGCTGGCTGATCGCGAGTCCCGCCAGCACCGTGCGGGTGGGCGTGATCGTGCCGAGCGCACCCGCCAGTGCGAGCGCGAGGGCCAGCGCCCCCACCGCGCCGACGAACGCCGCGACCGGCAGCAGCAGCGGGACGCCCGCCAGCAGCACGAGGACCGCGCCGAGCGACGCGCCCGACGACAGCCCCAGCAGGTAGGGGTCCGCGAGCGGGTTGCGGGTGAGCGACTGCATCACCGCCCCGCACAGAGCAAGGCCCGCGCCGACGGCGGCTGCGGTCAGGATGCGGGGCATCCGCAGCTGCCACACCATGCCGTCGCGCAGCGCGGAGAGCGGCTCCAGGCCGAGCGGGCCGCCCAGCCCGAGGTGGGTGGCGAGCGACCGGCCGACCTCCGACAGGGCCAGGTCAGCCGGGCCGATCGTCACCGCGACGCCGATGCTCAGGATCAGCACCAGCGCCGCGGTAGGCAGGGCGAGCAGCCTCACAGGCCGAGGTCCGCCAGCTGGTCCACCACCGAGGCGACGGCGTCGACGTTGCGCACGCCGGCCTCGGTCGCCGGGAACGGCACCACCACGTAGCGCTGCTCCTTGACCGCCGTCATCTCGCGGGTGGCGGGGCTGGACTCCAGTGTCTCGATCTTCGCGTCCGCGGGGTTCCACGCGGCGTCGACCAGCACCAGGACGTCCGGGTCGGCCTCGACCACATTCTCCCAGCCGAGCGAGGTCCAGGTGTCGTGAACGTCGGCGGCGACGTTGGTCAGCCCGGCGGCCTCCATGATCATCTGCGGCGCGCCGATCCCCGCACCCACGTACGGGGTGTCATCGCCCGAGGACCACCACAGCGCGGTCAGCCCGCGGTCGTCGGGCTCGATGGCGTCGAGCGCCGCACGCTGCTCCTCGACCAGCGCGGCCGCGGCGTCTTCGGCGTCGAAGAGGGAGCCCACCTCCTCGATCTCCGCGAACACCGTGTCGAACGTGAGCGGGTCGGGCATGTACCCCTCCTCCTTGCAGGCGGCGGGCGAGACGTACGTGGCGACGCCGAGCTGGGCGAGGGTCTCGCGGTCGCCCGCGGTCTCCGCCGTCAGGTTGGACTCCCAGCCCGCGTAGACCAGGTCGGGCTCCAGCGCGAGCGTCGCCTCGGAGCCCGGCGCCTCGGTCGCGAACGGCTTCTCGACGGCGGGCACGGTCTCCAGCGAGTCCGGCACCGGCCCGTCGAGGAACGCCGAGCCGACGATCCGGTCGCCCAGGCCGAGCGCCAGCAGCATCTCCGTGGTGGACGACTTGATGGTCACGACGCGCTCAGGCGGCGCCTCGACCTCGGTCTCGAACCCGCAGTTGTCGAGCGTGACGGGAAAGCTGCCCGACGCCGGCGTCGCGCCCCCGGCGTCGGGCTCGCCCGAGGCGGTGGCCGAGCAGGCGGCGAGGGTGAGCGCCGCGACGGCGGCAACGACGGGCAGAACGACGGGCAGAACGACGGGCTGGGCGAGGGCACGGGACGGGCGGACGCGGCGGGGGTTCACGCGATGGCTCCAAGGGTCGACGAACAGCCCACGGCCAGAAAAACCATGGGTGAGCAGCGACGCGCCATCTCGCGTCCAGGCGGGAGGCGGCTCACAGCGAGAGCCGCATCGGCGGGCCAAAGCGGGGCCCACGACCCGGCCGCCACGATACACCGGCCGGTCTTCGCGCTCCCGGAGGTTTCGCTGCGAGCGTCGTCGACCGATTCGGCCCAGCCCGAACGGCTGTGCCGGTCGGGTCCTCACCCGGAACAGTTGTCACGTACCGGAAACGACCAGGGGCTCGCAGCCGAAACAGGTCCCGGCTTTGCTGGTCACCTGCTTCAGGCGAGGGAGTTTGAATGAGCACAGTCCGAGTTGCGTTCACGCAGGCCCGCTGGACCGGCGACAAGGAGTCCATGATCGCCCTGCACGAGGACTGGGCCCGGGAGGCGGCGAGCCAGGGTGCGCAGGTGATCGCCTTCCAGGAGCTGTTCTACGGCCCGTACTTCGGCATCACGCAGGACCCGGCCTACTACCGGTACGCCGAGCCGGCCGACGGACCCACGGTCGAACGGTTCGCGGCGCTCGCGGCCGAGCTCGGCATCGTCATGGTGCTGCCGATCTACGAGGAGGCCCAGCCCGGCGTCCTGTACAACACGGCGGTGGTGGTCGACGCCGACGGAACCGTGCTCGGCAGCTACCGCAAGCACCACATCCCGAACCTCGACAAGTTCTGGGAGAAGTTCTACTTCCGGCCCGGCAACCTGGGCTTCCCGGTCTTCGACACCGCCGTGGGCAAGATCGGGGTCTACATCTGCTATGACCGGCATTTCCCCGAGGGCTGGCGTGAGCTGGCGCTGAACGGCGCACAGATCGTCTTCAACCCCAACGCGACCAAGCCCGGTCTGTCCAACCGGCTCTGGGAGATCGAGCAGCCCGCCGCGGCGGTCGCCAACGGCTATTTCGTCGTGGCGAACAACCGGGTGGGCCTGGAGGACAACGAGTACGGCTCCGATGCCGTGAACTTCTACGGCTCGTCGTACGCCGTCGGGCCGGACGGGAACTACGTGGGCGACGTCGCCTCGGCCACGAGCGACGAGCTGGTGGTGCGCGACCTCGACCTGGACCAGGTGCGGGAGGTCCGCGAGCGGTGGCAGTTCTTCCGCGACCGGCGTCCGGACGCCTATACGGCAATCACCGCCCCGTAGCGGCCAGGCGAAGTAGAGCATGCGTCCGGGCGCCTTGCTTCGCGGCAGGGCGAGACCGGCACGGCAGACCGATATGGAGGCACGATGACGACACTCATCACCGGCGGGACAGTCGTGAACGCGACGGGCACGGTCGAGGCCGACGTGCTGATCGACGGCGAGAAGGTGGTCGCCGTGATCGCCCCGGGCAGCACCGCCCTGGGCGCCGACCTGGGCGCCACCGCCGGCCGCGTGATCGACGCGACCGGCAAGTACGTGGTGCCCGGCGGCATCGACGCCCACACGCACATGGAGCTGCCGTTCGGCGGCACGGCCGCCAGCGACACCTTCGAGACGGGCACGACGGCGGCGGCGTGGGGCGGTACGACCTCGATCGTCGACTTCGCGGTGCAGAAGCAGGGCGAGCGCGTGCAGGACGGCCTGGAGGCGTGGCACAAGCGTGCGGCGGGCAACTGCGCCATCGACTACGCGTTCCACCAGATCATCGGCGGGGTGGACGACGACGCGCTCGCCGCGATGCGCACCCTCGTCGACGAGGGCATCACCAGCTACAAGATGTTCATGGCCTACCCCGGCGTCTTCTACGCCGACGACGCCCAGATCCTGCGCGCCATGCAGGTGGCCCGCGACGAGGGCCTGCTCACGATGATGCACGCCGAGAACGGCCCGGCGATCGACGTCCTGGCCGGTCAGCTCGTGGCGGCGGGCAAGACCGACCCGTACTTCCACGGGCTCGCGCGGCCCTGGCAGCTCGAGGAGGAGGCGACGCACCGGGCGATCATGCTGGCCGACCTCACGGGCGCGCCGCTGTACGTGGTGCACGTCAGCGCGAAGCAGGCGGTCGCCCAGCTCGCGGCGGCCCGGGACGCGGGCAAGAACGTGTTCGGCGAGACCTGCCCGCAGTACCTGTACCTGTCGCTGGAGGAGCAGCTCGGGGCGTCCAGCGAGCAGTGGGGCACCTTCGAGGGCGCCAAGTGGGTGTGCTCCACGCCGCTGCGCGCGCGGGCGGAGGGGCACCAGGACGCGATGTGGCAGGCCCTGCGCACGAACGACCTGCAGGTGGTCTCGACCGACCACTGCCCGTTCTGCATGACGGACCAGAAGGAGCTGGGCCGCGGCGACTTCCGGGCGATCCCGAACGGGATCGGGTCGGTGGAGCACCGCATGGACCTGCTCTACCAGGGCGTGGTCACCGGTCGGCTGAGCCTGGAGCGCTGGGTCGAGCTCTGCTCGGTGACCCCGGCGCGCATGTTCGGCATGTACGGCACCAAGGGAGTGATCCAGCCGGGCGCCGACGCCGACATCGTCGTGTACGACCCGGCGGGCCTCACCACCCTCGGCGTCAGCACGCACCACATGAACATGGACCACTCGGCGTGGGAGGGCTTCGAGGTCGACGGGCACGTCGACGTCGTCCTCTCGCGCGGCGAGGTCGTCGTGGACGACGGCGGGTTCCACGGGCGGGCCGGTCACGGCCGGTTCGTGAAGCGCGGGCTCAGCCAGTACCTGGTCTAGGGAGCGACATGGATTTCGGGATAGTGCTGCAGAACGACCCGCCCGCCACCCGGGTGGTGGAGCTCGCCCGCCAGGCGGAGGACCAGGGCTTCGACTACGTGTGGACGTTCGACTCGCACCTGCTGTGGCAGGAGCCGTTCGTGGTCTACCCGGCGGTCCTGGCGGCCACCGAGCGGGTGATCGTGGGGCCGATGGTGACCAACCCGGCGACGCGGGACTCGACGGTCCTGGCCTCGATGTTCGCCACGCTCAACGACACGTACGGCAACCGGACGATCTGCGGCATCGGCCGCGGTGACTCCGCGGTGCGCACGCTGCACGGGCGTCCGGCCAGCCTGGCGACCCTGCGGGAGTCGGTCACGGTGATCAAGGACCTCGGCAACTCGCGCGAGGCCGACGTCAACGGCAGCCCCGTGCGGTTCGCGTGGTCGCACGGCTCCGAGCTGGACGTGTGGGTCGCGGCCTACGGGCCGAGGGCGCTCGCCCTGGCGGGCGAGGTGGGCGACGGGTACATCCTGCAGCTCGCCGACCCGGACATCGCGGCGTGGATGATCGGCGCCGTCCGCGAGGCGGCGGAGGTCGCGGGCCGGGACCCGGAGGCGCTGAAGTTCTGCGTGGCCGCGCCCGCCTACGTGGGCGAGGACCGGCCCCACATGCGCGACCAGGTGCGCTGGTTCGGCGGCATGGTCGGCAACCACGTCGCGGAGATCGTGGCGCGGTACGGGGCCGGCTCGACCGGCCCGGTACCGGCCGCGCTCACGGACTACATCGAGGGCCGCAAGGGCTACGACTACGCCGAGCACGGCCGCGCCGGCAACAGCCACACGGAGTTCGTGCCCGACGACGTCGTCGACCGGTTCTGTCTGGTGGGCACCCCGGACGAGCACATCGCCCGGCTCAAGGAGCTCCAGGCGCTCGGCTGCGACCAGTTCGCGATCTACCTGCAGCACGACGCCCAGGAGGAGACCTTGCGGGCCTACGGCGAGACGATCATCCCTGCTCTGCAGGGCGCTCGCGACCAGGGCCATTCCGCGTGACAGCCCGCGAGCGCGGTGGAGGCCCACGCGTATCGTGGAATGGTGTCCGACCGATCGCCGCAGGACGAGTCCGTCCGCGATGACGAGGTACGCACGGCTGAGGTTGTCGCGGCGCTGTCGCTCGCGACGGACCTGGGCACCGGTGTGCCGCTCGAGCACGGTCTGCACAGCGCGCTCATCGCCACGCGGCTCGGTGACATCCTGGGCGTGGACCGGGGCACGCAGGCCCAGGCCTACTACACCTCGTTGCTGTTCTACGTCGGTTGCACCGCCAGCGCGAAGACGGCGTCGGAGGTCTTCGCCGTCGACAACGCGTTGACAAAGTACGGCGTTCCGTTCAGGTTCGGGTCCCCGGCGCAGATGATGGCGGGAATGAGCCGCGCCGTCGCGCCACCGGGACAACCGCTGATGGTGCGTGCTCTGCAGCTCGCGCGGGGGATGCCTGCACTGGCCCGAGAGTTCGGCGACATCGTGGTCACCGACTGCGACGTCGCGCAGATGCTCACCGTCCGACTGGGGCTTCCCTCCGCGGTCTCTGCCCTGTTCGCCCATGCGAGTGACCGATGGGACGGAAGGGGTTGGCCCGCGCACACCAAGGGTGAGGCGATCCCCCTGCCCATGCGCATAGCTCACGTCGCCCGGGACGCCGCCTTCCAACGCATGCTGGGAGGTGACGAATTCGCCGCCCGAGTGGTGCACGGCCGTGCCGGTGGTGCGTTCGACCCGGACGTCGCGGAGCCGTTCGCGGAGCATGCGGCGGAGATCCTGGCGTTTGATCCGCGCGACTCCGCGTGGCCGGAAACTCTGGCAGCTGAGCCCCCGCCGAACCTCATGCTCAAGGGCGAGGCCATTGACCAGGCCCTCGGAGCGATAGGTGACTTCGCCGACCTGGTCTCCCCGTACTTCGTCGGTCACTCGGCCGACGTAGCCGGGCTGGCTGCTGATGCCGGCCGGCGTTGTGGGCTCGACGCCGCCCAGACCCTCGATCTGCGTCGTGGAGCGCTCGTCCACGACGTGGGGCGGGTCGCCGTGCCGGTCCGCATCTGGCAGGACCGCGGACCGCTCTCGCCGGATGACTGGGAGCGGGTCAGGCTGCACGCGTACTACACCGAGCGCGTCCTGAGCCGATCGCCGTTCCTGGCGGCACTCGCCCCGATCGCGGCGTTCCACCACGAACGCCTTGACGGCTCCGGTTACCACCGGGGAACCAAGGCGGCGGCACTCGCCACGCCCGCGCGTGTGCTCGCGGCCGCCGACGCCTACCACACCATGACTGAGCCGCGTCCCCACCGAGACACGCTCTCGCCGGCCCGGGCCGCGGGGAAGCTTGGCGAGGAGGTCCGCGCCGGCCGCCTCGATGCAGACGCGGTGGTCGCCGTACTCGCGGCGGCCGGCCAGCGCGTTCCGCGCGTCCGGCGCCCGGCCGGTCTGACCGATCGGGAGAGCGAGGTGGTGGTTCTGCTCGCCCGAGGCCTGCAGACCAAGCAGGTCGCCCGCGCTCTGGGGATCTCGGCCAAGACCGCCGACAGCCATATCCAGAACGCGTACCGGAAGATGGGCGTCTCCACTCGTGCGGGAGCCGCGCTGTTCGCCATGCAGCACGGTCTGGCGGTATGGGGAGAACTCCCGATAGAACGCGCCGGTGATCGGTCCTAGCGTCGAAGGCACCTGACCGCGCACCGCGCGGCGCTCACTCCCTGACCGGCAAGGAGGCACGCGATGTCTACCACCAGAAGCTCACTTCGTGCAGGTGTGGTGGTGATCGCACCAGTGATCTGGCTCGCCGTCCTCAGCTACCACCCGTACCTGGCAGGCCGTCTGCCCAACCTCGAGGCAATCGCCCATGCGGTCGAGTCCGACCCGACCCGCTGGGGTGCTGTGCACCTGGCGACGGGCGTTGCGTCCGGTGTGCTCGCCCTTGCCTTTCTCGCGGTCCGGGCTCACCTCCATGAGGCGGGCGAAGACCGCTGGAGCGCCGCGGCGCTGCCCTTCGTGGTCATCGGGTGCACGCTCTACGCAATGCTGCCGGGGTTGGAGTTCGCGCCGCTCGCAGCGGTCGAGGCGGGTGGCGACGTCGAGGCGGCCCAGGAGGCGCTGCTTCCCTGGTTCGCCCCGCTGCTGGTAGCGGCCGGGGTTACCTTCGCCGTCGGGATGTTCGGTTTTGCTCTCGGCGTGCGTCGCAGCGGCTTGCTGAGCCCTGGGGTGACAAGCCTCGTCATGGTGGCGTTGGGCGTCATGGCGCTGTCTCGTTTGGTCCCGCTGTCCGCGGTCCAGTTCTACGTGCAGGGTGTCGCCGGACTCGTGGCCCTGCTGCCGTTGGCGGGCAGCATGTGGAAGCAACGGGCAGCTGCTGTCCCTGCGCGGCAGCCTGCGCCGCAGGCGACCTGACCGGCGCGCCGAGTCACGGGCGAGACCAGGAGCAGACATGCCAGGCCCAAGGAGCGGAAGGCATTGGCCAGGTCGCCCGCGGTCGGCGACCGGCAAGCATCGCCGGTGCGATGTGCGGGCCGGGCTGCCACCCGAGCGCCTGATCCTCAGGAACAGCCGGCAGTGGATCTGCTCCCGAGCGACAGGCAGGGCGCTCGAGGTCGCCGTGGGCACCGGCCTCAACCTGCGCCACTACCCCGACGACGTTGCCCTGACCGCGCTCGACCTCGACCAGGAGCTGCTCTCGATCGCTCGCGAACGTGCGGAGGTCAGTCGCCAGGTGTCGCTGGTGCGGGCGGACGCCGCACATCTGCCGTTCCCGACGGGGAGCTTCGACACGGTGGTCTGCACGCTTGCCATGTGCGAGTTTCGCGATCGCGGAGCGGTCCTTGCCGAGATGAACCGGGTCCTTCGTCCGCAGGGTCGGCTGCTGCTTCTCGACCACGCCCAATGGCGCTGGATCCTCCATGGGCGGCCGGCGACCCTCCTGTTCGACGCCGGCTTCGTGCCGTACCGGCAAGAGCGATTGTGGTTCGGTCTCATACAGCGGCTGGAGGCGCGCAGGCCTACGTAGGGACCGGCCTGCCGAGCCAGGCGGGACAACTGCCGCCGTGTCCCGGAACAAGTGTGACCTCCTGGAAACGGGCAGAGCCTGCAGACGAAACAGGTGACGACTTTGCTGGCCTCTTGCTGAGGCAAGGGAGTTGAGTTGAGCACCATCCGAGTTGCGTTCGAGCAGGCCCGCTGGACCAGCACCATCATCTCGGCCCTGCGGGGAGCCGCCGGGTGAGCCGGCGGTGGCAGCGGTCCGGCAAGCGGATCGGACCAGCGCTGGCCGGTGCCGCGGGGGTCCTTGCCCTAGCGGCCGCCTGGGAGGCGTACAAGGCCCTGGTGCCCGACGACGGCTGGGTGCTCGGCGAGGTTCGGGTGCTGCCCCGAACCAGCGACGTCGCCATGCCGCACCTGTGGGACATGGCGGCCCGCGCGGCGGAGCCCCTGACCTCCGCGCCAGACTCCCCGCCACTGTGGCTCGCGACCCTGCAGGGCGCGGGATTCACGCTCGGCGTCTCGGCCGTCGGCTGGGTGACCGGAGTGGTGTTCGGCCTGCTCGTGGCGGTGCTCATGGCCCGGTTCGTGCCCGCCCGGGCGGGGCTGCTGCCCTGGGTGGTGCTCAGCCAGACGGTGCCCCTGATCGCCATCGCACCCCTGGTCAAGCGGTGGGGCGCGCAGCTCGAGATCGGCACGTTCGACTGGCAGGACTGGATGTCGGTGGCCGTGATCGCGTCGTACCTGGCGTTCTTCCCGGTGTCGGTCGGGGCGCTGCGCGGGTTCACGTCGCCGGACGCCGCCGCCGACGGCGTCCGGCTCGACCTGTTCCGCGCCTACGGCGTCGGCTGGTGGACGACGTTCTGGCGGCTGCGGGCGCCGTCGTCCGTCCCGTACCTGCTGCCCGCGCTGCGCCTGGCCGCCGCGAACGCGGTGGTCGGGACGGTAGTGGCGGAGGTGTCCACGGGCCTGCGCGGCGGGCTCGGCCGGATGATCGTCGAGTTCGGCGCCTCCGCGAGCGCGGACCCGGCCAAGCAGTGGTCGCCCATCGCAGGCGCCGTGCTCGTAGGACTCGCGGCGACGGGCCTGGTGGCGCTGGTCGCCCTGGGCCTGCGCCGGTACCGCGTGGAGGAGACAGCATGACGGCAGTGGTGGTGTCCGGTGCGGGCCGGGTGTTCGACGGTGGTTCCGGCGCCGGGACGGTGGCCCTGGCCGACGTCGACCTCACGGTCGGCGAGGGCGAGCTGGTGTCGCTGATCGGCCCGTCGGGCTGCGGCAAGTCGACGCTGCTGCGGCTGATCGCGGACCTGGACGCCCCGACGTCGGGCAGCGTGACGGTGTTCGGCAAGCCGGCGGACCGGGCGCGCGAGGACCAGGACTACGGGATCGCGTTCCAGCAGGCCGGCCTGCTGCCGTGGCGCTCGGTGCGGGCCAACGTGGAGCTGCCGCTGCAGCTGCGCGGCAGGGCCGGCAGGGCGGAGCGTGCCGCGCGGGCCGCTGAGCTGCTCGCGCTGGTCGGGCTCGCGGACTTCGCCGACCACCGGCCGGACCAGCTCTCGGGCGGGATGCAGCAGCGGGTGGCGATCGCGCGGGCGCTGGCCCGTAGCCCGCGGCTGCTGCTGATGGACGAGCCGTTCGGCGCGCTCGACGAGATGACGCGCGAGCGGCTGCAGGACGAGCTGCTGCGGATCCGGGCGAGTACGGGCGCGGCGGTGGTCTTCGTGACGCACTCGATTGCGGAGGCCGTGTACCTGTCGGACCGTGTGGTGGTCATGTCGCCCCGGCCCGGCCGCGTGGTGGCGACCCTCGACGTCCCGCTCGGCGGCCCGGCCGACCGGGCGGCGCGCGGCATCGAGCTGCGCGAGGACCCGGCGTACTTCGAGCGCGTCTCGGCCGTGCGTGAGGCGCTGCACTCGGGCGACACCGCGCCCGACCGGGTGCCCTCGTGATCCGGGGCCGCGGGCTCGCGTTCGGCGCACCCGTCGTCGTCGGCGTCGGGGCCGTCGCGCTCTGGCAGGCGGTGGTGACCGGGCTGGGCGTCGAGGCGTTCGTGGTTCCCGCGCCGTCGGACATCGCGGCCGAGCTCGGCGCCAACCTCGCCGTCATCACGGACGCGGCCCTGGCGACGGCGACCAACGCGCTCCTGGGCCTCGTGCTCGGGACGGTTCTCGCCCTGGTCGGCGCCGGGGTCTCGGCGTCCTGGCGAGCCGTCGCCGACGCGGCGAACCCGCTGGTCACGGCGACCGCCGTCGTGCCGATCGTGTGCCTGGCGCCCGTCTTCTACACGATGTTCGGCACGGACGCGCAGACCACGCGCGTCGTCGTCGCGGCGATCGCGGTGTTCGTCCCCGTGTACGTCAACACGCTGCGCGGCCTGCGCACGGTCGAGCCCGTGCACCGGGACCTGATGCGCTCGTACGCCGCGACGCCCTGGGAAGCCACGCGGCACGTGACCCTGCCGGGCGCGCTGCCCTTCTTCTTCACGGGGCTGCGGGTCGCGTCCTCGCTCGCCGTCATCTCCGCGCTGGTCGCCGAGTACTTCGGCGGGCCGGTCGACGGCCTCGGCAAGGCCATCACCTCCGCCGTCTCCTCCAGCCGCTACGCCCTGGCCTGGGCGTACGTGCTGGGCGCCGTCGCCACGGGGCTCGTCTTCTATGCCCTCACCGCTTTGATCGAGAGGAACACGATGCACCGCAAGAACGTGCTGCGCACGTCACTGGGCCTGGCCACGGCCGTCGCGCTCGCCGGCTGCGCTGGGGCGTCCGCCGAACCGGAGGCCGACGGGCTCACGCCCGTCACCCTGCAGCTGCAGTGGGTGGCGCAGGCCCAGTTCGCCGGGTACTACGCCGCCGTCGACCAGGGGTACTACGAGGACGAGGGCCTGGACGTCACCATCCAGGAGGCCGGCACCGACACCGTGCCGATCGACGTCCTCGCCGCCGGCGACGCCGACTACGCGATCTCCTGGGTGCCGAAGGTGCTCGGGTCCATCGAGCAGGGCACCGAGGTGACGAACGTGGCGCAGGTGTTCGAGCGCTCGGGCACGCTGCAGGTCGCCTTCAAGGACGCCGGGATCTCCGAGCCCGCCGACCTCGCGGGCAAGAAGGTCGGCTCCTGGGGCTACGGCAACGAGTGGGAGCTGTTCGCCGGCATGCAGGACGCCGGGATCCAGACCCCGGATGACATCGAGCTGGTGCAGCAGGCCTTCGACATGAACGGGTTCCTTGCTGGCGACATCGACGCGGCCCAGGCCATGACGTACAACGAGTACGCCCAGATCCTGGAGACCGTGGACCCCGAGACGGGCGAGCTGTACCAGCCCGAGGACCTCGAGGTCATCGACTGGAACGACCAAGGCACCGCCATGCTCCAGGACGCGATCTGGGCCGACGCCGCCCGCCTCGCCGACGACGAGGCGTACGCGGACACCACCGTCGGATTCGTCAAGGCGTCCCTGAAGGGCTGGGCGTACGTCCGCGACAACCCCGAGGAGGCGGCCGGGATCGTCACCGCCGCGGGGTCGACCCTCGGCGCCTCGCACCAGCTCTGGCAGACCAACGAGGTGAACAAGCTGATCTGGCCCTCCACCAGCGGCATCGGCACCGTCAACGCCGACCAGTGGGACCAGACCGTCGAGATCGCCATGGGCACCCAGAACGAGACCGGCGCGACGGTCATCACGGCCGAGCCGCCCGAGACCGCGTACACCAACGAGTACGTGGAGCAGGCCCTCGCGGAGCTTGCGGAGGAGGGCGTCGACATCCAGGGTGAGGAGTTCGAGGCACTCGACGTACAGCTCACCGAAGGGGGCAGCTGATGGCCGACGACGACGCCCGCGCGCTCGCCGCGGCCCGCGACCTGCTGATCCAGCCGTGGTCGCCCAGCTCCGCGGTGCCGGCGCTCACGATCGCGGGCGGCTCCGGGTCCCGGGTGTGGAACCACGCGGGCGACGAGTGGCTGGACCTGTCGTCGATGCTGGTGAACACGAACATCGGGCACCAGCACCCGCGCGTGGTCGAGGCGATCGCGCGCCAGGCGGGCGAGCTGGTGACGGCGTCCCCGGCGCTCGCGGTGCGGGTGCGGGGCGAGGCGGCCGAACGGGTGCTCGCCCGCGCGCCGTTCGGCCCGGGCGCCAGGGTGTTCTTCACGAACGCCGGGGCGGACGCCATCGAGAACGCCATCCGCATGGCGCGCGTGCACACGGGCCGGGACAAGGTGGTGTCGCTCTACCGCTCTTACCACGGCAACACGGGCGCCGCGATCGTCGCGACCGGGGACCCGCGGCGGGTGCCGAACGAGTACGCGACCGGGCACGTGCACGCCTTCGGGCCGTACCTGTACCGGTCGGAGTTCTGGGCGTCGTCCGCCGAGCAGGAGTGCGAGCGGGCGCTGCACCACCTGGAGCGGGTGGTGCAGGCGGAGGTCCCGGGCACCGTCGCCGCGATCCTGCTGGAGACGGTCCCCGGGACGGCGGGCGTCCTGGTGCCGCCGCCCGGGTACCTCGCTGGGGTGCGGCGGATCGCCGACCGGTACGGGATCATGCTCATCCTGGACGAGGTGATGGCCGGGTTCGGCCGCACCGGATCCTGGCTGGCGCTCGACCAGCACGATGTGCGCCCCGACCTCATCGTCTTCGCCAAGGGCGTGACCTCCGGGTACGTGCCGGCCGGCGGGGTCGTCGTGTCGCCGGAGGTCGCGGCGACGTTCGACGAACGGGCGTTCCCCGGCGGGCTCACCTACTCGGGGCACCCGCTGGCCATGGCGGCGATCGTCGCCACGCTCGACACCATGGCCGACGAGGGCATCGTCGAGAACGCAGCGCGCATCGGGGCCGAGGTGCTCGGCCCGGGGCTCTCCGCGATCGCGGAGGCGAACCCGCTGGTCGGGGAGGTGCGCGGCCTCGGCGTCTTCTGGGCGGTCGAGCTCGTGGCCGATCCCGTGACGAAGGAACCGCTCGGCGGGCCAGCGATGGCGGCGATCAAGAAGAGCCTGCTCGGCGCCGGCGTGCTGCCCTTCATCGCCGACAACCGGGTGCACGTGGTCCCGCCGTGCGTCATCACCCCGGACGAGGCGCGCGAGGGGCTGGACGTGCTCGGGAAGGTGCTCGCGGACGCGGTGTAGGCCCCGGGGATTGCGGACCGGGCGCGACGTGGCCAGGGCACGCCGTGGTCCCGGGGGGCGGTGTGGGCCCCGGTCGCGCGCTGGTCGGCGCGCGACCGGGGAAGAGGCGTGCCTACGGTGGACGGGACCAACGACGGCACGGAGACCACCATGAGCAACGATCCGGAAGGTCAGGCCGCACACAACCCCGACCCCGAGCCGGACGGCCGCACCATGCCCCTCAGCGGCAACCTCCAGCCCGGTGAGACCCCGCCCGAGTCCGACCAGGTGAGCGCCCCGCAGGGGCACGAGGAGCACGGCCCGCCACGCTGGGTCCCGTGGCTGTGGATCGTGGCGATCCTGGTCGTCGCCGGGCTGGTCGTCGCCCTGTTCGGGGGCTACGCCGCGGGCCTGCTCGACTGACGGGCGAAGCATTACAGTGCGGCCATGAGCGACAGCACCGCCCCTGAGACCGCCACATCGACCCGCCCCAAGACCACGCCGACCCGCCGCGCCCTGGTGACCGGGGCGTCGTCGGGCATCGGTGCCGCCACCGTGCGCAGGCTGCGCGCCGACGGCTGGGACGTCGTGGCCGCCGCTCGCCGGGCCGACCGCCTGGAAACGCTCGCCGCGGAGACGGGCTGCGAGGTCTACGCCATCGACCTGACCGACGACGACGCCGTGGCCGCCCTCGCGTCCCACCTCGCAGCCACCGGGGGGCTCGACGCCGTGGTGAACAATGCGGGCGGCGCGTTCGGCCTGGACCGCGTGGAGGACGCCGACGTCGACGACTGGCGTCGCATGTACGAGATCAACGTGCTCGGCACGCTGCGGGTCACCAAGGCCGTGCTGCCCCTGCTGCGCAAGGCAGGCGGCGCCAAGGGCGTGGCCGACGTCGTGAACGTGACCTCGACCGCAGCCCAGGGCGCCTACGAGGGCGGCGCCGGCTACACGGGCGCGAAGCACGCCGAGCACATGCTGTCCCAGACGCTGCGCTGGGAGATCGCGGGTGAGCCCGTGCGCGTCATCGAGATCGCCCCCGGCGCCGTGGCGACCGAGGAGTTCTCGCTGGTCCGGTTCGACGGCGACGCCGAGAAGGCCGCCGCCGTCTACGAGGGCTACACGCCCCTGGTGGCCGCCGACGTCGCCGAGACGATCGCTTGGACCCTGTCCCGCCCGGACCATGTGAACATCGACCTGGTGACCCTCCGGCCGCGCGCGCAGGCCCACAACTCGAAGATCGTGCGCGGCACGGGCGCCTGAGGCGGTCGCGGGGGGATCCGTCGACTTCGGTCGGTTGCTGACCCCGGCACGTGACTTCGGTCCGTTGCTTTGAGATCGGTCAATGAACTGACCGATCTCAAAGCAACGGACCGAAGTCACGTCCGCGCGCGTGCTACGGACCGAACGCGTGCGCCCAAGCCACCTCCGGGCCCCGGCGCCTTACGAGCTCATGACGATCTGCGCCCGACGCCGGCACACAGCGATCCGCGTGCCAGGCTGGGCGTATGACCCAGGCAACCGAGAGCCCCGCGAACCCGCGGGCCGATCGCTCTCCGCACGACGCCGGATGGGCCGCCCTCGCCGGCATCCTCGCGGGCGCCGCCGGACTGGCCCTCGCGGAGCTCGTCGCCGCTCTCGTCGCGCCCGCCGCGAGCACCCTCTTCGCGGGCGGCGCCGCCGTCGTCGACGCCGTGCCGCCGTGGCTCAAGGACTTCGCCGTGCAGGCGTTCGGCACCAACGACAAGGCGGTACTGCTCGCATCGATGGGCGTGGTGCTGGCCGCCGGCGCGGCGCTCGCGGGCTGGCTGGAGCTGCGTCGTCCGCCGGTGGGCGCGCTGCTGATCGCGGCCGTCGGCGCCGTGGGGGCGATGGTCGCGGTGCTCCGCCCGGAGGCGACGCCGTTGTGGGCGCTGCCGAGCATCATCGGGATCGGCGGCGCGGTGATCCTGCTGCGGATGGCGATCGCCCGGTTGCGGCCCGCGGCTGACCTGCGCAGGCAGGAGGGCACCACCGTGGACCGGCGCGGGTTCCTGGCCGTCACGGGCGTCGCCGCGGGCGTCGCGGTGCTGGCTCTGGTGAGCTCGCGCGTCGTGTCGGCGGGCGCGGCGGCGGTGAACGTGGTGCGCGAGAAGATCCGGCTGCCCGCCGCGCGCAAGGCCGCGGACCCGGTGCCTGCGGGCGCCGACCTGGAGCTCGACGGCCTGACCCCGTACATCACGCCGAACCCGGAGTTCTACCGCATCGACACCGCGCTGCGCGTGCCGCAGCTGGACCCGGCGGACTGGTCCCTCGAGGTGCACGGGATGGTCGACGAGCCGTTCACGATCACCTGGGACGAGCTCCTCGCGCTGCCACTCGAGGAGCACCACGTGACGCTCGCCTGCGTCAGCAACTCCGTGGGCGGCGATCTCATCGGCAACGCCCTGTGGCTGGGCTACCCGATCCGCTCCCTGCTGGAGCGTGCCAAGCCGCAGCCGGGTGCGGACATGGTGCTCTCCGTGAGCGACGACGGGTTCACCGCGGGCACGCCGCTGGAAGTGCTCCAGGACCCGGACCGCGCCAGCCTGCTCGCGATCGGTATGAACGGCGAGGCGCTCCCCGTGGACCACGGTTTCCCCGCGCGGCTGGTGGTGCCTGGCCTGTACGGGTACGTGTCCGCGACCAAGTGGGTGACGTCACTGAAAGTCACCACGTTCGAGGCCGACCAGGGCTACTGGACGCCCCGCGGCTGGTCCGCGCTGGGACCGATCAAGCTGCAGTCGCGCATCGACGTGCCGCGCGGTTCCGCGGCGCCCGGCGCGGTGACGGTCGCCGGCGTCGCCTGGGCACAGCACACCGGTATCGCCGAGGTGGAGGTCCGGGCCGACGACGGCGACTGGGTCCCCGCCGAGCTCGCCGAGACGGTGGGCCCGGACACCTGGCGCCAGTGGCGGGCCTCGATCGACCTCGACGCCGGCGACCACACGCTCGCGGTCCGCGCCACGGACGCCGACGGGCTGGTCCAGACCGAGGCCGAGGCCCCGCCCGCTCCGGACGGGGCCACGGGCTGGCACACGGTGCAGGTCAGCGTCGGCTGACCCTCAGCGTCGGGTGGCCGTGAGCAGCAGGTACTCCCAGCCCATGGCGCCGTCGGCGTCCTGGAAGCGGGTGGCCAGGTCCAGCAGGGCGGCGTCGAGCTCGGCGGTGCGCGCCGCGTCGTCGGCCACGTTGCGGTAGACCGCGATGGTGGGGCCGTACAGAGCCTTGAAGAAGTCGCGGAACTCCGCACCTGAGGCGAACCGAGTAACGGGCAGCGACCGCACCTCGGCACGCACGTCCGTGACCCCGTCGCCGAACAGGGTGCGGACGTGCGCCTCGTCGCCCCACAGCGGGGGCGGTTCCGCGCCGGGCGGCGGGGCGGGCGCGTACGGCTTCATGGTGGCGAACATCTGGCCGATAAACCCGGCGGGCGTCCAGGCGATGAGCGCGATCGTCCCGCCGGGGCGGGTCACGCGGAGAAGCTCGTCGGCGGCGGTCTGATGGAAGGGGGCGAACATGACCCCGACGCAGGACAGCACGGTGTCGAACGCCCCGTCGTCGAAGGGCAGCGCGTGGGCGTCGGCCTCGGCCCAGGTGAGCTCGGCGCCGACGGCCGCGGCGGCCGCTCGGCCGGCGTCGAACAGCTCGGGGGTGAGGTCCGAGGCGATGACGCGGGCGCCGGCGAGCGCGGCGGGGATGGCGGCGTTGCCGGAGCCCGCGGCGACGTCGAGCACGCTGTCGCCCGGCCGCACGCCGGCGGCCTCGACGAGGACTGGCCCCAGGCCGGGGATCACCTCGGCGGCGAGCATCGGGTAGTCGCCGAGCGCCCACAGCGCGCGGTGCTTGGTGCGGACGGCGGTGAGGACGTCGGGCGGGACGACGGCGGTGTCGGTCATGAGACTGCTCCTTGTCTGGGAATCCTTCTGGGAAGGGCTGGGAGCTTCACTCTCCGTCCGGGAGGCGGGTGCCCTCCAGTGCAGCATCTGTACCGGGTGAGGTTCCCGGTCTGTACTGGTGCGCGGGTCGCGACGGGGCGTTGACTTGGAGCCGCGTGGGGACGTGCGAGGAGGCACCATGACGACGTACGGCCAGTTCTGCCCCGTGGCCAAGGCCATGGAGGTGCTCGACGAGCGGTGGACGCTCCTGGTGGTTCGTGAGCTGCTGTCGGGCAGCACCCGGTTCAACGAGCTGCGTCGTGGTGTTCCCAAGATGTCGCCGGCGCTGCTCGCCAAGCGCCTGCGCAGCCTGGAGCGCGCCGGCGTGGTGCGGCGCTTCGAGGCGGGCGGCCACTCCAGGTACCTGCTCACCCAAGCGGGCGAGGAGCTGCGGCCGCTCGTGGAGGGCCTGGGTGCGTGGGGCGTGCGGTGGGTCGGCGGGCTCGGCGAGGCCGACCTGGACCCGCACCTGCTGATGTGGGACATCCGGCGCACGGTGCCCGTTGCGGCCTGGCCGCGCGAGCGCACGGTCGTAGCGTTCCGGCTCGACGGCGTCCCCGGGCCCGTCGCGCGCTGGTGGCTCGTGGTGCGCGACGGCGAGGCCGACGTCTGCGACTACGACCCCGGCTTCGAGGCGACGGTGACGGTGTCGGCCCCGCTGCGCACGCTGGTCCGGGTGTGGCGGGGCGACCTGTCCTGGCGGGACGCGTTGCGCGGGGAGGCCGTGAGTCTGGACGGGCCCGCGCAGGTGCGACGGGAGCTGCCCGGCTGGCTGGGGCAGTCGGCCCTGGCAGGGGTGCCGCGGCCGTAGCGCGACATCGGCGGCGACAGATGACTCTCGGCGGCGCTCGTCGTCCACACGGAGAACGACGAGGTACGAGCACAGTCTTGACCTCAACCAACGTTGAGGTAATGGAGTACTCCCATGAGCAACGATCAGCAGGCGGCCGACGCCGCCCCGCGTCTCCACCTCTCAGACCCGCCCGTGCGGACGTTCGTCCAGCTCCTGGTGAACGTGCTGCTGGTCGGCGTCATCAACTACACGGTGTGGTTCGCCATCACGTTCTTCGTCTTCCTGGAGACCCGCTCCGTCTTCGCGACCGGCGTGATCGCGGGCCTGTTCCTGGTCGCCATGGTCGCTACGGGTGTGTGGTTCGGCAGCCTCGTGGATCACCACCGCAAGAAGACGGTGATGCAGGCCTCCGCCCTGGTGTCGCTCGTCTTCTACGTGACATGCCTGGTCATCTACCTCGTCACCCCGGCCGAGGAGTGGACCGACCCGGGCAGCGTGCGCCTCTGGATCCTCATCGTGCTGCTCATGGGCGGCGTGATCACGGGCAACCTGCGATCGATCGCGCTGCCGACGGTGGTCACCGCACTCTTCGACGAGACGCTCCGCGACCGTGCGAACGGTCTGGTCGGCACGGTCCTCGGCATCTCGTTCCTCGTGACATCGGTGATCAGCGGTCTGCTCGTCGCCTTCGACGGCATGCGGACCTGCCTGATCCTGGCGATCGCCGTCCTGGCCGTGGCTATGGTGCACATGTACTTCGTCAAGGTCCCCGACACCCTGTCGCACGCGGCGGCCGAGGGCGAGCCCCGGAGGGTCGACCTCAAGGGCACCATGAAGGTGGTCGGCAAGATCCCGGGCATGTGGGCACTCATCGCGTTCACCGCGCTGAACAATCTGCTGGGCGGCGCGTTCATGGCACTCATGGACGCGTACGGGCTGTCGATGATGTCTGTGCAGGTGTGGGGCTTCGTCTGGGGCGCTCTCAGCGCCCTGATGATCCTGTCCGGCCTGCTCATCGCCCGCACCGGGCTCGGGTCCAACCCCGTGCGCACCATCCTGCTGGTCAACCTGGCGCTGTGGGTGGTGACCGTCGCCTTCCCGATGCGGGCCTCGGTGATCTGGCTCGTGGCGGGGCTGGCCGCGTACATGATCGCGATGCCGTACGTCGAGGCATCCGAGCAGACCGTCCTCCAGAAGGTCGTGCCGTACGAGCGGCAGGGCCGCGTGTTCGGGTTCGCGCAGTCGGTGGAGCAGGCCGCCTCGCCGCTGACGGCGTTCCTGATCAGCCCGCTCACCCAGTTCTTCTTCATCCCCTTCATGCGCGACGGCGGCACGGGTGCCCGCTGGATCGGCGACTGGTTCGGCACGGGCGACGCCCGCGGGATCGCGCTCGTGTTCGTGCTCATCGCCGTGCTGGGTGTGTTGCTGACGGTGTACGGGTTGTCGAGCAAGTACTACCGTCTCCTGAGCCGCCGCTACCGGGAGGCCCCGTCCGCCGGCCCGGAGCCAGCCGAGCCTCCTGCCGAGCCGGCCCGCCCAGGCTCCGTCTGACCCCCGGGTTGACCACAGCAGTTCCTGCCAGAAACTGGGCCGTTTGGCAGCAACTGCTGTGGTCAACGATCGGCGATCGGCGATCGGCGACAGCTGGCTCGGCGGCTCAGCTCAGGGCGAGCGTGGCCAGGAAGTCCTCGACGAACTCGGGGTCCGCCGTCGGCAGGTTCATCGAGATGATGTACCGGCCAGGACCGTCCTCCCGGTGGACGAGGATCCTGACCAGTCCGCGGCCGGGGTCCGCCTCCGGGGCCCCCGCGATCTCGCTCAGCGGCGCGCTGTCATCGACGGTCGCGACGCTCGCGCCGGGCAGGTCGAACGACCTGGCGTCGGGACCCGGCGTCTGGGTCAGGCCGGCGGCCTTCGTGTCGTAGAACTCGTAGTCGGGCGTGACGTAGGCCATCCGGAGGAACGGCGGCGAGTCGGGGTCCTCACTGCTGTGCCACATGTCGGACGTCACGCCGGGCTCGTCCTGGACCGGGCCGCTGGTCACGATCTCGGGCGGCAGGGCGTATGTGAGGCCCTCGAGCTCGTTGACGTACCACCCGGCGGGCACGTTCCCCGACTCCAACGCCCGCACTGCGGCCGCCTCCACGTCCCGGGCCCGCCGCTCCTCCGCTGACATCGACGGATCCGCCGACGCCGACGCCGCCGACCCGCCCGGGAGGAGCACGCCCGGCGCCGTCGGGCTGCCGAGGGCGAAGGCGGCGCCCGCGACGGCGGCCACCGTCATCACGCCGCCACCGGTCGCGAGGACCGCGCGGCGGGTGCGCGTACGGCGGATCGCCACGCGGGACATGGCGTGCGGGTTGGCTGAAGTGGGCGGTACGACGCCGGTGCTGAGGTCGCGCAGGTGCGCCACCCAGCTCTCGTCGACGGTCCCGTTCGCGGTCCCGTCGACCGTCTCGATGATGGTGCGACTGTTCCTGGTCATGCGTCCTGTCCTTCCGAAAGCAGCTCGCGCAGGCGGGCGAGGCCGCGTGCGCCTTGGGATTTCACGTTGCCGACGCTGACGCCGAGCTCCTCGGCGACGTCGGCCTCCGACCGGTCGAGCAGATGGCGCAGCACCACGACGCGGCGCTGGCTCGGGCCGAGCTGCCGCAGCGCGCGCACGAGCCGTTCCCGCTCGGCGATCTGCGCCCCGCTGTCGGCGCCGGGGGAGCGGCTCGCCTCGTGTGCGACGACGACGTCCTCGGGCGACTGCAGGACCTCGCGGCGCGTGCGCCGCCAGCCGTCGATCCGTGCGGTGGCCAGCACCCGGCGGGCGTACGCGAACGGGTTGCCGTCCTTGAGCCGGGACCAGCGCCGGTAGGTCCGCTCCAGCGCGATCTGGGTGAGGTCGTGGGCGCGGTGGTCGTCGCCGCACAGCAGGTAGGCGATCCGGTGCAGGGCGGCGGTGCTCTCCACGGCGAAGAGCCGGAACTGCTCCTCGGCCGACACCCCGGTGCGGACCACGGTGAATCTGGCCTCGGCGGTGACCGGTGGTCCGGTCGCCTCGCTGATTGCGTTCATGTCCCCTGGACGCACGCGGGGTGCGCTGAGGTTGCACGCCGGGCTTTTCCGGTTGCCACTGGCCGGTACGATTGCCTGACAGGCATCGACCCGGCTATCACCGGTGAGCCTCCGGAAGAACAGGTCACCCTGCCGCCGTCGGGCAGCAGAAACCCCAGTAGAACCGGACGGGTAGGCCCGTCACAGCCGTCAACGAGCGGTCGCGCGCGGGAGCGAGCGGCAAGCGGGGTGGTACCGCGGCGCACTCAGGTGTGGCGTCCTCGCAGCAGATCTGTATCGAAGTCCACCTGCTGCCGAACCGCTGAACCGCCAGGAGCAAGAAGAACCATGGCCTATCCGCTGCACCGTCACAGCGACGCCGAGGGCGCCGTGCCCGCATCGCCCAGCCTGCCCGACCTCGAGCGCGACATCCTCGAGTACTGGGAGAAGGACGACACGTTTCGCGCGTCCGTCGAGGCTCGTCCGGCCGGCGAGAACGGCTCCAACGAGTTCGTGTTCTACGACGGCCCGCCGTTCGCGAACGGCCTGCCGCACTACGGCCACCTGCTGACCGGGTACGTGAAGGACGTCGTGCCGCGCTACCGGACCATGCGGGGGCAGCGCGTCGAGCGCCGCTTCGGCTGGGACACCCACGGCCTGCCCGCGGAGCTGGAGGCCATGAGCCAGCTCGGCATCAAGACCAAGGAAGAGATCGTCGAGGTAGGCATCGACAAGTTCAACGAGGCCTGCCGCTCCAGCGTGCTCAAGTACACCGACGAGTGGCGCACCTATGTCACGCGCCAGGCCCGCTGGGTGGACTTCGACAACGACTACAAGACCCTGAACCCGACGTTCATGGAGAGCGTGCTCTGGGCCTTCCAGTCGCTGTTCGAGAAGGGCCTCATCTACGAGGGCTTCCGCGTGCTGCCCTACTGCTGGAACGACCAGACGCCGCTGAGCGCGCACGAGCTGCGCATGGACGACGACGTCTACCAGCAGCGGCAGGACCCGGCCGTGACGGTCGGTTTCCCGGTGGTCTCGACCGCCGGCGATGACGGGGTGCTCCGCGCGGGCGACCACCTGCTGATCTGGACCACCACGCCGTGGACCCTGCCGTCCAACCTGCTCGTCATGGTCGGGCCGGACGTCGACTACGTGGTCGTCGAGTCGTCCTTCACCGGTACCCCGCAGCGGTACGTGCTGGCCGAGGCGCGCGTGGACGCGTACGCGCGGGAGCTGACGGACGAGGGCGCGGAGGCGCCGAACGTCGTCGGGCGGCTCAAGGGCAGGGACCTGCTGGGTGCGACCTACACGCCGCCCTTCGACTACTTCGAGGGCCACCTGGGGGCGCACCGCGTGGTCGAGGCCGACTTCGTCACGACCACCGACGGCACCGGCCTGGTGCACAACGCCGGCGCCTTCGGTGAGGAGGACAAGCAGATCACCGACCGGGAGGGCATGGAGCCGGTCATCCCCGTGGGCCCGGACGGGCGGTTCACCTTCCCCGTCGAGGAGTACGCGGGCTTGCAGGTCTTCGACGCGAACGCGCCGATCATGGACCACCTCAAGGCGCGCACGCGCGGTGCCGCGGACGACGAGGCGGGGCGGACGACGTCGGGCACGGTGCTGCTGCGCCGTGAGCAGTACGCGCACTCCTACCCGCACTGCTGGCGCTGCCGGCAGCCGCTGATCTACATGGGTGTGTCCTCGTGGTTCGTCGAGGTGACGAAGTTCCGGGACCGGATGGTCGAGCTGAACGAGCAGATCACCTGGGTGCCGGAGCACATCAAGCAGGGCCAGTTCGGCAAGTGGCTGGAGAACGCGCGCGACTGGTCGATCACGCGCAACCGGTTCTGGGGCTCGCCCGTGCCGGTGTGGAAGTCGGACGACCCCGCCTACCCGCGCATCGACGTGTACGGGTCGTTCGAGGAGCTCGAGCGCGACTTCGGGCGGCTGCCGCGGGACAAGGACGGCAACCCCGACCTGCACCGCCCGTTCGTCGACGAGCTGACGCGGCCCAACCCGGACGACCCGTCGGGGCAGTCCACGATGCGCCGCGTCGAGGACGTCCTGGACGTGTGGTTCGACTCCGGCTCCATGTCGTACGCGCAGGTGCACTACCCGTTCGAGAACGCCGACTGGTTCGAGCACCACTACCCGGGCGACTTCATCGTCGAGTACATCGGGCAGACGCGCGGGTGGTTCTACACGATGCACGTGCTGGCCACGTCCCTGTTCGACCGGCCGGCGTTCCAGACCGCCATGTCGCACGGCATCGTGCTGGGCTCCGACGGCCGCAAGATGTCGAAGTCGCTGAAAAACTACCCGGACATCAACGAGGTCTTCGACCGTGACGGGTCCGACGCGATGCGCTGGTTCCTCATGGCGTCGCCGATCCTGCGCGGCGGCAACCTCGTGGTCACCGAGGAGGGCATCCGCGACGCGGTGCGCCAGGTGCTGCTGCCGCTGTGGAGCACGTACTACTTCTTCACCCTGTACGCCAACGCAGCGTCCGACGGCGCGGGCTACGAAGCGCAGCCCCTGACGGCGGAGCGCGTGGCCGGGCTGCCCGTCATGGACCGCTACCTGCTGGCGCGCACGCGCGGGCTGGTCGCGGACGTGACCGAGCAGCTCGACGAGTACGACATCGCCGGGGCCTGCGAGTCGGTGCGCCAGTACCTCGACGCCCTGACCAACTGGTACGTGCGCACGCAGCGCGACCGGTTCTGGGCCGAGGACGCCGACGCCTTCGACACCCTCTCGACGGCGCTCGAGGTACTGAGCCGGGTGATGGCTCCGCTGGCTCCGCTGCTCACGGAGGAGGTCTGGCGCGGCCTGACCGGCGGTCGTTCCGTGCACCTGGCGGAGTGGCCGTCCATCGGCGTCCCGGCCGAGGCACCGGAGGGCACGACCATGCGCTGCGCGGAGGCGGACGTCCTCGTGGCCGACGACGCGCTCGTCGCCGCCGTCGAGTCCGCGCGGGCCGTCGTGTCGCAGACGCTGGCGCTGCGCAAGGCGAACAAGCTGCGCGTGCGGCAGCCGCTGCGGTCGCTCGTGGTCGCCGTGGCCGACCCGGACGGCGTCGCGCCGTTCACCGGGCTGCTGGAGACGGAGCTGAACGTGAAGGAGGTGCGCCTCGTCGCGTTCTCGCCCGAGGTGGCCGCCGAGTTCGGCATCACCGAGCGGCTCGCGGTCAATGCCCGGGCCGCCGGGCCACGCCTGGGGCGCGGGGTACAGGCCGTGATCAAGGCCGCGAAGTCCGGTGCCTGGTCCACGACCGACGCCGGTGCGGTGGTGGTCGCGACGGACGGTGGCGACGTCGAGCTGCTGGAGAGCGAGTACGAGCTGACGACGGTCGTGGGCGGCGACTCCGCCGAAACGGCAGACGTCGCGGCGGCTGTGCTCACCGGCGGCGGCTTCGTGGTGCTCGATCTCGCGCTGGACGACGCGCTGCGCGCCGAGGGGTACGCCCGCGACGTCGTCCGCGACGTGCAGGACGCGCGCAAGGCGGCCGGCCTGCAGGTCGCCGACCGCATCGCGCTCGGCCTGACGGTGCCGGCCGAGTGGGTGGCCGCCGTCGAGGAGCACCGCGAGCTGGTGTCGCGCGAGACGCTGGCGACGAGCCTGACGGTGACCCCGGGCTCGGCCCGCGAGGTCTCGGTCACGAAGGCCTGACCCCCTCTGCCGAGGTAGAACCCTGCCGAGGTAGAACCCTGGCGAGGTAGGACTCTGGCGAGGTAGGACTCTGGCGAGGTAGGACTCTGGCGAGGTAGGACCGAAGTGAAGAGCTACGGTCCTACCTCGCCAGAGTCCTACCTCGGCACAGCGAGTGGGATCGTCAGTTGTCGAGGCGAGCGTTCCAGTGGTCCAGGATGTCGACCATCGGGATGCCGTAGACGTAGGAGAAGCACTGGGTCGACACGGACGTCCGGCCGCAGCTGCGGCGGTTCGAGCCGCCGTCGATCATCCCGCGGGCGTACGCCTTGCCGTCGATGACCGCATAGATCGGCCCGCCGCTGTCGCCCCCGCCCACGACGACGCCGCCGTCGTCCCGGCTCGCGCGGAAGCCGTGGCAGGTGGTGTCGCCGCAACTCCACGCGATGTCGGTGGAGCGGATCGTCGCGCAGTGCTCCCCGGTCACCGCCCCCGAGCTGCAGACGGTCTGCCCGACGGCGGGCCGCTCCACCCCGGCGACCGGGAACCGGTAGCGCGAGTTGACGCTCGTCGCGTTCCAGGGTCCGCCGAACGTCGACCGCGCCGTCTCGGGGTGGCCGCTCGGGTTGATGAGCTCGGCGTCGAGGCTCGTCGTGCGGTTGGTGACGGTGCCCAGCCGCTCGCCGGCGCCGTCCCGGACCAGTGAGCCGACGCCCTCGTTGCAATGCGCGGCGCTGATGATCCGGCGGTGTCCCGCACCCGTGACCACGGAGAACCCCGTGGTGCAGTAGTCGGTCCCGTCCTTGGTCGCCATCGCCCCGCCGGCGTGCCACGGCGCATCGTCGTCGCGGCGGCTGCCCGCCGTGGACTCGACCTGATCGTCGATCATCGTGAGCTGGACCGGCACGCCGGCGATACTCTCCAGGCGCTGAGCCAGGGCGGGCGTGCGGGCCGCGGCAGAATCGTGGCTGACCTCGACGACCAGCCCTGCGTAGTCGCTCGTCGGGAGCGCGGCGAGCACGGCGTCGGGGCCGTGCAGCGCACGCTGGCTGTCCATCAGGCGGGTGCTGGCGGCGCGCAGGTCGGCTTCACTGAGCGCCGTCTGCCGGACGTCGACGGTCACGCCGGCGGGGACCCGCTCTGTCAGGTTGCTGACCACTGATGGCGCGTCGCCCTTCCAGGAGACGGTGACGCTCCCGGTGTCGTAATCCACGGCGACCCCGGCATAGCCGGGAACCCCTGCGAGCGTGGTGGCGGCGCCGGCCGCACGGTCGACGGCTGTTTGGATATCTGCGAGATTCTGTTCGGCCTTGTTCGTCTCAGGCTGGCTGACGTCGCTGGTCCCGGCCGCCGCGGGAGCGGCGAGCGCCGTGGTCAGCGCCATGGCGCCGACGACGATCGCGCGTCGGAACGTGCTGTTACGCCTCATGCTGTCGTTTCCCCCTGACGGACCGAGCACCGCCGGCCGACGCTGCGCAGTCATCGTTCTTCACCGGGTGAAACCTCGCAACACGATGTGTGATGCGCAGGGGTCTCAAGGTTGGACCAATCAGACATTGCGGTGACCGCCGCGTAGGCTGCCGCCGTGACTGATGCCACGATGTCGTCCGGTGACCACTGGACCCAAACATTTCCCCAGGTCGCAGAGCGTGCCGCGGCGCTGCTCGGTGTCGATCTCGCGACGGTCGCGATGTATCACCGCGTGGTTCCTGAGGGAGTCCATGTATGGGTTCCAGGACGCGGCGGCGCGCAGGGGATCTTCGGGTTCGACGGCTCTGCCTATGTGCGTGAGTCGACTTTCACCGGGGAAGAGCTCCTGGCGGGCTTCCGCGAGGGGAGACGGAACGACGGGACCCTCGGCGAGGCCCCGATCAACCACGCCGCGTCGGCGGTCGCCTCGATGGTTGGTGTGCTTCGAGGAGAGGCGGCACGTCAGGCGACCCCTTCCGGGCCGGGCGAGCAGGAGCTCGCCGAGCTGATCGGCGCTCCGTTCCAGCAGACCACGCCTGACGAGCTCGCCGAGCGACTGCGGGCACGGGGGAAGGGGTCGTACGCGATCCTCGGCATCGACCGTGCACAGGGTCCGGGGCACTGGTACGTGGCCTACTTCGACGGGAGCGACGTCACGCTGCTCGACCCGATCGCGAACCGGACGGTCAACTGGCCACCAGCGGGTGACGTGGTCGGCTGGTGGGCTGACGGCGAGCCGACAAGGGCCCCGGCGACGGTCGTGCTCGAGGCGCGTTCCAGTCACGGCAGGCGGGTCTGGCTCCGGACGACGCCGCTGCTGGCCCCCTTTGCTCGCGGCCTCGTGGACTGGTTCGCTGGGCAGGCGCCCGAGCGCGTCAGGGTGGGGCCCGGAGTGTGGCACGGCTTCTGGTGGTCAGGCCTGGCGCAGAGCGGCGACGACCTCAGGATCGCTGCGACCGACCTCACCAAGCCGGGGATCGAGACCATGACGTGGGACGTCGATCCGATGCTCGAAGCTCTTCGGCAGCAGATCGAGATGGCGGCGTTCTGCAAGGTCACGCGCGAGTCGATCCACTTCAACCAGCAGGTGCGGGTCTATGAGGGCGTGTTCGACGCCCCCGAGATCCACGTCAGGCGTTACGCGGCGAGCGACGACGCCACCGGATGGGTCATCACGCCCTTCGCCGAGCAGCCGCGCGGGGGCACCGTGCTCGTGCCCGCGCACGAGATCTGGCGCAAGGCTCCGCACCTCGTCCGCTATCTCGGGCTGCCGACGGGTTTCCACGCCGTGTGGTCGAACGGAGGCACCAGCCACATCTGGGATCCGGCTGGGACCCTGGTCTGGGACGCTGAGGCCCGCGCCGCTGCCTCCCGTGCGTGATGGGTGCCCAGACCTCACGCGTGATCCTCCATCAGATGTCAAACGACTTGCGGTCGGTGGCGTCGTGCGCAAACATAGTGGGTGCGAAGGGCAATAGCCCTGAGAAGTGAGCCCGGGAGCCTGCCCGATTAGGCGGGAGGCCCGGGCTTTGCGCTGTCTGCGACCGCATCGATGCTGTGAGCGATGAGCGGCATCACGCGGTCTTTCCAATTGCCGCCGTGCTGCCAGCACCAGGCAATCGCGTCCGCAGCCCAGAGCAAAGCATCCTCATGGCGGTCTCGGTGCTCGTAACGCACGGTGCTCTTGGCCAGCTCTTCGAAGAGCCAACGACGATCACTGCGCTCGATCGTCTGGTCCCGCTCCAAGACGATGGCCTGAGCCTCCAGGTGAATCGCTTGCCGCGCCAGAGCGCGGATGCATGCTTCGCGTGGTGGAACTCGCGGATGGGGTCGATTCGTGATGATCATCGCGATCACGCCATGCACAAGTAGCGCATCGATGACCGCAGCGCGCTGTGTGTTGTTCGCCTTGTGGAAATGGATGCTCCTGCTTCCGGGAACGCGCAGGCCACGAAGCGTGGAACGGAGGGTGTGTACATCGCGCGCCGCGACGAAGTCCACCGCGAGGACGTAGTTTCGCGCCTTTGTCTCGTCTACGTAGATATTGCAGCGTCGTGGGATGCGATCAGATGGATCAGTGGCCATGGTGCCGTTCGTCTGCCGTGGTAATAAGACGAGAAGGCGAGCCCCGCAGCAGGGGTCTCGCCTTCTCTTAGGTCTCTCCACAGCGTACCGATGACCAGAGGAGTTGTCGCGACGAACTAGATCGTGCTACATGAAGTTTGCTTTCATAGGTGTACTTATCATAACTGTACTTATGAAAGGCTCGACCCCGCTCATCAAGGCGTTCAGGCCGACGGCGGCGCGAACGCCGTCTCGGTCGGTCTGAGGGTCCGATGCACTCATGGCGACGGGCTCGGACTTCGTCGGGCACGCAGTTTCCGGACGCGGTGGAGGACAAGCACGGGAAGACCCACCGACCGCCCACCTGGTCCGAACGTCCGAAGGCCCTCGCGATGCGAGGGCCTTCTAACCGGTAGCCGAAGCATCCGGGGCACGACAACGCTCGCGCATGTATGGGTAGGCGTCAAGTCAAACGGGGCGATGTGATGGTCGGTTTCGGTCGGCTCGATCATCGGGGATCCGATGCCCTGTGTCTGCAACCTCCACGCCCGAGCGAGCGCGGTCCACGCGTCCGGCGGCTCGTCGTGACCCGCTGGGGGGTCAGTCTCGGAGCCGTCTCGCCCGACTGTTGCCCATCCGAAGCCGACTCAGGCCCAGCGCGGCGGTCGCGACCGCCCCGCAGGCGAGCAGCGCCCAGTTCGGGTCATTGAGGGCAGCGCCCGCGAGCGCGAGGGAAGCGACAGGAATGACGAGGCTGTTGAGGTTCCGAGCCAATACGGACCGTGTGCTGCGGCGGACAGTGACGACGGCCGCTGCGGGCAGGTCGGTCATGTGCCGCAAGGCGGTAGGGACCCGTATCGCCAGGTGTGGCGGCATGTCGTGTGCCGGTAGGGGCTTCGTCGGGTCGGACGGGCCGGCCGTCGGCCGAGCCACACCGGGGTCGTGGTCAGCGACCGCTGCCACCTCGACTTCCGCCGTGCCCCAGCGGAGGATCACCTTGTCGCCAGAGCGGACACCCAACCGCGACAGCGCGACGTCCTGCAGGGTTGCGAAGTGCTGGTGCTCGTCGTCGGGATGCGCGGGTGCTACTCGCATCGACTGCTCCGGAGCGAGGAAGAACCAGCGCAGGCAGCCTTCGGCAGCCGATCTGATGCCGGCGCGGACTGCCGCGATCGTGC
Organism: Promicromonospora panici; assembly: GCF_900608595.1. Taxonomy (GTDB): domain Bacteria; phylum Actinomycetota; class Actinomycetes; order Actinomycetales; family Cellulomonadaceae; genus Promicromonospora; species Promicromonospora panici. Next base: position 329,798 of record NZ_UWYY01000002.1, on the reverse strand, counting down.
GGGCTCTCCCGGTGCGGCCGGGTTCACCGGCGACCGGACGAAAGAACACCGCATCAGAGCCGGCGGCCGTCACGGACACCGGTCCGGTCACCGCCCGTAGATGGTTGGAGATACGGACCGTCCCAGGACGTACATGGTCACGTGGCACCAGCGTGACCCATGCGGCCACGCCGTTGCGCACCATGATCTGGGAGCGGGGAACCGCGGCGGCATCGCGGGACACCTGGACCTCGCCGTTCTCGGGGATGTCGTGGACGAGCGGCAGAACTGGTGTGAGTGGATCCTGTTCGGGAATCACGAGCGAGACCGTTGTATCCAACCCCGCACCCAGACCGAGGCGCTCGATCGCCAGCCGGCTGAGCCAGAACGTCGGCGGATCTTCCGGCCTCACGGGCTGGACGGTGCCGGACGCGACTTCGGCGTCGCGCCAGGCGCGCTCCGCCCATGCCCAGGCCGTCGTTCCGCGCCCGTCGTATTTGATCTCCACCGGGACGGGTCCAGCCGTGGAAGTCAGGAGATGGTCCGGCACGACGACAACGGGAACCGACGACGGGAGTCTGGAGAGCGCGACAGTGCCCTCGATGAGCCGGTGCGGGCTGGGCGAACCGGGATCGACCAACTGCATCTCCTCGCGCGCGGTGAATCGTGCGTTATCGCAGGGTAGAGCACCGTTGCAGCTCTGGTGCCCAGCGGAAACTATCCTCTGAGGGTGGACGACTCCCAGAAGAACCCGCGGAAGAACCGGCGCGGTACCAGCCGTGGTGCCGAGAACGCGGACCCAGCGATCCAAGCGGCGCTCGACACGGTCTACAAGGAGATCTTGTCCCGGCAGCCCGAGCACGACATCGACCCCACCATGGCCCGCGTCCAACGCGTCCTCGAGCTTCTCGGCGACCCGCACCGCGCCTACCGGACCGTCCACGTCACCGGGACCAACGGCAAGTCCTCCACGGCCCGCATGGTCGAGCGCCTCGTGCGCGAGCACGGCCTGCGCACCGGCCGGTTCACCTCCCCGCACCTGACGAGCGTCACCGAGCGCATCGCCGTCGACGGCGAGCCGCTCACGCAGGAGCGGTTCGTCGAGGTGTTCGAGGACGTCGCGCCCTACATCGGCGTCGCCGACCGCGAGTCCCAGGAGCAGGGCGGCCCGCCCCTGAGCTTCTTCGAGGTGCTCACCGTCATGGCGTTCGCCGCCTTCGCGGACGCGCCCGTCGACGTCGCGATCGTCGAGGTCGGCATGGGCGGCAGGTGGGACTCCACCAACGTGGTCGACGGCGAGGTCGCGATCATCACGCCCGTCGCCATGGACCACGAGCGCTGGCTCGGCTCGACGATCGAGGAGATCGCGACCGAGAAGGCCGGCATCATCAAGGACGGCGCCGTCGCCGTGATCGCGGACCAGCCCGACGCCGCCCTCGAACAGATCCTCGGCCGCGCCCAGGCCGTGAACGCCCACCTGATCCGCGAGGGAGTCGACCTCGAGGTGGTGGACCGGCGCGTCGCCGTCGGCGGGCAGCTCGTCGACCTGCGCACCCCCGCCGGCGTCTACACCGAGATCTTCGTCCCCCTGCACGGCGCCCACCAGGCGCACAACGCCCTCCTGGCGCTCGCCGCCACCGAGGCCCTGATGAGCGGCGGGCGCGCGCTCGGCGCGGAGATCGTCGAGGCCGCGTTCGCCGACGTCGACGCGCCCGGCCGCCTGGAGGTGGTGCGCACCAGCCCCACCGTGGTGGTCGACGTCGCGCACAACCCGGCCGGCGCGGAGGCCCTGGTGGAGGCGCTGGAGGAGTCCTTCAACCTGGAGCACATCGTCGCGGTCGTCGCCGTCATGGCCGACAAGGACGCCGAAGGGCTCCTGTCCGTCCTGGAGCCGACGGTCGCGGAGGTCGTGGTCACCCGGAACTCCTCCGAGCGGTCGGCGGACCCGGAGGACCTCGCCGAGGTGGCACGCGAAGTCTTCGGGGAGGAACGCGTACACCTCGCCGGCCGCCTGGACGAGGCGCTGGCGCTCGCGGCGGACCTGGCCGAGGCCAACGACAAGCACGGCGGCGGCGTCGGCACGGGCGTGCTGGTCACGGGCTCGGTCGTCACGGTGGCAGACACCCGCATCCTGGTCGGCCGCGGCTGACCCCGCGAACCTGGTTGTGGGCGTGATGGTTGCGACTACCTGCCCGCTTTGGGCGCAACGATCACGCCCACAACAAAAGTGGTGGTGCTGTACTCCCCGCCGCACCGTGGTGTTGTATGAACTCAGGGAACCTGTGTGCGGACCCGGCGCCGGCGCCGGGTCGCGCAGCCCCGCGAGGAGGTCGCCGTGAAGAAGCTGCTGAACGATCCCGCCGATGCCGTCGCCGACTCCCTGGCCGGCTTCGCGCTCGCGCACGCCGAACTGGTCCAGGTCAGCTCGTCGCCAGTGTTCGTCAGCCGCGCCGGGGGCGCAGTGACGGGCAAGGTGGGGCTGGTCAGCGGCGGAGGCTCGGGGCACGAGCCGCTGCACGCGGGCTTCGTCGGCGCGGGCATGCTCGACGCCGCCGTCCCGGGCGCCGTGTTCACGTCTCCGACGCCCGACCAGATCCTCCCGGCGATCCTGGCGGCGGACGGCGGAGCCGGCGTCCTCACCATCGTCAAGAACTACACGGGCGACGTGCTCAACTTCGAGACCGCCGTGGAGCTCGCGGTCGAGGAGGGCGTCGAGGTCGCCTCGGTGCTCGTGAACGACGACGTCGCCGTCGAGGACTCGCTCTACACGGCCGGGCGGCGCGGGGTCGCCGGCACGCTCGCCGTCGAGAAGATTGCGGGGGCGGCGGCCGACCGGGGCGCCGACCTCGCGGGCGTCGCCGTCGTCGCCGAGCGGGTCATCGCGAACGTGCGGTCGATGGGAGTGGCGGTGGCCGCGCCCGTCGTGCCGCACGTCGGCCGCGCCAGCTTCGACCTGGGCGAGGACGAGATCGAGGTGGGGATCGGGATCCACGGCGAGCCAGGTCGTCACCGGGTGCCCGCGGGCACCGCCGACGAGGTCACCCAGATGCTGCTGGCGCCCGTGGCCGACGACCTCGCCCTGGTCAGCGGTGAGCGAGTGTTGCTGTTCGTCAACGGTATGGGCGGCACCCCACTGTCCGAGCTCTACGTGGTCTATGGTCGAGCGCGGCGCCTTCTGGAGGAGCGCGGCGTGACGGTCTCCCGGTCGCTCGTGGGCAACTACGTGACGTCTCTCGAGATGCAGGGAGCATCGGTCACCGTTCTCCGGCTGGACGACGAGCTGGAGGCCCTCTGGGACGCGCCGGTGAACACTGCAGCACTCCGGTGGTGAAACAGGAAGGGCTGAAGGACATGGCGTTGGACGCGGACTGGGCGGAGCGATGGGTCCGCCGGACGGCGGACGCGGTCGCGGACGCGAAGGACGAGCTCACGGAGCTCGACCGGCAGATCGGCGACGGCGACCACGGCGAGAACCTGCACCGCGGCTTCCGGGCGGTGGTGGTGCGGCTCGACGACGAGGCGTCCGGCCGCGGCTCCGCGGACGAGAGGACCGTCGGCGACGTCCTGAAGCTCGTGGCGACCACCTTGATGTCCACTGTCGGCGGCGCGTCCGGCCCTCTGTACGGCACGGCCTACCTGCGGGCGGCGAAGGTGTCGGGCCGCCCCCAGATCGACCCGCCGGCCGTCGTGGCGGTGCTGGAGGCCGCGCTCGAGGGCGTGTCCTCGCGCGGCAAGGCGACAGTGGGGGAGAAGACGATGGTGGACGCCTGGCACGCGGCCGTCGAGGCGGCCGAGGCCGCGGCGGGCGACGGCGGCTCCGAGGTGGACGTCCTGCGGGCCGCGGCGGAGGCCGCCGACAAGGCCGCGACCGCCACGATCCCGATGGTCGCGACCAAGGGCCGCGCGTCCTATCTCGGGGAACGCAGCGCCGGGCACGAGGACCCGGGCGCGCGGTCCACCGCACTGGTCCTGGGCGCGGCGATGGCCGCCGCCCTGTCCGGACCGACGCCGACCGACCCCCGCAGCGCGGCATGACGGCGCGCGTCGCCCTGGTGCTCGTCTCGCACTCCGCGGAGCTGGCTCGCGGCGTCGCGCAGCTCGCGGAGCAGATGGCGCCCGACGTGCTGATCCGCGGCGTGGGCGGTGGGCCCGACGGCGGGCTGGGCACGTCGCTCGACGCCGTCCAGAAGGCGCTCGCGGACGTCCTCACGATCCTGGCCGACGCCGCGCCCGACGCCGCCCCCGACGGCGGTCCGGCGGGCGCCGACGCCCTCGGCGCCGCGGTGGACGGCGGCGTCGTCGTGCTCGGGGACCTCGGGTCCTCGGTGCTCACGGTCGAGGCCGCGCTGGAGCTGGACGACTCCCTGGCCGAGCGCGTGGTGCTGGCGCGGGCCCCGTTCGTCGAGGGCGCGGTCGCCGCGGCCGTGACGGCGCACGGCGGCGCGGACCTGACCGCCGTGCTCGAGTCGGCCAGCGCATCGGTGCGGATGTTCGCCGCGGTCGAGGCGGCGCAGTCGCTCGAGGAGGACGGGGCGCCGTCGGGCGGGGAGAGCCAGACCTCGCGGACGGTGACCGTGCGCAATTCCCTCGGGCTGCACGCGCGCCCGGCGGCGCTCGTGTCGCGCAAGGTGGCCGAGCTGGGCGCGGCGGTGACCATCGACGGCGTCGACGCCTCCAGCGTGCTGCAGCTCATGGCGCTCGGCGCCACGCAGGGGCGCGAGCTGCGCGTGGAGGCCACGGGGGAGCGGGCCGCCGAGGCGGTGTCGACAGTCGTGGAGATGATCGAGGCGGGGTTCGGCGAGGTGTGACCGGCGCCTCCTCTTTTTGCAGTTGATGTAATTCTGCATGGGGTGCAAGAATCGGACCATGGTTCCCACGTCCCCCCGCGAGACAGCCGCGCCCGCAGACGCCGAAGCGCGCCCCGGCCCGCGTGAACTCGCCTCCGCGCCCGAGGGGGCGCCCGCCGAGCAGGGGCTGCGCGAACGCAAGAAGCGGGCCCGCCGCGCGGCCCTGATCGACGCGGCACAAGAACTGGTCGCGGAGCACGGCCTCGACGCCGTGACCGTCGAGATGATCAGCGCCGAGGCCGGCGTCTCGGCCCGCACCTTCTTCAACTACTTCGAGTCCAAGGACGACGCCGTGCTAGGCGCCGAGGACACCGGCATCCCTGAGGACGTCGTCCGGACCTTCGTCGAGGGCGGCCCCACCGGCCGGCTGCTGACCGACGTCCAGGCGGTGGTCGCCTCGCTGCTCGCCTCGGCCGGCGAGTCCCACGACCGGGTGATGCGGGCCATGGACCTCATGCAGCAGGAGCCGCGCCTGCTGCAGCGCCACGTGATCTGGATGGACCGGCACAAGACCCGGCTCACCGAGCTCTTCGACGCTCGCCGCGCGACCGCCCCGTTCAGCGCCTCCAACGAGCTGCTGACGATGCTCGTCCTGCTCCTTCTCCGCACCGCGCTCGTCGCCTGGGAGCACGCCGGGTACACCGGCGACCCGGCCGACCACCTGCCCGCCGCCGTCGCGCAGCTCATCGACGTCGTCGCGCACGACCTGGACTCCTAACCATCCAGCCCACAGCCAAGCCTGATCCCCAGAAAGGCACACCCTTCATGAGCCACGCCGTCACCACGGCGCCGGACAAGCCGCTGGTCGTCCTCAACCAGCGCACGATCTGGCTGATCTTCGGGGCCCTGATGGCCTCGATGTTCCTGTCCTCCCTGGACCAGACCATCGTCGGCACCGCGATGCCCACCATCGTGGGCGAGCTGAACGGCGTGGAGCACCAGGGCTGGGTCATCACCTCGTACATCCTGGCGATCGCCATCGCCATGCCGCTCTACGGCAAGTTCGGCGACCTCTACGGGCGGCGCTGGCCGTTCCTCGTGGCGGTCGGCCTGTTCGTCGTCGCCTCGCTGGGCGGCGGCATGGCGCAGACGTTCGAGTCGCTCGTGGCCTGGCGCGCCGTGCAGGGCCTGGGCGGCGGCGGCCTGATGATCCTGTCGCAGGCGATCATCGCCGACATCATCCCGGCGTCCGACCGCGGTAAGTACATGGGCCCCATGGGTGCCCTGTTCGGCATCTCCGCCGTCGCGGGCCCGCTGCTCGGCGGCTGGCTCACCGACGGCCCCGGCTGGCGCTGGACGTTCTGGATCAACGTGCCGATCGGCATCGCCGCCTGGTTCATCGCGTACTTCGCGCTCAAGCTGCCCTCGCACCGCTCGGACCGGCCGACCGACTGGGGCGGCATCCTCACCATGGCGCTGGGCACCACCGGCATCGTGCTGCTGACCAGCTGGGAGTCGCTCGGCAACGACGGCTACGACTGGGCCGACCCGATGCTGCTCGGGGTGCTGATCGGCACCGTGGTCCTGGTCGGCCTGTTCGTGCTCATCGAGAACCGGGCGGCGGAGCCGCTGATCCCGCTGCGGCTGTTCAAGAACCCCACGTTCACCATCACCACGCTCATCGGCCTGGTGCTCGGCATGGGCATGTTCTCCGCCATGGCGATGCTGCCGACGTTCCTGCAGATGTCGGCCGGCGCCGGCGTCACGGAGTCCGGCCTGCTGATGCTCCCGATGATGGCTGGCGTGATGCTGACCTCCATCGTCTCCGGCATCGCGATCTCGAAGACCGGCCGCTACAAGATGTACCCGGTGGCGGGCCTGGCGATCACGATCCTCGGCATGATCTGGCTGACGACCATCGAGGGCGGCATGTCCCTGTGGCTGTTCGGCGCGATGATCTTCGTGCTCGGCGCCGGGATGGGCCTCATCATGCAGACCATCGTGCTCGCGGTGCAGAACTCGGTGGACCCGCGCGAGCTGGGCACGGCGACGTCGTCGAACAACTTCTTCCGGGAGATCGGCGCCGCGGTGGGTACCGCGGCGTTCACGACCGTGTTCACGTCGCGGCTGACGGACAACCTGGGCGGGGTCTTCGAGGGCCTGCCCGAGGGTTCCGCGCCTGCCGGTGGCGGTTCCAGTCTGACGCCGGCGCTCGTCGACCAGCTGCCCGAGCCGCTGCGCAGCGGCGTGGTCGACGCGTTCGCCGACTCCCTCGCCCCGGCGTTCTGGTACCTCGTGCCGCTGGTCGCGGTCGGCCTCGTGCTCGCGCTCTTCCTCAGGGAGGTCAAGCTGTCCAACGAGGCCGGCATGGTCGCCCGCGGCGAGGCGGTCATGGAGGACGCCGCCCAGCCCAAGGAGACGGATATCCTGAACCGGTGAGCAAGGATCAACCCGCCCCCGGCGACCGCATCAAGCCCAGGAAGTCCGCGCTGGTGCAGTTCACGTCCACCACGTTGCTGCTCGAGGTGTTCGTGGTGATCTTCGCGACGCTGGCGGTGTGGGGACTACGCGACTCGGAGTTCGGGCGCGGGCCGCTCCGGATCGAGTCAAGCGCGGCGATCTGGGTGCTGGGCGGCGTCCTTGCCCTGGTGCTCCTGATCCTGTCCCGGGCGCAGGGCTCGACCGCCGGACGGGCGGCCGGCTCGGTGGCACAGATCCCGGTGCTCGCCATGGGTCTGCTGGTGCCGATGATGTACCTGGTCGGCGGGATCTTCGTGGTGCTGTGGTTCTACGCGGTGCGCCTGGGCGCACGCGTGGACCGAGAGCGTGCGGAGTACGACGCGGCCCACCCGGAGACGGCGCCGAACGTCTGAGCTCGTCGGGTGGGCGTGCGGTCATCGGGGCGCTTTGGGCCCGGATAAGGTTGCGTCATGACCGACGTCGCAGAGAAGACCCTGCCCACGGAGGCCTCGACGCAGCCCGTGGCCGAGCGCACCCTCGTCCTCGTCAAGCCGGACGGCGTCCGCCGCGGCCTGTCCGGCGAGATCCTGCGCCGCATCGAAACCAAGGGCTACACGCTCCGGGCCGTGGAGCTGAAGAACGCCACCACCGAGCTGCTCGCCGCCCACTACGCCGAGCACGAGGGCAAGCCGTTCTACGCTCCGCTGGTCGAGTTCATGATGTCGGGCCCGGTCCTGGCCGTCGTGGCCGAGGGCGAGGGCGTCATCCCCGGCTTCCGCTCGCTGGCGGGCGCCACGAACCCGACCGACGCCGCCCCCGGTACGATCCGCGGCGACCTGGGCCGGAACTGGGGCACCAAGGTGCAGCAGAACCTGGTGCACGGTTCGGACTCCGCGGAGTCCGCAGCCCGCGAGATCGCCCTCTGGTTCCCGGAACTCGGCTGACCCCCTCCCGACACTCCCGCCCCCTCTCGCCGAGGTAGAACTGTGGCGAGGTAGAACTGCAGCGAAGTAGAACTCTGGCATCGCTGCGGTCCTATTTCGCCACAGTTCTACTTCGCTGCGCTTCTACCTCGCCACAGTTCTACTTCGGCGTTACCTCGCGTACGTCCGACGTTTGGCCCGCATCCACCGTTAGGCTCACCCAGTGCACCTCAAGACGCTCACGCTCCGGGGATTCAAGTCCTTCGCGTCGGCGACCACCCTCGAGCTGGAGCCGGGCATCACCTGCGTGGTGGGCCCCAACGGCTCCGGCAAGTCCAACGTGGTCGACGCGCTGTCCTGGGTCATGGGTGAGCAGGGCGCCAAGTCGCTGCGCGGCGGCAAGATGGACGACGTCATCTTCGCCGGCACGTCCGGTCGCGCGCCGCTGGGCCGCGCCGAGGTCGCCCTGACGATCGACAACACCGACGGCGCGCTGCCGATCGACTACACCGAGGTCACGATCTCCCGCACGCTGTTCCGCAGCGGCGGTTCCGAGTACGCGATCAACGGCAACAGCTGCCGCCTGCTGGACATCCAGGAGCTGCTGAGCGACTCCGGCATCGGGCGCGAGATGCACGTCGTGGTGGGCCAGGGCCAGCTCGACGCCGTACTGCGCGCGACGCCGGAGGAGCGCCGCGGCTTCATCGAGGAGGCCGCGGGCGTCCTCAAGCACCGCAAGCGCAAGGAGAAGGCGCTCCGCAAGCTGGACGCGATGCAGGGCAACCTCGCGCGCCTGGGTGACCTGACCGCCGAGCTGCGGCGCCAGCTGGGCCCGCTGGGCCGGCAGGCCGAGGCGGCCCGCAAGGCCCAGACCGTCCAGCGCGACCTGCGCGATGCCAAGTCCCGCCTGCTCGCCGACGACCTCGCGCAGCTCACCGCGCAGCTCGAGCAGGAGCGCGCGGACGAGCGGTCCCTCAAGGAGCGGCAGGCCGAGACCGAGGCGGCGTTGACCGAGGCCCGGGGCACCCTGGCCCGCCTGGAGGCGGCGATGTCGGCGGAGTCGCAGCAGGTCAGCCAGGCGGGTGACACGGTCTTCGCGCTGTCCCAGACGCGGGAGCGCCTGCGCAGCCTGCAGTCCTTGGCGGGGGAGCGCGCCCGCCTGCTCGGCACCGCCGAGCCCGCGCACCAGGGCCAGGACCCGGACGACCTCGAGGCGCAGGCCGCCCGCGCCCGTGCGAGCGAGGAGGAGCTCGTCACCGAGGTCGAGATGGCCCATGAGGTGGTGGAGACCGCTGTCGACGCGCGCGCCGAGGCCGAGGCTGCCGCGCAGGCCGCCGAGCGTTCGCACGCCGCGCTGCTGCGGGCCGCTGCCGACCGCCGGGAGGGCCTCGCCCGCCTGGCGGGCCAGGTCGCGGCGCGCCGCAGCCGCGTGGAGGCCGCGGAGTCCGAGCTGGACCGCCTGCGTGAAGCCCTCCTGGAGGCCGAGCAGCGGGTGGAGAGCACGTCGCGCGAGCTCGGGGCGCTCGAGTCCGAGGTCGGCGGTGGCGGCGAGGACGGCGCGGAAGGGCTCGACGTCGCCCACGAGGCGGCGTCGGAGGTGCTCGAGCTGGCGAAGGCCGAAGTCCGGCACCTGCAGGAGCAGGTGACGACCGCGCAGCGGGACCGCAGCTCCGCCGCCGCGAAGGTCGAGGCGCTCGAGCTCAGCCTGGACCGCAAGGACGGCGCGGGCACGCTCCTGGCCGCGAACCAGGCGGGTGTGCTCGGTTCGGTGGCGGCGCTGCTGGGCATCGAGGCGGGTTTCGAGGACGCGGTCGCCGCAGCCCTCGGCCCCGTGGCGGACGCCGTCGCCGTGGCAGGCGTCGACGAGGCCGTGGACGCCCTGCGGCTGCTGCGGGACGAGGACGCCGGCCGGGCCAGCCTGGTCGTGGGCGCCGAGCGCCCGGCGCCCGGCGCCGGCGCGGACCGTCCGGCGGTCGACCTCCCGGCGGGTGCTCGGTGGGCCACGGACGTGGTGCAGGTGGCGGGACCGGCGTCGGCCGCGCTGCTGACGATCCTGCGCGACGTCGTGGTGGTGGACGACCTGGCGCGCGCCCGTGCCCTCGTGCGCGACCAGCCCGTGGTCGCGGTGACGCGGGCCGGCGACCTGCTGGGCACGACGCGCGCCTGGGGCGGGTCGGCGGCCGCGCCCAGCGTGCTGCACCTGCAGTCGGCCCTGGACGAGGCCAAGGCCGCTCGCGACGAGGCCGCGGCCCGGGAGACGGACGGCTCGGCGCACCTGGAGCGCGCCCGGGCCGAACGCGCGGCGGCGCAGGAGCGCTACGACGAGACGCTTGCCCGGCTCGGGGAGGCGGACGCCGCGCGCGCGGCCGCCGCCGAACAGCTCGGCTCGCTGGGCGCGGCCGCACGCGCCGCCCAGGCCGAGGCCGACAGGCACCGCGCCGCGCTCGAGCAGGCGCAGGCCCGGCGCGCCGAGGACGAGATCGAGCTCGAGGCGCTCGTCGAGCGCATGACGATCGCCGAGGAGGAGCCCTCTGACGACGAGGGCTCCGTCGACGAGGTCCAGGCCCAGCGCGACGAAGCTGCGGCCGCGGCGACGGCGGCCCGGGCACGCGAGACGGAGGCGCGGCTCGCGCTGCGCACCGCGGAGGAGCGGGCCCGTGCCGTGTCGGGCCGCGCGCAGGCGCTGGCCGCTGCGGCCGAGCAGGAGCGCGAGGCCCGCGCCCGGGCCGCCGAGCGCGAGGAGTCCCGGCGGCGTGACGCGTCGCGTGCGCTGCAGGTGCAGCAGGCCGTTGCGGTGGCGCTCGAGGCGATCGCTCGGTCACTGGACCGGGCGACGGCGGACAAGGCAGCCGCCGAGGAGGCGCGTGCCGCGGGTTCGGAGCAGCTGCTCGCCGTGCGGGGGAGCGTGGAGTCCCTGACGGGCGAGCTGCGCGAGCTCACCGACGTCGCGCACCGCGACGAGGTGGCCCGCGCGCAGCAGCTGCTGCGCCTGGAGCAGCTGCAGTCGCGCGCGACCGACGAGCTCGGCATGGACCCGGACGTGCTCATCGAGGAGTTCGGCCCGCACCAGCAGGTGCCCGTCTACGAGGGCGAAGCGGCGGTGCGCGGCCGCAAGCGCCGCGCCGTGGTCGAGCGTGACGACGAGGGCAACCCGATCCGGTACGACGGCGATCCGGCGCTGCCGCGTGGTGCCGCCGCGCGCGAGGACGCCCTCATCGCGCGCACGCGCGCCCTGCACGAGGCCGGTCTCCGGCCGGACGACCCCGCCGCGACCGCTGTGATCGTCGCGGCGGCCGGGGCGGAGCCGGACGAGGCCCCCGCCGAGGGCGAGGTCGCCACCGCCGAGGAACCCGAGTCCACCGAGCCGAAGCCGGACCGGATGGTCCCGTACGTCCGCGAGGAGCAGGAGGCCCGGCTCGCGAAGGCCGAGAAGGCGCTGTCGCGGATCGGCGCCGTGAACCCGCTGGCGCTGGAGGAGTTCGCGGCGCTGGAGGAGCGGCACCAGTTCCTCGTGGACCAGCTCGCCGACCTGAAGAAGTCGCGCGAGGACCTGCTGCAGATCGTCGACGACATCGACGAGCGTGTGCAGCAGGTGTTCGCCGAGGCGTTCCAGGACACGGCGGCGAAGTTCCTCGAGATCTTCCCGCGCCTGTTCCCCGGCGGCGAGGGCAAGCTCACGCTCACGGAGCCGGAGAACCTGCTGACCACCGGCATCGAGGTCGAGGCGCGCCCCGCCGGCAAGAAGGTCAAGCGGCTGTCGCTGCTCTCGGGTGGCGAACGCTCGCTCGCGGCGGTGGCGTTCCTCGTCTCGATCTTCAAGGCCCGGCCGAGCCCGTTCTACATCATGGACGAGGTCGAGGCCGCGCTCGACGACGTCAACCTCGGCCGGCTGATCGAGATCTTCAAGGAGCTGCAGAAGGACAGCCAGCTCATCGTGATCACGCACCAGAAGCGCACGATGGAGGTCGCCGACGCCCTGTACGGCGTGACGATGCGGGGCGACGGCGTCACGACGCTGATCAGCCAGCGCATGGGCGACCGCGAGACGGTCACCGCCTAGGACGTCCCAGCGGGTGATTTTCCGCACGCCACGGCCGGGAAACTGCAGGTGTGAGAGATTTCTCCTCGCGAAACCGTGCGTGTTGCGCGGCGTGTCGCGGTCGTCTGCGCGGCACGACCGGACAAGACACGACACAATAGCCCTATGTGGTGGTCGGTCATTCTGCTCGTGGTGTGCCTGGTCCTGGCGGTGGGTGTCTTCGTCGTGGCCAGCCAGATGGACGCGCCCACGAACAAGGCCGAGCAGGTCTCGTTCGTCCAGTGGTTCAGGTCCGGCCTCGCTCAACTGCGCGGTGACGTGAAGAGGCGCCGGGACGGCCGCCGGCGCGGCGCCTCCGCGGTCGCGACGCACGCAGTAGGCGCCCCGTCCGTCTGGGTCGGTAAGCCGCCCGTGATCAAGCCCGACACCAAGCCGGTGGACATGGGGATGTCCGAGTTCTTTGCCGCGACCATCGAGTCCAAGCCCGGCTACGTCGACGCCGAGGAGCTGACCGACGTCCTGAACCGCGCGCGGGACCAGGCGCAGAAGACGCTGCACGTGCCGCTCGGCACGGTCCCGCTCAAGCCGGTCAACCGCGTTCCTGGCCAGCTACGGGCGGTGCGTCCGGTGCAGAGCGTGCAGAAGATCTCGCAGGAGCCGCCGGCGGACCAGGGCCCGGCCCAGGCCGCGAGCTAGCCGCTCGCGCAGGTCCCGGCCGGCGCGCGGTCAGCCCTGCACCGTCCGGTGCGAGACGATCACCGGCGTCCCGCTGAGCGGATCCGCGAGGATCGACGCCTCGACCGAGAACACGTCGCGCAGGAGGTCCGCCGTGACCACCTCGGCGGGCGCGCCCTCCGCGACGATCTCGCCGTCGCGCATGGCGACGATGTGGTGGGCGTAGCGGCACGCGAGGTTGAGGTCGTGCAGCACCATGACCACCGTCCGGCCGTGATCCCGGTTGAGCGTGGCGACCAGCTCCAGGACGTCCAGCTGGTGGGCCATGTCGAGGTACGTCGTCGGCTCGTCGAGGAGCAGCAGGTCGGTGCGCTGGGCGACCGCCATCGCGATCCAGGCCCGCTGGCGCTGCCCGCCGGACAGCTCGTCCACGTCCCGCCCGGCCAGCTCTTCGGTGCCGGTGGCACGCAGCGCGTCCGCCACCGCCTCCGTGTCGGACTCGCCCCACTGGTGCCACCAGCTCTGGTGCGGGTGCCGTCCTCGGGAGACGAGGTCCCGCACCGTGATCCCCTCGGGCGAGACGGGCGACTGCGGCAGCATGCCCATGACGCGCGCCACCTCGCGGGTCGGCAGCTCCGAGATGGCCCGACCATCCAGGAGCACGGTCCCGCTCGCCGGCGGCAGGAGGCGGGCGAGGCCGCGCAGCAGGGTCGACTTGCCGCACGCGTTGGGCCCGACGATGACGGTGACCTTCTGGTCGGGCACGTCGAGCGACAGCTCCCGCACCACGGCCCGGTCGCCGTAGCCAAGGTTGACGGCGTCGGCCCGCAGGCGGGCGTCGGACGTGATGACCGTGTTCATCAGGGGGTCCCTCTCGTGGAGCGGCGGCGCTGCAGCAGGTACAGCAGGTAGGGCGCGCCGACCAGCCCGGTCAGCACGCCCACGGGAAGCTGGGACGGCAGCGCGGTGCGGGCGACGGTGTCCGCCACCAGCACGAGCGAGGCGCCGGCGGCGCCCGCCAGGAGCGGCGGGATGTCGGGGACGGCGGCGAGCCGACGCGCCACCTGCCCCGAGACCAGCGCGACGAACGCCACGGGGCCGGCCGCCGACGTGGCGAGCGCCGCCAGGCAGACCGCGATCACCAGCAGCACGGCACGGGCGCGACCCGGCCGGACGCCCCAGCCGGCCACGACGTCGTCCTCGAAGAGGAGGGCGCGGTTGGTATGGGCCAGCACGAGGGCGGCGGGCACCAGCACCGCCACGCCGACGAGCACCGGCATGGCCTCGCCCCAGCCGCGCGCGTTCAGGCTGCCGGTGAGCCAGGCCGCCGAGCGCTGCGCGTCGTAGACGTCGATGCGGGTCAGCAGGAACTGCGTCAGCGCGGTGAGCGCGGCGGACAGCGCGATGCCGACCAGGAGGATGCGGCGGCCGCGCAGGGCGCCGCCCAGGGCGAGCAGCGCGATCAGTGCGGCCGCGCCGAGCCCGCCCACCAGGGCGGCGACCGGGACCGGGACGACGCCGACGGGCCCGCCCAGCGAGCCGATGGCGATGACGGCGACGACCGCCACCGAGGCGCCCGCGCTGATGCCGAGGACGTCGGGGCTGGCCAGCGGGTTGCGCAGCACGCTCTGGCTGAGCCCGCCGGACACGCCGAAGGCGGCGCCCACGACCATGGCCAGGACCACTCGGGGCAGCCGGACCTCGAGCACCGCGTACACGGTGTTCTCCGGCCCGCGGCCCTGGAGCGCCGCCCACAGCGCCGCGGGTGACGTGGCCTCGTCGCCGAGGCTCAGGGCGACGGCGGTCACGACGACCAGGAACAGCCACGCGCCGAGGACGGCGGCGACCACCCGGCTCCGGGGCCGCGGCCGGGGGAGCAGGGAGCGCAGGGCTCGCGGCGAACGCCTGGTGCGCGGCGGGGCGGCGATCACTGGGCACGCTCCTTCGCGCGGCGGGTCAGCCAGATGAAGAACGGGGTGCCCAGCAGCGCCGTCACGACGCCTACCTGCACCTCGGCGGGGCGGGCGACCAGGCGGCCCACGACGTCGGCCGTGACCAGCAGCAGCGGCCCGAGCACGGCCGAGAGGGCGAGCACGCGGCGCACGTCGGTACCCACCAGGGCCCTGGCGATGTGCGGGATGACCAAACCCACGAACGCGATGGGCCCGGCCAGGGCCACCGCCGTGCCCGACAGCAGCACCACTGCCGCGCCCGCGAGCAGCCGCGTGCGCACGACGGCGACGCCGAGCGCCGCTGCCGTGTCGTCGCCCAGGGCCAGGGCGTTGAGCGAGCCGGACACGACCATCGCGAGGATCGCGCCCGCCACGGCCGGCGGGATCGCGGGCAGCAGCACCGCGGGATCGGGCAGGTCGAGCGCCCCCACGACCCAGAACCGGTACTGGTCCATGGTGGACGCGCTGAGCAGCACGGTCGCCGAGACGGCCGCGGCGAGGAAGGCGGTCATGGCCATCCCGGCGAGCGTCATGTTCACGGGCGTGAGCCCCTCGGGCGAACGGCTCGCGAACAGGTACACGGCGGCCGTGGCCAGTGCCGCGCCAGCCAGTGCGAGCAGCACGCGGGGGATCCCCGCGCCGAGGCCCAGGAAGGCACTGCCCGCCACCACGGCCACAGCGCCTCCGGCGGAGATGCCGAGCAGGCCGGGGTCGGCCAGGGGATTGCGGGTCACCGCCTGCGCGAGCACCCCCGCCACCCCCAGCGCGCACCCGACCAGCAGGCCGAGCAGGGTCCGGGGCAGCCGCAGCTCCCAGATGACCGTCGCGGCCACGCCCTCGTGGCCCAGCAGGCCGGCGAAGGTCTCGGCCGGGGACAGTACCCGGGTGCCGACGGTCACGCTGGCGAGCGTGGCGACCGCGAGCAGGACGAGCGCGCCGAGCAGGACCGCGGTGAGTGCGGTCCTGCTCGCCGGAAGGGTCCGGGGTGCGCTCACCGCTGGTCGGCGGCGATGGCTTCCAGGTCGTCGAGGACCAGCTCGGCCCCCGCCACACCCAGACCCAGGTACCAGGTCTCGTCCGGCACCTCCCGCACGACGCCGCGGTTCGCCACCGCGGGGACCTGGTCCCACAGGGGGCCGTCGACGACCGCCGCCTGCTCGGTCGAGTCGGGCTCGCCGTAGGTGCCCCACAGCAGCCAGTCGCCCTCGGCGAGGGTGATCTCCTCCGCCGAGATCTCCACGGCGAGGTCGGCGATGTCCTCGGTCTCGGGCCGGGGCAGCCCGGCATCGGCGAGGACGATGCCGATGAACGAGTCGTTCGCGTACAGCCGGATCTGCCCCGCCATGAAGCGCAGCATGGAGATGGTCGGGGCGGTCCCGCCGTTCGCCTCGGTGACGGCGGCGCCGACCTCGGCCGCGCGCTCCTCGTAGGCGTCCAGCAGCTCCTGGGCGCGCTCCTCCTCGCCGACGGCGGCCGCGTTCAGGAGAAAGTTCTCCTTCCACAGGACGCCGGGGCGCGGCGCGAGCACGGTCGGCGCGATCTCCTGCAGCTTGCGCTTGAGCTCGTCGTCGTCGATCCGCAGCGACGTGCCGAGAATGAGGTCCGGCTCGAGGTTCTTGATCTGCTCGAGGTCGAGGGCGTCGTAGGCGCCCAGGTCGACGGCGTCGCCGACGTCCAGGTAGTCGGGCGCCATGCCGACGTCGGCCGGGTGGGCGATGCCGACCGGCTCGATGCCCAGGGCAGCCATGTTGTCCAGCTCGCCCGTGTCGAGCACGACGACGCGCTCCGGCTTGGCCGGGATCTCGGTCTCGCCGACCTCCTCGTTGGCCACGAGGTTGCGCACGGTGCGGGGGAACTCGCCGGGGGCGGCATCGGTGCCGAGCTGGGCGGCGAGCTCGCGGACGTCCGCGAACCCCTCCTGGCCGGTGGCGACGTTCGACTTGTTGTCGCCGGTGCCGGAGTCGTCCGTCGGGCCGCAGCCGGTGAGCAGAGCGGCGCCCAGGACGAGGGCGGCGACGGTCGCGGAAACTGCGCGGGGCATGGTTGTTCCTCTGTCTGTGGTGACGGCCGCGCACGGCCGTGGTTCCGGGCCGGCGCGGGCTTCAGGCTCGTTCCCGCGCGGCCACGTCACCCTACACTCGCGAATTAGGCAAGCCTAAGCAGGGCTCGGTTGCCGGACGCCGTCGCACCGGCTCCCGCACCCCGTCCGCGGGATGAAAGAATCTGGGCGTGAACGAGCTTCCCTGGATCGAGATCATCTCCGCCGTCGTCGTCCTCGCGGGCGGTGGCGGCATCGCCGGACTCCTCGTCGCCCGACGCCGGAGGCGCGGCCAGGACCAGGGCGGCGGTCAGGCGACCGTCGAGCGTGCGCCGGAGGTGGCGGTCGAGCCGGAGGTGTCGACGGACGCGGCTGGTGGGGCACCGGTCGAGGCCCCGGCTCCACCCCGCGAAGCCGTCGAGACCCCCGCGCCCACCGCCGGCCGCCTGGTGCGGCTCCGCGACCGCCTCGCGCGCTCGGGTTCGCCGCTGGGCGCCCGGCTGCTGTCCGTCCTGTCCCGGGACGCGCTCACCGAGGACGACTGGGACGAGATCGAGGAGGAGCTGCTCCTCGCGGACGTCGGCGCCGGCCCGACCACGGAGCTGCTGGACGCACTGCGCACCAAGGTCCGCGTGCTCGGCGTGCGTGAGCCCGTCGCCGTACGCGACCTGCTGCGCTCCGAGCTCGTGACGCTCCTGGAGCCGGGCCTGGACCGGACGCTCAAGACCGAGCCGAGCACCACCGCGGACGGCACGCACCTGCCCGCCGTGACCCTCGTGGTCGGTGTGAACGGCACCGGCAAGACGACGACGGTCGGCAAGCTCGCCCGGGTGCTCGTGGCGGACGGCCGCAGCGTCGTGCTCGGCGCCGCCGACACCTTCCGCGCCGCGGCTGCCGACCAGCTCACCACGTGGGGCAACCGGGTGGGCGTGCCGACGGTGCGCTCCGACCGTGAGGGCGCGGACCCGGCGTCCGTCGCGTTCGAGGCCGTCGCGCGCGGGCGCGACGAGAAGATCGACGTCGTGCTCGTGGACACCGCGGGGCGCCTGCAGAACAAGGCCGGCCTCATGGACGAGCTCGGCAAGATCGTGCGGGTCTCCAGCAAGGTCGCCGCGCCGAGCGAGGTGCTGCTGGTGCTGGACGCGACGACCGGGCAGAACGGGCTCTCGCAGGCGCGCGTCTTCGCGGAGGTCGCCGGCGTCACGGGCATCGTGCTGACCAAGCTGGACGGCACCGCCAAGGGCGGGATCGTGGTGCAGGTGCAGCGGGAGCTCGGCGTGCCGGTCAAGCTCATCGGCCTCGGTGAGGGACCGGACGATCTGGCGCCGTTCGACGTCGAGGAGTTCGTCGACGGCATTCTTGGATAGGTTTCGCGCGCGGGAATTATGTAGTGCTTTTCCTCGCGCCGAGGAACCGTCCAATATGTGAGAAGATTCCCGCTTGTGGCACGACATCACAGGCGCGTCGCGCTCGAATCACGATCAGATCACGGTTGGCCCGAATATTTAGCCCAATTCGACCGCGAAATGAGACGTTTACATTCTCCCCGCCTGCGTCACGTATTCGTAACCTCAGTGCAGGTCACGCGTAACGCCTTCCCGCGACGGTAGTCGCGGTGGGCCGAGTCAAGAGGACCGGTCCGGGGAGAGAGGCATCTGATGGAATTCGAACTGGACAGTGGAAACACTGCCTGGATGATCACGGCCTCCTCGCTCGTGCTGCTGATGACGCCGGGCCTGGCGTTCTTCTACGGCGGCATGGTGCGCGGGAAGAGCGTCCTCAACATGATGATGATGAGCTTCAGCTCGATCGGCGTCGTCGGTCTGATCTGGGTGCTCTACGGCTACTCGCTGACCTTCGGCACCGACATCGGTGGCGTCATCGGCAACCCGGCGGACTTCTTCGGCCTCGCGATCACCGACGCCGAGTCCCTGATGGCCGCCGTCGGGGTTCCCGCCACCGTCGCGGCGGGCTACCAGGCCACGTTCGCGATCATCACGGTCGCCCTAATCTCCGGCGCCATCGCCGACCGCGCGAAGTTCGGCACCTGGATCGCCTTCGCCGCCCTGTGGGTCACGCTGGTCTACAGCCCCGTCGCGCACATGGTGTGGGGCGGCGGCCTCCTCGGACCCGAGGGCCCGATCGCCACGGCCCTGTCGGTCCCGATCGACTTCGCCGGCGGCACCGTGGTGCACATCAACGCCGGCGCCGCCGGTCTGGCGCTCGCGCTGATCATCGGCAAGCGCAAGGGCTTCGGCACGGTGGCCATGCGTCCGCACAACCTGCCGTTCGTCATGCTCGGCGCCGCCCTCCTGTGGTTCGGCTGGTTCGGCTTTAACGCCGGCTCGGAGTTCGCTGCCGACGGCACCGCCGGCCGCGCCTGGCTGAACACCCTCGTCGCGACCGGCGTCGCGATGCTGGCCTGGATGGCCACCGAGAAGTTCCGTGACGGCGCGCCCACCACGCTCGGTGCCGCCTCCGGTGTTGTTGCCGGCCTGGTCGCCATCACCCCGGCCGCCGCCGCTGTCGACACCTACGGCTCGATCGCCATCGGCCTCGTGGCCGGCATCCTCTGCGCCCTCGCCGTGGGTCTGAAGTACAAGTTCGGCTACGACGACTCGCTCGACGTCGTCGGCGTGCACCTGGTCGGTGGCCTCGTCGGCACCGTCATGATCGGTCTCTTCGCCACCGACAACGCCGAGTCCTTCGGCGTCTGGTACCCGGAGGGAGCGCTCAACGGCCTGTTCTACGGCGGCGGCGCCGTGCAGCTCGTCACCCAGATCGTCGCCGCGCTGATCGCCGTCGTGTTCAGCTTCGTCGTCACCGCGATCATCGCGTACGCGCTCAAGGCCATCATGGGCTGGCGCATCTCCGAGGAGGCGGAGGTCAGCGGTATCGACCTGGCCTCCCATGACGAGACGGCGTACGAGGTAGCGACCGGCTCCACCGTCACCGAAGTGCGCTGACCGTGACTACGGTGCAGCAACCGACTCTGAAGGAGGTACGCGCATGAAGCTCGTCACGGGTGTCATCCAGCCCCACCGTCTCGACGACGTGAAGACGGCGTTGGAGGGTGCGGGGGTTCGCGGTATGACCGTGAGCGAGGCCAGCGGCTACGGCCGGCAGAAGGGCCACACTGAGGTCTACCGCGGTGCTGAGTACACCGTCGACCTGGTGCCGAAGGTCCGCATCGAGGTGCTCGTCACGGACGAGGACGTCACCGCGGTGACGGACGCGATCGTCGGCGCAGCCCAGACCGGCAAGATCGGTGACGGCAAGGTGTGGGTCGTGTCGGTCGACGACGTGGCCCGCGTGCGCACCGGCGAGCACGGCGACGCCGCCCTCTGACCGGGAGTGTTCCTCGACGCATGACAGATGACCCGGTGCCTGGGGGCACCCGGGAGCAGGCGGAGGCCCCGCACCCCACCGCAGGGGTGCGGGGCCTCCGCGACGAACTCCTCTCCATCGCCGCCGACCTGACGGGTCCCGGCCGCTCGGGCCTGGCCCGGCGGTCCGCCGTCGGGCAGCGGGTCACCGAACGCCTGGGCGCCCTGTTCGCGGAGGCGACCGACGACGTCGACCCGTCGGGCATCGCCCTGGCCGCTGTCGGGAGCCTGGGCCGGGGCGAGCTCGGCCCGCTGAGCGACCTCGACCTGGTCCTGGTGCACGACGGCCGCACCCACGGCGCGGACGAGCTGCAGCAGGTGGCCGAGCGGCTCTGGTACCCGCTGTGGGACTCCGGCGTCGACATCGACCACGCCGTGCGGTCCCTGAGCCAGTCGCGGCAGGTGGCGGCGAGCGACCTGCCGGCGGTGATCGGCTGGCTCAGCGTGCGGGCGGTGGCGGGCGACGCCGTCGTCGTGCACCGGGCGGCGTCCGCCGTGCTGACGGACTGGCGCGCCGCCGCGCGGCGGCGTCTGCCCGAGCTGATCACCTCCACGCGCGACCGCGCGCAGCGCGCGGGGGAGCTGGCCTACCTGATCGAGCCCGACCTCAAGGAAACGCGCGGCGGCATGCGGGACGCGATCCTGCTCTCCGCCCTGGCCGCCACCTGGCTCACCGACCGCCCGCACGGCGCGGTCGACGCCGCCTACACGCACCTGCTCGACGTGCGCGACACCCTGCAGGTGGTCACGCGTCGGCGGACCAGCCGCCTTCTGCTGGCCGACCTCGAGGACGTCGCCGAGCGCACCGGGCACGACGACGGCGACGAGCTGCTGGCGAGCCTCGCGGAGTCGGGCCGGGTCATCTCGTACGCGCTCGACATGACGGTCCGCCGGGCCCGGCAGGCCCTGTCCCGCCCGGTGGGCGTGGGCAAGCCGATGGTGGTGCGCGGACGGCGCACGCCGCCGCGCCTGCGGTCCGTGGGCGACGGCCTGGTGGAGCACGACGGCGAGCTCGTGCTCGGGGTCGGCACCCGGCCGGCGGAGGACCCGCTGCTGCCCCTGCGCGCCGCGGCGACGGCGGCCCGGACGGGGCTCGTGCTGTCGCCCGTGACCATCCGGAGCCTGGAGCAGTGCCCGCCCCTGCCCGAGCCGTGGCCGCCGGCCGCGCGCGAGAGCCTGCTCGCGCTGCTCGCCGCGGGGCCGGCGCAGATCCCGGTCTGGGAGGCGCTGGACCTCGCCGGGGTCGTCACCTCGTGGTTCCCGGAGTGGGCCGACGTGCGCAACCGGCCGCAGCGCGCGGCGATCCACCGGCACACCGTGGACCGGCACCTCGTCGAGACGGCCGCCGTGGCGGCCAAGCTGCGGCGTCGGCTGCCGGAGCTCGCGCCCGGTGCCGGGCAGCGCGGAGGAGTGTCGCCCGGTGACCTCCTGCTGCTCTCTGCGCTCCTGCACGACATCGGCAAGGTGCGCGGCGCGGCCGACCACTCGGTGGAGGGCGCCCGGCTGGTTCCGGGCATCCTGGTCCGGGCGGGCTTCGGCACCGAGGTGGTCGACGACGTCACGCGGCTCGTGCGGCACCACCTCACGCTCGCGGACCTGGCGACCAGAGCCGACCCCGACGACCCGGACACGGTGACGACGCTGCTGGAGGCCGTGGACCACCGCCGCGACCTGCTCGACGTGCTGCGCGCCCTGACCGAGGCGGACACGACGTCGCTGGGGCCGAAGCACTGGACGGAATGGCGGGCCCGGCTCGTGGACGGGCTCACGGAGCGGGCCCGGCTGGCGCTGGCCGGATGAACGGGTGGTCACCCTTCTCGTTTAGGCTGTGTCCGTGTTCAATTCCCTGTCCGACCGGCTTACCTCGACGTTCAAGAACCTGCGCACGCGGGGCCGTCTCTCCGAGGCGGACATCGACGCGACCGTGCGGGAGATCCGCCGCGCCCTCCTCGACGCCGACGTCGCGGTACCCGTGGTGCGCGAGTTCACGGCGGCGGTGCGCGAGCGCGCGCTGTCGTCGGAGGTCTCCGGTGCGCTGAACCCGGCCCAGCAGGTCGTCAAGATCGTCAACGAGGAGCTCGTCGGCATCCTCGGCGGGGCCACGCGTCCGCTCACGCTGGCCAAGACGCCGCCGACCGTGATCATGCTCGCGGGTCTGCAGGGCGCCGGTAAGACCACGCTGGCCGGAAAGCTCGCGCACGCCCTGAAGGGGCAGGGCCACACGCCGGTGCTGGTCGCCGCCGACCTCCAGCGGCCCAACGCCGTGACCCAGCTGTCCGTGGTGGCCGAGCGCGCCGGCGTGCCGGTGTTCGCGCCGCACCCGGGCAACACGTCGGAGGCCGACGACCCCGCGGCCGACGCGCCGCTCATCGGTGACCCGGTGGGTGTGGCGAGGGATGGTGTCGCCTATGCGAAGGAGCGCCAGCACGACGTCGTGATCGTGGACACCGCGGGCCGCCTCGGTATCGACGAGGTGCTCATGCAGCAGGCCTCGGACATCCGCGCCGCGGTGAACCCGGACGAGGTCCTGTTCGTCATCGACGCGATGATCGGCCAGGACGCGGTGAACACCGCCAAGGCGTTCGCCGACGGCGTCGACTTCACGGGCGTGGTGCTCTCGAAGCTGGACGGTGACGCCCGCGGTGGCGCCGCCCTGTCGGTCGCCAAGGTGACCGGCCGGCCCATCATGTTCGCGTCCACGGGCGAGAAGCTCACGGACTTCGAGGTCTTCCACCCCGACCGCATGGCGAGCCGCATCCTCGACATGGGTGACGTGCTCACCCTGATCGAGCAGGCCGAGAAGGCGTTCGACGCCGGCGAGGCCGAGAAGATGGCGGCCAAGGTCGCCAGCGGCGAGGACTTCTCGCTCTCGGACTTCCTGGTGCAGATGCAGCAGCTGAAGAACATGGGCTCGATGAAGAAGATGCTCGGCATGCTGCCGGGCATGGCCCAGATGCGCGACCAGCTCGACCAGTTCGACGAGCGCGAGGTGGGCCGCATCGAGGCGATCATCCACTCGATGACGCCGGCCGAGCGCGACAACCCGAAGATCATCAACGGCTCGCGCCGCGCCCGCATCGCCAAGGGTTCCGGCACCACGACGACCGCCATCAACCAGCTCCTGGAGCGGTTCGAGAACGCCCAGAAGATGATGCGCCAGATGTCGAAGGGCGGCGGCATGGGCCCGGGTGGGATGCCCGCGATGCCCGGCGGCCCCGGCATGGGCATGGGCAAGAAGTCGCGCGGCAAGACGCAGCCGCCCAAGAAGGGCAAGAAGGGCAAGTCCGGGAACCCGGCCAAGCGCGCCCAGCAGGAGAAGGAAGCCATGCAGCGCGCCCTCGGCGGCGGCCCCGCCGCCGCGCCGTCAGCGCCGGCCGGCTCGGCCTTCGGCGTCGGCCAGAAGAAGGACGAGGCGCCCGACCTGAGCAACCTCGAGCTGCCGGCGGGCCTGGAGAAGTTCCTGGGCCGGTGACGGCCGGGTGGGTCCCGCCGTAGGGCGGGGTTTTGTGGTTCCGAGGGGTGCCTCCGGCGCCCGAGGTAGGCCCCGAGCGGGGCAGGGCGTGTCCACAGGGCGAATCGGGGAGAACGAAGGAGCCGGATGTCTGCGCTGGAAGGTCCGACCGTGGCGATCCGTGGGCGCGTCCTGCTGGGTGACGACCGCGAGGCCGAGGAGCTCTGGGTCCGTGGCGGCCGCGTCAGCCTGACCCGCCCGTCGGCGCAGGGCACCAACATGCGGGTGCTCGAGGGCTGGGCGCTGCCCGGCCTGGTCGACGTGCACTGTCACATCGGGCTCGCCGCCGACGGCGCGGTGCCCGACGAGGAGGCCGAGAAGCAGGCGGTGGCCGACCGGGACTCCGGGGTGCTGCTGATCCGCGACGCCGGCTCGCCGCTGGACACGGCGTGGGTGCACGAGCGCAGCGACCTGCCGCACCTGCTCCGGGCGGGCATGCACCTGGCCCTGCCGAAGCGGTACCTGCGCAACTACGGGCTCGAGCTCGAGTCCCCGGAGCTGCTCCCGGCGGCCGTGCGTACGCAGGCCCGCCGGGGCGACGGCTGGGTCAAGATCGTGGGCGACTGGATCGACCGCGCGCTCGGGGCCGACGGCGACCTGCGGCCCCTGTGGCCCGACGACCTGCTCGCCGAGGCGGTAGCCGTCGCGCACGCCGAGGCGGCCCGGGTGACGGTGCACGCCTTCGCCACCGAGACCATCGACGGGCTGCTGGCCGCCGGCGTCGACTGCATCGAGCACGGCACCGGGATGACCGCCGACCACATGGCAGAGGCCGCCGAGCGCGGCATCGCCGTCACGCCCACGCTGCTGCAGGTCGGCCAGTTCGAGAACATCGCGGCCCAGGCCGACGGCAAGTACCCCGTGTACGCAGAGCGGATGCGCGCCATGCATGCGCGCCGTTACCAACAGGTGCGCGACCTGCACGAGGCGGGTGTGCAGCTCCTGGTCGGCACCGACGCCGGCGGAACCATCTCGCACGGCCGGATCGCCGACGAGTGCGCCGAGCTGGTCGCGGCCGGCATCCCGGCGTCCGAGGTGGTGGCCATGGCATCCTGGCGGGCCCGCGACTACCTGGGCTTCGGGGCCGTCGTCGAGGGCTCGAGCGCGGACCTCGTCGTGTACCCGGCGGATCCCCGCGAGGACATCGAGGTCCTGCGCCACCCGACCGCGGTGATCCTCCGCGGCACGGTCTACCCCGCCACGTCCTGACCCGACCCCGATCCGCCGAGGTAGAACCCTGGCGAGGTAGGACTGTGGCGAGGTAGAACTCTGGCGAGGTAGAACTGCAGCGCGAAGCTGCAGTTCTACCTCGCCACAGTTCTACCTCGCGGTCGTGGAGTGTGACGCAGGCGCGGTTGGTGGGGCCTCTCGGCGTCTGGCACAATGTGCAGGTACTCGGCGTGCCCGGGCCCCTCTCACCCGGCCAGGCTGCGTCTCGGTCCTCCACACTGCTTCACCCCACGTCGCGGTGCTCGGACCATCCCATCAGAACCAGGAGAGACCACTTCGTGGCTGTCAAGATTCGTCTCAAGCGCCTCGGCAAGATCCGGGCACCGTACTACCGCGTCGTCGTCATGGACTCGCGCACCAAGCGCGACGGCCGTGCGATCGAGGAGATCGGCAAGTACCACCCGACCGAGGAGCCGTCGCTCATCGAGATCAAGTCGGAGCGCGCGCAGTACTGGCTCGGCGTCGGCGCGCAGCCGACCGAGCAGGTCGCCGCGCTCCTCAAGGTGACCGGTGACTGGCAGAAGTTCAAGGGCCTGCCGGGTGCCGAGGGCACCCTGAAGGTCAAGGGCGAGAAGGCCGACGCCACCGCCGCCATCGAGGCCGTCAACACCGACGCCGAGAAGGCCAAGGCCAAGGCTGCCGAGAAGGCTGCTGCTGCCGCCGCCGAGGCCCCGGCTGCGCCGGCCGAGGGCGACGAGGCCTGATGCTCTCGGAGGCCCTCGAGCACCTGGTGCGCGGCATCGTGGACAACCCGGAGGACGTTCGCGTCTCCGCGAAGACGCTGCGCCGTGGTGACCTGCTCGAGGTCCGCGTGCACCCCGACGACCTGGGCCGTGTCATCGGCCGAGGTGGTCGCACGGCTCGCGCTCTGCGCACCGTGATCGGTGCGCTCGCCACCGGTGGCCCGGTGCGGGTCGACGTCGTGGACGTCGACCGGCGCTGAGCCCCGGCTGCTCAGCACGACGACGAGGCCCGGTCCGAACTCGGACCGGGCCTTGCTCATTCATTCTTCGAGGAGAGACATGCAGCTCACCGTGGCCCGCGTCAGCAAGGCGCACGGGCTGAAGGGCGAGGTCGCCCTGGACCTGCGCACCGACGACCCGGAGACCCGGCTCGCGGTGGGCGAGCGCCTCGAGACGGTGCCGGCCGACGTCGGCCCGCTGACCGTGACGCACTCGCGCGAGCACCAGGGCCGGTGGTTGGTCACGTTCGCCGAGATCACCGGCAGGACCGCGGCGGAGGAGCTGCGCGGAACAGAGCTCGTCGTCGAGGCGGACGCCTCCGACGAGGAGGACGCCTGGTACCCGCACGAGCTGGAGGGCCTGCGCGCCGAGCTCGCCGACGGCACGGTCGTGGGCAAGGTTGTCACGCTGGAGTACCAGCCCGCCCACGAGGCGCTGCTGATCGAGGAGACACTCCCCGACGGCGGCACCGCACGCACGCTGGTCCCGTTCGTCATGGCGATAGTGCCCGTGGTCGACGTCGCGGGCGGCCGCGTGGTGCTGACCCCGCCCGGCGGCCTGCTGGCCCGTGATGCGGACGCCGCGATCGTCGACCGGGAAGACGACCTCGACCGGGAAGACGACTGAGGTGCGCGTCGACGTCGTCTCGATCTTCCCGGACTACCTGTCCGTGCTCGACCTGTCGCTGGTCGGCAAGGCGCGGCAGCGCGGCCTGCTGGACCTGCGGGTGCACGACCTGCGCGACTGGACGACCGACCGGCACCGCACCGTGGACGACACCCCGTTCGGCGGGGGAGCGGGCATGGTCATGCGGCCGGACGTCTGGGGCCTTGCGATCGACGAGGTCTTGGACGCCAACGCGGCAGGCGCCCACCTGATCGTCCCGACGCCGTCCGGCGAGGTGTTCACCCAGCGGCACGCCGAGGAGCTGGCGTCGGCCGAGCAGCTCGTGTTCGCGTGCGGTCGGTACGAGGGCATCGACGCCCGCGTGGCCGAGCACTACCGCGCCGCGGGCGTCACGGTGCGGGAGCTGTCGATCGGCGACTACGTGCTCAACGGCGGCGAGGTCGCCTCGCTCGTCATGATCGAGGCCGTGGCGCGGCTGATCCCCGGCATGGTCGGCAACCCGGACTCCCTGGTCGAGGAGTCGCACGGGGCCGCGGGGCTGCTGGAGTACCCCGTGTACACGAAGCCGCCGTCGTGGGCGGACCTGGAGATCCCCGAGGTACTGCTGTCGGGGCACCACGCGAAGATCGAGCGCTGGCGTCGCGACCGCGCGCTGGAGCGGACGGCGCGCCTGCGCCCCGACATGATCGCGGCGCTGGACGTCGCAGGCCTGGACAAGCACGACCTGTCGCTGCTCGCTGAGCTCGGCTGGGTGCCCGCCCCGGACGACGGCGGTGGGCTGACGCGGGCCTGACGTCCGGCGTGCCGCCGTGCGCCGGACGTCACACCTGCTCGGGGCGCCGGTCCGCACATTCGTGTGGCAGAATTACCCGTCGGTGCGTCGCCGGTCAGGTCTCTGCCACAGGGGACGACCGGGGCGGTCAACCGCCCCTGACCGGGCCAAGCCGCACCGCGATCATCATCATCCTTCGGGACCCTGACGGCCTGACCGGCCGGGGCAGGGCCCACGATATTCGCGCCTGACCTGTGGCAGGCCCGGAGAGAACAATGCAGAAGCTCGACATGATCGACACCGCCTCACTGCGGTCCGACATCCCGGAGTTCCGCGCCGGCGACACGGTCAAGGTCAACGTCAAGGTCGTCGAGGGCAACCGCTCTCGTATCCAGGCGTTCCAGGGCGTCGTCATCTCCCGCCACGGCGGCGGGATCGGCGAGACGTTCGCGGTCCGCAAGGTCAGCTTCGGCGTGGGCGTGGAGCGCAAGTTCCCGCTGCACGCGCCGACCATCGAGTCGATCGAGGTCGTGACCCGCGGTGACGTCCGCCGCGCGAAGCTGTACTACCTGCGCGAGCTGCGCGGCAAGAAGGCGAAGATCCGCGAGAAGCGCGACGCCTGACGCTTTCAGCACGCAAATCGGCGCCGGCCGTCATCCTCGGTTCGAGGGTGGCGGCCGACGTCGTACCTGCCCCGGTCTGTGGTGATATCCGACGGGGTCCGTGTTCACCCGCGAGACCATTTCGCCGGGGACGCTTCGAGGTGACAGAGTTACCTCGTGACGAGTTTCGACCGGGTGGCGCCGCCCACCCCTATCGATGGGACGCCCTTGAGCGCAGCAGATCCGTGGGAGAACAGCGGGGCGCATCGTCGGGGTGGGGCAGCGCACGGTCGGGAGCCGAGGAAGCAGCAGTCGGGCCTGGTCGCGATGCTCAAGGAGATCGGGATCATCGTGGTCAGCGCGCTGATCCTGTCCTGGCTCATCAAGACCTTGCTGGTCCAGCCGTTCTACATTCCGAGCGCCTCCATGGAGGACACGCTCACGGAGGGCGACCGCGTCATGGCGTCGCGGCTGACGCCGGGGCCGTTCGACCTGCAGCACGGGGACATCGTCGTCTTCGTGGACCCGGGCGACTGGCTGCCGCCGTACGTCCCGCCGGAGCGCGGGCCGGTCGGCGACGCCCTGGTCTCGTTCCTGACCACCGTGGGCCTGCTGCCGCAGGACACCGGCGACCACCTCATCAAGCGCCTGATCGGGCTGCCCGGTGACAAGGTCGTCTGCTGCGACGCCGAGGGGCGCGTGTCGGTGAACGGCACGCCGATCGACGAGACGAGCTACATCAAGCCCGGGTCGATCCCGAGCCAGGACCAGTTCGACGTCACCGTGCCCGAGGACATGCTGTGGGTGATGGGCGACAACCGCCAGGACTCGATGGACTCGCGCTACAACCGCGGCAAGCCGGGGGGCGGGTTCGTGCCCGTCGAGAACGTGGTGGGGACGGCGTTCGCCACCGTGTGGCCGCTGAACCGGCTGGACTGGCAGAGCCGGCCCGACGACGTCTTCAGCGCTGTCCCCGACGCGCCTCCCGCGGGGGAGTAGGTGGTCCGGACGGTACCCACGCTGCGACAGGAACGAGCACTTCTCGCCTCCGGCGCCCGCCTCGTGGCGGGCATGGACGAGGTGGGCCGTGGCGCCCTCGCCGGCCCCGTCAGCGTGGGCGTCGTGGTGGTGGACGCCGCCACGCGCACCGGGCCGAAGGGCGTTGCCGACTCGAAGCTCCTGACGCCGGCCGCGCGTGAGGCCATCGCGCCGGCCGTGCGGCGGTGGGCGGTGGCCTGGGGTGTCGGCCACGCCGGGCCGGCCGAGATCGACGAGATCGGGATCATCGCGGCCCTGCGCAAGGCCGGACGCCGCGCGCTCGCGCAGGTACGGCTCATGTGCGGCGACATCGACGTCGTCGTGCTGGACGGCAAGCACGACTGGCTCTCCGCGCCGTCGCTCGACCTGTTCGCTGCGACGGACGCCCTGGACGACGACCTCCCGGCGCCCGCCGTCCGGACGCTGATCAAGGCTGATATGACCTGCACCTCCGTGGCCGCCGCGAGCGTGCTGGCCAAGGTGGAGCGTGACGCGATCCTGGTCGAGCTGGCGCAGCGACATCCCGAGTACGCCTGGGACCAGAACAAGGGCTACAGCACGGAGTCCCATATGGACGCCCTCGGGCTGCACGGGCCGACGCCGCAGCACCGCAGATCCTGGAACCTGCCCGGAACCGAGGCGTCGGTGGGATGATGTCGTCGTGAGCGCCGAAGACCTCGAGAACTACGAGACGGAGATGGAGCTCGCGCTCTATCGCGAGTACCGCGACGTGGTGGGCCTGTTTTCCTACGTGGTGGAGACCGAACGCCGGTTCTACCTGGCCAACCAGGTGGACCTGCAGGTGCGGTCCGCGGCGGGCGAGGTGTACTTCGAGCTGCGGCTCGGTGATGCCTGGGTGTGGGACGTCTATCGCTCCGCGCGCTTCGTGAAGTCGGTGCGCGTCGTGACGTTCAAGGACGTGAACGTCGAGGAGCTGGCGAAGGCGGAGCTCGCGCTCTGACCGTGCGCGGTCGTGGCCGGACCGGCTCGCCTCGCCCGTCCGCCTGAAACTCGTCGAGGGCCGGCACAGACCCTCCTGACGGGATTCCAACGGTCCGAGCGTTACCTCGTACCTGTGGATCGTCGATCTGTGCACAGACGGGAGAGCGGTGCCGCCGGGCGGCCCCCTTCGTGACCAAGGCTGGTCACGGAGGTGGACGCGATGGCGAAGAAGGACGGCGTGGGCCGGTACGGCGAGCGGGTAGCCCTGCGGCACGTGGCGGAGCGCGGCTGGGAGGTGCTGGACACCAACTGGCGCGGCAAGGACGGGGAGCTCGACATCGTCGCCCTCGACGGTGACGTGCTCGTGGTGGTCGAGGTCAAGACGCGGTCGGGGCACGGGTTCGGCCACCCGGCGGAGGCGGTCACGCCCCGCAAGCTGGCTCGCATCAAACGGCTCACGGGGCAGTGGCTCACCGTGTTCCGGGAGCGGCTCGCCGCGGCGCGGCTGGCCGAGGAGGCGACGCCGGGCAGCCCGGTACCGGTGCTGTCGGATCAGCGCACGCGCTTCGGGGCCATCCGGATCGACGTCGTGGCGGTGACGCTGCAGCAGCAGGGTCGCGCCGTCGTCGAGCACATCGAGTCGGTGGCCTGATGGGCATCGCGACCACGCGGGCGGTGTCGCTCGTCGGGATGCAGGGCCACGTGGTGGAGGTGCAGGCGCACCTCGCGGCGTCGGTCCCCGGGTTCACGCTGGTGGGGCTGCCCGACGCCGCCCTCAGCGAGTCCCGCGACCGGGTGCGGGCGGCGGTGACCTCCACCGGGCTGCCGTGGCCCGTCCGGAAGATCACGGTGAACCTGTCGCCGGCGTCGCTGCGCAAGCAGGGCAGCGCGTACGACCTGGCGATCGCGGTGGCGATCCTGGCGGGTGCTGAGGGACCGTCGTCCGCCGGGCTGAGCCGGCAGGGCCTGGACCGGGTGGTGCACCTCGGCGAGCTGGGGCTCGACGGGCGGCTCCAGCCGGTGCGCGGGGTGCTGCCCTCGGTCGCGGCGGCCGTGGACGCCGGGTACCCGGACGTCGTGGTGGCGGCGGGCGACCTCGACGAGGCGCGGCTGGTGCCCGGAGCGCGCGTCGTGGGCGCGGCGAGCCTGGCCGAGGTGGTGGCGCTGCACGGCGGCC
Organism: Promicromonospora panici; assembly: GCF_900608595.1. Lineage (GTDB taxonomy): Bacteria > Actinomycetota > Actinomycetes > Actinomycetales > Cellulomonadaceae > Promicromonospora > Promicromonospora panici. The sequence goes on along the minus strand of NZ_UWYY01000002.1, from coordinate 298,698 downwards.
CGCCCGAGCTCGTGCGTGATGTGGTGGCCGTCCGGCCGACCCGCACCGCGCTGTCCGCGCGGCTGCCCGGCGACCTGGCGGACGTGATGGGGCAGGAACGTCCCCGCGCCGCCCTGGAGGTGGCTGCCGCGGGCGGCCATCACCTGCTGCTCGTCGGGCCGCCGGGTGCGGGCAAGACCATGCTCGCGTCCCGCCTGCCGGGGATCCTGCCCGACCTGACGGACCGGGAGGCCGTCGAGGTCACCGCCGTGCACTCCGTGGCGGGTACCTTCGACCCGGGCGGGGGACTGATCCGCCGGCCGCCGTTCGAGGACCCGCACCATACGGCCACCCAGGCGGCGGTCGTGGGTGGTGGGTCCGGCATCCCTCGTCCGGGGGCGGTGTCGCGGGCGCACCGCGGCGTGCTGTTCTTGGATGAAGCTCCGGAATTCGGCAGCAAGGTGCTGGAGACGCTGCGCCAGCCGCTGGAGCAGGGCGAGCTCGTGATCCACCGGTCGGGCGGCGCGGCGCGCTACCCGGCCCGGTTCCAGCTCGTGCTCGCCGCCAACCCCTGTCCGTGCGGTCTTGCGGTCGGCAAAGGGCTGGAGTGCAGCTGCTCGCCCACGGTGCGGCGCCGGTACTTCGCGCGGCTGTCCGGTCCGCTGCTGGACCGGGTGGACGTGCAGGTCGAGGTGCAGCCCGTCGACCGCGTCGAGCGGCTGGAGGGCACGTCCGAGGCGACGTCGTCGGTGGCCGCCCGGGTGCTGGCGGCGCGGGAGGCGGCGCGGGCGCGCCTCGCGGAGACCCCCTGGTCGACCAACGCCGAGATGCCGGGGCGGTTCCTGCGGGACCTGCTCAGGCCGCGGCCCGGCCTGCTTTCGCCGATCGAGTCGGCGATGACGGACGGCCGGCTCAGCCTGCGCGGCGTGGACCGCGTGCTGCGGATGGCCTGGACCATCGCGGACCTCGCGGGGCGCGCGGCGCCCACGGTGTCTGACGTCGGGAACGCGCTGCTGCTGCGCACGGGGGGCGACCATGGCTGAACCGCTCTTCGAGCTGCCCCGCGCCGGCCTCGGGTTCGACGCCGACGACCCGGTGCTGGCCCGGGCCGCGTGGAGCCGGATCGCCGAGCCCGGGGATCCGGTGGCCGGCGCGCTGGTCGGCAACCTCGGGCCCGTCGAGGCGCTCGACTGGCTGGTCGACGCCGCTCGGGCGCCCGAGCGCGCCGGCGCCGTGCTCCGGCGGATCGGCGGCGGCGCGGCGAACCCGGGCGGCCGGGCCGACGCGCCGGGACACCTGCCCGGGCCGGCCGTGGAGGGACCGTCCGGCGGAGGGGCGCGAGCGGCCGGTCTGGTCGTGGCCGCCGTGCAGCGCTGGGCACCTCGGCTCGAACGTCTCGACCCCGAGGGCGAGCTCGCGGTGCTCGGCCGGTACGGCGGCACGTTCCTGATTCCGGACGACTCGCGCTGGCCGACGGCGTTTGCCGGCCTCGGCGCCATGGCCCCGCTGTCGCTGTGGGTTCGTGGCGACCCGGACCTGGCACGGCTGGCGGAGCGTTCGGTGTCGCTGGTGGGTTCGCGCGCCTGCACCGACTACGGCATCCGCGTGACGCGGGCGCTGTCGTGCGGCCTGGCCGACCGCGGGTTCACGGTGGTCTCCGGCGGTGCGAACGGCATCGACGCGGAGGCGCACCGGGGTGCGCTCGTGTCGGGGGCGCCGACCGTGGCGTTCCTGGCGGGTGGCGTCGACCGGCTGTACCCCGCGAGCAACACCGACCTGCTGCGGCGGACCATCGAGCAGGGCGCGGTGGTGGCGGAGGCCCCGCCCGGGTCGGTGCCGGGCAAACAGCGGTTCCTGAAGCGCAACCGGCTGATCGCGGCGCTGACGTCGGGCACCGTGGTGATCGAGGCCTCGGTCCGGTCCGGCGCCCTGTCCACGGCCAACCATGCGGTGACGCTGCTGCGACCGCTGGGGGCCGTACCGGGGCCGGTCACGTCGATGGCGTCCGCGGGCTGTCACGAGCTGCTGCGCCGCGGTGCGGCAGTGTGCGTCACGGACGCGGCCGAGGCTGCGGAGCTGGTCGGTGACGTGGGCGAGACCGCGCCGCGGCGGCGCGGCGAGTCGCGACCCGGCGACGACTTGGACGCTGCGGGCAAGGCCGTGCTCGATGCCCTGCCCGTGCGCAAGCCGGCGCACGAACGCTCGATCGCCCGCGCGGCAGGACTGGCGCTCGGCGACGCGACGGGGGCGCTCGGGCTGCTGGAGCTGATGGGCCTGGCCGAGCAGAAGGGCGGAGGCTGGCTCAGGCGCTGAGCGCGGCGGCGCGCCTTCTTCGCCCGGCGGCGAGCGAGTTGCACACTGGCAAACGTGGACCTTACCGACCTGTCCGGCCTGCCTCGGCTACCCGAGCCGCTGTCCGACGCCGTCTCCCGGTTCGCCAGCTACCTCGACGCGCAGCGCGGGCACTCCGCCCACACGCGGCGCGCCTACGTGGCGGACGTGACCGACCTCCTGCGGTACGCGATGCGGCACGGCAGCACGCGGCTCGATGCCATCGACCTGACCCTGCTGCGCGGCTGGCTCGCCTCGCAGTCCGACCGTGGGCTCGCCCGCTCCACGCTCGCCCGCCGGGGCGCCTCCGCTCGCGCGTTCCTGCGCTGGGCGCACCGCTCGGGGCTGGTGCCCGTGGACCCCTCGGCCCGCCTGGCGAGCCCCAAGGTGCCCCGCACCCTGCCTACGGTGCTCGACGTGGAGGCGGCGAGCCGCCTGCTCGACGGCGCCCGGGCCGCCGCGGACGAGGCCGACGACGCGTCGCGGCCGGCGGCCCTGCGCTCGTGGGTCGCCGCCGAGCTGCTGTACGGCGCGGGGATCCGTGTGGGCGAGCTGGTGTCGGTCGACGTCGGGCACGTCGACTCCCGGGACCGGCTCGTGCGCGTGCTCGGCAAGGGCGGCAAGGAGCGGGTGGTGCCGTTCGGCATCCCGGCGGCCCGGTCCGTCGAGGCGTGGCTGACCCATGGCCGGCCCGCGCTGGCGACGGCCGCCACGGGCGACGCCCTGCTCGTGGGGGAGCGTGGCGGACGCTGGGGGCAGCGGCAGGTGCGGGAGGCGGTACACCGCCTCGCGGCCCAGGCCGGGGTCGACGACGTCGCGCCGCACGCACTCCGGCACTCCGCCGCCACGCACCTGCTGCAGGGCGGCTCCGACCTGCGCGCCGTGCAGGAAGTGCTGGGCCACGCCAACCTGGCGACCACCCAGCGCTACACCCACGTGGACGCCGAGCGGCTGCGTAGCGTCTACGCCCAGGCCTTCCCCCGCGCCTGACCCGCACCCCCACAGGACCTCGGCGGCCTCCCGGGGTGGTCAGTGGTCCGGGAGGAGGACTATCGGCGGGCGGTCCAGGAGCGACAGCGGGTCGATGTAGCGCTCGCCCCGGCGCACGCCCCAGTGCACGCAGGACCGGGGCGCGCAGTGGTTCGGCGTCGTGCCGTCCCCTCCGCCCGCGGGCTTGCCCTCCACGACGCCGATCGCGCTGCCCGCGGCGACGGCGGTCCCGACCGGCACGGACGCCGCGACCGGCTCCAGGCTGGTGCGGAGGCCGTCCGGATGGGTGACCACGACGACGCCGCGCCGCGCCACCTGCCCGGCGAACGTCACGACTCCCGGTCCCGGGGACAGGACCGGCGAGCCCTCCGGTGCCGTGAGGTCGACGCCGCGGTGTCCGGCGCCCCACTCCTCCTCGGGCGGGTCGAACGTGTGCTCCACGCCCGACGGCGGATCGACGCCAGGCACGGGCGGGACGTAACCGGTCGCGGTGGGCGGGGTGTACCCGGTCGCCGCCGGCGGGATGCCGCTCGCCGGAATTACCGGAACGTCGCCGTCCGCCGGAACGCCCACCCCCGCCGCGACCGCGACGTCGGGCCCGGAGCGCAGCGCGGCAGCGGGGGCGCCTGCCGAGAGCGCGACGAGAACGACGGCGAGCAGCACGGTCAGGACCGATGCGCGGAACCGGCCGAGAGCGGGTCCGGGGGTGCGGGTCAGGAGAGTTGTCATGCGGCGAGCATCACCCGTCGCGGCGACCCAGAGCGGCCGCCGGAGGGCCGCCTGTGCACAAGTGAGCCCAAGTGCCTCCTGTGGTCGCGCTCGCCTCCTGATCCCGCCGCCGCGAGGGTCTCTCCGAGGGCGGGAGACGTCACAGCCGCGCCCCGGCGGCAGGGTCCTCGTACCAAGGACTGTTCGGGTAGACTTCCATCCGCGACCGGCATGCACCTGCCATCGGGCGGACGGACAGCTTCGGCTGACAGCCTGCCCGCAGGGAGAACCCGGTCGACAACGCGCGTCACATCAAGTCGCGTCCGGCAGCGGTCCGGCCCACAGGGTCGGCGTCGGGCACGGCGTGGCGCCAGGGGCACCGAGCAACGAGGGTGCCGATCCAACCCAACCGCGCCCCGGGCACCATTCCGGGCCGCCTGAAATGCGTGCGGAGTCCCCGAGATGATCTCGGACCGCACCGAAAGGACGTGTCATGGCCGTCGTGTCCATGCGCCAGCTCCTCGAGAGCGGTGTCCACTTCGGACACCAGACCCGCCGTTGGAACCCGAAGATGAAGCGCTTCATCTTCACGGAGCGCAACGGCATCTACATCGTCGACCTGCAGCAGTCGCTGCACTTCATCGACAGCGCCTACGACTTCGTCAAGGAGACGGTCGCCCACGGCGGCTCGATCCTCTTCGTCGGCACCAAGAAGCAGGCACAGGAGCCGGTTGCCGAGCAGGCCGCCCGCGTCGGGATGCCGTACGTGAACCACCGCTGGCTCGGTGGCATGCTCACGAACTTCACCACCGTGCACAAGCGCCTCCAGCGCCTCAAGGAGCTCGAGGAGATCGACTTCGACGACGTGGCCGCCTCGGGCCTCACGAAGAAGGAGCTCCTGGTCCTGCGTCGCGAGAAGGACAAGCTCGCACGCACGCTCGGCGGTATCCGCGACATGGCCAAGGTTCCCTCGGCCGTCTGGATCGTCGACACGAACAAGGAGCACCTCGCGGTGGACGAGGCCCGCAAGCTGGGCATCCCCGTCGTCGCGATCCTCGACACCAACTGCGACCCCGACATGGTCGACTACGCGATCCCGGGCAACGACGACGCGATCCGCTCCGTCACGCTGCTCACCCGCGTGATCGCGGACGCCGCCGCCGAGGGCCTCATGCAGCGCCACTCGGGTGGCAGCAAGACGGGTGCTGAGGCCGAGGCCGCCGCCGAGCCGCTGGCCGAGTGGGAGCGCGAGCTCCTGGCCGGTAGCGAGGGCACCGTCGATGCTCCGGCCGAGGCCGGCGAGGGCACCGTCGCCGCGGCGTCCGCCGCTGCCGCCGAGGCCGCCACCCCGGCCGCTCCCGCCGAGGTCGTCGAGGCCGCGGAGGCCGTCGAGGCCGCTCCGGCCGCCGCCCCCGAGGTCACCGAGGCTGCCGCAGAGGCCGCCCCGGAGGCTGCCGAGGCCGAGGCCGAGACCGAGAAGTGACGCGTCGCGCTGACCGGGTCCGCATCGGGCGGGCCCGGTCGGCGCACCGCTCCTCGGGTCGTATGACCTCCCACGAACACCACGACTGCACGGAGGACCAGAACAATGGCGAACTACACCGCCGCTGACATCAAGGCGCTGCGTGAGCGGACCGGCGCCGGCATGCTCGACGTCAAGAAGGCCCTCGACGCCGCCGACGGCGACGCCGAGAAGGCCATCGAGATCATCCGCACCAAGGGCCTCGCCCGCGCCGCCAAGCGCGAGGGCAACACCGCCTCGGAGGGCCTCGTGGCCGTCAAGGTCGAGGACACCGCGGCCGGCCAGGTCGCCACGATGATCGAGCTGAACGCCGAGACCGACTTCGTCGTGAAGAACGAGAAGTTCATCGCGCTGGCCGAGTCCGTTCTCGAGGCCGCTGCGGCCGCCGGGGCTACCGACGAGGTCGCGGCATCCGCCGCGCCGTCCGCCGAGGGCACTGTCGCCGACCTCATCGCCTCGCAGGGCGCCACGCTGGGCGAGAAGATCGTCCTGCGCCGCGTCGCGCGCGTCGAGGGCCCCAAGGTCACGACCTACCTGCACAAGACGGCCAAGGACCTGCCGCCGTCGATCGGCGTCCTCGTCGTCACCGACGAGGCCGGTGCGGCGGTCGCCAAGGACGTCGCGCAGCACGTCGCGGCGATGGCCCCGAAGTACCTCTCCCGCGAGGACGTCCCGGCGGACGTCGTCGAGAAGGAGCGTGCGATCGCTCTGGAGACCTCGAAGAACGAGGGCAAGCCCGAGGCCGCCCTGCCGAAGATCGTCGAGGGGCGCCTGAACGGCTTCTTCAAGGAGGTCGTTCTCATCGACCAGCCGCTGGCCAAGGACCCGAAGACCACGGTCGGCAAGCACGTCTCCGCCGCGAACGGTTCCCTGACCGCGTTCGTGCGTTTCCGCGTCGGTTCCTGACGCAGCTCGTTCGGCCCGGTCCGCGCTTCTGCGCGGGCCGGGCCGACGCATACGCGGGCCGGTTCCGTACCTCCGCGCAGAGGTGTGATGCCCGCGAGTCGGGCAGTATTCCGAGTGGACAGGGTTCCCGCGAGGGCCAGTGTCCCGGCAGTGACGACCGAAGGGTGACGGACCAGTGAGTGACGAGGCGACCCAGAACTTCGCGGTGGACGTGGAGGGCAAGCCTGCCCGGCGCGTGCTCCTGAAGCTGTCGGGCGAGGCGTTCGGCGGCGGCAGCGTAGGGCTCGACGCCGACGTCGTGCGGCGTATTGCGAAGGAGATCGGTGTGGCCGTGCGCGACGGCGTGCAGGTCGCCATCGTCGTCGGCGGCGGGAACTTCTTCCGCGGCGCCGAGCTGAGCGTGGCCGGCATGGACCGCGCCCGCGCGGACTACATGGGCATGCTCGGCACGGTCATGAACTGTCTGGCCCTGCAGGACTTCCTGGAGCAGGCCGGCGTCAAGACGCGCGTGCAGACCGCCATCACGATGGGCCAGGTCGCGGAGCCGTACATCCCGCTGCGCGCGATCCGGCACATGGAGAAGGGCCGCGTCGTCATCTTCGGCGCGGGAGCCGGCATGCCGTACTTCTCGACCGACACCGTCTCGGTGCAGCGCGCGCTGGAGACGCACTGCGAGCAGGTGGTCATGGGCAAGAACGGCGTCGACGGCGTCTACGACTCCGACCCGCGCCGCAACCCCGACGCGAAGAAGCTCGACCACCTCACGTACACCGATGCCCTCGTGAACCGGCTCGGCGTCATGGACGACACGGCCCTGGCCATGTGCCGCGACAACGATGTCCAGATGCGGGTCTTCGGCATGGAGGGCGAGGGCAACGTCACCCGTGCGCTGGCCGGCGAGCCCATCGGCACGCTGATCACCACGCGCTGAACCTCCGCGCGCCCCGTCGACCGGCGGGCTAGTCAACCTTTTCGGCCAGCCGGGCAGCGAACCTTTCGGTAGCCGGGCAAAAGTGTCCGTAGAGTGGCCCCGGCACCACCCGTAGACGAATGAAGGAGCAGTGGTGATCGACGAGACCCTCCTCGAAGCCGAGGAAAAGATGGAGAAGGCGATCGAGGTCGCCAAGGAGGACTTCGCGGGTATCCGCACCGGCCGCGCCAACGCGGGGATGTTCAGCAAGATCACCGTCGACTACTACGGTGCGCCGACCCCGCTGCAGCAGCTGGCGTCGTTCAACATCCCGGACGCCCGCACCGTGATGGTCGCCCCGTTCGACAAGACCTCGCTGCCCGCGGTCGAGAAGGCGCTGCGCGACTCCGACCTGGGCGTGAACCCGGCAACTGACGGCAACGTCGTCCGCATCGTGCTGCCCTCCCTCACTGAGGAGCGCCGCCGTGACTACGTGAAGCTCGCCAAGTCGAAGGCGGAGGAGTCGCGCGTCTCGGTGCGCAACATCCGGCGCAAGGCCAAGGAGACGCTGGACCGCATCGTCAAGGCCGGCGAGGCCGGCGAGGACGAGGTCGTGCGCGCGGAGAAGGAGCTGGACAAGCTCACCAAGAGCCACGTCGACCAGATCGACCAGCTGCTCTCCAGCAAGGAGAGCGAGCTGCTCGAGGTCTGATGTCCGCACCGCCTCGAGAAAGCACAGAACGCAATGCCCACACCGCCGTGAGCCCCGAGTCCGAGTCCGAGCCCGTACCGGCCGGAAAGCAGTCGCGCGCGGGCCGCAACCTGCCTGCGGCGATCCTCGTCGGCCTCGGGCTGCTCGCGCTCGTCGGTGTGTCGCTCTACTGGCGGCCGGAGCCGTTCGTGCTCTTCGTGATCGTCCTGCTGTGGGCGGGGCTCTGGGAGCTGCGGCAGGCGTTCGCGCGCCGTGACCTGCGCCTGCCGATGGTGCCCCTGTTCGTGGGGACGGCCGGGATGCTCGTCTCGGCGTACCGGGGCGGCGCCGAGGCGCTCTTCGTCGCGTTCGTGCTGACGGTGGCCGCGATGGTGGTCTGGCGGGCGCTCGACGGCTCCGGCCTCGGCGCCGTGCGGGACTCCGCCGCCGCCGTCTTCGCCGCCGCGTATCTCCCGTTCCTCGCCGGGTTCGTCGTCCTCATGCTGGCGCAGCCCGACGGCGAGATCCGCGTGGTGCTGTTCATCCTCCTGGCGGTCGCCAACGACACGGGCGGCTACATCGCCGGCGTCATGCTGGGCCGGCATCCGCTGGCGCCGACCGTGAGCCCCAAGAAGTCGTGGGAGGGCCTGGCCGGCTCGATCCTGCTGGCCACCGCCGTGGGCGTGCTCGGAGCGGTGTACGGGCTGGGCGAGAGCCCGGTGCTCGGCATAGCGCTCGGCGCCATGACCGCCATCACCGCGACTGTGGGCGATCTCGCTGAATCGCTCCTCAAGCGTGACCTAGAATTGAAGGACATGGGCTCATTGCTCCCGGGGCACGGGGGCGTGCTGGACCGTCTCGACTCGATGCTGATCACAGCGCCCTTCGTCTATCTTGTGCTCTCGGTGGTTGCCTGATGAAAACTCCCCTCGCCCAGCCGACAGTCCGGCCCTCGGACGAGACCCCTGCGATCCCGCTGCAGATGGCGCCCAAGCGCCGCGGCAAGCCGCCGAAGCACTTCGCCGACCTCACACCCGAGGAGCGCGTCGCCTCGGTCGTCGAGGCGGGGGAGCCGGCGTTCCGGGCCAAGCAGCTCGCCACGCACTACTTCACGCACTTCACGAGCGACGCGACGAAGATGACGGACCTCCCGGCGAAGTCCCGGGAGGCCCTCGCGACCACCATGTTCCCCGAGCTGATGCGGCCCACCCGCAAGCTCGAGGCCGACGGCGGCACCACGGTCAAGACACTGTGGCACCTGTTCGACGAGGCCAAGGTCGAGTCCGTCCTCATGCGCTACCCGCAGCGCACCACGCTGTGCGTCTCGAGCCAGGCCGGCTGCGGCATGGCCTGCCCGTTCTGCGCCACCGGCCAGCTCGGCCTGACCCGCAACCTGTCGACGGCGGAGATCCTCGAACAGGTCCGCGCGGCGTTCCGCTCGCTGGCAGAGGGCGAGATCCCCGGCGGGGCCACCCGGCTGAACAACCTGGTGTTCATGGGCATGGGCGAGCCGCTGGCCAACTACAAGGCGGTCATCGAGACGGTGCGGACCCTCGTGGCGCCGCAGCCGGAGGGCTTCGGCATGTCGGCCCGCAACATCACCGTCTCGACGGTGGGCCTGGTCCCGGCGATGCAGAAGCTCACCAAGGAGGGCATCCCGGTGACGCTCGCGCTGTCGCTGCACGCGCCCGACGACGACCTGCGCTCCGAGCTGGTGCCGATCAACACGCGCTGGAGCGTGGACGAGACCCTCGACACCGCGCGGAACTACTTCGAGGTGACCGGGCGTCGCGTGTCCATCGAGTACGCGCTGATCAAGGACATGAACGACCACGCGTGGCGCGCGGACCTGCTGGGCGAGAAGCTCAACGCCCGCGGCCGCGGCTGGGTGCACGTGAACCCGATCCCGCTCAACCCGACGCCGGGTTCGATCTGGACCGCGAGCGACCGTGAGGTCGAGGACGAGTTTGTGGCACGATTGCGCGGTCACGGGATCCCGACCACGATCCGTGATACCCGCGGGAGCGATATCGACGGAGCCTGCGGGCAGCTTGCGGCTGAGGAGGACGACGAGTGAGTGGGATGTTCAACAGCGTTCCCGCGCTGCGCACCGGGTACGACAAGGACGAGGTCGACGAGTTCTTCGAGCACGCCCGGCAGGCGTACGAAGGACGCACCGCGGACCGGCTGACGAGCGCCGACATCCAGGCGTCCACGTTCGACCTGACCCGCGGCGGGTACAACACGCACGAGGTCGATGCGGCGCTCGACCGGCTCGAGGCGGCGTTCATCGCCCGGCAGCGTGCGGAGTACGCGGCGGCACACGGTCAGCAGGCGTGGATGAACGCGCTCGCCGAGCGCGCGCGTTCCCTGTACGGGCGCCTGGGCCGGCCCGACGGCGAGAAGTTCGCCCCCGCCGACCGTGGTACGCAGGGCTACGACAAGGACGACGTCGACGACCTGTGCGACCGGCTCATCGGGTACTTCGACCGTCAGGAGCCGCTGACGGCCGGCGACATCCGGTCGGCCACGTTCGGCCGCGCCCGTGGCGCCGACGCCTACGACGAGGCTTCGGTGGACGCGTTCCTGAGCCGCGCGGTAGAGGTCCTGCTCGGCGTCGAGTGACCCTGCGCCGAACAACTGTGGCGAGGTAGAACTCTGGCGAGGTAGAACCAGGGCGAAGTAGAACTGCAGATGCTGCGGTTCTATCTCGCCCTGGTTCTACCTCGCCACAGTTCTACCTCGCCCTGGTTCTACTTCGGCGGAGCGGGGTCAGACGGCTACCGCGGGTTCCTGGGCCTCGCGGAGCAGGACCTCGTGCTGGGTGGCCGTCAGGAAGCTGCGGATCGCGTCGCGGCTCTTGGTGAGGCAGTCGATGCGCGCCTGAACACCGACCAGCTCCGTAGCGAGCTGCTCCGCGATCTCTCTGGGGCAGGTCGGTTCCGCGCGGGCCGCGGCGTCCTCGGTCTCGAGGAGCACCTTGACGAGCCGGGTCGGTATGCCGGCCTGGACCAGTCCGGCCACCCGCCCCAACCGCTCCACATGGGCCTCGGTGTAGGTGCGGTAGCCGTTGGGCGCGCGGTCCGCGTCGAGCAGCTCCTGCTGCTCGTAGTACCGGATGAGACGGGTCGTGACACCCGTCCGAGCGGCCAGCTCACCGATCTTCATGACCCACCTCCGCGCAGGGCTTGACATTGACACCAGTGTCAAACTTTAGCGTTGCGGACATGGAGACAACAGGCATTACCCCAGTCCAGGCGGTCGCAGGTTCCCGCCCCCCGGTGCCGCCCGCCGACGTCCTGCCGTGGCCGTCGCTGCTGGTGCTCGGCGCCGGCACCCTGTTCATGGTCACCGCCGAGATGCTGCCCACGGCCGTGCTCGAGCAGATGAGCACCGGCCTCGGCGTCGCCGAGTCGAGCACGGGTCTGCTCGTCTCGATGTGGGCCGCAGTCGTGGTGGTCCTGAGTTTTCCGCTGGTCCGGCTGACCCGCCGGTGGGACCGGCGCGCCGTGATAGCCGGCGGGCTCGCCGTCCTGGCGCTGTCGTCGGCGCTCACCGCCCTCGCCCCGACGTTCCCGGTGGCGGCCGGCGCGCGCGTCCTGGGCGCGTCCGCCGTCGGGCTGCTGTGGGCCACGACCAACGCGCACGTCGCCGACCTGGTCTCCGACCGGCTGCTCGGGCGTGCGATCGCCGTGGTGCTCGGCGGCGCGACCCTCGGGATGGTGGTCGGCACGCCGCTGGCCCGGCTCGTGGCCGACGCCGCGGGCTGGCGGGCCTCCTTCTGGGCCCTCGCGGTGCTGAGCCTCCTCGCAGCGGTAGCGGTCCGGACGGTGGTCGCCCGCGCGGCCGGGCCCGACGGCACGACGCCGGACGGCAGCGTGCCCGGCGCGGAGGGCATCGCCGTCGCCCGGCGGGGGATGGGACGGCTCCTGGCGGTGACCGGGCTCGTCGCGCTGGTCCTGGTGGGCCACTACGGCGCGTACACGTACATCACGCGCCTGACCGAGGGCCCGGCGCAGGCCCTGCCGGGCGGGATGAGCACCCTGCTGCTGGCGTTCGGGCTCGCGTCGGCCGTCGGGGTGGCGCTGGCCGGCCGGCTCGGCGACCGGAGCGGGCCCGCGCTCGTGGTGAGCGTGGCCGCGACAGCGCTGACCGTGCTGGGCCTCGGCGTCGTGGACGTCAGTCCCGTGATCGGGATCGCCGTCGTCGTGGCGTGGGGAATCGTGTCGGGCGGGATGCCGCCCTTCGCGCAGACGCTGATCCTGCGGCTGGCCGGGCCGGAGCGCCGCTCGTTCGCGGGGGCGCTGATCCCGGTGCTGTTCAACGGTGGGATCGCCGTCGGGGCCGCGCTGGCGTCGCTCGTCGTTGCGGGCTCGGGTGTGTCGGCGCTGCCGCTGCTGGGCGCGGTAGTGGTCGGCGTGGCGGCGGTAGGCCTGGCCCTGACGCTCCGCCGGGCGCGATGAAATCCGGATGAACGGTCGGTATACGTACTGTTCATCCGGGCTATGTCGTACGTCTGATATGCCACGATCTCACCGTCAGGGCGCGTCTGATCGGACCTCCGGCGGACACGCGGAGCCGTCCGGAAGGGTGCGACGTGGAGACGGAGCGGAACAAGGCCGGTGGTGCGGGGCGCAGGGGACCGAAGCCGGTGATCGGGGTGCTGGCGGTCCTCGCGGTGGTCGTGGTGACGGGTGTGGCGTTCCTGATCAACCAGCGGCCGGCGAATCCGGTCACGCTCAAGGTCCTCGCGGGCTCCGAGCTCGCGGACGTCATGGGCAGTGCTGAGCTCATGGACGACCTCGAGGCCGAGACGGGCGTCACGCTCGAACCCACCTACGTCGGGACCTTGCAGGGGGCCGACTCCGTCGTCAACGGCGGAGCGCAGTGCGGAAGCGGGGCCGACACGGGGTGCGACCTGGCGTGGTTCTCGTCGAACGACTACATGGAGCTCCTGTGGGACGAGAAGCGGAGGCTGGTGGAAGGCGCCGAGGAGCCATGGGTGACCCAGAGCGGTGAGACCATGCGCTCGCCGGTCGTGCTGGGCGTGAAGACCGCCGTCGCCCAGCGGCTCGGCTGGACCCAGGACCGGACGGTGCCCTGGAACGAGATCGCCGACAGCGCGGCCGACGGCTCGCTCTCCTTCTTCATGACCAACCCGGCGACGTCGAACTCGGGCTTCTCGGCGCTCGTGGGGGTCGCGTCGGGCTTCGACAGGAACGGCGACGACCTGAACCTGGAGGACGTGGACCCGGCGCGGGCCGCCGACCTGTTCTCCGGCCTGATCCGGACCGCCGGGAGCTCCCAGTGGCTGACCGACCAGTTCGTGGCCCACCAGGACGAGGCCGATGCGATAGTCAACTACGAGTCCGAGCTGATCGCGCTGGCCGGCTCGGGCAGGCTCGCCGAGGACCTGGTGATCGTCTACCCGGAGCGCACGGTGTATGCGGACTACCCGGTCCAGCTCCTGGACCCCGCCCACCAGGACGCCTACGGCGCGATGGTCGAGTGGCTCGCGGACACGGGGACGCAGGAGCGCATCTCCGCGGCCACCCATCGCCGTCCGGCCGCCGAGAGCGGGGTGCTCGCCGACTCGTCGATCCCCCGGATGGACCCGGTCCCCGTGCCCCTGCCCGAGGACCTGAACACCGCCAACGGGCTGATCGACAACTACCTGCGCGACTATCGCGACCCGGCGCACACGATCTACGTGCTGGACACGTCGGAGTCGATGTCCGGGGCTCCGATGAACCAGCTCCGGCAGTCGTTCGGCGACCTCACGGGCAACGACTCCTCGGTCACGGGCGAGTTCACGCGCTTCCGCCAGGGCGAGCGGATCACGATCCTGCCGTACGACACGGTGCCGGGTACTCCGGCGCAGTTCACGCTCGAGGATCCGGAGCTGGACCCGCAGGAGCTGGACCCGCTGCGCGAGCATGTCTCCGGGCTGGTCCCCGACGGTGAGGGGACCGCGATCTACGCCGCGCTGGAGGAGGCCTACGCGCTGGTCGAGGACTCGCAGGCCGAGGGGGAGGGGTACTACCGGTCGATAGTGCTCATCACCGACGGCGAGAACAACGACCCGGACCTCGGCCTCGCCGGGTTCGAGGAGAACTTCGGCGCGGAGAGCGGCGGGTCCCTCGGCACCCCCACGTTCATCGTCATGCTCGGGGACGACGACCGCTACGTGCGGGAGATGGAGTCGGTGGCGGAGCTGACGGGCGGCCGGGTCTTCGACGCCGCGCAGACGTCCATCCGTGCGGCGTTCAAGGAGATCCGCGGCTACCAGTGAGCGCCGGCCGGCCCGGTCACCGTCCGTCATCCGCCCGCAGCGCGATGATCCAGGCGCCGATCAGCCCCGTGACCAGCACCGCCGCGGTGCCGACCAGCCAGACGTTGTCGTGCGCCAGGAGCGACACGATCGTGAGCACGAGGCCCAGCCCAGCGCTGCCCATGATCACCGAGAACGGACCCGGCCCGCGCCCCTTGGCCCAGATGGCGGCGCACAGCGCGACGATCATGGCCACGAGCAGGCCCCCGATCACGCCCCCAGCGACATTTCCGAAGAACTCCCTGATCGCCTCCATCGTGCGGCGCATCCTCCCTCACTCGTCGCGCCGCGGTGTCCCGGGCGGTGGATCCCGCCGGAAGTCTTCCACGCGCGGGCACGCCTGTGGAAGGGAAGTACGAGGGCTCGGCGAGCGAGTCAGCAGGCAGGGGCCACCGGGTCCGGCGAGCCCGTGTTGACGTACGCGTCCGAGACCCAGTTACCCGGCCCGATCCGGTTCCACACGTTGGTGGTGCCGTAGGTCCCGGTGACGGTGGTCCCGGTGGCCGTGCACTCGATGACGACGTTCGCGTAGTTGCCCGCCTGCCCGACGGCGGCGGTGCCGGTGCCGGGTCCGGAGCGCACGGTCAGCGGTCCGCCGCTGGTGCGCACGACGCCCTTGGGGCCGCTGCCGGTCCACAGGTAGGTGACGTCGGTCCAGGCGTTGTCGGTCAGCCCGACGGCGTCCCAGAAGGTGCCGTCCCCGAGGTCGATGCCGGCCGGGTTGGCGACCCGGCGGCCGAACCCGTCGAGCCCGCCGTTGTAGCCGTCCTGATAGGCGGCCTGCGCCTCGGGCTTGCCCTGGGGCAGGTCGGTCCAGGACTGCCGGGTCCCGGCCGGGTTCCAGTAGTCGTCGGTGGTGTTCCACGGGCCGACGTCCCACACGGGTGCGTACGCGCAGCGGCCCGTGCTCGGCGCGCACACCCGCACCGAGTAGCTGCCCGAGTTGTTCGACGACAGCCCGCGCCGCGACGGCAACGCGACGAAGTGGTCCCGGTTCGTGATGACGTGCCCGTTCGCGGTGGTCCCGCCGACCAGGCCCTCGCGGGTGGCGTAGACCCGGTACGTGTTCTCGCCGGACGTCGTCCCGGCCTCGGCCTCGACGTCCTGGAGCGACCGTGACCGGGGTGCCTCGGGCGTCAGCATCACCTCGCGCACGGCCGGCCCGGCGTCCGGCTCGCCGAGGAGCGTGACGCGGGCCTGGACGGTCTCGGACGGCACGGGGAGCGCGGAGCCCGCCGGGACCCACTCGGTCCAGGAGTCGGGGCCCTGGTCGGCGAGCCGCCCGCGGACATCGACCAGCACGGAGGTGCCGGCCGGTGCCGTGGCGTCGACGTCGGCGGCGACGGCGCCCGCGGGGGAGTCGAGGACCACCGGCTCGGCGACGAGCTGCCCGGACGCCTCCTGGCGCTGGGTGATGCCGGAGCCGGCTGCGGTCTCGAGCCGGAGCGCCCCGCCGGAGTGGCGCACGCCGGCGTCGTCGGCGGTGCGGGTGGTGAGGTCGACGGACCAGGCCTGCGCGGCGGGGCCGGCGTCGGAACCGGTGCCCGGAGCGAAGGCGGCGACGGTGGTCCCCGAGGCGATCACGAGGGCGCAGGTGGTGGCGGTCAGGAGGGCGGCACGGCGGCGGGTCCTGCGTACCTGGGTCAGCATGTGCTGAATCTAAGCGTCCTGCTATTTCACCCGCCAGGGGAAGCGGGTGAATTCCCGGTTGATGGGCGCCCTGTCCGGCAATCCCGGACGAGGACTGCCGGGTGGCGCCGCAGGTGTCCCGTGCACCCGGCCGCGTGGTGCATGATCGGGGGAGCAACCACGAGCAGGTAGACGAGCAAGGAGAACCCCGTGTCCGAGTTCCTGGCCGACAAGCCCGGCAAGTACGACCTCGACGGCGACGGCATCACCGACATCGAGGTGGCCGACACCGACGGCGACGGCGTGGTGGACGCCCAGTTCGAGGACTACGACGCCGACGGCGTCCCCGACGTCGAGCTGCACGACACCAACGGTGACGGGCGGCCCGACGTCGTCATGGAGACGGCCGGCGGGACGCGGACGATCTCCGTGGACACCGACGGCGACGGCGAGGACGACGCGGTCGACTCGTTCCCGGCGTAGCTCCGGGATCGGGCCCGTTCCGGGCTCAGGCCTGGACCGGTGCCTGCACGGGCCGCCCGTAGACCAGCCGGCGCAGCAGCACCTCGGCCGGCCCGCGCCGGCCCGTGCGCTCCTGCCAGACGGCGAACGCCACGGTCAGCGCCCAGACGAGCACGGCGTACAGCAGCATGCTCCACGAGGTGAGGTGCTCGCCCAGCCCGAACCCCCACGCGGTGAGGATCGGCGCGCAGAGCACCGACTGCAGCAGGTAGGACGTCAGCGACCGCTTGCCGACCGCCTGGACGGCGCCCGCGAACGGGCCGTCCGTAGCGAGCAGGTTGCGCGACGGCGCTCCCGTGCGGCGCTGGGCGACCCAGTGGCCGATCAGGCCGAACAGTGCGACGTAGCCGAGGCCGCCGAAGAAGCCCGTGAAGATCTGCACGATCCAGAAGACCCAGGCCGCGTGGTCGGGCACGCCGATCGCGCCGACGTGGTCCAGCGCGGACGGCAGCGGGCCGAGCCAGCCGATGGTGATGCCGACCACCGCCACGCGGCGCAGCAGCGGCAGGTGCTCGCCCGGGTTCTCCAGGATGCGGCGCCGTCCGGCCCAGAACGCGAGCAGCAGCATCATCGGCACCACGAGCATGAAAACGCCCTGCACGACCGTCCCGGTCACCCAGTACTCCAGCCGTTCGACGATGGAGTCGAGGTACGACGTCGTCGCCATCGAATCGGTCGTGGGGGCGAAGTCGGCGGCGATCGCCTGCGCCTCGGCGTCGTCGGCCGGGATCTGGGCCGTGAAGTACGCGCCGATCACGGCGAGCACCGTGACGATCGCCAGCAGGGCGCCGAACACCCAGGTCCACACGATCAGGGTGGCGTCCTTGGCCTTGAAGAAGAGCCACACCATGAGCAGGCCGGCGAGGCCGTACGCGCCGAGCACGTCGCCCATCCAGAGCAGCGCCGCATGCACTGCCCCGAACGCGAGGAGCAGCCAGTTGCGCTTCTGCAGGAGCCTGCGGGCGGAGGCCTCCGACGTGCCCGAGGCGACCTGACGGTTGTAGAGCTGCATCATCCCGTAGCCGAACAGGAACGCGAACATCGGGTAGGTCCGCAGGTCCACGAGCGTGATGATGAGGAAGTCGGCCACCTTGTCGATGGTCGAACCGTCGAGGGGGTGGGAAGCGCCGGGGTTCATCTCCCGACCCCAGAGGTAGAACGGCGTGTTCGCGATGGCGATCAGCAGGAGCATGAACCCGCGCGCGAGGTCCGGCGCCGGTGAGCGCTCAGCGGCCTGGACGGGTCCCCTGGTCAGGGCTGTGGTCGACATGGGTACATCACAGCAGGCCGGGGGCAGGACCGCGAGGAATCCCCCGGAGGTACTTACGCCGCGGACTCGCCCAGCCGGGCGCGTTCCTCCTCGACGATGCGCCGCGCGAGCTCGGCGTCGGCGACGTCGGCCCCAGGCGTCACCGCGACCGTGGAACGACCGGCGTACTCCGCGAACAGCTCGGCCTTGGTGCCCAGGATCTCCAGGAGCCGCTCGTCCACGCTGTTCTCGACGAGCAGCCGGTGCACCTGCACGGTGCGGACCTGGCCCATTCGGTGCGCCCGCGCGATCGCCTGCGCCTCGACGGTCGGCTTGACCTGCGGCTCGCACAGGATCACCACGGAGGCGGCCTGGATGTTCAGCCCGACGCCGCCCGCCTCGATCTGGCTCACCAGCACCTTCGGCTCCGCCGCCCGCGTGAACTCGTCGACCAGCTCCTGCCGCCGCCGGGCGGGCACGGAACCGGTGATGGGCCCGATCGCGAGCGGGCCCAGCTCGGCCAGCACCGTCTCGATCACGTCACGGAAGAACGAGAAGACGACGACCTTGCGGTTGTTGTCCATCGCCTCGGCGACGATCTCGCGCAGCCGCACGAGCTTCGCCGTCGGCTCGGGGGCATGGACGAACGCGGCCCGGCGCATGTCCGCGAACGAACGCTTGAGCACCGCCCGCCGGTAGGCGGCGCCGTCGTGCTTGCCGAACCGCTCCCACTCGTCGACCTGGACCAGCTCGGGCAGCTCCGTGAGCACGTCCTCCTGGTTGCGCCGCAGGTACACGGTGGAGACCGACCGGCGGAACGCCGCGGCTCCGGCCAGGCCCGCCGCCGGGTCGATCGACTCCGCGACCTCGGGCTTGAGGTAGTCCACGAGGCTGCGGAACTCGTCCACGGTGTTCTCCATCGGCGTGCCGGTCATGAACAGCACGCGCTCGGCCGTGCCCGCCCAGGCGGCGGTCCGCTCCGAGCGCTGGGCGCGCGGATTCTTCACGTAGTGCGCCTCGTCCACGACGAGCAGTGCGGGCCGCGGCATCCCCGCGGCGCGCAGGTGCCCGAGCTGCGGGAAGGTGACGATACCGACGCCGCCGTCCGCCACCCAGGTGCGGATGCCGCCGTCACGATCGTCGCCCTGGAGCACCCGGACCGCCAGGTGCGAGTGTGCGGCGACCTCGCGGGCCCAGTTCGCGGCCACGCTCGCGGGGCAGATCACGAGGAAGTGCCGGCGACCTCGGGCGGCGAGGTGCGCCATGGCGGCGATGGCCTGGACGGTCTTGCCCAGCCCCATCTCGTCGCCGAGGATCGTGCGACGCTGCACCAGTGCGTACCGGGCGCCGAACGCCTGGTATCCGCGCAGCGAGACGGTCAGGAGCGAGGTGTCCAGGTCCTGGGCGAGGACCTGGTCCACCACCTCCTCGGGCAGGTAGCCCTCGGACGCCTCCACGTCGATGCCGAGGTCGACGAGCTCGCCCAGCGCTGTGAAGTAGGTGGCGGCGCGGGCCTCGTAGTCGCGCCAGACCTCCGCGTCCGACGTGCCGGTCAGCGTGCGGTCCAGCCGTTCCAGGGCTTCGGTGACGGCGGAGGCGTCGAGGCCGTCGACGGTCTCGCGGAGCCGGGTCAGGGCCGTGTCGGCCGTCGCGGTGCGCTCGCGGCCCGCGAACAGCCGCTTGACCAGGGTCGCGCGCAGGGCGCCCACCTCGGCCAGCCGGGCCAGCTTCGGCACGTCGACGTCGACCCGCTCGCCCCACGCGTCGAAGAACCGGTTGACCTGCTCGTGGGCGTGCAGCGCGCGCACCAGGTCGGTGGCGAGCGGGTCGCCCGGGTCGTGCTCGATCCGGAAGGTGAGCGCGTCGTCGACGGCGTCGAAGATCTGCTGGGCGGTGTCGCGCAGCAGGCGGGCGGTCCTGGGCCCGACGCCGGGGATCGCCTCGAGCTCGGCCGCGTCGGCGTCCAGCACCTGGGCGACCGTGCGGTAGCCCGCGGCCTCGACGGGCCCGAGGCGCAGGGGTGCGGTGCTGACGTCGCGGATCCGGTCGGCAGGCACCTCGGCGAGCTCGGCCCGCACTCGCGCGTCGCGGGCGACGCGGTACGCGACACGCACCCGCTCCGGGGCGGCGTCGCGCTCGGTCAGCGCGTCCGTGCCCAGCGTGTGGCGGGTGCGGGCCTGTCCGAGGAGGTCGCGGGAAGCGGCGCGGGACCAGTTCTCCATGGCGGCTGACGGTACTGGGTGCGTGCCGGGACGGGGGCGCGCACGCGCCGTCGTCCGGCGACTGGGGTGCATACCGGACTGAACGCCCGTTCTGGTAGTTTCGTCGCACCGTGGACAGGAGGAACGAGTGAGCACGGACGCACTGCCTCAGCAGGCACAGGCGGCGCAGGTCACCGCAGCAGGGGAGACGACGTCGGGCGTGACCACGCCGGGCGTCCCGACGTCGGGGGCGACGCCGGCCGTCGCCGAGGACGCGGGCACGCAGCAGGTCGCGGGCCCGGAGCAGGACGAGACCGCGGAGCGCGAGGACAACCTCGAGACGCGCACCGCCGCCAGGCTGCACGAGCTGGTGGTCTCGGGCGCGGAGAAGCTGCCCGGCGAGACCGGCAGCACCGTGTCGAAGCTGGCCGTGGCGCTGCTGTCGTTCGGCAGCCAGGCCGCGGCGAAGGACCAGGAGAAGCCGGCCACCAAGCTGATGGGCGAGGCCGTCCAGCTGTACAAGAGCCTGGACGACGACGACCCCACCAAGCAGCGTGCCGTCCTCGAGCACGCGCTGGAGACGTTCACGACGTCGACGCTCGGCGGCAAGGAGCGCTCGCAGGTGCTCGAGGTCGCCGAGGAGGCGATGAGCCTGTGGGGCAAGCTGCGCGGGACGTCGTCCGACCTCGTGAAGAGCGACGCCGCCACGTCGATGCGCTCGCTCGCAGGCGTGCTGCGCAAGGAGGGCCGCGACGAGGAGGCGGACGAGACGGAAACCGAGGCCAAGCGCCTGGAGTCCTGACCTTCGTCTCGCCGAGGTAGAACTGCAGCGAGGTAGAACTGGGGCCGGAGCGCTGATCAGCGCTCCGGCCCCAGTTCTACCTCGCTGCAGTTCTACCTCGGCGAACCGGGCGGGCAGGTGCGGCCCGGCATCAGGCTGACGCCGTCCGGCATGTCGGCCGGGGTCGGCTGTCTGCCCGCCATGGCGCAGGCGCGGGCGATCATCTGGTCGTCCGAGAAGGTCCAGCCCGTGGTGACGCCGTGGTCCTGGACCACGAGGAGCTGGCCGTCGGCGGCGTGCACGTCGCTCGCCGCCGCCTCGCCGCCGGGCGAGTACAGCCGGGTCGCGAGCTCGCCGACCTTCTGACCGGTCCTGATGTCGAAGAACGCGAGGGCGGCGCCCTCGTTCCGTGCCACGAGGTCCGGCCCCGGCAGCACGGCCATGACGTCGCCGTAGGTGCCGGTGAGGTCCAGTCCCTCCGGCTCGCCCGGCCCGACGACGGGGCGCAGCCGCACCTTCGCGTCCAGGCCGAGCGTGACGAGCTCGTCCGGCAGGGAGGTGTCCTCCGCGCTGCTGCGCGCCCCGATCATGTGCACCTGCGCCACGCTGCTGCCGCGTACCGTCCACACGTCCGTCTCGCCCCGGGCGGCGGCCGCCAGGTCGGCGACCCGCAGCGAGAAGTCGCGGGGCGCGACGGCGACCTGGCTCCCGTCGTCGGCGACCGTGACCCGGCCGGGCTCTGCCCACTCGGGCCGGAGCCGCGGCTCCTCGCCCAGCGGGCCGGGCACGTACACGGCCCGCTCCTGGAGCCCGGCGTCCAGCAGGTGGAGCCCGGAGCACGCGTCGACCAGCAGGACGTCGTCCCGCGTGCGCTGGGCGCTGACGATCTTGGCGCACTCCGGGCCGCGCCGGTCGAGTCCGGGCGCGATGAGGTCGCGGAAGCCGGCCTCGTACCCCGCGGCGGTCCCGCCCTGGGTCTGGTAGGCGTCTCCGGCCTGGGTGATGAGCAGGAGGCGGTCCCGGTCCAGCCAGACGGGCAGCAGCGGCCGCCCCGCGTCCTCGGTGTCGGCCGGCAGGGTCACCGTGCCGAGGCCGTGGATCGTGACCGTGCCGTCGGACCAGGACGCGGCGGTGCTGGCCTCCTGCGTCGACGCGTCCCGGAAGGTGGCCAGGACCGGCTTAGGGCCGGGTTCCCGAGCGGCCGCCGCCGCGCCCGCCGCACTCGGCAGCGGCACGTCGCCGCGCGTGCCCGCGGTGCTCCACAGCGCGATCCGGCCGTCCGACGCCGCCGCTACGCGGTCGACGCCGACCAGCACGGGCGGGCCCGTGTGCCGGATGCCCGACAGGTGCCACGTGCGGTGCACCTCGGCGTCGGCGGAGATCTCGCACGCGACCAGCCCGTCGTCGGTGGCGACCAGCGCGCGCGTGGTGCCGTCGTCGATCGCCACGATCTCCGGGTCGGACCAGGCGCGCGGGACGGGGCAGTCCGCCGCGCGCATCGAGCCGTCGGCCCAGTGGTGCACGGTCACCGTGGTCCCGTCGGGGCCGGAGCTCAGGGTCGCCCAGTCGTCGAGCGAGGGTGAAGGGACGGCGCCGTCGGGCAGGTCGACCGGGTCCGGCCTGGCCAGCCCCAGGGAGTCGAGGCTGCGGATCTCGAGCGTGCCCGCCGCGGCGTCCGCCACGGCCACGGTGCGGCTGGAGCCGACCGCGAGGGACGTGACCGACAGCTCCGTGTCCACCGTGCTCCGGAACGCCAGGCGCTGCTCGGAGGGCAGCGCCGAGCCGTCGCCCGACGCCAGCAGCGCCAGGTCGCGGCCTGTGAGGCCGATGCTGCCGATCCGGTTCTTCCCCGTCGTGCCGTCGTACCAGGCGACGAGCAGCGTGTCGCCCTCCGGCGTGACCGCCACCGCCGTCGCGCCCGGCAGGTCGAGGTGCGTATGCCGGCTGGTGCTGCCCTCCGGCAGCGGCCCGAACCTGCCGACCGTCACGCCGAGGTCGTCCACCGCGGCGACCACCGCGCCGTCAGAGCTCCCGGCCACGACCGGCCCCCGTCGTCCCGGACCGGCGACCTCGCCGAACGGGGTGCGGTCGCCACGCAGCACGGCGGGAGCGCCATCGTCGGGGTTCCACCGCACCAGGTCGCCGTTGTCGGTCCGGCCGACGACGCCGGTGCCGGTCGGGGCGACGTCGGCGAGCCCGGTCTCGTCGGGCACGTCCACGGTGCGCAGCAGGTACGGGTCCGCGGGCTCGTTCGCCGTGACCGCGTTGAACAGCGCGGTACGGGTCTGCCCGTCGCGCAGCCGGTGGACCGCCTCGACGGCCAGCAGCTGCGCCGTCGCGGGATCGTCCTGGTGCACCACGTGCGACGTCGCGCCGAGCAGGTGCGCCGCGTTGGCGTTCACGGCGTCGTTCGCCCGGGTCGCCTCCCGCTCGGCGAACGCGAACGCGCCGACCGACAGGGCCAGCATGACGCCGAGCGCCAGGTTCACCAGGCGGTTGCGCATGCCGGCGGAGCTCTGCCGGGCGATGTGCGCGCCGAGGATCTCCTCGGTGCTGACGTCCGGGCCGCGCAGCGGCGCGACCAGCTCGGCGAGCGCGGTGGGCCGGTCCGGGTGGTGCCGCCAGAACCGACGCTGACGCAGCCGCGTCAGGTCCGTCCACTTCGGTTCGTGGTCGAGCCGCTCGGCGAGCGGCGCTGGCAGCGCGGTCGTGCTGATGGTGTCGATCTTGTTCGCGGTCTGGTCCCAGACGATCTTGCCGCTGGTCAGGGCGACCAGGAGGGTCTCGGGCTCGCGGTTGTCGAGCCACCAGGCCACCTCCTTGGCCACGTAGTGCGAGCTGGCGGCGCCCTCGGAGGCGAACAGGATGAGGTAGTCCGACCGCTCCAGCTTGCGCTCGATGGCGTCCCACAGGCTGGGGTTGTTCGCCAGGCCGGTCCGGTCGAGAAAGACGTTGAGGTCGGGCACGTCGTCGCGCCTGTCGAACTCGAGGAGCTGCGCGTGGAACGCCGGCGCGAACTCGCCGTCGGAGTCGCGGCTGTAGGAGAGGAACCCGTCGTACCGGTCGTGGCGCGGCACCGCGTGCGCCAGGCTGCTGGGCAGCAGCGAGCGGACTCTCCGATCGGTCATCCTTGCCCCGCAGCCTTTCGTCGGCAAATGTCGCGGTCCGGAGAGAAATGTATCCCCGGTGTGTAGTGTCGCCGCTGGTCATGACGCTAGCGACCTTTAGTCTGAAATGCACCGTTGGGTGTGCAGGCGGGTCGGACGAGAGAGGCATCAGATGGCGGCACCGGAGCTGGTGGTCCCCCGCGGCGGACCCCGGAGGCTGCGCGTGCGCCGGTCGTGGGTGCGCGCGGGCTTCACCGCACTGTTCGGCGTCGCGTTCGGGCTGGGCCTGTGGGGCTTCTGGATCTACCGGACCTCCCCGGACTTCGCCTGGGGCACCACCGGGTGGGACATCGTCTACTACTCCGTCCAGCTCTTCGTGCTCGGCGCGGAGGCCACCAACGAGGGCGGCGACCTCCCGTGGCAGCTCCAGGCCGCGCGCTTCCTCGCCCCGGTCGCCACCGGCTACGCCGTGTTCGAGACCGTGCGCTCCCTGTTCTCCGACCAGTTCGTGCTGATGCGCACCCGCCGGATGCGCGGGCACGCGATAGTCGTCGGCCGGACGCCGGCCGCAGACCTCATCGCCGAGGCGCTCGCGGCCCGGGGTGCGCTCGTCGCGCGGACCACCACCGGCGACGCCGAGTCGTTGCGCAACGCCGGGGTGGCCGGGGCCGCCGTCCTGTACGCCTGCGAGGCCGAGGACGACGAGCCCGGCGTCAACGTCCTGACCGTGGCCGTGGCCAAGCGCGCGGACCGGTACCCCGACCTGCCCGGCCTGCGGCTGAACGCCCACGTCAGCGACCCCGAGCTCGCCCTGGCCCTGCAGGCGCGGCACCTGAGCCACCCGCAGCCCGGCGTCGACTTCTTCACGCTCGGCGAGCTCGTCGCCCGATCCCTGGCCCGGCGCGACCAGACCGTCGCCCGTGGCGAGGCCCCGCACATCTCCGTCGTCGGGCACGGCACGTTCGGCCGGGCGCTCGTCGTGGCGTTCGCCCGGCTGCGGAGCGTCGAGATCGCGTCCGGCGGGGAGCCGCTGACCGTGACCCTGGTCGGGCCCGGCGCGCGGGACGCCGCCCAGGCGCTGCGCGCCCGCTGGCCCAGCGTCCGCGCGGCCTGCCGGCTCGTCCCCGTGGAGACGTTCGCCGACGTCCGGGCGATCGGCACGCCCCAGCGGATCTACGTGTGCCACGACGACGACGGCGACGCCCTCCGGCACGCCCTGCGCGACAGCGACCTCTGGCGCGCGAGCGAGGGCGCGGTGGTGCTCCGCCTCAACCGGCTCGCGGGGCTGGGCGGCCTGTTCGGCGCCCACGACGGCGCGATCCTCGACGATCTCGGCGGGCGGCTCGACGTCGTCGAACCCGGCACGCTGCTGCGCAGGGCGACCGCGCCCGGTGTGCTGGTGCACGACGACGTCTACGACCTCATGGCCGTCTCGGCGCACCTGACCTACCTGCGCAACCAGCGCGCACGCGGCGTGGCCTGGCAGAGCACGGCCGCCATGGTCTCGTGGCCCGAGCTGTCCGACGACCTGAGGGCCGCGAACCGCGCCCAGGTGCGCGCCATCCCCGACCGGCTCCGCCAGATGGGCTGCACCGTCGCACCCGCCGCCGACGCCGAGCACGGCCGGATCCCCGAGCCCGTGGTCGACGCGCGAGCCGTCGACGAGCACGAGCGCTGGATGGCGGAGAAGCTCGCCGGCGGATGGACCTACGGGCCCGAGCGGGACGACGTCCGCCGCCTGCACCCGGACATGAAGGCCTGGGACGAGCTGTCCGAGCCCGTCCGCGAGAAGGACCGCGCGGCCATCCGCGCCATCCCGGTGATCCTGGCGGACTTCGGCCTCCACGTGGTCCCGCTCGACGACGACGCCGGCTGGGAGGCCGCTGGCGAGGCCGTTCCCGAACCCCGCGGCGTGGTGCGGGGCTGGCGGGTGTTCGGCCGCGGCCGGGGCGAGCAGGTGCGGGCCGAGCAACCAGGCGAGGGCTGACGTGTGGGGCTGACATCGGGGGCTGACAGGATGGGCACCATGCGAAGCGTCACCCTCCTCGGCTCCACCGGCTCCATCGGCACGCAGGCCATCGACGTCATCGAGCGCAACCCGGACCGGTTCCGCGTGGACGCGCTGTCCGCCGGCGGTTCCGACCTGCCCGCTCTGGCGCGGCAGGCGGCCGCCCTCGGCGTCGGCGCCGTCGCCGTGGCCGACGACGCCGCGCGCCCCGCCCTGACCACCCTGCTCCGCGAGGCAGGGGCCGACGGCGTCGAGGTGCTCGCCGGACCCGGCGCCGCGACCGAGCTGGCCGGCCGGGGGAGCGACGTCGTGCTCAACGGCATCACCGGATCCGTGGGCCTGCGCCCCACTCTCGCCGCGCTCGCGGCCGGCTCGACGCTGGCGCTCGCCAACAAGGAGTCGCTCGTGGTGGGCGGCGCACTGGTCAAGGCGGCGGTGCGGCGCGAGGGCCAGATCGTGCCGGTGGACTCGGAGCACTCCGCCATCGCGCAGTCGCTGCGCTCGGGTGCCTCGTCCGAGGTCCGCAAGCTGGTCGTGACCGCCAGCGGCGGACCGTTCCGCGGCCGCTCGCGTGCCGAGCTGCGGGACGTGACGCCCGCGCAGGCCCTCCGGCACCCCAACTTCGCGATGGGGCGCGTGATCACCACCAACTCCGCGACCCTGGTGAACAAGGGCCTCGAGGTGATCGAGGCGCACCTGCTGTTCGACGTGCCGTTCAGCGCCATCGACGTGGTGGTGCACCCGCAGCAGATGATCCACTCGATGGTCGAGTTCGTCGACGGCTCCACCATCGCGCAGGCCGGGCCGCCGCGGATGCTCGTGCCGATAGCGCTCGGCCTGTCCTGGCCGGAGCGCCTGCCCGACGTCGACGTGGCCGTCGACTGGACCCAGGCCGCCACCTGGGAGTTCGCGCCCCTGGACGACGACGCCTTCCCCGCCGTCCGCCTCGCCCGGCAGGTGGGCGAGGCCGGCGGCACCCACCCGGCGGTCTACAACGCCGCGAACGAGGTGTGCGTGGAGGCGTTCCACGACGGCGCGATCGGGTTCCTCGACATCGTCGACACCGTGGCCGCCGTCGTCGAGGCGCACACGACCACGGACGCGGGCGACGCGAGCTCGGTCGAGGGCGTCCTGGAGGCCGACGCCTGGGCCCGCTCCCGCGCGGCAGAACTCCTCAAGTCCGCCTGACCCACCTCCTCCCGCTGGTCCCGCCGAGGTAGGACTGTGGCGAGGTAGGGCCAGGGCGAAGTAGAACCAGAGCGGCGCTGCAGTCCTACCTCGCCACAGTCCTACCTCGGCGGGACGAGCGGGACGCTGACTCGACGCTCCCGGGTCGCCGAGTCAGTTGGTCGGTGTTGGCCCGACGCGAAGCCGTGATCGACGGGGCCGTGTCCTTGCCACGGGCCCGGCGTCGTGCCGGTGCCGCCGATGACCAGGCCGTCCGCCGCGCGGAGCGCCCCGGTGAGATAGTCCTTGGCGGCACGCACCGTCGGCACCCACCCGTCGTGCACCGGGCGCAGGACGGCGCACGCCGAGCTGAGCGTGCAGCCCGTGCCGTGCGTGTTCCGCGTGGGGATCCGCGGGGCGGTCAGCGCCACGACGCCGTTGTCTGCCGCCCCGGTCGTCGAACCGCTGTCCGGGGCCGCACCCGGCCCGGCGGTCGTTCCGGCACCGAGCCCCGGCCCCGCGAGGTGGTCGACGGCCTCGGCCGACCCCAGGTGCCCACCCTTGACCAGGGCGAACCGCACCCCGAGCCCCAGCAGCGCCCGGGCCTGGTCGGCCGCCTCGGCGCCATCCCGGGCCTGCTCGACGCCGAGCAGCACGGCGGCCTCGGGCAGGTTCGGCGTGACGAGGTCGGCCAGGGGCAGCAGCTCGTCCCGCAGCACGGCCTCTGCGTCGGCCGCCAGGAGCCGATCGCCCGACGTCGCGACCATCACCGGGTCGAGCACCACGAACGGCGATCGTCCGGCGGACCGCAGGTCCCGAAGGGCCGCGGCGATCGCCCGGGCGACGGCGGCGTCCGTGGTCATGCCGATCTTCACCGCGTCCACCGCGACGTCGGCGAACAGCGTCTCGAGCTGCGCGGTCACCATGTCGGCGGGCACGGGAAGCACGCGCGTGACGCCGGTCGTGGACTGCGCCGTCAGCCCCGTGAGCACGGCGCAGCCGTAGCCGCCGAGCGCCGCGAAGGTCTTCAGGTCGGCCTGGATCCCGGCGCCCCCGGAGGGGTCCGACCCGGCGATCGTCAGCGCCACGACGGGATGGCCGGCCGGGCGGGTGCGCGCGACGGCGTCGGGCGAGGTGGGTGCGTTCATGAGGCGGGGGTCTCGCCCGCCCCGTGCTGCAGCCCGTCGACGAGCAGGTCGACCATGCGCCGGCCGTGGTTCGGCTCGTCGTCGTGTATGGGCACGCACAGCTTGGAGACCGCGTACAGGAGGTCCTTGGGGCTGGCGACGGCACGGATCTCGCCGGCGTCGACCGCGACGTCCATGAGCGAGCCGACGGCGGGACCCAGCCGCCCGATGAAGTAGCCCGGCAGGGCGTCGAACGCCGGGTCGCCCGAGTGCAGGGCCGAGGCGAGGCCGCGCTTGGTCTCGAGGAACTCGGTGTACCGGTGGAGCCACTTCTCGAGCGCGACGACCGGCTCGTGCTGCTCGGCGAGGGTAGTGGCCGCGTCGGCGCAGGCGTCCACCTCGTTCTGGAACACGGCCTTGACCAGGTCGGAGCGCTTGGGGAAGTGCCGGTACAGCGTGCCGACGCCGACGCCGGCCAAGTCGGCGATCTCCTTCGCGGGTGCGTCCACGCCCGACGTGCCGAACGTCGCCTTCGCGGCGTCGAGCAGCGCGTCGATGTTGCGCTGCGCGTCGGCGCGCAGCGGTCGCGGCGCGGTGTTCTGGGTCACTTCTCTCCGATCCCTTGCTATCCGGAACGGCTTTCCATATAGTTCTGGAAGAGCGTTCCGCTTAACGTCCAGACTACGGCATGGCCGGGGCGCTCACCAGACCCTCGTCCCCAGGAGGAACCCATGCAGTACCGCAGCCTCGGCCGGACCGGCATCAAGGTCAGCCCCTACGCGCTCGGCGCGATGATGTTCGGCGCTGTCGGCAACCCCGACCACGACGAGTCGGTCAAGATCATCCACAAGGCCCTCGACGCCGGCATCAACTTCATCGACACCGCCGACGCCTACTCGCACGGCGAGTCCGAGGAGATCGTGGGCAAGGCGCTCAAGGGGCGGCGCGACGACGTCGTGCTGGCCACCAAGGTGCACCTGCCCATGAGCGACGACCCCAACCACCGCGGCAACTCGCGCCGCTGGATCATCAGCGAGGTCGAGAACTCGCTGCGCCGCCTGGGCACCGACCACATCGACCTCTACCAGATCCACCGGCCCGACCCCGAGACGGACGTCGAGGACACGCTGGCGGCGCTGACCTACCTGATCAACTCCGGCAAGGTGCGGGCCATCGGCTCGTCCACCATGCCCGCCGCCGACATCGTCCAGGCCCAGTGGGTCGCCGAGCGGCGCGGCCTGGAACGCTTCCGGACCGAGCAGCCGCCGTACTCGATCCTGAACCGCGGCATCGAGCGCGACGTCCTGCCGGTGGCGCAGCAGTACGGGATGGGCACCCTCGTCTGGAGCCCGCTGGCCGGGGGCCTGCTGACCGGCCGGTACCGCAAGGGCCAGGGCAACAACACGCACCGGGCGCAGTTCGGCTTCGAGCACCTGCGCGACGAGCAGCGCCTCGACGTGGTCGAGCAGCTCGTTCCGGTCGCCCAGGACGCCGGAGTGCCGCTGAACCACCTGGCGATGGCGTTCACGATCGCCCACCCCGGAGTCACCTCGGCGATCATCGGCCCGCGCACCATGGAGCACCTCGACAGCGCGCTCGCGGGCGCGGAGGTCGTCCTGGCCGACGACGTCCTGGACCGGATCGACGCGATAGTGCCGCCGGGGACCGACGTCGGCCGCCTCGACATGGCCTACGACCCGCCAGCGATCCAGCACGCACCCCTGCGCCGCCGGCCCGCCGAGGAGCGCGCGGCCGCCTGACCGGGAGCGCGCGAACCACGGCACGAGGAGAACCGTCATGACGCACCAGCAGCACCCCATCGGAACGGGATTCACCCCAGCCTCGACGGCCGACGACGTGCTGGCCGGCATCGATCTGACCGGCAAGAACGTCATCGTCACCGCCGGCCACTCCGGGCTCGGCCTGGTGGCCACCCGCGCGCTGAGCCGGGCCGGCGCCTCGGTCGTCGTCGGCTCGCGCGACCCGGAGCGTGCCGCGGCCGCGGTGGCCGGGATCGAGCGGGTGGAGGTCGGACGGCTCGATCTCATGGACCCGGCCTCGATCGACGCGTTCGTCGCGCGCTACCTGGAGTCCGGCCGGCCGTTGCACATCCTGATCAACAACGCCGGCTACTTGGCCCCCGCCGAGGTCGTGCGCGACGCACGCGGCTACGAGGCGCAGTTCGCGACCAACCACCTCGGGCACTTCCAGCTCACCCTGGGCCTGCACCCCGCGCTCCAGGCGGCCGACGGCGCCCGGGTGGTCACCACGACGTCGGGTGCCCAGCGCTTCTCGGACATCCTGTGGGACGACCCGACCTTCGCCCACGGCGGCTACGACCCCGGCCTTGCGTACGCGCAGTCCAAGACCGCCAACGTGCTGTTCGCGGTCGAGTTGGACCGCCGCTGGGCGCACGAGGGCATCCGTGCCTTCGCGGCGCACCCGGGCGTCATCGCCACCACGTCCTTCAACAGCTCCGTGGGCGCGGAATCGCAGCGCGCCCAGGGCCTGATCGACGAGGCCGGCCGGCCCATCATCGACCCGGAGAACGGCAAGAAGACCGAGGAGCAGGGCACCGCCACCATCGTGTTCGGGGCGACCAGCCCGCTGCTCGACGGCCTTGGCGGCGTGTACCTGCTCGACAACGACGTCTCGGCCGTGAACGACGACGACCTGCCGCTGACCGCGAGCTCCGTCCCGGCCGAGGTCGTGTCGCACTCGATCGACCCGGGGTCGGCCGAGCGGCTGTGGGCGTTGAGCAAGCGCCTGCTTGCGGTGTAGCGGGGCGCCGTGACGATCCTCAGGAGAGTCAAGAGCAAGAAGTCCGACGTCACGGTCGCGGCAGGAACGCGGGTGCACAGCATTCGGTTGCTGCACCGTAGCCACGACGACCGTGTCGTCGCTGTGATGCTGCCCGGCGTAGGGCTGGCCCGCATCGGGCCGAGCCTGGTCAGGAAGGCCTGACGCGTGCCTGCTCAGCGCCCCCGCGTCCAGTTGAAGACCGCCAGGCCCGTGATCAGCGCGCCCACCGTGACCAGGGCGGTGGCTGTGACCGCCTGGATCGGGCCGATCAGCTCCGCGTCCAGCGCCACCTGGACCGTGCCGATCAGGGCGTAGACGCCGGCGAACACCGTGATCGCCGAGAGCGTGCCGTCCATCAGCCGACGGCGCCCGCGCTCGCGCCTGGCCTCGGCGGCCCGCTCGCGGTCGCCGTGCAGCCGTTCGAGGGCGGCGAGCCGCGCGGCGATGGGCTCCTGCAGCAGCTCGCGGAGCCGCTCGGTGACCACGGCGGCCTGCTGCTCGAAATGTGACGCCTGCAGGAGCTGGTTCAGCATCCTCGACTCGAGGGCGGAGGCGAGGAACGTCGGCGAGGTGATCGTGGTCAGCGTGGTGCGGACCTCCGAGGCGAACTCGTGCAGGCGCAGCTGCTCGCGGGTGAGTCGTTCCTTGCGCTCGGCGAGGTCGGCGCCGTTGTTCACGTCGTGGTCGGCGAGCATGGCCGCGACGATCCGCAGGTGGTCCGCGAGGGTGGCGTTCCACGCGCTGAACAGCCCGTTGAGGCTCGCGACGAACTCGGCGAGCGAGCCGTACTGCGAGATCTTGAAGTGCGCGGTGCCGACCAGCGCGACGGTGGTGGAGTTGGTGGCCACCGCCACGACGTCGCCCAGGTGCCGCACGCCCTCCAGCAGCACCGGGTTGCGCTGGGGCAGCGTCCAGTCGCACAGCGTGGCCGTGCCGTACGACACGGGCTGCAGCAGCACCTGCGAGCCGAACGCGGCGAGCAGCTCGTCGCCCATGCTGACCGGCGTCCGCTCGGCCCGGGGTGCTGCCGGGCCGCGCCCGCGGCTCGCCTCGTAGACCGTGGTGACGACGTGCGCCCGCCCCTGGGCGATCTCCGTGCCTTCGCGGACCAGGTCCGTCGTGGCCCGCTGCAGCAGGTCGGCCAGGTCGAACAGGCGCTCCGGCGGCAGCCCGTCGCCGTGGTCGACGGCGACGGGCGAGCCGTCCGGGGCGATCCACCGCACCCGGATGTCCGCGTGCAGGTTGGACAGCCGGAACCGGGCGTCCCGGACCTGCTGCGGGGACTGGTCGCGCGCCGAGTACCGGAACCGCACGTAGTGGTTGCCGAACTCGGTGAACCGGACGTCGCACGACAGCTCGGCGATGAACGACCCGTCGGGCTGCTCCAGCCGCACGTTCGGCATCGACAGCGACACCCCGCCGTACGGGCGTGCGGCCCGGTCGACGCTCGCCCAGACGTCGTCCATCTTGAGCCGGCCGCGGACCGCGAAGGCTTGGACACCGAGCAGCACGGGCCGCTCGTCCCGGTCGGCGATCCCCCGGATCGCCGCCACGGCCGCCGCCGGGCTGACGTCGCGCAGCCCGAACGGGTAGATGTAGACGGTGCGCAGCCGGTCGAGCGTGAGCCAGGCCGAGTCGAGGTTGCGGTGCAGCTCGGCCAGGTGCATCCGGTAGGAGCGCAGCTCGCTGGCCAGGATGTAGTTGAGGTGCCGGTCGGTCTCGGCGGCGCGCAGGCCCTCCAGCGCCGGGCCGAGCCGTGCCGGCTCGCCCGCCATCGCGTCGTCGGCCGCGCGGGCGGCCTCGGCGAGCGCGCGAAAGTAGCGGATCCGGGTCACGGCCTGCGGCACCAGGACGCGGCGGAACGGGGACGTCGGGTCGGGGATGGCCCGTGCCGTGCGGAGCAGGTCGGCGCACCGCTCACCGGCCTGGGCGGCGGCGTCGGCGAGCCGCGGCAGGTTGCCCGCGCTGCGGGCGGCAGAGGTGTGCATCTGGGTGATGAGCGTGCGCAGGAGTACTGCGACGGCGTCGCCCTCGGCCCGACAGACGTCGTCCGGGGCCTCGTCGCGGCAGGCCGCCCAGGTCTCGACGAAGGCGCGCAGCGGGACGATGATCCGGCCGTGCCGGAACGTGTACTGCAGTGCGTCGCTCGCCTGCGACCACAGGTAGACGCCGAGCAGGGCGGCGGCGCGGGGCCGCGCGGCGACCGCGGTCAGGGCCGCGGCGGTCTGCGGCCCGCGCGGGTCGCCGGGCAGCGGATGTCGGCGGTTCGGGGCCTCGCCGTCCTCGCCCATGTTCCAGCGGGAGGCCGCCCAGATGGCACTGACGTCCACGCCGATCTCGCGCAGCTGCCGCGCCACCCGCGAGTCGCCGTCGGCGCCGGGCCAGGCCTCGGTCTGGAACATGGAGGTGAGGCTCTCCACGAGCGAGGAGGGTCCGTGAGCGTGCAGCTGGCGGAACCCGGGAACGGACGAAACCGACATGCCGTCAGGTTAATGATCAGTAACCGATGTTTCAACGAATACCCATGGATTCGGAACGAAGTGAACGTCGCGTGGCTCTCGGGAGGGGAGAGGCGTGCTGCCTTCCGGGGTGTCGGAGGGGTGCCGTAGTCTCGGTCCCGTGAGCATCGTTCCGCACATCGTTGGTGTGCTCGTCCTCCTGCTGGGCGTCATCGTCTCCGTCGGGCTGCACGAGCTCGGGCACATGGTCCCGGCCAAGAAGTTCGGCGTGCGCGTGAGCCAGTACTTCGTGGGTTTCGGGCCCACGCTCTGGTCGCGGACCAAGGGAGAGACGGAGTACGGCATCAAAGCGATCCCGCTCGGCGGGTTCGTGCGCCTCGTCGGCATGATGCCGCCCGCACCGGCGGGCACGCGCCGCGGCACGGGCTTCTGGAGCGAGCTCGTCGCCGACGCGCGCGACGCCTCCGTCGCCGAGGTGCGCCCCGGCGAGGAGCACCGCGCCTTCTACAACCTCTCGACGCCCAAGAAGCTCATCGTGATGTTCGGCGGGCCGTTCATGAACCTCGTGATCGCGACGGTCCTGATGGGCGTGATCCTGATGGGCTACGGCACGATGGTCACGTCCACGACCGTCGCCCAGCTCTCGGAGTGCGTGCCCGCGTCGGCCACGTCCACCGCGAGCGGCGAGGACTGCGAGGGGCAGCCGCCCGCACCGGCGGCGGCGGCCGGCCTGGAGCCGGGCGACGAGGTGGTCGCCTTCGGCGGCACCGAGGTGGCCAGCTGGCAGCAGCTCGTCGGCCTCATCAACGAGTCCGCCGGGCGCCCGGCCGAGGTGACGGTCCTGCGTGACGGCGAGCGCATGAACCTCGAGGTCACCCCCGCCCCGGCCGACCGTCCCGTCGTGGACGAGCAGGGCGCGTTCGTCGTCGGTGACGACGGCGAACCGGTTGTCAGGCCCGGCGGGTTCGTGGGCTTCTCGCCGCTCCAGGTGCGCGAGCCGCAGCCGCTGTCGAGCGTCCTGCCCGCCGTGGGCGACATGACCTGGCAGACGGCGACCATGGTCGCCACGCTCCCGGTCCGCGTGGCCGACGCAGCGACCCAGGCCTTCACCGCCGAGGAGCGTTCGCAGGACTCCGTGCAGTCGATGGTCGGCGTCGCGCGGATCAGCGGCGAGATCATGGCGCTGGACGAGGCGATCCTCGACCGCGTGATGATCTACCTCAGCCTGCTGGCCAGCCTGAACATCGCGCTCTTCGTCTTCAACATGATCCCGTTCCTGCCGCTCGACGGCGGGCACCTGGTCAACGCCCTCTACGAGGGCGGCAAGCGCACGGTCGCCCGGGTGCGCGGGGCAGCGGTGCTGCCCGGCCCGGCCGACGTCGCCCGCATGACTCCCGTGGCCTACGTGGTGTTCCTGATCCTGCTCGGGGTGGGCGGCGTGCTCATCGTGGCGGACCTGGTGGATCCGGTGCGGATCACGTGACGCCAGACACCAAGTGCGTTTTGCACCTTCTGAAGCGTGGATACTGATCTCGTGAGCGCAATCAGCCTCGGCATGCCAGCAGCACCCCCGCCGGTCCTCGCCCCCCGCCGCAAGACTCGAAAGATCAAGGTGGGCAAGGTGGAGGTGGGCGGTGACGCACCCATCAGCGTGCAGTCCATGACCACCACGCCCACCACCGACATCAACGCGACCCTTCAGCAGATCGCGGAGCTCACGACGGCAGGCTGCGACATCGTGCGCGTCGCCGTCCCGACCTCCGACGACGCCGAGGCGTTGCCGATCATCGCGAAGAAGTCCCAGATCCCCGTGATCGCGGACATCCACTTCCAGCCGAAGTACGTCTTCGCGGCGATCGACGCGGGCTGCGCCGCCGTCCGCGTGAACCCGGGCAACATCCGCAAGTTCGACGACCAGGTCAAGCAGATCGCCCAGGCCGCGAAAGATGCCGGGATCTCGCTCCGCATCGGCGTGAACGCCGGCTCGCTCGACAAGCGCCTCCTGGCCAAGTACGGCAAGGCCACCCCGGAGGCCCTGGTCGAGTCGGCCGTCTGGGAGGCGAGCCTCTTCGAGGAGCACGACTTCCACGACTTCAAGATCTCGGTCAAGCACAACGACCCCGTCATCATGGTCCGCGCCTACGAGCTGCTCTCCGAGCGCGGCGACTGGCCGCTGCACCTCGGCGTCACCGAGGCCGGACCGGCGTTCCAGGGCACCATCAAGTCGGCGACCGCGTTCGGCTCGCTGCTCAGCAAGGGCATCGGCGACACGATCCGCGTCTCCCTCTCGGCCCCGCCGGTCGAGGAGGTCAAGGTCGGCAACCAGATCCTGCAGGCCCTCAACCTGCGTCCCCGCAAGCTGGAGATCGTGTCGTGCCCGTCCTGCGGCCGCGCCCAGGTGGACGTGTACACGCTGGCCGAGAAGGTCACCGCCGGGCTCGAGGGCATGACCGTCCCGCTGCGCGTCGCCGTCATGGGCTGCGTCGTGAACGGACCGGGCGAGGCCCGCGAGGCTGACCTCGGAGTGGCCTCCGGCAACGGCAAGGGCCAGATCTTCGTCAAGGGCGAGGTCATCAAGACCGTCCCCGAGTCGATGATCGTCGAGACCCTCATCGAAGAGGCGATGCGGATCGCGGATGAGATGCCGACGCCGGAGAATGAAGTCCAGGCCGGTTCCCCGGTCGTCTCGGTCGGCTGAGAATCTGATTTCGAACGGAGCAGAGCATGGCCCGCTGGCGCACCCCGGTTCCCGCCGGGGCGCGCCCGAACGGGCCATTGCAGCCGGGCGAACAGGGCAATCTGACGCGTCGTGAGAAGGGCCCCGTTGCGCGGGCCCTGACCCGCGCGGACCTGACGCAGGCGCTCGCGGTCTGCGCCGTCGACCCCGTCTCGTCAGTGCTCGCCACCGCACGCCTGGAGATCGCGGCGCGCGCCGGGTTCGGCGCCGCCGCGGGCCAGGCGTGGGGGTTTCCCGACGTCGGACCGCTCGAAGCGGTGTGCTGGGCCGGGGCCAACCTGGTGCCGGTGATCCCGATCGCCGACCCCGGCCGGCGCGCGGAGGCGGTCGCCGCCTTCGCGGAGGTGGCGCGCGTGCACGGGCGGCGCTCGTCGTCGATCGTGGGGGACCAGTGGGCGGCGCTGGCCCTCTGGGAGCATTTGTCGCCGCACTGGCCGCCGGCGCGTGACATCCGGGCGGACCAGCCCTCCATGGCCATCGGGACGGCGCCCTCGCTGCCGCCCGAGCCCACCGTCCGCCGTTCGGTGCCTGCCGAGCTCGGCCTCGTGCTTCCGGCCTGCGTGCGGATGTTCACCGAAGAGGTCGGCTACTCGCCGGTCGCCACGGGTGGCTCCGCCTACGCCGAGCGCGTGCGGTCGCTCATCACGGAGGGCCGCTCGTTCGTCCGTGTCGTGCCGGACGTCGGAGGCCGTCCTGCTGTCGCCTTCAAGGCCGAGCTCGGTGCCGTCGCGGGCGGCGTCGCCCAGGTGCAGGGCGTCTGGGTGGAGCCGGCGTTCCGGGGCCGAGGCTGGTCCGAGTCAGGCATGGCGGCCGTGGTCACGGCCACGCGCGCGTCCATCGCCCCCGTGGTGTCGCTGTACGTCAACGCCTACAACGAGCGGGCGGTCGCCGCCTACCGGCGGGTGGGCTTCGAGCAGGTGGGCACGTTCGCGACCGTGCTGTTCTGATCGGCAGCGCTGTTCCGACCCGCCTTCGTCACGCCGGCTCCACGCGCTCGAACAGGTCCTCGTAGCGGACGACCAGGCCCGCATCGTCGAGGGTCAGGTCCGCCTCGAAACCCTGGGACAGACCCAAGTCGACGTAGCGGACCTGGCCGGGCCCCCGCGGTTCATAGCGCTGCCGGGACCGCGCGACCGTGAGCGCCGGCCCGTCGATGAACGCGGTGTCCAGGGTCAGGTCAGCGTCACCGCGCATCCGGCGGATCGGGAGGCTGTTGCAGAAAGGGGTGACCGACAGGTCGGGCTCCTGCGCTCCGTCCAGGTCGAGTCGCGGTATGCCGTCGACCAGCCAGCCGTCCCCGGCGCGGTCCAGGCGCAGCGCACCCTGGGCGCGCGGCCCGTGCACCACCACCCGCACGTGGAGGGCGTGCCAGTCGGGATCCAGCGACCACGTGTGGTCGAGCCGAAACCCGCCGTCCTCGAGGCAGATGATGGTCCCGGACGCCGTCACTCCGCCGGGGCCCGTCGTCAGCTCGAGGCGCTCCAGGCCCTCGACGTCGGTCCGCCGCCAGTAGAGGACGGTGCTCACCGCAGCAGCTTCGACATCCGGCGGTCCGCCAGCGGTTTGCCGCCCGTCTGGCACGTGGGGCAGTACTGCATGGACCGGTCCGCGAAGGACACCTCGTGCACGACGTCGCCGCACGGGACCCCGTTCCAGCCAGGGCAGGGCAGGCCCGCGCGGCCGTGCACCCGCATCCCTGCGCGCTTGGCGTCCTTGAGCTCCTTGGCCGGCTTGCCCGACGCCGCAGCGATCGCCCCGGTCAGCACCTCGCCGATCGCGGCGTGCAGCCGGGCGGTCTCCTCGGGCGTGAACGACCTGGTCTGCTTGTACGGGCTGAACCGACCCGCGTGCAGGATCTCGTCGCTGTAGGCGTTGCCGATGCCCGCGATCGCGCGCTGGTCCCGCAGCAGCCCCTTGACCTGCTGGTTCTTCGCGGACAGCAGGTCGGCCAGGACCTCGATGGTGAACTCGGGGGCGAGCGGCTCGACGCCCAGGGAGGCGACCATCTCGATCTCGGCTGGGTCGCGGACCACGTGCACCGCCAGGCGTTTGCGGGTGCCGGCCTCGGTCAGGTCGAACCCGGAGCCGTCGTCGAGCCGCACGCGCAGCGCGAGGATCGCGCCGCGGCTGGACCCGCCCAGGGAGGGCCGGACCGGTTTGGTGGACAGCGCGTCCGACCAGCGCACCCACCCGCCCCGCGAGAGATGGAAGACCAGGTGGAGCGGGGCGCCGTCGGGCAGCGCACGGGCGGGTGCGGGGGAGACGACGAGATCCAGCCACTTGCCGTGCCGCGCGACCTCGGTCACCGCACCCCCGGCGAGCGCCTCGACGGGCGGGTCGAACGTCTTGAGCGCGGCGATCGAGCCGACCTCCACCGCGGCGACCGTGTGCCCGGCGGTCCGCGCGCGCAGGAAGTCGGCGAGCGCGGCGACCTCGGGCAGCTCCGGCATGCGCTCATCCTCCGAGACTTCCCGGACGTCGGCAAGGCCTGCTGGCCGCGGTGCGCGACTCCGAACCGCAAGTCACACGTCGGTTCATGTGCCCAAGCGCAGGTTGCTGGTCCATCCGGGCGCGGATGGACCAGCAACCTGCGGCTCGGCGCCGGGCGAGGGCGCGCAACTTGCGGTTCGGAATTTCCGGCGAGCCGGAGCGCCCCTCGCGGATAGGCTGTGCCTCATGTCTTCCGCACGCCTCATCCAGGGCGACGTGCTTCGCATGTCGTCCCTCTTCGTCCGTACCCTGCGCGAGGACCCGGCCGAGGCCGAGGTCGCCAGCCACAAGCTCCTCGTGCGGGCCGGGTACATCCGCCGGGCCGCCCCGGGCATCTACTCGTGGCTGCCGCTCGGCCTGCGGGTGCTGGCCAAGATCGAGGCGATAGTCCGCGAGGAGATGGTCGCCATCGGCGGCCAGGAGGTGCACTTCCCGGCGCTGCTGCCGCGGGAGCCCTACGAGGCCACCGGCCGCTGGGAGGAGTACGGCGCCGCGCTGTTCCGCCTGAAGGACCGCAAGGAGGCCGACTACCTGCTCGCGCCCACGCACGAGGAGATGTTCGCGCTCCTGGTCAAGGACCTGTACTCGTCGTACAAGGACCTGCCGGTCATCCTCTTCCAGATCCAGACCAAGTACCGCGACGAGGCGCGCCCCCGCGCGGGCCTGATCCGCGGGCGCGAGTTCATCATGAAGGACTCGTACTCCTTCGATGTCAAGGACGAGGGCCTCGAGGTCAGCTACCAGAAGCACCGCCAGGCGTACGAGAAGATCTTCACGCGCCTCGGCCTGGACTACGTCATCGTGTCCGCCATGTCCGGCGCGATGGGCGGGTCCCGCTCCGAGGAGTTCCTCTCGCCGTCCCCGATCGGCGAGGACACCTTCGTGCGGTCGCCCGGCGGCTACGCCGCCAACGTGGAGGCCGTGGTCACGCCCGTCCCCGAGGCGATCCCGTACGACGACGCCCCCGCCGCGCACGTCGAGGACACCCCCGACACCCCCACCATCGCCACGCTCGTCGCGGTCGCGAACGAGAAGTTCCCGCGCCCCGACCGGCCCTGGACCGCCGCGGACACCCTGAAGAACGTCGTACTCGCACTGGTCCAGCCCGACGGCACCCGCGAGCTCGTGGTGGTCGGCCTGCCCGGCGACCGCGAGGTCGACCTCAAGCGCGTCGAGGCCGCGGTCAACCCCGCCGAGCCCGAGGCCGCCACCGAGGAGGACTTCAAGAAGTTCCCGCAGCTGGTCAAGGGCTACCTCGGCCCGCAGGTCCTCGGCCCCCAGGGCGAGCAGATCGAGGGGTCCGACGGCCAGAAGGTGCCTGCGATCCGTTACCTGCTCGACCCCCGCGTCGTGCCCGGCACCCGCTGGATCACAGGCGCCAACGAGCCCGGCAAGCACGTGTTCGACCTCGTCGCCGGCCGCGACTTCACGGCCGACGGCACGATCGAGGCCGCCGAGGTGCGCGCCGGCGACCCGGCGCCCGACGGCTCCGGACCGCTGGAGCTCGCCCGGGGCATCGAGATGGGCCACATCTTCCAGCTCGGCCGCAAGTACGCCGAGGCCCTCGGTCTGGTCGTGCTCGACGAGAACGGCAAGCAGGCGGTCGTGACCATGGGCTCCTACGGCGTCGGCGTCACGCGGGCGCTCGCGGCGCTCGCGGAGGCGAACCACGACGAGCTCGGCCTGGCCTGGCCCGCGCACGTCGCCCCGGTGCATGTACACCTGGTCGCCACCGGCAAAGGCACCGAGGTGTACGAGGCCGCGGAGTCCATCGCGAACGATCTCGCCGCCCGCGGCGTCGAGGTGCTCTACGACGACCGGCCCACCAAGGTCTCGCCGGGCGTGAAGTTCAAGGACGCCGAGCTGCTCGGCGCGCCGCTCGTCGTCGTGGTCGGCAAGGGCCTGGCCGACGGCGTGGTCGAGGTCCGGCCGCGCGCCGGCGAGCCGGAGCAGCTCCCGCTGGCCGACGTCGCAGCCGCAGTGGCGGACCGGGTGACAGCCCTCCTCGCCTGACTTGGTTGTGGGCGTGATCGTTGCGACTACGAGTCCGCTTTAGGCGCAGATCACGCTCACAACCAAGAGATGGTCAGGCGTGCTCCGGCAGGCCCGGGAAGGGGACTGCCGGAGCGCCCCACGGGGCGCTGGCCAGGGTGGCGTCGGTCAGGAGCGAGACCAGGATCGCGCGGGTGCCCGGTTCCGCCACGCCGGCCAGCGAGGCGTAGTTCTGCGCGAGGTCGTCCTCGAGGTCACGGACCAGCTCCTGCGTCGGGGTCGCGGGCACCGCGTAGGCGACCCGGCGCGGGTCCTGGTCGGTGCTGGCGATCCCGGCCACCTGCGCCCAGGCCTGGGCACGGGTCCGGTGCAGCTGGGCGCGTTCGTAGGCCCGGGCGCGGACGTCGCCGTCGGCCTGGGCCGCCCGCACCTCGAGCGCGTAGCCGGCGGTGTCCTCTGCCAGCACCAGGGCACTCAGGTCCTCGGCCGACAGGCCGGTCGGGACGACGGCGGGGTCGGCCGAGGCCAGAGCCGGGGTCGCCGAGGCCTCGTCGCCCTCCGAGGGCTCGCCGCTGGGCTCGGCGGGCTCGGGTATCCGGGTCGGCGGCGGCTCGGGGGCCGGAGCGCCGGTCAGCTGCGCGAGGTCCGAGGCGTAGCGCGTCTGGGACGCGGAGATCGACGCGAGCAGGCGGCCGAGCGGCCCGAGCTGGGCCTGGTCGGCGGCGGCCCGGGTGCGGGTGGCGGCGTCGACCAGCGACGTGACGACCGCGCGCGGCGTGTGCTCGGGGGTGGTCGCCGAGGGCGAGGCCCCCGACTGTTCGGCCACGATGTCGCCCAGGCCGGAGTCGTACTCGCCGCCGAGCTGCTGCGCCTGCACGGTCGTGGCCTGGGAGATCTGGTGGAGCTCGACCACGACGTCGGCCCTGGTCCCCTTGGCGGCCGCCGCCGCGTCGGCCTGGTCGGCCACCAGCAGCGCGTCCGCGACCGCGGTGCGCCGCACGACCTCCAGCGCGTCCGGGACCGGCTCGGTGGGTGGCGGTGTCTCGAGCCGCACGCCGCAACCTGAGAGAATGATCGCGCAGGTCAGAGCCAGCGCGGTCAGACCTGACCGGCGTCGGGTGCGGGCCCTGGGGCCGTTGGGGTTCATCGTGGCCGATGATGCCATGTTCCAGAACCCGATTCGTGCCCGGGCCGATTGCGGTCGGGTCACGGACATCACGTTCCAGGCGAAGTGCCGAGGTCCGGCGCTTCGTTACGCTTGACGCAGACAACAACAGCACATCGGTCGAACCGTTCCGGCTCGAACCGTGCCCCCGCACGTGGGGAAGCCGACGGAAGGCAGTCGATGACACAGCAGGCGGATGCGGTCCGCGAGGTGGTGGGACCGGTGGTCGAGGCCGCGGGGCTGCACCTCGAGGAGGTGACCGTCACCCGGGCGGGCAGCAAGTCGGTGGTGCGGATCACCATCGACCTGCCGGACGACGCCGTGGGCAGCCTGGACTCCGACGCGCTCGGCGAGGCGTCGCGCGCGATCTCGGCGGCGCTGGACGTGGACGACGTCGTCGCCGGCGCTTACACGCTCGAGATCTCGACGCCGGGCACGTCCCGGCCGCTGACCGAGGTGCGGCACTTCAAGCGCGCCCGGACGCGGATGGTGACGCTGAAGCTCACCGACGGCAGCCGGGCAGAGGGCCGATTGACCGACGTGCTCACGGACGGCGACGACGCCGTCCTGGTGCTCGACGACAACCGGCGGGTCCCGGTCGGCGACGTCCGCCGGGGCAAGGTCGAGGTCGAGCTCAAACGGCTCGAGGACGTCCAGGATGCCGAGGCATCGGAACTGGGCGAGAGTGCAGGTGAAGACACCGACGAGGACTCGGACGGTGCTGGTACGGACGACACGACCGAGGGTCACCCCGGCCGCAACGAGGAAGGCTGACATGGACATCGACATGACCACTCTGCGGATGCTGGAGCGCGAGAGGGATCTCAGCCTGGACGTCCTCGTCGCGGCCATCGAGCAGGCGCTCCTCTCGGCCTACCACCGCACTCCCGGTGCCTACAACCGGGCCCGCGTCGAGGTGGACCGCTCGTCGGGCCACGTCACGGTCTGGGCGCGCGAGGAGCTGCCCGTCGCCGCGGACCCCGACGACCTCGACGCGCGCCCCACCGTGGAGTTCGGGCCCGAGTTCGACCACACGCCGCAGGACTTCGGCCGCATCGCCACCGCGACGGCCCGCCAGGTGATCGTGCAGCGGCTCCGCGACGCCGAGGACGACCAGGTGCTGGGCACGTTCCGCGGCAAGGAGGGCGAGGTCCTGGCCGGCGTCATCCAGCAGGGCCGCGACCCGCGCATGGTGCTGGTGGACGTGGGCGGCACCGAGGCCGTGCTCCCGCCGCACGAGCAGGTGCCCACCGAGGAGTACGTGCACGGCGAGCGCCTGCGCGCCTACGTGGTCGAGGTGAGCCGCGGAATGAAGGGCCCGCAGATCACGTTGAGCCGTACGCACCCGAACCTCGTGCGGAAGCTCTTCGAGCTCGAGGTCCCGGAGATCGCGGACGGCTCGGTGGAGATCACCGCCATCGCCCGCGAGGCGGGGCACCGCACCAAGATGGCCGTCCGGTCCCGGGTGTCCGGGCTCAACGCCAAGGGTGCGTGCATCGGCCCGATGGGCGCCCGGGTCCGCGCGGTGATGGCCGAGCTGCACGGCGAGAAGATCGACATCGTCGACCACAGCGACGACCCGGCGGCCTTCGTGTCGAGCGCTCTTTCACCCGCCCGTGTGTCGTCGGTCACAGTGGTGGACGCCGATGCGCGTGCCGCGCGGGCCATCGTGCCCGACTACCAGCTGTCCCTCGCGATCGGCAAGGAGGGGCAGAACGCCCGTCTCGCCGCGAAGCTGACGGGCTGGCGCATCGACATCCGCTCTGACGAGGCCGCCGACTCCGACGCAGGTGGCGCGGCCGCCGACGCACCGAGCGGCCGGTAACGCCTGGTGGGTCGGCGCGGTAGACTGTCCGAGTCTGGGCCACGCGCCCGTCTTTTGACGCATCCCGTTCCTTCCCTCAAGGGTCCGGTGCGCACGTGCGTCGGATGCCGGGGGCGCGACCAGCGGTCTGCACTCCTGCGTCTGGTGCTGGGCTCGTCGACGGATGATGACGTGGCAGAGCCACGGCGCGTCGTCGTTGATGTCCGTGCCTCCCTGCCGGGTCGCGGTGCCTGGGTTCACCCGGAGCCGCGGTGCCTGGAGCTCGCTGAGCGTCGCAGGGCCGTACCGCGCGCACTGCGCGTCGACGGGCCTCTCGATCTCAGCGAGGTACGAGCACACCTCGGCCGGTGAGTGCGTGGCCGCAGGACAGTCCCGACCGGGCGCAACCGTGCGTCCGGCCGAAACATGCGATTCGTCGACAAGGAAGCGGGTCAGAAGCCGATGGGCACCCGATGAGTCCCCAGCGATGAGTACTCAGTACTAACGGTGGTCCTCCCTGTCTTGGGATGGACCGAGACAGGAGAGTTGTGGCAAAGGTCCGCGTCTACGAGCTCGCTAAGGAGCTCGGAGTGGAGAGCAAGACCCTGCTGGCCGAGCTGAAGTCGGCAGGCGAGTACGTTCGCTCGGCGTCGTCGACGCTCGAGCCGCCCGTCGTGCGGCGAATGCGCGACAAGTTCCCCGCCGGTGGCGCTGCCGGCCCGTCCGACAAGGGCGCGGCGGCGAAGCCCGCGGCGAACGCACCCAAGCCGGCCGCGAAGCCCGCGGCCCGCAAGCCCGCCGAGCCGACCCCGGCTCCGGCACCGGCCCCCGCGCCGGCACCCCGCAAGACCGAGGCAGAGGCCGCGCCCGCACCGGCGCCCGCCCCCGCCCCGACTCCGAGCCCTGCGCCGGCGGCACCCGCCCCGGCGCCTGACGAGACCCCGGTGGCGCCTGCGGCGTCCGCCAAGCCCGCAGCAGGCCCCAAGCCTGGTGCGCCCAAGCCCGCAGCAGGCCCCAAGCCCGGTGCCCCCAAGCCGCCCGCCGCGCCCTCCGGCGCGCGTCCGGCTCGGGACGGCGGCCGCGGCGGCCGTCCGGGTGGCGACCGACCCGGTGGCGGTACCCCGCGTCCGGGTAACAACCCGTTCGCGACCAGCCAGGGCATGCCCCGTCCCGGTGGCGGCCGTGGCCGTCCGGGTGCTGGTTCCAGCGACCGGCCCGCCGCGCGTCCGGGCAACAACCCGTTCGCGACCAGCCAGGGCATGCCGCGTCCGGGGCAGCGCCCCGAGCGCAGCGACGCCCCCAGCGGAGAGCGTTCGGGCGGTCCTCGTCCGGGCGGCCCGCGTCCTTCGGCCCCGCGCCCGGGTGGTTC
Source organism: Promicromonospora panici (assembly GCF_900608595.1). Classification (GTDB taxonomy): domain Bacteria; phylum Actinomycetota; class Actinomycetes; order Actinomycetales; family Cellulomonadaceae; genus Promicromonospora; species Promicromonospora panici. Next base: position 253,721 of record NZ_UWYY01000002.1, on the reverse strand, counting down.
CGGTGGCGGCGGTCCGCGCCCCAACCCCGGCATGATGCCGGGCAAGACCTCCATGCCGCGTCCGGGTGACCGCCCGGCGCCGGGTGGTGGCCGTGGCCGTCCTGGTGGCGGTGGCCGTCCCGGTCCGGGTGGCGCAGGCGGCGGTGCCGGTGCCGGCGCCCCGGGTCGTCCCGGTGGCGGCGGCGGTGGCGGCTTCGGCGGCCCGCGTCGCGGTGCCGGCGGTCGTGGTGCGACGCAGGGTGCCTTCGGGCGCGCCGGCGGCAAGCCGGTCCGCGGGCGTAAGTCGAGGCGAGCGAAGCGCCAGGAGTTCGAGGCCATGCAGGCCCCGTCGCTCGGCGGCGTGCAGGTCCCTCGCGGCAACGGAACCACCGTCGTCCGGCTGCGCCACGGTGCGTCGCTGAACGACTTCGCGGACAAGATCGACGCGAACCCCGCGGCGCTCGTGACCGTGCTGTTCCACCTGGGCGAGATGGCCACGGCCACGCAGTCGCTCGACGAGGACACGTTCGGCACGCTGGCCACCGAGCTCGGCTACCAGATCGAGATGGTCTCGGCCGAGGAAGAGGACCGCGAGCTGCTCGGGTCGTTCGACATCGACCTGGAGGCCGAGGAGGCCGACGAGTCCGACGACGACCTGGCCATCCGGCCGCCGGTCGTGACCGTCATGGGTCACGTCGACCACGGTAAGACCAAGCTGCTGGACGCGATCCGCAAGTCGGACGTGGTGGCAGGCGAGCACGGCGGGATCACGCAGCACATCGGTGCGTACCAGATCACGCACGAGCACGAGGGCGCCGAGCGTGCGATCACGTTCATCGACACCCCGGGTCACGAGGCCTTCACCGCTATGCGTGCCCGTGGTGCGCAGGTCACCGACATCGCGATCCTCGTGGTCGCGGCCGATGACGGCGTGATGCCGCAGACGGTCGAGGCGGTGAACCACGCGCAGGCCGCAGGTGTGCCGATCGTGGTGGCCGTCAACAAGATCGACGTCGAGGGTGCGAACCCGGCGAAGGTCCGTCAGCAGCTCACCGAGTACAACCTGGTGGCCGAGGAGTACGGCGGCGACACGATGTTCGTCGACGTCGCGGCGAAGCCGGGCATCGGTATCGACGACCTGATCGACGCCGTCCTGCTCACCGCGGACGCGTCGCTCGACCTGCGGGCGAACCCGACCAAGGACGCCCGCGGTGTGGCCATCGAGGCGAACCTCGACAAGGGCCGCGGTCCGGTGGCGACGGTGCTGGTCCAGGCCGGCACGCTGCACGTCGGCGACGCGATCGTCGCGGGCACGGCCTACGGCCGCGTTCGTGCGATGTTCGACGAGCACGGCAACTCGGTCGAGGCGGCCACCCCGGCCCGCCCCGTCCAGGTGCTGGGTCTGACGAGCGTCCCGGGTGCCGGCGACACGTTCCTCGTGGCGCCGGACGACCGCACCGCCCGCCAGATCGCCGAGAAGCGCCAGGCGGCGGAGCGCGCTGCGACGCTGGCCAAGCGCCGCAAGCGGATCAGCCTCGAGGACTTCGACGTCGAGCTCAAGAAGGGCAAGGTCGAGAGCCTCAACCTCATCCTCAAGGGTGACGTGTCCGGTGCCGTCGAGGCGCTGGAGGACGCGCTGCTCAAGATCGATGTGGGCGAGGAGGTCGAGCTGCGCGTCATCCACCGTGGTGTGGGTGCGATCACGCAGAACGACGTCAACCTGGCCACGGTCGACAGCGCCGTGATCATCGGCTTCAACGTGAAGTACGGCGAGCGCGTCGAGGAGCTGGCGGAGCGCGAAGGCGTCGACGTCAAGTTCTACTCGGTCATCTACCAGGCGATCGAGGACGTCGAGGCGGCCCTCAAGGGCATGCTCAAGCCGGAGTACGAGGAGGTCCAGCTCGGGTCCGCGGAGATCCGTCAGGTCTTCCGTTCCTCGAAGTTCGGCAACATCGCCGGTTCGGTCGTCCGTTCGGGCAGCATCCGCCGCAACTCCAAGGCGCGTGTGCTGCGCAACGGGACGGTCGTGGGGGACAACCTCACCATCGAGTCGCTGCGCCGCGAGAAGGACGACGTCACCGAGGTCCGCGAGGGCTTCGAGTGCGGTATCGGTCTCGGGTCGTTCAACGACGTCAACGAGGGCGACACCATCGAGACGTTCGAGATGCGCGAGAAGCCGCGCGCCTGACGCTGATGGCTCATTGAGTGCGGGGTATTCGCCCGGCCGGCTGGTCCGGACCGGGCGAATACCCCGCACTCACGCTGAAAGGAACTAGTCATGGTCGACAATCCGCGGGCTCGTAAGCTCGCCGACCGCATCAAGGTGATCGTCGCGCAGATGATCGATACGCGGATCAAGGACCCGCGGCTCGGTTTCGTGACGGTCACGGACGTCCGGGTGACCGGCGACCTGCAGAACGCCTCGGTGTTCTACACGGTCTACGGCTCGGACGAGGACCGGGAGGGCACGGCCGCGGCGCTCAAGAGCGCCACGGGCCTGATCCGCTCGGAGGTGGGGAAGCAGACGGGTATCCGCCTGACGCCCACCCTGGAGTTCCATCTCGACTCCGTGCCCGACACGGCCGCCAACCTCGACGCGGCACTGATCGAGGCCCGCACGCGCGACGCGGAGCTGGAGGCGCTCCGCGCGGGCGCCGTCTACGCGGGCGAAGAGGACCCCTACAAGAAGCCCCGCGGGGAAGACGAGGTCGAGTGACCTCCGGCTCCACCTGCGCCGTCACCGCCACCCGCCGTCCGGCCGGGACGATCTCGCTCCGGCCGGCGCGGGTGGCGTAGGCGTCTCCGGACGCCGTGCGGCACCCACGAGTCGCGAGATACTGGTACCCATGATTTCACCCACCCCGCAGGCGCCGGTCCGCCGTCCGACGGCGGCCGACGGGTTCGTCGTCGTCGACAAGCCGGCGGGCTGGACCAGCCACGACGTCGTCGGGCGCATGCGGCGGCTCGCCGGGACGCGCAAGGTCGGCCACGCGGGCACGCTGGACCCGATGGCGACGGGCGTGCTCGTGCTGGGCATCGGCAAGGCGACCCGCCTGCTCACCTACGTGGTGGGCGCCGACAAGGACTATGAGGCCACGATCCGGCTCGGCGTCGCCACCACCACGGACGACGCCGAGGGCACCGTGGTCTCCGTGGCCGGCACCGGCGCAGTCGAGCGCGTGGACCGGACGGCGCTGGACGCCGCGATCGCCCAGCTCACGGGCGACATCTTGCAGGTGCCGACGTCGGTGTCCGCGATCAAGGTGGACGGCAAGCGCGCCTACGCGCGGGTCCGGGCGGGTGAGGAGGTCGCGCTCCAGGCGCGGCCCGTCACCGTGTCCTGCTTCGACGTCCTGGACGTCCGCCCGGTGACCGCGGCGGTGCCCGACGCCGACGCCGTGGGCTCGTACGAGGTCGCGGCCCAGGACCCCGACGCGGAGCCCTCGACGGTCGGGCCGGTCGAGACCCGCGACATCCCCGCGATCGACGTCGACGTGCGGGTCACGGTCTCCTCGGGCACCTACGTGCGCGCCCTGGCCCGCGACCTGGGCGCCGCGCTCGGAACCGGCGGGCACCTGACCGCGCTGCGCCGTACCCGCGTCGGGGGCTACGACCTGGCCGGCGCCCGCACGCTGGAGCAGATGGAGGCGCAGGCCGACGCGGACGGCACGCTCGCCACCCTCCCGCTGGCCGCGGCCGCCCGTAGCACGTTCCCGGTGCGCGAGCTCGACGAGGTGGAGGTCCGCGCGCTGGGCTACGGCCAATGGGTGGAGCCCACGGGCCGCCCGGAAGTAGTGGCGGCGCTGTCTCCGTCGGGCGTGCTGGTGGCGCTGCTGGAGGACACGCGGCGCCGGGGCGAGAACCTCGCCAGGCCCGTGCTGGTACTCGCACCGGCCACCTGAGCCGGGCGCGAGCACCAGGGGATCACGCCGGCCCCGCCAGCACCTCGGCCCGCCGGGCGGCGCCGGTCGCGCGGGCGTGGCCCACGAGCGAGAGAAGCACCCCGGCCGTGGCCCAGATACCCAGCGCCAGCCAGGCTGCCGACGCGTCGGTGCCGGGGAAGTAGGAGACGTCGCGCAGCAGGGTCGCGCTCGCGCCCGGCGGCAGCCACTGGCCGATCTCGCCCCAGTTCCACGGCAGGAACTCGGCCGGCATCGCGGCGCCTGAGATCGGGTTGCCGACCAGCATCATGAGCACGGGGCCGAGGGCTATGCCGGCCGGGCCGAGCACGGCGACGAACCCGGTGATGGGGGCCGCGATCGCGGCGATCGACAGCGCGAGGACGCCGCCGTCGAGCAGCCAGTCGCCCTGGACGGTGCCGAACCAGAAGTGCAGGATCCCCACGAGGATCCCGCCGCCCACCACCGAGTAGACGATCACGGCGAGCACGCGGCGCAGGGCGCCGGTGACGGCGATCGAGATGCCGATGCCGCCGATCATGCCGCCCAGCAGGATCGGGAACAGGGCCGCGGTGAAGCCGGATCCGCGCGGGTCGTCGGCCGACAGCGGGACCACGTCGGTGACGGTCACCTTCGGGACCTCCGGCAGCTCGGGGGGCTCTGCCTCGCCCGACGGCGGCGCCTGCGGCTGCTCGCCCCGCGTGGCGGCCTCGAGTGCCTGCTGGACCGCGGTCTCGACCGCCTCGGCGGCCTGCGCCTGGGCGTTGGCCAGCGCTTCGGCGGTCGCGGCGTTGGCCTGCTCCTGGATGCCCTGCTGCATCTGGGTGGCGAGCTGCGTCATGAGCTGGTGGGTGACACCGCTCGCCGCGGACGCCGTGAGCACCTCGGGTGCCTCGCCCGCGGCCGGGTCGCCGAGCACGACACCGCCGTAGACCTCGCGGGTCTCGATGGCCTCGACGACGTCGGCCCGGTCGTCGGCCTCGATCAGCTCGATGGCGCCGGGCTGCGCCTCGTCGAGGGTGTCGCGGAAGGTGCTGACGGCGTCGTCGGAACCGACGACGGCGACGGGCAGGTCCCGCGGCTCGGCGGTGACTGACGGCCACGAGAACGCGAGCACGAACACGGTGAGCACGAGGGTGAGGGCCAGGGCGACGCCGATGACACGGCCCGCCGGGGTGTGGGGCGCTGGTGCGTCGTGGGACATGGGGGATGCTCCGTCTCGATAAAAAACGAACGCTCGTTCTTTATGGCAACCATGCTCCCGCGACCGTATGCTTGTCAATCGTCCCCGGGGTCGGTCCGGGCGAGACGATGGGGAGGTGGGCCGTGCCGAAGATCAGCGACGCTCGTCGTGACGCCCGCCGCAACGAGATAGTCGCCGCCGCCCAGCGCGCGTTCACGGCCAAGGGCTATCAGCACACCTCGATGGCGGATGTCATCGCCGAGGCAGGGCTGTCGACCGGCGCCGTCTACGGGCACTTCGAGGGCAAGCGCGAGCTGTTCGCCGCGGTGGCCCGGTACGTGTTGGGCCGCCGGAACGCGGACCTGGTCGAGGCCGCGGCGGACGGCGACCCGCCGGCCCCGCCCGAGGTGCTGGAGATCGTGCTCAACGGCGTGCTGTCCGAGGACTTCGACCCTCGGCTCCTGGTCCAGCTCTGGGGCGAGGCCACGGTGGACCCGGAGATGCGCGAGGTCTTCAACACCGGGGTCGGCGTGCTCAGGGCTGCCTTTACCACCGCGCTGGGGCGCTGGTTCGAGGCGCACCCGGAGCATGCCCCGGACGGCGTCGACGCGGCCGTAGCGCATCTGCTGCCCGTGTTCATGGGCATGGGGCAGGGTTTCATCCTGCAGTCGGTCATGTTCGACGACTTCGATGCCGAGGCCTATCTGGACGGGGTGCGCCGGATCCTGCCCCGCTGACCGCCCGCACTGAGCGCAGGGCATCCCCCGGTGCCGGATAGGCTTGACGACCGGTGCGGGATGTCGCGCGAGCGGCCACTGCGCCCGCGCCATCCGATTCATGAGGAGCAACCCGCGTGCAGCTGTGGACGGACCTGGAACAGGTTCCCCCCGGATTCGGGCCATCAGTGGTGACGATCGGCAACTTCGACGGCGTCCACCGCGGCCACCAGGCGGTGCTGAGGCGCATCCTCAGCCTCGCCCGGAGCGACGCGGCCAGCGCCGTCGCCGTGACGTTCGAACCGCACCCGTCGGCTGTGCACCGGCCGGACTCGGCCCCGGAGCTGATCACCGGCCTGGAGGACCGCCTGGCGCTCATGGAGCGCACCGGCCTCGACGCGACGCTGCTGGTCAGCTACACGCTCGACTTCGCCGCCCAGACGCCCGAGGAGTTCGTGTCCCGGTACCTCGTGGACGGCCTCGGGGCGCGCACGGTGGTGGTCGGGCACGACGTGCGCTTCGGCAAGCAGAACGCCGGCACGCTGGCCACGATGGTCGAGCTCGGCGGGCAGCACGGCTTCGAGGTCGTCGCCATCGAGGACGTGGGCGACTCCCTCCCGGCCGACGGCGACGGGCACCAGCGGTGGTCGTCGACGGCGGTGCGCGCACTGCTCGCGGAGGGCGACGTCGACCAGGCCGCCGACGTGCTCGGCCGCCCGCACCTCGTGCGTGGCACCGTGGTGCACGGCGACGCCCGGGGCCGCGAGCTGGGCTTCCCGACCGCCAACCTCGGCGACATCACCGGACTGGTCCCGGCTGACGGCGTCTACGCCGGGTGGCTGCGCCGCGGCACGGCCGCGACCTGTGCGAGCCTCGCCCGGCCGGAGGGCGACCGGGTCGCCGTGGCCGGCACGGGACTCGGGCAGGAGGAGATCCTGCCCGCCGCGATCTCGGTCGGCACGAACCCGACGTTCGACGGCGTCGAGCGGCGCGTCGAGGCGTACGTGCTCGACCGCACCGACCTCGACCTGTACGACCAGACGGTGGCGCTCGAGTTCGTCGCGCACCTGCGGCCCACCCTGCGCTTCGAAGGCATGGAGCCGCTCATCGCCCAGATGAACGACGACGTGGCGCGCGCCCGGAAGATCCTGCGGGCGTAGACAGCGTGGGTAAACTAAGATTGGATCTTAGTAAGATTCGATCTTAGTTGAGGAGCCAGATGCGGTTTCACGGTCGGGATGCTGACCTGCGGCGGCTCGCGGGACTGCTGGAAGCCGTCGAGACGGGGGCCGGTACCACGCGGGGTAAGGCCGCGATCATGACCGGCCGCCGCCGCGTCGGTAAGTCGCGCCTCGCCCAGGAGTTCTGCGACCGCACCGGCGGCGAGTACTTCGTCTTCCAGGCGACCCGTGGGCGCAACGCAGTGGCCGAGCGGCGCGAGTTCCTCGCCTCGCTCACCCAGTCCGGCCTGAACGCGCCCGCCATCTTCGCGCACCTGAGCCCGCCCGACTGGAACGGCACGTTGCGTGCGCTCGCCGAGCTCCTGCCCGACGACAGGCCGACCGTCGTCGTGCTCGACGAGGTCCCGTGGTTCGTCGAGCAGGACGCGGAGTTCGAAGGAGCGCTTCAGACGGTATGGGACCAGCACTTGTCGGCGAAGCCGGTGCTCCTCCTGCTGATCGGCAGCGACCTGTCGGTGATGGAGGCTTTGCAGACGTACGGCCGCCCCTTCTTCGGACGGGCTACGAAGATCGAGGTCGCGCCTCTGAACGTGGCTGACGTCCAGAAGATGACCGGCCTGGGTCCTGCCGATGCGGTCGACGCTCACCTCATCACCGGAGGGTTCCCCGAGATCGCTCAGACCTGGCGATCCGGACAGCCGCGAGTGGAATTCCTTCGGGAGATGCTCAGCGACCCGCTCTCGCCGTTGCTCGTCGCCGGCGAGCTGTCACTGCTCGGTGAGTTTCCCGAGTCCTCGCGCAGCCGCGCGATCCTCGAGGCCATCGGTGACGGCGAGCGGACGTTCACCGCCATCGCCGCCGCGGCAGGGAGTTCGGGCGCCCTACCGGCGGGTACCTTGAATCCCCTGCTCAGGACGCTGGAGGCCAAGCGGATCGTCGAGACCGACCTCCCGCTGTCGACGTCGTCCGACACGAAGAACAAGCGGTACCGCATCAGCGACCCGTACCTGCGGTTCTGGCTCGCGTTCCTGCGCCGGGCGATTCCCTTCGTCGAACGAGGGCGCGGCGACGTGGCCCTGGACCGGATCGAGCGGTCATGGTCGACCTGGCGCGGGCGGGCGGTGGAACCTCTCGTCCGGGAGTCGCTGATGCGTCTGCTGCTGGACTCCGCGTGGGCCGACGTCGAGGCAGTCGGGGGCTGGTGGAACCGGCAGAACAACCCTGAGGTGGATCTGATTGGTGCGGATCGCACACCGACGGCACGACGTGTGGAGTTCATCGGATCGGTGAAGTGGTACGACCGGGACACCTTCGGGACACGGGAGCTCGAGGACGTCGCCCGCGCCCGTGGCGTGGTGCCGGGTACCGGAGACGACACGCCCCTGGTCGCCGTCTCGCGGTGTGGTGTCGAGCCAGGTCTTCCGCTGGCGGCGCACTGGGGGCCGGACGAGATCGTCGGAGCCTGGAGATGAGGCCAGGGGAGATGAGCCGGGGACCGGGAGAACCAGCCCTCGTTCGCGCGTTGAGGTGGGCATGACGCTCCTCGAACTGTCCGACCTGGTCGTCGGGTACGGCGGCAACGCCGTCTGCCAGCCGGTCTCGCTCACGCTGGACCCCGGCGACGTCGTCGCGATCATCGGGACCAACGGCACCGGCAAGTCCACGCTGCTGCGCACGGTGCTCGGGCTGCAGGAGCCGCTCTCCGGTACGGTCCGCGCGTTCGGTCGCGCCGTCGACGAGCGGGAGCGACCCTTCCGGGCGCGCGTCGCGGGCGTGCTGGACGACGACGCCTTCTTCCCCGGCGTGACCGTCCGCGAGCATCTCGTGCTCACCGCGCGCGGCCACGGCGTGCCCGACGCCGGTGCGGTCACCGACCAGGTGCTCGACCACATGGGCATCACCGGCCACGGCGGCGCCATGCCGCACACCCTGTCGTCCGGGCAGCGCCGCCGGTTCCTGCTGGCGAGCGCCCTCGTGCGGCCACGGGACCTGCTCGTGCTCGACGAGCCCGAGCAGCGCCTCGACACCGCCATGCGCGGGCGGCTCGGCGACACGGTGCGCGCCGAGGCCGACGCCGGCACCGCCGTCCTGTTCGCCACGCACGACGACCGGCTCCTCGCCGCGACCGGGGCCAGGGCCCTGCACCTGTCCGACGACGGCGCGGTGCTGGTGCAGCCCGGCGACGCGCCGGGCGTGCTGGCGGGCTTCCGGTGACTCGCGACGAGGCCGGCGCCGCCGTCGGACCCGCGCTGCCGCGCCTGGCCGGGAACGAGGACGAACGGCTCACCGGCGCCGAGCTGCGCCGGCTGACCGCGCGCGTCCGGGCGCACAACCTGCCGGCCGAGGCGGGCCGGGTCGCCATGGACGTCGGCGAGGTGGTCATCTCGCTCGCCATCGTCGCGCTGTACGTGTGGGGGTTCGGCGCACCCGTGCGGGAGCTGCTCGCGTCCGACGCGACAGGATTCGGGTTGGGGCCCGGTCTGGTCCAGGCCATGGTGCTCGCCCTCGCGGTCGTCGCGGGCGCCATGGTGGCACTGCGCCTGGGTCCGGCCGGTCTGCCCGCCGCAGGCGTGCGCTGGTGGGTACCCACCCCTGCCGACCGGACCGGCCTGACCTCGCCGTCCGTCGTGCGCGCGGTGCTCGCCGGGGTCGGCGCGGGTCTGCTCGTGGGAGGCGCGCCGGCGGCCTTCGTCGGGGTGAGCCTCACCGGGATCCTCCTCGACGCCGCGCTGGGCGGGGCGCTCGGGCTCGTCGTGGTCGCCGGGACGGGCGTGCTCCAGGTGACCGGGGCGGCGTCGGGCGACCGGCCGGGGCGCGTGCTCACCCTGCTGCTCGCCGCCGTGCCGGTGGTGGGCCTCGGGGCCGCACACTGGGTCCCCGACTGGCCGGCTTGGACCGTCCCTTGGCCGGTGCCCGCGGCCCTCGCGCTCGCCGGCGGCGCGGCGCTCGCGGTCTGGGCCACCGGGCTGGAGCGGCTCCGGGCCGGCCAGCTGCGGGCCCGCGCATCAGCGGCGATGCAGGCCTCGGCAGCGGTGCTCTCGCTCGACAGCGGCGGCATGAGCCGGGCGCTCCTCAGCGGCGGGCCGACGGCGTCGCGCGCCCTGCGCCGGCTGCCCGGCTCCGCACGGGGCCCGGCCGGCGCGCTGCTCGCCGCCGACGCCGTCCTCCTGGCCCGTTCGCCCGCCGCGCTGGCCGGACTGGTCGCGCTCGCCGCGACCGGCGCCGTCGTCGTCCAGGTGCCGGTGCTGGCCGGCGGGATCGGGCTGTGGGCGGTGCTCGCGGGTGTGGGGTACGCGGGGGCGATCGCGGGCGCCGTCGGCCCACGGGCGGCGGGGGAGAACCCGCGGCTGGACGCGCTGGTGCCGCTGGGCGCCCGGGCCACCCGGGCCGTCCGCACGGCATGGCCGGTGCTGACCGCCGCGGTCGTGGTGCTGGCCGTCGCGGTGGCGGTCGGGGGCGGGCAGTGGCTCGCGGTAGCGGCGCCCGGCGCCGTCGTGCTCGGGGCCGCGGCCGTGCGGACCGCGTATCGCGGCCCGGTGCCGTGGGACGTGCCGATGATCGCGACACCGGCAGGCGGCGTGCCGACCGGGCTGGTGCTGCACCAGCTCAAGGGGCTGGACCTGGCGGTGCTGGGCACACTTCCGCTCGCGTGGGTGGCGGTGTCGGGGGTCGTGTCGCCGTCTGCGGTCGTCCTGCAGGCGCTGTTCGCGACCGGCGCGGTCCTCTGGGCGGCGTACGTCAAGCGCACCCCCTGACGTGTCAGACCGTCAGGTCACCCGGGTGACCTGACGGTCTGACACGTCGCCGGGGTGATTCGGGTCTGGCCGAATCGGTCACTGCCCGCGACACCCCTGCTCTCTCCCTTGGTGAAGGCCTTCACCCCCAGCGAAGGAGAGACCATGGCCCAGACCACCGAGGCACCGCCCCAGGGCGAGCCGAACCACACGCCGCACGAGGAGGTCGACCTGGCGCAGACGCCGGCCGGCCGTACCGTCCGGCGGATCGGGCACGGCGGTGTGTTCGTCCCTGCCGGCCCGGACGACGCGGCCGAGCCGCACGAGAGCACGGCGACCCTCATGCCGCGCACCGAGGAGGCAGTCCGGCGCGACCTGCGCGAGCACCGGTTCGACGCCACGACGTCGTTCGACTACCTGCTGCGCGGCCCGGCCGCGCGCTACCCGCACGCCCACCTGCCCGCGGGCAAGCGCCTGGACGAGACTCGCGACGCCCTGATGCGGCTCGGAGCCGCGATGATCGAGCCAGCGGCCGCGCCGGTCCCGCTCGACTCCACGGTCCCCGCCGTCTACACGTACTGGGGCCAGTTCATCGACCACGACATCACGCTCAACACGAACGGCCCCGACGACGCCTCCGGCCCGGGCGGCGACCGGGCGCTCGGCGACATCATCAGCGACCCGTTCCGGGTGTTCCGGCCGGGCGTCGTCGTGCGCAGCCTGCACAACGGGCGCATCCCGCTGCTCGACCTCGACAGCCTGTACGGATCGGGCCCCCGGTTCGAGGGCGAGAAGGACCACGGCACCACCCGCAGCGAGGCCGCGTACGTGCCGGGCTCGGCGAAGCTCCGGCTCGGCCGCGTCTCGACCGGGGCCATCCCCGGGTTCCAGCTCGTGGCGCCCGGCGACGACCCGCAGCGCGACCTGCCGCGCGGCACCGAACCGGGCAGCGAGCGCATGCCGCTGATCCCCGACGGGCGCAACGACGAGAACCTGATCGTCGGGCAGTTCCACGTGGCGATGATCCGGTTCCACAACGCCACGGTCGACTGGGTGGCGCGGCACGAGCCGTGGTCGGCCTCCACTCCGCGCGAGCTGTTCGACCGGGCGCAGCAGCTCGTCCGCTTCCACTACCAGTGGCTCGTCGTGCACGACTACCTGCGCACCCTTACCAAGCCCGGCGTGCTGGACGCGGTGCTCGCGACCGGGCCGAAGCTGTTCCGCCCGGCGCGGCGCGTCGCGATGCCGCTGGAGTTCGCGGTGGCGGCGTTCCGGTTCGGGCACTCGATGGTGCGGGGCACCTACGACTTCAACGTGAACTTCACCCGGAACGGGCGCGGCGGGGTCGCGACCCTGGACCAGCTGTTCCAGTTCACGGGCAACGGCGGGCTGTCCCCGGACCCGGCGAACCCGCTGCCCGCGCTGCCGTCGAACTGGCCCATCGAGTGGTCACGGATGACCGACAAGGGTGACCCGGCGGCGTTCCGCAAGACACGCAGGATCGACCCGTTCCTGGCCGACGGCCTGGGCGACCTGCTGAACGAGGGCAACGGAGCCCCCGTCCCGGTGAAGGCGCTGCTGAAACAGCTCGCACAGCGCAACCTGCTGCGCGGCTACATGCTGGCGATCCCGACCGGCGAAGCGGTCGCCGCCGAGCTCGGCGCCCCTCCGCTCACCCCGGAGCAGCTCCGGCAGAACGCGTCGCCCGAAGTGGTGGCCGCGCTCGACGACCTGGACGGCACCCCGCTGTGGTACTACGTGCTCAAGGAGGCCGAGGTCCAGGGCAACGGCAACTTCCTGGGTGCGGTGGGCAGCCGGATCCTCATCGAGACCTTCGTCTACCTGCTACGGCTGGACGACGAGTCGTTCCTGCGCCAGCCCGGTCGCGACTGGACGCCGGCGTACGGCGTCCGGTTCGAGGACCGGAGCCTGATCACGACGGTCTCGGACCTCCTGGCGTTCGCCGGCGTCCTCCCGATCGGACAGGACGGCGCCGGCCGGCCGGTCTTCCGCCGCACGGGTGACGGCTACGCGGGCCACGACGGCGCGTGAGCGTGCGGGCGCAGGGGCGCGGCACTGGTAATGTAGTACCGCCGTCTGAACGGCCGCGGATCGAGAGCGCCCCGGTGAACAAGTCCCGGAGCACCGCGCAACGACACTGAAGGAGAGCCATGCCGCTCGACACTGCCACGAAGCAGCAGATCATTTCCGAGTACGGAACCAAGCCGGGCGACTCGGGCTCGCCGGAGGTGCAGATCGCGCTCCTCACGCAGCGCATCAAGGACCTGACCGAGCACCTCAAGGAGCACAAGCACGACCACCACAGCCGTCGTGGTCTGCTGCTCCTCGTGGGCCAGCGCCGTCGTCTCCAGGGTTACCTCAAGGGGATCGACATCGAGCGCTACCGCGCCCTGGTCGACAAGCTCGGCCTGCGCCGCTGACCTAGACACCTACCAGCCCGGCCCCCGCTGCGGGGGCCGGGCTGGTCTGGTGAGATGCTGTAGTACGACAACACGAACAACGCCGCCCGTGACCTCGTCCGGTCCTCGGTAGTGGCTTCCCGAACCTCCTCGCCTCGCGAGCGACGGTTCGGTAGGCCTCGATCGATGACCGTCGGGCACGGGGGCGTTCCAAGAGAACACCCAACAGAAGGAGGGCACCCGTGGAGGGTCCCGAGATCCAGTTCGCCGAGGCCGTCATCGACAACGGTCGCTTCGGCACCCGTACCGTCCGGTTCGAGACCGGGCGCCTCGCCAAGCAGGCCGCCGGCGCAGTCGCCGCGTACCTCGACGGCGAGACCATGCTGCTGTCGACCACCGCGGCCGGCAAGCACCCCAAGGACCAGTTCGACTTCTTCCCCCTGACGGTGGACGTCGAGGAGCGGATGTACGCCGCGGGCCGCATCCCCGGCTCGTTCTTCCGCCGCGAGGGTCGCCCGTCGACCGACGCGATCCTGACCTGCCGCCTGACCGACCGCCCGCTGCGCCCCCTGTTCGTCAAGGGCCTGCGCAACGAGGTCCAGGTCGTCATCACCGTCATGGCGCTGCACCCGGACGACGCGTACGACACCCTGGCGATCAACGCCGCGTCGGCGTCGACCCAGATCTCCGGCCTGCCGTTCGACGGCCCGGTCGGCGCGGTCCGCATCGCGCTGGTCGACGGCCAGTGGGTCGCGTTCCCCAAGTACTCCGACAAGGAGCGCGCGGTCTTCGACATGGTCGTGGCCGGCCGTGTCGTCGGTGACGACGTCGCGATCGCCATGATCGAGGCCGAGGCCACGGACGACGCCTGGACCCTCATCAAGAACGAGGGTGTCGCGGCGCCGACCGAGGAGGTCGTCGCCGAGGGCATCGAGGCGGCCAAGCCGTTCATCAAGGCCCTGTGCGACGCGCAGGCCCAGCTGGCCGCGCAGTCCGCCAAGGAGACGCAGCAGTTCCCGCTCTTCCCGGACTACCAGGACGACGCGTACGCAGCCGTCGAGGCGGCCGTCGCCGCTCCGACGCGCGACGCGCTGACCATCGCGGACAAGCAGCAGCGCGAGAACACCCTCGACGAGATCAAGGCGGGCCTGCAGGAGCAGCTCGCGGGTCAGTTCGAGGGCCGTGAGAAGGAGCTGTCGGCCGCGTACCGCTCGCTGCAGAAGAAGCTCGTGCGCCAGCGCGTGCTGACCGACGGCGTCCGCATCGACGGCCGTGGGCTCGCGGACATCCGCACCCTCTCGGCCGAGGTCGAGGTGCTGCCCCGCGTGCACGGTTCGGCGATCTTCGAGCGCGGCGAGACCCAGATCCTGGGTGTCACCACGCTGAACATGCTCCGCATGGAGCAGCAGATCGACTCGCTCGGTCCGGAGACGCGCAAGCGCTACATGCACAACTACAACTTCCCGCCGTACTCGACCGGTGAGACGGGCCGCGTGGGCAGCCCGAAGCGCCGCGAGATCGGCCACGGTGCGCTCGCCGAGCGTGCCCTGGTGCCGGTCCTGCCGAGCCGCGAGGAGTTCCCGTACGCGATCCGCCAGGTGTCCGAGGCGCTCGGCTCCAACGGTTCGACCTCCATGGGCTCCGTGTGCGCGAGCACGCTGTCGCTGCTGAACGCCGGTGTGCCGCTGCGCGCCCCGGTCGCCGGCATCGCGATGGGCCTCGTGTCCGACACCGTGGACGGCGAGACCCGCTACGCCGCGATGACGGACATCCTGGGCGCCGAGGACGCGTTCGGCGACATGGACTTCAAGGTCGCCGGTACCAAGGAGTTCGTCACGGCCATCCAGCTCGACACCAAGCTCGACGGCATCCCCGCCTCGGTGCTCGGTGCGGCGCTGGGCCAGGCCCGCGACGCCCGCCTGACCATCCTCGAGGTGCTCGACGAGGCGATCGACACGCCGGACGAGATGTCCCCGAACGCCCCGCGCGTCATCACGGTGAAGGTCCCCGTCGACAAGATCGGCGAGGTCATCGGCCCGAAGGGCAAGATGATCAACCAGATCCAGGAGGAGACGGGCGCGGACATCTCCATCGAGGACGACGGCACCGTGTACATCGGTGCCACCGACGGCCCCTCGGCCGAGGCCGCCCGCGCGGCGATCAACGCGATCGCCAACCCGCACGTCCCCGAGGTGGGCGAGCGGTTCGTCGGAACCGTCGTCAAGACGACGTCGTTCGGCGCGTTCATCTCGCTGTCCCCGGGCAAGGACGGTCTGCTGCACATCAGCCAGATCCGCAAGCTCGTGGGCGGCAAGCGCGTCGAGAACGTCGACGACGTGCTGTCCATCGGCCAGAAGGTCCAGGTCGAGATCGGCGAGATCGACCCGCGCGGCAAGCTCTCGCTGGTCGCCGTGACCGACGAGGACGAGGCGGCCGAGGCCGGCGCCGAGCCGGCCGCCGAGGCCACCGCACCTGCGGACGCCTGACATGGTGTGGCACCTGCCGCTCGTTCCCGCGGGCGAGCCCGGTGCCGAGCTGACCGCCGGGCAGGACGGGGCGACGATTCGTCGCTCCGTCCTGCCCGGCGGTGTCCGTGTGCTCACCGAGAACATGCCGGGCCAGCGCTCGGCGACGGTGGGCGCGTGGATCGGCGTCGGCTCGCGGGACGAGACCGACGGCCACTTCGGCTCGACGCACTTCCTGGAGCACCTGCTCTTCAAGGGGACCTCGCGGCGGTCCGCGATGGACATCGCCGAGGCGTTCGACGCCGTCGGCGGTGAGGCCAACGCGGCCACCGGCAAGGAACACACCTGCTACTACGCGCGGGTGCTGGACTCCGACCTGCCGATGGCGGTCGACGTCATCGCCGACATGGTCACCTCCGCGCGCCTGGACTCCGACGAGCTCGAGACCGAGCGCGGCGTGATCCTCGAAGAGCTCGCGATGAACGACGACGACCCGGCCGACGTCGTCCACGAGCAGTTCTCCGCCCTCGTCCTGGGCGACCACGCCCTGGGCCGCCCGATCGGCGGCACACCGGAGACGATCAACGCCGTCCCGCGCGACGCCGTCTGGGACCACTACCGCTGGAACTACCGGCCCGAGACCCTGGTGGTCACGGCCGCGGGCGGGATCGACCACGACAAGCTCGTGCAGCAGGTCACGCAGGCGCTGTCCGACGGCGGATGGGGCCTCGACGCCGCCGCCGCACCGCGGGACCGTCGTGCCGACACGGAGGACCGGGCCGGCGTGCCCGAGGCCGGAGCCGAGCGGACGGTCAAGCGGACCGTCGAGCAGGCCAACATCATCATCGGGTCCACCGGTATCTCCGCGACGGACGACCGGCGCTTCGCGCTGTCCGTGCTGAACGCGGTGCTGGGCGGCGGCATGTCGTCCCGGCTGTTCCAGGAGATCCGCGAGAAGCGTGGCCTGGCGTACTCGACGTACTCGTTCGCCTCCGCGCACGGCGGGCTCGGCACGTTCGGGCTGTACGCGGGCTGCGCGGCCGCCAAGGCGGACCAGGTCACCGACCTGCTCGTCGAGGAGCTGGAGAAGCTCGCGAACGACGGCATCACCGAGGCCGAGCTGAAGCGTTCCGTGGGGCAGCTGTCCGGCGGTACGGTGCTCGGGCTGGAGGACTCCGGCTCGCGCATGAGCCGCCTCGGCAAGGCCGAGCTCGTGTACGGCGACCTGCTGTCGCTGGCCGAGTCGCTGGAGCGCATCCAGGCGGTCACGACGACGGACGTCCAGTCCCTTGCCGAAGACCTGGCCGCCCGCCCACGCTCGATAGTCCGCGTAGGCCCCTTCGAAGCCTGACACCCTTGGTTGTGGGCGTGATCGTTGCGCCCAAACCGGACTTGAAGACGCAAAGATCACGCTCACAACAAAGAAGGCGGGAATCGTGAGTGACATCAAGGTGGCCGTGCTCGGGGCCGGCGGGCGGATGGGGGCGCAGGCCTGCGCTGCCGTCGAGGGCGCCGACGGCATGCGGCTGGTCGCCCGGCTGGGCCGCGGCGACACCGTCTCCGCAAAGACCCTCGCCGGCGCCGACGTCGCCGTCGACTTCACCGTCCCGGCCGTCACCGAGGCCAACGTGCACGCGGTGCTCGACGCCGGTGCGCACGCGGTGGTCGGCGCCACCGGCTGGGACGACGACTCGCGCGCCCGCGTCGCGGCGCACCTCGCCGAGCTCTCGCCCCGCGGCACGGGCAGCCAGGAGTCGCTCGGCGTGCTCATCGCCCCGAACTTCGGGCTCTCGGCCGTGCTGGCCATGACGTTCGCCGCGAAGGCCGCGCGCTACTTCGAGTCGGCGGAGGTCATCGAGCTGCACCACCCGAACAAGGTCGACGCGCCGTCCGGCACCGCGCGGCACACCGCGGAGGCCATCGCCACGGCCCGCGCCGAGGCCGGTCTCGGGCCCTCGCCCGACGCGACCGAGGCGGGCTGGGAGGCGCGCGGGGCCGACGTCGACGGCGTGCGGGTGCATGCCGTGCGACTGCGCGGGCTCGTGGCGCACGAGGAGATCCTCTTCGGCAACGAGGGGGAGCAGCTCGTGATTCGCCAGGACTCGTTCGACCGGGCCTCCTTCATGCCGGGGGTGCTGCTCGCGATCCGCTCCGTGGTGTCGCGCCCGGGGCTGACGGTCGGCCTCGAGCACGTGCTGGACCTGTCGTGAGCGAGCACCGGGCCGACGGCGCCGACCGACCGGGCCGGAAGCTGCCCAAGGGGCTGCCGGGCGCGCTGGCCGTGACCGCCCTGCTGGTGCTGTACGTGTGGCAGATAGCGGGGCGCGGCGTCTCGATGGTGGGTACCGGCGAGCCGGTGCTGATCGCCATCGGCCTGGGCGTGCTCATCATCCCGCTGCTGGTCATCGGGCTGATCGCGCGGGAGTACTGGCTGGCCGCGACGGTGCAGCGGATGGCGGACACGCTGTTCGCCGAGGGTGACCTCCCCGTGGACGACCTGCCGCGCTCGCCCGGTGGGCGCATCGACCGCGCCGCGGCGGACGAGGCGTTCGAGCCGCGCCGTGCGGCCGTCGAGGCCGCGCCAGACGACTGGCGCGCCTGGTACCACCTGGCGTTCGCGTACGACGCCGCGGGCGACCGCCGTCGGGCCCGCGAGGCGCTGCGCAAGGCCGCCGGGTTCTACCGCGCCAAGCCCGCGGCAGGGGGCGACGGAGGTTAGCGGGCGCCGTACCGCGCGACCATCGTAGCGACCGCGTCGCCGACGGCGCGGGCCGTCTCGGCCTCAGTGGGTCAACGTGACCGGACCGTTCCTGGGCATCCGCGCCGTGACGCCGTCCATGCGGAGGGGCGGCGGGGGCGCCGTCGTCAACATCTGCTCGACCATGGGCAACGTCGGCACGGCGTACTACTCGGCCTACACGGCCAGCAAGTGGGCGGTGCGCGGCCTGGCCCGGTCGGCCGCGCTGGAGCTGGGCCGCGACGGGATCCGGGTCAACTCGTTGCACCCCGGCGTGGTCTCCACGCCGCTGATCAACTCCCCGGTCGCCGAGGGCGAGCGCCTCATCGCGGACTTCTACTCGCCCGAGCCGTTCGCAGTGCCGCGGCTGGGGGAGCCGGCCGAGCTCTCGCAGCTCGTGCTCTTCCTGACCTCGGCCGATGCCGCGTGATGGACGACGCCGTGCGGCGGGCCGTCAAGATCATCCCGGCCGCCTCGACCCGGCACCCTAGAGCGCCCGCAGCCGCTCCACCAGCGGCCCAGCCGCCTCGGCGAGGAACCGGTCCTGGTTGTGGTCGCCCACCTGCACGATCGCGAGGTCGGTGAATCCCGCGTCCAGGAACGGCCGGGCGCTCTCGGCCAGCTTGTCCAGGTCCGGCCCGCACGCGATCGACGACGCGACGTCGTCCGGGCGCACGAACCGCGACGCTCCGGCGAACCCGGCCGGCGTCGGCAGGTCGGCGTTCACCGACCACCCGCCCCCGAACCAGCGGAACTCGGAGTGGGCGCGCTCGATCGCCTTCTGCTCGTCCGGGTCCCAGCAGATCGGCACCTGCCCGAACACACGCGAGCCGCCGGGGTGCTTGTCGTTCCAGCCCTGCACCACTCCGGCGTCGGGCATCGCCTGGACCAGGTGGTCGGCGAGCGGGGCGAACCGCTCGATCCCCTGCTTGCCGGACAGGGCGACGCCCAGTTGCACCCCGGCGTCGGGGACGTCCCAGAGGCGCGCCGAGTCGACGCGGAAGTGCTGGCCCTCCCAGGTGACCAGCTCGCCCGTGAGGAGCTCCCGGATGATGTGGGCGGCCTCCTCGAGCATGTCGTGCCGCACCGCGATGCTGGGCCAGCCCTCGCCGATCACGTGCTCGTTGAGGTTCTCGCCGGCGCCCAGCCCCAGGGTGAAGCGCCCGTCGGCCAGGAGCTGGAGCGTCGCCGCCTGCTGGGCGACCACCGCCGGGTGGTACCGCATGGTCGGGCAGGTCACGAAGGTCATGAGCTCGACCCGGCTGGTCGCCTGAGCCACCGCACCCAGGAGCACCCACGCGTTGGGCGCGTGCCCCTGTTCGGAGAGCCAGGGCGAGAAGTGGTCGCTGGAGAGCTCGAAGTCGAAGCCGGCGTCCTCGGCCGCCACGGCGTACCGCAGCAGCTCCCGCGGCCCGCTCTGCTCGGTCATGAGGGTGTACCCGATGTGCATGGGTTGCTCCTTCCCGCGTCGTCGTCTCGACGATAGGCAGGGTCCGGGCCGCTCGCCTCGTGGCCCTGGCAAGGGTCGACGCAGGCTGGTCCGGCATGCGAGCGCCGCCGATCCGGGTGACCATTCCACGGTGACGAACCGCCGGTACCGCCAGCCCGCCCGGTGGTGCGTGCTGGCGGTGCTGGTCCTGGGCCTGGGCGGGACGGTTGCGGCGTGCGGACCCGCCGCTACGCGGTCGGACGACGCGGGCGCGCTCGGCAGCGTGTCCGACCACCTCGACGACGCGAGCTCGGCGGTCGCGACGGCGGAGCTCGCCGTGCGGGAACGTGCCGCCGGGCGCCTGCCGGCCGTGACCGCGGACGTGGCGGTCGGGGACGCGGTCGAGACCGCCACGGGTGCCGTGCACGGCATCGGGACCCTGGTCATCGCCGCCGACGGCGCGGGGCGGGTGCGGGACGACGCGCTGGACGCCGCCTCGGGCGCCGTCGGCCCGGTCGCGGCGGCACGCACGTGGCTGGGCCGGCCGATGTCGCCCGCCGACGGCGTCCTGCGGGCCCTCGAGGACGCCGCCGGCGGGCTCGACGACGCGAGCGGAGTGGTCGAGCGGGAGCGGGCGCAGACCGCGGCCCGCGCCGAACGGGCGACGCCATGAAGAGTCGCCTGCTGACCGTCGCCCTGGGCATCCTCACCGCGATCGGCGGGTTCCTCGACGCCGGAGACCTGGTCACCAACGCCGTGGTGGGCTCCCGGTTCGGGCTCTCCCTGGCCTGGGTGGTCGGCGTGGGCGTGGTCGGCATCTGCGTGTTCGCGCACATGTCCGGCAAGGTCGCCGCGGTGTCCGGGCGCGCGACGTTCGAGATCATCCGGGAGCGCCTCGGCCCGCGCACCGCCGGGCTGAACCTGGTGGCCAGCCTGGCCGTCACCGTGCTGACCCTCATCGCCGAGGTTGGCGGCATCGCGCTGGCCCTCCAGCTCGCGAGCAGCGTGGACCACCGGCTCTGGGTCCCGGTCGCGGCGCTGGCGGTGTGGCTCGTCCTGTGGCGCGTGAAGTTCGACGTGATGGAGAACGTCACCGGGCTGCTGGGCCTGGCGCTCGTCGGGTTCGCGGTTGCCGTGTTCCTGCTCGGGCCCGACTGGGGCGACCTCGGCGCACAGCTCGTCCCGCAGGTGCCGGCGCAGGAGAGCGCCGCCGTGTACTGGTACTTCGCCATCGCGCTGTTCGGCGCGGCGATGACGCCCTACGAGGTCTTCTTCTTCTCGTCCGGCGGCGTCGAGGACCGCTGGACGGTGCGGGACCTCGCGACGTCCCGCCTGAACGTGCTGGTGGGGTTCCCGCTCGGCGGCCTGCTGTCGGTCGCCATCGCCGCGTGTGCGGCCCTCGTGCTGCTGCCCGCGGGTATCCAGGTCGACTCGATGTCCCAGCTCACGCTGCCGGTCGCGCAGGCGGGCGGGACCCTGCTCGTCGCCGTGGTGATCGTCGGCCTGGTGGCCGCCACGTTCGGTGCGGCGCTGGAGACCGCGCTGTCCACCGGGTACACGCTCTCGCAGTACCTGGGCTGGTCATGGGGCAAGTTCCGACGCCCCGCCGCGGCCCCGCGGTTCCACCTGGCGATGATCCTGGCGCTCGTGGTCGCGATCGGCGTCCTGATGACCAACGTCGACCCGATCGCCGTCACCGAGTACTCGGTGGTCTTCTCCGCCGTGGCGCTGCCGCTGACGTACCTGCCGATCCTGGTCGTCGCGAACGACCCCGAGTACATGGGCGAGCACGTCAACGGGCGGGCCATGAACGTGCTGGGCACGGTCTACCTCTTCGTCCTCGTCGTGGCCGCGCTGGCCGCGATACCCCTGATGATCGCGACGGAGGCGGGCGGATGAGGCGCACCCGGACCGGCCCGCGGGATCTGTCCCGCGAGCCCGAGCCCCAGCAGCCGGGACGGATCCTGGACGCGCGGCTGCACCTGCTGGACCGCCAGGTGCTCGACATCGACGACCTGCCGGTGTGCACGCTCGACGACCTCGAGCTCGAGGTCGCCGGCGGGGAGCCGGCCGACCGCGTGCCAGCCGAGGACGGACGGATCGACGGCAGCGTCCCGGTCGTGATCTCCGCGCTGCTCACCGGCCCGGTGCTCGGCACCCGGGTGTTCGGGGGGCGCCCGCCCGCGTCCCGCTGGTACCGCCTCCCGTGGGCGCACGTGTCGGACGTCGGCACGGTGGTGCACCTCAGCGTCCGGAGCGCCGGTCTTGACGCGACCTGGCTCGAACGGTGGACCCGCGACCACGTCGTCGGGCGGATCCCCGGCGGCACGCACGACCCGGAGGGATCGGGATGAGGAGCTCGCGATGATCGCCTCTGACCTGCTCGACACCCCGGTGCACGACGACGCCGGGGCGCACCTCGGCTGGGTGGTTGACCTCCGCTTCGTGCTCGACGGGCGGCCCAGCACGTATCTCGCCGGCGCGCGCCTGCACGGGCTGGTGGTGTCCCCGCGCACCCGGACCTCGTTCCTGGGCTTCGAGCGGTCGGACGTGCGGCACCCGTGGCCGGTCGCCCCGCTGCTGCGGTGGCTGCACCGTGGCACGTTCCTCGTGCACTGGCCCGACGTCGCGCGGGTGCCGGGGGCGGACGACGACACCGACCGGGGCCGCGATCCCGTCGTCGTGCTGCGCGCCGGGTACGTGCGCTACGAGCCCGGGCTCTGAGGGCCTCCGGGCGCGGTGAGCAGCAGAGACGGCGGTCACCTGCGACCTTGCTCACGATCGGCCGCCGGAGGTAGAGCGCACCCCGAGCCGGTTGTTTGAATTGTCGCCGCTGCGATCAGCGGTACCGGCTGCGCGGCGTCCTCCTGCCTGAAAGTTGCTGTGCTTCTCCCTGCCTTCCTCCGCGCGCGCCCGCGTGCGCAGAACATTTATTCCGTACCAACCTCGACCAGCTCCGGCCGTTCCCCGTGGCGGGCGCTGCGCCACCCCGCGATGCGCTGGTGGACCGGCGCGAACCTCGTCTCCAGCGCCGGGACGTGGATGCAGATGACCGTCCAGAACCTGCTCGTCCTGCAGATCACGGGCTCCCCGGCGGCGACAGGGCTCTCGCTGGCCGTCCAGGCCGCGCCGGGCCTCCTCTTCGGCGTGGCGGGCGGTGCCGTCGTGGACCGGTGGCCCCGCAAGGCCGTGGTCGCGGCGAGCCAGGCGGTGCTCGGCGCCGTAGCCCTCGCGACCGCGGTGCTCGTCGGCCTGGACGTCCTCAACCTGCCGCTCCTGCTGGCGCTCTCGGCGATCACGGGCCTCGTCGCGGCGGTGGACGGTCCTGCGACCTCGCTGCTGGGCAACGACCTCGTCGCGCCCGGCGACGTGCCGTCCGCCATCGGCCTGGGCTCCGTGACGCACAGCGTGGGCCGGCTGGCGGGCGTCGGCCTCGCGGGCGGGCTGATCGCGCTCACGGGACCTGCCGCCGCCTACCTGGCCAACGGTGCCTCGTTCCTGGCGGTCGCCGCGCTCGTGCCGTTCCTGCGGCTGTACCCCCGGCCCCTCGGCGAGGCCCGGCCGCTGGAGGCCGTGGAGCCGGCACCGGCAACGCTCCCGCCCGAACCCGTCGAACCGGCCGCGCCGCGGACCGGCTCGCGCGACGGCGTCCGGTACTTCTTCAGCCGCCCGCGCCTCGTCGCCCTCCTGGCGGTGACCGCGGTCAGCGCCGTCTTCGGGCGCAACTACTCGCTGACCCTCGCCGTGCTCGTCACGGGTGCCCTCGCCGGGACGACACGGGACTTCGCCACCGTGGCCGCGGTGCTGGCCGTCGGCGGGATCGTCGGCGCGTTCCTCGCCGGCCGGCTCCGCCGGCCGACCGTGCGGGTCGTGGCGCTGCTCGCCGCGGCCGGGGCGCTGCTCCAGGTGCTCGCCGGCCTGTCGCCGACGTTCGCCCTGCTGCTGGTCGTCGTGGCGCCCATGGCGGTGGTGGAGTCGCTGTCGGACACCGCGGGAGCGACGGTGCTGCAGACCGACCCGCCGGCCGCCATGCGCGGCCGCGTCCTGGGCGTCTGGCGCAGCGCGAGCACGGCCTGGGGCCTGGCCGGTCCGCCGCTGCTCGGCCTCATGATGGAGCTCCTCGGCGTGCGCGGCGCCCTGGTCGCGGGCGGGGCGGTCGTCCTGGTCACCGTCGCCGCGGGAGCGCTCCGTGCGTCAGGCGGGGTCGGACGTCAGGGAGGTCTCCGCGTCCGGGTGCGTCGGCACCCAGCGCACCATCACCAGCACGAGCCCGACGATCAGCAGCACGGACGTGAGCATGAACGGGTAGGTACGGTCGATCCCGGACAGCCAGCCGGAGATCCAGCCGAACGGCGCCGCGGCGAGCATGATGCACGTGCGCTGGAGCGCCATCACGCGCGAGCGCTCGGCCGGGTCCACGTGCAGCGCGACGAGCGACTCCGAGAGCATGAACAGCATGCCCGCCCCGAAGCTGTCCAGCAGCAGGCACAGTCCGAGGAACACGTACGTCGACACCGTCGCGCCGCCGTCGGACGCGGGGATCGCGACCAGCACGACCTGCCCGGCAAGATGGACCCCGAACCCCCACAGCGTCGCGCGCCTGAGGTCAACGGCGGTGGTCAGCAGCGGGATCAGCGTGAAGAAGAACACCACCGACAGCACCGAGCGGACCATCGGGAAGAAGGGCAGCAGCGCGTCCGGCACGTGCAGGTGCTGGCTGGCCACCACCTGCCAGAACGTGCCGTTGACGAGCGTGACTGCTGCGGTCAGCGCGGCCACGGCCAGCGCGAGGAGCGAACCGCGCGAGCGCAGCAGCAGCCCGACCGCGCCGCGATACCCGGCCAGCAGGCGCCACACGCTCTGCCCGCGCGTGGCGGCCATGCGGACGCGTCCCTGGCGGGTCTCCCGTGACCACAGGTAGAGCCAGACGATCTTCGCGGTCATCACGACCGCCGCGTTGACGTACAGGATGCGGACCGCGGGCTCGAGCCCGAGCTGGGCGACCAGAACCGCGGCCAGCGGCGCGAACAGGGCGGAGCAGTCGGACGCGACCTTGACCAGCGAGTAGATCCGGGTGATCTGGCCCCGCTCGGCGTCCTCGACCATGAGGCAGTCCCACGAGTTCTGCGTGACCTGCAGTGCGCCGTTCACGAGCGACGCCGCCAGGAAGAACCAGAAGTTCTCCGCGAACGCCCACAGCACGCACGGGATCACCCAGGCGATCACGTCGAACCACGCTGTCGTGGCGCGCCGGCCGAGCCGGTCGGTGATGATCCCGCCGGCCAGCCCGAAGGCGACCTGGGAGAGCATGGCGACGGTCGCGAGGAAGCCGATCTGTTCGTCGTGCAGGCCCAGCGCCAGCATGAACACCGACGCATACGGCAGCACCAGGGCCATGGACAGCCCCCACAGCGGCTCGGTGAACACGCAGGCGCGGGGGTTGCCGCGGAGCTCGACAAGGGTCCGCCAGAGCGGGTTACGGGGGCGGTTCACGGGGCAAGTGAAGCACCTCCGTGGCCCCCGCCGAGAGCGATCAGTCGAGAGTGATCAGTCGGTGAGACTGGTCCAGCAGTACAGCCGGTGCCCCTCGTCGGCCGCCCGGGCGGCGAGCGCCGCGAGCGGCAGCAGGGCTGCGGCAAGGTTCCGGGGCGGCGTGGCGGGCGGTGCGGCGTCCGACCACTCGCGGGCCGCCCGGGCCAGGCGCGTGGGACCGGCGGAGGCGAGCTCGTCGGCGAGGGTCTGCGAGACCGTCACGATCCAGGGGCCCTCGTCACCCCCGCTGCCGATGAGGTTGCCGTGCCGCGGGTGCGCGGTGACCTCACCGTACGGGCGGCCGGACATGACCCCCGCGAGCCCGCCGAGCATGACGAACGGGTCCACCGACGGCACCTCGACGGCATCGAACCGCGGCAGGTCGGTGCTCTGGTCGGGCTCGGACGGCCCGCCAGGCGTGTGGAGCGCTGTCGCCGCCACCTCGTCGGTAGGTGCGGCGAAGTACTCCGTGCGTATCCCCATGACGCCGATGGTCGCAAGACCGTGTCACGGGACTGTCACGCGGGCGTGAACCCTGGGGTTCGCGTGGCGAACACGGCGGCTCGCCGGCTGGCGCCGGGTCAGATCTCGGCGGACCAGCGGTGCTCGACGACCTCGCGGACGCCCGTGGCGAGCGTGCGGCTGCGGCCGTCCTCGCCGAGCCCGCTGGCCTCCAGGAAGTTGGCGCGCGCCTTGTCGTCGACCAGAGCCCAGGTGCTGACGGTCTCGGCGCCGTCCGCGCGGAGGCGGTCGACGGCGGCCGCCAGGAGCCGCGACCCGTGCCCGGCGCGCTGCGCCTCGGGCAGGACCTCGAGCGACAGCACCTGGCCGGGAGAGACGGCGGCGAACCCGACGACGTCCGGCCCGTCGAGCGCGACGAACACCGCGAAACCCGGGCCGGGCGGAGAGTTGATCGCGGACGACCAGCGCGCACGCATCGCGGGGACGTCGAGCGCGTCGACGACCCCCTCGCCCAGCACCCCGGCGGCACGCCAGGAGGCGACCTGCACGTCGGTCACGGCGGACTCGTCGCCGGCGACGGCGGGGCGGACGGAAACGTCGGCGGTCTCACGAAACAGGGCCACCAAGCCACCCTAACCGCCGCTGGCGGGTCGAGGCTGACCAGCAGCCGGCAGATGCCGGCCCGACCACAGCAGCCGCTCCCAGGGCGTCAGCCCCAGCCCGCCGCGCGCAGGCCCGCGGCCGTGGCCGCCGCCAGCACGACGACCAGGATGAACGGCGCGCGCAGCGCCAGGGCGAGCGCCGCGACCGCCAGGGCGGGTACCCGCGCGTCCACGGTCAGGGTGCGGCCGTCGGCGAAGCCCTGGACCACGACGAGGGAGACCAGCAGCGCCACGGTGACGAGCGTGGTGACCCGCGAGACGCGCTCGGAGGCCAGCCAGCTCCGGGGGATCAGGTGCCCGCCGAGCTTGAGCGCGAAGCAGGCCAGCGATGCCGCCAGCACGGTGGCCCAGAGGGCGGTGGTGGTCATCGGACGGACTCCCGGTCGGTCTCGTTCTCAGGTTGGTCGGCCGCGGCGGCGTGGGGGGAGGCCGGCGCGTCATCAGGCACGGCCGGCGCGACCAGTCCCACGACGATCGCGACGGCGGCCGCGGCGAGCACCGGGATGCCCGGCGGGACGAACGGGATCAGCACGGCGGTGGCCGCGACGGCGAGCCCGGCGACGAGCTGGGCGCGCCGCGGCGCGAGGCGCGGCCAGACGAGGGCGAGGAACGCTGCGGCCGCCGCGGCGTCGAGCCCCCAGGCGCGCGGGTCGCCGAGCGCATCACCCGCGAGAGCCCCGAGCAGCACGAACGCGTTCCAGAGGACGTAGACGCCGATGCCGGTGACCCAGAACCCGATCCGCGACGCGGCCGGTTCGGGCTGGGCGACGGCGACCGCCGTCGACTCGTCGATGGTGACCTGTGCGGCCGCGATGCGGCGCCAGCCGCGCACCTGGAGCAGCGGCGAGACCACCGCGCCGTACAGGGTGTTGCGCAGGCCGAGCAGGGTCGCGGTGGCGATCGCCGCGACGGGTGTCCCGGCCGCACCGATGACACCGATCAGGGCGAACTGCGAGCCGCCGGAGAACATGAGCAGGCTCAGGGCCATCGTCGGGCCCAGGCCCACACCTGCGGCCACCGACAAAGCGCCGAACGAGACACCGTACAGGCCCGTCGCCACCGACACGCTCACGCCCTGGCGGACGGCGGCGCGGGCCGCCGGGTTGCGAGGGAGGACATTCACGTCGTGAGGCTACGACGTCGCCGGCCCAGGTCGGCAACCTGCCCGCTCGCCGGACGGCGCCCTCACCGCGCCGTCACATCGCCACGTACACCGTCTCCTGGTACTCCTCCATGCCCTCCTCGCCGCCCTCGCGGCCCAGACCGGAGGCCTTGACGCCGCCGAAGGGCGCGCTCGCGTCGGACACCAGGCCGCGGTTGATGCCGATCATCCCGGCCTCGATCTCCTCCATGGCGCGCTGCGCCCGGGCCAGCGACGTCGTGTACGCGTAGGCGGCCAGGCCGAACGGGGTGCCGTTGGCCAGCTCGTACGCCTCGTCGTCGGACCCGAAGACCACTATCGGGGCGACCGGACCGAAGATCTCCTCGGTGACGATCCGCGCGTCGCCGCTGACGCCGGTAAGCACCGTCGGCTCGAAGAAGTGGCCCGGGCGATCGAGGCGGGCGCCACCGGTGAGCACCTGCGCGCCGTGCGCGACGGCGTCGTCCACCAGGCCGGTCACCTTCTCCACCGCCGACTCGCTGATCAGGGGGCCCACCTCGGCGCCCGGCCGTGTGCCCGGCCCGGTCACCTTGGCGCCTACCGCGGCGGCGAACTTCTCCGCGAAGTCGCGCGCGACGGCGTCGTGCACGAGGAAGCGGTTGGCCGCGACGCAGGACTGGCCCGAGTTGCGCAGCTTCGCGACCAGCGCACCCTCGACGGCGGCGTCGAGGTCGGCGTCCTCGAACACGACGAACGGCGCGTTGCCGCCCAGCTCCATGGAGCTGCGCAGCACGTTCTTCGAGGCCTGGGCGAGGAGGACCTGGCCCACCCGCGTGGAGCCGGTGAACGAGACCTTGCGCAGCCGCGGGTCCTCGAACAGCGGCTCGGTGACCGGCCCGGACTGCGAGGTCGGGACCACGTTGACGATGCCGGTGGGAAGACCGCGCGACTCCGCCTCGGAGCGGATGATCTCCGCGACCAGGAGCGTCGTCATCGGCGTCAGCGAGGCGGGCTTGATCACCACCGTGCACCCGGCGGCGAGCGCCGGTGCGATCTTGCGGGTCGCCATCGCGATGGGGAAGTTCCAGGGCGTGATCAGCAGGGACGGCCCCACGGGCCGGCGGCTCACGTACTGCTTGTTGGCGCCCGACGGCGCCGTGCGCACCAGGCCGTCGGCGCGCACCGCCTGCTCGGCGAACCAGCGCAGGAACTCGGCGCCGTAGACGACCTCGGCGCGTGCCTCGGCCAGGGTCTTGCCGGCTTCGGCGGTGATCAGCGCCGCGATGTCGTCGGTGCGGGAGACGAGCCGCTCGAAGACGGCGCGCAGCAGCTCGGAGCGTTCGCGCGGCGGTACGGCACGCCAGGCGGGGGCGGCGGCGTGCGCGGCGTCGAGCGCCCGCACGGCGTCGGCGGGTGTGGCGTCGGAGACGTCGAAGATGGGCTCGGCCGTCGCCGGGTCGGTGACCTCGAACGTGGCGCCGCCCGCCGCGGGACCCCAGTGCCCGTCGACGAGGAGGCCGGTGGGCAGGTGCGCCACGAAGGCGGGGGAGAGCGTCGTCGCCGTCATCTTTCGAGTATCCACTCCCGCGCAACCTGCGCGCGGGGGCGGCGGCGCGGCCGGGCGGTGCGGAGCCGGCCGGTCGCGACCGGGTATCGTCTGCCGGACGCTGCACGACGAGGGGACCACATGACCGCGACGGCCGACCTGTACGACGAGCACGGTGAGGCGCTGGCCTCCCTCCCGGTGCAGCTGCGCGACTTCGGCGGGGTACGGGCGTTCTCCGGTCCGGTGCGGACGGTGCGGTGCCACGAGGACAACGGTCTGGTCAAGGCGGTGACGCAGACCCCGGGCGACGGCGCGGTGCTCGTGGTCGACGGCGGCGGCTCGCTGCGCAGTGCCCTGATGGGCGACCTCATAGCGGCGGCCGCCGTCGAGAACGGCTGGGCCGGCGCGATCGTGCACGGCGCGATCCGCGACTCGGTGGCGATCGGCGGGCTGCGGCTCGGCGTGAAGGCGCTGGGCACGAACCCGCGAAAGTCGTCAAAGGCCGGGGCCGGGGCTCTGGACGAGACCGTCGAGATCGGCGGCGTCGTGTTCCGGCCGGGTGCCATGGTCTACGCCGACGAGGACGGCGTCCTGGTCGAGCGGTGACCCGGAGCGAGGGACGAGCGTAGGGACATCGCGACCGTGAGCGTCGAGCGCTGACCCGGCGGGCTCAAGCCCGGTGATCGGGCGGTAAACGGTACGGTATGCCTATGGTTCTCCCCGCTGACACTGCGCGCCCGTTCGGCGCGGTCCTGACCGCGATGGTCACCCCGATGACGCCCGACGGCGCCGTGGACCTGAAGGCAGCGGTGAAGCTGGCGAAGAAGCTGGTCGACGACGGCAACGACGGCCTCGTCCTGTCCGGCACCACCGGCGAGTCGCCGGTCACGCACACGCCCGAGAAGGAAGAGCTCGTCGCCGCGGTCGTCGAGGCCGTCGGGAACCGCGCGGCCGTCGTGGCCGGCGCCGGCTCGAACGACACCGTGCACGCGATCCGCATGGCCGAGCAGGCGGCGGAGGCCGGCGCGGACGGCCTGCTCGTCGTCTCCCCGTACTACTCCCGGCCCAGCCAGGAGGGCCTGTACCAGCACTTCACGGCCGTCGCGGACGCGACCGACCTGCCCGTCATGCTGTACGACGTGCCCGGCCGGACCGCGGTGCGCATCGCGCCCGAGACCTACCGGCGCCTGGCGGAGCACCCGCGGATCATCGCGAACAAGGACGCCACCGGCGACGTCTACGCCGCCACCAAGCTGATCGTCGAGACGGGCCTGGCCTGGTACTCGGGCGACGACGGCCTGCTGCTGCCGTTCCTCAGCGTCGGCGGTGCGGGTATCGTGTCCGTGTCGGCCCACGTGGTCGGTGCACACTTCGCGGAGACGGTCCGCCGGTTCGACGCCGGCGACATCGCCGGAGCGGTCGAGGTCTTCCGCACCACCACAGGTGTCATCGACGCTCTCAACGGCGCCGGCGCCCAGGCCGTCATGGCCAAGGCGGCGGTCGAGATCCTCGGCGTCACGGACAACCGGTTCCTGCGTCTGCCGAACGTCGCCGCTACGGACGACGAGGTGGCTGCCCTGCGCGCGGTACTGGCCGACGCCGGCCTGCTGCACGACGGCGGCGCCGCACACCAGCCCGAGGCCGGCGAGCTCGCGGAGGCGAGCACCGCCGTCGGGCACTGAAACTTTTCTGTTGGAACGAGGCCTTGGAGGCCACGTGAGTCATCCTCACCCTGAACTGTCCCTGCCCCCCGCACTGCCTGACGGCGGTCTGCGTGTCGTCGCCCTCGGCGGCCTGGGCGAGGTGGGACGCAACATGGCGGTCCTGGAGCATGCCGGAAAGCTGCTCGTCATCGACTGCGGCGTGTTGTTCCCCGAGGACAACCAGCCCGGCGTGGACCTGATCCTGCCGGACTTCGACTACATCAAGGACCGTCTCGACGACATCGAGGCGATCGTGCTGACGCACGGCCACGAGGACCACATCGGAGCCGTGCCGTACCTGCTGCGGCTCCGCAAGGACATCCCGCTGGTGGGCTCCCGCCTGACGCTCGCGTTCATCGAGGCGAAGCTCAAGGAGCACCGCATCAAGCCCTACACCCTCGAGGTGAAGGAAGGGCAGCGCGAGAAGCTCGGCGTCTTCGACTGCGAGTTCGTCGCCGTCAACCACTCCATCCCGGACGCGCTCGCCGTGGCGGTCACCACCGCGGCCGGCACCGTGCTGCACACGGGCGACTTCAAGATGGACCAGCTGCCGCTCGACGGCCGCATCACGGACCTGCGCGCCTTCGCCCGCCTCGGCGAGAAGGGCGTGGACCTCTTCATGGTGGACTCCACCAACGCCGAGGTGCCGGGCTTCGTGACGCCGGAGGCCGAGATCGGCCCGGTCCTGGACGACGTGTTCGCCCGTGCCGAGAAGCGGATCATCGTCGCGTCGTTCTCCTCGCACGTGCACCGCGTGCAGCAGGTGCTGAACGCCGCGCACACCCACGGCCGGCGGGTCGCCCTGGTGGGGCGCTCCATGGTGCGCAACATGGGCATCGCCGCCGACCTCGGCTACCTCGACGTTCCGCCGGGCGTGCTGATCGACCTGAAGAAGGCCGACTCGCTGCCCGACGACCGGATCGTCTACATGTCCACCGGCTCCCAGGGCGAACCGATGGCGGCGCTCTCGCGCATGGCCAACGGCGACCACAAGGTCCAGGTCGAGTTCGGCGACACCGTGATCCTGGCCTCGTCGCTCATCCCGGGCAACGAGAACGCCGTGTTCCGCATCATCAACGGGCTCACGCGGCTCGGTGCGCGCGTCGTGCACGGTGGTAACGCGAAGGTGCACGTCTCCGGGCACGCCTCGGCCGGCGAGCTCATGTACTGCTACAACATCCTCAAGCCCAAGAACGTCATGCCGGTGCACGGCGAGGTGCGCCACCTCGTGGCCAACGGCGCGATCGCGGTCAAGACCGGCGTGCCGGCCGACCGGGTCGTGCTCGCCGAGGACGGCGTGGTCGTCGACCTCGTCGACGGCAAGGCCTCCGTGGTCGGCGCCGTGCCGTGCGGGTACGTGTACGTCGACGGCTCGTCGGTCGGCGAGATCACCGACGCCGAGCTCAAGGACCGCGTGATCCTGGGCGAGGAGGGCTTCGTGTCCGTCTTCGCGGTCATCGACACCGCCACCGGCAAGGTCCTCGCGCCGCCGCAGGTGCTCGCCCGCGGTATGGCCGAGGACGCCTCGGTGTTCGACAAGGTCATGCCGGAGGTCGCCGCGGCGCTCGAGAATGCCATCGCCGGCGGCGCGACCGATACGCACCAGCTGCAGCAGATCATGCGGCGCACCGTCGGCCGGTACGTGGCGACGCGGCTGCGCCGCAAGCCGATGATCGTGCCGGTGATCGTCGAGGCGTAGCCGACGCCGGAGCGGCAGGCAAGCGCTACTCCCCGGGCGGGGTAACGCTGAGGTAGCACTGCTACGTCAGCGTTACCCCGCCCGTCGTCGTGCTCAGGCCCCGGCCGGGCGTGGTGTTCGCCCCAAAATCACCCGCTTCCCTGGTCAGAGAGTCGGTCCGGCGTGGCTAACGTTCGGGGTGCTTCCCAGGCGATCCGAAAGGCACCCCAGATGACACAGCCCTACGACCCGTATGCCCCGCCGCCGGAGGGCATCCCGCAGTACGGCGCCCCGGCACCGAGCACCACGCCGCAGTACGACGCCTACCAGGCGGCGTACCTGGCCCGGGCACTGCGGGTCCCGGAGCGCCTGGCGGTAGCGGTGATCGTGCTGTCGTCGGCCTATCTTGCCGTCCAGGTCGTCTCGATGCTCCTGTCGTTCGACGCCGCGGAGGCCTACGGTGCCGCGACCGACCCGGGCCAGGTCTACACGGCCTACGACGCCGTGGGAATCGTGTACGTGATGGTGCTGGTCGCGATCTTCGTGGTCGGGTGCCTGTGGCTGAACGAGTGCCGCAAGTTCGCGGTGGCAGTGAACCCGACCTACCACCACGCGCGCAGCACGGCCTGGGTATGGCTCGGCTGGGTGGTCCCCGTCGTGGCGCTGTGGTTCCCCTACCAAGTGGTGCGTGACCTGCGCCGGAGCACCATCCGCGAGGCCTCCGGCATCGGGCTCTGGTGGGGAGCCTGGCTCGGCGCCAACTTCATGAGCAACCAGACGGCCCTGGTGACGCTCGGCTTCCGGGACGCGAGCACGCTGCCCGTCATCGAGATGGTCGCGACGGGCCTGTTCGTGATCGCGTTCATCGGCTGGCTCCGGATCGTTCGCGAGCTCACCGCCGCGCAGCGGGCGCACGTAGCGGCGGGCCGGAACCAGGTCCCTGGCCAGTACGCCTGACCAGCCGGACGACGTCGGGGCTGGGCCCGCGTGGAGCGACCCCAACACACCGCACGCCATCGTCGGCGTGTCGCGTGCAGTGTTGGGTGGACGGTTCACGTGTACGTGTACGGCGCTCAGTTTGCGCGGCCGCCGTCGTCTACCTCGTAGGACGCCGGCGGCCGGCTGGCGGGACAGGTCCGGAGGACGAGATGGCACAGGAGATGGAGTTCGACAGAGCGGCCGCGGTGACGCGATCGATGCTCGGGTGGGGTGTGGTCGCAGGGCCGTTCTACCTGGTGATCGGGCTGGTCCTGGCGCTCACCCGCGAAGGCTTCGACTTCTCGCGCCACCCGCTCAGCGTGCTCATGCTGGGCGACGGCGGCTGGATGCAGATCACCAACCTGGCGCTGAGCGGTCTCATGGTGTTCGTCGCGGGTGTGGGCATGGTCCGCGCGGGCGCGCGCGGCACCGGGATCGCGGTGGGCATCTACGGCGTGGCGATGGTCGCGAGCGCGATCTTCCCGCCCGACCCGATGCCAGGGTTCCCGCCCGGGCAGGACGGCGCCACGACGCCGGGGATCTCCGGCATCCTGCACCTCGCGTTCGGCGCCATCGGGTTCATCGCGTTCGGTGTGGGCGCGTTGCTGCTCGGCGGGTGGCTCGCCCGGCACGGCGAGCGCGGGCGCGCGGTCTGGTCGCGGGTCGCCGGTGTCGTGATCCTCGTGGGCTTTGTCGGCGGGGTCGCCCTGGGACCTGCCGGAGTGGGCGGAATCTGGCTCGCCGTCGTGGTCGGGTTCACCTGGCTGCTGCTCGCGTCGATCCGGCTGTACCGCGAGGTGCCGCACCCGGACGTGGCGCGCCGCTGACGGTCGTCCGCCGGAGCATGGCCTGCCGGCGACGACGGGCCACCCAGCCACACGGCCGCGGCCGCCGCCCGACCGGGCTCCGGTCAGGCGGCGACCTGCGTCAGGCGACCTGCATCAGACGGTGACCAGGTCGCGGATCCAGCCGGCGTGGCCGCGGAACCCGCTGAGCTCCTCGTCGCCGTCGACCTTGGCCTCGACCGCGGCGACCAGCTCCAGGCCGCGCGCCGTCTCGCCCGACTCGACGGCTAGCTCGGCGGCGAGGAGGGCACCCCGGCACCAGCGCGCGGTGTCGTCGGACTCGCGAAGGAGCGACTCGGCGCGGCCCGCGAAGGATGCCGCCTCCGCCAGGCCGCCGTCGTACAGGCCGCGGAAGCGGCCGGTCTCCAGGTCCTCGTCGGCGATGACCCGGGCGTGCTGCTCCAGCGTCTCGGGCAGCTCGGTCCGTAGCTCCGCCAGTTCGTCCGGGTCCGTCGCGTCGGCGAGCGCCGCTTCGCATACCCGGGTGGCCCCGGTCATGATGCGGCTCGCCTCGGCGGCGTCGCGGTCCCGGACGGCCCACGCCCACGCGCGGGTCGCGCGGAGCTGCCGCCGGGCGTCGCCCACCTCTGCCCACAGATCAGCCGCCCGCTCGTAGGCGAGCTCGGCCGACAGCTTCTCGCCCGCCTTGTCCAGGGCCTCGGCGGCGAGGTTCGCGAGCATCGCGTGGTCGGTCTGCTCGGGCCAGTGCTGCGCGGTCTGGGCCGCGGCCAGCCAGTGCTGGGCTGCCTCTGCCGGCTCGTGCCGGTTCATCGCGCACTCGCCGAGCCACCAGCGGACCTGCACCAGCGTGCCGTCGCCGTGCGCCTCCGGGGACGGGTCCAGGTCGGACAGCGCCTGTTCCAGCACCGGCGCCGCCTCGTCCAGACGGCGGCCGGCCATGAGGTGCCCGCCCAGCCGGACCCTGGCCACCACGGCGGAGCCTCGGTCGGCCAGATCGGCCCAGGCCACCGCTTCGAGCGCGTGGTGGACGGCGGCCGACAGGTCCTCGTCGGCGGCCAGGAGCTCGGAGAGCTGCAGGTGCGCGACCATCCGCCACCCGGGCGGAGCCGCGTCGCCGGCGCGGTCGATCGCCTCCGCCATCGCCGACCGCATCCCGGCCAGGTCCTCGGCGTCCCGGGCGGTGTTGTACCGGTCGATCGCCTCGCTGACGCCGGCGGGCATGGCCGGCTCGTCATCGTCGTCCGGGTCCGGGGTTCCGGTCCCGTCCGAGGGCGCGCCGTCGGCCGTCGGCCCGGTGGCAGGCCCGGTGGCAGGGCTGGCGTGCGGTTCGGAGCCAGGCTCGCCGGCAGACCCGGCAGCCGGTCCGGCGTCGGGAGCGTCGGACTCCGCCGTGGGCAGCACCGCGCGCAACCCCAGCGGCAGCCGGTCGAGCAGCGGCTCGGCGTCCAGGCGGGCCAGCACCCGCTCGCTGACCGCCGTCGTGCCGTTGCGCTCGTCGAACCGTGCCGCCAGGGCGAGCGCCTCGGCCCGGGTGTGCCCGGCGAGCTCGGCGGCCGTCCAGGTGCGGCCGGCCGGGCCGGTGACGTGGAGGTCGCCGCGGCCCCGTGCGACCAGCCGATCCATGAGCAGCGCGACGACCGCGTAGAACCCCATGCGGGGTTCGGGTTCGCCATCGGCCTGGAAGTAGGCGGGGGTGTCGGCGAGGAGCTCTAGCCCACGCGCCTCGTTCCCGGTCAGCGCACAGAACTCGACGTGCCGGGCCACCGACGACATCAGGCTCTCGGACCCCTTGACCATGGGGTAGCCCCGCAGGTGGTTGGCCCGGGCCTCGTCGAGCCGGCCCAGCCGGACCAGGGGGAGCAGCGAGCGCGACAGCGCGCGGTGCGGCTCCTCGGCGCACGTCTGCCGGCCTGCGAGCACCGGCTCCCAGTGCTTCACCGCCTTCGCGTCGGATCCCGCGTCGGCGTAGAACTCGCCCTGCCGGGCGGTCTCGCAGGCGTGGCAGTCGGCCATCTCACCGCGCTCGGCGGCGAGCCAGCCGTCGAACGCCCGCTGCGCGCGTTCAACATCGCCCACGTGGTCGGCGACGTAGAACTCCGACATCCGCACGGCGCGCTCGGTGTGGCCCGCCAGCCGGTACCGGCGGTCCATCTCGGCGAGCCAGTTCTCGATTGCGGTCATCGGCACCTGGGGCAGGTCGAGCATGCCCGTGGTCATCCACTTGAAGTCCCAGAACAGCGAGTGTGTGCTGGACCGGTCGAAGACGCTCGGGTCCTGGTCCCACAGCCGCAAGGCCCGGGCGAACGGGACGAGGGCCTTGTGCCGGTCCGCGCTGAACTCGTAGGCGCTGATCAGGTGGAAGAGCGCCCGGACCTCGGCCTGCGGCCCGATCTGCGCCGCCTGGTCGAGGATCTTCTCCGCAGCCGCCGCCTGCGACGTCCCGTGGGGGCGCTGCCTGTTCTCCCAGATGGCTTCCTGGAGGGTCGCCAGGTCGGTGATCTCGCTCATCGGTTGGTCTCCTGCGTGTCGTCAGGTCGGTCGTCGCGTGCCGCAGGGGGCGTGGGGGTGGCCCACTCCAGCAGCTCGCCGAACGCGCGGTTCACGAGTGCCTGGTCCACGGGCCGCAGCGGCCGCCTGGCCTGGAGCAGCGACTGCCCGTACAGGGCCTCGACCGCGACGCCGGTCAGATCGGCGTCGGGCAGGGCGGCGATGCGCCGGACCAGCGGGTTGAGGTGGTTGAGCACGAGCCGGGCTCGCGGCGCCTCGTCGCGCAGCGAGCCCAGGATACCGGCCCAGAGGTCGTCGGCCTCGCCCTCCGCCTCGGCACGGGCGCGCTCGTGCCGCGCGGACCGGTCGTCCAGATGGACGGCTGGCAGCGCCGCCGGATGGAACGCGCGCGCGACGACGTCGCAGTCCAGCGGGTCGAGCCGCACGCGGGCCGTGGCGAGGAACGGCGCGAGCGCCAGCTCGGCCGCCGGGTCGAGGTGGTCCAGGTGCGCGGTCACCACCGACGCGTCGAGCTCCTCGACGACGATGTCAGGCCTGGCGAGGGGGAGCGCCTCGACGAGCGCGGCGTCGTACGTGTACCCGCCGTTCACGACGGCCATGCCCTGCGCCGCCGCGATTGCCGAGACCTGCCGGAACTCGTCGACCGTGCGCGTGAAGTGCACGGTCCGGTGCCGGCGTGCCAGGTCGTCGAGCGTGAGCTCGCCCTCCGACGTCTCGAAGGGCAGCCAGGGGAGCATGGTGCGCAGGACGTCGTCGTCGTGCAGGGCGAGGGCCTTGACACCCAGGTGGTGCACGGCGAGGAAGCGCCGCAGGCGCTCCGGCGAGGCGGTCGCGAGCTGCGCGAGCCAGGCCCGGACCCGGTCGCCGAGCGCATCGCGGACGGCGGCGAGCGTCTCGTCCTCGTAGAGCTGCTCGCGGCTGGCCGTGGGCCGCAGCGAGTCGGTGTCGAGCACGCACCGCACGAAGAACGCCCAGTCCGGCAGCAGGGTCTCCGCGCGGTCGGTGAGCAGCATGCCCTTGAGGTGCACGCGGTGCCCACCGCGCTGCGCCGGGCTGACGACGCCCGGCAGCACGTAGGCGACGCCGCGGATGCCGACCAGAGGCAGATCGAGCTCTATCGAGTCCAGGGGGGCGAACCCGAAGACGTCCTGGCAGTACGCCGAGAGCGCGGCGGCGCGCGCCGTCGGGCTGGTGTGCTCGGCCTCCCACGGCGGGCGCTGTCCGGTGGTCGGCTTGTCGCCCACCCGGACGTCGTAGGGCAGGAGCGCCCCGAAGTCGGCGGCGAGGTCGGCCACCGTGGACGCCTCGAACCATTGCTCGCTGCCGCGGCGGGCCTCCAGGTGCACGGTCGTGCCCGGCTCGGGGTGCGCGGCGGCCTCCAGGGTGCGGACCGTGTACGAGCCGTCGCCGCGCGCCACCCACTCGACGGGCAGCGCGTCCGGCGTGCGCGCCGACCGGCTCACGACCCGGATGGTCTCGGCCACGACGAAGCAGGCCAGCAGGCCGATGCCGAACTGGCCGAGGAACTCCTTGCGGGCCTCCTGGAGCCCGTCCCGTTTCGAGCTGCGGCCGATCGTGGCCAGCAGCTGGTGCACCTCGGGCTCGCTCAGCCCGACACCCGAGTCGGTGACCCGCAGCGCCGAGCCGGTCGCCTCGATGCGCACCGTGCCGGGCGCGCCGGCATCGAGGGCGCGCCGCGCGGTGATCGCGTCGACGCCGTTCTGGAGCAGCTCGCGCACGTAGACACGCGGGCTGGCGTACAGGTGCTGGGACAGCAGGTCGACCAACCCGCGAAGGTCGACCTGGAAGGTGTGGGGTGCTTGCGCCGGGGTCTCTTGCGTCGTCATGGTTCGCGAAATGCTAGTGGCGCACTCTGACAGTCCCCACGAAAGTGCCGCCCCGGTCACGCGATCTCGACGGGGCGTCGCGGGTTCACCCACAACTGGGTGGCGGGTTCACCCGCAGGCGGTAGTTACCGGACATAGCGGTGTGAGTACGGTGGCAGGGAACACACCGGAGGCCGTTGATGTCCGATCCGCGTATTCCCCAGAACGGTGCCACCCGCTGGGGAGGTTCCGACCCGAGGCAGGGCGCGCAGCCCTACCCGGAGCCGGCAGGTAGCCCGGCACACCCGCAGTCGCCGTACGCCGAGCAGTACCCGGGGCAGCCCTACCCCGGGCAGCATGCCGCCCAGCACGCTGCCGACACCGGGCAGCACCGCGTGCCGGCGGACGAGGCCTACCCGCCCGCGCGCCACCGCCTGCCCGGCAAGCCGCTGCCCGAGCCGCCCGCCGGGCTGGCCGTCGGTGCGATCGTCGCCGCGTGCTGCCTGCTCTTCGTCGAGCTGGCGGAGCTGGCGATCCTGCTCGTCACCGACGGCCGGGGCGAGGCCGCCGCCGGGTTCGGCTTCAGCCCGAGGTTCGACCCCAACAGCGACACCATCACCATCCTGTTCGGGCTGGCCGCGTACGTCGCCACCTGCATCTGGCTGCAGGCCGGACGGAGGTTCGCCGAAGCGGCGGACCCGACCGCGCGGTTCGCGCACGGCCGGGTCTGGACGTGGCTCGCCTGGTGGGTTCCCGTCGTCTTCCTCTGGTTCCCCTACCAGGTGGTCCGGGACATCCGGACAGCCGTGGTGCCCGACGACGACCGCCGGGTCAGCCTCGGCCTGTGGTGGTTCTTTGCGCTGCTGGCGGGCCTGCGCCTGATCGCCCCGTCCTCGGGCGAGGCGGAGGTCGCCGTCCGCTCCATCGCGGTGGTCGCGCTCACCCTCGCGTTCGCCCACTGGATCCGCATGATTCGCGAGATCACGCGAGCCCAGGAGCAGGCCGCCGGGCTCGGCTGAGCCCGGATCCGCGCGGCGACGGGACGTAACCTGCCCTCATGACCGCACCCGCACCGTCGTCGCGCCCGCCCCGCGCGGAGCTGCACCTGCACCTCGAGGGCACGCTGGAACCCGACCTGGCCTTCGAGCTGGCGGCCCGCAACGGCGTCCGGCTGCCCTATCCCGACCCGGCGAGCCTGCGTGGCGCCTACGACTTCCAGGATTTGCAGTCGTTCCTCGATCTGTACACCGCGAACATGGCGGTGCTGCGCAGCGAGGCCGACTTCGCCGACCTGACCCGCGCCTACCTGACGCGTGCGGCCCGTGCCGAGGTCCGGCACGCGGAGATCACCTTCGACCCGCAGGCGCACCTCGTGCGCGGGGTGCCCCTGGCCGCCGTCGTGGACGGCATAGCCGGCGTGCTGGAGCGCAGCGAGACCGACTTCGGGATCTCGACCCTGCTCATCGCCGCGTTCCACCGCGACCGCGACCCCGCGGACGCGCTCGACGTCCTGGAGCGGCTCCTCGCGACGGGCGCGCCGATCGTAGGTGTGGGCCTGGACAACGCCGAGGTCGGCTACCCGCCCGGCCTGTTCCAGGACGTCTACGCGCGCGCCGAGAAGGTCGGGCTGCGGCGCACCGCGCACGCCGGAGAGGAGGGGCCGGCGTCGAACATCCGGGACGCGCTCGACCTGCTGCACGCCGAGCGGATCGACCACGGCATCGCCGTCGTGCAGGACCCGGCCCTGGTCGCGCGCGTCGCGGCCGAGCAGGTCCCGTTCACCGTGTGCCCGGTGTCCAACGTGCGGCTGCGCGCCGTGCCGGCCCTGGCCGAGCACCCGCTGCCCGCGATGATCGAGGCGGGCATGCTCGTGAGCGTCAACTCCGACGACCCGCCGTACTTCGGCGCCTACGTGGACGACGTCGACGACGCCGTCACCGCGGCCTTCGGCCTCACCAGGGACCAGCGGGCGGCGCTCGCGGCGGCGTCGTTCCGGGGATCGTTCCTGCCCCCGGAGCGGGTGGCCGCCTATCTGACCGAGGTGGAGGCCTGGCGCGCGGGAGCCTGAGCCGGGGCGGGCGTCAGCGGCTCAGCAGCGCGGCCGCCACGGTCCCGCCAGCCTGCGCGAACGCGGTCGCCCGAGCGTCCTCGTCGCCGGGCAGCAGCCCCGCGAGCTCGAGCGACACCAGCCCGTGCACGAGCCCCCACAGCCCGAGGGCCGCACCCAGCACGCGCTCGGCCGGCGCGTCGTCGAGGGCGCGGGCGACGGCGTCGTGCAGCACCCGGAAGGTGGGGCGCTCGACGGCGGAGGCGGGGTCGCCGTCGGCGGGGGACACGCCCCGGTAGAACATGACGCGGTAGAAGTGCGGGTCTGCCAGGGCGAACGTCCTGTAGGCGACGCCGAGGGCGCGCAGGTCCGCCGCGGGGTCGTCGCTCTGCCCGACGGCGGCGAGGTGCTCGGCGAACCGCCGGAACCCCTCCTCGCTGACCGCCTCGACCAGCGCCTCGCGGGAGCCGAGCAGCGCGTAGACCGCCGACGCGCTCGTCCCGGCCGCGGCGGCGACCTTGCGCACGGTGACAGCGGCTTCGCCGTCGGCCGAGATCATTCGCGAGGTGACCTCGAGGAGCCGGTTGCGCAGGGCGTCGTCGTGCAGTCGGGGGCGGGCCATGCCGCGAGTCTAGAAGGCTTGACGGGCGTTTGCGAACGCTGTTTGATAACAGTGTTACAAAACAACGGATGGCCCACACCCACCTGGAGGACGTCGTGCTCGAGCTTTCGGACCCCGCCCGCATCACCGCGGGCATCGTGCTGCTGACCGTCGTCGGAATCGAGTCCGGCGGTTACTTCCTGCTCAAGGTCTTCGGTGGCGTCTTCGGCCGGAAGCCGGCGACCACTGACCTGCAGAAGAGCTTCTTCCGGGCGGGCCATGCCCACGCCGGCGTGCTGGTGATCCTCGGTCTGCTCTGCGTGCTCCTGGCGGAGGTGACGAACCTGACCGGGTTCGCGCACTGGCTCGCCGCCACAGGCGTGCTGTGGGCGGCGATCCTCATGCCGGCGGGCTTTTTCTTCTCAGCCATGGGGGAGGGGCGGACGACGCCGAACCGTGCGGTCGTGCTGCTCCCGATCGGCGCGGTGGTCCTCGCCGCGGGCGTCGTGACGCTGGCGGCAGGGCTGCTGATGGCGTGATCCGGGCGTTAGCGACATAGCGGACGACGGCCCGGTACAGGACACACCGTGAGGGTTCCTGGGCCGGGCCGCCGTCCGCGGTTACGGTGGCGACATCATGGCGACCCGCACGTCGGCCCGGCGAAGCTCCGGGAAGGGATCCGGGCAGGGCGCGAAGAGCGCCAAGCCCAAGGCCGCAGCGTCGAAGCGATCGACCCAGCGCCGGGGGGCTACCCGCCCGGCACCCAAGGCTGCGCCGTCCCGCCCGCCGTGGCCGGTCCGCGCGTTGCGG
Organism: Promicromonospora panici; assembly: GCF_900608595.1. Taxonomy (GTDB): domain Bacteria; phylum Actinomycetota; class Actinomycetes; order Actinomycetales; family Cellulomonadaceae; genus Promicromonospora; species Promicromonospora panici. The sequence continues at coordinate 211,717 of NZ_UWYY01000002.1, read as the reverse complement.
GGGCTGTGGATGGGCATGGCGCACGCCGTGGGCGGCGCAACCCGCGCCGCCGGGCCGCGCACCGCGCAGGACGCGCCCGACGGAGGTGCGCAGAACACAGGACAGCAGGGAGGGCAGGAACTGGAACCGGACCACCGGCGCGACGGCGTCGGCTTCGCGCTGCTCGCGGTGGCGGTGATCGTCGCCGCGCGCGAGTGGTGGGGCATCGACGGCGCATTCGGCGACGGCGTGCACGCGGTGGTCGCGGGCACATTCGGCATCGCGGGAGTCGCGCTGCCCGTGCTGCTGATGTGGCTCGCCTTCCGGGTCATGCGCCACCCCGAGCGCGCCCAGCAGAACGGCCGCGTGGCGATCGGGCTCAGCTTCCTGGTGGTCGCCACCTGCTCCCTGGTGCACATCAGCGCGGGCCTGCCCTCGCCCGCCCAGGGCTTCACCCCGGTGCAGGACGCCGGCGGCGTGATCGGCTTCCTCTTCGCGACCCCGGTCGTCACCGGCCTGACGCAGTGGTTCGCGATCCCGCTCTACGTCCTGGCCGGGTTCTTCGGCGTCCTCATCGTGACCGCCACGCCCGTGCACCGGATCCCCGCGCGCCTGCGCGGCCTGTACGACCGGCTCACCGGGAACCACCGCGAGACCGACGAGCTGACCGACGACGAGCTGGCCCTGGCAGAGGGCGTCTCACGGCACGACGGCACGGCCGGCACCAAGCGCCGCAAGCGGCGCACCAAGGCCGAGATCGCGGCCGAGAAGGAGCGCCTGGCCGGGTTCGTGGGCGACGAGGCCTTCGAGAAGGCCGCCGAGGTGGAGGCCGCCGAACGCGCCGCGAAGGCCGGCAAGGTCACCACGCAACGCATCCCGACCAGCGAGTCCGCGGGCAAGGTCACGGGCGCGCCCGCCATCGGCCCCGGCGTCCTGGGGCCTGACGGCGTGCGCGCGAAGCAGGCCAAGACCGACGGGCCGAGGCCGCCGGAGAGCGGCGAGCCCATGCCGCGGGGCGTCCAGCCCATGCTGGAGGGCGACACCGTCTACCTGCTGCCGGACGAGAACCTGCTGGTGCAGGGTCCGCCACACAAGGCCCGGTCGGCGGCGAACGACCGCGTGGTCGAGTCGCTGACCGGCGTGTTCGAGCAGTTCGGCGTCGACGCGAAGGTCACCGGCTTCAGCCGCGGCCCGACGGTCACCCGGTACGAGGTCGAGGTCGGCGCCAAGACCAAGGTCGAGCGCATCACCTCGCTGTCCAACAACATCGCGTACGCGGTGGCGAGCGCGGACGTGCGCATCCTGTCGCCCATCCCGGGCAAGTCCGCCATCGGCATCGAGATCCCGAACACGGACCGCGAGACCGTCGTGCTGGGCGACGTGCTGCGCTCCGGCGCCGCACGGCGCACCGAGCACGCCATGGTGATGGGCGTGGGCAAGGACGTCGAGGGCGGCTACGTGGTCGCCAACCTCGCGAAGATGCCGCACATCCTCGTGGCGGGCGCCACCGGCGCGGGCAAGTCGAGCTTCATCAACTCGATGATCACCTCGATCCTGATGCGCGCCACGCCCGAGCAGGTGCGCCTCATCCTGGTGGATCCCAAGCGCGTGGAGCTCACGATCTACGAGGGCATCCCGCACCTCATCACGCCGATCATCACCAGCCCCAAGAAGGCCGCGGAGGCCCTCGACTGGGTGGTGCGCGAGATGGACGCGCGGTACGACGACCTGGCGATGTTCGGCTTCAAGCACATCGACGACTTCAACACCGCCGTCCGCGCCGGCAAGGTCAAGCCGCTGCCCGGCTCCGAGCGCAAGATCGCGCCGTACCCGTACCTCCTCGTGGTCGTCGACGAGCTCGCGGACCTCATGATGGTCGCCCCGCGCGACGTCGAGGCCTCGATCCAGCGCATCACGCAGCTCGCGCGCGCCGCGGGCATCCACCTGGTGCTGGCCACCCAGCGTCCGTCCGTCGACGTCGTCACGGGCCTCATCAAGGCCAACGTGCCCTCGCGTCTGGCCTTCGCCACGTCGTCCGTCACCGACTCCCGCGTGGTGCTCGACCAGCCGGGCGCCGAGAAGCTCATCGGCCAGGGTGACGCGCTGTTCCTGCCGATGGGCGCGGCCAAGCCGATGCGTGTCCAGGGCGCGTGGGTCACCGAGTCCGAGGTGCACGAGGTCGTCGAGCACGTCAAGAGCCAGCTCAAGCCCGTGTACCGCGAGGACGTCGCCGCGCCGGCCGCTGCCAAGAAGCAGGTCGACGAGGACATCGGCGACGACCTCGACCTGCTGCTGCAGGCGACCGAGCTCGTGGTCACCACCCAGTTCGGCTCGACCTCCATGCTGCAGCGCAAGCTCCGTGTCGGCTTCGCGAAGGCGGGGCGGCTCATGGACCTCCTGGAGTCCCGGGAGATCGTCGGGCCCTCCGAGGGTTCCAAGGCGCGCGACGTGCTCGTGGCCGCCGACGACCTGCCGTCGGCGCTCGCGCTCATCCGTGGCGAGCAGCCGGCCCAGGTCTTCGACCAGTCGGCGTCCGACGACGACGGCGCTGCCGGCGCCTATGCCGCGGAAGACCAGTACGCCGACGGCACGGACGGCCACAGGCCGCCCGTCGCCGAGGACTACCACGACGACGCCGAGGCGATGCGCTGACCCTGCTACTTCGCGAATCAGCAGGGTCAGCGGTCGCGGGGGACCACGCGTGGCGGATTGCCTGTCGGACGGGGTGGCTTGCGCTGCTCGTCCGCGGCGCCGCCGGCGGCGCCCTGGGCGATCCGGAGGCGCTCGCGGAGCTCGGCGACGGTGAGCTGCCCGCTGCCCGGGTGCGCGAGCGCGTCGCGCGTGCTGCGCAGCCGGTGCCCCGCGTCGAGGTCGACGGTGGTGGCCGCCCAGCGCACGCCCCTGACCCGGGCGGGTTCGTCCGGCGGCTGCACGATGTCCGCGACCATCAGCAGCCCGACGGCGGTCGCCCACGTCCCGCAGCAGTCCGCGCTCTGGTTGGAGATCATGTTGCCGAGGCCGTAGGTCACCCACATCCCGTCACCCCGCGGGCCGCCGCGAAGCCGCTCGACCGGTTGCGGGACATGCGCGTGGTGCCCGATCACGAGGTCCACCTGCCGGGAGCTGGCCAGGGCTCGCGTCGTGTCGAGCTGGTGCGGGGTGGGCTCGGTGACGTATTCATAGCCGTCGTGCAGGCTGACCACCACGAGGTCCGCTCCAGCCGCCCGGGCGCGCTCGGCCTGCCGGACGATGCGCTTGGTGTTGATGAGATCCACCGACCAGTCGCCGCGGGGTGGGTCGTACCCGTTCAGGTCGTACGTCGCCGACAGGTGGGCGACCGTCACGGTCCGGCCGCTCCGGCGCAGCTCGTAGTACTGGGCACCGTGCGACTCGCGTCGGTTGCGCGCGGTCCCGACATGGCCCATCCCGGCCTTGTCGAGTGCCTTGAGCGTCGCCGCGACGCCGTCGTACCCGGCATCGGCCGAGTGGTTCGACGCCGTCGAGCAGCCGTCCCAGCCCTGCTCGCCCAGGTCGCGGACCAGCTCCGGCGGCCCGGCGAACACGGGGTAGCCCGTCGGCTCGACGCCCGGCGGCGCGACCGGCGCCTCCAGGTGGCACAGGGCCAGGTCAGCACCGGCGACCCAGGGATCGATCCCCGCCAGCAGCGGTGAGTAGTCGATGCCCGCCGGCCCGGTCGCGGAGTCGTTGAGCGGATCGTGGGGCAGGACGTCGCCCGCGGCGAGCAGCGTGAACTCGGCGTCCTGCGGCTCCGGTTCCGGTTCCCGGGTGGGCGTGGGCGACGGCGTCGGGCCGGTCGGCGAGGAGCTGGCACCCGGATCACCGGACGGAGCCGTGGTGCCCGGGCTCGACGTGCAGCCCGCGGCGGCGATGACGAGGGTGTGGCAGAGCGCAACGGAGACGAGGAACCGCAGGACGCGGACGGTGGTCACGTCCGGATGCTACGGGTGGCCGCCGGCCGCGGCCACCCAAGTTTCCTCGTCCGCGGAGCGACGTGGGGGAGCGGTCCGGGGGTAGGTGCAGCGCGGTTAGGCTTGAGCAATGGTCAACGACGCTCCGTCGCCCTGGAATATTGCGAACATCGTCACGATGATTCGCATCGCCATGGTTCCGTTCTTCGCCTGGGCTCTTCTCGTCGAAGGCGGGGACGACACGACATGGCGGCTCGTGGCCACGGCGATCTTCGTGGTCGCGGCAGTGTCGGACAAGGTCGACGGCTACCTCGCGCGGTCGCGCGGGCTGATCACGGATCTGGGCAAGCTGCTCGACCCGATCGCGGACAAGCTCCTCATCGGCGCCGCGCTGATCCTGCTCTGGATCCCGCTCGGCGAGCTGCCGTGGTGGATCCCGGTCGTGATCCTCGTGCGCGAGCTGGGCATCACGTTCATGCGCATGGGCATGCTCAAGTACGAGGTGATGCCGGCGTCGCGGGGCGGCAAGCTCAAGACGGTGCTGCAGTCCGTGGCGATCTCGATGTTCCTGCTGCCGCGGGAGGGCTTCGAATGGTTCACCGTGATCGCCTGGGTCGTGCTGATGGCGGCGTTCGTCCTCACGGTGGTGACGGGCTTCGAGTACGTGTACCAGGGCTGGAAGATCCGCCGGGAAGCGCGGTCCGGGGTGTCGAACGTATGACGGCGTCGCGCCTGCTGGCGGCGGCGGCCGCGCGGGGCTGGAGCATCGGCGTGGCCGAGTCGCTCACAGGCGGCCTCGTCACCGCGACGCTCGTCTCGGTCCCTGGCGCGTCACGGGTCGTCCGCGGCGGCGTCGTCGCCTATGCCACGGATCTGAAGGCCGGGCTGCTCGGCGTGGACGGGGGCCTGCTCGCCGAGCGGGGGGCCGTGGACGAGGCCGTGGCCGCCCAGATGGCGGCCGGCGTGCGCTCGGTCACGGGCGCCGACGTCGGTCTCGCCACGACCGGCGTGGCGGGTCCCGAACCCCAGGACGGTCAAGCGCCGGGTGTGGTGTTCGTCGCAGTGAGCACCCCCGTGGCGTCCGAGGTGCACCGGCTGGACCTCGACGGGGACCGGTCCCAGGTGATCGCGGACGCGGCACGCGGTGTGCTCGAGCTGGCGTTGGCCCTCGTCAGCGAGGGACCGGGTGAAATTCGCGAGACACGCCATGCCGTGTTTCCAGAAGTTACAGACAAGTGAAACTTCTTGGCTTAATCTTGCACAGGGCTTGACGCAGGTGCACTTCGGGAACAAGGCTCATATCCACGACGTTGGTCCCGGTGTGATCACGAACAGGCCGACCACCCGGAGCCGGCGCAAGAACACTTCGAGCGCGGGGTACGGTAGAACGAGCTCCGTTCGCGGAGGAAGCACCACACGCAAGGCACGCCCGGTCCAGGCAGGGCAGGGCGTAGGTTCAGGGACAGGCACTGAAAGGGGGCGCGAGATGGTCGTACTACGGCGAGAAATCGGCGACGTGCTGCGTGACACGCGGCAGCGTCAGGGGCGCACCCTGCGCGAGGTTTCGTCGGCGGCACGTGTGTCGCTGGGTTACCTCAGTGAGGTGGAGCGAGGTCAGAAGGAGGCGTCGTCCGAGCTTCTTGGCTCCATCTGCGAGGCGCTCGACGTGCCGCTGTCCTTGGTGCTGCGTGAGGTGAGCGACCGCGTCGCGGTGGCCGAAGGATTCCAGATTCCCGACACGATCCCTGCGGACTTCGTCGCTGGGCTGTTGGCCAGGGGAGGCGACCGGACCGCAGCGCGGCGGGACGTCGCGCAGTCAGACCTGGCACCGGTCGGCTGAGCCGACCGGTTCGAAGAACCGCGAAGTAGAGCGCCTGTCCCGCTTCCCTACGGATCACCCCGTACGGAAGCGGGGCAGGCGCTCTACTTCGCGGTCTGTGCCTGGCAGGTCGAGCACCAGAACACCGGACGTTCGTAGGGCTTCTCGTTCGCCGAGCCGACGCCGATCGGGGTCCCGCACCGGTGGCACGGCCGGCCCGCGCGGCCGTGCACATGCATTTCGACGGCGGCCATGCCGCGGGCCCGGCCCACGGCGACGCTGCGCTCCATGAGCCTGCGTGCGGTGCGGAGCAGGTCGTCGCGCTCGTCCTCGGACAGCGACCCTGCGGGCGCCCAGGGCCACAGACGCCGCGCGAACAGCGACTCGGCCATCCAGATGGTCCCGATGCCCGCGACGGTGCGCTGGTCCAGCAGCGCGGCGCACAGCGGGCGCTCGGGCTCGCGGACGAGCCGTGCAGCGCCTTCGGGCAGGCCGGTGGTGGGGAAGTCGTCGCCGAGGATGTCGGGGCCCAGCCCGGTGAGGATGCGCTGCTCGTCGAGGGTGCGCAGCAGGTCCAGCATCCCGAGGTGCCATCCCGTGGCCGTCCAGGCGTCCGTCGCGAGCACGGCGCGGATGGCGGGATTGCGGGCCGAGGCATCACGGGAGCCCGTGCGGTGGACCTTCCAGAGCCCTTCCATGCGCAGGTGCGTGTGCAGGGTGCGGCCGTCGTCGAGCCGGGTGAGCAGGTGCTTGCCGTACGCGCACGTCTCGAGCGCGGTGGCGCCGGTCAGGTCAGCCGCGCCGACACTCGGCCAGCGCAGCTCCGCACGGACGAGCGGCAGCCCACGCAGCGCCGCAGTGAGGCGCTCGGCGGTGAGGCGCAGTACATCGCCCTCGGGCACGAATGCTCCCCTCGTCGTGGGGCTTCAGCGTAGTGGGCGCCATGGCGGGGTAGGCTGCACGATCGGGCATATCACCCGGGCGGGTGCGAGCCAGACCCGCGGCCCGCTCGCGGGGTCGCCCAGGGCTGGTCAGGGGTTGCCCCCAGTAACGTTCAGGGGGAAAACCCGATGGTTTCCGGCCGCATGGTCCACAATGCTTGTCTCATGACCGTTGTTGCCGCTGACCTGGGGAGACACCCCGACCTGCCCGCCACCTCCGTAGACCCCCGCAGCACCCGGACGGTCGGCTGGTTCGGCGCGACCGCTCTGCTGCCAATGGTCGCCGCACACGTGGTGGGTGCGTCCGTCGTCGACCCGGTGCTCGACCCGATCAGCTGGTACGCCTTCGTGCCCGGCGGCGGCGAGCTCATCCTGGCGGGTGGCGTGATCCTGGCCGTGCTGGGCCTGATCCTCACGGTGCGGATGTACCGCACCGGGTTGGCGGTCGGCGCCGTGCCTGCGTTCGCGATGATCGTCTTCGCCATCGCGATGGTGCTCGTCGGCGCGTTCCCGACCGACCCCCCGGGGACGCCGGCCTCCCTGTCCGCCGTGATCCACCGCGTCAGCGCGGCGACCGCCTTCTGCGTGCTTCCGCTCGTCGGCCTGAGCCTCGAGCGGTCGATCCAGCGGCCGCGCTCCTCGCTTCCGCGCGGGCTGCGGTCGGCGGCCCGCGCCCTGGGCATCGTGGTCGTGGCGTTCCTCGTGGTCCACCTGTCGCTGGTCTTCTTCGCCGACTCCGGGATCTTGGCCTTCGGCCTCATCGAACGGATCGGGTTCGTGGTCATGATCGCCTACCTGTTCCTGCTCGCGGCCACCATCGACCGGGAGGGCTCGATGGCTCCGGACGAGGCCGTGACCGGTGTCTGGCACGAGGTGACCGAGGCCAGGGCCACAGGCAGCGCCGGGCACGACGCCGTCAGCGCGGGCGAGCCGGCCTTGGCGCTCAGCGGATCGAGATCCGCAGACCCCGTGGGGTGACCGCGAAACCCGCCTCCACGAGTGCACGCGCGACCGGATGATGTCGCGCGGCCTCCAGTGCGGGCACCCCGTCGACGCGCTGGACCACGAGGCGCCCCAGCCGGCCCTCGCGGACGGTACGGGCCAGGGCGGCGGCGGCCGCCGCCAGGCGCGCGGGGCTCTGGCTGAACGACAGCACCGTGCGCCCGCCCCGCTCGACGAACAGGGTGAGGTCACCGTGGATGAGCACCACGACGGCCCCGGCCTTGCGGCCGGGCCGGTGAGCGGTGGTGGCGCGGGTCTCGCGGGTCTCGTGGGCCTCGTCCGACGTCGGCTCCGCGTCGGGTACCGGGCTCGCCGGCCAGGCCAGCGCCGCGCCGTACGGGTTGGCGGGATCCATCGCGGCGAGCACGACGGCGCCCGTCGTGCTGCTCACGCCGGGTCCGGCCGCCGCGGCCGCCGTCCGCTCCGCGACCTCCACCTCGGCCTCCACGATCCGTGCCCGGTCCTGTGCGTCCACCCGCAGGCGGTCGACCGCGCCGGGCAGCGCGAACTGCGAGCCGCCCAGGTGCTCCACGAAGTACCCGCGGCGTACCGCACCGCGCTCCTCCAGGCCGGACAGCACCCGGTACACGTCCCGGTAACCGGCGCCGACGCCCTCGGCCGCGGCACCGGACCGCGTGAGCACACCGTGTCGTTCCAGGAGGACCTGGGTCAGCGCGTGCGCGCGCAATGTCGGGTCGGCCTCGCGCATCGGGAGAGCCGCCCAGCGACCGCCGCCCCCCGGGACCGACGTACTCCCGCGGAAGGTCGAGGCGGGACGCCCGGGCGAGATCGCGAACCGTGACCGCCGCACCGGCCGGGCACGCGCGGCGGTGCGGGGTGCACGATGCGCACCCGCACCACTGACCCGCTCGCGCAGGGCGCCCAGCCCGTCGTTGGTGACCTGCCCGGCCCAGACGAGGTCCCACAGCACCTCCAGCACGGCGTCCGGCTCGGCGCCGGTGAGCTCGGCGACCCGCGGCAGGAAGAAGCCTCCCGAACCGGTGAGCAGGTCCAGGACCGCACGGTGCAGGTCGGAGTCGACCGGGCTCTCCTCCTCGACCGGGTCCAGCGTGGGCAGGGTGAGTGGGGCGCCGTCGGCCAGGTGGAGGGAGACGAGGCCGTCGCCACCGCCCGAGCCGGGTAGGCGGGAGTGACCGGCCCACAGCACCTCTCCCGCGACCGTCAGCTCGTCGAGGAGCGCGGGGGAGTAGTCGGTCACCCGCGCGGGCAGCACGAGGGTCTCCAGGGCCGACGCCGGGACCGCTGCGCCCGCGAGCTGCTCGATCGCCTGCACCAGCCCGTCGGCTCCGCGCAGCAGCCCCGTGGCGATGTTCTGCCAGCGGGGCAGGAAGGTGCCGAGCGCCTCCTGTTCCACGGGTTCCACCTCGGCCCGCAGGACCGCCAGCGACCGCCGTCGGAGCAGGCGCAGCACCCCGGGGTCGCACCACTCGTCGCCGGTGCCACCGAGCGAGCCGGGACGCAGGCTCCCGCGCGCGAGCACGCCGTCCGCCTCCAGCCGCGCGAGGCCGTGCGCGACGATCGCGACCCCCAGCCCGAACCGCAGGGCCACCGTTCCGGCACTGAACGGACCGTGCGTGCGGGCGTGGCGGCGCAGCAGGTCACCCAGCGGGTCGGGCACGAGCTCGGTGAACGTCTCCGGGATGCCGACGGGCAGGGCCACGCCGAGGGCGTCGCGCAGGCGCCCGGCGTCCTCGGCGACCGCCCACTGCTCCTCGCCGGCGAACCGCACGCGGATCACCCGGCGGCTGCCCTCCAGCTCGTCGAGCCAGTGCCCGACGGCGTGGCGGGCCTCCTCGCGGGTGCGCGCCTCCAGGGCATGGAGCGGGTGCGGGCCAGTACGCCGGAGCAGGTCCCACAGGCCCTCGGCGTCGCGCGCCTGGCGGTCCGGCGCGAGCCCGGCCAGCTCGGCCTCGGTGCGCTCGACGGCACCGGGGTCCAGGAGGTCCGCCAGGTCGGCCGTGCCCCGCTCGCCGAGCAGCTCGGCGAGCAGTTCCGGGTCGAGTGACAGGGCTGCCGCTCGGCGCTCGGCCAGCGGCGCGTCGCCGTCGTACAGGAACTGGGCGGTGTAGCCGAACAGGAGGGACTGCGCGAACGGCGAGGGCGTCGGCGTCGTCACCTCGACGACGCGGACGCCGCCCGCGGCGATGTCGCGCATGAGACCGGCCAGGGCCGCGACGTCGAAGTCGTCCTGGAGGCACTCGCGGGCCGCCTCCAGCACTATCGGGAAGTCCGGGAACTGGCTCGCCACCTCCAGGAGCTGGGCGGACCGCTGCCGCTGCTGCCACAGCGGCTGCCGCTTGTCCGGCCGACGCCGGGGCAGCAGGAGCGCCCTGGCCGCGGCCTCGCGGAACCGCGCGGCGAACATGACCGACGACCCGAGCTCGTCGCGCACGGCTCCGAGCACCTCGTCCGGGTCGAGAAGCAGGTCCTCGAGGGTGACCCGGCCGGGCGTGTGCGGCGCTTGCGCGGCGCCGTCGCCTTCGCCGGAACTGTCCCCGGCGGTGGGCACGGCCCCGTCCCAGAGGTCACCGTCCCAGCCGCCGCCGGAGTCGGGCAGACGCAGCACTATGCCGTCGTCCGAGTGCATGGCCGCCACGTCGAGGCCGAAGCGGGCGCGCAGCCGGGCGGAGATCACCAGCGCCCACGGTGCGTGCACGCGTGCGCCGAGCGGAGAGTGGATCACCACGCGCCAGTCGCCGAGCTCGTCGCGGAACCGCTCCACGACCACCGTGCGGTCGTCGGGCACGCGGCCCGTACCGAGCCGCTGCTCCGTGAGGTAGGCGGCGAGGTTGTCGGCCGCCCAGTCGTCGAGCCCGGCGTCGCGCAGGTGCTTGCGCCCGGCCTCAGGGTCGGCGGCCAGGGCGGCGTCGGCCTCGCGGACGAACGTTCCGACCGCGCGCCCGAGCTCGGCCGGACGCCCCTGTGCGTCACCCTTCCAGAAGGGCAGGCGCCCGGGCAGGCCGGGGGCGGGGGTGACCAGCACGCGGTCGGTGGTGATCTCCTCGATGCGCCACGTGCTCGACCCGAGCGTGAACGTGTCGCCGACCCGCGACTCGTAGACCATCTCCTCGTCGAGCTCGCCGACACGCTTGCCGCCGCGGGTCCGGCCCGAGCCGCCGGTCACGCTGTCGGTGAGCACGTCGCCCGGCGCGCCGCCGCTCGGTGCATCGGTGGCGAGGAACACGCCGTAGGCGCCCTTGTCGGGGATGGTGCCGCCGCTGGTGGCGGCCAGCCGGAGCGCGCCGGGGCGGCCACGCAGCATGCCGGTGGCGCGGTCCCAGGTGATGCGGGCGCGCAGCTCCGCGAAGTCCTCGCTGGGATAACGGCCCGCGAGCATGTCCAGGACGGCACGCCACGTGGCGTCACCGAGGTGCGCGAACGGCGCGGCGCGGCGAACGAGGGCGAGCAGGTCCGCCTCGTCCCAGTCGTCGACGGCCAGGGCCGCCACCACCTGTTGCGCCAGGACGTCGAGCGGGTTGGCCGGGACGTGCATGTGCTCGATCTCGCCGGCGCGCATGCGCTGCGCGATGACGGTTGCCGGCACGAGGTCACCCCGGAACATCGGGAAGACCACGCCCTTGGACACCGCGCCCACCTGGTGGCCGGCGCGGCCGATGCGCTGCAGCCCGCTGGCGACCGACGGCGGCGCCCCGACCTGGACCACCAGGTCCACCGCACCCATGTCGATGCCGAGCTCCAGCGACGACGTGGCGACGACGGCGGGCAGCCGGCCCTCCTTGAGCTCCGTCTCGGTGCGCGTGCGCTCGGCGCGGCTCATCGACCCGTGGTGGGCGCGCGCCAGGACGATCTCGCCCTGGCCGGGCACCGCCTCCGGAAGGCCGCGCTGTCCGGGCGTGGGCCGGGGGATGCCCGCGGCGGTGCCCGACTGGCCCGGTACGAGCGCGGCCCAGGTGCTGGCCGGGTCGGCGACGTCGAGCCCTTCGCGCTGTGCCCAGACCTCGTTCATCCGGGCGGTCAGCCGCTCGGCGCCTCGCCGGTTGTTGGTGAACACGATGGTGGACGTGTGGTCGGCGACGAGGTCGACCACACGCTCCTCGACGTGCGGCCAGACCGAGGCCCGGCGTAGCGGGCGGGTGGCCTCGCCCGAGAGGTCGATCTCGTCGTCGCCCGAGCCGGGGCCGGCCGAACCATCTGGTCCGGCGCCGCCCGGTGCGGGCGCCGCTCCATGGACTGGTCCGGTCGCCGGTGCGCTGTCCAGGTCCGCGAGGTCCGGTACGGGCACGACGACGTCGATGGCCCACTCCTTGTGCGACGGCGGCTGGACGACCGCTACCTCGCGTGCCGAGCTGTCGTCGCGGCCGCCGCCCAGGAACCGGGAGACCGCGTCGACCGGGCGGACGGTGGCGGACAGCCCGATGCGCTGCGCCGGCCGGTCCAGCAGGGCGTCGAGGCGCTCCAGGCTAAGGGCGAGATGGGCGCCACGCTTGGTGCCCGCGACGGCATGGATCTCGTCGAGCACCACGGTCTCCACGCCGGCGAGCCCGGCGCGGGCCGACGAGGTGAGGATGAGGAAGAGTGACTCCGGCGTCGTGACGAGGATGTCGGGCGGGCGGGTGGCGAACGAGCGCCGCTCGCTGGCGGGCGTGTCGCCCGTACGCATGCCGACCGTGACGTCCGGGACCTCGATGCCGTCCCGGGCCGCGGCCTGACGGATACCCGTGAGCGGGGAGCGCAGGTTGCGCTGCACGTCGGCGGCCAGGGCCTTCAGCGGCGACACGTACAGCACGCGGCAGCGTCGGGCCCGCTCCTCGGGCGGGGGAGCGGACATGATCCGGTCGATCGACCAGAGGAACGCCGCGAGCGTCTTGCCCGATCCGGTCGGCGCGACCACCAGTGCGTGCTGGTCACGCGCGACGGCGTCCCACGCGCCGGCCTGGGCGGTGGTGGGTTGCGCGAACGTCCCGGTGAACCACGTACGGGTGGCGGGTCCGAACCGGGAGAGCGGGTCGTCGGCTGAGGGCATGGTCCCCATTCTGTCCCTGACCACTGACACGGGCCCGGTTCTCGGGGCGGACGTCGGGAGACGTAGGGTTGACGAGTGCGCGAACGGGATTTCTGGCAGCTGATAGACGAGGTCTTCGGTCCCGCCTACGGGCGCGCCCTCGCCCGCGAGCAGGTGCTGCCCACACTGGACGGCCGGACCCCCGCCGTCGCCCTGGACGACGGCGACGAGCCGCGGGACGTCTGGCACGCGCTGTGCGACGCGCTCGACGTGCCGGACGCCGACCGGTGGGGCAAGGACAAGTACCGGCAGGCGCCGCCGCCGCGTCGCTGAGGCACTGGCGAGATGTCCCGCGACACACCGGTGTGTCCGGCCTTGCCTCGAACACGCGTTCGGCTAGACTTCAACCACAGGCACGGATTTCGGAACGTCGTCCACAGGCGGCGGCCGGAGCAGGTGTTCGTGTCAGTGGCTCCGCGTACGGTCGGCAACGACGTACAGAGTCATCCACGCCGGCGCACACAGCGCCCCGAAACCGAAGGTGTTGCACATGCCCGCACCAGCAGACCGCGACAAGGCCCTCGAAGCGGCCCTCGCCCAGATCGACCGCAGCTTCGGCAAGGGCTCGGTCATGCGCCTCGGCGACGAGATCCGTGCGCCCATCGAGGTGATCCCGACCGGCTCGATCGCCCTCGACGTGGCGCTCGGTATCGGGGGTCTGCCCCGTGGCCGCGTCGTCGAGGTGTACGGGCCGGAGTCCTCGGGTAAGACGACCATCGCGCTGCACGCGGTGGCCAACGCGCAGCGCCAGGGTGGCATCGCGGCGTTCATCGACGCCGAGCACGCGCTGGACCCGGACTACGCCAAGAAGCTCGGTGTCGACACCGATGCCCTCCTGGTCTCGCAGCCGGACACCGGTGAGCAGGCGCTGGAGATCACGGACATGCTGATCCGGTCCGGCGCGCTCGACATCATCGTGATCGACTCCGTCGCCGCCCTGACACCCAAGGCCGAGATCGAGGGCGAGATGGGCGACAGCCACGTGGGTCTCCAGGCCCGCCTCATGTCGCAGGCCCTGCGCAAGATCACGGGCGCGCTCAGCGCGTCCGGCACCACCGCGATCTTCATCAACCAGCTGCGCGAGAAGATCGGCGTGTTCTTCGGCTCGCCCGAGACCACCACCGGTGGCAAGGCGCTGAAGTTCTACGCCTCGGTCCGCCTCGACATCCGCCGCATCGAGACCCTCAAGGAGGGCACGGACGCGGTCGGCAACCGGACTCGGGTGAAGGTCGTCAAGAACAAGATGGCGCCGCCGTTCAAGCAGGCGGAGTTCGACATCCTGTACGGCCACGGCATCTCCCGCGAGGGCGGCCTGATCGACATGGGTGTGGAGCACGGCTTCGTGCGTAAGTCGGGTTCATGGTTCACCTACGAGGGCGACCAGCTCGGCCAGGGCAAGGAGAACGCGCGGGCCTTCCTGCGGGACAACCCCGATCTCGCCAACGACATCGAGAAGCGCGTCAAGGAGAAGCTGGGGGTCGGCCCCAAGGTCGACGCCCCCGCGGACGACGCCGCGGCTGCCGCCCCGGCCCCCGCTCCGGCCACCGAGGGCGCGCCGGTCACGGGCACCGTCGCGGCAGCGAGCTCGTCCTCGCGGACGACCACGACGGCGAAGGCCACCAAGTCGACCGCCACGCGTTCGAAGGCCACCAAGCCGGCGGCGTCGAAGACCGCCGCCAAGGCGGAGGCAGCCGCCGAGAAGGCACCGTTCTGACGTGCAGTACGGTGATCCAGCGGATGGTCCCGGCGTGGGGAAGCGTCGGGGCCATCCGGCCGCCCGAGAGGGCGGCCGGAGGGGTAGCCGCGCGCGTGGTAGCGGCGCCGAACGGGCACCCCGGAAGACCGTCGCGGAGCGCCTCGACGCCGGCGAGATCAGCCGTGACGACGCCGTCGAGAAGGCCCGCGAGGTAGTTCTCCGGATCCTGACGGCGGCACAGCGGTCCCGGCGCGAGCTCGAGCAGTCGCTGGCGCGCAAGGGCTACCCGGAGGACGTCGTCGAGCAGGTGCTCGACCGGTTCGACGAGGTGGGCCTGGTGGACGACGCGACCTACGCCGAGACCATCGTCCGTACCCGGCACGCCGAGCGCGGCCTCGCTCGCCGTGGCATCGCCGCGGAGCTGCGGCGGCGCGGCATCGATGAGGACACGGCCACCGAGGCGCTGGACCAGCTCGACCCCGACGACGAACGCGTAGCGGGCGCCAAGCTGGCTTCCAAGCTCGTCACCCGCACGCGCAGTCTCGACCGCGAGGTGCGGGTGCGCCGCGCCGTCGGATCGCTGGCCCGGAAGGGCTACGCGCCCGGGCTGGCGTTCGAGCTGGTCCGCGACGCGCTTGCCGCAGAGGGCGAGGAGACGGACGACCTGGTGGGCGTCGACATCGACTGAGCCCTCGCGTACCCGGACCTGGCGACACGCCAGGTGATCGGGGCGAGACGCCAGAGGCGCTCCAGCATGTGTGCTGGAGCGCCTCTGGCATGCGGCTGAGGGAGCGCGTCAGACGACAGCGCCCCCAGCACCCGGACCTGGGCCGCCGCCGACGGGTCCGCCGGCCACCGCGGTCGGGTTGCCGATGCCGGTGCCCTCGACCGTGGCACCCGCAGTCCGGCTGGACAGCAGCCTCGCGAGCCGGTGCGCCACGACGGTGAGCAGCCAGTTGATGATGATGAACACGATCGCCACGACGACGAGCGCCTGCAGCGGGTTCTGCTCCCTCGACGAGAGGATCTGGGCGGACCGGAGCAGTTCGGAGTACAGGATGAACTGACCGAGCGCCGAGTCCTTGAGCACCACCACGAGCTGCGACACCATCGCCGGGAGCATGGCGACCAGAGCCTGAGGAAGCTGGATCGAGCGGAGCGTCTGTGCGGGGGTCAGGCCGACAGCCAGCCCTGCTTCGCCCTGCCCCTTCGGCAGGTTCCCGACGCCGGACCGGACCAGCTCCGCGATCACGGAGCCGTTGTACAGGACGAGGGCCACCACTACTGCAGCGAACGGCCGGTCGGCGATCCACTGGGCCTGCGCCGAGAAGAACATGTAGAAGAAGATCATCATCAGCAGGACGGGCACGGCGCGGAAGAACTCCACGACGACGCCCGAGACCCACCGGACCGGACGAATCTGCGACAGCCGTCCGATACCGAAGAGGATGCCGAAGAGCACCGAGCCCACCGTGGCGAACAGCGCCGAGCGCAGCGTGTTCTGCAGGCCCGGCAGGTAGTAGGACTGCCACGCCTCAGCGGATACGGCGTTCTGCCAGAGCGAGGCGCTGAACTGCCCCTTGGCGTACAGCACGGACGCCAGCCAGACGAGCCCGGCGAGCACCGCCACGGTGGCGACGATGTTGCCGACGACGGACAGGGCACGGCCGCGTGGGCCCTGGGCGTCGAACAGGACGGACGCGCTCATCGCTTCACCGCCAGTCGTCGCGAGAGCGAGGTGGTGACGAGCCCGATCGGGATCACCAGGATCACGTAGCCCAGAGCGAAGGTCAGGAAGATCGCGACCATGAGGTCGGGCCGGAACTCGATCATGGTCCTCATCAGTGATGACGTCTCGGTGGAGACAGAGGCCGCTGCAGCGACGGTCGAGTTCTTCAGCAGCGCGATCAGCGTGTTGCCGAGCGGTGCGACGGCTCCGCGAAACGCCTGCGGGAAGATCACCAGGGCTGCCGCAGGCAGGAAAGAGAGACCGATGGCACGCGCGGCCTCGGCCTGCCCGACTGGCACCGTGTTCACGCCGGAGCGGATGGCCTCGCAGACGAACGCGGCGTGGTAGACGGCCAAGCCGATCACCGCGAACCAGAAGAACGTGGTGTCGAGAGTGTCCGAGAGCGAGAGCGCGAGCTGCGAGAACAGCACCAGGTACGTGAACGTGAGGATGATCGTGAGAGGCGTGTTTCGGAAGATGGTCACGTAGGCGGTACCGGCCCACCGGAGTGATGCGATCGGTGAGATGCGCATCAGCGCGAGCACGGTGCCGAGGACCAGGGACAGTAGTGCGGCCCAGAACGTGAGCTGGATATTCACCCAGAACGCGCCCAGGACGTCGAACCGCGCGAAGAGCTCGGCGAACCCGGCGAGGAAGTCGTCCACGGTCACCTTTCAGGAGGGGATGGTCAGGGGCGTCGTGGCACGGCCGACGACGCCGGACGTGCCCGGCGCCGGACGGTAGCCGCCCGGGAGGCGGCCGGTCGGGCGCCGGGCACGGTGATCAGACGGTGGTCAGCAGGGTCACTCGCAGGCGTCCTGCTCCGGCGGGTTGAGGTCCGCGTTCGGGGTGTAGTCGGCGCCCTCGGTGTTGCTGGCCACGAGCTCCTCCCACGTGCCGTCCTCGATCATCTCGGCGATCGCCGTGTTGACCTCCTCGCAGCGGTCCGTGCTGCCGTCGGGCAGGCCCACGCCGTAGCGCTCCTCGGAGAAGGGCGCGCCGACGACCTTGAACTTGCCGGCGTTCTCCTCGGTCGCGGCCAGGCCGGCGAGGATGATGTCGTCGGTGGTGACGGCGTCGACCGCACCGGAGGCAAGGGCGGTGGCGCAGTCGGCGTAGCCGGGGCGCTCCACGAGCTGCACGCCCTCGGCGTAGTCGTTCTTGATGTTCTCCGCCGACGTCGAACCGGTGACCGAGCAGAGGTTCTTGCCCTCCAGGTCCTCCGGGCCGGTGATGTCGGTGTTGTCGGCGGCGACCAGCAGGTCCTGACCGGCGACGAAGTACGGGCCGGCGAAGTCGATGAGCGCCTTGCGCTCGTCGGTGATCGAGTAGGTGGCGAAGATCATGTCGACGTCGCCGTTCTGCAGCGCCGTCTCGCGGTTGGCCGAGATGGTCTCGACGAACTCGATCTGGTCTTCGGAGTAACCGAGCTTTTCGGCGACGTAACGGGCGACGTCGGTGTCGAAGCCTGTGAACTCGTCGCCCTCCTGGAGGCCCAGGCCCGGCTGGTCGTACTTGATGCCGATGCGGATGGTCTCGCCGCCGCCGGCGGCGGTGTCCTCGCCGGTCGGCTCGCCGACCTCGGCACCACTGCAGGCCGAGAGCGCGAGAGCAGATGCTGCCGCCATCGCCAGCAGCCCCATGGTGTGCTTACGCATGATTCCCCTTCGGTAGTTCGGGATCCGTTGCGGAACCCTTGGCTGGGATCAGTCAGTGAAGATCAGTGGGTAAGGATCTTGGAGAGGAAGTCGCGCGCCCGCTCGCTCTTGGGCGCCGTGAAGAACTCCTCGGGGGGAGCTTCTTCGACGATCTGGCCGTCAGCCATGAAGACCACGCGGTTCGCGGCCTTGCGGGCGAAGCCCATCTCGTGCGTGACGACGATCATGGTCATGCCCTCCTGGGCGAGCGCCACCATGGCGTCGAGCACCTCGTTGATCATCTCCGGGTCGAGCGCCGACGTCGGCTCGTCGAAGAGCATCACCTTGGGGTGCATCGCCAGAGCGCGGGCGATCGCCACGCGCTGCTGCTGGCCGCCGGAGAGCTGGGCGGGCATCTTGCCGGCCTGGTTGGCCACGCCCACGCGGTCGAGCAGGGTCATGGCCTCTGCCTCGGCGGCCTTCTTGCTCAGGCCGCGGACCTTGCGCGGCCCGAGGGTCACGTTGTCGAGCACGGTCTTGTGCGCGAACAGGTTGAACGACTGGAAGACCATGCCGACCTCGGCGCGCAGCTGTGCGAGCGCCTTGCCCTCCTCGGGGAGGGTCTTGCCGTCGACGCTGATGGTGCCGTCGTCGATGGTCTCCAGGCGGTTGATCGCCCTGCACAGCGTCGACTTGCCGGACCCGGACGGGCCGATCACGACCAGCACCTCGCCCTTGCGGACGGTGAGGTCGATGTCCTGCAAGACGTGCAGCGCACCGAAGTGCTTGTTCACGTTCTTCAGCTCTACGAGGGGCGCCCCGAGGACGCGGTCCGACGTCGGAGCGTCCACGGTCTCGTCGGCCGCCGGTTGGCCGGTGGTCGGGGTGCTCTGGTCCATCCCTTGAACCTAACGATCCGATGTTTCAAGGACCAAGTCGACGGGTCATCCGGGCACAACGTTTCGGTAACAGATGCCCGCTATGGGGCTGGATCTGCACTGTTCGGCGCGGTTCGACAGGGGCCGTAAAATCGACTCGATGTCCACGACCGCCCTCACCCCCGCCCTTTCCGACGCCGCCGCGACCGACACCGTTGTCCGTGACGAGGCACCGGAACAGCATCCTCGTACCTATATGGTCCGCACGCTGGGCTGCCAGATGAACGTGCACGACTCGGAACACATGGCCGGCATGCTCGAGGAGGCCGGCTACACGCGCGCCTCCAGCGAGGACGAGGCGGCGAGCTCGGCCGACGTCGTCGTCATCAACACGTGCGCCGTCCGCGAGAACGCGGCGAACAAGCTGTACGGGAACCTCGGCCAGCTCGCCGGCATCAAGGCGGCGCGTCCGGGCATGCAGATCGCCGTCGGCGGGTGCCTGGCCCAGAAGGACCGCGGCGACATCGTCGCGAAGGCGCCGTGGGTCGACGTCGTGTTCGGCACGCACAATCTCGATGCCCTGCCGGTGCTGCTGGAGCGCGCTCGGCACAACGAGGCGGCGCAGGTGGAGATCGCCGAGTCCCTGCAGGTCTTCCCGTCCACGCTGCCGACCAAGCGCGAGTCCGTCTACGCCGGCTGGGTCAGCATCTCGGTGGGCTGTAACAACACCTGCACCTTCTGCATAGTGCCGCACCTGCGCGGCAAGGAGCGTGACCGCCGGCCCGGGGAGATCCTGGCCGAGGTCGAGGCGCTTGTGGCGGCCGGCGCGATCGAGGTGACGCTGCTGGGCCAGAACGTGAACAGCTATGGCGTCGAGTTCGGCGACCGCGGTGCGTTCGCCAAGCTCCTGCGAGCGTGCGGCCGGATCGAGGGCCTGGAGCGGGTGCGGTTCACGTCCCCGCACCCCGCCGCGTTCACCGACGACGTCATCGCCGCCATGGCCGAGACGCCGAACGTGATGCCGCAGCTGCACATGCCGCTGCAGTCCGGCTCCGACCGGATCCTGCGCGCCATGCGCCGCTCGTACCGCTCGGAGAAGTTCCTCGGCATCCTGGAGCGCGTCCGCGCCGCGATGCCCGACGCCGCCATCACCACCGACATCATCGTCGGCTTCCCCGGCGAGACCGAGGAGGACTTCCTGGAGACCATGCGCGTGGTCGAGGCCTCCCGGTTCAGCTCGGCGTTCAGCTTCCAGTACTCGCCGCGCCCCGGTACGCCGGCCGCGACCATGGACGACCAGCTGCCCAAGGAGGTCGTGCAGGAGCGGTTCGAGCGCCTGCTCGCCCTGCAGGAGCGCATCGGCGCCGAGGAGGCGGACAAGCAGGTGGGGCGCACGCTCGAGGTCCTCGTCGCCGAGGGCTCCGGCCGCAAGGACGGCGCGATGCATCGCCTGTCCGGCCGCGCCGCCGACAACCGCCTCGTGCACTTCGCGCTGTCCGACGACGCCGTGGTCGCCCCGGGTGCGCCGCTCAGCGACGTGGACCTCACGCAGGCGCCGCTGGGCCTGGACGACCCGCGCCTGTCGGACGAAGTTCCCGCGGGACTCCCTCGTCCCGGCGACATGGTGACCGTGACCGTGACACATGCGGCGCCGCACCACCTGATCGCCGACCGAGTCACCTCCGGTCCTCTCGCCGTGCGGCGTACGCGCTCGGGTGACGCCTGGGCAGCGCGCGAGAAGGCGCGGCTCGGAGGGGGAGGGGACGAGCACTCGCACGGCACCGCGGCGCCGTCGGGCCCGGTCTCGCTGGGCCTGCCGACCCTCCGCGCGAGGTAGGGCTCTGGCGAGATAGAACACAGCAAGACCTGCGGTTCCACCTCGCCAGAGTTCTACCTCGCCAGAGTTCTACTTCGCGGTGTCGCCCGGGTCCGGTTCGGCGCCCGGTTCCGTGTCCGGGGGCGGGGCCAGCGAGGCCACCGTCGAGAAGAACTGGCTCGCCGTCACCAGGCCGCACGACACGGTCTGGGCGAGCTGCTCCTCCGTGGCGCCGTGCTCGAAGTCGACGGACACCTCCGCGTACAGCGCGAGCCCGGAGCTCTCCTCGCGGGTGTAGACCTTGGGCCAGATGCGCTCACGGTTCCAGTCGTTCGCCGCCTGCAGCACGGCCAGTCGTGCGCCCGTCGGGAGCGCACCGGCCCAGCGGCCGCGGACCTGCAGGATCTCGTCGTGCTCACCGAGCAGCAGGAACCAGAACCGGTTGCCGTCCCAGGTGCCGGTCACGTCGCCGTCGTCGTCGATCCGGAACCGGTAGCCGCGGCGCGAGAGGTCGTCGCCGACCCGCTGCGTGCTCAGGGGACGCGGCTTGTCCACCTGGACGTTCGCGAGGGTGCGCGTCTGTGTGCCGGACGTGCGCCGCGCGGCCGGCGGTCGCGGGTTGAGCAGTCGTGCGAGCCAGCGGCCGGCGCCGCCTCCGCTCCGGGCCGCGCTCATGGCGCGGACCTCAGCGGGTCGGGGTACGTCTCGTCCAGATGCTCGAAGAACATGGACCCGGTGGTCAGCCCGCACTGCAGGAGCTGGTCGAGCTGATCCTCCGTGACACCGTGCTCGAGGTCGACCGTGACCTCGGTGTAGACCAGCACCGCACCGTTGTCGCGGACCCGGACGTACGTCTTGGGCCAGATGCGCTCCGCGTTCCACTCGTTGCAGAGCTCAAGGATCTCCTCGAGCCGCTCGATGGTGAGATCCCGGTGCCACTGCCCGCGCACCTGGAGCACCTCGGAGCTCTCGCCGACCATCAGGAAGTAGAAGAGCCAGCCATGCCACAGCCCGCCGACGTCGCCCTCGGAGTCCACGAAATAGCTGAACCCGTTCTCACCCAGCCACTCGACCACACGGTCGCGCGTCAGGGGCTGGGGAACGGAGGAGGGATCGTCGAGACCGCCCGTCAGCTCTCGGAGCAGTACGCCCTCGACCTGTGCCCGCAGCTCGTCGTCGTCGAGTTCCCTGGGCTCGGGCTGTTGCGGGCTGGTGGCCGCACGGTCGCCGTCGCCCGCCGTGTTCCGGCGTCGTGACCCGAAGAACCTCACCAGCCCACAGTACCCGCCAGACCGTGTCCCCCGCTGCGTCGAACGCGTGAGAAATAGGGTGGAATCGTCCAGGAACGGCCAACGGCCGGGCCTGGTGCTAGTTTCATCGATCGTGCGCGCCGTGATCCTGCCTGCGACCCCGTTGCTCGTTCCCGGCCTGGCCCCTGGCCTGCGGCCGGACCCGTTCGCGGCCGTTCGTGGCGCGGTTCGGGCGGCCCTCGTGGAGCTCACCGCCGGGGGCCGGCTGCCGCTGGTCCTCGCCCACGGACCCGCGCCCAGGCATGGACGCATGCGCCCGTCGCTCGCTGGTTCGGGCATCGGCGACCGCTGGCTGCCCGCCGCCGCGGCGACCACATCCTGGGCGGACGGCGCCCCCGCCGGCACCGGTGCGTCTGTCGCGCTCCTGGCGCTCGCGGACGTGCTGGGCGACCGGGCCGCCGACGTCGAGACACTGGAGGTGCCGTCCGGCGGATCCCCGCTCGACGACGCAGCGGCCGACCTGCTTCGTGGTGCCGCCGGTCTGGTCGTCGCGGGCGGGGGAGTGCCCGGCGGGCTGGACAGCGGTCCCGGGGCGCTCACGGACGGGATCCAGGCGGCGCTACGCGCGGCCGGTGCCGACGCCTGGCACGCCGACGTCCAGGTGTTCGAGCAGTCGCACGACCACCTGCCGCCCCGGTACCGGGTGACCACCTTGTCGGACCGTAGGGTTGCCGCGTGATAGTCGTCGCCGTCGTGGGTCCCACCGCCACCGGAAAGTCGGACCTCGCGCTCGACCTGGCCCAGGCGCTCGGGACGGCGGAGCCCGCCGCAGCATCCGCCACCCCAGCTGAGGTCCGCGCCGAGATCGTCAACGCCGACGCCTACCAGCTCTACCGCGGCATGGACGTCGGCACGGCCAAGGTGCCGCCGGCCGAGCGCCGCGGGATCGTGCACCACCAGCTCGACGTCCTGGACCCGGTGCAGGACGCCTCCGTGGCGCGCTACCAGGAGGCAGGACGCGCCGACCTGGACGCGATAGCCGGGCGGGGGGCGCGCGCCGTCGTCGTCGGCGGATCGGGGCTGTACGTGCGTGCCCTCCTGGACGCCATGGACTTCCCGGGCACCGACCCCGAGATCCGGGCACGCCTGGAGGCGCGTGCCGAGGCCGAGGGCCGCCGCGCGCTGCACGCCGAGCTGGAGCGGCTCGACCCGCAGGCCGCGACGAGCATCGGCCCGCACAACACCCGCCGCATCGTGCGCGCGCTGGAGGTCATCGAGATCACCGGCCGCCCCTACACGGCCAATCTGCCGCGGCAGGAGTACGTGCGGCCCGCGGTGCAGATCGGGCTGGACTGCTCGCGCGAGATGCTGGACGCGCGCGTCGCGGGCCGCGTGGACCGCATGTGGGACGCGGGCCTCGTGGACGAGGTGCGCGGCCTCGCGAGCCCCGAGCAGGGCGGCACCGGGGCCGGCCTCGGGGTGACCGCCGCCCGCGCCGTCGGGTACGCGGAGGTGCTCGCCTGGTGGCGCGGCGAGTACACGGAGACGGAGGCCCGTGAGGCCGTCACCGCGAACACCCGGCGGCTGGCCCGCAAGCAGATGGGCTGGTTCGGGCGCGACCCCCGCGTGCACTGGCTCGACGCCGCCTCCCCCCGCCTGCTGGAGCAGGCCCTCGAGATCGTGGCCGCCGCCGACGCCGGGACCTTGCCCGTTGTGGGCACCGAGCCCGTGCGCCGTAGCCTGGGCTCATGACGCAGCCCGCGACCAGCCCTGTGCCCTCCGCCCCGACGCCCGGCACGCTCACCTTCACGAAGGGGCACGGCACGCAGAACGACTTCGTGCTGATCGCGGACCCCGAGGGCGTGCTCGACCTCGGCCCGGACGACGTGCGCCGGCTCGCCGACCGCCGCAGCGGCATCGGCGGCGACGGCGTGATCCGGCTCGCCCCCACGGCGGCGCTCGCCCGCGCGGGCGAGGAGACCGCCCAGGCGGCGCTGGCGCAGGACCCGACGGCCGAGTGGTTCATGGACTACCGCAACCACGACGGCTCGATCGCCGAGATGTGCGGCAACGGCGTGCGCGTCTTCGCGGCGTTCGCCGAGCAGGAAGGGCTCGCCGACCTGTCCGCCGGCCCGCTCAGCCTCGGCACCCGCGCCGGCGTCAAGCGCGTCACCAAGGAGCCGGGCGGCTGGTACGCCGTCGACATGGGCCCCTGGTTCCTGCCCGGCGGCGAGACCGCCGTCGCCGACGGGTACGACGCCGCGGTAGCGGTCCGCGGCTGGACCAGGCCCCGTCCGGCCCTGAGCGTGGACCTCGGCAACCCGCACACGGTCGTCGCCCTCGCCAGCGTGGAAGAGCTCGAGTCGCTCGAGCTCTTCCACGCCCCCGAGGTCGCGCCGCTCCCGCCGCACGGCACGAACGTCGAGCTCGTGGTGCCGCTCGGCGAGGAGGAGGGTCCCGACGGCGTCGTCGGGCGGCTGCGCATGCGGGTACACGAGCGCGGCGTCGGCGAGACGCCGTCGTGCGGCACCGGCGCGTGTGCCGCGGCGCTCGCGGTGCGGACCTGGCAGGGTGGCGCGTCCGGCGACGGCGCGCCCGACACGTGGATCGTCGAGGTGCCGGGCGGCGAGGTGCGGGTGCGCGTCCTGCCGAGCGGCAACGTCGAGCTGGCAGGCCCCGCGGAGCTGGTGTACTCGGGCCAGGTCGCGCGCTAGCCCACGACGCGCAGGACGCGGAATCCCTTGGACGACGCCTCCCGGTCGACCTGCAAGCCGAGCGTGTCGGTGATCCAGCGGGCGAGCGAGTCGGAGCCGAGGTTCTTCTGCACCACGAGCCACGCCTCGGCGCCTTCCTCCAGCCGTGGCAGCCAGCGGTTCAGGAGGTCGTGCAGCGCCTGCTTGCCCACCCGGATCGGCGGATTCGACCAGCACAGGTCGAAGGTCAGGCCGGCGGGCACGTCGTCGGGCAGGGCGGCGCGGACGTTGCCGAGGCCGAGCCGCTCCGCGTTACGGCGCACCAGGTCGAGGGCTCGCTCGTTGACGTCGACCGCCCACACGGTGGCGTGCGGCGCTTCCAGTGCCAGGGAGATCGTGATAGGCCCCCAGCCGCACCCCAGGTCGAGCAAGTTGCCCGACGGCGGGGGCGCCGGCACCTCGCTCAGCAGCACCGCCGTGCCCTTGTCGACCCCGCCGGGCGAGAACACGCCCGATGCGACCTCGACCTCCAGCTCCCGCCCGGCGAGGTGGACGGTGCGGGTGCGGCGCTCGTCGTCCGAGGCGGGCTGAGCGGTGAAGTAGTGGTCGGTGGACACCCGCCCGATCCTAGGCGCTTGCCCGGCGTCGTGACCGGTGCCAGCCTTCCGGCATGGAGATCGTGCCGGCCACCCCGGAGCGGTGGGACGACGTGCAGGCCGTGTTCGGCACGCGCGGCGGCGCCCACCACTGCCAGTGCCAGCGCATCCGGCTCGGCGACCGCGCCTGGTGGTACCTGTCCGTCGAGGAGCGCGCGCACCACCTGCGGGAACAGCTCGACGCGTGCCTGGTCGACGACAGGCCGGCGGACAGGATGGCGGCCGACGCCGCGGACAGCCCCGCGGGCGGTACAGCCGGTGGAGTCTCTCCGACGTCGGGCGCCCTGCTCGCCTATGTCGACGCCGAGCCGGCCGGGTGGGTGGCCGTGGCGCCCCGCATCGAATTCGTGCGGTACCGGGGCAGCCAGGTCCCGTGGGCCGGCCGGCACGAGGACAAGGACGACGACAGTGTCTGGGCGGTCACGTGCTTCGCGGTCCGCGTCGGCTACCGCAAGCAGGGCCTGATGTACGAGCTCGCGGCGGCGGCCGTCGAGCACGCGCGGGAGCGGGGCGCCCAGGCTGTCGAGGGATACCCGATAGTGCTGAACCAGGGTCAGGAGGTCTCATGGGGCGAGGCCAACGTCGGCACGCCCGGCCCGTTCGCGGCAGCGGGTCTGACGGAGGTCAGCAGGCCCACGAAGCGCCGTCGCGTGATGCGGCTGGACTTCTGACCGACCGGGCTACCGACGGACCGACCCGACGTCCGGTGGGCGCCCGCGCTACTCCCACGGGCCGTCCGCCCACCCGTACGGGTACCGGCGCCTCGTGAGACCCACGGCGCTCGACCACCGGTGGACCTGCTCGTCCAGGTCCCGGAACCCCGCGAGCTCCCGGTGCGTGGCCAGGTACGACTCGTGGGACCGCCCGACCTGGTGGCCCAGATGACGCTCGTTCACCTCGCCGACGAGCCGCTCGCGCAGGCCCGCGGTCGCGACCCGGTCGTCGAGGAGGACGCTGTGCGCGACCGCGACGAGGTCGTCGTCCGGCAGGCCGGCCAGGCCCTGATGGACGATCGCGGGCGGATTGACCACGGGGCGTGGCGGCAGGGTCAGGAGCATCTGCCCCTGCCAGTCGTAGGCCGGGTCACGCAGGTGGCCGCGAAGCGCGATGATCACCCGGTCGTTCGGGCAGGACCGGTGCTCCAGCGGCAGCATCCGCCGTAGGCGAGCCACGACGGACGTGCTGGACCGCTGGACGCCGTCCGCGACGGCGTCCAGGTCCTTTCCGGCGCGCACCAGAGCCACCAGACGCTCGTTCTCCTCCGCGGTCCAGGTCGTGCCCGTCCGTGACTGCTTCTCGTGCGGTCGTTCCCCGAGCATCTCCAGCCCTCTTTCCTGCGTCGCCGTTGCCCGTCAAGTCTGCCAGCGGCCGCCGTCGGCCAGGGGCGGTTATCCACAGGCACGTGCGCCGGGGTCATTGGTGCGGGAAACACATAGCCGTGGGACTTTCGGCCGTGGGATCCTTGTTGTACTGAGCAAGAACAACCGAGAGACAGGTAGTACATGACCCACACCCCGACAGAGCCCGAGCTCCCCGCAGAGGAGACGCCCGAACTCCGCGCAGTCCAGGCAGATGCCCAGGCGATCGCGAACGATGTCGTGGCACGGGTTCTCGCTCGGGCGGGGACCGCACGTGCCGACGGCGCAACGGTGCACACCGTGGCCGACGGCGACCAGCTGGACCTCGAGGAGCGCACCGCGCTGCGCCGCGTGGCCGGTCTGTCGACCGAGCTGGAAGACGTCACCGAGGTCGAGTACCGGCAGCTGCGCCTGGAGAAGGTGGTGCTCGTCGGCCTGTTCACAGGTGGCGAGCACGCGGCCCGCGACGCGGAGATCTCGCTGCGCGAGCTCGCCGCGCTGGCCGAGACGGCCGGCTCGCAGGTGCTGGACGGCCTGCTGCAGC
This sequence comes from Promicromonospora panici, assembly GCF_900608595.1. Classification (GTDB taxonomy): domain Bacteria; phylum Actinomycetota; class Actinomycetes; order Actinomycetales; family Cellulomonadaceae; genus Promicromonospora; species Promicromonospora panici. The sequence goes on along the minus strand of NZ_UWYY01000002.1, from coordinate 184,746 downwards.
GCCGGCAGAAGCCCGATCCGGGCACCTACCTGGGTTCCGGCAAGGCCCTGGAGCTCGCACAGGTGGTCCTGGCGTCGGGCGCCGACACCGTGATCGTCGACGGCGAGCTCGCCCCGTCCCAGCGCCGTGCGCTGGAGGACGTGGTCAAGGTCAAGGTCGTCGACCGTACGGCCCTGATCCTGGACATCTTCGCGCAGCACGCGAAGTCTCGTGAGGGCAAGGCCCAGGTCGAGCTCGCGCAGCTCGAGTACCTGCTGCCGCGCCTGCGCGGCTGGGGCGAGTCGATGTCCCGCCAGGCCGGTGGCCAGGTGGGCGGCGCGGGTGCCGGCATGGGCTCGCGTGGCCCCGGTGAGACCAAGATCGAGCTGGACCGGCGGCGCATCCGCAACCGGATGGCCAAGCTGCGGCGTGAGATCGTCGCGATGAAGCCCGCGCGAGAGACCAAGCGGCTGAGCCGCAAGCGCAACGCCATCCCGGCGGTCGCCATCGCCGGCTACACCAACGCGGGCAAGTCCTCGCTGCTGAACGCGCTGACCGGCGCGGGCGTGCTGGTCGAGAACGCCTTGTTCGCCACGCTGGACCCGACGGTGCGGCGCACCAAGACCGAGGACGGCCGCGTCTACACGCTCACCGACACGGTCGGGTTCGTGCGGCACCTGCCGCACCAGCTCGTCGAGGCGTTCCGGTCCACGCTGGAGGAGGTCGGCGACGCCGACATCCTGCTCCACGTGGTCGACGCGTCCCACCCGGACCCGGAGGGGCAGATCGCCGCGGTGCGTGAGGTGCTGTCCGAGATCCCGGCCTTCGAGGACGTCCACGAGATCGTGGTGCTGAACAAGGCCGACATCGCGGACCCGACGGTCGTCGGGCGCATCCAGCGGCGGGAGCGGCACACCGCCGTCGTCTCGGCGCACTCCGGCGAGGGCATCGCCGAGCTCCGAGCCCGGATCGCCGCCGACCTGCCGCGGCCCGGAATCCAGATCGACCTGGTGGTCCCGTACGAGCGGGGCGACCTGGTGCACCGGGTGCACGAGCACGGCGACATCGAGCTCACCGAGCACGTCGCGGCGGGCACGCACCTGCGTGGCCGCGTGGACGAGCAGCTCGCGACCGAGCTGCGCCAGGTCGCCGTAGCGTCCTGACCCGCACCGCGCCAGGACATGTCAGACGCCCAGGTCACTCCGGTGACCTGGGCGTCTGACATGTCCCGGCGGCGCAGAGCCTGTGGATGAGGTGGGGTGGATGTCGGAGGTCCGGCCTAGGATCGAGCGTGTGACCAGCCTTCCCGACGCACCCGCCGAAACGACCGCTACCGACCGGATCCCCGACGTCGAGGAGCTCCTCGACCTCGCCGTCGGAGAGCTGGGCGGCGGCCGCCGGGACGGCCAGCACCGGATGGCCGTGGCCGTCGGCGACGCGATCGAGAAGGGTGAGCACCTGCTGGTCCAGGCCGGCACGGGTACCGGAAAGTCGCTCGGCTATCTCGTCCCCGCCGTCCGGCACGCCGTGGCCGCGGGAAGCAAGGTCATCATCTCGACGGCGACGCTCGCCCTGCAGCGCCAGGTCATGACCCGGGACCTTCCGCTCGTGGCGAAGGCCGTGACACCGCAGCTCCCGCGCGAGCCGCGCATCGCGTTGCTCAAGGGCTGGCACAACTACCTGTGCGTGCACAAGATCGGCGGCGGGTATCCGGCCGACGAGCCCTCGCTCTTCGACCTGCCCGGCGGCGAGGAGCACCCGCGCACCGAGGAGACACCGGTCTCCGGCGGTGCTCGTGGCCGCCGCAAGGACGACGGCGCCACGCTCGCCGACCACGTCCGCCGCCTGCACGAGTGGGCGGGGGAGACCGACTCGGGCGACCGTGACGACCTGGTGCCGGGTGTGCCGGACCGGGCGTGGCGGCAGGTCTCCGTGACGGCGATGGAGTGCCTGGGCGGCAAGTGCCCCATGCTCGCGGAGTGCTTCCCGGACAAGGCGCGAGCCGCTTCCCGGGACGCGGACGTGGTGGTCACCAACCACGCGATGCTCGGCATCGCGGCCACGGGCAGCCCGGGTGTCCTGCCCGAGCACGACGTCGTCGTGGTGGACGAGGCGCACGAGCTCACGGACCGCGTGACGTCGTCGGCCACGGTGGACCTGTCCATGGCCTCGGTGGAGAACGCGGCGCGGCTGGCCCGCCGGAACGCCGGCACCAACACCGACGCCCTGGACAAGGCCGCGCAGGACCTCGGGACGCTGCTGGTCACCGCCCCGGCCGAGCGGTTCCCGGACGGCCTGCCGGACGCCTTGCGGACGGCGGTGGGCGCGGTGCGCGACGCCGCGCGCGAGGTGCTGAGCACGCTCAAACCCGATCCGAACGGCGGCAAGGGCCAGGCGGCCGGGCAGCCCGACCCGGGTCTGAAGATGGCGCAGGGCGCCATGCTCCAGCTGTTCGAGACGGCGGAGCGGATGGCGTCGCAGGACACGACCGCCGACGTGCTGTGGTGCTCGCGCCCGGACAACGCCTGGGGCGGCTTCGGCGACAACGTGACGCGCCTGCACGCGGCTCCGCTGCACGTGGCGGGGCTGATCCGCACCCACCTGCTGGGCGAGGCCACCGGCGTCTTCACCTCGGCCACGCTGGCGCTGGGCGGCACGTTCGACCCGGTGGCCGGCACGCTCGGGCTGAAGGGCGAGGACGCCCCGCCGTGGCAGGGCCTCGACGCCGGCAGCCCGTTCGACTACCCGCGCCAGGGCATCCTGTACGTCGCGCGGCACCTCCCGGCGCCCGGGCGGGAGCCCACCACGGAGGCGCAGCTCGACGAGATCGCCGAGCTGATCACCGCCGCGGGCGGCCGCACGCTCGGTCTTTTCTCGTCGCGGCGTGCGGCGAACGCGGCCGCCGAGGCCATGCGCGAGCGGCTGGACGTCCCGATCCTCGCGCAGGGCGACGACCAGCTCCCTACCCTGGTCCGCCAGTTCGCCGACGACCCGGCCACCTGCCTCTTCGGCACCCTGTCGCTGTGGCAGGGCGTCGACGTGCCGGGGCCGTCGTGCCAGCTGGTCCTCATCGACCGGATCCCGTTCCCGCGCCCGGACGACCCGGTCAAGGCGGCGCGCGCCCGTGCCGTCGAGCAGTCGGGCGGCAACGGGTTCATGGCGGTGTCCGCGCAGCACGCGGCGCTACTGCTCGCGCAGGGGGCCGGACGCCTGGTGCGGAGCATGGACGACCGCGGAGTGGTCGCGGTCCTGGACCCGCGGCTCGCCACCGCACGGTACGCGTCGTTCCTGACTCGTTCGATGCCCGGCTTCTGGCCGACCACCGACTCGGCGCTGGTCCGCGCCGCGCTGGCGCGGCTCGACACGTAGCCCGGCAGCCCGCATAGCCTGGGGGCATGGCAGCCCTCTCGGACGTCCCCGTCACGCAGCCGTCCGGCTCCCGGACCACCAAGCTCGCCGTGGTGGGTGCCGGGGCGGTCGGGTCCACGTTGGCCTTCGCCGCGCTCGCGCGGGGTTCGGCCCGCACCATCGCCCTGCACGACATCAACCGCTCCAAGGTCGAGGCCGAGGTGCTCGACCTGCGGCACGGCCTGATGTTCACGTCCCAGGCGCACGTCATCGGCTCGGACGACGTCGCCGTCTGCGAGGGTGCCGACGTCGTCGTCGTGACGGCCGGAGCGAAGCAGAAGCCCGGCCAGACCCGGATCGATCTCGCCGAAGGGACCATCGGGCTGATGCGCGAGATCATGCCCGGGCTCGTCGACGTCGCGCCCCACGCGACCTACCTGATGGTGACCAACCCGGTCGACGTCGTCACGTACGCCGCGCTCAAGATCTCCGGCCTGCCGCGCCAGCAGCTGTTCGGCAGTGGCACCGTCCTGGACTCGTCCCGGCTGCGTGTCGTGCTGGCTGAGCGCTGCGGGGTGGCGGTCGGGAACGTGCACGCCTACATCGCCGGGGAGCACGGCGACTCCGAGATCGCGCTCTGGAGCTCCGCCTCGATCGGCGGCGTCCCGCTGCTGGACTGGGAGCCGGTGGACGGCGGCGCGCCGATCGACGCCGCGGTTCGTGCTGAGGTGCACCGCGAAGTGGTCGACTCGGCCTACCGGATCATCGCGGGCAAGGGCGCCACCAACTACGCCGTCGGCCTGGCCGCGACCCGCATCATCGAGGCGGTGCTCAAGGACGAACGCCGGATCATGCCGGTGTCCTCGCTGCTGGACGACTATCACGGCATCAGCGACGTGTGCCTGTCGGTGCCGACCCTCGTGGACCGGCGTGGGGTCGCCGACAACGTGCGGGTCCCGATGTCGGACGACGAGCTGGCCGGCCTGCGGGCGTCCGCGGAGAGCGTGCGGGCGGTCCAGAAGCGCTTCGGCTTCTGACCGGAGCCGCCGAGGTAGAACTGTGGCGAGATAGAACTCTGGCGAAGTAGAAGCGCAGCTACCGCCACGGTTCTATCTCGCCACAGTTCTATCTCGCCACAGTTCTATCTCGCCACAGTTCTACCTCGGCGGCAGGGTTAGAGGCTGCGCAGTACCGCGACCACGCGGCCCAGGACCTGTGCCTCGTCGCCCGGGATCGGTTCATAGGCCGGGTTCTGCGGCAGCAGGAAGACGTGCCCGTCGGTCTGCTTGAACGTCTTGACCGTTGCCTCGCCGTCGATCATGGCGGCGACGATCTCGCCCTGCTCGGCGACGTTCTGCCGGCGCACCACCACCCAGTCCCCGTCGCAGATCGCGGCGTCGACCATCGAGTCGCCCGCGACCCTGAGCAGGAACAGCTCGCCGTCGCCGACGAGCTGGCGGGGGAGTGGGAAGACGTCCTCGATGACCTGCTCGGCAAGGATCGGGCCACCGGCCGCGATGCGGCCGACGAGCGGCACGTACGACGGCGCCGGGGTGCTGGCATCGTCGGGCACGGAGCCGCCCCAGTGGACCTGGCCGCTGCGCCGCGGCTCGGGCCAGTGGATCTCGCCCCGCGTGGGCTTGTCGACCTGCTCGGCCAGCGGCTCCACGAGCTCCATGGCGCGCGGCCGGTTCGGGTCGCGACGCAGGAAGCCCTTCTTCTCGAGCATCTGCAGCTGATGCTTGACGCTCGACGGGCTGGCCAGCCCGACCGCCTCTCCGATCTCGCGCATCGACGGCGGGTATCCGCGCGTCTCGAACGACTGCCGGATCGTGTCCAGCACGAGGCGCTGCCGCTCGGTGAGGCGGTCTGTCGGCGAGATCGCGTGCACGTCAGCGACCGCCTCGTCGCCTGCCGCGTCCAACGTGGCGACGCCAGGGCGTGTCATGTCGACAGCTAGCGCCGTGTCGACGGCTCTCGTGTCGCTGGTCCCGTCCCGTCCCGTCATGCCCGTGCCCCTCCCGTTCCGACAAATGTTCTCCTCTGCGTGACCCACTCTAGATCACAAAGCCGCTCGGCTCAAACGAATGTTCGAGCGTGTCTCGACATCGACGGTGTCTCGTGCTACACAATGGTACGTGCGTTCGTAGAACGCGTGTATGACGGACAGAGGTTCGAGTCACTCTTCGAGGAGGGGCCATGGGGGACGTGATCCCGCTGCGGCAGTACACCCCGACGTACCAGCCGGCGTACGCGCCGGTGCCACGGCCGGTCGCGGTCCGGACGTACGAGCCGGCGCGGACGCGCACGATCGCCGACCGGCTCGGCCTGGCCGGCCTGCGGCTCACGCGTCGCGGCCGGGTGGTGCTCGTGCTGCTGGCGATGATCCTGGTCGCGCCGATGGCCACGTGGGGGGCGACTGCTGTGGCCAGCTCCCCGGGTGAACCGACGGAGGTCCGGGTGCACGCCGTGCAGCCGGGGGAGACGCTCTGGGGATTCGCCCGGGAGGTGGCGGAACCCGGCGAGGACGTCCGGCACGCGGTCGCGCGGCTCCAGGATCTGAACAACATGTCGTCGGGCGCCGTGCGGGTCGGGGAGCTGTTGCTCCTACCCAAGGAGTGACAAGAGGCCACGATTCGCCGTCAAATGTTGCGGCGATGTTGCATGGGGGTGGTTTGCCCGCTTACGGTCGGGGCGCGACCGGAGGCCTCCGGTCCGTGGTCGACCACGCAGGAGTGAGCATGCACTGCCCGTTCTGTCGCCACGCTGACTCGCGCGTGGTGGACTCGCGGACCTCCGACGACGGCCTGTCGATCAGGCGCCGGCGGCAGTGCCCGAACTGCAACCGGCGGTTCACGACCGTCGAGACGGCCAGCCTGTCCGTGGTCAAGCGTTCCGGCGCCACCGAGCCCTTCAGCCGCGACAAGGTCGCCGCGGGTGTGCGCAAGGCCTGCCAGGGCCGCCCGGTGAGCGACGACGACCTCGCGATCCTCGCCCAGCGCGTCGAGGAGACCCTGCGGAGCAACGGCAGCGCCGAGATCGACGCGTACGAGGTGGGCCTGGCGATCCTGGGCCCGCTGCGCGAGCTCGACGAGGTGGCCTACCTCCGGTTCGCGAGCGTCTACCAGTCGTTCGACTCGCTCGAGGACTTCGAGAGCGCCATCACCTCGCTGCGCGCGGAGCGCGCGGAACGGGCCGCAGCGCAGGCGTAGCGCCCACCTCCTGGAGGTTTCGAAAAGCGTTGGCACCAGGGCGAATCGTGGTGCAGGCTGGGGCGGACGACGGACCCGATCGAGGGACCCCCGAAACAGGAGGAGGTGATCGGTGTGACGGACGAGAAGCCCAGTGCCGAGGAGTCAGAGGCCCAGGGCACTGAACAGCCCAAGGCGCCGACAGCGCCGAGCTCGGACGCGAAGGCGCGGTTCAAGGAAGCGCTGGACCGCAAGAACGCGTCGCGCGGGCGGTCTGCCGCAGGCGACGTGAACACCGGCGCGGTGCACGGCTCGGAGACGACCGGACCAGTGCAGAAGATGTTTCGCCGCAAGAGCGGCTGATCCTCGGTGGTGGAGGCCGCTGATCTGGCGAACAACCAGGTCAGCGGCCTTTGTCGTACCTCATGTGGCACCGAGAGAAGGCCGGTGCGATGAGAATGTCACGATTGCTGTCACGATCGGGCTGCCGACGGCTGCCTATGCGTGACCACCTAGACGAGGCGTGGTTGGCGGTGCCGCCTCACCTGAGTCACATGGGAACGAAGCAGAGCGAGGCGCTGGACCGGACACCGATGTGGACGCTCGACGAACTCTGCACGGTGCTCCGCACGACGCCTGCCACCGTGCACACCTGGCGCAAGCACGGGCGCAACCCGCGGGTCTACAAGGTCGGACGACACCTGCTGTTCGCTGACGCGGACGTGCGCGAGTGGCTTGAGGGTTGCGCAGCCGACGCCGAGCGGGACGCAGCCGGCCACCGGACATCTCGCCCGTCCACCGGGTCGGGGTGGTGAACCGTGGGAAAGGTGCGGCTCGAGCCAGGCGAGCACGGAGAGATCTTCGTGAAGCAGCAGGGGCCCAAGTCCTGGCGAGCAAGGACACGAGTTCGGCTGCTGGACGGATCCGAGACGTGGGCGACGGCCGGCGGGCGGTCGAAGGACGCCGCACGGCTGAAGGCGCAGGGAGCTGCTGCGGAGAAGATCAATGCTGCCCGCGGATCGGACGATCTCAAGCCCGACTCGAAGGTTGGCTTGGCGTGCCGCCAGTGGATCGCAGAGAAGCGTGTGCGGTCTACCTGGCCACGCCCACCCATGCGGCCACAGACGATCGACAAGTACGAGTACACGCTGGGGGAGTATGCAATACCGGCTCTCGGACAGAGGCGACTGAACGAGCTCACCCCTGGCATCTGCCAATCCTTGATCGACTCGCTGGTTGCGCGCGGGAGGCCAGGGAAGGACGACATGACGACGACGGCCGTCCGCGTGCGCAGCATCCTCAACATGGTGCTGGACCGGGCGGTGATCCACGACGCGATCCGTGACAACCCGATGCGCCGCACCATGGCGCCGACGCTCAAGAAGCCTGTACCTCGGGCGATCACCGTCACGTGTACCGGTTGCGCAAGGCAGTTCGGGGCTGGGTCCAGGCGGGTGAGGGCCGGCCCGGTCCGACCCGGAGTGCTCACTTGGCAGTCGTTATCGACGTCTTGTTGGGTACGGGAGCCCGGATAGGTGAGGCTCTCGCGCTCCGGTGGGGGAGAGGTGGATCTCTCCCCGGGCGGGAAGTTGACCGTCACAATCGAAGCGACGATGACCGGAATCAAGGGGCAGGGCAGCGTGCGCCAGGAGTTCCCGAAGTCAGAGGCCGGTGAACGAGTCATCGTGCTGCCGCCGTTCGCCGTCGAATCGCTACTGAGTATCCGGCCCGCGGGAGCCACCACTGAGATGCCCGTCTTCCCATCGCGCCGCTACCGCGACGACGGAACGGTGCTCCGTTGTCAGGCACCGTCGAACTGTCGAAGGCAGCTTCGGTCGGCACTCGAGGCGGCGAAGATGAAGGGCGAGGTACACCCGCACCTGCTCCGATCCACGGTCGCAACTTTCGTTGCTCGCAACCGGAGCACGTCCGAGGCGGCCGCCCTGCTCGGCCACAAGATCGATACCGGAGTCACGGGACGGCACTACATCGAGCGGCTCCGCCTGGCTCCTGACGTATCGGCGGTACTCCAGGAGATGGTCGAGATCGGCCGAGAAGAGGCACGCAAGTCCGTGCGGCTCGAAGCGGTTCCGACCGCTGGGCAGCAGACACCGGCGGCCGCCTGACAACGCCGTAAGAAGGTGGGTCAAATGCCCAGCATCTGACCCACCCTCGTGCGCGAAGCCTTCCTCTCACACAAGCTCACCGATCGGCGTCGTCAGCCGGCCGCAACTACCCGCCCGGCATGTCGACAGGTGATCGGGTGCGCCGGCATGTTGTCGATTGGCGATCAGAGTTCCGACCTGATCGAACGCGACCAGGAGCGATCGGCCTAGTGGTTCCGTCCGCGAGGCGACGGTGAAGGATGCCGAGTCGGGATCATGCCTGAGCTCGCCGAGCACGTGCCCCGGATTATCGAGCCATTACTCGTTCAGGTGACTACGGCCTGACTCGGTGATCAACTCGCGTGCCGATGGGAGACCAGGGCCTGGCCGGCCGGTCCAGCGGTGATAAAGGAACAAGATGTCGGTCGGGCCTTCGGCGTGGCCGGTGAGGTCTACAACCGCGGAAAGAAGTTCGAGCGCGGCGACTGGGGCGCCAAGGCCACCTCGGACATCATCCTGAGCACTCTGGTCGTGCAGATCGTCGGGACCGCGTTCGCGACGACCCTGGCGACGCTCGCACAGCCCGACTGATCACCTCCGCAGTCGAAAGAACCGCGGCGCCGTCGAGCGACCTGCGCAGACCACCCATCATGAGCCACGCGTATTCGGCGCGCCCAGATCACGCGCGCGCTCAGGTAGCCGCTGAAAGAGAGAACACAATGAACCCGGTCGAACCACTGGTCCAGGGATTCCAAGATCTTGTCGCAAACGTTCCAGACGTCGTCCGGGAGCGTCCCGCTGACGATGACCATGCCGTCGACCAGGCCGGCCATGTTGAGCACCCGCGCCTCGAGGTCGGGGGACCGGACCAGCGCGACCGTGATCGCGAGCCCTGCGTTCCAGGCCGCGAACTCGGCGCCACGCACCACCTCCCCGAAGTACATGCCGCCCCAGGAGACAAGGGCGACCGGCTCCGCGTCGACCACTGTGGTCGCCGCCTCGCCACCGGGCGCGCCGGGTGCCTGACCGGACGACCGGCAGTCCGCCAGGTCGGCGTCGGCCTCGACGACGGGCAGGCAGAGACCGACCATCCCCGTGTGCCGCGACGCGAGACCGCGCGCGGACGCCGACGGGACGTAGCGGAGCTCGCCGATCGCCTGCTGGATTGCCGCGCGCGCCCCCGCGCTGACGAAGCCGCTGCGGTTGATGACGCGCGACACCGTCGTCGACGGGACACCCGCTCGGTCAGCGACGTCCCGCAGGGTCGGGGCGTGTCCTCTCAGCGCTCATCCTCCATTCGATCACCTGGTGCGATCCCATCATCGAACCGCTGCCATGCGAGATCTGCGACGGCGGTAGCGGCAGGTGGTCACGTTTCGTTCGTCATCTCACCCTCTGGGTCTTCCTCGAGCTCGCGGGAACGCAGCGGCTTGGACTCGCGCCACAGCAGGTGCACTCCGGCCCACACGAGTATGCCCGCGACGATGCAGATGCAGGGGAACAGCACGGTGAAGTCGAGCGCGGTGCCGATCGGGGGTGCGCCGGGCATCGCGGAACGTAGGGCGGGGAACGACAGCATCGTGGCGGATAGCCAGATGACATTGGAGAACTCAAGCTTCTTCTTCAGCAGGGCACTACCGACGGTGACGACGGCCATGAGGGTGGTGAGCAGGATCGCCAGCAAGTAGAAGACGACGAGCGTGACACTCAAGGGGTCTCGATTGCCGTCGAGCGTCACTGGCAGTGCGGTGACACCGCCCCGGATCTCGGACGCACCTACGCTCGCTGCGAGGACCCAGGGCCGGGCGGAGTTCTCGATGGCCAGCTCGAACGGTACATCTGTACCCGTCTCGTCGTTCTGCACGCTCACGCGGAAGTTCGCGAACGGCCGGTCCCAGGGGTAGAACGTGTCACCGCGGTCGAGGCCCAGCGTCACGGTGGTCGGGTCGAGAATCGACTCGCCGGGGTAGGTGACCACGGATGTCGTCTGGCCGCCGGAGACGATCTGGATTCGCAGGTTCTGCGACATCTCTCCTGCCCGCTCACCCACGAACTCGCCGTGCGGGATCGGCAGCACGGTGGCCTCCATGACGCGGTTGGTGAGGTCCACGTCCTGCGTCTTCATCTGCAGGGTCAGGTAGTCCTCGCCCACCGCCTCCTGTTGGCCAGTGATCGAAACCTCCGTCGTGCTGTTGAGCGTGCCCGACAGGGTGAGCACGACGTAATAGACGACGAGCAGACCTGTTATGACCGCCAGGATGCGCGGCGCGGGGTTGCGCCGCTTGCGCGGCGGCTCGGGCCGGGTTTCTTCGTCGGTCTTTTCTTCGACCAGCTCGGTCATGATCCCTCCGTGGGTCGGCTGCGTCGTCGCTCGGCGACGGTTGCGGCGAGCGCGTACAGCAGCAGGGTGAGCAGGACGAGGAACGTGCCGGGCTGATCGGTGATCGCCGCGGCCAGTGCCTCGGTGTCGGTCGGTTCGTCGTCGGCGACCGGGGTCGTGACGGTCACGCTGGTGGCGAGGGCCGCCACTGCGGCCGAGGAGCCCGCGCCGGCCACGCCACCATCCGTGCCATCCCCGCGGAGGGCGACGGAGAGCTGCTGGCGGGCGAGGTCCGGTGCGGTGAGCGCGTCCACCAGGAGGCGGATCGTCACCTGCGCCGATGCCCCGGGCTCAAGCACGATGGGGCACGAAAACGTGGTTCTGGCAATCACGCAGCGCGCGTCGGGTACCACCTGCACCGAGCGGTATACGAAGCCTGGGTCAACGCGCCCCGCGAGTGTCATTGCGACTGTTTCGCGCGTCAGATTGGGACCGAGAGTCGCGTCGAACCGCCCGACCTCGCCGCGCAGAACCTCACCAGCACGGTCTTGGACGTCGAACGAGATCGGCCGACCGGCAGCGACGGGGGGCACCATCTCCTCGGGCGTCTCGACCGGTGGATCCGCCTCGGGTTCGGCGGCCTCGTCCTCCGGCTCATCGGCCGTATCCGGCGCCGTTGGGGCCGCAGCGCGTGGCGCCACGACGGGGGGCGAGCCCCACGGGGCGACAGTCGCTGCCACCTGGGGGGGCGGTGCGGCAGGCCGTGGAGCGGTCGTAGGGGGCGGTGCCGAGGGCGCGTCGACCGCCGATGGGGGTGTCTGTACCAGTGTGGGCGTCGGGGACGGCGACGGAGGGGGTACCGGCGGCTGCTCGACGGTGACGACGTACTCGGCTCCGGTTGCGGTGTTCCCCAGGTCGTCGGCGGCGAAAGGCACGAGCGAGTGCCGGCCCGCTACCAGCTCTGGGTCGGGCGAGCAGCTCCAGGTGCCGTCGGGTGGGACGGGCAGGGGCCCGCACACCGCGCTGCCCGAGGTCGTGCGGACGGTGACCCGGCTGCCGGCCTCGCCGCCGCCGCGGATTGTCGCGTCCGTGGCGGCTGTGGCCGCAGGGCCCGTGATGCGCGGCGCTGCTGGAGGGGTGGTGTCGACGGTGTAGGTGACCGGATCGCCCGGGGGGTAGGCGTCTGCGGCGACGCCGCTGGACTGGGTCGCCACGAGGTCATGCGCGCCGTCAGCCAGCGAGGACGCGGTGCAGCTCCACGTCCCGTCGGAAGCTGCCGTCGCCGTGCATACCGTCGTGCCGGCCGGGCCGTCCGTCACGGTCACCGTGTTGCCGGCTCCTGCGGCTCCGGCTATCACTGGCGTAGGGTCCGCCGCGCGTGTCCCTTCCGCGGGGGTGGTGGTCTCCGGCGCCGGCATCTTCCACTGCAGGACCAGCATGCCGCCGCCACCCGCCTGGCCGCCATTCGGTTCCCCGGGTGTCGCGCCGCGAGTCATGCCACCGATGCCGACGTCGGGTGCGTAGCGGTAGGCCCGGTCTTCGTGCCCGCCGGGCTTCGCGCTGCTCCTGGCCGGAGCACCCGGCTGTCCGGCTTCGGTGCGCTGGTCCGCCACCTGCGGCGCGATGTACGACGAACCTCCGGCACCGGAGCCGCTCACTCCCGGCCCTCGCGCGGGCTGGCACTGTCCACCACCACCACCGAACCAGCCACCGCCACCGCCACCGCCGGCCTCGAATCCGGAACCACCGGCGCCGCCGGCGTACTGCGACCCGGCAGTCGCCTGGACCGCGCATCCGGGTACGGTCCCGGCCTGGCCGCCCGACGTCGGTGAACCTCCCGTCGCGTGAGAGACATGAGCGGCCTGTCCAGGCTGTCCGGTCGCTCCCGCAGCACCACCGCCACCTCCCGCACCACGAGAGCCGGCGGTTCCACCGCCTCCCGCGCCGGCGACGAGGATGGGGACCGAGGCGAACGGACCTCCGCTCCACAGGGCTGTCGTGCCGCCCCCCGCTGACCCAGGGGCTGAGCCCTCCGACGCGCTACCGCCGGGGCCTCCGCCGCCGAATGGCCGCAGTGTGCTCGCCGCGTACCCGCCCCATCCGATCGTTACGTTCCACCTGGCCCCACCGGCTCCCGAGACAGGCACGGTGCCCGCGACAAACGCACCACTACCACCTCCCCGGGCGTTCGCATAGGGGTTCGTCGAGGCGCCGCCACCGCCCGCGCCCCACATGCGGGCGTCCACCTCGGTCACGCCGGGCGGGATCCGCACACCCTGGTTGCCGGCCGGGTTGTTCCATGTGACAACCGCGCAGCTGGTGAAGCCTTCCAGTTCGGAGCAGCTGGAGACATCTGCCGACGCTGGCTCTGAGGTCACGCTGCCCTGTGTTAGTGCGACGGCACCCGCCAGTACGGCTGTGACGAGTAATGCCCTACCACGTGGACGTGATACCGGCAGGCGAAAGTAGGGCGAGCGTCGCGAGTCCCGCACGGGGTCAGGTCCAATGTGCGTTGAGGTCAAGGGGCGGCTCTCAAAGTTACGGACAGTGGAGGCGACCGAACCCGGTCGTCTCCTAGGGACGTTCGTGACTAGCAATCGATGGGCACTCCAGGATGCCGACTCGTTGCCTTCATAGGCCTAGCAGCGACAACCCTGGCCTGTGATCAGTCGGGCTGGACACCGATGGCCTGGGTGAGGGCGTCGGCGCCTACGGCGTCTCGCCGTCACCATTCGGGGTCGGCGTCGGGGTCGGGGTCGGCGTAGGAGCGGCAATCGGCGAGAGGCTCGGGACCGGTGTCGGAATTGAGCTCGGCGACGGCTCCGACGGTGCTGGGGACGGGGAAGCCGAGGGCCCCGGGCTGGGCTCCGAAGGGGTAGGCGTCGGTGATGGTGCGGGCGTGGTCGTGGGCGCCGTCGGCTTCGGTGCCGGGTCGCTCGGCGTCGGCTTGGGGATGGGCTTGGACGGATTCTGCTGGGCGGGCTGTCGCTCGGCTCCGGCTTCATACCGCCCAATCGCCCCCACGACGGGCTGTCCCAGCCGTAGTCCGGACCCTGCTCCCGCAACCATGCGTACTCGGCGGAGCTATCGCCCGCGATCGGGTGACCCAGATCCACCGCCAGACCCCAGCCATGGTTGGACGTGCCCGGGATCGCCGCTAGGTGCGGCTTGGTGCCGGCCAGGATGACCTGCTGCGCATAGGTCCGGTAGGAATCGGTGATCGGGCTCGGGTACCCGAACACCCGCTCGAACTCGTCGCTGAGCGTGGTCAGCCGCTCCGCGGCGTCACAACGCAGCATGCGCCCCGGCGCGAACTCCAACGGGCACAGCGCCGCGGCGGGAATCCGGCGATAGGCATGGCCCAGGGTCGAACCGCCGAACATCGCGACCATGTCGAGCAGGCTCTCGCGCGGCGACAGGCCTTGGCGCTGGTCGGCGCGCTGTACCTCCACCAGCGCGTTCGGCACCGACGAGTCCAGCATGTTTGCAAGTTGCAGCTCCCGTGCCTGGGCCTCGGCGTGCTCCAGGGCCGCGACGATCTGTCCCAGCGTCACACCCGGCGCGGCGGTCCCGGTCTGCCCGACCGTGACGCTCTGGATCAATCCGTACAACCGGATCGGACGATCACGATCGTTGTCAGGCACGGGCGAGGCCCCCGAAGTGGCGAACAGCAAACCCCCCCGCAGCCACGGTGGCGACGGCGCCCGCCCACGCGGTGCGCAACAACCTGCCCGGGCTCGGATGGGGGACGGGCGGAATGAGTCTCGCCGTCTGGTCCTTCACGCGTCGCTCCCTCGGTCGGTGCGTTGCTTCACGGTGTCCAGCAGGCGCGGATCGGATCCTTACGTAGAAAGCGAGGCGGCGGGCCGTGGGCCCGGAAGCAGCCGAGGACCGGTTCGAACAGCCGCTTAAGTCCTAGAATCCGGTTCGCGTGGTGTCCCCTTCTGCTGCGTGCACACGGGTGCGCATGTAGATCGACTACAACCGGTCCTTGGTGACTTGCGCCGGGTGAAGGATGAAATTTCATCAAGCGTTTCATCAATTTCCGGGGTTTTTCACCCTGCTCCCGATGTTTGCGATAACGCGAGACGACACGTCCGGAGGCACGATCAGGAGGTGACGTCACGCGCGAGAACCTCGCGCTCGCCCTGCCGAGGGTTGGTCAGCATCCACGCGCCGTGGAGCTTGCGATGACAAATTGGCATCTCTCGGCTGAACGTTCAGCCCGACGGATCCGCGCACCCTGGACCGGCACGACACAGTTGGCTACCTCCATGCAGCTGCCGGCGACCTCGACAGGGCACTCAAGACTTGGCGCGACGCCCACGCCACCGCCCTCGAACACCTCGGCGCCGACCATGAGATCACCCGCCTCCTGGCCGAGCGCCTCAGTCTGACGTGACACTCTCCAGGGCTCCGAAACGTGTCACGATCCGTGTCACGGTTGCCCGCCCGTGTCACGCGAATGACACGATTGGTGCCCACCAATGCCCACCAATGCCCACCAATGCCCACGGTTGCCCACGACAGGGAGGTCGTGCCACAGTTGACTTGCCCTCGCCAAGAACCGCAGAAATCCGCGGTTCCAGCAGGCTCTAGGGGCAGCAGGAAGTGACACCAAAGTGTGCCGCATGGGTCCGCCAAGCGAATTCCTCCGCCACAGAAGATGTTCCGCCGCAAGAGCGGCTGATCCTCGGAGGTCGAGGCCGCTGACCTGGTGAATCGCCAAATCAGCGGCCTTCGTCGTACCCGGTGCGGCGCCAGGACAAGGCCGCGCTTGCCGGCGGGGAGAGGCCGGCCACCGTTACGTGTGGCGACCGGCCGTGGTGTGCAGCGCGATGCGAGCATGAGCTGCGGCGACGGTGTCGGGACGGTGTGCGATGAGGAGCGTGGCGCGGTCGGTCGCCCGGGCGAGGAAGTCCATGACGGCGGTATCGGCGTCGGGGTCCAGGGACGCGGTCGGTTCGTCCAGGACGAGCACGCGGGGCTCGCGGAGCAGCGCGCGGGCGATGGCGACTCGGGCGCGCTGACCCCCGGAGAGGCCGGTTCCGTGCTCGCCGACCGGTGTCTCCAGCCCCAGTGGGAGGCCACTGGCCGGGTCGAGCAGCCCGGCAGCGCGTGCCGCGTGGTCGATCATCGTCGCGGTGGCGTCGGGGTCGCCGAGCGTGATGTTGGTGCGGATCGTCCCGCGCAGCAGCGGGGATGCCTGCGGGACGACGGCGACGAGGGCGCGCAGCTCGGCGTCGGGCAGCTCGCGCAGGTCGGTTCCGTCGATGCGAATGCTTCCCTGGTCGGGGTCCCACAGTCGCAGGGCGAGCCGCGCCGCGGTGGTCTTGCCCGCGCCGGATGGGCCGGTGAGGGCGACGACCTGGCCGGGGCGGACGTGCAGGCTGAACCGGTCGAGCACGGGGCGACCCGAGTCGTAGGCGAAGGTGACGTCGTCGAGGACGAGGCCCGACTTGTCGGCCACCGCGGCTGCCTCTCCTCCCGCGAGGGCCTCTCCGACGGCGGCGGGACGCACGGCAGGAGCGGCGGCGAGCACGTCGGCGATGCGCTCGGCGGCCGCGCGCAAGGTGCCGGCGTTGCGCAGCAGGTCGGCGATCTGCGCGGCCGGGCCCAGGCCGGCGACGGCCACTGTGATCGCCAGCGGGATGTCGGCCGGGCCGATGGCGTCACGGCCGAGCAGCACGATGCCGATCGCGCCGAGGGCCGCACCGGCGAGGGCCACGTCGGCGACCGCGCGCTCGCCGCCGAGCCGCGCGGCCTCCCTGACCTGGGTGCGGGCGTGCGCGCGGGTGTCGGCGGTGATCCGGTCGAGCTGGGCGTCGAGGGCGTCGGCGCCGGTGAGCTCCCGTAGCCCGCGGACGGTGTCCAGCAGCTCGGACCGGATCGTGGCGGCGCCCGCCGCAAGGGCGGCACTGTCGCGGCGTGCGCGGCGAGCGGTCACGAGGGGCGTCGCGACACCGATGGCCAGCAGCGGCACCCAGACGAGCAGCAGCAGCGGGCTGAGGGACACGGAGACCATGCCGCCCACCGCCAGGACGAGCACCGCGCTCAGGGTCTGCGCGGCGGTATGCGCGTAGAGCCATTCGAGCGTCTCGATGTCGCCGACGACCGTCGTGATCAGGTCACCGGTGCGCCGGTGGCGGGTGCGGGCCGGGAGGGCGCGGCGCAGCGAGTCGAAGACCCGGCCGCGCAGCACGCCGATCAGGCGGTAGGCGAGATCGTGCGAGACCCACGACTCGCGCCACGCCGCCGCGGCGGCCAGGACGCCGAGCGCGCACAGCGCCGCCGTGGTCACCCGCAGGTCGAGGGGCTCGCTCGCGACCACGCGGCCGACGGCGAACGCAAGGCCGAGGGCGATCGTGAGCACGGCGGCCTGGTTCACGACGCTCCACGCCACGGTCTCGACGAACAGGCCGCGGCGGGAGGCGATGACCGGCAGCAGCCGCAGGACAGCCCTCACGGTGTGCCCCCCGACAAGAGGACCCGGGCCGATGGTGGCCCGTCACCAGCGGCCGCGAGACGGCCGCCCCGGAGAGCGATCCATCGGTCCGCGTGCACGCAGGCGCTCTCCCGGTGGGCGATGAGGAGGGTCGTTCGTGCGGGTGCGGCAAGGGCGAGGGCGTCCACGACGCGCCGCTCCGTCGCGGGGTCGAGCGCGGAGGTGACCTCGTCGAGCACGAGCACAGGGGCGGGTGACAGCAGCGCCCGGGCGATGGCGAGGCGCTGCCGCTGCCCGCCGGAGAGCTGCTCGCCGTTCTCGGCCAGCACCGTGTCGTACCCGTCGGGCAGGGCACGGATCACGTGCCGGACGTCGGCGATCTCGCAGACGCGCTCGATCTCGGCGTCGGTCGCGTCCGGCCGGTAGAGGCGCAGGTTGTCGCGCACCGTCCAGGCGAACAGGGTCGGGTCCTGCGGCACGACGACGACGCTGCGGCTCCGCGCGCGGCGGGTGAGGTCGCGCAGGTCGACGTCGTCGATGCGGACGCCTCCGGCGTCGGGGTCGATCTCGCGTTCGAGCAGGCGGGCGAGCGTGCTCTTGCCCGATCCGGAGGGCCCGATGATCGCGAGGGTCTCGCCGGGTTCCACCCGCAGGGTCAGGCCGTGCAGGCCCGTGCTGGTCCCGGGGTGGTGGTAGGTGACGGCGTCCACCACCACCGATCCGGTGGTGGCGGGTGCGGCGCGGGTGCCGTCTTCGACGACGGCCGGTCGCCGGGACAGCAGCTGGTCGAGGCCGTCGACGGCGGTGAGGCCGAGGTAGCCGGCGTGCCACGTCGTGCCGAGGTCCTGCACCGGCCGGAAGCACTCCCGAGCCAGCAGCAGCACGGTGACGGCCCCGGCCGCGCGCGTGTCCCCGGAGACCACCGCCGAGAGGGCAGCGACCACCGCGAGGATGGTGCCCACGTGCACGGCCATCCCGCTGACGAAGGTCTCCACCAGCGACAGGCGGAGCTGGGCCATGGTGGAGCCGCGCAGCTGATCGGCGTCGGCTGCGAGCCTGGCGGCGGTCCGGTCGGTCGCGCCGAAGGCACGCAGGAGCGGGATCTGCTGCAACGCCTCGACGTAGTCCGACGACAACCGGGTGAACCGCTCCCACCGGCGCCGTCCGTTGCGCAGGAGCCGGAGGTCCCAGGCACGCGGGGCGAGCACCGCGACGGCGGTGGCGATCGCGAGCGCGACGCCGGCCGCCGTCGAACGCGTCCAGACGAGCCCGACGACGACGGCGGGGACGACGAGCACGACGACCAGCTGCGGAAGGTAGCGGGTGTAGTAGGCGTCCAGCCCGTCGACCCCGTCGATCACAGTAGCCGCCGCCTGTCCCGAGTCCCGCTCCGCGACCGGCACCGCGCCGAGCCGAGCCAGCAGCCTGCGCCTCAGCCTGATCCGGACCCCGGCGCCGAACCGCGTGGCGACGGGTTCACGAACCCCGGTCAGTGTGCCCCGGACCAGCGCGATCGCGGCCAGCGCCGCCAGGCCCGGGAGGGGGTCGCCCTCGCCCCGTACCAGCGTCGCGATGACGCCCCCCGC
Organism: Promicromonospora panici; assembly: GCF_900608595.1. GTDB lineage: Bacteria > Actinomycetota > Actinomycetes > Actinomycetales > Cellulomonadaceae > Promicromonospora > Promicromonospora panici. The sequence goes on along the minus strand of NZ_UWYY01000002.1, from coordinate 165,772 downwards.
GGTGATCGCGAATCCGATGTGCAGGGCGGAGAGGACGGCGCCGAGGCCGGCCAGGGCGAGGATCGCCCCCGGCACGGCCCCGGCGAGCTGGAGCAGGCGTCGGTGGACCACCGGCTCAGAAAGCGTCGGGGTAGAGCTGCTCGGCGATCTCCCGCACGACCGAGATGTTGCCCAGCGTGCCGGGGAACACGTCGGCGCTGGACACGGTGATCAGCCGCTCCTCGCGGACAGCGGGCATGTCCGGGAACGTGGACGTCAGGTACTCGCGCGTCGCGGCCTCGTGCTCCTCGTCGAAGACGGAGAACACCAGCGCCTCGGGCTCCTGGGCGGCCAGCGACTCCGGGGTGATCGTCGCGGCGAAGAAGTCGGCGAACGCCGGGTCGCCAGGCCCGTAAACGTTCTCCGCCCCCGCCCGGCGCAGGATGTCGTGCTCGACGCCGGCGCCGATGGCCTGCAGCGTGGTGCCTTCGACGTACACCTGCGCGACGCGCAGCGGCTCGACGTCCGCGACCGCGGCGGCCACCTCGTCCAGGTCGGCCTGGCTCCGCGTGACGAGGTCGGCCGCCTCGTCCTGCACGCCGAAGATCTCGCCGACGTTCTCCAGGTCCGTGAACAGGTCGGTGACCTCGCCGGCCATGCGCCGGTCGACGCAGCCGCCGGTGGCGACGTACACCGCCGACCCGGCCTGCTCGAGCTGCGCGATGCTGGCGAAGCCCTGCTCGGCGGTGAACTCGTAGGTGGTGGGCGAATACACGAAGTCGGGCTCGACGGCGAGCAGGTCCTCGCGGCTCGGCGGCATGACGTCGCCGACGACGGGGATGTCTTCGGCCAGCGGAGCCACGTCGTCGGGCAGGCTCTGCGCGGTGGCCTGCGCCTGCCCGGCGAGCCGGTCGGCCAGGCCGAGGCGCAGCAGCAGCTCCGTCTGCGCCGGGTGCATACCGACCGCGGCGGCGGGGGCGCCGTCGACGACTACCTGGCGTCCGCAGTTCTCCACGGTCACCGCCTGGCCCGAGCCGGACGCGCCGGGAGCGGGCGTCACCGACGACCCGCACCCGGACAGGAGCAGGGCGCCGACGAAGAGTGCGGCCACTGAGCGATATCGCGAGGTGAGATTCATGTCGGGATGCGGCTTTCTGTTCGGGTATCGGCTGCGCCGTCGACCGTGGGGCCGGCGGCCGCGGGGAGCGGGCGGAACGCGAAGACGGGCTCGTCGACGTCCCCGTGCACGCGGACGTCGACGTCGAACGTGGTGCGGATCAGCTCGGGCGTCAGGACCCTGGCGGGCGGCCCGGCCGCGAAGATCCGGCCGGCGTCGAGCACGACCACCCGGTCGCAGTACCGGGTCGCCAGGTTCAGGTCGTGGAGGGCGGCGATCACGGTGCGGCCCAGGCTGCGCACGGTGGTCATGAGCTCGTGCTGGTGACTGATGTCGAGGTGGTTGCTCGGTTCGTCCAGCACGAGGACCGGGCTCTGCTGGGCGAGGGCCCGGGCGAGCAGGACGCGCTGCCGCTGTCCGCCGGACAGGGTCGCGACCATCCGGTCGGCCAGGTCGGTGACGCCGGTGCGGCGCATCACGTCGGCGACCACGTCGAGGTCGGTCGGGGTGTCCCTGCCGAAGGCGGTGTGGTGCGGGGCACGCCCGAGCAGCACCGTCTCCTCGACGTTCAGGTCGAAGTCGGTCGGCGCGTCCTGCAGCATGACGGCGACCGCCCGGGCGGCCTGGCGTCCGCTCAGGCGCAGGACGTCCTGCCCGTCGACACGCACGCTGCCGCGCCGGGGCCGCACCGCCCGGTAGAGCGTGCGCAGGAGGGAGGACTTGCCGCTGCCGTTCGGTCCGACCAGGCCGACCACGGTTCCCGGCTCGATGGTCAGCGACGCGTGCTGGACCACGTCGCGGCCGCCAAGCCGGACGGTGACGTCGTCGAAGTCGACCCTCATCGGCCGAACCCCGCCCGCTCGGCGCCGCCACGGCGCATCAACCACAGGAAGAACGGGGCGCCCACGAACGCGGTGAGGATTCCCAGCGGGATCTCGGTCGGGGCGGCCACCGTGCGCGCCAGGAGGTCGGCGGCCATGAGGAAGGCCGCGCCGCCCAGGACCGCGACCGGAAGCATGCGCCGGTGGTCGGCCCCGACCGCGATGCGCGCCACGTGCGGCACGACGAGTCCGACGAATCCTATCCCGCCCGCCACCGAGACCACGGTGCCCGTCAGCAGCGATGCCACCACCAGGAGCACGCCGCGTAGCCGGGTGGCGTCAACCCCGAGCGACACGGCCGACTCGTCCCCGGTCATGAGCGCGTTGAGCGATCGGGCGAGCAGCAGCGCGGTCACACCGGCCACGAGGAGCGCGATCGCGGGACCGACCAGGCTGGACATGGTCGCCGCCGACACGCTGCCCAGCAGGAAGAACAGCACGCTGACCACGTTCTGGGCGCTCGTGGAGATCGTCAGGTAGCTGGTGACGGCGCTGAACAGCGTGCCCAGCGCCACCCCTGCCAGGATCATCCGCGTGGGCGAGAGCGCGCCGTCCTTGCGGGCCAGCAGCGCCACGCAGACGCACGCCCCCAGCGCACCGCCGAACGCCGCGGCGTTCAACGACAGCCCGCCGAGCGTCGCCGAGCCGAACACGATCACCAGCACTGCGCCCACGCTCGCACCCGACGACACCCCGAGGATGTACGGCTCGGCCAGCGGGTTGCGGACCGTGACCTGCATCAGCGCCCCCGCCAGCGCGAGTCCGGCGCCGGCCAGACCCGCCAGCAGCGCGCGCGGCAGGCGGAACTGCCAGACGGCCTGGTCCTGCAGCGGCGTCAGGGACCCGTCCGACATCCACGGCATCCCCGGGAGCAGGTGCCCGACCACGAGCTGGGCCGCCTGGGCCGGGCTGACGGCCACCGAACCCACCGCGCCCGAGACGACGACCAGCACGCAAGCCGCGATCCCCAGCGCTGCACACAGCAGCCAGGTCCTGCGGACGAGGCGGCGACGGAGGTGGCCGGGCGTGAGCGGGCCGGGGCTCGAACCCGCGGGGTGCGCCGGGTGAGTGAGCGACCTCGAGGTCATGGGTGCGGCTCGAGGCTCACGAGCGCGGCGCCGTCGCCGTGCGGTCGCGCCGACAGTCCGGTCCCGGCGAGCTCCTGGCGGAGCTGGTCGAGCGTCAGCGGCTCCCAGGTCCCGGCGAACCGCTCCTGGCGCAGCACGAGCTCACCGTCGCGCACCTCGTACTCGCTGACGTACCGGTTCCCATCGGGGAGGGGCAGGTAGCGGGCGACGTAACGCAGGTCGCCGATCTGCCGCTCCTGGGTCAGGGTGCCCGTCGCGGCCTCGGTGCCGTCGGGCTCCACCGTCACCAGGCCGACGGCGCCCGGCGCCAGCAGCGTGCGCAGGCGGTCGAACGTAGCGGCCCGCGTGTCGGCCGACAGGTGGCCGAGCATGTGCGCGCAGACGAACCCGGCCGCCGGCCACCGCACGTCGTCGAGGGCGTCCGGCAGCAGCCCGGCTCGCACGGTCACGCGGTGGGCGAGGTCGGCGTCGTCCGCGACCCGCGCGGTCAGGACGGCACGCATCGTGCGGGACGGCTCGATCGCCACGATCCGTGCCCGGGTCACCGCAGCGAGGGTGCGGGTGCCCAGCCCGGTGCCGGCGCCCAGGTCGAGGATCGTCGCGCCGGGATCAAGGCTGCCGAACGCCGTCCGCAGCGCCGGCCGCAGGCGATCCCACGGTGCCGTCATGAACAGGTCGTGGAACTCGCCGAGGTCCTGGTAGCTGTCATCCGGGGAAGTGGTCACAGGCGGGAACGATAACCGTTCTCAGCCGTGACTGGCAAAGGGCGGTCGCACCGCAGAACGTCTCGTGAACCCGCGGGGCGGGCGGATGTTCATTCCGGGTTAACCGGACATGTGGGACTGGTTCAACGTTGACCTATGGACTCACCGCATGTCTCCCCATGTCCTGTCCCGTACTCGCGCCCTCGCGCCGGTGGCCGCGGCGCTCGGTCTCGCCCTCGCGTTCGGCGCGGGCCTGCCCGCGGCCCAGGCGGTCGACCCGCTGCCACACATCGAGGGTGACGGGTCCGCCCGCGACCCCTATCAGATCGACTCCGCCGACGACCTGCGGACCGTGGCCGATGCCATCAACGGAGACCCGGCCGGCTACGGGGGAGCGGCCTACCGGCTGACGGCGGACGTCGACTTCGGGGGCGAGCCGTTCGGGGGCATCAACACCTTCACGGGCACCCTGGAGGGCGCCGGCCACACCATCAGCGACGTCCAGCTGGTCCGCGAGCAGTCCGCGGGCGGCGAGGCCGATCGCCTGGGCCTGGTGCGTCAGCTCAAGGGCGGCACCGTCCGCGATCTCACGCTCGACGGCGTGCGGGCCGACGCCGGCACGAGCGCCGGCGGCTGGATCGGTGCCGTCGCCGTCGTGGCCACGGACGCGACTCTGACGGGCAACACGGTGACCGACGCCGTCCTGACGGCGAGCAGCGCCGAGAAGGTTGGCGGCATCGTCGCCGAGCTGCGCAACGGCACCATCGCCGACAGCCTCGTGACCGGCACCCTGACGGCGGCCGAGATGCCCGCCGGCATCGCGGCGTACGTCAACCAGGACTCCACGGTGCGGCACAACCTGGCCTCGGCCGACCTGACGATGGTCGTGCCCGGCGGGGACGGCGGTACACGCGGCAACGACGCCGGGATGATCGTCGGCTACCCGGGCTCGCCCAACGGCAGCACGTTCTCCGGCAATGTCGCCCTGGACGGTTCTATCGCCTACGAGGGCAAGGTCGACGGGTTCGTCGGCCGTGTGGTCGGGTTCACCGGCTACGACGGCTGGACGGCGCAGGACAACCTCGCCAACGCGGCCATCACCATCGGCGGGCAGACCGTCGACGGCCCGGGTACCAAGAACCAGCACGGCACGGACGCCACGGCCGCGCAGCTCGCGCAGCGGGCCACGTACGAGGAGCTGGGCTGGGACTTCACCAACGCCTGGCGCTGGGACGAGGCCCTGGCCCACCCGGTCCCGAAGTACACGGCCGCCCTGTTCGGCAACGGCACGGCCGAGCAGCCCTACGAGATCGGCTCGCCCGAGGACCTAAAGCTCCTGGCGGCACAGCTCAACGCCGGCAACACCCGGTACACGGGCGACAGGCACTTCGTGCTCACCGCTGACCTCGACTTCGCCGGGCGCGGCCCGTTCGGCGGGATCAACCGCTTCGAGGGGGTGCTCGACGGCGCCGGGCACGCGATCAGCAGCCTGGTCTATGCCCCGCAGGAGAGCGCGGGCGGCGAGGCCGACCGGCTCGGCCTGGTCCGTCAGCTCGCTGGCGGCACGGTGCGCGGCCTCACGCTCGACGGCGTCACGGCGGACGGCGGCGACCGCACCGGGCTGGTGGCAGGCCTCGCCGTCGTCGCCACCGACGCCACGCTGACGGGTAACACCGTGCTCGACGCCGACCTGCGGGCCGCCCGCGCGGAGAAGGTCGCCGGCCTGGTCGCCGAGCTGCGCGGCGGGTCCGTCACGGACAACTGGGTGCGCGGCACCATCAGCGCGTACAAGATGCCCGCGGGCATCGCGGCGTACACGAACAACGGCGCGACCGTCCGCGACAACCTCGTCGAGGCGGAGCTCATGGTGTCGGCCGACGGTGGCGCGGCGGGTACCCGCGGCATCGACGCGGCGCACGTGGTGGCCTATCCGGGCAACCCGAGCGCGGGCAGCTCCTTCACCGGGAACGTCGCACTGTCCGGCGGCATCGGCTACACGGGCAGGATCGACGGATTCACCGGCCGCGTCGTCGGCTACACCGGTTACGACGGCTGGACCGCGCAGGACAACCTGGCGAGCACCGCGATCACCATCGGCGGGCAGCCCGTCGACGGCCCGGGTACCAGGAACCAGCACGGCACGGACACCGCGCCCGAGGCGCTCGCCCGCCAGGCCACGTACGAGGCGCTCGGTTGGGACTTCGCGGAGCGGTGGAGCTGGGACGCCGAGCTGGGCCACCCGGTGCCCAAGTACGTCTCGTCGGACGAGGCGCCCAACCGCATCACGACTACCTTCTACGGCGATCCCGGGACGCAGCGGGCGTTCACCTGGTACTCCACCCTGGACACCGGGAGCGCCGTCGCGGTGCTGAGCACCGACCGGGAGTTCCCGGAGGGCTCGGCGACCGTCCGGGTCGAGGCGCAGCGCGAGGCGAGCGAGGACGGCGAGACGTTCTACCGCGCCGTGGCCCGCGGCCTGCGCCCCGGTACTACCTACTACTACCGCGTCGGTGACGCGGCCGAGCAGGTGTGGAGCGCCACCGGCACGTTCGTGACCCCCGCGGGTGACGACGAGGAGTTCACGTTCGTCGACCTGACCGACACGCAGTCGCAGAACCTTGCCGAGGCCGAGCTGTCGGCGCAAACCATGGCCAAGGCGCTCGAGCACGTGCCGGACGCCGAGTTCGTCATGCACAACGGAGACGTCGTCGAGCACGGTGACCGCGAGCAGGACTGGGCGGACCTGCTCGACTCCGCCCGGCCGAGCCTGCTGGGCACCACGCTCGCACCGGCGTCCGGCAACCACGACCGGCACACCAACGCGTTCGCGGACCATTTCACGCTGGAGGGACCGCAGGACCAGGACCGGTCCACCGGCGCCTACTACTCCTACACGTACGACCGCGCGCACTTCATGGTGCTCAACACCAACGAGGGCGGGGACCAGGGCATCTCGGCGAAGCAGATCGAGTGGCTCCGGGCCGACGCGCAGGCGGCCCGCGCGGCGGGTGCCCGGTGGCTCGTGCTGACCATGCACAAGGGCGTCTACACCACGGCCAACCATCTGGACGACGGCGACGTGATGGCCATGCGCCGCACCCTCGTGCCGGTGATCGACGAGCTCGGCATCGACCTCGTGCTGCAGGGCCACGACCACGTGATGAGCCGGTCGAAGGTGCTAACCGCCGACCCCGAGGGGGTCGCGGGCGCCCGGCCGGTCGAGACCACGAAGATCACCGAGATCCGGAACGGCAAGCGCGTCGAGTACGCGCTCGACCCCGAGGGCACCATCTACTTCCTGCCCAACACCGCGGGCGCGAAGCACTACGCGCAGGCCAAGGAGTCCGCCGACCTGGACCTGGAGGCCTACCTGCGGCTGTTCGACCGCACCGGTGAGCAGGCGGGCGAGAACTTCACCGCCGTCGACGTCACGGCCGATCGCCTCACCGTGAACGTCTACGACATCCGCGAGCGCGGCGTGCCGCGCCTGTTCGAGGGCTTCGGCATCGACCGGGCGGTGTCCCCGGTCGCGGAGCTGGTCGGGGGGCTGCCGGACGCCGATGAGGTCACGCCGGAAGACGCCGAGCGGGTCGCCGAGGTGCGCACCGCCGTCGACGGCCTGACCGAGGCCCAGCGGGGTGCGCTGGACCTGGGCCGCCTGACCGACGCCGAGCGGCGCCTGCGCGAGCTGGGCGGCCTGGTCTCCACGAACGGCAAGGTCATGGCCTGGGCCGACGCCTCCGCCACGGCGCGCCAGGCGATCACCGTCCGCAACGACACCGGCTCGGACCTGATGGGCACTCCCGTCCAGCTCCGCATCCCGGGCACGCCTGACGTCGGCCGGGACGAGCTGTCGTTCTTCGGGGCAGACGGCGCGCCGCTGCCCTTCGAGGTGGAGACCTGGGCGCCGGGCGGGACGTCCGCCGTGTGGGTGCGGGTACCGAGCCTGCCCGCCGGCGGGGCCCGGCCGGTGTGGGCCTACTTCGGCGGTGGTGCGGCGGCCAACGACCCGACCGCGGTGTGGGGCGAGCAGTACTCCCTGGTGGAGCATTTCGGCAGCGACGCCGCCTCCGGCGACGACCGCACCGACTCGACCGGCCGGCAGACCGGCTTGGTCGTGGGCGACGATCTGACGGCGGAGGCGTCCGAGCGGGGCACGGGGCAGGCGCGGTTCGCCGGCTCGCGCCTGCAGTACCCGGGCGACGTCGGCGGCGGATACGACCGCATCTCGATCAGCGGCGTGTACTCCCTGACCGAGGACGACCTGGCCGGGTTGGGCTCGGCCGCTCCCGTGATCGCCAAGGAGAGCACGACGGGCGACGGCCAGCTCACCTTCTGGCAGGGCGTGCGGCGCGACGACCGGCAGGTGGGCACGCGCCTGGCGGGCAACAGCTTCGAGTTCGGGAACGTGGACCTGAGCCACCGGTTCGGCTTCCCGGCCGACGGCGAGCCCCATCTGGTCACCCAGACCTACGACGGCATGACCTACTCGGTGTTCGTCGACGGCCGCGAGGTGCACAGCCAGATGGTCGAGTACCGCAGCACGTTCGCCGACCCGGACGTGCAGACCACCATCGGCGACTACTTCACGAACGACGGCACCCTGAGCTCCCCGTTCCGCGGGCTGATCGACGAGGTGCAGATAGCGGGCGTGGCGTTCACGCCGGACCTCGAGGCCTTCCGGTACGCGAACCTGTTCGGTGACGCCGTGACGTTCGGTGAGCGGGTCGACCGCGCCGACGAGCGGCTCGCGCTCCTGGTGGGCACGCCGCATGCGGGCAGCACGCTGGAGGCGGGCCTGGCCGAGGTGACCGGAACGGTCAGCCGGCGGGCCAGGCTCACCGCCGAGGTGGCGGGCGAGAAGGTCTTCTCCGAGGTCGTCGACGCCGGGTCGTTCACCGTGGACGTGCCCGTGAACGCGACGGGCGAGCAGCCCCTGACGTTCGGTGCGACCGCCGTCGGCAGGCCGGCTCCGGGGAGGACGGGCCACGACACGGCCGAGCCGGTCGAGGTGCCGGTGACCGTCGAGGACACGGTGGCGCCGTCCGCGCCGGAGGTGAGCGACGACGCGGCGTCGGCGGGCGGGGACGTGACGCTCACCGCGACCCCGCGCACGGACGACCGGGAGCGGGTCGAGGCCACGTTCTACGCGGGTCCCACCATCGAGCTGGACGAGTCGAACGTGGTGGTGCGGGCCGGGTCCACCCCGGACCGGCTGCCCGACGCACTGACGCCGGACAGCGGAACCGTCACCGACGGTCTGCTGCCGACCACCGTGGGCGAGAACGAGAACCCGTACCAGGTGTATGAGGTCTCGCTGACCGGCGAGCAGGCCGCGCAGGACGAGCTGCACCTGACCTGGACGGGGACCGGTGACGACCGCACCGTCTCGGCGTACGTGTACGACCACGCGGCCGGGGAGTGGCTGCTCAAGGACTCCGGCGCCGACCCGGACGGCGCGGCGGTCGAGCTGGACGTGACGGCCCGGGCCGGCGAGAACGCCGTCGACTCCGGGAAGCTGCACCTGCTGGTGTGGCGCGGCCTCACGGCGCTACCGGAGGACGGCGACATCGAGGCGCTGCCGTCCGCCGACCGGTACGACTGGGCGTTCGACCACGTGCCGGACACCCAGCTCTACGCCCAGGCGACGCCCGACCACATGACGCACCAGTTCGAGTACGTCGCCGACGTGGCGAAGGAGCGCAAGACCGAGCTGGTGCTCCAGGCCGGTGACTGGGTCAACCGCGAGTACCTCTCACAGGAGTACCAGTGGGTCAACGCCGAGCCGTCGGCGCGGGCGCTGGAGGACGCCGGGCTGCCCTACATGATCTCGTGGGGCAACCACGACTACTCGGACGCGCGCAACGGCCGGGTCATGCTGCCGAAGTACTTTCCGATGGAGCGGTTCGAGCAGAGCCTCGCCGGCAGCCCCTGGCGGTTCGGCGGCAGCGACAACATCGACAACTACTACTACACGGCCGAGATCGAGGGCGCGAAGCTCATGCTGCTCACCGTCGGGTTCTTCTCCGCCGACAACGCCGGCGATCCCGGCCTGGCCTGGGCCAAGGAGGTCATCGAGTCCCACCCGGACCACACGGTGATCCTCGCCAACCACAACTCCGTCAACCAGGGCGTGAACGGCTGGTCGAACGACAACGTGACCCGGGCGCTCGTCGACCCCTATCCGAACGTCGAGCTCGTGCTGGGCGGGCACATCGCCGGGACCGGCGTCGCCTCGCGGGAGACGGCGGGCGGGAACCGTGCCTACGGCGTGCTGACCGACTACCAGTCGCGGGTCTACGGCGGGCAGGAGTACCTCAAGCACATCAGCGTGGACGCCGAGAACGACCTGATCTACTTCAACACGTGGTCGCCGCTGCTCGGCAAGGCGACGTCCGACGGGAACTGGCATCACCAGGTGCCCGCCGGCGCGATCCCTGGTTTCCACGGCGCGGACACCGAGAACTTCGCGCTGGAGATCGACCTGGGCGGCACGACCACCCGGACCCTGGCCGCCGAGTCGCTCACGGTCGCGGCGGGCGCGCGGCAGCAGGTCGGGGACGTGCGCACGGCCGTGGGGGCGGAGCCGGTCTCGGCGGTGCTGGAGGGCATCGAGGGCGGTACCTCGTACGAGTGGTACGTCGAGCTCAGCGACGGTGCGAGCCACACGACCCGCAGCGCCGTCAGCACGTTCACGGTGCCCGAGGCGCCGGTCGTGCCCGCCTGGGACGCTGCCACCGCCTACACCACGGGTGACGAGGTGACCTACGGCGGCGCCCTGTGGCGGGCATCGTGGTGGACCCGCGACCAGGAACCGGGCGCGCCCTTCGGCCCGTGGCGGCCGACGCGCTGAGCAGCGGCGGGGGACCATACTGGATCCCGCGTCCTCGACGGCGTCGCCGCTCCCAGCGTCCTCCTCCGCTCTCACCGTGAAGGCGAAAAGCTCTTGGTCAACACGCGGTTCTCCCCACCGGCACGTCCGGGCGCGCACGTGGAGCGCCCGCTCGTGCCGGTGTGGGCGGCACTCGCCCTCGCGCTTGCCGGCGGGTTCGCGCTCGACGCGGCCTTCCCCTCGCTCGGCTGGTGGCCGCTCGCGTTCGTCGCGGTGCCGCTCGCCCTGGTCTCTCTCGTCGGGAGGAGTGTGTGGGGCAGCATGCTCGTCGGAGCGGCGTTCGGCGCCGCGTTCTACTTCCCGCACGTGTCGTGGTCCTCGCAGTTCCTCGGCGACGACCCCCTCGGATGGGTGCCGTGGGTGGCGCTGGCCTCCGCCGAGACGCTGCTCCTCGCCGTCTTCTCGCCCCTCATCACGCTCGCCTACCGGTGGCTGCCGCGCTGGCGCGACACCGCGGGCGCGCGACTCGTGCTGCTCCCCGGGCTCGTGGCCGGGGCGTGGGTGGCGCGCGAGCTCGTCCTGGGCTCCTGGCCCTACGGCGGGTTCCCCTGGGGGCGGCTCGGGATGAGCCAGTCGGAGAGCCCGATCGCCCCCGTCGCGTCGTGGCTGGGCGTGTCCGGTCTCGGGTTCCTCATGGTCGCGCTGTGTGCCGGAGCCGTCGAGGCCGTCCGGTGGGCGGCCCGCCGCACGAGGGACGACGACGGCCGTGCCCGCCCGGCGGCCCAGTGGGTGGGCGCGGTGCCCGTTGCCCTGCTCGCCGTGCTCATGACGGTGGTTCCCCAGTTCCCGACCGCCGACGCCGGCACTCTCCGGGTAGGCGCCGTGCAGGGCAACGGACCGGCGGCCTACGCGGACGAGCGGGCGCCGCGGGAGGTGCTGCGCTCACAGCTGGCCGCCTCCACGCCGCTGGAGAGCGAGCGGGTCGACGTGGTGGTGTGGCCCGAGGGCGGTGTCGACAGCGATCCCGCCGCGGAACCGGCCACCGCGCGGACGCTCTCGGCGGCCGCCGCCTCGTACGGTGCGCCGATCGTCCTGAACTCGGCGTCCGCGGTCGGGGACCGGGTCTACAACACCTCGTTCCTCTGGACGGAGGACGGCGCCGCGGCGACGCACGCGAAACGACACCCCGTCCCGTTCGGTGAGTACATCCCCGACCGGTGGCTGTACGGCGCGATCGTCCCTGACCTCGTCAATCTGCTGGGGCGCGAGTACACGCCGGGCGACGACTCGCCCGTGTTCGACCTCGGCCCGGCGCGGGCGGGCCTGGCGATCTGCTTCGACGTGGCGTTCGACGACGTCATCCAGGAAGGCGTGGACGACGGCGCGCAGTTGTTCATGTTCCAGACGAACAACGCCGACTTCCGGGGCACCGACGAGAACCTGCAGCAGCGGGAGATCGCCCGCATGCGCGCGATCGAGACCGGCCGCAGCGTCGTCAACCTCTCCACCACGGGCACCAGCCAGGTATTCGCCCCGGACGGCGGCATGCGGCAGACCCTCCCGTTCGACGAGGCCGGGCTCATGACCGCCGACGTCGAGCTGCGCGACGGCCGCACCGCGGGGACGGTGCTCGGCCCGTGGGTTCAGGGTCTCGCGCTGTGGGGAACCCTCGTGAGCCTCGCGGTGCTGGCGGTCCGGGTGCGCCGTCGCGTCATCGGGTGAGGGCTGAGGCGAGGAAGTCGCGGATGATCGCGGCGGCCTCGTCGAGGTGCGACTCCAGGAGGAAGTGACCGCCAGGCAGCAGCTCGATCCGGGCGTCGGGGAGGTCCCTGGCGAACGCCTTGGCGCCGTCGGGCCCGAAGATCTCGTCGCGTTCGCCCCAGACGGCCAGCAGCGGCACCTGGGAGGAGCGGAAGTACTCGTGCACCGCGGGATACAGGGGCGGGTTGGTCGCGTAGTCGCGGAAGAGGCTGAGCTGGACCAGGTCGTTGCCCGGGCGTGAGACAAGGGCGAGGTCGTGCTCCCACGTGTCGGGGTCGACCAGGGTGGGCTCGGAGACGCCGTGGAGATACTGCCAGCGGATCGCCTCACGCGTCAGTGCGAAGCGTGCGGCGGGCTCGGTCTGCTCGTTCTGGTCGGCCGCGTAGGCCCATACATCCGTCCAGAAGCTCTCGACGAAGCCCTCGTCGTACGCGTTGCCGTTCTGGCTGATGATCGCCGTGATCGCGGACGGGTTCGCCAGTGCGAGCCGCCAGCCGATCGGGGCGCCGTAGTCCTGGACGTAGATCGCGTACCTGGCGATGCCGAGGCCGGACAGCAGCCCGGAGGTGATCCGGGTGAGCGCGTCGAAGCTGTAGGCGAACTCGTCGACGCCGGGCGCGTCGGACAGCCCGAACCCGAGATGGTCCGGCGCGACCACGTGGTACTCCTCGGCGAGCTTGGGGATGAGCGCGCGGAACATGTGCGAGCTGGTCGGGTAGCCGTGCAGCAGCACGACTGTCGGGGCGTCGGCGGGACCGGCCTCGCGGTAGAAGATCCTGTGCCCGTCGACGTCGGCGAACCTGTGCTGGACGGCAACCATGATGATAACCCTCTCGATAGGCGTGATGTGGTTATGAGAGCACTGCAGATGCTAACCTGTCAACGCCAACTGAGGAGGTTAGGGATGGACGTGGCGACGCGGGAGGACGAGGACCTGCTGCTCGACCTGCTGAACACGACACCCGTCGTCGACGGCGAGCACACCGACGAGCTCGCCGACCTCGCCGCAGGCCGGGCCTGGGCGGCGGCGCGGGGCGGGGCGGGCAGCGCCGGCGAGGTCGCGACCCTGCGGCGGGTGCGCGCCGCTATCCAGGACGTCGTCCGTGGGGCGGCCGACGCACAGACGCTCGCGGAGTACGTCGAGCGGATCGCCCTGCGTCCGAGGCTGCGCGACGGCGCCGTCGGCTGGGAGCTGCGGACGCCCGCGGACGAGACGCTCGCGGCGCGGGCCCTGCTCGCCTGGGCGGCGATCGGCGAACGTGCGCCGGGCCGCCTTCGGCCCTGCGCGAACCCCGAGTGCTGCCGCTTTCTCCACGACCGCAGCAACGCGAACACCGCCCGGTGGTGCTCGATGGCGCTCTGCGGCAACCGGTTCAAGGCCCGGCGCCACTACCAGCGCACCCGCGGCACGGACAGCGGCCGCGCCTGAGACCCGTGGACGGGCCGGGCCTACCCGTCCGCGCTCGTGACCCGGCGGCGCAGCTCGGCGGCCGCGGCCCGCGGGTCGTCCGCCCGCGTGATGGCGCGCACGACGACGACGCGACGCGCCCCGGCGTCGAGCACCTGGTCGAGGCGCGCCGCGTCGACCCCGCCGATGGCGAACCAGGGCGCGGCCGGGTTCCGGGCGGCGACGTCGCGCACCAGGTCCAGGCCGACGGCGGGGCGGCCCGGCTTGGTCGGCGTGGCCCACACCGGCCCGACACAGAAGTAGTCGACGCGCTGGTCGCTCTCGGCGGTCAGCGCCTGGTCGAGGGAGTGGGTGGAGCGGCCCAGCACGGGGCCGTCGCCCAGCAGGTCGCGCACCGCGTCCGGCGGCAGGTCGCCCTGGCCCATGTGCACCACCGGCGCGCCGGTGAGCCGCGCGATGTCGGCCCGGTCGTTGACCGCCCACAGTGCGCCGTGCTCGGCGGCCACCCGGGCGACGAGAGCGTGCAGCTCGACCTCCCGGGCCGCGTCCAGGGTCTTGTCCCGCAGCTGCACGACGTCGACACCGCCCTCCAGCGCGGCGTGCAGGAAGGGTTCGAGGTCGCCGGTGTCCTGACGGGCGTCGGTGCACAGGTAGAGGCGGGCGTCGGCGAGCCGGTTACGGGGATCCACGAGCGCGAGTGTAAGTCGAAGCCACCTCTGACCTGGTCCCGGCCGTGTGCCGGGCAGCCTGTCCGGGAGCCCCTCGGCCGGGGTTAGGGTGGTGGCGTGCACGGGAGCCCCGGACGGGGCTGAGAGGGCGCGGGGCGCCGACCGTCGAACCTGATCTGGGTCATGCCAGCGAAGGGAGCTTCAGCTGTGAGCAGTCATGTGTGCGACGTCCTCGTCATCGGCGGGGGCATCATCGGCCTGACCGCGGCCTGGCGTGCGCTGGAGGCCGGGGCGAGCGTCGTCGTGCTGGATCCGTCGCCCGGCGACGGCGCCACCCATGCCGCCGGCGGCATGCTCGCGCCCGTCATGGAGGCGGGTTTCGGCGAACAGGGGCAGGCGCGGCTGGGCACCGCCTCGCTCGCGCTCTGGCCGGAATTCGCCGAGTCGCTCGAACGGGCAGCGGGCCTGCCGCCGGGCGCGGTAGGCCTGGAGACCGCAGGCACGCTCGCCCTCGCCTACGACCGCGACGACCTGGTCGAGCTGCGCCGGCTGCTCGCCCTGCACCACGAGTGGGACCTCGGCTCCGCGGAGATCTCGCCCGAGGACGCGCGGCGGCGCGTGCCCGGCGTCGGGCCGCGCGTGGCCGGTGCGGCGTGGGTCCCGGGCGACCACCGGGCGGACCCGCGTGCGGCGCAGGCGGCGCTGGCCTCCGTGGTCGCGGCGCGCGGGACCCTCGTGCCTCGCGCCGCGGTCTCGCTGAACTGGGCGGACGGCGCGGTGGTGGGTGCGCTCGACGACTCGGGCACCGCGTACGCGGCGGGCGCCGTGGTCCTGGCCGCCGGGCACGCGAGCGGCTCCCTGTTCGCGGGAGCCCCGACCCGCCCGGTGCCCGGCACGACGCTGCGCCTGGACGCCAACGTCGACCGTGCGCCCGCGGTGGTGGTGCGCGGCATGGTGCAGGGCCGCCCCGTCTACGTGGTGCCCCGCCCGGTACGGCCGGACGGGCGGCGCGAGCTGGTCGTGGGCGCGACGTCGGACGAGCGTGAGGACGACCACCTGACCCGGGCGGGCGACGTCTTCGCGCTGCTGCGCGACGTCCGCGCCCTGCTGCCCGAGCTCGACGACGCCGTGCTGCTGGAGACCGTCACGCGTTCCCGGCCCGGCAGTCCCGACAACGCGCCGCTGGTGGGCTGGGCGGCCGACGGCCTGTTCCTGGCCACCGGGCACCACCGCAACGGCATCCTGCTCACGCCGCTGACGGCGGCCGCCGTCGACCAGGCCCTGGGCGCGGCACCGGAGGGTCCAGAGGCGGCGGCCGCCTCCGAGGTCGCCACCCGGTTCGCGGACCCGCGCAGATTCGCCGCGGCGGACAGCGGGTTCGCCGACGCACGCAGCACGACTCGAGGAGGCACAGCATGACCGCAGTACCGTCCACGCCCGGCACTCCCGGAGCGCCGGTCCCCGAGGCGCCGGGTGCCGCCGTCGTCAACGGCGAGCCGTACTGGCTCGAAGCCCCGCTGCCCGTCACCGACCTGGTGGCCCGGCTGCTGCCCGGACTGGTGGTCGACGGCGCGCCGCAGGGTGTCGCCGTCGCGCTCGACGACGCCGTGGTGCCGCGCGGGGCATGGGGCACCACGACCGTCCGGCCCGGCGATCGTGTCGAGGTCGTCACCGCTGTGCAGGGAGGCTGACCATGGACGACACACCGCTCACCATCGCGGGCACGCCGCTGGGATCGCGCCTGGTCATGGGCACCGGGGGAGCGGCGAGCCTGCTCGCCCTGGAGGATGCGCTCGTCGCATCCGGCACCGAGCTGACCACCGTCGCCATGCGGCGCGTGTCCCGGCCCCGGCCGTCGGACGACCCGGCCCGCGCCGGGGACCCGTCCGTCTGGGGACTGCTCGAACGCCTCGGCATCCGCGCCCTGCCCAACACCGCGGGCTGCTTCTCCGTGCGCGAGGCGGTGCTCACCGCGCAGCTCGCCCGGGAGGCCTGCGAGACCGACTGGGTCAAGCTGGAGGTCATCGCCGACGACGTGACCCTCCTGCCCGACACGATCGGCCTGGTCGAGGCGGCCAGGACCCTGGTCGACGACGGCTTCACCGTGCTGCCGTACACCAACGACGACCCGATCGTCGCGCGCCGGCTGGAGGACGTGGGCTGCGCGGCCGTCATGCCGCTCGGATCACCGATCGGCTCGGGGCTCGGCATCGCCAACCCGCGCAACATCGAGGCGATAGCCGCCGCGGCGTCGGTCCCGGTGATCCTGGACGCGGGCATCGGCACGGCCTCCGACGCCGCACTCGCGATGGAGCTCGGGTGCGACGGGGTCCTGCTCGCCACCGCCGTGACGCGCGCCGCCGACCCGGTGCGCATGGCCCGCGCCATGCGGCTCGCCGTCGAGGCGGGGTACGACGCCGCCCACGCGGGCCGGCCGCCGCGCCGGGAGCGGGCGCTGGCGTCGTCCCCGGTCGACGGGCTGGTGGCCGTCGGCGACAACCTGGACCTGGCGCTGTGACCGCGCTGCCGCCGCTGGTCGAGCCCGGCCGGGAGCTGGACCGTGACGAGCTTGCCCGGTACGCCCGGCATCTCGCGCTTCCCGGGATCGGCCCCGAGGGACAGCGCCGGCTGGCGAGCGCGCGCGTGCTCGTGGTGGGCGCGGGCGGCCTGGGCAGCCCCGCCCTGCTCTACCTCGCCGCGGCCGGCGTGGGCACCCTGGGGATCGTGGACGACGACGTCGTCGAGGTGTCGAACCTGCAGCGCCAGGTGGTCCACGGCGTCTCGGACCTGGGGCAGCCCAAGACGGCGTCGGCCCGGGCGGCGCTCGCGGAGGTCAACCCGCACGTCCAGGTGGTCGAGCACGGGGAGCGGCTGACCACGGCGAACGTGCTCGACGTGCTGTCCGGCTACGACCTGGTGCTCGACGGGACCGACGCCTTCGCGACCCGCTACCTCGTGTCGGACGCCGCCGAGGTGCTGGGCATCCCGTGCGTCTGGGGTGCGATCTACCGGTTCACCGGGCAGGTCGCCACGTTCTGGGGCGCGCCCCCGGTGGGCGACGGCGTGACCTACCGGGACGTGTTCCCGGACCCGCCGCCGCCCGGGGCCTCGCCGGACTGCGCGACGGGCGGTGTGCTCGGCGCGATGTGCGGGACCCTTGGCTCGGTCATGGCGACCGAGGCGATCAAGCTCATCACCGGGGCGGGCGAGACCCTGCTCGGACGGCTCGCGACGTACGACGCGCTGGCCCTCACCTGGCGGCACCTCACCGTCCGGCGCGACCCCGCCCGGGAGCCCGTCACGGCCCTGCTGACCGGCGCGGGCGACGCCGACCCGTACGCGGCGTTCTGCGGGCTGCCGCCGTCGGACGGGCCGGGTGGCGCGGGCCGTGCGGACGGCCCGGGCGGCGCTCGCGGCCGGGACGGCGCGGTGATCTCGGTGCGGGAGCTGGCGGCGCTGCGCGCAGGCGATGCCGAGCCGGCGGTGCTGGACGTGCGCGAGCCGTGGGAGATCGAGCTCGCCGCCCTGCCGGGCGCGCGGGCAGTCCCGTCGGGTGCCTTCGTCGGGGACGGCGCGGCCGCCGCGACGGACGACGTCGCCGCCTGGGCGGCGGGCCGGCCGGTGCACGTGCTGTGCAAGTCCGGCGTCCGGTCCGCCCGTGTGGCCCTCCGGCTGCGGGACGCGGGGCTGGACGCCCGGTCCGTCGAGGGCGGCATGCTCGCGTGGGAACGCGAGGTGGAGGGAGCGATCTGACCTCCGCGGCTCTGCCCGTGGCGAATCTCGTTCCGTCCGGGCCGTCGCGAGTGTGTGATGGGCCCTATGGGCGATCACGAGATCAGCGATCAGGAGGCGATGGACGCCTATTCGGCGTCGATCGTGCGCGTCGTCGACGTGGTGCTGCCGTCGGTCGCGGCGGTCTCGGTGCGGACGGCCCAGGGAGCCGGGGCGGGGAGCGCCTCGGTCATCCCCGGGCATCGCCTGCTGCTCACGAGCGCGCACGTCGTGGAGGCAGCCGCCGAGGTGCGGGCCGCCTTTGCCGACGGCTCGGAGGTCGCCGCGCGGGTGGTCGGGCGCGACCCGCTCTCGGACCTCGCGGTGCTCCGGGCCGATGACGACGTCCCGCCCCCGCTCACCCTCGGTGACGCCGCGAAGCTCCGGGTGGGGCAGCTCGTCGTCGCGCTGGGCAACCCCCGCGGCCTGGCCGGCAGCGTGACCGCCGGGATCGTGTCGGCCCTGGGCCGGTCGCTGCCGACCGGCGCCGGGCGGATCATCGACGAGGTCGTGCAGACGGACGCCGCGCTCAACCCCGGCAACAGCGGGGGTGCGCTCGCGGACACGAGCGGCCGGCTCGTCGGCGTCAGCACCGCCGTGGCGGGCATCGGTCTGGGCCTCGCGGTGCCGATCAACACGACGACCCGGGCGATCATCGACGAGCTGGTGCGCACCGGCCGGGTCCGGCGCGCGTGGCTGGGCATCGCCGGGGCGCCGGTGGTGCTGCCCGAGCCTGTCGCGAACCGGGTCGGTTCCAGGACGGGGATCCGGGTCGCGCAGGTCATCGCGCGATCCCCCGCGGATCTCGCGGGCATTCGCACCGGCGACATCCTCGTGGCGATCGACGGCGCCCCGGTCGTCACCACCACCGAGGTGCAGCGCCTCATGGTGGGCGACGCCATCGGGCGGCGCACCGAGGTGACGGTGTGGCGCAACGGCGCGCTCGTCGACGCGGTCCTGCTCCCGGAGGAGCTCACGCAGGCGCGGTGAACATCGGGCCGGCGAAGTGCTGTGACATCCCGGCCCGCCGTGCGTCAGGGGTACATGACGCAGACGACAGGCACGGTGCCCCCGACCAGTCCCCGTACGCAGACCACCTCAGCGCGCTTTCCCGCAGACGACGCAGGGACCACCACCCTGGTCGCTCTCGACATCGACGGCACCCTCCTGGGCGCCGGCGTCACCGTCCCGGCCGTGACCGCCGACGCCGTACGGGACGTGCGGAGCTCGGGACACCATGTGGTGCTCGCCTCGGGCCGGTCCCTCGTGGGTGTGCTGCCCGTCGCGCGGCAGCTCGGCGTCGACCAGGGCTGGGTGGTCGCGTCGAACGGGGCCGTGGTCGCATGCGTCGGTCATGCCTTTGCCGGCGGCTACCGGCTCGAGAAGGTGCACTCGTTCGACGTCGGACCGGTGATCCGCCTGGCCCGTGCCGCCCTGCCCGACGTGCAGGTGGGCGTCGAGGAGATCGGCTGGGGCTACCTGGTCGACCGCCCTTTCGAGCCCGGCCTGGTCAACGGGCAGCAGCGCCAGGTCCCCGACACGGAGCTGTGGGCCGAACCGGCGCCCCGCGTCATCCTCCGCGGGGACGGGGTCGGGGAGCTGCTGGAGCCGCTGCGCGGGCTGGGCGTCACGCCGACCCCCGCCGGCCCCGACTGGGTGGACGTCACACCGAAGCGGCTGAGCAAGGCGACGGCGCTCGAACGCATCCGCGAGCGGATCGGAGTCAGCCAGAGATCGACCCTGGCCGTTGGCGACGGCGTCAACGACCTGGAGATGATCACCTGGGCCGCCCGCGGTGTTGCGATGGGCCACGCGCCGGCGGCCGTCATCGACGCCGCGGACGAGGTCACCGGGACGATCGAGGAGCACGGTGTCGTCGCGGTCCTCCGCACCCTGACGCCAGGATCCGTCAGGCGCCGCTGACGGCGCCCGCGCCGGGCTCGCCGGCGTAGGACTCGGCGAGCTCGGCGACCTCGTGGGCGTAGGAGACCGAGCGGTTGTACGTGGTCAGCGCCGCCTTCCAGCCGTCGTCGGTGGTGACGTCGCCACCGGTCCGGCACAGGTAGAGGGCCGCGGTCAGGGCGGCGTCGTCGATCTGGTGCGGATCCGCCCGGCCGTCGAGGTTCCCGTCCTGGGCGTAGCTCTCCCACGTGGTCGGGATGAACTGCATCGGCCCGACGGCGCGGTCCCACTCCGGGTCGCCGTCGAGCGTGCCGTCGTCGGTGTCGAGGATCTCCATGACCCCCTCGCTGCCGTCCAGCGGTATGCCGATGATCGGCGGGCGCACCGTCCCGTCGGTCTCGGCGCGTGCCCCGAGGTAGCTGCCGTGCACCGACTCGACCGCGCCGATGCCCGCCAGCGTGTTCCAGCCGAGGCCGCACTCGGGCTCGAGCTCGGCCACCCGGAGCGACGCGCCGGCATAGGCCGCCAGCACCCGCACGGGGATCTCGGTGCGCTGCGAGGCGTCCCGGAGCCAGGCCGAGCGGGCCAGGTCCGCGATGGGCACGGGGTCGGTGGCGGTGCGGGGCGCGCTGGCGGCCGCGGGCACCTGCTGGTGCGGCGCGGGCGGGAAGTCGCGCTGCGACGGGCCCGGCCAGCCCTCCCCGCTCGGGCCGCAGCCGGCCAGGAGCAGCACGGTCGCGAGGGCGGCGGCCCGGGTTCTTGCGGTCACGGTGCTGACGCTACGGCCGCTCCGCGCCGATCTGGCAGGCCACGACAAGACCTCCCACAAATATGCGCGTTTCGGCGTGCGGGGCTCGGCCGCGTCCGGAGGGTGCCATGGGGCGCGCTGCGAGGTCCGTGGTCAGGCGGGTCCGGGGATCTCGCCCGATCCGCGGACGACGAGGCGCGTGGGCACGACGACCTGGCGGGCCGGACCGGGGTCCCCGTCGAGGTGGGCGAAGAGGCGCTCCGCGGCCAGGCGGCCGATGCGGTCCGGATCCTGTGCGACGGTCGTGATCGCGGGCTTCATGAGGTCGCCGGTCTCGAGGTCGTCGAACCCGACCAGGGCGATGTCGTGCTCGTGGCCGAGCTGTTGCAGGGCCCGGATGGTGCCGATGGTGATCAGGTTCTGGCTGGAGAAGATCGCGGTGGGCGGGTCGGGCAGCGCGATCAGCGTGCGGACGACGGCGGTGGCGGTCGCGTCGTCGTGCAGGCCGAGCACGATCAGCGCGGGGTCCACCTCGATCCCGGCCGCGGCGAGCTCGGTCAGGTAACCCTCCCGCCGCAGGCGCGCCGTCTCGATGCGCTCGAGGTCGCCGAGGAAGGCGATCCGGCGGTGCCCGTACGAGACGAGGTGGCGCACCGCGTCCCGCGCGCCGTCGATGTTCCCCGTCACCACGCAGTCGGTCTCGATGCCTTTCGGCGTCCGGTCGACGCACACCAGCGGCGTGCCCCGGTCGACGTGCACGCGCAGGTAGGACTGGTCGTCGCGCACAGGCGTGACGATGAACCCGTCGACCCTGCGCCGGGAGAGCGCGGTGACCGCCCGCAGCTCGGCGGCGGGATCGTCCTCCAGGCTCGCCGCCAGCACCGCGTACCCGTACGCGTTGGCCACCCGTTCGATCGCGCGGTGCACCTGCGCCGCGAACGGGTTGGCGACGCTGGACACCAGCAGGCCGAGCGTGCGCGAGCGGCCGTCCGCGCGGCGCAGGTTGCCGGCGTGCAGGTCCGGTTCGTAGAGGAGGTCGGCCGCGGCGCGGCGAACGCGCTCGGCGGTCGCGACCGAGACGTTGGGCTCGCCGTTGATCACCCGCGAGACCGTCTTGATCCCGACGCCGGCGAGCCGCGCGACGTCGCGCATCGTCGGCCGTCGCTGACGTGCCGAGGGTGAGGATTCGTCTGACACCGATGTCACGAACGTGTCACTCCTTGCTTCCATTGGCTTGACCCTACCTGGAGATTCGAGTAGACAATGACCTGACAACGTTGTCGGGCGCAAGCCCCCCACGGAGGAGTTCGACGGTGAACCGGATAGCTATGAACACGGCTGGGCTGCGGCGGAACGTGGCTCTGACCAGCGCACTCGCACTGGGGGCAGTGGCTCTCAGCGGGTGCGGCGGCAGTGACAGCGGCTCTGACAACGGTGTCGGTGTTTCGCTGATCGTCAAGACGACCACCAACCCGTTCTTCGTTGCCATGCAGGACGGCGCGGAGGCCGCCGCCGGCGACCACGGCGTCGAGCTCACCATGGCCGCGGGCAAGGCGGACGGCGACGAGGAGACGCAGATCCAGGCGATCGAGAATGCCATCGCCCGCGGCGACGCCGGCATCCTCATCACGCCGAACGGTCCGTCCGTCGTGGACGCGCTCAAGAAGGCGCGCGACGCGGGCCTGTACGTCATCGCCCTCGACACCCCGCCCGACCCGGCCGACGCCGTCGACATCACGTTCGCGACCGACAACCGCCAGGCCGGCGAGCGCATCGGCCAGTGGGCGGCGGCCCAGCTGGACGGCGAGAAGGCCACCATCGCGCTGCTCGACCTCTTCGACGACAAGGTCGTCTCGGTCGACTACGACCGCGACCAGGGGTTCCTCGAGGGCATGGGCATCGACCCGGCCGACCCGAACGTCAACGGCGACGAGGCCCCGACCGGCACGTACAGCGGCGGCGACTACGAGATCGTGGGCAACGAGGCGAGCCAGGGCGCCGAGGACGGCGGGCGCACCGCCATGGAGAACCTGCTCACCAAGAACCCGGACATCAACGTCGTCTACACGATCAACGAACCCGCCGCCTACGGCGCGTACCAGGCCCTGGAGGCCGCGGGCCGGGAGAAGGACGTCGTCCTGGTCTCGGTCGACGGCGGCTGCGCGGGCGTCGACAACGTGAAGCAGGGCGTGATCGGTGCCACGAGCCAGCAGTACCCGGTGAAGATGGCCGAGCTCGGCGTCGAGGCGATCGCCGAGCTGGCCGAGTCGGGCACGGCGCCCGAGACCACCGAGGGCCTCGACTTCTTCGACACCGGCGTCGAGCTCGTCACGGACACCCCCGTCGACGGCGTCGAATCCATCGACTCGACCGCCGCGTCGGACATCTGCTGGGGCTGACGATGAGCGCATCCACCCAGTCCACCCAGGCCCACGAGCCGGCCGCCGAGTTCCTCGACCGCCGCACCCCGCTCGAACGCGCGCGCGGCGTGCTGCACCGCTACCCGGCGCTCAGCCCGGCGATCGTGCTCGTCGTCTCCGTGATCGTCTTCGGCTTCCTCAACGACCGCTTCTGGGCTCCGGGAAACCTGTCCCTCATCACGCAGCAGGTGGCGGTGGTGGGCACCCTCGCGGTCGCCCAGACGCTGGTCATCCTCACGGCGGGCATCGACCTCTCGGTCGGGGCGACCATGGTCCTGGCCTCGATGGTCATGGCCCAGGTGACGACGTCCGCGGGTGTCCCGCCGTTGCTCGCGATCCTGGTCGGGCTCGTCGTGGGGCTCGCCGCGGGCGGCCTCAACGGCCTGCTGGTGACACGGTTCAAGCTGCCGCCCTTCATCGCCACGCTGGGCACGCTCAACATCTACCTGGCGGTCACGCTGCTGTACTCGCACGGCGCCACGGTCCGCGGCGGCGACATGCCCGCCGCGCTGACCTGGACGGGCACTACGTTCCCGCTCTTCGGCGTGCGGGTCTCCACGGGCGTGATCCTCATGCTCGCCGCCTACCTCGTGGTGGCCTTCGTGCTCTCGCGCACCGCCTGGGGCACGCACGTCTACGCGGTCGGCGACGACCGGGACGCCGCGCGGCTGTCCGGCATCAGCGTCAACCGCGTGCTCGTCAGCGTCTACCTCGCCGCCGGGGCGATCCTCGCGCTCGCGGCCTGGATCCAGATCGGGCGCGCCAATGCCGCGAGCCCCAACGTCGGCGTCGACATGAACCTCGACTCGATCACCGCCGTGGTCATCGGCGGCACGAGCCTGTTCGGCGGGCGCGGCACCGTCTGGGGGACCCTGCTCGGAGCGCTGATCGTCGGGGTGTTCCGCAACGGGCTGTCGCTCGCAGGCCTCGACGTGCTCTACCAGACCCTTGCCGTGGGCGTCCTCGTGATCGTCGCGGTCTCGCTCGACCAGTGGATCAGGAAGGTGCGCAAATGACCACCATCGACGCCACCCCGGCGGACGGCCGCACCCGAGAAGGGGACGCCGGTCCCGTGCTCCAGGCCCGTGGGCTCGTCAAGACCTACGGCCACGTCGTCGGGCTCGACGGCGTGGACCTCGAGCTGTACCGAGGCGAGGTGCTCGCGATCATCGGCGACAACGGCGCCGGGAAGTCCACCCTCGTCAAGTGCCTGACCGGGGCCGAGATCCCGGACCGGGGCGAGGTGCTCGTCGACGGCGAGCCGGTGCACTTCAAGCGGCCGCAGGACGCACGCGCCGCGGGCATCGAGACCGTGTACCAGACGCTCGCGGTCGCCCCGTCGCTCGACGTCGCGGCGAACCTGTTCCTCGGCCGCGAGGTGCGGCGCAAGGGCGTGCTCGGCTCCGTGCTGCGCATCACCGACCGCTCGGGCATGCGCGATCGCGCCCGCCGCGAGCTTCGTGAGCTCGGCATCTCGACCCTGCAGGACGTCACGGTCCCGGTCGAGAACCTGTCCGGCGGCCAGCGCCAGGCGGTCGCCGTCGCGCGGGCGGCAGCGTTCGGCTCGAAGGTGGTCGTCCTCGACGAGCCGACGGCGGCGCTGGGCGTCCGGGAGTCGGGTCAGGTGCTGGAGCTGGTGCGCACCCTGCGGGACAAGGGCGTGCCGGTGATCATCATCAGCCACAACATGCCGCACGTCTTCGAGATCGCCGACCGCATTCACATCCAGCGACTCGGCAGGCGCGCGGCGACGATCACCCCGCAGACGCACACGATGACGCAGGCGGTAGCGATCATGACGGGCGCCGCGGACGCCTGACCAACCCCTTGTTGTGGGCGTGATCGATGCGCCTAAAACGGGCGCGTAGTCGCAACGATCACGCCCACAACAAGGAGCGTGGGAGCGCCAGCAGGGTGTTCTCACGGTTCTCTTAGGTGGCGTGCGGAGAATCGCGGGATGAGGATCCTCCTGGTCGACGACGAGCCCGCCCTGCGGCAGTCCGTCGCACGCTCGCTGCGGTTCGAGGGGTACACGGTGGTGACCGCGTCGGACGGCCGGGAGGCGCTCGACGTCGTGCGGTCCGCGCGGCCGGACGCGCTGGTGCTGGACGTGATGATGCCGCGCCTGGACGGCCTCGGGGTGTGCCGGTCGCTGCGCGCCGAGGGCGACCGGACGCCGGTGCTCGTGCTGACGGCGCGTGACGCCGTCCAGGACACGGTGGCCGGGCTCGACGCGGGGGCCGACGACTATCTCGCCAAGCCCTTCGCGTACGACGAGCTGCTGGCGAGGCTGCGGGCGCTGCTGCGCCGGACGGCGGGCCCGCCGGGCGAGCCGGTGCTGGAGGCCGGTCCGGTCCGGCTGGACCCCGCCGCGTGGCAGGTCACCGTCGACGGCGCGCCGGTGGAGCTGACCCGCACCGAGTTCTCGCTGCTGGAGACGCTGATGCGGCACCGCGGCCAGGTGCTCACCCGCAGCCAGCTCTACTCCTCGGTGTGGGGCGAGGACCTGGACGGCATGTCGAACACGCTGGACGTGTACGTGGGGTACCTGCGCCGCAAGCTGGAGGCGGCCGGCTCGCCGCGGCTGGTGCACACGATGCGCGGCGTCGGCTACTTGGTGCGGGGCTCCGAGTGAGCCTGCAGAAGCGCCTGACCGTCCTGGCCGCGGCAGCCGTCGCTGCGGCGGTCATCGTGGCGTCCTTGGCCGCGTGGTTCCAGGTCAGGGCCTCGATGCTGGACGAGGTGGACGCGCAGCTCACGAAGCGCGTCGCGAACCTCGGGAGCATCGCCGACCTGTCGACGGTGACACCGCCGGGCACGGGGTACCAGCGCCGGCTCTTCTCGCTGGTGCAGAGCGACCCGGTGAGCGTCCTGGTGGTCCAGGGGGACGGGACGGTCCAAGACGACGCCACCTACGGTCCGCTGAACGACTCGCTGCGGAACCTGGACTGGCTGCCGCCCGCACCCGTGTCCGGCAGCTCCCGGCTGGACACGGTCACCGCCGACGGGACCACCTATCGCGTCCTCTCCGCGCGCACCGGCGACGGCGACGCGCAGGTGTGGATCTTCCAGCCGCTCACCTCGATGGGCGACACCCTCGACCGGGTGGCCTGGGCGCTGGGCGGGACGGCGGCGGCCGGCGTGGTCGTGGCGACCCTGCTCGGCTGGGCGGTGTCCCGGTCCGGTCTGCGCCCGGTGGACCGCCTCGTCGCCGCCACCGAGGTGGTGGCTCGGACGCGGGACGTGGGGCAGCGGGTCGACGTCGGCGGGGGTGGGCGGGACGAGATCGGCCGCCTCGCGGGCGCTGTGAACGCCCTGCTCGCGGGGCTGGACGACGCGCGGCGCGGCCAGAGCGAGCTGGTGGAGAACGCCGCGCACGAGCTGCGCACCCCGCTGACCGTGCTGCGCAACGACCTCGGGCTGCTGGCCCGCGCGGAGTCGGGCGGCGCCGCGGCGGGCGTCGGGCCCGAGGGAGCTGCCGCCGGCAGGCGCCTGACCGCAGAGGACCGGCGCCAGCTCGTCGTCGACCTGGACACCCAGGTGGCCGCGCTGGCCGACGCCGTCGGCGAGATCGTCGAGCTCGCCCGTGGCGCCGCCGGGTCCGAGCCCGCCCGGCTCACGGACCTGGCCGCCCTGGTGGACCGCGCCGTCGCCCGCACCCGGCGGATCGCCCCGGACGTCGTCGTGGAGGTGACGGTCACGCCGCCCGACGCGTCCGCCGTCGTGCACCCCGCGACGCTGGAGCGGGCCATGGCGAATCTGGTGCGCAACGCCGTGCAGGTCTCCGCCCCGGGCGGGACCGTGACGGTGACCCTGGCCGCGGACGGGGCTGGGCTGCACCTCGACGTGCTGGACCGCGGCCCCGGCTTGGCGCCGGACGAGCTGCCCCGGGTGTTCGACAGGTTCTTCCGGGGTGCCGCCGCACGTGCCCGGCAGGGGTCCGGTCTCGGCCTCGCGATCGTCGCTCAGGCCGCCGAGCTGCACGGCGGCACCGTCCACGCGGCGAACCGGCCGGGCGGTGGGGCGGCGTTCGCGATGCGCCTGCCGCGCCGGGAGACATTCCCAGCCGGGTCTTAACCAAGGCCTAAGCCCGTCTCACGTGCGGTGTGCAGGCTTCGTCGTGTCCCAACCGACCGAGCGAAGGCACGACGGATGTACATCCTGCACAACGCGCTGGCGAACGTGTGGCGGCACAAGGGCCGCAACGCGCTGCTGGGCGCGATCATCCTGGTGGTGATCGCGGCGAGCGTCATCGCCCTGATGATCAGCTCCACGGCGACCAGCATCATCGACGACTACAAGGAGCGGTTCAGCGCCGAGGTCACGTTCGTCCCGGACATGGAGAAGGTCCGGGAAGAGGCGATGGCGGGGTCCACCGACGGCATGGTCCGGATGACCATGCCGACCATCGACGCGGACCAGTACCTCGCCTTCGGCGAGTCCGAGCACCTGGCCGACGCCGACTTCACCGCCGCGACGGGCGTCGTCCCGGAGGACCTCACGCCCGTGGCGGCCGACCTGGGCGGCGGCAGCGGGATGATGACGATGGGCGGGGGCGGCGGGTCGACGTTCGAGTCCGAGCCCATGTCGTTCACAGCGTCGCTGCAGGGCGACAAGTTCACGGAGTTCGACGACGGCTCGCGCGCCCTGGCCGACGGCGAGCTGCCCGACGCCGACGGCGAGGCGCTGGTCAGCACCGAGCTGGCCGAGCTGAACGACCTGGCCGTCGGCGACACCATCCACCTGGACGGCGAGCTGCGGAACGTCGACGAAGGCTCCCTCGAGCCCATCGAGTACGAGGTCACCGTGGTGGGCACCTACGACGACCTGACCGACGAGTACGGCACCTCGCCGCAGCAGAACGCCTTCACCAACCGCCGCAACGAGATCCTCACCACGTACGACACGGTGCTGGAGAACTACGTGTCCGGGATGCAGGGCATGCAGGTCGCCGCCACCTTCTACCTCCAGGACCCGGACCTGCTGGAGGCGTTCACGCAGGAGGTGCGGGCCGAGGGGCTGCCCGACGTCTTCGACGTCACGACGGACTCGGCGACCTACAACGCGATAGTGGGCCCCGTCGAGGGCCTGAAGTCGGTGTCGGTCACCTTCATGATCGTGGTGCTGGTGTTCGGCGGGGTGATCATCGCCCTGCTCAGCTCGATAGCGATCCGGGAGCGCAAGTACGAGATCGGCGTGCTGCGGGCCATGGGCATGAAGAAGTCCGCGGTGGGCGTCGGCCTGTGGTCCGAGATCCTGGCGGTCACCGCCGCGTGCCTGCTGCTCGGGCTCGGCGTCGGCTCGCTCGTGGCGCAGCCTGTGACCGACATGCTCCTGGCGGACCAGATCCAGGCGGCCGAGGAAGCCACCGCGGCGGCGGAGGAGCAAGGCTCCGGGGGCGGCATGGGCATGCGCATGGGCCCGATGGGCGGCGCGAACCAGGCTGACCCGGACGCCGAGCCGCTGTCCGCGCTGGCCGTCGCCCTGACCCCGGGCACTGTCGGGCAGATCGGCGGCGTCGCCCTCGGGCTGGCCACCCTGGCCGGCCTCGTCTCCCTGGGCCGGATCACCCGGTACGAGCCCATCAAGATTCTCTCCGAGAGGAACTGACCTGTGACCAGCACCCTCACCCTCGACCGCGTGACCTACCGGTACGACGGCGCCAAGAAGGACGTGCTACGCGGCATCAGCGCGGCGTTCGAGCCGGGCAAGGTCTACACCGTCGTCGGGAAGTCCGGGTCGGGGAAGTCGACCCTCTTGTCCCTGATCGCCGGCCTGGACGTTGCGGGCGGCGGGCAGATCCTGCACGACGGCGAGGACCTGCGGACCCTCGACCGGGACGCGTACCGCGCCAGGCGTATCGGCGTGATCTTCCAGGGCTTCAACCTGCTCACCACCGCGACCGCCGTGCAGAACATCGTCCTGTCCATGAACATCTCCGGCAGCCGCGTGAAGCACAAGAAGGAGCACGCCTACGAGCTGCTCGCCCGGGTCGGCATCGACCGGGAGACCGCCGGGCGGCCGGTGCTCAAGCTGTCCGGCGGTGAGCAGCAGCGCGTCGGGATCGCCCGCGCCCTGTCGCACGATCCGCGCATCATCATCGCCGACGAGCCCACCGGAAACCTCGACCAGGCGACCGAGGACGAGATCCTGCGCATCCTGACGGGCCTCGCGCACGACGAGGGCCGGTGCGTCATCGTCGTCACCCACTCGCGCCGGGTGACCGCGGTCGCCGACGAGGTGCTCGGGATCACCGCGGGCCGGCTGGGCACCGTCAAGGGGGCCAGGGGCCCGCGCAAGCCCGCGGTGTCGACCACCCATCAGGACCGAGGCTGAGGAGGACCGTCATGATCGACGAACCGGACCGAACCACTGCGCGAACCACCGCGGGAAGCACGCCGTGGTTGCCGATGGTGAGCGTGGCGGCGATCGCCGCAATCCTGTCCGCGGCGGCGGCGGCAGGCGCCGTCAGCCTGATCGACGACGACCCCGGCGCCGCGTCGCTGGCCGACGTCGGGCAGGAACAGAGCGACATCGTGCCTGCCCAGAGCGCCTTCGTGGGCGGGACCGACTGGAACGCCGTCGCCGGGGCGGTCGAGGACTCGGTGGTGTCCATCGAGACGCGGAGCGCCCAGGGCGGGACCGGGGGATCCGGCGTCGTCCTGGACGACGAGGGGCACGTGCTGACCAACAACCACGTGGTCGAGGGCGCCCAGGACGTGGAGATGACGCTCCACGACGGGCGCATCCTCGACGGGGAGGTGGTCGGCGCGGACGCGACGACCGACCTGGCCGTGGTGCGGGTCCAGGACGCGCCGGACGACCTGTCGCCGGCCACGCTCGGCGACTCCGACGCCGTCGGAGTGGGCGACCCCGTGCTGGCCGTCGGCAGCCCTCTGGGCCTGTCCGGCACGGCGACCACGGGGATCGTCTCTGCGCTGGACCGGCCCGTGACGGCGTCGACGGAGTACGGCGGCGACCTGGTGGTCAGCAACTCCATCCAGACGGACGCGCCGATCAACCCGGGCAACTCGGGCGGCCCGCTGTTCGACGCGGCCGGCGAGGTGATCGGGATCAACTCGTCGATCCTGACGACGTCGGTCGGCGAGTCGGGGTCCATCGGGCTGGGATTCGCCATCCCGTCCGCGCTCGCCCGGAACATCAGCGACCAGCTCATCGACGACGGCGAGGCAGAGCACGCGTTCCTGGGGGTCTCCCTCTCGGACGGCACGGCGACCGCCGACGGGATCACCCGCCGCGGCGCGCGGGTCGAGGACGTCGTGGACGGGTCGCCGGCCGCGGGCGCGGGCATCGGCGAGGGGGACGTGATCGTCGCCATCGGCGACGACCCGGTCACCGGCGCCGCGTCACTGACCGCCTTCGTCCGGGAGCGGACCGCCGACGAACCGGTGGTGCTCACCGTGGTGAGCGGCGGGGAGACCGACGAGGTGGAGGTGACGCTCGCGCTGCGCGACGAGTCCGATGGCTGATCGTGTGCTCAGTACCCGGGCGGCCCGACGGCGTAGCCGTCGTCGGCGTCGTCGGGATCCGCGGGCCAGGTGCCGTGCGGCGGCTGTTCGCTCGGGGACGGGAAGGTCACCGGCAGCCGTGCCGGGAAACGCATCCACGGGCTGGTCGCCCACTCGACCTGGTCCGGGTCGCCGACCAGCGTGACCTGCAGGCGCTGCAGCAGCTCGGCGACCGCGATCCGCGCGATGACCCGGCCGAGGCGCGGCGCCGGGCAGCGGTGGGGGCCGGCGCCGAACGAGAGGTAGGCGCGGTTGCCCACGGTGTCCCAGGGGTCGTCCGACTGGACCAGCGGGTCGTGGTTGGCCGCGTGCACACCGACGATGACCGCCTCCCCGCGTTCGATCAGCTTGTCGCCGATCACCACCTCATGGGTGGCGAACCGCGGCATGAGGTTGGGATTGGTCGTCGAGCGCCACAGCACCTCGTCGAGCGCGTCGTCGATGTGCAGCCGCCCGCCGGAGACCCGGTGGGAGAAACGGGGGTCGCTCAGGACCAGTGCGAGCGTCTGCGCCACCCAGGCCAGCAGCGACTCGTTGGCCGCGAGGGTGATGGCGGTCAGCGTCTGTGCCCGCTCCAGGTCGCTCTCGAAGTTGTCGTGCACGGCCAGGACGCCGGCGATGTCCTGGGTGCCGAGCCTCCTGCTGTGGGCGATGTGCCCGGTGACGATCTCCAGCAGCTCGGCGGTCCGTTCCCGCGCCGAGGCGCCGGACTCGAAGATCGCCCGGGTGATCTCCTGCAGGCGCTGCGCCTGGTCCGGTTCGAGCCCGTCGAGCTCGGACAGCACGAGGAACGGGACGACCGCCGCATACTCGGCGACCAGGTCTGCCCGGCCGCGGTCCTCGAACCGGTCGATGAGCATGCCGCACAGCCGGCGCGTGATCGCGCCCACCCGGGCCTCGTCGACCTGCGACAGCGCGTCGTCGACGGGCGGCCGCATCCGGGTGTGCTTGACGCCGTCGGCGTCGGCGAGCGTGGGTTTCGGGGCTCGGGGGAGGACCAGGTGAAGCGCGGACTGCGGCCCGAGCAGGTTCTCCGCGTGCCCGCGCCAGATCGACGGGTCCTTGATGAAGGTGCGGTCGTCGCGCAGCACGCCCACGGCCTCGGCGTGGCCCAGCACCAGCCAGGCCGGCACGCCGGGCTCCAGGTCGATCGGGGCGACCGAGCCCCAACGCGTCCGCAGCCGCTCGTACACCGCGCTCGCGTCGGCCGCCGTCGTCGTCTCGACGAGCAGGGTGCGTTCCGCGACGTCCCGTATCCGCACCCGGGGGTCGGACGGCGATGGTGCAGGCACGGTTCCCCTCTCGTCGGCGACTCGTGCCGGGTCGTGCGACGCCGGGTGCGAGCCCTCGTCCGGATGCTAATGGACGGACGCTCCGGATCGGCGGAACCTGCCTGGTCACGATCCGGGGCGCCACGTCCCGCCGCTTGTCGCCGGGAGCCGGCATGGGCAGGATGTGCGCCATGTCCCAGGCCACGCCCCTGCTCCGACTCCTCAACGTGCTGCTCGCCCCCGGTATGCGCACCCGCAAGGACCCCGACGCCGTCTTCGACGGGCTGCTCCAGGAGGTCCAGCGGGGGCGGGTGGCGCTCGGCGACGACGACCTCGCCGCGGTGGACGGCCTCCGGCTGCTCCTGAGCGACCTCGCCGCGTACCCGGAGCTGAGCGCCATGGGCTGGACGAGCACCCAGGACCAGATCCGGGACCGGCTGCGCAACCGTGTCGTCGTGCGCGAAGCTCAGGCGAGCCGGCCCGAGGTGCGGGACGAGCCGGTGACGGCGCCGGTTTTCGTCGTCGGCCTGCCGCGTACCGGGACCACGCTGACCTACAACCTGATCGCGCGGCACCCGGGCCACCGCGGCCCGAAGCTGTGGGAGATGACCAACCTCGGCCTCCCGCGCCCGGCGGCTGAACGCGAACGGCTGATCGCGCAGGCCCGCAAGCGGTTCGCGACGGTGGCGAAGCTCAGCCCGGCGTGGGCGCACCTCCATCCGCTGATCGCGGACGGCGAGGAGGAGGATTTCATGCTCCGCGCCCACACCGAGATGTACGCGACGTGGGGGCCTGTACCGCACTACCTCGACCACGTCGCGCGGGCGGACCTCACCGAGGACTACCTGTTCCTGCGCGGCGCGCTGCAGGTCATCGCGGCTGGCGAGGCGCCGGACCGATGGGTGCTCAAACACCCGATGAACCTGTGGCGGATGCCGGAGATCCTGCGCGCCTTCCCGGATGCGCGGTTCGTCTGGACGCACCGTGCGCCGGGGGCCGTAGTCGCCTCCGGCTGCTCCATGGCCGAGGCGACGCACGTGATGTACACCAGGCCCGGCCGCATCGACCTCGACCGGATCGGTCGGGAGTGGCTGGGCATCTCCGCGGGCGGGGTCGAGCGCGCGCTCGGGCTGCGCGCGGAACTGCCCGAGGACGCAGTGATCGACGTCGTCTACGACGACCTGCTCGCGGACCCGGAGACGGTGCTGCGCGGCGTCTTCGACCGCTTGGACCTGGCCTGGGGCGAGACGGACGACGCCAACCTCGCCGCGGCCGTCGACCGGACGGGCCACCGCCAGCACGAGTACACCCTGGCCCGCTACGGCCTGACCGAGGCCCAGGTCGCGGAGGCCTTCGCGGCGTACAAGATCCCGGCCTCGACCCTCACCTGACCCACCCCCTCCCGCCGAGGTAGGAGTGTGGCGAGGTAGGAGTGTGGCGAGGTAGGAGTGTGGCGAGGTAGGACCCCAGCGGAGTGGGTTCCGCTGGGGTCCTACCTCGCCACACTCCTACCTCGGCAGGCGGGGTGCCGGGGTCAGCGGGCGGCCGGGCCCGGCGGGAACTCCGGGCGCTCGAAGGCGTCGCGGATGCGCAGCCGGATCGTCGTGTCCAGCGCCTGCAGCTTCTTGGACGCGCCCCGCTCGGTCACGTCGGAGATGTCGGTGACCACGTAGCCGATGTCGCCGCGCGTGGCGAGCATCTGGCCCTCGATGTTCGCGCCGTGGTCGGCGAAGATCTGGTTCACCGTGGCCAGCACCCCGGGCACGTTGCGGTGCAGCAGCTTGATGCGGCCCACGCCCGTGTGCTCGAGCTGGAGGTTCGGCAGGTTGACGCTGAGCATCGTCGAGCCGGTGGTGATGTAGTCGCTCAGCTTCTTGGCGACGAACTGGCCGATCGCCTCCTGCGCCTCCTCCGTGGAGCCGCCCACGTGGGGCGTCAGGATCACGTTCGGCAGGCCGCGCAGCACCGACTCGAACGCGTCGCCGCGCTTCTTCGGCTCCGCGGGGAAGACGTCGACGGCGGCACCCGAGAGGTGGCCGGAGGTGATGTGCTCCGCCAGCGAGTCGACGTCGACCACGAACCCGCGGCACAGGTTGAGGAAGATCGCGTCCTGCTTCATCCGGGCGAACTGCTTGGCGCCGAACAGCCCCGCGTTGCCCGAGCGCCCGTCGACGTGCAGCGTCACGATGTCGGCGGTCTCCAGGAGCTCGTCGAGCGTCTCCGCGCGGCGCGCGTTGCCGAGCGCCAGCTTCTCCTGGGTGTCGTAGAAGACGACGGACATGCCCAGGTTCTCGGCGAGC
The DNA here is from genome assembly GCF_900608595.1 of Promicromonospora panici. GTDB lineage: Bacteria > Actinomycetota > Actinomycetes > Actinomycetales > Cellulomonadaceae > Promicromonospora > Promicromonospora panici. The sequence goes on along the minus strand of NZ_UWYY01000002.1, from coordinate 131,393 downwards.
ACGGAGAGCTGCGAGCCGATGTTGCCGTAGCCGACGATGCCGAGCGTGCGCCCGCGCACCTCGTGCGAGCCCTCGGCGGACTTGTCCCAGATGCCCGCGTGCAGGGCGCGGTCGCGTTCCGTCATGCGGCGCGTGAGCGAGATGATCTCCGCGATCGCGAGCTCCACCACCGAGCGGGTGTTGGAGAACGGCGCGTTGAAGACGGCGATCCCGCGGTGCGCGGCGGCGGTCAGGTTGATCTGGTTGGTGCCGATGCTGAAGGCGCCGACGCCGACGAGGTCGGTCGCCTCGGACAGCACGCGCGCGGTCACCTCGGTCTTGGACCGGATGCCCAGGAGCTGGACGCCGTCGAGCGCGGCGATCAGCTCGTCCTCGTCCAGCGCTCCCTTGCGGTAGTCGACCTCGTACCCGGCCGATTCGAGGATCGGGACGGAGGTGGGGTGGACGTTCTCGAGGAGGAGGGCTCGCTGCACGGACCCATGGTGCGCCAGGTACAGCGGAAGCAACAAACGGATAGCCCCTACGTCCCGCCCACTGGGACACCCCTTGGTTGTGAGCGTGACCGTTGCGCCTAAAACGGGCACGTAGTCGCTACGGTCACGCTCACAACCAAGGCGGTCAAAAGCCTTCCGGGAGGCCTCTCGAGTGCACTACCACCAGGCGCTGCGTCGGACGGGTCATCGCGACGTAGAGGTCGCTCGTCCCGCCGGCGCCCTCGGCGACAGCGGCCGGCTCCACCAGCACGACGGCGTCGAACTCCAGCCCCTTGGTCTGGCGCGGCGCGAGCACCGTCACCTGGGCGTCCTCCGGACGCTGCGCCGCCAGGCGGGCCGCCTCCGCGGCGCCGACCGCGTCGGGCAGGGCGACGGCGATCGCCTCGGCCAGCCGCGCGACGTCGTCGGCCGGTGCCACGACGGCGACCCGGCCGGCGTCGGGCCCGACCAGCTCCTTGACGAGGCCGAGGGCCTCGGTGACCACCACGCCGTCGTCCGTCCGGCCGTCCGGACCCGGCTCGGTGCGGACGGCGGTGAGGGAGCCCTCGACGTCGCGCGCGGCGCGCAGGTCGGAGACGGGCAGGGCGGCGGCCCGCGCGACCCGTTGCGCCGTGTCGGCGACCGTGGACGGCGTGCGGTAGGAGACCGTGAGCTCTGCCAGCCGCCAGCCGTCGCGCAGCAGCGGGGTGAGCATCCGGTCCCAGCTGCGCGCCCCCGCGGCCGAGGACGTCTGGGCGACGTCGCCGACGATCGTCATCGACCGGGTCGGGACCCGGCGCACCAGGGCGCGCCAGGCCATGGGGGAGAGCTCCTGCGCCTCGTCGACCACCACGTGGCCGTACGTCCAGGCGCGGTCGCCCGCCGCGCGCTCCGCCGTCGTCAGGGTCGGGCCGGACGCGGCGAACCGGGCGGCCAGGGTCTCGGCGTCGACCAGGCCGTCGCCGGCACCCGTCGTGGACAGCACGTTGCGCGCGTACTCGATCTCGCGGGCCTGCTCGGCCTCGCGGTTGCGGGCCTCGGCCAGGGCCACCGAGTCGTCCTCGCCGAGCAGCTCGTACGCCTCGTCGAGAATCGGCACGTCGGACTCCGTCCACGGCGCGCCCGGCTCCCGGAACAGCAGGCGCCGCTCGCGCGCGGTCAGCTCCGGCGCGGCCTCGGCCAGCCGGTGCGGCTTGGCGTACAGGTCGGTGACCAGCTTCTCGGGCGTGATCGGCAGCCAGGCGAGGTTGAGCGCCACGCGGACGGCGCGGTCCGACCGCAGGTCCTCGAACACCGAGGCGCGGTCCTCGCCCGACAGCGAGTCGCCCGTGAAGTCGCGGTACTGGTCGGTGAGGCGGTCGAGCATGTCGCGCACGAACACGCCGCGCGCCAGGTTGTGTGGCTTGTGCGTGCGGCGGGCGCGCGCTATCGCGTCGCCGACGTCGCGGGGCCGAATCACGAAGTCGTGCCCCTCGACCCGCACGGGGACCTCCTGCTGCGGCACGCGCTCCCGCGCGCGCACCGCCCGCCGGATGACCTTGCGCCACAGGAGCAGCCCCTTGAGCCGGGCCACCTGCCCCTCGTCGACGGCGGTCGCCCGGATGCCGGGGATGAGGTCGCCGACCGTCGTGGACACGACGCCGGTCTCGCCCAGCGAGGGCAGCACCTGGTCGATGTACCGCAGGAACGCGCTGGACGGGCCCACCACGAGCACGCCGGATCGCTCCAGCAGACGCCGGTGCGCGTACAGCAGGTATGCGGCGCGGTGCAGCGCCACCGCCGTCTTGCCCGTTCCGGGGCCACCCTGGACCACCAGCGCCCCGGTCAGGTCGGAGCGGATGATGCGGTCCTGCTCGGCCTGGATCGTCGCGACGATGTCGGTCATCCGGCCGGTGCGGCCCTGGGCCATCGCCGCGAGCAGCGCGCCCTCGCCGGACAGCGCGTCGGCGTCGATCTCCGCGTCGAGGTCGAGCACCTCGTCCTCCAGGCCGGTCACCGAGCGCCCCTTGGTGACCAGGTGGCGACGCCGGTGGACGTCGCCGGGGTGCAGCGCCGTGGCCCGGTAGAAGGCCTCGGCGGCCGGCGCGCGCCAGTCGGTCAGCATCGAGCGGTGCTCGGCGTCCGTCAGGCCGATGCGCCCGACGTACCGTGTGGCGCCGTCGGACAGGTCGAGGCGGCCGAAGACCAGCCGGTCCTCGACGGCGTCGAGCTGCGCGGCCCGGTCCTCGTAGAGCGTGGCGAACGCGTCGCGCTCGCTGCGGTTCTGGTGCGTGCCCTGAGCGCCCGCGAGCCGCACGTCCCGCAGGCGGTCCGCGGTCGTGCCGCGCAGAGTGTCCAACCGGACGTACATCGTGTCGACGACTGCCTGCTCGTGGGCGAGCTCGCCCGCGATTCCCGTCACGCCCTACCTCCGTGGTTCACCAGCGAAAAAGCCTAGGTCGCAATCAACCGGCCGACCATTATCGCGCACCTCTCGGCCTGTCCGCTGACACGGCGTCATCTCGCTGGATAGGATCGCCGCCATGGCACTGGGCGGGGCGGGTACTGCGGGGCCCGGAGGTGGGCCCGGATCCGAGGCGCGCCCGTCCTGGATCGACGGTCCGATCTCGGTCCTCCTCGTCGAGGACGACGACGCCGACGCGTTCCTGGTGAGCGAGCTGCTCGCCGACGCCGACGTGGAGGCCGATCTCCGCGCTGACCTGCACCGGGCCCGGTCCGTCGACGAGGCCCTCGGGATCCTGTCGATGGTCTCGGTGGACTGCCTGCTGCTCGACCTGGGCCTGCCCGACGCCGAGGGGCTGGGCGCCCTGCGCCGCATCATCGACGGTGTCGAGGTGCTGCCGGTGCAGCCCGCCGTCGTCGTGCTGACCGGCAACACGGCGCACGACCTGGGTGCCGCCGCCGTCGCCAACGGGGCCGACGACTACCTCGTCAAGGGCGACGTGGACGGCGACGCGCTGGCACGCTGCCTCCGGTACGCGACGCTGCGACGGCGGTCCGCTGCCCAGCAGATCGCGCTGTTCCGCAGCGAGGTGCGCGCCGCCGAGACCGCCCGGCTGGAGCGGGCGCTCCTGCCCAAGGAGCTGGTCACCGACGAGCGGGTATCCGTGATGGTGGGCTACCTGCCCGGGGGCAACGGCCTGCTGGGCGGCGACTTCTTCGACACGGTGGAGCGTCCGGACGGCACGCTCGTCACGGTCATCGGCGACGTCGCGGGCCACGGCCCGGACGAGGCGGCGCTCGGCGCGGCCATGCGGACGGCGTGGCGCACCCTCGTGCTGGCGGACACGCCGGCCGACGACGTCCTGCCGCTGCTGGAGCGGGTCCTCCTGGCGGAGCGCGGCCGGCCCGAGGTGTTCGTCACGATCTGCCAGGCGGTGATCTCGCCGGACCGCCGGCGCATGGACGTCTACCTCGCCGGGCACCTGCCGCCGCTGCTCGTGGTGCCCCAGGTCTCGGCGGAGGCGGCGGTGCTGGTCACGCACCACTGCGAGGAGCTGTCGTCGGCCCGCCGCGGTCGCGCGCTCGGCATCCCTGTGGACGGCGGCTGGACGGCGCACACCGTCGAGCTGCCGGAGGTGTGGACGGCGGTGCTCTACACGGACGGGCTGGTGGAGGCGGCGGTCGGCGCCGACCCGAAGGGCACGCCGGTCCTCGCCAGCGCCCACGGGCGGATGCCGCGCCTCGGCGCGCACGGCCTGCGCAGCGTCGTGGAGCGCGAGATGGACCAGGGCACCGACGAGGTCGTGACCCGGGTGCTGCGCCGCGTGCGCGAGCTGCACGGCGGCCCCCTGGTCGACGACGCGGCGCTCCTCTTCGTCGGCTGGGCCGGCGCCGGCGCGACAGGTCCCGCTGAACGGACCTCGACCCTGGCCGACTCGGTGGAGTGGTCGCGGGCATGACGCTCGTGCCCGACGAGCACCGGTTCACCGGTGTGTCCATGCGTCGCCGGCTCGCCAGGCTGCTCGGCGCGGTGGCCGCCATGCTCGTGATCGCGCTGGCGGTGGCGATCCTCGCCCTGGTCCAGTCGCGCGGCCTCGACGCCCGGGCCGACGGCCCGTACTACCGCGCGCTGGTCGACGGCGAGCGCGCGTCGCTCGCGCTGGGCGACGCCGAGGCGTCGCTGCGTGCCTACCGGGCCACGTGCGACCCGGCCGCGCTCGAGCCATGGACGCGTGCGGTGGGGTCGAGTGGCCGCATCATGCTCCTGGCCGACGTCGAGCGGCGCGCGCTGGACGCCGACGCCGAGGTGGCGCTGGCCTACGAGGACGCGATGCGCCGCACGGACGCCTGGTTCGACCAGTACGCCGAACCCGTGGTCGCCGCCGTCGAGGCGGCGCCCGCCGGCCAGATCGCCTGCCGGATGGAGCTGCTCAGCACGGCTCCGCCGTCCGCCGAGGGCGACCGGTTGTACGAGAGCGCGCGCTCCGCCGTCGTGCACTACCTGGCGGAGCTGAGCGCGCAGCGCGACGAGATAGTGGCCACCCGTACCGTCTGGGAACAGCTCCTGCTGGGCGCGGTCGCGACGCTCGTCCTGGTCGTCGTGCTCATGGGCACCATGATGTGGCTGGCCCTGGAGGGCTGGGTGATCCGGCCGCTGACCGAGCTGACCGCCGCCGTGCGGGTGGTGAGCAGCGGTGGCATCCGCCGGGAGATCCGGCCCGTGGGCGCGGGCGAGGTTGCGCTCCTCGCCATGCACGTCGAGAACATGCGCCGCGACCTGGTGCACCAGGTGGAGGAGATCAGGCTCTCGCACCAGGAGGTCGAGAACGCGCACGGCCTGCTCAGCGAGCAGGCGCGCGAGCTGGAGCGGTCCAACCGCGACCTGGAGCAGTTCGCCTACGTGGCCTCGCACGACCTGCAGGAGCCCTTGCGCAAGGTCGCGAGCTTCACGCAGCTCCTGCAGAAGCGCTACGGCGGATCCCTCGACGATCGCGCCGACCAGTACATCGAGTTCGCCGTCGACGGCGCCAAACGCATGCAGCGGCTCATCCAGGACCTGCTGAGCTTCTCCCGGGTGGGTCGGACCGGCGTGGCGCGCGAGGACGTCGACCTCGAGGGCGTGCTGACGGCCGCGCTCTCGGAGCTGTCCGAACGGGTGCGCGAGACGGGCGCCGAGATCGTGCACGACCCGATGCCGGTCGTGCACGGTGAGCGTGCGCTGCTGCAGCAGCTCTTCGTGAACCTGGTGGGCAACTCGCTGAAGTTCCGCCACCCCGAACGGCCGCCCATGGTGCGCATCGAGGTGCGGAGCATGCGCGCGCACTGGGAGATCTCGGTCGTGGACAACGGCATCGGCATCGACGCCCAGTACGCGGAGCGGGTCTTCGTCATCTTCCAGCGGCTGCACTCGCGTGAGCAGTACGCGGGCACCGGCATCGGCCTGTCGCTGGTCAAACGCATAGTGGAGTACCACAAGGGCCGGATCTGGATCGAGCCGGCGGCCGGGGGCGGCACCATCGTGCGGTTCACGCTGGCCCGGCGCCAGGGGCAGCCGGCCGGGGGGCGCCTTTCGACCGAACGGGCGCAGTCGACTACGCTCGGATGAGGCGGCCTGACCAGGGCCGACGGCGGATCGCGACGAAGGGGTCCGCCGCTGCGGAATCCAGCGGACAGGTACGGGCGTGAGCGGTCATAACGTGATGGAGATCCTCCTGGTGGAGGACGACCCGGGCGACGTCCTGATGACCCGGGAGGCGTTCGAGGATCACCGCGTTCCCAACAACGTGTCGGTCGTCGGCGACGGCGTCAGCGCGCTGGAGTTCTTGCGCAAGCAGGGGCAGTACGCGAAGGCACCGACACCGGACCTGGTGCTGCTGGATCTCAACCTGCCCAAGATGGACGGCATGGAGGTGCTCGCCGTCGCGAAGGGCGACCCCATGCTGCGGCACATCCCGGTGGTGGTGCTCACCACGTCGGACGCCCAGGAGGACGTCGTGGGCTCCTACTCGCTGCACGCGAACGCCTACGTGACCAAGCCCGTGGACTTCGACCGCTTCATCGACGTGGTGCGGCAGATCGACGACTTCTTCGTCTCCGTGGTCCGGCTGCCCGGCCGGTAGGAGCCGGGTCGGTAGAGTTCCCGCGACGCTGAGGGCGTAACGGGAAGACTCCTGGCCGTCATGGCGTTGGACCTGAGCAGACACTCGGTAGTGCCGGGTGATCGGGAACACTCCGACGAGCGAGGGAGCGCACGTGCTTGACCCCCAGGGCATCTACGACGTCGACGAGGCAGCGGTCGGGCGCACGCTGGGTCGCAGCGTGCCCGGCAGCACCGACGGGCCCGTCCTGCTGCACGCCGTCCGCGGATTCGTGGACGCGGGCAGCGCCGGCGACATCGCCGTCGAGCACCTCATCGACGAGTTCCGGGTCGAGCGCCTGGTGACGTTCGACGTCGACCAGCTGCTCGACTACCGCTCCAAGCGAGCGACCATGATCTTCGACTCGGACCGCTGGGCGGACTACCAGGCGCCCTACCTGGCGATCGACCACCTGACGGACGCCGAGGGCACCGGCTTCCTGCTGCTGCACGGCGCGGAGCCGGACCTGCAGTGGGAGCGCGTCGTGGCCGGGCTCATCCAGCTGGTCGAACGGTTCGGCGTCAGCCTCGTGGTGGGCATCCAGGGCATCCCGATGGGGCTGCCGCACACCCGCCCGCTGTCCCTGACGGCGCACGCCACGCGGCCCGGCCTGGTCGACGACTACACGTCCTGGTTCGGCAGCGTGAAGGTGCCGGGCTCGCTGGCCGCGCTGTTCGAGTACCGGCTGGGCGAGGCGGGGCACGACGCGCTGGGCTTCACCGTCCACGTGCCGCACTACCTCTCGCAGTCGCAGTACCCGCCGGCGACGGTGGTGGCGCTGAACCACACCGAGCGGGCGACGGGTCTCGACCTGGCGGTCCCGGCGCTGGAGGAGGCCGCCACCGACGCGAAGATCGAGGTGGAGAAGCAGGTCGCCGAGTCGGCCGAGATCGCCGCCGTCGTGAAGGCGCTGGAGGAGCAGTACGACGCCTTCGCACGGTCCATCGGCCGGCCGAGCCTGCTCGCCGACACCACGCCGATCCCCAGCGCGGACGAGCTGGGCGCGGAGTTCGAGCGGTTCCTCGCTCAGCAGAACGGCGACTGACTCAGGCCTGTCTCATGCGGCGCGCGTCCTGGTCACGGGGCGCGCGCCGCGGGCTTTTCCGCGGGCCTGGGCCGCACAGCGGCGGCCCGAGCCGGAAGCTGAGGCGCACACCGTGACCTGCGCGGACCCGCCCGGACCGGACATCCCCGGCCCGGTGTGTCATATCTGCGGCAGAAATGTGCCTGTTCCGTGGCACATCTGAGTGGTACGTGCCACACTGGCGCTCGTTGCAGTGACGTACCAAGGCCACGTCCGCCGTGTCGTGAGCAAGACGGGAAAGCATTGCGGCACGGGGGCGGGCAACGGGCCCGCCGTCGGATCCCGGACGGAAGGTCGAAGGACAGCATGGCGCAGGGTTCTGTGAAGTGGTTCAACGCGGAGAAGGGGTACGGGTTCATCGCCCAGGACGGCGGCGGCGCCGACGTCTTCGTGCACTACTCCGCGATCCAGTCCAACGGGTACCGGTCTCTCGAGGAGGCCCAGCGGGTCGAGTTCGAGATCACGCAGGGCCCCAAGGGTCCGCAGGCGGAAGCAGTCGTGCCGCTCTGAGGTAGCTCGTGAGAAGGGCCGTCCTCCTTCGGGAGGGCGGCCTTTTTCGTGCCCGCGCCCCTCTGGCGCCGAAGTAGAACTCTGGCGAAGTAGAACTGTGGCGAAGTAGAACTGTGGCGAAGTAGAACCTGAGCGCGAAGCCACAGTCCTACTTCGCCACAGTTCTACTTCGGCGCGTCCGGGGCTGGGGTCTCCAGCGGCGCCGCGGTGCCGGCGAACGCCGCGGCGTCCTCGCCCGCGAGGAGGGTGGCGGGCACCGCGAGCGTGCGCAGGGCGCGCCCCAGGCGGGCGTCCCGCAGGTCGGGCTGCCCGACGGCGGCGTCGTGCCCCATGGGGGCTCCTGTGGCGCCCTGAGGGGTGTCCCGCGGGTCTTCCGGCCCGTCGCCCCGCTGATCGTCCGCCGGGGCCTCCTCGGGGGCATCCTCGGGCAGCTCACGGACGGCCGCGAGGACCAGGTTTCCGTAGCGACGGCCCTTCAGGATCGCGGGCTCGGCGACGGCGGCGAGCCTGCCCGCCGCCGCGGCGCCCGGCCCGAAAGCCTGCGCCAGGCTCGCGACCTCGCGCCGCGCCGTGGCCAGCGGCGGCTTGTCGGCACAGTTCACCAGCAGGATGCCGCCGGGGCGGAGCACGCGGCGGGCCTCGGCGGCGAACCCGGTGCCCACGAGGTGCGCGGGTGTGCGGTCGCCGGCGAAGACGTCCCGGACCACCACGTCGTAGGACGCGTCGCGCGCGGACGCCAGCGTGCGCCCGGCGTCGTCGGCGCGCAGCCGGAGCAGCGGCGAGCGCGGCAGGGCGAACCACTCGCGGACCAGCTCGAGGAGCCGGGCGTCCAGGTCGACGCCGAGCTGGCGGGAGCCGGGCCGCTCGTGCTCCACGTGCCTGGCGAAGGCGCTGCCGGCCGCGCCGAGGTGCAGTACTCGGAGCGGTCCGGGCGGCAGGAGGGCCACGAAGGCGGCCATCTGCTGCATGTACTCGAAGTCGAGGAACCCGGGGTCGGCGAGGTCGAGGCTGGAGCTCGGCACGCCGTTGACGTGCAGCGTCACTCGCTGCGGGAAGTCCGGGTCGCGAACCACCTCTGCGGTGCCGGTGCTGATCGGCACGGGACCGACGGGCAGCTCAGCGGGGAGTGTCAGTGGTGCGGAGGAGGATGGGCGGCGTCGGGCGGAACGGCGGGCCATGAGGACAGTCTCTCCCGGGGCCTGCGGTTCGCTTGACAGGATAGAACGTATGTTCGATAGTGTCGCACAAGGGGTTCGATCGGAGGTTCGAGATGGGCACCATGCATTCTCAGGGCGCGCGTGACGTGGTCTCAGCGCGCATGCTCGTGCCGCGCGCCGTCCCGCCGGGTGTCAGCGCTCTGCTGCGCAAGGCGGACGCCGAGCTGGCCGAGGCGGCGCGGTCGGCCGATCCGGGGGACCGGTTCGTGCACGCGCATCTCGCGGCGATCCGCTCTGCGGCTGCCGTGGTGGCGCTGCGCGGGCGTCCGTCGGCGCGTTCGGGCGCACGCACCGTGTGGGACATGCTCGCGCACGCGGAGCCGGACCTGGCAGCCTGGTCCGGGTACTTCGCGGCCGGCGCGCCCCTGCGGGCCGCGGTCGATGCGGGCCGCCCGGAGCAGGTGGAGCCCGCGCGGGCGGACGAGCTGCTCGCCTGCGCCGAGGATTTCCGGGACGAGGTGGCGATGCTCGTTGACCCGGACGCGGGGTTCTCGGCGCAGCGACTGACGCTGGTGCCCGAGGCGTCGTGACCGGCGTCCGCGCGGCTGGGGCGAGGGGTGCCTCGGCCGCGTGACACCCGCAGTACCGAACAACAGCAAGAACGGAGCACGTTCGTGAGCAAGGGGCCGCGGTCAGCGGCGGCGAGACGGGACTGGGGGTCGGACGAGTCCGGCTGCTCGGTGCTGCACCTGGACATGGACGCGTTCTTCGCGTCCTGCGAGCTGGCCCGGCGGCCGGAGCTGCGCGGCCTGCCGGTGATCGTCGGCGGGCAGGAGCGGGGGGTGGTGCTGGCGGCCACCTACGAGGCGCGTGCGTTCGGCGTGCGGTCCGCGATGCCGATGACGCGGGCGCGCCTGCTGTGTCCGCAGGCCACCGTGATCCGGCCCGACCACGACCTGTACCGCGACGTGTCCCGGTCGGTCATGGGCATGCTCCAGGAGGTCACGCCGCTCGTGGAGCAGATCAGCGTGGACGAGGCGTTCCTGGACGTGAGCGGCGCCCGACGGCGGCTGGGCCCGCCGACGGCGATCGGGGCCGAGCTGCGCCGCCGGATCGAGGACGAGCACGGGGTGACGGCGTCGGTCGGTATCGCGCGGAACAAGTTCGTGGCGAAGCTGGCCTCGACCCACTCCAAGCCCGACGGGCTGATGCTGGTACCGGTCCAGGCCACCGTGGACTTTCTGCACACGCTGCCCGTCGGAGCCCTGTGGGGCGTGGGGGAGAAGACGGAGAAGTCGCTCGCCGCGTGGGGCATCACCACGGTCGCGGAGCTCGCGCACACCGACCTGGCGAGCCTGCAGACCGCCGTCGGGCGGGTCAGCGGCGCCCACCTGCACGATCTCGCCTGGGGCCGCGACCCGCGCCCCGTGGTGCCCGAGCACCGTGAGCACAGCATCGGTGCTGAGACAACCTTCGGCACGGACCAGGACGACACCATGGCGGTGAGCCGGCGAGTGCTGGAGCTGTCCGACCGGGTGGCGGCCCGGATGCGGCTTCAGGGCGTGATGGCGCGGACGGTGTCGGTGAAGGTGCGTTCCAGCGACTTCGTCACGTTCACCCGATCGCGAACACTGGAGGACTCGACCGACGTAGCACGGGACATCTATCTCGTGGCTCGCGACCTCGTCGCGGGCGTCGATCTGGGTGGCCTGCCGGTGCGGCTGGTGGGTGTGCGGGCCGAAAATCTCCAGCAACGAGACGGATCCGTGCAGCAGCCGACGCTCGAGGAGTCGGTCGATCCGCGCTCCGGGGCGCAGCGGGAGGCGGAACTGGCGCTCGACGCGGTGCGGGAGAAGTTTGGAAAAACGGCGATCGACCTGGGTGTACATCACAAGAACAGCACGCATCATTACTGATCTGCCCCTATAGTCGCTGGTATGCCCGGGATGTCGACTACCAACGACGGCCGGGTCGTCCTATCCTGGAAGGGACACTGTTCCTTTGCGAGATCCGGGGGTCTCGATGCCTCTGTCCGAGTACGAGCAGCGGGTGCTGGAGCAGATGGAGCGTGCTCTGACGTCAGACGACCCGCGGCTGGCGAATACGCTCCAGTCCACGGGCCGTGGTAACGCGCTCCGATATGTGCTGTCCGGGGCCGGCGTTGTCGTCGGTCTGCTCCTTCTTGTCGTCGGTGCGGCGACATCGCGCACCTGGCTCGGGGCCATCGGCTTCGTGCTGATGTTCGCGGGCGTGGTCTTCGCGTTCCTCGGACCGCGCAAGAAGCAGCAGGAGGGTCCGGTCGGCGTCGTCGGAGAAGACGGCACGGTCCAACCGCCACAGGGAAAAGCAGGTAAGCCCCGCAAGCGGCAGGGTGGGGGCGGTCGCTCAGGCGGCTTCCTCGCCCGTCTCGAAGAGCGCTGGGAGAACCGGCGTAATCAGGGCGGTCGCTAGCCGACCGGCCTTCTCCTGATGGTCCCTGACGGGACCATCAGGACATGTGCGTGACAGGCACAGCTTGTGTGACTGGCACAGCACACGACAGGAGCCGGGCCCCACCTGGGGCCCGGCTCCTGTCTATCCCGACCCCAGCACTCAACGAGGCCGGTCAGGGCTTGCGGGTGAGCACCTCGGTCAGCTCGGCGGTCACCGTCGAGGTGAGCTCCTCCAGCTCCGCGGTCGTGGGGGACACCGGGCGGCGGGCATAACGCTCCTCCTCGGCGGCGTCGGCCAGGGCGGCGAGGCGTTCGGCGACGTCGTCGGGCAGGGGTGTGCCCGTACGTGTGCGCACCTCGTCCGCGATGAACTCCGGCGCGCGGCGCAGGGTGACCGACGGGCCCAGCCGCACGTCCTGCTCGGCGAGCAGCGCCAGGACGCGGGACCAGGCCCGCTCCGGGTCGAGCACCTCCGCCTCCGTGCGCCGTCGCATCAGCAGCCATGCGGCGCCGCCGAGCACACAGAGGGCGACGATGACCGCCACCACCCAGGCCCATCCGGGTAGCGTCCGGTCGGACACCTCGTTGCCGGTCGAGCTGTTCGCCGTGGCCCCCGGGTCAGTCTGCTGGGGAGCCTGGGTCGGCTGCCGCGTGGGGACCTCGTTGGCCCGGGAGGGCGTGGGGAAGGAACTCGGGGCGCTGCCGATGCCCGGGTTCGCGTACGAGGGCAGCGGGCCCGTCTGGACCTGCGGCGTCGGCTCGAATCGGACCCAGCCCACGGTCGGGAAGTAGATCTCGGGCCAGGCGTGCGAGTCCTGGCCGGTGACCCGGAAACCGTCCTGTCCGTCGGGCCTGCCGGGCAGCCAGCCGATGCCGATGCGGGCGGGGATGCCGAGGCTGCGGGCCATGACCATCATCGACAGGGCGTACTGCGTGCAGTACCCCTCCTTGTTCTCCAGGAATTCCCAGACGGTGTCGGACGAGCCCCGGTAGTCGGCGTCCGGGTTGTACACGAACCCCTGACCCGCCCGCAGGTGGTTCTGCAGTGCGACGGCCGCGTCGAACCGGGTGGGAGCTTCGCCGGCGATCTCGCGGGCGTAGGCGGCGATGTCGTCCTGGTGCTCGGTCTCCGGTACCTGGGTGTAGCCGGACGACCGGGGGTCGCCTGAGGCCGGCACAGCCCGCAGGAGGTCGGGAGTGAGGCGACGGTCGATGATCTCGACGCTGTACGTGTCTCCGGGCTCCGTGCCCTCGGATCCGCGCACCTCGTCGCGCAGGGCGTCGTAGGCCCAGTCGCCGCCGACGTCGATCGAACGTGGCTCGAGCGGCAGCGGCAGCTCGGGACCGGTGAGCTGCCCGATCTCGATGTCCATCCGGCGGCCCTCGCCGACAGCGCCCTCACCGTCGGGCGCCAGGATCGTCGACGAGTCGAAGTCCGTCATACCGCCGCTGGGCACGTTCCGGTTCGTCTGGACGCCGTCGAACGCCGTGAGGGTCATGACGCGCAGCGGGCCGGCCGGGTCGCCGTCCGCCATCGTGTAGGTGAGGACGGTGCTGCTGGAGCGGGCGCTCAGGGGCTGGCGCATGTCGAGCTCGGACGACAGCTCGACCGTGTCGGACGGCGTCGAGATGAGCTGGGTCCAGGTTCCCGCCAGCGCGGGCAGCGTGGCCATACCGGTCGCGACGCCGAGCGACGCCGTCGCGACCGCAACGGCGGTACCCGCGGTGATCCAGGAGCGGAAGCGTTGCGCACGGCGGACCGCCGCCGAGTCCGACTCGCGGTGCCGGCCGGGCGTGACACCCACCGGATCGACCGTGAGCAGCAGGAGCATGGCGGTGACGCTGATGACGAAGACGGGCCACGGGATCTCGCCGATGAGCGTGAGCGGCGGCGTCCACAGGAGCAGCAGCGGCACCCCCGCGAACCCGGGCATCCGGGCGCCCGCGAGGGAGTCCACCACGAGGAACACCAGCAGCGTGCCGCCCACGGCGACCATGCTGATGGCCTCGTCCGGCCCGACCGGCGCTACCTGCGTGCTCATGGTCTCGGTGGCCTGGCGGAACCGTTCGAGGACCTGGTCGAAGGCGTCCGGGCCCACGAACGGCTCGAAGCGCTGGCCCGGGCCGCCGTAGCGGGCGAGGACGAACCAGAAGGCGACCACGGCGCCCGCCGCCGTCGCGACGAACGAGGCGCTGCCCGAGGCGCGGTCGGCTGCCCGGTCGGCGCTCACGCCGTGGCCCGCCGCCCGGCGGGCGGCCGCACGGTCGACGGCGGCGCGGAGCAGCAGGTACCGCACGACGCAGCTGGTGGCCGACACGAGGATGACGCCGGTGGTGCCGGCGGTGAGCCACGGTCCGGGGTCGATGACGAGGGTCAGCGCGTGCATGGACGCGATGACGGCGATGACCACCAGCACGGCCGAGGCGACGGTGCGGACGAGCGGTCCGCGGTGGGCGAGGATCACAGTGCACGCTCCGCGAGCAGGGCCCAGGCACGTTCCGGGTCGGTGCGGGACTCCGTGGTGCTGACGTGCCAGCTGGAGGCGCGGAGCTCGGCGAAGGTCTCGTCGAGCTCGTGCTGGAAGCCGGTCCCGCGGGGGGCCACCAGGAGGGCCCAGCACGTGCCCTCCGCGCCCAGGGCCGCGAGGCTGTGCCGGGCGTCCGGGTCGTGCGGGCCGAGCACGGCGATGACGATCTCACCAGGGGTGCGGGCCAGCCGGAGCGCCCGGGCCGTGGTGCTCGTCGCGTGATGCCCCTCGGCGGCGCCACGGTGCCCGCGGATGTCGACGCAGGCGTCGAGCAGTGCGGACCGGCTCGCGCGGGTGGTCGCGAACCGCACGCTCTCGAGGGTGGGAGCCACGCTGGTCGGCAGCAGGCGCGTCGGGTGCCCGGCCTCGAGGAACGACGTGGCTATCGAAGCCGCGAGCTCGACCGCCCACTCGCCGTCGTCGACGGCCGCGGGGCGGCGCAGGCCACCGGCGTCCTGCCAGTGCGGCAGCAGCGAGCGGTCCAGCAGGACCGTGACGGGGCGCACGCCCGCGCTCTCGTCGGCGCGGACCATGAGCTGGCCCCGCCGGGCGGCGCTCGCCCAGTGGACACGGCGCGGGTCGTCGCCCGCGACGTACTCGCGCAGCACGGAGTCGTCGCTCGACTGCAGGCGCGCGCCGGTGGCCGAGTGGTCGACGTCGCCCACCGACCGCGTGCGGACGGCGAGCTCGACGGTGCGCGGCCACACGGGCACGTGCGTAGCGGCGCCCAGCGGCTGGGTGGCGCGGACCAGGCCGAACACGTCGGTCCGGGTGGTCAGCAGCGGGCCGAGCGACCATCGGCCGCGCCGCGTCGGGGTCAGCGAGTAGTGCACGGTGATCCGGTCTGCCCGCGCCGAGACGCGCGCCCGGATGCCCTGGTGGCCGGCGAGCTCGTGGGCCGCCTGTTCGGACAGCCGCAGCCGGGACAGGCGTTCGTACGCGGCGCCGCTGGGCTGGTGGGCGGCGACCAGGAGGCTGACGTCCGCCGTCCGGTCGCGGACCACCGGGTTCGGAGCCACGGCCCGCGTCACGCGCAGGGCGCCGCGCCCGGACTCGAGCCGCTGGGTCCCGATGGCCACCCAGGCCACCGCCACCACGAGCAGAGCCGCCGCACCCAGCCCGACGAGGTCGGGCAGGGTGAGCGCGAGCCCGAGCGGCACCAACGTGCCGCCCAGGCAGACGGCTCCGATGCCACGGGGCGTCAGCCGGACCCGGCTGATCCGTGCGAGCGTGTCACGCCACCTCATGTGCTCGTCGCCCTGGCCGCTCAGTACTGGCGCCGGTCGGCGGGCTCGAGCGCCGGGACGGGCGTGCGCTGCACGATCTCGTCCACGAGGGTCTCGGGGGTGACGCCGCTGAGCCGGGCCTCGGTCGTGAGGATCAGGCGGTGGGCCAGGACGGGCCGGGCGAGCCGCTGGATGTCGTCGGGCAGCACGTGGTCGCGGCCCGCCATGGCCGCTATCGCCTTCGCGGCGCGCAGGAGCTGCAGCGACGCGCGGGGCGAGGCGCCCAACCGCAGGCCGGGGTGCTCGCGCGTCGCGCCGACCAGCCCCACCACGTACCGCTTGACCGACGACGACGCGTACAGCGAGCGCGCCAGCTGCGAGAACCGCAGCATCGACTGCCCGTCGGTGACGGCCTTCAGGTGCGCCAGCGGAGTGCTCGCCTCCTGCCGGTCGAGCATGAGGATCTCGGCGTCCGTGTCCGGGTACCCCACGGTGATGCGGGCCATGAACCGGTCCCGCTGCGCCTCAGGCAGCGGGTAGGTGCCCTCCATCTCCACCGGGTTCTGCGTGGCGACCACGAGGAACGGCTTGGGGAGCTGGTGGGTGGTGCCGTCGACCGTGGTCTGGCCCTCCTCCATGCACTCCAGCAGAGCGGACTGCGTCTTGGGGGACGCGCGGTTGATCTCGTCGCCGATCACGATGTTGCTGAACACCGGACCGGGCCGGAACTCGAACTCGTGGCTGCCGGTGCGGAAGATGTTGACGCCGGTGAGGTCGCTGGGCAGCAGGTCGGGCGTGAACTGGATGCGGCCCACGTGACAGTCGATGCTGCGGGCGATCGCCTTGGCGAGCGTCGTCTTGCCGACACCGGGGACGTCCTCGACGAGCAGGTGGCCCTCGGCCAGCAGGACGGCGAGCGTGATGTCGGCCAGTCCAGGCCTGCCGGTCACCACCGACTCGACGGCTCCGCGGACCCGAGCCATCGTCTCCACCAGCTCGTCGAGCGCGCCGGGCCCGGGTACTGCCTGCGTTGCGGCCGTGCCGCCGAAGTGTGGTTCCGCGAGGCCAGGCGTGGCGGGTTCCGTGTGCACAGGGGGAGACCTCCATCAGGCCGGGTGAACAGGCCGGTATCTGGCGCGAGGACGCGCCGGGCGGAAGCCGGGCGGCTGGAGCTCGCCCGGCTGGTCCAGCGTAGTAGAGATGTAAAGCACTCTGTTGTGCACATCACGTGGTCTTCACAGGTCCGAGAAGGTGAATTGCCCGCCGGATCGGTCCCCGACCAGGGCCCAGGACCGTTGGGGGCGTGCGGCTGGCGGGTCGGCACTCCGACATTCCGCGGCACGCCGGACATGAATTCCCTCCACCCACTCTTTACCTCTTTGACCTGCGCATTGAGGGTCGGTGGGTAGTTCTCCCCATGGTTTTTCCGAGTGTGGTGGTGGAAAGTGGAGTAGCGTGGAGGATGCGGGAGCGAGAGGAGGTGTCGGCCCATGACTGCGATGGCAGAAGATTTCGCGGGTCTGGGTCTGCTCCTCGGCACGTACACCCCGAAGCTCGACGAGAAGGGACGCCTGATCCTTCCCGCCAAGTTCCGGGGGCGTCTGTCCAGTGGTCTGGTCATGACCAAAGGGCAGGAGCGGTGCCTCTTTCTTCTCCCGATGGACGAGTTCCAGCAGATCTATACGCAGATCCGGCAGGCGCCGGTGACGAGCAAGGCGGCACGGGACTACACGCGAAACTTCCTGGCGGGAGCGAGCGACGAAGTTCCGGACAAGCAGGGCCGGGTCTCCATCCCGACACACCTGCGCGAGTACGCCGGTCTGGACCGCGAAGTGGTCGTGATCGGGGTCGGTACCCGCGTGGAGGTGTGGGACGCACAGGCCTGGGCCACATATCAGGAGCAGACCGAACCCGACTACATCGATCAGGCCGAGGAGATCTTCCCTGGGCTGAGCTTCTAGGCAGGCTTCCAGGGCAGGCGAGGCAGGCGGCCGTACGGCCAGGCCTCCTCCCGCAGGATCCGGCGCACTTCCCCGCCGCCGGAACCATGCGGAGGGAGACCTGACCGGACGGCCGGCCCCGCAGGGCAAGCCGACACCGGCCTCTTCAGCAGGACAGCAGCAGAACACCAGCAGGACCGCAGGGCACGACGCAGGAGAGGAGACACCGATGAACGCGACCGACAACCGTCCGGGCACCAGCAGCGACGCCGCCGACCGCCACCTTCCGGTGCTGCTCCAGCGGTGCGTCGACCTGCTCGCGCCCGCGCTCGCCGAGCCCGGCTCGGTCCTCGTGGACTGCACGCTCGGGATGGGCGGCCACACGGAGGCCGTCCTGGAACAGATCCCGACAGCCCGCGTCATCGGCATCGACCGGGACCCGCAGGCGCTCGCCCTGGCGGGCGCCCGGCTGGCCCGGTTCGGTGACCGGTTCACGCCCGTCCACGCGGTGTACGACGAGATCGGCTCCGTCGTCGACGAGCACGCCGGCGGCTCCGTGCAGGGCGTGCTCATGGACCTCGGCGTGTCCTCGCTGCAGCTCGACGAGGCCGAGCGGGGCTTCGCGTACGCCCAGGACGCTCCGCTCGACATGCGTATGGACTCCACCCAGGAGCTGACGGCGGCCGACGTGCTCAACACGTACGACGAGCGCGACCTCGCGCGGATCCTGCGGGAGTACGGCGAGGAACGGTTCGCGAGCAGGATCGCGCGGGCCATCGTCCGCCGTCGGGCGGAACGGGAGTGGGACCGCAGCGGCGAGCTCGTCGACCTGCTGCGGGCCAGCATTCCCGCGGCCACGCGCAAGACGGGCGGTCATCCGGCCAAGCGCACGTTCCAGGCGCTGCGGATCGAGGTGAACGGCGAGCTCGAGGTCCTCGAGCGTGCCGTGCCCGCCGCGATCGAGGCGCTCGCGGTCGACGGCCGGATCGTCGTGGAGTCGTACCAGTCGCTGGAGGACCGGATCGTCAAGCGCGCCATCGCGCGGGGCACCACGTCGTCCGCACCGTCCGGGCTGCCCGTCGAGCCGGAGACGCACAGGCCCTATCTCGAGGCGCTCACCCGGGGCGCGGAGGAGGCCGACGCCGAGGAGCTGGAGCGCAACCCGCGCTCCGCGTCGGTCCGGCTGCGCGCCGCGCGGCGTCTGCGCCCCACACCCGAGCACCTGCTGAACCGCACCACCACGCACCACACCGCGAAGGAG
Organism: Promicromonospora panici; assembly: GCF_900608595.1. Lineage (GTDB taxonomy): Bacteria > Actinomycetota > Actinomycetes > Actinomycetales > Cellulomonadaceae > Promicromonospora > Promicromonospora panici. The sequence continues at coordinate 112,702 of NZ_UWYY01000002.1, read as the reverse complement.
GACCGCCGATGAGTGCCACGACCGCTGCGACGGCCCGCGCCCGTCCCGCCGAGCTGCCCCGCACCCGCCGGGCACCGCTGACCGCCATCTCGGGGGGTGCCGGCCAGCGCGGCCGCCGCCTGGACGTGGTCCGCGCGCCGCTGCACTCGAAGAGTCGGGTGCCGTTCCTGGTGCTGTGCGCCACCCTGATGATCGTGTCGCTCGTCGCGGTGCTGGTCCTGAACACCACGCTCGCGCGGGGTTCGTACGAGATGTCGCAGCTCCAGGGCGAGGTCGCGCAGACCGCTCAGGACGTCCAGGGGCTCCAGGAGGACCTGAGCGCGGCCCAGACGGACCTGCCGGCGAGGGCCCGCAGCCTCGGCATGGTGCCGGCGGAGAACCCCACGATGGTCAGTATCCGCACCGGCAAGGTGGTGAAGGGAACGGACCAGTGACCCGGCCGACGTCGGGTTCGGGCCGGCAGCGCACCCCGACGGGGCGCGCTGCCGGACCCCGTTCCGCGCAGGCGCGCACGGGTCAGTCGCGCGCGGCTCAGCCCAAGAAGCCCCAACCCAAGAAGTCCCAACCCAAGAAGTCCCAGTCCGGGAAGCCGCAGTCCAGGGCGGCCCAGCCCTCGAGGGCACAACCCAAGAAGGCCCAGCCGCAGCAGGCCCGGACGAGGAAAACTCAGCCCAAGAAGACCCAGCCGCGTGCGTCGAGCACGCGGCTGGGTTTCCAGGCGCCCGACGGGCCGCGCCCGGGTAAGGCGCAGCCCAGGCCCGCGCGCTCCCGGGTGGCGCGGCCGCTGCCGCCCCGGCCGGGACGCCCGGAGGTCCGCCAGCGCTGGCTCGTCGGGATCGCCGCGGTGGTGGTGCTGGTCTTCCTGGTGCGGCTCGTGCACGTGCAGCTCATCGAGGGGCCCGACCTCGCCGCGACGGCCGAGGCGCGACGCACCGCTACGGCCGTCACGCCGGCGCACCGCGGCGACATCACGGACGCCAACGGCGTCGTGCTGGCGACCTCGGTGGACCGGTACACGGTGATCGGCGACCCGGTGGCGATCAAGGACTTCCGCGGCACCAGCCGCGGGCTGGAGGACGGCGCCCTGGGTATCGCCCAGCTGCTCGCGCCGATCCTCGACGTGCCGAAGAACGAGCTCGCGGCCCAGCTCGTGGGCGAGTCCCGCTACGAGGTGCTCGCCAAGAACGTGGTGCCCGAGGTGCAGCGCGCCATCGCCGACCTGGAGATCCGCGCGTACGTCCGGACCGACCTCACCTCACGGCGCACCTACCCGTCGGGCACGGTCGCGGGCTCGCTGGTCGGCTTCGTGGACGACGAGCAGACCGGGCAGGGCGGTATCGAGGCGGCGTACGACGACCTGCTGTCGGGTACCGCCGGCTCGGACACGTACGAGCGCAGCCTCGACGGCCTGCGCATCCCGGCGGCCGGGCAGGAGTCCGTCCCGGCGGTGCCGGGCGACGACGTCCAGCTCTCGCTCGTGCACGACGTCCAGTGGAAGGCGCAGGACGCCGTCGACGAGGCCCAGCGGAGCACCGGCGCGGAGTACGGCATGGCGATCGTGCAGGACCTGAAGACGGGCGAGATCGTCGCGCTCGCCGACTCGGGCGCGGTCAACCCGAACGACCGGTCGACATCGGCCGTCGCGGGCGGCTCGCGTGCCGTGAAGGACGTCTTCGACCCCGGATCGACCGGCAAGGTGATCACGATGGCCGCGGCCCTGGAGGGCGGGCACTGGAACCCGAACAGCCGGTTCACGGTGCCCTACAGCTACACCACGCCGAACGGCCAGACGTTCCACGACTCGCACCAGCACCCGGTGCAGCGGCTCACCCTGACCGGGGTGCTGGCCCAGTCGTCGAACACGGGCACCGTGCAGGTCGGCGAGAAGATCCCGCTCGAGGAGCGGCAGGAGTACCTGGAGAAGTTCGGTTTCGGGCAGCCGACCGGCCTGGGCCTGCCGGGCGAGTCCGTGGGCCTGATGCCGCCCGCCGACGTCGCGGACTGGGACGGCCGCACGCAGTACACGGTGCTGTTCGGGCAGGGCCTGTCGGTCAACGCCATGCAGGCCACCAGCGTGTTCTCGACCGTGGCGAACGGCGGCGTGCGGATGACGCCCACGCTCTTCGAGGGCTCGACGAGCCCGGACGGCGAGACGACGCCGGCGCCGCGCGAGCCGGGGGAGCGGGTGATCTCGGAGGAGACCGCCGACACGCTCCTGGAGATGATGGAGGCGGTGACCGAGGACGGCGGTACGGGCACCAACGCCGCAGTGCCGGGCTACCGGGTGGCGGGCAAGACCGGTACCGCGCAGATGCCCGCCGGGAACGGCTGGACGTTCATGGCGTCGTTCATCGGCGTCGCCCCGGCCGACGACCCCCGCTACACCGTCGGCGTCTTCCTCAAGAGCCCGAGCAGCTCGATCTTCGGTGGTGACGTCGCGGCGCCGGTGTTCAGCGACATCATGGGGTTCACGCTGCAGAAGATGGACGTGCCGCCGAGCACGAAGGAGCACCGGCGGCTCAAGACCGAGTGGTAGCGCGGCCGGCCGGCCGAGCGCCGGCCCCCGCGCGGGTCAGGTGCTCGCGATCCGCACGGTGCTGCCCAGCGTCGCCGTCAGGATGGACTCGATAGCGAACCGGGTGGCTTCGGCGAGGTCGACGGCCTCCGGGTCGAGCAGCCACTGCAGCTGAAGGCCGTCCATGACGGCGATGACGGCGTTGGCGGCGCGCTCCGCCTCGCCGTCGGGCAGGGTGACGTCGCGCTCCCGCGCCACCTCACGCACCGCCTCCGCGATCTCGCCGCGCAGCACGGAGAACCGGTGCCCGACCCAGCTCGACGCCGGGTGGCCGTCCGTCACGGACTCTCCGGTGAGCACTGCGTAGGCCTGGACGATGCCGCGCCGGTCGGCGTTCAGCTGCGCCGTGGTGACCAGGTGCCGGAACAGGTCCATGCCGCCGGGGATGTGCTTGCCCTCCAGGTGCTGCACGTCCACCCGGTCGCGGTACTCGAGCACCTCCCACAGCAGCTTGTCCTTGCTGCCGAAGTGGTGCAGCACCCCGGCGTGGGTGATCCCGACCTGGGCGGCGACGTCGACCAGCGAGCCCTGGTGGTAGCCCTTCGAGCCGAACACCCGGGTGGCCGCGGCCAGGATCTCCTCCCGGCGGTGGGCGCGGGTGGGTCGTTTGGCCTTGGGGGCAGCCTGCTCGGTCGCTTCGGACATGCCCCAACGATACGCGGTGATGGGACTTACTAACCAGTAAGTAAGTGTGGTTGAATGCGGGCAGCCGTCCGGCGTTGAACGGAGAAACACTTGTCATCGCAGGCAATTACCACGCAGGCCATCGCCCCGGAGCCCGAGCTGCTCCGCCTCCTCGACGAACTGTCCGCCGAGGAGAAGGTGTCGCTCGTCGTGGGCGCCTCCATGTGGGCGACCACGGCGGTGCCCCGCCTCGGCCTGGAGCCGGTGGTGATGTCCGACGGCCCGGTCGGCGTGCGCGGCCCGGACGGCGGGACGTCGGCGATGTTCCCCGCGCCGTCCGCCCTGGCCGCCACGTGGGACCTGGTCCTGGCGGCGCGGTCGGGCGCGCTGTTCGCGGCCGAGGCCCGGCGCCACGGCGTCGACGTCGTTCTCGCCCCGCAGGTGAATCTGCAGCGCACACCCGTGGGCGGGAGGCACTTCGAGTGCTACTCCGAGGACCCGCACCTGACGGCCGAGATCGCCGTGGCGCTCGTGGGTGCCGCGCAGGCCCACGGCGTCGGGATGTGCGTCAAGCACTACGTGGCCAACGACTCCGAGACCGAGCGCACGCGCTACCTCGCGCGCCTCGACGAGCGGACGCTCCGCGAGGCCTACCTCGCGCCCTTCGAGCGGCTCGTTCGCGACGTCGGCCCGTGGTCCGTCATGGGCGCCTACAACGGCGCTGACACCGGCGGCGTCGCAGCCCCGCTCCTGGAGCACCGGCCGCTCGTGGTCGACCTCCTCAAGGAGGAGTGGGGCTACGACGGCCTGTTCGTCAGCGACTGGGTGGCCACGCAGTCCGTCGCCCCGGCCGTGCGCGGCGGGCTCGATCTGCAGATGCCCGGGCCTGACGGCGCGTGGGGCGACGGCCTGCTCGCCGCCGTCCGCTCCGGCGAGGTCGCCGAGCAGGACCTGGACGACAAGGTCCTCCGCCTCCTCCGCCTGGCAACCCGGACGGGCCGCCTCCCCCTCCGGGACGACACCCCCCTCGTTGCGGGCGCGAACATTGCGCCTATAACGGGGCAGGAACCAGCAACGATCGCGCCCACAACGACCTCGGCGGAGTTTCTGCGGGAGCTCGCCGCCCGGTCCGTCGTCGTGCTGAAGGACGACGCCGGGCTGGTGCCGCTCGTGCATGACCGCACCCGCCCGCTGCGCGTGGCGCTGCTCGGCCCCGCGGCTGTGGAGCCGTTCTTCCAGGGCGGCGGCTCGTCGTTCGTGCATCCCGACCGCCTCACCTACCCGGCCGACGAGCTGCGCGCGGCGCTGCCGCGGGGGTCCGAGGTGACGCTGCTCGCCGGTGCGCGCGCCCTGCACAACCCGCCGGAGCTCGACGTCGACCGGTGCGCCGACCCGGTCAGCGGCGAGCCCGGGCTGCACGTGACGCTGCTCGCCGCGGACGGCAGCACGCTCGAGGAGTACACCGCCCATGAGTGGACCGGCTGGTTGCACGACGTGCGGCCCGACGCCGACGCCGTCCGCGTGCGCACGCGGATCCGGCTCGACGAGCCGGGCGCGCACGAGCTGGGCGTCGGCACCGTCGGAGTGCACCGGGTGCGCGTCGACGACGTCCCAGTCACCGAAGGCCACACCCGCGTGGACGAGGACATCGTGCTCTCCTCGGGGCACAACCACCCGATCGCGGAGCTGGTCAGGGTGCGCGGCACCGCCGTCGTCGACGCGACGCTGCAGGTGGTGCATGCCGTGGGCTACGGGCACTTCGTGCGCGCGGCGCTGGTGCACCGGCTGCCCGGCCCGTCGGCCGCCGACGAGCTGGCGCGCGCGGTCGAGGCGGCCGCGGCCGCGGACGTCGCGATCGTGCTGGTCGGGACCACCGCCGAGGTCGAGTCCGAGGGCTACGACCGCCCCGACCTGGACCTGCCCGGGAACCAGGACGAGCTCGTGCGCCACGTCGCGGCCGCCAACCCGCGCACCGTCGTCGTCGTCAACGCCGGCGCGCCCGTGCTGCTGCCGTGGCTCGACGAGGTCCCCACCGTCCTGTGGGGCTGGTTGCCGGGCCAGGAGGCGGGCACGGCGCTCGCGGACGTGCTGACCGGTGTGACCGAGCCGTCGGGCCGCCTGCCGTGGACCCTGCCCGCCCGCTTCGAGGACGTCCCGGTGCCGCACGCGCGGCCGGTGGACGGCGTCGTCGACTACGCCGAGGGGACCGACGTCGGCTACCGGGCCTGGGAGCGCCGGCTCGCCTCGGGGTCGGACGAAGCCCCGGCGCCCGCCGCGCCCTTCGGGCACGGGCTGGGCTGGACGACCTGGGAGTACGAGGACGCCGTCCTCGCCCGGGGCGAGGCCCACGACGCGCCCGCGACCCTGACGGTCTACGTCACCGTCCGGAACACCGGGCGCCGCGCGGGCCGCGAGGTCGTGCAGGTGTACGTCGAGGCGCCCGACGGCGGCCCGGGCCGCCCTGTGCGGTGGCTCGGCGGCTTCGCGATCGCGGACGTCCCCGCGATGGGCAGCGCGACGGTCCGCGTAGCCGTCCCGGCCCGGGCGCTGCAGGTCTGGGACCCCCAGGCCAGGGGCTGGACCACGCCGCCGGGCACCTACCGGCTGCGCACCGGCAGGTCCGTCGCGGACCTGCGCCTGACCAACGAGCTGACCGTCGGGCCCGGGGACGATCCCGGCGCCGGGACCTGCTGAACAAGACCCCATCCGTCCCGCACCCGCGGGAGGAGTGCAAGGAGGCACACCGTGAGGATTCACAAGCACGTCGCCGCGGCCGCAGCCGCGGCAGCCATCACGCTGCTGGCCACGGCCTGCGGCGGCGGCGGAGGCAGCACCGCCGCGGCCGGCGGAGGCGGCGAGACCCTGACCGTCGGCATGCCGAACGGCGTCCAGACCGAGAACCACAGCCCGTTCGCCACGGGCTCCTCGGCGCTCTCGCTCGGCTACGCCTTCGCGATCTACGAACCGCTGATGATGCGCAACCAGGCCCGTCCCTCGGAGGAGCCGGAGCCCTGGCTCGCCGAGAGCGTGGAGTGGAACGAGGACTTCACCGAGGCGGTCATCACGCCGCGGGCGGGCGTCACCTGGTCGGACGGCGAGGAGTTCACCGCCGACGACGTCGCGTTCTCCATCCAGCTCCGCAAGGACTTCGAGGCGCTCAACGCCGCCGCCCTGCCCTACGACACGGTCGAGACCGACGGCAGCAGCGTCACCGTGACGTTCACCGCCGGGCAGTTCGTCAACCAGTCCAAGCTGTACGACCTGGTCATGGTGCCCGAGCACGTCTGGGCCGACGTCGAGGACCCGACCACCGACACCAACTCCGACCCGGTCGGCACCGGCCCGTACACGCTCGAGTCGTGGACGCCACAGGCCGCCACCGTCGTGGCCCGCGACGACTACTGGGGCGGCGAGCCTGCTGTTCCCGAGATCCGCTACTCGTCGTACAACGACAACAACGCCCTGACCACCGCGCTCACCACGGGTGAGGCGCAATGGGGCTGGACGTTCATCGCCGACTTCGAGAACGTCTACATCGCCCAGGACCCGGAGCACTACCACCAGTACGCGGCCGGCGGCCTCGGGATCGACGTCCTCTACCTGAACAACGAGACCAAGCCGTTCGACGACAAGGCGTTCCGGCAGGCGCTCAACATGGTCATCGACCGCCAGGAGCTCGTCGACGTCGCGACATCGGGCGTGAACCCCGCGCTGACCAGCGTCACCGGCCTGCCCCTGCCCGCCGGTGAGGAGTTCCTCGCCGCCGACTACACCGGCCAGGAGCTTCAGGTCGACGTCGAAGGCGCCCGCACCCTGCTGGAGGACGCCGGCTACACCTGGGAGGGCGAGCAGCTCGTCGACCCGGACGGCGAGGACGTCACGTTCGAGCTCGTGAACCCCGCAGGCTGGAACGACTACCTGACCGCCCTGGACCTCATCAAGAACTCGGCCGCCGAGCTCGGCGCCACCGCCACCGTCAACCCCGTCAACCAGGACGGCTGGTTCGCCGACATCATCCCGGCCGGCGACTTCCAGGCCACCCTGCACTGGACCGACGGCGGCGCCACCCCCTGGGACATGTACGCCGACATCATGGACGGCGCGCAGTACCGGGAGCTGGGCAAGCCGGCCACGTGGAACTTCGGCCGCTTCCAGAACGACGACGCCACCCAGGCGCTCGCCGACTACGCCGCCGCGCCCGACGACGCCGCACGCACCGAGGCGCTCGCCACGGTCCAGAAGGTGTTCGTCGAGGAGGTGCCGGGCATCCCGATCTGGACCCGACCGGCCACCGCGCAGTACTCGACGCAGAACTACGTGGGCTGGCCGTCGGAGGAGGACCCGTACAACCAGCCGCAGCCCACTGGGGTGCAGGCCGCCCAGATCCTGATGAACCTCGAGCCTGCGGACGGCTGATGAGTCAGAGCACACCGGTGCTGGCCGCGCACGGCCTCACCAAGCACTTCCGGGCGGGCGGACGCCGCATCGCGGGCCGTGCGCCCGCCCGGGCGATCCACGCGGTGGACGGCGTGGACCTCGAGCTCCACCGCGGCCAGGTCCTGGCCGTGGTGGGGGAGTCGGGGTCCGGCAAGTCCACCGTCGCCCGCCTGCTGGCCGGGCTGATCCCGATCACGGACGGCCAGGTGCTGCTCGACGGCGCCGAGGTCCGGGTGCGGGGCCGGCGGGCCTTCCGCGCGTACGTGCGGCGCGTGCAGATGATCTTCCAGGACCCGTTCGCGTCCCTGAACCCCGTGCACCCCGTGCGCTACACGCTCACCCGGGCCCTGCGGCTGCACCGCCGCCGGTACACAGGGGGCAAACTGCGGGGCGCCGAGCTGGAGGCGGCCCTGACCGAGCTGCTGGAGCGGGTGCACCTCACGCCCGCCGCGCGGTACGTCGACTCCTACCCGCACGAGCTGTCCGGCGGGCAGCGGCAGCGCATCGCGATCGCGCGGGCGCTCGCGGCGGAGCCCGAGGTGCTGCTCGCGGACGAGCCCGTCTCGATGCTCGACGTGTCGATCCGCCTGGGCATCCTCAACCTGCTGGCCGACCTGCGCGACCGGCTCGGCATCGCGGTCCTGTACATCACGCACGACATCGCGTCGGCGCGCTACTTCGCCGACCGGACCACCGTGCTGTACGCGGGGCAGGTCATGGAGACCGGCGACAGCGAGTCGGTCACCCAGGAGCCGCTGCACCCGTACACGCGGCTGCTCGTGGCTTCCGCCCCCGACCCGGACGACCTGGCGGGCGCCGGCGCGGCGGCCGTCCGGGACCAGCGGACCGGGGGCGAGCCGCCGAGCCTCGTCGACCCGCCGCCCGGGTGCCTGTTCGCACCGCGCTGCCCGTACGCGACCGAGCTGTGCCGGCGCGAGACGCCGGAGCTGGTCGAGGTGGCGCCCGGGCGGGCTGCGGCGTGCTGGGGGTACGGCGACCGGGAGGACCGGCCTGAGGTCGGGCGGGTCTCGACGGGCTCGACGAGCGGCGGCGGTTCGACGTCGGGCAACGGGGAGGCGGCCGGATGAGGTTCCTCCTGCGCAGGGTCCTGTTCTACGCGCTGACCGCGTGGGCCGCGATCACCATCAACTTCTTCATCCCGCGCCTGCTGCCCGGCGACCCGGTCACGGCCCTCATGGGGCGGATGCAGGGCCGCATCGACTCCCAGGCCGAGCACTCGCTGCGTGTGCTGTTCGGGCTGGACCAGGACACGAGCATGGGGCAGCAGTACGTCGAGTACTGGGGCCTGCTCCTACGGGGCGACCTCGGGCTCTCGTTCACGCACTTCCCGACGCCGGTGGCCGACATCGTGAACCAGTCGCTGCCGTGGACGGTGGGGCTGGTCGGCGTCGCGACGATCATCGCGTTCGTGATCGGCTCGCTCGTCGGCACGTTCCTCGGCTGGCGCCGCGGCACCTGGGCCGACGGGCTGCTGCCCGTGGCGACGTTCTTCCAGGCCGTGCCGTACTTCTGGCTGGGCCTGATCACGATCGCCGTGCTGTCGGTGAACCTGGGCTGGTTCCCGTCCAGCGGCAGCTACGACCGCGGCCTGGTGCCCGAGTTCACCGGCGAGTTCATCGGCTCGGTCATCTACTACGGCTTCCTGCCGGCCCTCACCGTGGTGCTGTCGTCGGTGGCGGGCTGGGTGCTCGGGATGCGCAACATGATGGTGACGGTCTCCTCGGAGGACTACGTCACCGTCGCGCACGCCAAGGGGCTGGCGGAGCGCCAGGTGATCCTCGGCTACGCGGCCCGCAACGCGGTGCTGCCGCAGGTCTCCAGCTTCGCCCTGTCCCTGGGCTTCGTCGTCGGCGGCACGCTGATCATGGAGATGGTCTTCTCCTACCAGGGCATCGGCTACGCGCTCTACCAGGCGGTCTCCACCCACGACTACCCCCTGATGCAGGGCTGCTTCCTGGTCATCACCCTGTCCGTCCTCGTGGCGAACATGGTGGCCGACCTCGCCTACGCCCTGCTCGACCCCCGCACCCGGACGGAGGACCGATGAACAGCCGGCTGATGTTCCTGCGCAACGGCAAGGTGATCACGGGCCTGGTCATCCTCGGCTTCTTCACGCTGCTCGCGCTGTTCGGCCCGTGGCTCGCGCCGTACGACCCCAACCAGGTGAGCGACGCGCTGCTCAGCCCGCCGTCGGCGGCGCACTGGCTGGGCACCGACCACACGGGCCGCGACATCCTGTCCCAGCTCGTGGTCGGCACGCGCGGTGTGCTGGTCGTCGGTCTGGTCGCCGGGGTGAGCGCGACCGTGGTGGGCGTGCTCGTCGGCGTCACGGCCGGGTTCGTTGGCGGCGTCGGCGACGAGTCGCTGTCCGCGCTGTCGAACATGTTCCTCGTCATCCCGCAGCTCCCGCTGATCATCCTGATCGCCGCGCAGCTGCCGTCCGCGGGCGGGCTCACGGTGGCCCTGGTCATCGGCGCCACGGGCTGGGCGTGGGGCGCGCGCGTGCTGCGGGCCCAGACGCTGTCGCTGCGCAAGCGCGACTTCGTCGAGGCGGCGAGGGCCAACGGTGAGCGCACGTGGCGCCTCGTGCTCGCGGAGGTCATGCCCAACCTGACGGCGGTGATCGCCTCCGGCTTCGTAGGCACCGTGACGTTCGCCGTGCTGTCCCAGGTCACGCTGTCGTTCATCGGCATCACGCCGGTCAGCGAGTGGAACTGGGGCACCATCCTGTTCTGGGCGCAGAACAACCTTGCGCTGCAGCGCGGCGCGTGGTGGTGGTTCGTGCCGGCCGGCGCGTGCATCGCCCTGCTCGGTATGGCCCTCACGCTGGTCAACTTCGGTATCGACGAGATCGTCAACCCCCGCCTGCGGTCCACCGGCCTGCACGCTCGCTCGCTGCGCCGCCGGGGCATCCGGCCGCGCGTGGGGTTCACGCCGGTGGTGCGGGAGGCGCGGCCATGAATCCGACGGACACGAGCACGACGACGACGTCGGACCCGGTCCTGGAGGTCCGGAACCTGAGCGTCGACTACGGGTTCGGCGACGACCCCACGCACGTGCTGCGGGAGGTCTCGCTTACCCTGAACCGAGGCGAGGTGCTGGGACTGGCGGGGGAGTCGGGCTGCGGCAAGTCGACCCTCGCCTACGCGGCCACGCGGCTCCTGCCGCCGCCGGGCCTCATCACGGGCGGCGAGGTGTGGCTCACGGGTCGCGACGGCAAGCGGGCGGACCTGCTCGCCCTGTCCGACGCCGACCTGCGCGCCGCCCGCTGGCGCGACATCGCCATCGTGTTCCAGGGCGCGATGAGCTCGCTCAACCCGGTGTTCCGGGTCGAGAAGCAGCTCATCGACGGCATCGCGGCCCACCGGCCGGGGATGCGGCGTGACGAGGCCCGGGAGCGGGCGGCCGAGCTGCTGCGGCTGGTCGGCATCTCGGCGGACCGGCTGCGCTCCTACCCGCACCAGCTCTCGGGCGGCATGCGACAGCGCGTCATGATCGCCATGGCGCTCGCCCTGGAGCCGCAGGTGCTCATCATGGACGAGCCCACCACGGCGCTCGACGTCGTCATGCAGCGCCAGATCCTGGAGCAGGTGATGGAGCTGCGCGAGCGGCTGGGGTTCTCGGTGGTGCTCATCACGCACGACGTGTCTCTGCTCGTCGAGGTCGCTGACCGGATCGCCGTCATGTACGCGGGCGAGATCGTGGAGACGGCGGCCGCGCGGGACGTGTACGCCCGGCCGCGGCACCCGTACTCGGCAGGGCTGCTCGGGTCGTTCCCTCCGCTGCACGGGCCGCGCCGGGAGCTTGTGGGCATCCCGGGGGCGCCGCCGGACCTGTCCAAGCGCCCGCCGGGGTGCCCGTTCGCGCCGCGGTGCACGCACGCCATGGACGTGTGCCGGGTCGAGCTGCCTTCGCTGGGGCCGACAGCGCAGGACGAGCCGGGGCGGCTGGTGGCTTGTCACCTGCACTCCGGTGCGCCGGTGGGGGCCGAGCTGCCGGACCTGGTGGCGCGGTAGGGAGCGCCGTCAGCCGGGTGGGCGGACGGCGGAAACGACTGATCCTGGTGGCCGGCTGTGCGTAGACATTGTCGACGCACAGCCAACACTGCTGGCTGCGTCTACTCTGCCCAGGTGGGAGGAGGAGCGATGGCCAGGAATCTCGATGACCTGGACCGTGCCCGGCCGGTTGAGCACTGCCAGCTTGCCGCTGCTGAGACTCAGCTGCTGGAGCGGCAGCGTGCTTTCGAGCGGCGCGAGCTACACCCTCAGATCGATCTGACTCAGGCCGAGCTGGCCGAGCGGAAGCACGTCGCGCAGAACGGTCAGATCGAGGCCGCCGAGGCGGAGTGGTTCTGCGAGGACGGTCAAGCGTGAGAGTAGCGCTGGCGGACAGCTTCTCCGCTGGTGCCGATGGCCTCGCCGAGCTTGCGCCAGGACACCTTCTGCTCGCGGGCGGCCTCTACGGCCTTGGCAAGGTCGCGTTCAGCGGCGTCGCGCTTGAACGCGGCCAGCTTGACCGCCATCAGGGGCGGCAGGGGCGCGTCGAAGTCTTCTGGCTTGGGTTCGTACGACTCGAGCTGATCGGCCAGGGCGTCGGCATTGGCGATCAGCGCTTCCAGGTTGCGTCGCATCTGATTCATCCTTTCGATCGCAGGTACTTCTCCCGGGCGGGGCGCATTGCGTGGGCGATGGCGAGGATCCCGAACCACTCCAGGACGCCGACCTCGATCAGCACGCACTGGCGGTCAGGACCGACGAACACCACCATGCCGTCCTCCTGCACCACGTGATGCAGTTCGAAGCGCAAAGCGTGCAGCATGTCCTCCTCGGCGACACCGTGCCGAAACGCCGGTTCCAGAATCACCGGCTCCTCGACGTCGTCGGCTTCGTGCTCCTCGTCCTGCCCACGTGTCTTGCCCACTTACCTCTCCGTCCACAAGGTTACTTGCGACAAGGTTACTTGGCAAGGTCTGTGGCCGCATGTCGATCGAGCCCATGTGCAGTGGGGCCGGCCGCCCAATGACCCGGACCACCCCACAACCGCCACGCGAGTCGCACAGACCGGACCGGACCCACCCCCGCGAGACGGTAGGTTCTTCTCCGTGACATCCCCGTTCGACCGGATCCGCCCGGCCGCCACGACTGCGCGCCAGGTCGCGGACCTCGCCGTCGCGTTCGGCCTCACCATCGCCCCAGGTCATCCCGCAGATGCCGCCGTCACCTGCGTGGCCTCGGACAACCGGGTGGCGCGAGAGGGAGACCTGTTCGTGGCGCTCCCCGGCGCCCGCGCACACGGCGCGCAGTTCGCCGCCGACGCCGTCGCACGTGGGGCCGCGGCGATCCTCACCGACACGCGCGGAGCCGAGCTCGCCGACGACGCAGCGGTACCGGTCCTCATCGCCGACGACCCCCGCGCCATCCTCGGCCAGGTCGCCGCCTGGGTGCTCGGCAACCCCGCCGAGGAGCTGATGACGTTCGGCGTCACCGGCACCAACGGCAAGACCACCACCACCTACCAGCTCGACCACCTGCTGCGGGCGCTGGGCTGGAAGGGCGGCCTGATCGGCACCGTCGAGACCCGCTCCGGGGACCGCGTCATCCCCAGCATCCTGACCACGCCCGAGGCCGCCGACCTGCAGGCCCTGCTCGCCGCCATGCGCGAGGACCACGTCCGTACCCTCGCCATGGAGGTCTCCTCCCACGCGCTCGCGCAGCACCGGGTCGACGGCGTCGTGTTCGGCGTCGCGGGGTTCACCAACCTCACCCAGGACCACCTCGACTTCCACGGCGACTTCGAGTCTTACTTCGCCACCAAGGCCGACCTGTTCACGCCCGCCCGCGCCCGTCGCGGCGTCGTCACCATCGACGACGCCTGGGGCGAGCGCATGACGCAGGCCGCGCAGATCCCCGTCGCGACCCTCACCACGCTCCCGGACAAGGACGCCGACTGGACCGTGACCGACGTCGCGCCGTCCGGCACCGGGTCCGCCTTCACCCTGACGCACCGCGACGGCCGCACCCTGCGCACCTCCACCTCGCTGCCCGGGGGCTACAACGTGGCCAACGCGGCGCTCGCGGTGACCATGGTGCTGGAGGGCGGCTCGGACATCCGGGACGTGACCGACGCGCTCGCCGCCGCCGACGGCCTGAGTGCCACCGTCCCGGGCCGCATGGAGGTGCTCGCCACCGAGCCCCGCGTCGTCGTCGACTTCGCGCACAACACGGAGGCGCTCGAGCTGGCACTCGCGGCCCTGCGCCCGACGACGGCGGGCCGGCTCGCCGTGGTGTTCGGCGCCACGGGCGACCGCGACCCTGGCAAGCGGCCCTTCATGGGCGCGGCCGCCGTCCGCGGCGCGGACGTGGTCTATGTGACCGACGACGACCCCCACGACGAGGACCCGGCCAAGGTGCGCGCCGACGTGCTCGCGGGCACCGGACAGGAGGCAGGCAGGGGCACCGGCCCGGATGCCACGCCGGGACGAACCGTCGATGCGGCGGACGACAGCGGCTCGCGTACGGTTGAGGTCCACGAGGTCGCCCCGCGCGCGGACGCGATCCGCGCTGCGATCCTCGCGGCCGGCCCGGACGACACGGTGCTGGTCGCCGGCCGCGGGCACGAGACGATCCAGGAGATCGCCGGCGTGGACCACTCGCTCGACGACCGCGTCGAGGCGCGCGCCGCTTTGGCGGCACGGAAGGTGCAGGACCCCCGGCAGGACCCCATGCAGGAGAGGACGACACAGGCATGATCGAGCTGACTGCGGCACAGGTCGCCGCAGCGGTAGGCGGGCGGCTGCACGCCGACCCGGACGTGACGGTCACTGGGCCGGTGATCACCGACTCGCGCGCCGCGCGACCCGGTGCACTGTTCGTGGCGCTGCCGGGCGAGCGGGTGGACGGGCACGACTTCGCGGCCGCCGCCGTGGCAGCGGGTGCCGCCCTCGTGCTGGCCTCCCGCGAGCTGGACGGCCTGCCCACGGTCGTCGTGGACGACCCGCAGACCGCCCTCGGCGAGCTTGCGCGGCACGTCCTGGCGACGGTCCGCGACGGGGCCGACGGCGCCCTCCGGGTCGTGGCCGTGACCGGCTCGGTCGGCAAGACCACCACCAAGGACCTGCTCGGCCAGCTCCTCACCCCCGAAGCGGGCGGTGAGGACGCGATCATCTTCCCCCAGGGCTCGTTCAACAACGAGATCGGCCTGCCGCTGACCGTCCTGCGGGTCACCGCCGCGACGCGCTACGTCGTGCTCGAGATGGGTGCCGACCGCGTGGGCAACATCGCCTACCTCACCCGCATCGCCCCGCCCGACGTCGGCGTCGTGCTGCGGGTCGGCGTCGCGCACGTCGAGCACTTCGGCAGCGTCGAGGCCATCGCGAAGACCAAGGGCGAGATGGTCTCGGGCGTCGTCGACGGCGGCACGGTGGTGCTCAACGCCGACGACCTGCGGGTCGCCGAGATGGCGAACCAGGCCGCGCCCACCACCACCGTGCAGACGTTCGGGACAATCCCGTCCGCCGACGTCCGCGCCGAGGACGTCACCGTCGACCCCGCCGGCCGGGCGAGCTTCACGCTCCGCGTCGCTCGCGCGGGCGACGCCGGCGAGCAGCGTTCCGACGTCGCCCTCCAGCTCGTCGGGCCGCACCACGTGAGCAACGCGCTGGCGGCCGCGACGGCCGCGCTGCGCCTCGGCGTGTCCGTGACCGACGTCGCGAAGCGGCTCTCGTCGGCCACGGCGCAGAGCCCGCACCGCATGGCAGTCACCGAGCGGCCCGACGGCGTCACCGTGATCGACGACGCGTACAACGCGAACCCCGACTCGATGAAGGCCGCGCTGCGCACCCTTGCGGTCATGGCCGGCCGGACCCGCCGCTCGGTGGCGGTGCTCGGCGGGATGCACGAGCTCGGCGACGGCTCGCGCGCCGCGCACGACGAGATCGGCCGCCTCGTGGTCCGGCTGAACATCAAGCAGCTCGTCGTGGTCGGCGACGACGCCTATCACATCCACGAGGGTGCCATGCAGGAGGGGTCCTGGGGCTCGGAGTCGATCTTCGTCCCCGACCTGGACACCGCCCGCGCGATGCTGGACGAGTCGCTGGAACCGGGCGACGTCGTGCTCGTGAAGGCGTCCCACGGCGCCAACCTGGCCGAGCTCGGGGACCACCTGTCGATGGTCAACACCACAGAGGACAACAACAAGTGATCGCGATCCTGGTCAGCGCCGCTGTGGCGCTGCTCGTCGCCCTGCTGGGCACGCCGGTCTTCATCCGGTTCCTGGTCCACAAGAACTACGGCCAGTTCGTCCGCCAGGACGGACCCACGGGGCACTTCATCAAGCGCGGCACACCCCAGATGGGCGGCGTCGTCATCATCGCCGCGACCATGATCGGCGTCGCTGCCTCGATGCTGGTGTCGCAGCGGCTGCCGAGCGTTTCGGCGCTGCTCGCGCTCTACCTCATGGCGGGCCTGGGGCTGATCGGGTTCCTCGACGACTTCACCAAGATCCGCAAGCAGCGCTCCCTCGGCCTGACCCCACGCGCCAAGCTGATCGGGCAGGGCGCCGTCGGCATCTCGTTCGCCGTGCTCGCGCTGCAGTTCCCCAACGACAACTCGCGGACCCCGGCGTCGACCAAGATCTCGTTCCTGCGCGACACCGAGGTCGACCTCGCGTTCGCCGGCGCGACCGTCGGCCTGATCCTCTTCGTGATCTGGGCCAACCTGCTCGTGTCGGCATGGTCCAACGCGGTCAACATCACCGACGGTCTCGACGGCCTGGCCACCGGCGTCTCGATCATCACGTTCGGCGCGTACGTGCTGGTCGGGATCTGGCAGCTCAACCAGTCGTGCCAGTTCGTCGCCACCGCCGGACCACGCTGCTACGAGGTGCGTGACCCGCAGGACCTCGCGATCGTCGCCGCCGCCGTCACGGGCGCCTGCGCCGGCTTCCTGTGGTGGAACGCCAACCCCGCCAAGATCTTCATGGGCGACACCGGCTCGCTCGCCCTGGGCGGCGCCCTGGCCGGCCTGTCGATCCTGAGCCGCACCGAGCTGCTGGCCGTGATCATCGGCGGCATGTTCGTGCTCATCGTCTCGTCGGTGGTGATCCAGGTCAGCTCCTTCAAGATGACCGGCAAGCGAGTGTTCAAGATGACGCCGCTGCACCACCACTTCGAGCTCTCCGGCTGGGGCGAGGTCACCATCGTGATCCGGTTCTGGCTGATCGCCGGCCTGTTCGCGGGCCTGGGCATGGGCATCTTCTACGCCGAGTGGGTCGCCCAGTGACCGGTTCGGCCGGTGCGGTCGAGCCGCGCGTTCCCCTGGCCGAGGCCCGGGTCGTGCTGGCGGGCCTGGGTGTCACCGGGCGGGCGCTGCAGCGTGTGCTGACGCCGCGGGTCGCCTCGCTGATCACGGTGGACGACAAGGCCGACGACGCCGACCACAGCCAGCTCGACGCCGACGCCGCGGCCGCCGTGCTGACCCGGGCCGACCTGCTGGTGGCGTCCCCGGGCTTCGCGCCGCACCACCCCGTCGTCGCGGCGGCGCTCGATGCCGGCGTGCCCGTGTGGAGCGAGATCGAGCTGGCATGGCGCCTGCGTGTCGACCGCCTGGGCTCCGACGCGCCAGCCCCGTGGCTCGGCATCACCGGGTCCAACGGCAAGACCACCACCGTGGAGATGCTGGCGGCGATCCTGCGCGCGGCCGGCCTGCGCACCGCCGCCGTCGGCAACGTGGGGCGGCCGCTCGTGGAGGCGGCGCTCGACCCCACCCTCGACGTCCTGGCGGTGGAGCTGTCGAGCTTCCAGCTCCACTTCACGCACACGATATCGCTGCAGGCGGGGGCGGTCCTCAACGTCGCGCCCGACCATCTCGACTGGCACGGCACGATCGAGGCGTACGCCCGCGACAAGGGGCGCATCTACGAGAACGTCCAGGTCGCGTGCGTCTACAACGTCGCCGACCCCAAGACCGAGGAGCTCGTGCGCGAGGCCGACGTCGTCGAGGGCGCCCGCGCCGTCGGCTTCGTGGTCGGCACGCCAGGCCCGGGTGACCTCGGCCTGGTCGACGACGTCCTGGTGGACCGCGCCTTCCACGCGGCGGACGACGACCCGGACCGCCGCAAGAGCGCCGCGGAGCTCGGCACCCTCGAGGACCTGAAGCAGCTCGGCGACCACAACGGCGTGGTGCCTACGCACATCGTCGCGGACGCCCTGGCCGCCGCCGCCCTGGCCCGTGCGCACGGCGTCCCTGCCGCCGCTGTCCGCGACGGCCTGCGGTCCTTCGGCCCGAGCGAGCACCGCATCCAGCGCGTGGCCGAGGTGGACGGCGTCACCTACGTCAACGACTCGAAGGCGACGAACACGCACTCCGCCGCCGCCTCGCTGGCCGGCTTCGCGCACGGCACGGTGGTCTGGATCGCGGGCGGCCTGTCCAAGGGCGCCACGTTCGACGAGCTGGTGTCGTCCCGTGCGGACCGCATGCGCGCCGCCGTCGTCATCGGGGCCGACCCCGGGCCGCTGGCCGACACGCTGGCCCGACACGCGCCGCAGATCCCGGTCGTCGTGATAGATCCCGGTGACACTGAGACCGTGATGCGCCGGGCGGTAGCCGCAGCGCGGGACCTGGCGCAGCCGGGTGACACCGTGCTGCTGGCCCCGGCGGGCGCGTCGCAGGACCAGTTCGTCTCGTACGCCCAGCGCGGCGAGGAGTTTGCCCGCGTGGTGGGTGAGCTCACCGTCTGAGCTCCCGGCTCGGGCGATGAAGGCGCTGCTCGCGCAAGGGCAGGAGGGACACGGGATGGCCACGACGGGAACGAGCCGCAGCGCTCCCGAGCGTTCCTGGCTGGGCCAGTGGAACTCCAACGTCTCCAGCTACTACCTCCTGGTGGGCACCACCGGTCTGCTGACCGTGATCGGCTTGATCATGGTGCTGTCCAGCTCGACGGTGACGTCGATCGCCGAGGGAGATTCGCCGTACGCCGCGTTCCTGGTCCAGGCGCAGTACGCGCTGATGGGCCTGCCGGTGCTGGTGGTCGCCGCGCACCTGCCCGTCCGCTGGTACAAGCGGCTGGCGCTGCCCGGGCTCGTGCTCGCGATCGGGCTGCTGGTCGCGGTGATCTTCCTGGGCGTGATCCGGAACGGGCAGCAGAACTGGCTGGTGCTGGGGCCCTTCTCCCTCCAGCCGTCCGAGCTCGCCAAGCTCGCGCTCGCCATCTGGCTCGGTACGGTGCTGGGCCGCAAGCAGGCCCTGCTGGGCAGCTGGTCGCACGCGATCCTGCCCGCGGTGCCGGGGGCCGTGGTGGTGCTCGGCCTGGTGCTCGCCGGGGGCGACCTCGGCACGGCTCTCGTGATGGGCCTCCTGGTGGCGGGGGCCTTCTTCGTGGCGGGCGTGCCCCTGTCGCTCATGGGCCTGGGCAGCGCGATCGGGGCGTTCGTCGTCGGGTACGTCTTCATCCTGCAGCAGGACGGCGGGGACCGCCTGGGGCGCATCATCGCGACCTACGGCGCCGAGTGCGACGAGGCCTCGGAGTGCTACCAGTCCCTGCACGGCCTGTTCGGGCTGGGTACCGGAGGGCTGTGGGGCGTGGGCCTGGGCGGCAGTCGCGAGAAGTGGAACTACCTGCCAGAGGCGCACAACGACTTCATCTTCGCGGTCATCGGCGAGGAGCTGGGCCTGTTCGGCACGGTGCTGGTCCTCGCGCTGTTCGCGGTGCTCGGGCTCACGATGAGCCGCGTGATCCGGCGGCACACCGACCCGTTCGTCAAGGTCGCCACGGCCGCCGTCGCCTGCTGGATCGTGGGCCAGGCGTTCGTGAACATCGGCGTGGTGATCGGCGTCCTGCCGGTGATCGGCGTGCCGCTCCCGCTGGTGTCGGCCGGCGGGTCGGCGCTGATCACTACGATGGCAGCGCTCGGGATGGTGATTTCCTTCGCCCGGTCGGAGCCAGGGGCTGCCAAGGCACTGGCTGCACGCGGTAGCGTCGTCCGCAAGTCACTGGCTGTGCTGGGCGGCGCGGTTCGTAGACGGTAGAAATGTGCACGGCGGTTCCTTCTGTGACGAGATCCTGCACATCGATCCCGCACGGAGAGCCGCATCGGGTCCGCCCGGGCAGTACGCCCGGGCGACGACAAGAAGGTGATGATGAGCTCAGCAGTTGTGTCGGTGGTGCTCGCCGGAGGCGGTACCGCGGGGCACGTGAACCCCTTGCTCGCGGTGGCCGACGAGGTGCGGCGCCGGGAGCCCGGCGCGCGCGTGCTCGCGCTCGGTACCACCACCGGTCTGGAGGCCGAGCTGGTGCCGGCCCGCGGCTACGAGCTGCGGCCCATCCCGCGGGTGCCGCTGCCCCGCCGGCCCAGCCCCGACCTGCTGCGGCTGCCGGGAAGGCTGGCGGCGGCGGTGAGGGCCGCAGAGGACGCCATCGACGAGATCGACGCGCAGGCGGTGATCGGGTTCGGCGGGTACGTCGCCACCCCGGCGTACCTGGCGGCCCGGCGCAAGGACGTGCCGATCGTGATCCACGAGCAGAACGCCCGGCCCGGGCTGGCCAACCGGCTCGGCGCCCGCTGGGCGGTCCGCGTGGGCCTGACGTTCCCCGGTACGCCGCTGCGCGGCGGCGTCCTGACGGGCCTACCGCTGCGGCAGGCCATCGCGGCACTCGTCCAGGAGCGGGAGGCGGACGCCGCGGGCGTGCGCGCCCGGGCCGCCGCCGAGCTGGGCCTGGACCCGGCGCTGCCGACCCTCGTGGTCACCGGCGGCTCGTCGGGCGCGCTGAACGTCAACCGTGCGGTACAGGGAGCCGCGGCCCAGGTCCTCGCGGCGGGTGCGCAGGTGCTGCACCTGACCGGCAAGGGCAAGAGCGACGAGGTGCGCGAGGCGGTCGCCGGCCTCGACGGCAGCCGTTACCAGGTCCGCGAGTACCTCGAGCAGATGGAGCTCGCCTACGCCGTGGCTGACCTCGTGGTCTGCCGCTCCGGCGCGGGCTCCGTGGCCGAGCACGCCGCGCTCGGCATCCCCGCCGTCTACGTCCCGCTGCCCATCGGCAACGGCGAGCAGCGGCTCAACGCGGCCCCGCTGGTGGCGGCGGGCGGCGGCCTGCTGGTGGACGACGCGGACCTCACACCCGACTGGGTGTCCACGAATGTTCCTACGCTGCTCGCTGACCGCGAGCGGCTCGGTGTCATGGCGAAGGCCGCGCGTTCGGCCGGCACCAGCGACGGGGCCGCGCGCGTCGTCGATCTCGTCGAGCAAGCCGTACGGTCAGCAGGTACCGATACCACGGAGGTCAGGTCATGAGCACCACGGTCACGGATCAGATGACGGATCAGGTCGCGAAGCTCGGACGCGTCCACATGATCGGTATAGGAGGGGCGGGCATGTCCGTCGTGGCCCGCCTGCTCGCCGGGCGCGGAGCGCCCGTGCAGGGCTCCGACTCCGCCGAGTCGGACACGCTGGAGGCCCTGCGGGCCGAGGGCGTCAAGGTGTGGGTCGGCCATGATCCGGCGCACCTCACGGGCGTGGACACCGTCGTGATCTCCAGCGCCGTCCACGAGGACAACCCGGAGCTCTCGGCGGCCCGCGCCCGCCGCCTGAACGTGCTGCACCGCTCCCAGGCGCTGGCCGCCCTCATGGAGGGGTCGCGCGGCGTCGCCGTCGCGGGCGCGCACGGCAAGACGACGACGTCGGCGATGATCGCGACGATCCTGCGCGAGGCAGGCCTGGACCCCTCCTACGCGATCGGCAGCACCGTGCGGACCGCCACCGGCTCGACGCCGGGCGGCCACCTCGGCTCGTCCGACGTGCTCGTGGCCGAGGCCGACGAGTCGGACGGCTCGTTCCTCAACTACACGCCGACCGTCGCGGTGGTGACGAACGTCGAGGCGGACCACCTGGACCACTACGGCACGCCGGAGGCGTTCAACGGGGCGTTCATCCGCTTCGCCCGCCGCCTGGTGCCCGAGGGCTGGCTCATCGCCTGCGCCGACGACGAGGGCTCGCTGTCGGTGGGCGCCACGATCTGCGCCACGGGCGGCCACGTCATCACCTACGGCACCAACGACACCGCCCGCGTGCGGGTCACCGACATCTCGACGACGCCGGAGGGCACCACGGCGGTGCTGCGCGGCGACATCCTGGGCACCAACGAGCAGGTGGCCGACGGCGCCGGCGTCTCCGGCAACGTGCCGGGCATCACCATGCGGCTCTCGGTGCCGGGCAAGCACAACGTGCTCAACGCGACGGCCGCCGTCATCGCGGCGGTACAGCTGGGCGTGGAGCCTGAGCAGGCCGTCGCCGGCGTCGAGGCGTTCGTCGGCACGGGCCGCCGCTTCGAGGAGAAGGGCGTGGCCGACGGCGTGCGCGTGATCGACGACTACGCCCACCACCCCACGGAGATCCGGGCCATCCTGACGGCGGCCCGCGAGATCGCCGACGGCGGCCGCGTGCTCGTCCTGTTCCAGCCGCACCTGTACTCGCGCACGAAGATCTTCGCCGAGAGCTTCGCCAAGGAGCTGTCCGCCGCCGACGAGGTGGTGGTCACCGACATCTACGGGGCGCGCGAGGAGCCGGACGCGTCGATCACGCCGAACACGATCGTCGACCTCATGCCGAACCACGGCGCCGCCTACGCGGTGCCGGACCGGCTGGACGCCGCGCACGCCGTCGCCGACCTCGCCCGGCCGGGTGACGTGGTGCTCACGGTGGGCGCCGGCGACGTGACGCAGCTCGGTCCCGCCGTCCTGGCGCGGCTGAACGGCCGCGTGGCGGGTCACGTGTCGGGAGGCTCGGCGACCGGTGCTCTCGCCCCTGGGCTGGGCGAGGACTGATGCGACCGCCCGCGCGCCCTCGCGCCGCGGGCTCGGCACGGCCGCGCCCGGCAGGCCAGGGCTCGGCACAGCAGGGAAAGCAGGCCGGGGAGACCACCCGGGGCGCCCGGGCCCAGGAGACCGCCGAGCGGGCTCCTGGGCCGGACCGGCCCCGGCGCGCGGCGTCGACCACGCGGGTTCCGGCTGAGGAGTACCCGGCCGAGCGGCCGGCTCGGACGCCCGAACGGGCGAGCCGTCCCGAGACGGCCCGTGCGACGCCGTCGGGCGCCCGGGACGGGGTGGTCTCGGACCAGCTGGCCGACCGCCTGGCCGAGCGGACGGCGATGGCGCGTTACCGCGTGTGGCGGCGGATCGGCTGGTCCGCCGTCACGACGGCAGCCCTGGCGGCGCTGGTGTGGGCTGCGTTCTTCTCGCCGCTGCTCGCGCTCGACCCCGAGCAGGTGCGGGTGACCGGCCAGGGCACGACGGTGGACGCCGGGCAGGTGCGCGACGCCGTGACCGACCAGGCGGGCGTGCCGCTGCCGCGGATCGACACGGTGGGCCTGCGCGAGGAGATCCTCGCGATGAACGCGGTCAAGAACGTGCGGATCTCGCGGGTCTGGCCGGACGGCCTGGTGGTGGCGCTCACCTCCCGCGAACCGGTCGCGGCGGTGCCGCAGCCGGGCGACGTGTACGCCCTGATGGACGCCGAGGGCGTGCGGGTGGGCACCGCGGAGGACGCTCCGGAGGACCTGCCGTCGATAGTGGTCTCGCTGTCCGACGGCGAGGCCGGCCGACGTGCGATGGACGCGGCCCTCGCCGTCCTGGGCGCACTGCCGCCGAGGCTCGCGGGCGACATCCGGACGGTGAGCGCGGCGACCCAGGACGACGTGCGCACCACGCTGTCCGACGGGCGCGTGATCCGCTGGGGGAGCGGGGCGCAGGTCGAGCTCAAGACCAGGGTGGCGCAGGCGCTGCTCGAGGCGGAGCCGTCGGCGACGACCATCGACGTCTCGTCACCCGCCCTGCCGGTCACCCACTGATCGCCACAAATGACATCCATGTGATTTCTCGCGTGCATCGGTGCGCGACACGCGCGACGATGTCTTCGACACACCTCGACGGCGCACCTACCGTCGAACCCAGCAGCAACCTGACATAACTCTAACCCTCTACCTCAACCTGAGACTTTGGGAGGGATGAGAGTCGGGACTCGGGACCCGAATCGAAAGGCGACGACGTGGCAACTCCGCAGAACTACCTGGCAGTGATCAAGGTGGTCGGTATCGGCGGCGGTGGTGTGAACGCCGTCAACCGCATGATCGAGGTCGGCCTCAAGGGCGTCGAGTTCATCGCGATCAACACGGATGCACAGGCACTCCTGATGTCGGACGCCGACGTCAAGCTCGACGTCGGCCGTGAGCTCACGCGCGGCCTCGGCGCCGGCGCGGACCCGGAGGTCGGCAAGAAGGCCGCCGAGGACCACGCCGAGGAGATCGAGGACGTCCTGCGCGGGGCCGACATGGTCTTCGTCACCGCGGGCGAGGGCGGCGGTACGGGCACGGGCGGAGCTCCGGTGGTGGCGCGGATCGCGCGCTCGCTCGGTGCGCTGACCGTCGGCGTCGTGACGCGCCCGTTCACGTTCGAGGGCCGCCGTCGCGCGGTCCAGGCCGAGAGCGGCATCGAGAACCTCCGCGACGAGGTCGACACGCTGATCGTGATCCCGAACGACCGGCTCCTGTCGATGTCGGACCGTAACGTGTCCGCGATCGCGGCGTTCCACTCGGCCGACCAGGTACTGCACTCCGGTGTGCAGGGCATCACGGATCTCATCACCACACCCGGCCTGATCAACCTTGACTTCGCGGACGTGAAGTCGGTCATGCAGGGTGCGGGCTCGGCCCTCATGGGCATCGGCTCGGCCCGGGGCGAGGACCGTGCGGTGCAGGCCGCCGAGCTGGCGATCTCGTCGCCGCTGCTCGAGGCCTCGATCGACGGCGCGCACGGTGTGCTGCTGTCGATCCAGGGTGGCAGCGACCTCGGTCTCTTCGAGGTGCACGAGGCCGCGCGCCTGGTGCAGGAGGCCGCGCACCCGGAGGCGAACATCATCTTCGGTACGGTCATCGACGACGCCCTGGGCGACGAGGTGCGGGTCACCGTCATCGCCGCGGGCTTCGACGGCGGTCTGCCCAAGGAGCGCAAGGACAACCGGGCGCTCGGTCAGGTGGCGGGCGCCGTCGCCGGGGCCGGTGCGGCGACGCGCAGCCCTGCCACGGCGCCGGTGCCGCTGCCCGACGTGTCGGACGCCGCGCGTCGCGCACCCGAGCAGCACGGCGCGAACGGCATGCCGCCGTCGGTCCCGCCGGCGCACCAGCCCTCGCCGGTCTCCACGCTGCCCCGCGTGATCGACGACGAGGGCTCGGACGACGTGCCGCGCACGCTGGACGAGCCGGCCGTCGTGGTGCAGGGCTCGTTCAACCGGCAGGAGGTCGGTCGCGAGCAGGGCGAGCGGGTGGAGGTGCCGCCGCTGTACGAGGAGAACCCACGCCGCAGCTCCGAGGACCTGGACGTCCCCGACTTCCTGAAGTGACCGGCCGGGTAACCTCGCATCTGTGAGCGACACCCGGACTCTTTCAGGCGTGCACCCCGTCGACCTCGGCGACGGGGTGCGCGCCTTTTTCACGACCGGCGCGGGCGGCGTCTCGCCGGCCCCGTGGGCGACGTCGGACGGCGGCGGCCTGAACCTCGGCCTGAACGTGTCCGACGACGCCGCGCGGGTCGCGACCAACCGGTCCCTGGCCGCCGAACGGCTCGGCGCGCCCGTGGCGTTCGCCACCCAGGTGCACGGCGACGCGGTCCTGGAGCTCGGCGCCCCCGAGCGCGCGCTGTGGGCGGCCGACCACCCGCCGGCGTCGGCCGGGGAGGGAGACGCGCTGGTCACGGCGGAACGCGGGCTGGGCCTCGGCGTCCTCGTCGCCGACTGCGTGCCCGTGCTGCTGGCCGACCCGGAGGCCCGCGTGGTCGGGGTGGCACACGCGGGGCGCAAGGGCGTCCTGGCCGGTGTGGTGCACCGGGTGCTGGACGCGCTCGTCGCCCGCGGCGCGGACCCCGCCCGCGTTCGCGCCGCCGTCGGGCCGGCGGTCTGCGGGCGGTGCTACGAGGTGCCCGGCGCGATGCGTGACGAGGTCGCCGCCGTGGTGCCCGAGACCTTCGCGACGACCGATGCCGGCACGCCCGGCCTCGACCTGCCCTCCGGGGTGGTCGCGCAGCTCGCCGCGCGAGGTGTTACCGCGATCCGGGTGGAGCGCTGCACGCTCGAGGACCCGGAGCTGTTCTCGCACCGCCGGGCTAGCGCGGCCGGTACCACAACCGGGCGGCAGGCGGGCATCATCGCGCTGATATGACCGCTTCTCGCCGCGCCCGGAAGTTCGCGACACGCCGACGGCAGCGTCCTGACCTGGGAAATCACACTGATGTCGTTTTTAGCGAGCATTCGCTGAACAACTTTGGCAAAGTTGTTCGTGGCACGGCGTGTCGCACTTCCGGGTCGGATTGCGCCGGGCTACTTTTGTCAAGGCGACCTCGACGAGGGGTCAAGGTCGGACCTGTTGTACGGGTTCGGTGGACACCGACAGAAGGACGCACAGCAGGCGACGAACGGAGAATGAGCGATGGCCGGAGCGCTTCGCAAGACCATGCTGTATCTGGGCCTCGCCGACGATCAGGGCGAGCAGGAGTACCTCGACGAGTACGACGAGGGCCTGGAGGAAAACGTGGAGGACCACCGGCACGCACAGGTCACACCGCTGCACCGCGACGGTGTGCCGCGTGAGGCCCTGTCCTCCTCGGAACTGCGCCGTATTACCACGGTGCACCCGCGGTCGTACAACGACGCACGGAGCATCGGCGAGGCCTTCCGCGCTGGTACCCCGGTCATCATGAATCTCTCCGACATGGACGACGCCGACGCCAAGCGCCTGGTCGACTTCTCCGCCGGCCTGATCTTCGGTCTGCACGGCTCGATCGAGCGGGTGACCAACAAGGTCTTCCTGCTCTCGCCCGAGCACGTGGAGATCGCGGCCGAGGAGCAGGTGGCCACCGAGAAGCCGAACGGACGCGGCGGCTTCTACAACCAGAGCTGAATCCGCACACGAGACCATGGGTGAGGGGCGGCCGCTGTTGCGGTCGTCCCTCACTCATGTCCGTTCCTGTGCGTGTCCACCACGGGCACTTCACGCGATTCACGGCGCGGACAGGTTAGGTTGTCCCTTGTGATCTGGGACTTCATCGGCTTCCTGCTGTGGCTCTTCCTGCTGTTCCTCATCGGACGGCTCATCTTCGACTGGGTGCAGTTCTTTGCCCGGGACTGGCGGCCACGTGGCGTACTGCTCGTGATCGCAGAGGCGATCTACACGGTCACGGACCCGCCGCTGCGGTTCCTGCGCCGGCTGATCCCACCGTTGCGGCTCGGCCAGGTGCAGCTGGACCTGGCCTTCATCGTTCTGTTCTTCGGCGTCTCACTGCTCTCGTCGATCGTCGGCAGCCTCTGAGAGCGGGCTCGCACGTGTCGAATCTGTGCCGGTTCGAGGAGGGCCGGATTTGTGCCGGACGGCGGGAGGCCCGGAAACATTGACCGGCGCATGGATATGACCTGGGGTGACGCGGCACACTCTGTGAGGAAATCGTGCCCGGTGGTGCTCCCGGTGTCCCACGCCGATGTCGTCCGCTACCGTGGGCTTCGACGGAGGGCGCGCGGCTGGGCAGCGCCGACGTCCGAGTTCTGCGTTCCTACGTTCTAACTTTCGAGGTGACACGATGGCACTGCTTACTGCAGAGGACATCCTCAACAAGAAGTTCTCCGCGACGAAGTTCCGCGAAGGCTATGACGTCGAGGAGGTCGACGACTTCCTTGACGAAGTCGTGCGGACCCTGACCAACGTCCAGGAGGAGAACGAGGGTCTCCGGCAGAAGGTCGCGGCCGCGGAGCGGCGTATCGCGGAACTGTCGCGCAACGACGCCGCTGCCCCCGCCCGCGCACAGGCCGCGCCCGTCGCGGCGCCGGTCATGCCGACCGGTCCCGCCGGTCCCAAGGGCAACGGCCCGGAGCCGGAGTCGGCCACCGGGATGCTCCAGCTGGCGCAGAAGCTGCACGACGACTACGTGCGCTCCGGCCAGGAGGAGGGCGACCGGCTCATCACGGAGGCCAAGACCGAGGGTGCGCGCATCGTGCGCGACGCCGAGGAGACCTCGCACCGCACGCTCTCCCAGCTCGAGCAGGAGCGTTCGCTGCTGGAGCGCAAGATCGACGAGCTGCGTCTCTTCGAGCGCGACTACCGCACGCGTCTGAAGAGCTTCCTGCAGAACCTGCTCGGTGACCTCGACGCCCGTGGCTCGGCCCTGCCGCCGCAGAACAACCAGCGGTCCGGTCGCCCGGCCGAGATGGCACAGGGCATCTGACAGCAGTAACAGGTCGAGCAGGCAGCCGGGCGTCCCCACCTCACGCCCGGCTGCCGCGCGCGACACGCCAGACTCACCCATGATTGGGGCACGCCACATCGGCGTGCCCCGTTGTGCGTCACGCCGCTTGTGCTTACGCTTCGTGAACTTGACCACCGGGGGCGACCGCGAAGGGGAACCCATGACCAAGATCTCGACTGCGACGCGAGCCGCGATCAAGCAAGAGTTCCCGAACCTGACACGGGACGTGAAGAAGTTCCCCGTCCGTGATGGTGAAGAACCCTGGACCCTGCGTGAGGCCGAAGAGCTGGCCGCCCTGCTCCTGGAGGACAAGGAACGGCTGGAGCGCGAGCTGCACGTGGCCGACAGAGAGCTGTCGGACCTGTTGCGCAACTCGGGCGACGGCGCGGGCGACGACCAGGCCGACTACGGTTCGAGCGCGCTGGAGCGCGAGCAGGAGCTCACGCTGGTCAACAACATGCGTGACCTGCTGGACCAGACCAACCACGCGCTCGACCGCATCCGCAAGGGCACCTATGCCACGTGCGAGCTCACCGACCTGCCGATCGGCAAGGCACGGCTGCAGGCCTTCCCCCGGGCCACGCTCTCGGTCGAGGCCAAGGCGCGCGAGGAACGACGCGGAGCCTGAGCACCGGCCGCCGGCGCTGACGCCGGCGGATCCCCAGCCCGGATATCAATGCTGTGATGTCTGGGTTAGGGGCATTCCTGGTGCAATGACTCGGAGTTCGGTCCTGGAATGTCGTATTTCGTTCCAGGACCGCCGAGTGGGCCAGGTCACGTTCCGATTGACAGGGTGAATTTCTCACCGGATGCTCGTCCAGGTGAATCACACACGTGTGCTTCACCGCTATTTCGACGGAGCTATTCGAGGGGGAAACACAATGATCCGAGGATTCCGTGCAACCTGCCGTGCAGGGGCAGCCGCGGTCATGACGGCCGGTCTGGTCGTCGCTGCGGCATCGGGTGCGAGCGCGATGGTGATGGGCGACGAGCCCGAGCTGATCAGCGCACCCTCCGCCGGCAGCGCGACGGAGATCGCCGACGGCGCGACGAACGTCGCCGACGGCGCTGCCGCTGCGGCGGACGTGCTCGGCACCACGAACCCGCTGGGCGTCGTCGGCGCCGAGGGTGCGCTGGACGTGCTCGAGGGCTACGGCACCTCGGAGGCGCCCGTGGGCGTCGACGGTGCGATGGTCCCCGAGGAGGTCGCCACCGCCGGTGAGGTCGTCGAGATCGAGAGCGACGGCAGCTTCAACGCGCTGAACGACGTCTGTGTCGCTCCCTGGTACTGGGAGGGCCCGGGCAACGTGGGCAGCACCGCCAACGTGACCGACTACGAGGCCTGCAACGACGGCGAGTACGAGCTCGGTGGCGACGGTTCGGTCAACATCCTGAACAACGTGTGCGTTGCGCCGTGGCACTGGGACGGCCCGCTGAACCTGTTCAACACCGGCAACTTCACCAAGTACGCGGCCTGCAACTGACGCTTGCGTCAATTGACTGCCGTCGAGCGGTGACTTTGCGGTAGAGCTGCATCTGGTGGGGCCCTTTCCCGGGATTACTGGGAAAGGGCCCTACTGCTTTGTGCGATTGTTCCGATTCCGCTCGGTCTGCGTTATCAGGGCTCTTGTCCGCGGGCGCATCGGCCGTGGGCATTCGGCGTCGCGCGGGGCGCCCACTCGGCTCTCGGGCGGCGCGCGCCCGGTACCGTCCGCGGCATGGGAGACTTTGCCTGATGTCTACTCCCGCTGAACCCCCCGCCGTGACCGACGGTGAGTCGAGTCCCGCTGCCACGCCCGCGCCGTCGGGCAGCCGTGCGCTCGTCACCTGGACGGCGGTGCTCGCGGCCTTCGTCCTGGCCGCCGACCAGCTGACCAAGTGGTGGGCAGAGTCCGCCCTGACCGTGGGCGGCGAGCCGGTTCCCCTCGTGGGTGAGCTGCTGCAGCTGCGCCTGATCTACAACCCGGGCGCCGCGCTGTCGATCGCCTCGGGCTACACCTGGATCCTGACCATCGTCGTGACGGTGGTCGTGGTCTTCATCGTCCGGGCGATCGGCCGGCTCGGCTCACGCGGCTGGGCGGTCGCGCTCGGCATGCTGCTCGGCGGCGCCGTCGGGAACCTCGTGGACCGCCTCGCGCGGGAGCCCGGGTTCGCGCGCGGGCACGTCGTGGACTTCATCGACTACGCGGGCTTCTTCGTCGGCAACGTCGCCGACATCGCCGTCGTCTCGGCAGCGGTGCTGATCGCTGTGCTGTCGCTGCGCGGGATCGGGCTGGACGGGAAGCGGCACGGGAACGCCGAGCCGGCTGCCGAGCCGGACGGCGACCAGAGCGACCCCGCCTGATGGCGCTGCGGACCCTGCCCGTTCCCGACGGGCTCGCGGGCGACCGGGTGGACGCCGCGCTGGCGCGGATGCTCGGCTTCTCCCGGACCCGCGCGGCCGAGCTCGCCGAGGCCGGCGCCGTGCGCCTCGACGGGCGCCAGGTGGGCAAGTCCGACCGGGTCGTCCCGGGTGGCTGGCTCGAGGTCGACATGCCGGAGGAGCGGCCCGCCGTCGAGGTGGTGGCCGAGCCCGTGCCCGGCATGGGCATCGTGTACGACGACGACGACGTCGTCGTGATCGACAAGCCGGTCGGTGTCGCGGCGCACCCGTCGCCGGGCTGGACCGGACCCACCGTAGTGGGCGCGCTGGTCGCGGCGGGCTACCGCATGTCGACGTCGGGCGCGGCGGAGCGCCAGGGGATCGTGCACCGGCTCGACGTCGGGACGTCGGGACTGATGGTCGTGGCCAAGTCGGAGCTCGCGTACACGGGGCTCAAGCGGGCCTTCAAGGAGCGCACCGTCGACAAGGTCTACCACGCGCTCGCGCAGGGCCACCCGGACCCGACGACAGGCACCATCGACGCGCCCATCGGCCGGCATCCCAGCGCGGACTGGAAGTTCGCGGTGACCGCGGACGGCAAGCCGTCGGTGACGCACTACGAGACGCTCGAGATGCTGTCGGCGGCCTCGCTGATGGAGGTGCACCTGGAGACCGGCCGTACCCACCAGATCCGGGTGCACTTCGCGGCCCTGCGCCACCCGCTCGTCGGCGACCTGACGTACGGCGCGGACCCCGTGCTGGCCTCCAAGGTGGGGCTGACGCGGCAGTGGCTGCACGCGCACCGGCTCGGCTTCGAGCACCCCACGACGGGGCGCTGGGTCGAGGTGGAGTCGGAGTACCCGGCCGATCTCGCGGCGGCTCTGGACGTCGTGCGGGGCGCGTACAAGTGATGTGAGGTTCCGCTCGGCGTTGCTGTGCGGGAGTGTCAGTGAGGCGATCTAAACTCGCCGCATGCCCACCGCCACCGCTTCGAAGAGCGACGACTTCGTCCACCTCCACGTCCACACCGAGTTCTCGATGCTCGACGGCGCGGCGCGGATCGGCGACCTCATGGAGGAGGTCGCGCGGCAGGGCCAGCACGCCATCGCGACGACCGACCACGGGTATCTCTTCGGCGCGCACGAGTTCTGGGCTCAGGCGCAGAAGGCGGGCATCAAACCGATCATCGGCGTCGAGGCGTACGTCACGCCGGGCACCAGCCGGTTCGACCAGACACGCGTGCGCTACGGCGAGCCGGGCCAGGAGTCCGACGACGTGTCGGCGCGCGGCGCGTACACGCACATGACGCTGCTGAGCAAGAACAACACCGGCATGCACAACCTGTTTCGGGCCTCGTCCCTGGCCTCCCTGGAGGGCCAGATGGGCAAGTGGCCCCGCATGGACCGGGACCTGCTGGAGAAGTACTCCGACGGCCTCATCGCGACGACCGGCTGCCCGTCGGGCGAGATCCAGACCCGGCTGCGGCTCGGGCAGTGGGACGAGGCGGTACGGCAGGCGGGTGAGCTGCAGGAGATCTTCGGCAAGGAGAATTACTACGTCGAGCTGATGGACCACGGGCTCGACATCGAGACCCGGGTGACGAAGGAGCTCCTGGAGCTGGCCAGGACGATCGGCGCGAAGCTCGTGGCCACCAACGACCTGCACTACGTGCGCGAGGAGGACTCGACCAGCCAGGAGGCGCTGCTGGCAATCAACTCCGGGTCCACGCTGGACGACCCGAACCGCTTCAAGTTCGACGGCTCGGGCTACTACGTGAAGTCCGCCGCCGAGATGCGGAAGGTCTTCAAGGAACTTCCCGAGGCGTGCGACAACACGCTGCTCATCGCCGAGCAGTGCGAGGTCTCGTTCGACACCTCGGCCAACTACATGCCGCGCTTCCCCGTCCCCGAGGGCGAGGACGAGATCTCGTGGTTCATCAAGGAGGTCGAGGCGGGGCTGCTGCGCCGGTACCCGAACGGTTACTCGGACGCGGTACGCAAGCAGGCCGACTACGAGGTCGAGGTCATCATCCAGATGGGCTTCCCGGGGTACTTCCTCGTGGTCGCCGACTTCATCAACTGGTCCAAGAAGCAGGGCATCCGCGTCGGGCCGGGTCGTGGTTCGGCGGCCGGGTCGATGGTGTCGTACCTGATGGGTATCACCGAGCTGGACCCGCTGGAGCACGGCCTGATCTTCGAGCGGTTCCTCAACCCGGAGCGCGTCTCCATGCCCGACGTCGACGTGGACTTCGACGAGCGTCGGCGCGGGGAGGCCATCAAGTACGTCACGGAGAAGTACGGCGACGACCGGGTGGCCATGATCGTCACCTACGGCACCATCAAGGCCAAGCAGGCCCTCAAGGACTCCGCACGCCTCCTCGGCATGCCGTACGCCATGGGGGAGAAGCTCACCAAGGCCATGCCGCCCGCCGTCATGGGCAAGGACATCTCGCTGAGCGGGATCTTCGACCCCAAGGACAAGCGCTACTCGGAGGCGGCGGAGTTCCGCCAGGTGCACGAGACCGACCCCGAGGCGCAGCGCGTCGTCGAGCTGGCGCGCGGTATCGAGGGCCTGAAGCGGCAGTGGGGCGTGCACGCGGCCGGCGTGATCATGTCCAGCGACCCGCTGATCGACATCATCCCGATCATGAAGCGCCCGCAGGACGGCGCGGTGATCACGCAGTTCGACTACCCGACGTCCGAGGGCCTCGGCCTGATCAAGATGGACTTCCTGGGTCTGCGCAACCTCACGATCCTCGACGATGCGCTCGAGAACATCGTGATGAACGGCAAGGACCCGGTCGACATCGAGAACGTCGCGCTCGACGACAAGGCCACCTACGAGCTGCTCGCCAGCGGCAACACCCTGGGCGTGTTCCAGCTCGACGGCGGCGCGATGCGGTCGCTGCTGCGCCAGATGCGGCCCGACAACTTCGAGGACGTCTCCGCCGTCATCGCCCTGTACCGGCCCGGGCCGATGGGCATGAACTCGCACATCAACTACGCCCTGCGCAAGAACGGGCAGCAGCAGATCGAGGCGATCCATCCTGAGGTCGTCGAGCCGTTCGCTGAGATCCTCGACGAGACCCACGGCCTGATCGTCTACCAGGAGCAGGTGCAGCGCGCCGCCCAGATCATGGCCGGCTACACGCTCGGACAGGCCGACCTGCTGCGTCGCGCCATGGGCAAGAAGAAGCCCGAGGTGCTGGCGAAGGAGTACGTCAACTTCGAGAAGGGCGCCAAGGAGAAGGGCTACAGCCCCGCCGCGATCAAGGCGGTCTGGGACACCCTGGTCCCGTTCGCCGGATACGCCTTCAACAAGGCGCACTCTGCCGGCTACGGCCTCGTCGCGTACTGGACCGCCTACCTCAAGGCGAACTACCCCGCCGAGTACATGGCCGCCCTGCTGCAGTCGGTGGGTGACAACAAGGACAAGATGGCGCTCTACCTCAACGAGTGCCGCCGCATGGGCATCACGGTGCTGCCGCCGGACGTCAACGACTCCGCCGCCAAGTTCACGGCGGTCGGGGGTGACATCCGGTTCGGGCTCACCGGTGTGCGGAACGTGGGCCGAAACGTCGTGGACGCGATCGTGGAGACACGCGAGGAGAAGGACGCCTACACGTCCTTCCAGGACTTCCTCGACAAGGTCCCGGCGCCCGTCTGCAACAAGCGCACCATCGAGTCGCTGATCAAGGCCGGTGCCTTCGACTCGCTCGGCCACACGCGCCGCTCGCTGCTCGTGGTCCACGAGCAGGCCGTCGACTCCGTGATCGGTGTGAAGCGCAAGGAGGCCGAGGGCCAGTTCGACCTGTTCGCGGACTTCGGCGGCGCAGCCGACGATGAGGCGGGCATGGGCTTCTCCGTCGAGGTCCCGGACCTGCCGGACTGGGAGAAGAAGCAGAAGCTGCAGTTCGAGCGCGAGATGCTCGGCCTGTACGTGAGCGACCACCCGCTGTCCGGGCTGGAGCACGTGCTGCAGCGGGCCGCTGACACCTCGATCGCTTCGCTGATCGCCGACGAGAGCCGCCCGGACAACTCGGTGGTGACCGTGGCGGGCCTGCTCACCTCCGTGCAGCGCAAGATGAGCAAGAACGGCAACCCGTGGGCCGCCGTGACCGTCGAGGACCTGGAGGGCGCCGTCGAGGTCATGTTCTTCGGCGAGACCTACCTCGCGTACTCGACGATGCTCGCGGAGGACCAGGTGGTCGTGCTGCGCGGCAAGGTGCGCCGTCGCGACGAGTCGATGCAGCTGCAGGCCATGGAGGTGGCCCTGCCGGACATCACCGTCGGGTCGGACTCACCGCTGGCCGTGACCGTGCCGCACAGCCGGGCCGTGGAGCCAGTCATGATCCGGCTGCGTGAGGTGCTCGCCACGCATCCCGGTTCGGCGGAGGTGCACGTCGCCGTGGCCGAGCCCGGCAAGAAGACGGTGGTGCGGGCCGCCGACAGCCTACGGGTGGAGAAGTCGCCGGCGCTGTTCGGCGACCTCAAGGCGCTGCTGGGGCAGGGCTGCCTGTCGTGACTGATGCTGGAGGCGCGGCGCCCGTGCCGGCGGCCGAGACCGACCGCTACAGCGAGGGCGATCACGAGCGCTTCTCGCTGGTGCCGGCCGCCTACCTGTACTTCAGACGCGAGGGCCAAGTGCTGCTCCAGCTCCGGCAGGGCACCGGTTACCGCGACGGGTACTGGGCGTGCGCGGCTGCCGGCCACGTCGAGGAGGGCGAGTCGGTCATCGACACTGCCGTGCGCGAGGCCCACGAGGAGCTCGGCGTGGTCGTGGCTCCGGAGGACGTCCGGCCGCTGACGGTCCTGCACCGTGGCGAGCCCGGGGGACCGGCGATCGAGCAGCGCGTCGACTTCATGTTCGAGGTCACCCGCTGGACCGGCACGCCGTCGATCCAGGAGCGAGACAAGGCGGCTGAACTGGCTTGGTTCCCGTTTGTCGCGCTCCCGGAGCCGCTGGTCCCGCACGAGCTCGCCGTGCTCCGTGCGGTCCACGACGCGGGCCGCCACGGCACGGAGATGCCCCGCCTGCTGACCTTCGGCTTCTGACCGTGATGTGTCGCTCAGGCGCTCAGGTCATCTGCTGACCTGAGCGCCTGGGCTATGAGGCCCTGCCTAGCAGGTGCCTTGGTCCTCCCACGGGCCCCACGGGGTACCCGGCTTCTGGTTGCGGGTCCACCACTTGGCCTCCCACAGATGGCCGTCGTGCTCGACCACCTCGCCACCGGTGTAGACCCACGACCTGGTCCAGGCCTGGTAGGTCTCGTCACCACAGATGACGTCCGGCCCAACCTCGGCCCACGGTCCCCATGGGCTGGCTCCCGGCTTCTCTCCGCGGGTTCGCCACAGCGCCACGTACTCCGCACCGTCGTACGAGACCTCGTCGCCGGCCAGGTAGACGGTCTTGCGGTCCCAAGGCGCGGCGATCCCCGTCACGGCGACGTCGGCCGACGCCACGGCGAGCTCGTCGTACGGGTCGTTCGTGACGTGCTCGGCCGAGTTGGTGTACGTGCCCGTGATCGCGTCGGGATCCACCGTGACCTCGTACGACAGTGCGACGGGGTCGAAGTTCGGCGCAATGTAGTCGAGGCAGACGGTGCTGTTGTCAGTCACGGCCGACGCCGGGTCAGCGGCGTTGACGACGGCGGTGCCGAGCGTGCCCGCGAGGTTCTCGACCCCGATC
This sequence comes from Promicromonospora panici, assembly GCF_900608595.1. Classification (GTDB taxonomy): domain Bacteria; phylum Actinomycetota; class Actinomycetes; order Actinomycetales; family Cellulomonadaceae; genus Promicromonospora; species Promicromonospora panici. The sequence continues at coordinate 76,723 of NZ_UWYY01000002.1, read as the reverse complement.
GTCGCCGATGCCGGGAGAGTGCCCATGTCGCCGTACTCGAACCGGATCTCCGGTCGTGAGTCACTGACAGCCTTGTAGACCCATGCCTGGAACGTGCCCAAGGAGTTGGACAGATCGGTCGGGTCGCCTCCGAAGACGAACGGGTCGTCCCACTGCACCACTGCCGCCTGGTTGTCGACAGTGGTGGCCAGGCGCACGCCGCGGTCGTTCGCCAGCGAGAGCTCCAGGTCCGACCAGAGCGGCGCGATGATTCCGTTCGGCGCCGCCGCACTGGGCACCTGCTGCGGCGTCCACGGCTCCCCGGCGTACCCGCCTGCGATGGTGATCAGGCCATCTTCGGAGACAGTGAGGTTCGGCGACTGCTCGGTGTAGTGCGAGAACGGTCCGATGCTCGCGAACGTGTTGACTGCCACGGTGTCGCCGTCGAGCGAACTGAACCCGACGCCTTCAGCTTCGAGGTCCACGAACTCAGAAGCAGCCGCACACTGCGGATCATCCGCCGGCGTCGACGCCTCGTAGGCGCCCACGGCGCCCGCCTGCGTGGGCATGTCCACCTCCCACGTGATCGTCTGACCCTCGACCACGCCCTCGCCGGTCACCGACTCCGGGTCGATGCTCAGCCCGTCGGGCACGGTGTCCGTGACCGTGTAGGTCACGTCCTCTGGCGTCACGTTGGGCGCGACGGTGACGTCGTACCCGATCGTGTCGCCGATCCCCGCCTCGGCCACCGACGCGGTCTTCGTCACGTCGTCGGCCACACGAGTCAGGCGCACGGGGATCTCGCCGATGTCGTCCGGCGTATCGGGCGACGTGCCGAGCACCGCGGTGCCGAAGAACAGGTCGCCCTCGGCAGCGTCGGGCAGGTTCCAGTGCACGCGGACGTCGTACGGCTCGCCCACAGGCACCTCACCCTCGGGGCCGGCCACCCCGGCGTTGCCGAGGTCCTCGGACGGGACGACGGCGGTCGCGAGCGTGTGCGCGTCCGGCTGACTGGTGCTGCCGCCCCAGTTCTGGACGATCACCCACCACGTACCGGCCTCCGGGTCGGGGACGTCGCAGGCCTCGGCCGAGGAACCGGTCGTGGACGCGCAGACCTGGGTCGCCTCGCTCGGCGTGTCGCCGGTGCCGACGAACATGTCGAGGTCCGGCGCCTCGGCCTCGGTGATCTCGGCGACGAGCCGCGTCGCGCCGTCCGGCACCTCCAGGGTGGTGACCTGGACCTGGCTCAGGTCGTCGTACGCCGTGTCCCTGGTCGGGTCCTGGTTGAGGGAGCCCTCGTGGAGGTCGGCCTCGACCAGACCGCGTACCGAACCGGTGAAGTCGCTCACCGCGATGGACCGGATGTCGCTGACGACCTGCGAGCCGGTGTTCCGGCGCGTGCTGATCTCGACCTCGTCGGGCAGGATCGCCCCGGACGGCACGACGGCGACCGGCAGGGTCACCGCAGGGACGTCCGGGTTGCTCGGGGTGAGCGTGATGCGGCCGAACAGCGTCTCGCCCTCGGGCGCGTCGGACGCGTCCGCGGTGACCGAGATGCCGAGCGAGTCACCGGGCGAGACCGTGCCGGTGGACAGGGCCACGTCCAGCGCCAGCCCGTCGTCGGCCACCGCCGTCGCCGTCCAGGTCACGCTCTCGGGGGCCGACGGCGGGGCGACCGCCGTGCGCTCCCAGGAGCAGGTGTCCAGGCACTGGGTGTCCGCGAAGGACGGCAGGTTGAGCGTCTTCGGGTCGCCGCCGGCCGCCGGGTCGGCGGCCAGGTAGTTCGCGGCCGTCTCGTCGAACAGCAGGCCCGCCTGCGCGGCGGCTCCGATGTCCATGTGGCCGCTGCCCTGCTCGTACGGGGTGGCGGCCGAGCCGTCGAAGTCCACCACGCCCGTGCGCGCGGTGGTCATCAGCGCCGACTGCTGCTGGGCCGGGGTCCAGCTCGGGCGGGCCTGCGTGAGCAGTGCTCCGGCGCCGGCCACGTGCGGGCTGGACATCGAGGTGCCCGAGATGATGCCGTACTGGACGAGATCGTACGCGCCCTCGGCCACGCCGTTCGCGGCGAGGATGTCGACGCCGGGCGCGGTGATGGACGGCACTATGGTGTCGACCGCCCGGTTCGGCCCGCGCGAGGAGAAGCTGGACATCGTGTCGCCCAGCGCGTCGTCGATCGTGAACGTGGTGCCTGAGATCGCGCCGGTGTGCCCGGAGCCCTCGGCCAGCCAGGCCCGCAGCGTCTCGCCGTCGGCGTAGCTGATGGCGACGCCGGGGACGGCGAACGCGTCACCGAGCAGCGAGCCCGCGTTGGCCTCGTCGTTCGTCAGGACGAAGCCGGTGGCACCCTGCGCCGCGACGTTGGACGACTTCTCCACGCGGCCGTTGCCGCCACGGGCGCAGACCACGATCTTGTCGGCGTAGTCCGCCTCGTGGCCGGTGGTCGCGGTGCACTGCGGGTCGCCCACGGAGCCCGCGTCGATGATCTGCGTGGCGGGCAGAGGCCCGTTCACGGACTTGCCGGTGAGGTTGCCGAGCGGGCCCGCGCTGCTGGTCAGGTCCGTGAGGGTGTTGAACGCGTGCCGGTTGTGGGTCGAGGCGCCGACCGAGGTGATCCACGGTGCGTCGGCGGGGGAGCCGGTGGTGGCGGAGCCCGGGCCGTCGTTGCCGTTGGAGGTCGCCACGAAGATGCCTGCGGCGCGCGCGTTGAGGAACCCGATCGTGTCGAAGTCGTTCCACGCGTCCGACGGCGAGGAGGACCCGATCGAGTAGTTGATGACATCGACGCCGTCGGCGATCGCCTGGTCGATCGAGGCGACCAGGCCCGCCGTGGTGCAGCAGCCCCGGTAGCTGATGACGTTCGCGTGCGGGGCCACGCCGGAGATGTCGAACGTGGGCGGGTTCGTTCCTTCTGGTGCGGCCGGCGTCACGTCGTTGACAACGGCGCCGCCCGACGTCGAGGCCGTGTGCGAGCCGTGGCCGTTCTCGTCCAGGGCGCTCCGGTCGGTGTCGGTCAGGAACCCGTAGGCGCCGATCAGCTTGCCGTTGCACGGGAAGTCCGGGTCGTACTGGTCGGTGTTCGCCGGGTCGCACACGCCCAGGTAGTTGCCCGCGCCGAGCGGGTTCGTGTGCGTGTAGCCGTCGTCGCCGGTCTCGGCGAACGAGGGGCTGCCCGGGTGGATACCGGTGTCGATGGTGCCGATGACGACGCCCTCGCCCTGGTAGTCCTCCGGCAGGTCGAGCTCCTCGACGGCGTTCCACAGCGCGTCGGCGTTGCTCCAGACCGGGCCGGCGTCCGTGTGCAGCTCGTGCTCCTTGTCGAGCGCGATGTGCTCGACGGCGGGGTCCTTGGCCACCTTCGCGGCCTCGGCCGGCGTCAGGACGGCGGTGACGCCGTTGACCGCGTACTGGTACGTGAAGGGCACGTCGACGTCGTGCCCCACCGCACGTTCCATGCGGGTGACGAAGTCGTCCTGCTCTGCCTCGAGGAACTCGGTGTACTCGCGCACGCGGGTGGCGGACGGGTTCAGCGTGCGGCCGGAGCGGGGTGCGGTGGCGTCGAGCCCGGCGACCCCGCCGTCGTAGGTGGGCACGGCGGCGTCGGCCAGCCGGATCAGGTAGCTGCGTTCCGCCTTGCCGCGGCCGAGCGACAGCTTCTGCATGGCCGGAGTGCGCTCGACGCCGGGCTGCGGCGTGGTCTCGGCCGGCACGAGGTTCTCGGCGAGCGCATCGCGGGGGTCGGTCTTGTCAGTCCTGTCCGCGGACGGCGGGGCCTGGGGTACCGCGACGGCTGCCGGCGCGACTGCCGCCGCTAATGCCGTGACGGCCGCTATGACGAGCAGGGGCGTTCTGGACCGGTGTGACATCTATGGGCTCCCTCGATACGGCAGCGATAAGACGAGCGCGTGCAGGTGCCCGACATTCCTCGCGTATGCGACAGGCCGTGTCAATGCTTCTGCACGGTATTCACCCGATGCCGGCCTGTCACAGATCCGGCGGGCGGCCGGTCATCACTGGGAACGGCAACCTACGAAAGGCGCAGCACCATGACAGTGTCAGAGAACCACGCAGGACACATGCACGGGACCGGCGAGAGCACAGGGCAGCCCGGCTGGACGACGGCGGCCACGATGCTGCAGGACGCCGCACCGATCACCGTCCCCGAGGGCGCGTCGGCGATGACGGTCCACGTCGAGTGGGAGCCCGGCGACCCGGGGACGCCTCCGCACCGGCACTCCGGACCCGCCTTCGGCTACGTCATCGAGGGCGCCGTGCGCTTCGAGATCGAGGGCGAGCCCGAGCGGGTCATCGAGGCCGGCGGGACGTTCTGGGAGCCGGGCGGCGACCTGATCCACTACCAGGACGGCAACGCGCTGGACGACGCACGGACCGAGTTCGTGGTGGTCATGATGTGCGCGCCAGGCCAGCCCATGCTGACCCTGGTCGACGAGGCGGAACTGGCGGAGCGCGCCCACCTCCGCGCCCCACGCCCCACGGCCTGAGCTCCAGCTCTTGTTTGTGGGCGTGATCGTTGCGCCTAAAAGGGGCACGTAGGCGCAACGATCACGCCCACAACAAGGACTAGTGGAAGCGGCCTCTCACGGCTTCGCCGTGGGCCGGGAGGTCCTCGTCGTTGGCGATCGCGACTATGCGGTCCGCGAGCTCGCCGAGCGCCTCGCGCGTGTACTCGATCTGCTGCACGGACTTGAGGAAGCTGTGCACGCCCAGGCCGCTCGCGAAGTGCGCGGTGCCGCCGGTGGGCAGCACGTGGTTGGAGCCCGCCATGTAGTCGCCCAGCGACACCGGCGACCACGGGCCCACGAAGATCGCGCCCGCGCTGTGCACGCGCGCGGCGACCGCGTCGGCGTCGGCCGTCTGGATCTCGAGGTGCTCGGCGCCGTACGCGTTGACGACCGCCAGCCCGGCGTCGACGTCGTCGACCAGGACTATCGCGGACTGCGGGCCGTCCAGGGCGCGCGCCACGCGGACGGAGTGCTTGGTGGCCGAGGCGAGGTCCAGGACACGGGCCTCGACCGCGGACGCCAGCTCGACCGAGTCGGTGACCAGCACGGAGGCCGCCATCGGGTCGTGCTCGGCCTGGCTGATGAGGTCGAGCGCCACGTGCCCGGCGTCGGCCGTGCCGTCGGCGAGCACCGCGATCTCGGTGGGCCCGGCCTCGGCGTCGATCCCGACGACGCCGCGCACCAGGCGCTTCGCCGCGGCGACATACACGTTGCCCGGGCCGGTGATGACGTCGACGGGCTCGCACAGGATCTCGCCGTCCTGCTCCTGGCTGCCCGCGGCGCCATAGGCGAACATCGCCACCGCCTGCGCACCGCCCACGGCGTAGACCTCGTCCACGCCGAGCAGCTCGCACGCCGCGAGGATGGTCGGGTGCGGCAGGCCGCCGTTGTCCTTCTGCGGCGGGGACGCGACCGCGAGGCCGGGCACGCCCGCCTCCTGCGCCGCGACGACGTTCATCACTACCGACGACGGGTACACCGCGAGCCCGCCCGGCGCGTACAGGCCGACCCGCTGGACGGGGATCCACCGCTGCCGCACGACGGCGCCCGGCGCGAGCTCGGTCACGTGGTCGGCGGGCAGCTGCTCGGCGTGCACCCGGCGGACGCGGTGGATGGCCTCCTCCAGCCCCTCGCGCACGAGTGGCGTCAGGCTGTCGAGGGCGTCCTTGAGGGCGGCCGCAGGGACGCGCAGGTGCTCCGGCGCCACGCCGTCGAACCGTAGCCCGATCTCGCGCAGCGCGGCCGCGCCACCCTCCCGGACCTGGCGCAGCAGCGGCTCGACCGCATGCACTGCCTCGTCCACTCCGACCTCGGCACGGGGTAGGACGTCGCGGAGGGCGCGGCGGCCCAGGGACCGGCCGCGCAGGTCGATGCGTTGGATCACGCGGCCAGTCTATGGCGGCGGGCGGGAGACAATGCTGTGGTGTCCAACTCTGCATCCGATTCCGGGCCCGTTCCCGAGGTCCCGATCCGTGACGACGTCATCCGCCTGGGCCAGTTCCTGAAGCTCGCCGACCTCGCCGAGGACGGCGCGCAGGCCCGCGACCTCATCGCCGACGGCGAGGTGCGGGTCAACGGCGACGTCGAGACCCGCCGGGGCCGACAGCTCGTGCGCGGCGACGTGGTGAGCGTGCAGATGCCGGCAGGCGAGGAGTCGGCCCAGGTCGGCTGAACTACTCGGCTGTGGGCGTGATCGTTGCGCCTAAACCGGACCGGAAGTCGCAACGGTCGCGCCCACAACCCTCGCCGTCAGGACGCCATGTATGTGGAGGCCATGACCCGGTCGACGGTGATCCGCAGCACCACGCGCTCCGGGTTCGGCCCCATCCGGGTGTAGCGGCGGGCATGCCGCTCGACGGCGTCGGCGATCTCGTCGGGGTCGTCGCTGACCTCGATGGTGCCCTCCAGCGTGATCCACCGCCCGCCCGCCACCTGGCAGAGGGCCGCGCGCGGGAGTGCGCCGTCAGGCCCCGGCACGGCGTTGCGCGCCTTGAAGGTGCTGCGGCTCGTGGTGATCCGGGCGACCCCGGCGTCGGCGTCCCAGGTGAAGGTGACCGGGACGACGTGCGGCGTCCCGTCGGGGCGCAGGGTGGTGAGGGTGGCGAGGTGCCGCTCGGTGACGAAGACGAGCTGCTCGGGATTCAGTCGGAACACCCAGCGAGTCTAGGTGTGGGTTCCCCGTATTCCCTGCGCCGCACCAGTTGGCTAGCGTTCCTGACAAATATCCGCGTGGTCAGGTCCGTGTCCCGAGGGAGAGCCATGAGACGGCGTACATCGTTCCTGGCGGCAGGAGCCGCCGCACTGCTCGTCACCGGACTGGCGGTACCAGCCGTCGTCGCGCAGACCCGGTCGTCGGCGCAGGCCGGGCCGGTGGCCGCCGCTGCCGCCGACTGCGCCGCGGCGACCTGGACCGAGGGCCGCACCTACGCCGTCGGCGACCACGTGACGCACCTCGGGCGCGGGTACACCGCTCTGGTCGCCCACACCGCGCACGTCGGCGCGGGCTGGGCGCCCGGTAGCACGCCGAGCCTCTGGACGGACGACGGCGCGTGCGCCACCGACCCCACGCCGGACCCGACCGACCCGACGCCGGACCCCGAGCCGACGCCGACCGACTGCGCCCAGCGGCCGCGCCCGTCGGGCAAGGTGCTGCAGGGCTACTGGGAGAACTGGGACGGCGCGAGCAACGGCGTGCACCCCGGGATGGGCTGGATCCCGGTCACCGACTCGCGCATCACGCAGCACGGGTACAACGTGGCGACCCTCGCGTTCCCCGTGATCCGGTCCGACGGCACGGTGCTGTGGGAGGACGGCATGGACTCCGGCGTGCAGGTGCCGACGCCCGAGGAGATGTGCGCCGCGAAGGAGGACGGCCTGACCATCCTGATGTCGATCGGCGGCGCCACCGCCGGGATCGACCTGTCCTCGCAGGCCGTGGCGGACCGGTTCGTCGAGACGATCGTGCCGATCCTGCGCGATCACAACTTCGACGGGATCGACATCGACATCGAGACGGGCCTGACGGGCAGCGGCTCGATCACTCAGCTCTCGACGTCGCAGGCCAACCTGATCCGGATCATCGACGGCGTGCTTGCGGGGATGCCCGCCGGGTTCGGCCTGACGATGGCGCCCGAGACCGCCTATGTCACCGGCGGCAGCGTCACGTACGGATCGATCTGGGGCTCCTACCTGCCGATCATCAAGAAGTACGCCGACAACGGCCGGCTCTGGTGGCTGAACATGCAGTACTACAACGGGTCGATGTACGACTGCTCCGGCAACTCCTACGCGGCGGGCACCGTCGAGGGGTTCAGGGCCCAGACCGACTGCCTGAACGCGGGGCTCGACATCCAGGGCACCACGATCCGCGTGCCCTACGACAAGCAGGTGCCCGGTCTGCCGGCCCAGCAGGGCGCGGGCGGTGGGTACATGGCGCCGTCGCTCGTGTCGCAGGCGTACGGCGCGTACAACGGGTCCCTCAAAGGCCTGATGACCTGGTCGATCAACTGGGACGGGTCGCGCGGCTGGACCTTCGGCGACAACGCGAAGGCGCTGCAGGGCCGGTAGCTGGCGATGCCGGGCGGGCGAGGCATCGTGCCCGCCCGGCACCCTCACAGACGGTCTTCGCGCAGCTCGTCCAGCACTTCGGCTGTCGGCCTGTGCGAACTGACCTCGCTCGGTGGCATATGAATCCGCGTGGTCGGCGGCAGGTCGTCCACATCCGGTTCATGGACACCCGTGACCGGGTGGTCCGGCTGCGGCGAGATCGGTTGGCTCGGCATGAGCCCACGATAGATCCAGGCGTCACACGCCGATCGTGTTCAGCTCCGCTATCGCGTCCTCGGGTAGGCCGAGCCCGGCGGCCGCGACGTTCTCCCGCAAATGTGCCACCGACGACGTCCCCGGGATGAGGAGGATGTTCGGCGAGCGCTGCAGCAGCCAGGCCTGGGCGACCGCGATCGGTGTGCTGTCCAGCCGGGCCGCCACGGCGTTCAGCTCCGCCGACTGCAGCGGCGAGAAGCCGCCGAGCGGGAAGTACGGCACGTACGCGATGCCCTGCTCGGCCAGTGCGTCGATCAGAGCGTCGTCCTGCCGGTTGGCGATGTTGTAGAAGTTCTGCACGGTGACGACCGGAGCGATCGCCTGAGCCTCGGCCACCTGCTCCGCCGTGACGGTGCTGACGCCGAGGTGCGCGATCAGGCCCTCCTGCCGCAGCTCGGCGAGCGCGGTGAACGGGCGGGCGAGCGAGCCCGGTTCCGGGCGGTCGAAACCGCCCACGCGCAGGTTCACGACGTCGAGCCGGTCGAGCCCGAGGTGCTCGAGGTTCTGCTCGACCTGGCGGCGGAGCTGGTCGGGCTCTCGCTGCGGCACCCAGCCGCCGTCGGCGTCGCGCACCGAGCCCACCTTGGTGACGATGTGCAGGTTCGCGGGATAGGGGTGCAGGGTCTCGCGGATGATCTGATTGGTGACGTGCGGACCATAGAAGTCTGCGGTGTCGATGTGGGTGACGCCGAGCGCCACGGCCTCGCGCAGGACGGCGACGGCGGCCGCGCGATCGGCGGGCGGGCCGAAGACGTGCGGGCCGGCCAGCTGCATGGCGCCGTAGCCGACACGGTTGACGGTCAGGTCGTCGGCGAGCGGGTAGGTCCCGCCGGGCAGTGTCTGTGTGGTCATGTCCCTCAGCGTGTGCCGCGCTCCGGGGGCGAGGCAGTGACCCGCCGCCCCTGGGACTCACAGGGCCAGGCAGGCGCAGCCGGCGCGACCTACGGTGGTGGGCATGAACCGGGGGACCTTGCTGGGCGACTACCTCCGCGCGCGCCGCGAGCTGGTGCGGCCTGCCGACGTCGGGCTGCGCGGGGGCGGCGTCCGCCGGGTGCCGGGCCTGCGCCGCGAGGAGGTCGCGCTGCTCGCGGGCATCAGCGCCGACTACTACCTGCGGCTCGAGCAGGGCCGGGATCGGAACCCGTCGCCGCAGGTGCTGGAGTCGGTGGCCCGCGTGCTGCTCCTGGACGAGGAGGCCACGCGGTACCTGCTCGGCCTCGCGGGGCCGGCGCGACGTCGCCGTCGCCGGGCGCGCCGCGAGACGGTGCCGGCCGGGACGCTGCGGCTGTTGGAGCGGGTGGGCTTCCCCGCGTTCGTCGAGGGGCGCTACTTCGACGTCCTCGCGGCGAACGACCTGGCGCGGGCAGCGTCGCCGAACCTGCAGCCGGGGAACAACCGGCTGCGTGACGTGTTTCTCGACCCTGCCGAGCAGGCCCTGAACCCGGAGTGGGACGAGGCGACGGCGACGTTCGTGGCCAGGTTCCGCGAGGCCGTCGGCACGGAGACCGACGACGAGCGCGTGGCACAGCTGGTCGGCGAGCTCTCTCTCGCCTCCGACCGGTTCCGGACCCTGTGGGCGCGCCACGACGTCCGGGCCGGTTTCCCCCACGTCACGCGCTGGGCGCACCCCCAGGTCGGGGAGCTGGTGCTCGACATGGAGAAGCTCACCATCGCCGGGACCGACCGGCAGATGCTCGTGCTGCTGCACGCGGACCCGGCGTCGCCCAGCGGGGAGCGGCTGGCGCTGCTCGCGTCGCTCGCCGTTTCGTCCGGCTCGGGCTCCGGTTCGCGTGCGGACTCGGCGACGCCGTCGTCCCGCGAAGCGCTTGAGAACATGTGACAAGTTTGTTTTCATGGTCTCCGGAAGAGGAGGCCCACCGTGCCACGAGGGTTCACCGCGCAGGAGCGGGACCGGATCAGCCACGCGCTGCTCGCAACCGGCCGAGAGCTGTTCACCAGGCAGGGTCTGCGCAAGACGGCGCTCGATGAGCTGGTGGCTCCGGCCGGGATCGTGAAAAGCACCTTCTACCAGTTCTTCGACTCCAAGGAAGCGCTCTACCTGCAGCTCATGCTGGACGAGGCGGGGCACGTCAAGAGCCAGGTCATCGACCGGGCGCTGCTGTCCACGCCGGACACACGCGAGGGCCTGCGCCGGTTCCTGCACGCGACGCTGGACGTGCTGGAGAACAACCCACTCTGGCGCCGTCTGGTGACGCATCCGGAGGAGATGGCGGCGGTGGCGGCCCGGCTGGACCCGGAGCGGATGGCGGCGATGGGGGACACCAACCCCGCGACCGCGCTGATGGAGTTCGTGCGGGACCGCCAGGAGTCGGGTGACCTCGTCGGGCAGGACCCGGCGGTCGCGGTGGGGGCGCTGCAGGCGGTCCTGCTGCTCCCGTTGAACACCCAGTACCTGGGCGATCCCAGCACCTTCCACGAGACGTTCGGCCTGGTCGCCGACGCCGTGGCGACCAGGCTGACCACACACGAGGGAGACCCGGCATGAACACGAGCCCGCGCACTGTGACCGTCCGATGAAGGCACTCCTGATGACGCTGGGCACACGCGGCGACGTGCAGCCGTTCCTGGCGCTGGCGCAGGGCCTGCAGGCCGCCGGGCACGAGGCCGTGGTCGTCGCACCGCACCGGTTCGCCGACTTCGCCGCGGCGCACGGCGTCTCCTTCGCCGGGGTCGACGACGGCCCCATGGCGCTGATGGACGGCGCTGACGCCGGCGCACTGCTCGAGGGCGGCATCGGCTCCCGGCTGAAGCTGATGCGCTCCATGCCCGCGATGTTCACGCGGGTCCTGCAGGACTCCTGGGCCGTCACCCGCGACGCCGGAGCGGACGTGGTGATCCACAACGGCCAGATCGTCGCGGGGCAGCACGTCGCTGAGGCGCTCAGCGTTCCAGCCGTGCTCGCGCTGCCCATCCCGATGTACGTACCGACGCGGGAGTTCCCCTGGCCGGGGGTGGAGCTGCCCGCATGGCTGCCCCAATCGCTGAACCGGGCGACGTTCGCCGGTATGAAGAGCACGGCGACGATGTTCGGCGGTGTCGTCGACCGCTGGCGCCGTGCCGACCTGGGCCTCTCACGCCGCCGCGGGCGCCACGACCCGATGCGGCGGCCCGACGGCGGCCGCGCTCCGGTGCTGCACGCCTACAGCCCGGCGGTGCTGCCGCCGGCCGAGGACTGGCCCGCGGAGGTCGAGACCACCGGCTACTGGGACCTGGCCGGCGAACCGGCACCCTTGCCGGAGGACCTGCGCGCATTCATCGCCGACGGGTCCGCGCCGGTCTTCGTCGGGTTCGGCTCGATGGCCGGCTCGGATCCTGCCCGGACCACTCGGACGGTGCTGGAGTCGGCCCGGCTGGCCGGGCAGCGGCTCGTCGTCGGCGGGGGCTGGGGCGGCCTGGACGTCTCCGGCCTGCCGGACGGCGTGTTCGCGGTGACCGACGTCGACTACCGCTCCCTGTTCCCGCAGATGGCCGCTGTCGTGCACCACGGCGGAGCGGGCACCACCGGCACGGCGTTCGCCGCGGGCCGGCCGCAGCTCGTGTGCCCGTTCGTCGCCGACCAGCCGTTCTGGGGCCGGCTCGTACAACGCATCGGGGTGGGCCCGGCGCCGCTGCCGCAGAAACGGCTGGACTCCGCCGCCCTTGCCGCTGCGATCCGGGTGATGACGTCGAGCCCGCACATGTCCCGGAATGCCGAGCGCCTCGGTGAGCGGGTTCGCTCCGAGAACGGCGTCAGCGCCGCCGTGCGCGCCCTGGAACGGATCGTTCGGCAACCCGTCTGACGCGGGCGTCAGCCACCACTGCCGAACGTGCGTATCACCGCGTACTGGTAGTGATGGCTGCTGCCCGGTCCGCTCGGCCGGGTCCACCAGGTCTCGATGTCGCCGTGCCGACCGAGGCGCTCGCGGACCATCGCGTCGGTGCGGCGGTGGAAGTAGCGGGGCGGCCCGTAGTCCTCACCGGGTGCGGACACGTGCCCGACGGTGAGCTCGGACGCTCCCCACATCCCGGCTGCGAACAGGGCGCCGGGCATCAGCACGCGACTGATCTGGGCCAGCGCGAGGTCCAGCTCCGCGTCGTCGAGATGCATGAGCATGCTCATGGACCACGCGGCGTCGAAGCTGTCGTCGTCGAAGGGCAGGTCGGTAGCCGACGCGACCCGCGCGTCCAGGTCGGCCGTGCGGGCGACGTCGACCATGCCGGGTGAGAGGTCCGTCCCGGTGTACCCGAATCCTGCGGCGGCGATCGCCTTGCCGTCCCGGCCGGGGCCGCAGCCCAGTTCCAGCACGGTGCGGCGGCGCTCCTGAGCGAGCCGGGCGAGAAACTCCTCCTGGGCGGCCCTGCGCCACTCGGGAACAGGGCGCAGGCCCCGGTCAGCGGACTCCGCGTCGTAGTACGTCACGAAGTTCGTGCGGCGGGTCCCTGGGTCGATCTGCAGGCCCGGGTCGTCCTTGAAGGAGCTCACGGACCGTGATTCTAGGGATCCCCGGCGCGATCTGTGGATAACCGGGTCGCGGTGTCGGTGGCTGCTCCTAGGATCGAGCACGTGACCAAGGACCCCTTCGCAGACCTCCCCTTCAACGTGGAGGAGCCGCCCGACGACGCCGCGTTCCTGACCGAGGTCGGCGATCCGGCGCTCCCGCCGTCCGCGCGGAACTCGCCCGAGGCGCAGGCCGCCAAGCTGCAGATGCTGCGCGGCCTGCTCACCGAAGGCGAGGCGGTCGCCGCCGCAGCGGCCGCAGCGGCACCGCCTGCTCCGAGGCCCGCGCCGGTGGTGTCCGAGCCGGGAGTCGAGCAGGACGCGGTGGTCACGGAGCCCGAGCGGGCACCCCGGCCGGTCGTCGCGGCCGCGCCCGGCGGCTCCCTGCGCGAGGAGGCCGAGGCCGCGCTGCGTGAGCTCGTCGGCCGCGACGACGCGCGGCTGCGCGACGACCAGTGGACGGCCATCGAGGCACTGGCCGCGTTCCGGCGTCGTGCGCTGGTGGTGCAGCGCACCGGGTGGGGCAAGTCGGCCGTGTACTTCGTGGCGACCAAGCTGCTGCGGTCCCGCGGCGCCGGCCCGACGGTGATCGTCTCGCCGCTGCTCGCGCTCATGCGCGACCAGATCTCGGCGGCCTCCCGCGCGGGCATCCGGGCGGTCACCATCAACTCCGCCAACATGACCGAGTGGGACGAGGTGCACGCGTCGATCGCTCGCGGCGAGGTCGACGTGCTGCTCTGCTCGCCCGAACGCCTGAACAACCCTGGCTTCCGCGACGAGGTGCTCCCTCGTCTCGCGGCCGACGCCGGGCTCGTGGTCATCGACGAGGCCCACTGCATCTCGGACTGGGGCCACGACTTCCGGCCCGACTACCGGCGCATCCGCACGCTGCTGGCCGACCTGCCGACGGGCATCCCCGTGCTCGCGACGACGGCCACCGCGAACGAGCGCGTCACGCAGGACGTCGCCGAGCAGCTGGCCGTGCACGCCGACGGCGCGGCCGACGAGGACGTGCTGGTCCTGCGCGGCGGGCTCGACCGGGAGTCGCTGCACCTCGCGGTGCTCGAGCTCGGTGACCAGCCGACGCGCGTGGCCTGGCTGGCCGAGGCGCTGCAGGACATCGAGGGCTCCGGCATCGTCTACTGCCTGACGGTGTCGGCGGCCGAGCAGGTCGCCGAGCAGCTGCGCGGCTACGGCCTCGGCGTCGCGTCGTACACCGGGCGGACCGAGCCGGCGCAGCGTGAGCAGCTCGAGGCGGACCTCAAGAACAACGAGGTCAAGGCGCTCGTCGCCACGTCCGCGCTGGGCATGGGCTTCGACAAGCCGGACCTGGCGTTCGTGGTGCACCTGGGCGCGCCGTCGTCGCCCATCGCGTACTACCAGCAGGTGGGCCGTGCCGGTCGTGGGGTCGACCAGGCCCTCGTGGTGCTGCTCCCGGGCGTCGAGGACAAGGCGATCTGGGACTGGTTCGGTGAGCAGGCATTCCCCGCCGAGGGCCAGGTGCGGGCCACGCTCGACGCCCTGCGCGGGGGCGGCACCATGTCGACGGCGGCATTGGAGACGCAGGTGGACCTGCGCCGGTCCCGGCTGGAGACCATGCTCAAGGTGCTCGACGTCGACGGCGCGGTGCGCCGGGTACGCGGCGGCTGGGAGTCCACGGGGCAGGAGTGGTCGTACGACGCCGAGCGGTACGCCCGCGTCGCCGCCACCCGCGCGGCCGAGCAGCAGGCGATGGTCGACTACGTGAGCACCCAGGGCTGCCGCATGGCTTACCTGCGGCACCAGCTCGACGACCCGGACCTCCAGCCGGGCTGGCAGTGCGGCCGCTGTGACCGGTGCGGCGCCATGGACCTGCCCGAGGCGCCCGACGCCGAGGCAGTGGCCGCGGCACGCGCCGAGATGGACCGCCCGGGTGTCGAGGTCGAGACCCGCAAGATGTGGCCCACCGGCCTGGCCTCGATCGGCCTGGACCTCAAGGGCAAGATCCCGCCCGCCGAGCTGGCCGAGCCGGGCCGGGCCGTCGCACGGCTCGACGGCCTCGGCTGGTCCGGTCCACTGCGCGACCTGCTCGCGCCCACCGCTACCGACGGCGAGCTCCCGGTGCCGCTGCGCCGTGCCGCCGCGCGGGTGCTCGACGAGTGGAGCGCGCTCCGCCCGGCCGGCGAGCCCACCGAGGAGGGCGAGGGCAGCGACGTCTCGGGCGCCGCCGAGCCCGGCCCGCTCGTGATCGAGGCCGTCGTGGCGGTCCGTTCCATCACGCGGCCGCAGCTGTCGTACCACCTGGCCACCGGGCTCGCGAAATACCTGGGCGTGCCCATGATCGGCGCGATCGGCCCGGTCGCCGGGCAGGAGCAGCCCGGCCGCCACGACGTGAACTCCGCGATGCGGCTCGCCGGTGTGGCCCGGCGGCTGCAGCTGCAGCTCGGTGACGGCGCGCTGCGCGGCCTGCCGGGCCGAGCGGTCCTGCTCGTGGACGACTACACCGACTCGGGCTGGACGCTCACGGTCGCCTCCCGGCTGCTGCGCCAGGCCGGCGCGGCGGCCGTGTACCCGTTCGTGCTGGGGGTGCGGTGACGAGGGCCACTCGACCGGTGGGCGGACGGGCGCCGGGCCCGCGCCGCGCGGTTCGTAGACTGGTCCGGTGATGACCCACGCCGTCGACCAGCAGGGTGTCGACCAGCAGAGTGCGCAGGACGCCGCTCCCGCGCCCTCCGTGCGTCTGCCGCTGCGTCCTGAGCTGGCGGACGAGAAGCCGTACGGCGCGCCGCAGCTCGACGTCCCGGTACTGCTGAACGTCAACGAGAACCCGTACCCGCCCGGCGAGGAGGTGGTCGCGACCATCGCCGAGGAGGTCGCCCGCGCCGCCCGGGGCATGAACCGCTACCCGGACCGCGACGCCACGGTGCTGCGCCAGGACCTGGCTGACTACCTCACGCTGGAGACGGGCGTCCGGCTGGACGACCTCGATGTGTGGGCGGCGAACGGGTCCAACGAGGTCATGCTGCACGTGCTGCAGGCGTTCGGCGGCCCGGGCCGCACCGCGCTGTCGTTCGCGCCCACGTACTCCATGTACCCGGAGTACGCGCGCGACACACACACGAACTGGATGGTCGGCCGCCGAGAAGACGACTTCACGCTCGACCCGGTCCACGCCGCCGAGAAGATCCGCGAGGTCGCCCCCTCGGTGATCCTGCTGGCCAGCCCGAACAACCCGACCGGGACGGCGCTGCCGACGGCCACCATCGAGGCGGTCTGCGAGGCGGCGCTCACCGTCGACATCGACGGCGCCCACCCGGTCGTCGTCGTCGACGAGGCCTACGCGGAGTTCCGCCGCCCGGGAACGCCGTCGGCGGTGGCGCTGCTGGCGCGGTACCCGAACCTGGCCGTGTCGCGCACCATGTCCAAGGCGTTCGCGGCGGCCGGCGCCCGGCTCGGCTACCTCGTCGCCTCCCGCGACTTCGTGGACGCGCTGCGGATCGTGCGCCTGCCGTACCACCTGAGCGCCATCACGCAGGCCGCGGCGGGGGCCGCGCTGCGGCACCGCGAGTCACTCATGGCCCAGGTCGCCACGCTGCGCGCCGAGCGCGACGCGACGGTGGCCTGGCTGCGCGAGCAGCGGCTCCCGGACGGCCTCCCGTTCGACGTCGCGGAGACAGACGCGAACTTCGTCCTGTTCGGGACGTTCGGCGATCGCCACGCCGTATGGCAGGGTCTCCTGGACCGCGGGGTCCTGATCCGTGAGACCGGTCCCGACGGATGGCTGCGGGTTTCGATCGGCACGTCCGCCGAGATGGCCGCGTTCCGCGCGGCGCTCACCGAGGTCCTGCACGTGCAGGGAGAGGAACAGGCATGAGCAGGACAGCACGGGTGGAGCGCGCCACCTCCGAGTCGAAGGTGCTGGTCGAGCTGGATCTCGACGGCACCGGGCGCACCGAGATCAGCACGAGCGTGCCGTTCTACGACCACATGCTCACGGCGCTCGGCAAGCACTCCCTGATCGACCTCACGGTGCACGCGACCGGCGACACCCACATCGACGTCCACCACACGGTGGAGGACGTGGCCATCAGCCTCGGCGAGGCGCTGCGCCAGGCGCTCGGCGACAAGGCCGGCATCTCCCGGTTCGGCGACGCGCTCGTGCCGCTCGACGAGGCGCTCGCCCAGGCGGTCGTCGACGTGTCGGGCAGGCCGTACCTGGTGCACGAGGGCGAGCCCGCCGGCCAGGAGTACCACCTCATCGGCGGTCACTTCACGGGTTCGCTGACCCGTCACGTGCTGGAGTCGATAGCTCACCACGCGGGCATCTGCCTGCACGTACGTGTGCTCGCGGGCCGCGACCCGCACCACATCGTCGAAGCTCAGTTCAAGGCGCTGGCGCGTGCGCTGCGCGCCGCCGTCGCCGTCGACCCCCGGGTCGAGGGCATCCCGTCCACGAAGGGTGCGCTCTAGCAGCCATGTCCGACAGCCCCAGGCCCGAGAACGACGGGCCCAGCAGCACGCCGCCCGGAGACGACCTGCCCGACTTCGATCTCGACGACTTCGAGATCCCGGACGACCTGTCCTCCCTGACCGGCAGCGGCGAGCCCGAGTTCGCAGCGCTCATCACCCAGATCGCGGGCGCCGAGCCGCTCGCAGCGGCCAGCTCGCTGGCCCAGCTCGACCTGGACGCGGTGCCCACCTCGGTCGGCGCCGTCGGCGTCCTGAAGGACCTCGCCGGCGACGCGCCCGAGCAAGCCGCGGCGGCGATCTCCCAGCTCGTCCGGGGGGTCCCGCTGGTCCTGGTGACCCGCACCGGCGAGCAGATGACGGCGGTCCGGTTCGCCGACGGCGTCCGCGGCGACGAGCTCGCCCCGGGCCTCGTGCTGGGTGGCGCCCCCGAGAGCGTGGTCGACCTGCTGACGGGCGCCACGAGCGTGGCCGACCTGGACGGCGTGGTCGGCTCGACCTCGATCAGCAAGTTCAAGGCGGTGCGGATGCTGACCTCCGCGGCCCGCAAGGCCCGCAAGGCCATGGGCAAGGGCGAGCCGGGCCTCGGCGGCAAGGACGGGGCCTGAGCGTGGGGGCGCGCGTCGTCGTCCTCGACTACGGATTCGGTAACGTCCGGTCCGCCGTTCGCGCCCTCGAACGGGTGGGCGCCGACGTGACGCTGACCGCCGACCGGGCCACCGCGCAGGACGCCGACGGCCTCGTGGTGCCCGGCGTCGGCGCGTTCGCCGCGTGCATGGCGGGTCTCAAGGCCGTGCGCGGGCACGAGGTCGTGGGCCGCCGGCTGGCCGGAAACCGCCCGGTCCTCGGCATCTGCGTGGGCATGCAGGTCATGTTCGACGCCGGGGTGGAGCACGGCGAGCGCGCCGAAGGCATCGGCGAGTGGCCGGGCGTCGTCGAGCGGCTGCAGGCCGACGTTGTGCCGCACATGGGCTGGTCGCCGGTCGAGGTGCCCGAGGGGTCGACCCTGTTCGAGGGCATCGCCGACGAGCGTTTCTACTTCGTGCACTCGTATGCGGCCCAGACGTTCACCAAGGGCTACGACGAGTACGCCGTGCCGGTCTTCTCGCCACCGAAGGTCACCTGGGCCGACCACGGGGGCCGCTTCGTCGCGGCCGTCGAGGACGGCCCGCTGGCCGCCACGCAGTTCCACCCGGAGAAGTCGGGCGACGCGGGATCCCACCTCCTGGAGAACTGGCTCCGCACCCTCGCCTGACCCACCCGCACCACCCGCAGAGTGCTGGATCTTCGCCCCTCTGGACGTTCTTGAAGGGCGAGAATCCAGCACTCAGCTCAGACTCAGACACAGACTTTGGAGAGAGATGACCGAGCGACTTGTGCTCCTGCCCGCCGTCGACGTCGCCGACGGCCAGGCCGTCCGCCTCGTCCAGGGCGAGGCCGGCTCGGAGACCTCGTACGGTGACCCGCTCACGGCCGCCCTTGACTGGCAGGCCGGCGGCGCGGAGTGGGTCCACCTCGTGGATCTGGACGCCGCGTTCGGGCGCGGCTCCAACGCCGAGCTGCTCGCCCGCGTGGTCGGCGAGCTGGACGTGCAGGTCGAGCTGTCCGGGGGCATCCGCGACGACGAGTCGCTGGAGCGCGCCCTCGCGACCGGGGCGCGGCGCGTCAACCTGGGCACCGCCGCCCTGGAGGACCCGGCCTGGACGGCCAAGGCGATCGCCGAGCACGGTGACCGCGTCGCCGTCGGCCTCGACGTGCGCGGCACCACACTCGCCGCGCGTGGCTGGACCAAGGAGGGCGGCGACCTCTGGGAAGTCCTCGCGCGCCTCGACGAGGCGGGCTGCGCCCGCTACGTGGTCACCGACGTGACCAAGGACGGCACGCTGCGCGGCCCCAACCTGGAGCTGCTGTCCGACGTCGCCGCGCGCACCAAGGCGCACGTCGTCGCCTCGGGCGGCATCTCCTCGCTCGACGACCTGCGCGACCTGCGCGCGCTCGGCACCATCGAGGGCGCCGTGGTCGGCAAGGCGCTGTACGCGGGCGCGTTCACGCTCCCCGAGGCGCTCGACGTGGCCGGCCGCCCGGCCGAGGCCGGTCAGTGAAGTCCATCCAGCCGTCCAGCCAGTTCGCGGACGACGACGGCTCGGCCGACGCCGAGCTGACCCGGCTGCTGTCCGGCTACACGACCGGGACGGTCCCGCTGCGCGACGTCGTCGCCCGGCTGGCCGAGACCCGCGTGCTGGTGCCGGTCCTGGCCGAGCTCGGCGTGGCCGAGCAGAACCCGGACGGGCTCACCGTCGACAAGGAGGCGTCCTCCGGGGTCGTAGCGCTGGAGGCCCCGGACGGCCGGCGCGCGCTGCCCGTCTTCACGTCCGTCGCGGCGATGCAGGCATGGCGGGCCGACGCCCGGCCGGTGCCGGTCGAGGCGTCGCGCGCCGCCCTCTCCGCGGTGAACGAGAACTGGGCGCTGATCGTCGTGGACCCGGCGGGGCCGTCGACGGCGCTCGTCCCGCGGCCCGCCGTGTGGGCGCTCGCGCAGGGCCAGGAGTGGCGGCCCGCGCTGGTGCCGCACGAGGACGGGCTCGTCGTCGATCCGGAGGTCGCGTCCGAGGTCGCGGTCGCCGCCGCCCCGGTGCAGCACGTCGTGCGGGCGCACGCCGAGCCGGGCCGCAAGGCCGAGGTCGCGGTGGTGCTCGGCCTGGACCCGGGCCTCGACCGGGCCGGGCTCGACGCCGTGCTGGGCCAGGTCAACGCCCGACTGGCGGCGTCAGAGGTGATCTCGTCGCGGGTCGACTCGCTGGAGCTGCGGATCGGCGCGGCGCGCTGACCGTCGCTCTCAGCAGCCCTTCGCCGGCGTGAACGCCGTGTCGTCGGCCAGCATGTCCTGGAGCGTCGACAGGGGCACGAGCAGGCTGTTGTCGTCGGCCGTCTTGGCGTAGACGACGCCGATCACCCGCCCCTTAGCGTCCAGCGCCGCCGACCCGGACGACCCGGGCTCGACCGGCGCGTTCGTCAGCAGCACCTCACCGAGGTTGGCGTTCAGCGGGTCGCGCGTCGTGCCCATGACCTCGCCCTCCGTCACGGTGAGCTCGCCGCCGGCGGGGTAGCCCACCACGGTGACGGGGTCGCCGGGCTCCGGGTCGGCGTCAGCCAGCTCCGGGAACGACGGCAGGGGATCGGTCGTGCGGACGACGGCGAGGTCCGCCAGTCCCGCCGTCGACGTGGCGCCGACGGTGATGTCGTGCCCGTCGTACGTGCTCACCTCGAGGTCCTTCGAGTCCGCGACGACGTGCTTGTTCGTGATCAGCGTGTGCTCGTCGACGGCGAAGCCGGATCCGGTCGACAGCTCCTCGCAGCCCACGTTGCGGATGCGCACGGCCATGCGCTCGACGGCGTCGAAACCGTCGGGGCTCAGGGCGTCGCCGCCCGCCGCGGGGGAGAGGTCCGCGGGCGCGGACGGCACGATGTCCGCGGGCACCGGGTCCGGCATGGGCGGCAGCACGCCGCAGCCGGCCAGGGACCCCGCCAGGAGCGCACCGACGACCAGGGCGCCGCCCGCGCGCCGGCGGACCGGTGACCTCACGGGCGAAGCTCCCGCTGCAGCGCCTCGTTGGCGTCGTCGGCCTCGGCACACAGCGCGTTGACCTGCCGTTCGTAGCGGCGCAGGTCCGCTGCCTCGTACTGCTCGGCGTCCTTGAGATAGCCGACCAGCTGCTCCTGGCCCGACACGCACTGCCCGAGCGCGGACGCGACGGTGGCCGCGGCCCGGCTGACCTGTGTCTGGTAGTCGAGGTACTGCTGCGAGGCGACGTTCTCGTCACCGAGCTGGGCCTTCTCGTTCGCCAGGTCCGTGATGCGCGCCGTCGCCGTGGAGAGCTGGTCCCGGGCGGCCTCCAGCTCCGAGTTCGCGCCGTCGAGCTGCATCCGCAGCGACGCCACCTCCTCGGCGTACTCGTGCGCCTTCTCCTCCCACTCGGCGGAGTTGCGCTGCCAGCGAATGGTCGTCACCCAGAGATACGCGCCGACGGCGATCGTGGCCACGAGGAGGACGGCGAGCCAGCGTGAGCTACGACGCTGCCCCGGTGCGGGCGCGGGCCCGGGTGCCGCCACGACGGGAGCCTCGGTCATCAGACGACAGAGCCCGTGTACTTCTCGCCCGGCCCATCGCCCGGCGCGTCGGGGATGACCGACGCCTCTCGGAACGCGAGCTGGAGGCTGCGCAGGCCGTCGCGGAGCGAGCGGGCGTGCTCGTTGCCGAGGTCCGGCGAGCTCGCGACCACCAGCGCGGCCAGCGCGGTGATCAGCTTGCGGGCCTCGTCGAGGTCCTTGAGCTCGTCGGCGTCGTCGCCCTCGGCCAGGCCGCACTTGACGGCAGCGGCACTCATGAGGTGCACGGCGGCGGTCACGATGACCTCGACCGCCGCGACCTCGGCGATATCGCGTGTGGCCTGGTCAGCGCCTACCGGAGCGTCGATGCCGGTGGGGGTCTCATCGGTGGTGCTCATGGGCACCATCCTTCCATCCCGGCAGGGGTGCGGGTGAACATCGAGCCGGGCAGGTAGCCTGCGTGCGTTCAACGGTGACACAGGGGAGGCCCTTCGATGCATGACGACATCACACTGACCACCGGGCGCGCGCATCGCGTGCTGACGGAGCGCATCTGGCCGGCGGTCCACGGGACATCCGTACC
Source organism: Promicromonospora panici (assembly GCF_900608595.1). Lineage (GTDB taxonomy): Bacteria > Actinomycetota > Actinomycetes > Actinomycetales > Cellulomonadaceae > Promicromonospora > Promicromonospora panici. The sequence continues at coordinate 54,768 of NZ_UWYY01000002.1, read as the reverse complement.
GCTCGACGTCGAGTGGCACGTCCTGCCGGGGGAGCCGGTTCCCCCTGCCGAGGGCCTGGCCCTCGCGATGGAACCCTATGAGGTGGGCACGCCGTGGGGCCCGGCGTGGGGCACCACCTGGTTCCGGCTGACGGGCGCGGTGCCCGCCGAATGGGCCGGCCGGCCCGTCGAGGCCGTCGTGGACCTCGGCTTCGACGTCAACATGCCCGGCTTCCAGTGCGAGGCACTGGTCTACCGGCCGGACGGCAGCACCGTGAAGTCGATCAACCCGCGCAACCAGTACGTTCCCGTGGCCGACGCCGCGACCGGCGGCGAACGGGTCGAGCTGCTCCTGGAGGCGGCGTCGAACCCCGTGCTGCTGGACTACCACCCCTTCCTGGTGACCCAGGAGGGCGACAGCACCACCGCGTCCCCGCGCCCTCTGTACACGACCCGGCGCATGGACCTCGCGATCTTCGAGGCCGAGGTGCACGACCTCGCGCTCGACATCGAGGTGCTGCTCGAGCTGCAGGCCGAGCTGCCGACCGGGCCGCGCCGCATGCAGATCCTGCAGGCCCTCGACGACGCCCTCGACGTCCTCGACCTGCAGCGCATCCCGCAGACGGCGGCCGCCGCCCGGGCGGCGCTCGCGGACGTGCTCGCGAGCCCGGCGGAACAGAGCGCCCACGAGATCTCGGCGGTCGGCCACGCGCACATCGACTCCGCCTGGCTGTGGCCGGTGCGAGAGACGATCCGCAAGGTGGCGCGGACGACGTCGTCCATGGCCGACCTCATCGACCGCACCGACGACTTCGTGTACGGCATGTCGTCCGCGCAGCAGTACGCGTGGGTCAAGGAGCACCGCCCCGAGGTGTGGACCCGGATCAAGGACGCGGTCGCCAAGGGCCGGTTCCTACCGCTGGGCGGCATGTGGGTCGAGTCGGACACCGTGATGCCGTCGGGCGAGGCGCTCGCGCGCCAGTTCTCCCAGGGGCAGCGGTTCTTCGAGCGCGAGTTCGGCCTGCGGACGCACGGCGTGTGGCTGCCGGACTCGTTCGGCTACTCCCCGGCCCTGCCGCAGCTCGTGCGCCGCGCGGGCTTCGACTGGTTCTTCACGCAGAAGATCTCCTGGAACCAGGTGAACGTGTTCCCGCACCACACGTTCTGGTGGGAGGGCATCGACGGCTCGCGCGTGCTGACCCACTTCCCGCCGATGGACACCTACAACTCGCAGCTCTCGGGCGAGGAGGTCGCCAAGGCGTCGCGCCAGTTCCGCGAGGCGCGGCACGCCACGGGCTCGATAGCGCCGGTCGGCTGGGGCGACGGCGGTGGCGGCACCACCCGCGAGATGACGGGCAAGGCCCGCCGGCTGGCCGATCTCGAGGGCAGCGCGAAGGTCCGCTGGGAGCACCCGGACGCGTTCTTCGAGCGCGCCCGCGGAGAGCTCATCGCTTCCGGACACGGTGACAGCGCTGTCTGGGTGGGCGAGCTCTACCTGGAGCTGCATCGCGCCACCCTCACCTCGCAGCACAGGACCAAGCAGGGCAACCGCCGCAACGAGCAGCTGCTGGTCGAGGCGGAGGCGTGGGCGGCGACGGCGTCCGCCCGGACCGGTGCGGTCTACCCGTACAAGGAGCTCGACGCGCTGTGGCAGCAGGTCCTGCTGATGCAGTTCCACGACATCCTGCCCGGCACCTCCATCGCGTGGGTGCACCGCGAGGCCGTCGCGCAGCACGCGTCGGTGACCGCGGGGGCCCAGGCGATCATCGAACGCTCGCTGCGGACCCTGGTGGGCGAGGGCGACACCGTTCTGCGCGCCAATCCCGCGGCCTTCGCCCAGGCGGGCGTCCCCGCGCTGGGCGTGGCCCCGGCGGCGGGCGCGACGGCGGCGCCGAGCACCCTGACCGAGCTGCCCGACGGCGGGTACGTCCTGGCGAACGACCTCGTCCGGGTCACGCTGGACGCCGCCGGCCACGTGACGTCCGCGGTAGACCTGGCCAGCGGCCGCGACGCCGTCGCACCCGGGCGGGAGGCCAACGTGCTGCAGCTCCACCAGGACTTCCCGAACAAGTGGGATGCCTGGGACGTGGACCGGTTCTACCGCAACTCGGTGACCGACCTGCGCGAGGCGGAGAAGGTCACGGCCACCGTGGACGACGGCGTGGCGGTGGTGACGGTGCGCCGCCAGTTCTCCTCCTCCAGCCTGGAGCAGGTGATCACCCTCGCGCCGGGCAGCCGGACCCTCGAGGTCGCCATGGAGACCGACTGGCACGAGGCCGAGAAGTTCCTCAAGGTCGCCTTCCCGCTGGACGTGCGCGCCGAGCACGTCGCGGCGGAGACCCAGTTCGGCTTCCACAAGCGGGTGACGCACACGAACACCAGCTGGGAGGCCGCCAAGTTCGAGACCTCCATGCACCGGTGGGTGCTGGCCGAGGAGCCGGGCTTCGGCGTCGGGCTCGTCAACGACTCGGTCTACGGGTACGACGTGACCCGCGAGGTCTCCGACGACGGCGTCGCGCCGTCGCCGGGCGTGCCCGCGGTGACGACGACGGTGCGCCTCTCACTGCTGCGAGCCCCGCGGTTCCCCGATCCCGAGACCGACCAGGGCGTCCAGACGCACCGGTACGGCCTGGTGGTCGGCGCGGACACGGCCGCGGCGACCGAGGCCGGCGCGACGTTCGGTGCCCGCCCGCGCGAGCTGCGCGGCGGGGCGGGTGTCACGCCGCTGGTCGGCGTGACCGGCGGCGTGACGTTGTCCGCGGTCAAGCTCGCCGACGACCGGTCGGGCGACCTCGTCGTGCGGGTGTACGAGGCGCTCGGTCGCCGCGCGTCGGGCTCCGTCACGGTGGCGGCGCCGGTGGCCGGTGCGCGCACCGTGAGCCTGATCGAGGACGACGTCGAGGCCGGTGCGGTGGACGTGGCGGCGGACGGCGCGGTGACGGTAGAGCTGAGCCCGTTCGAGGTCCGCACCCTGCGCTTCGCGCTGGCCTAGTCCGCCGTCGGCCAGTGGTCGGCAGTTCGTCAGGAGATCGGTAGTCCGAGCCACCGATCTCCTGACGAGCTGCCGATCGCGCGAGCACTCCCCTTGACAGCACCGAAGCCACGCGGGACGCTGTCGTCGCTAAAGCGCTTTAGTCGGCGTCGAAGCGAGAAGTACACGGCATGTACCCCAGGACGCGACGAAGCATCTGCTGGAAGGAACTGTCATGACGATCAGGAGGATCGGGGCTGCGGGAGCGGCCCTGACCGTGCTTGCCGCCCTCGGCGGCTGCGCCCTCAACGGTGCGGGCGGCACAGAGGCTGATGCCGGGGCGGACGCCTCGGGCGAGGTGACCGGCGAGGTCACGCTGCAGACCTGGGCGCTCAAGCCCAGCTTCACCGAGTACGTCGAGGGCGTCATCGACGACTTCGAGCAGGAGTACCCGGGTACGACGGTGACCTGGCTCGACCAGCCGGGTGACGGCTACTCCGAGAAGGTGCTGGCGCAGGCGGCGGCCGGCGAGCTGCCGGACGTGACGAACCTGCCCCCGGACTTCGCGCTCTCGCTGGCGCGCGAGGGGCTGCTCACGGACGTCACAGAAGTGGACGACACGCTGGAGGACACCTATGTGGCCGGCGCACTGGAGGCCTACCAGTACCGCGGCATCGAGGGCACGTTCGGTTTCCCCTGGTACCTGACCACGGACCTGAACTACTGGAACACCGAGATGTTCGAGGCGGCCGGCCTCGACCCGGCGGCGCCGCCCACCTCCCTCGACGAGCTCGTCGCGCAGGCGCGCACCATGATGGACGAGACGGGCGGCTACCTGATGAGCCGCAAGCCCGGCGTCGGCGACTTCGCGGCCGAGGGCATTCCGGTGCTCTCCGAGGACGGCACGGAGTTCGTCTTCAACACGCCCGAGGCCGCCGCGCTGCTCGACGTCTACCGCACCGCGTACGCCGACGGCCTCCTGCCCGACGACGTGCTCACCGACGCCTACCTCGGCAACAGCCAGCTGTTCACCGAGGGCAAGGTCGCCTGGTCGACGGGCGGCGGCAACTTCATCAACAGCGTGCTGGAGAACAACCCGTCCCTGGAGGGCAAGATCACGTCCTCGCCGTACATGGGCGCGACGCCGCTGTACGTCCAGGGTTTGTCGGTGTCCAGCCAGTCCGCGAACCCGACGACGGCGGTGGCGCTGGCCCGGTTCGTGACGAACGCCGCCAACCAGGAGGCGTTCGCCGCAGAGGTGCCCGGCGTCTTCCCATCGACCACCGCCTCGCAGGAGAAGCCGGAGCTGGCCGAGAGCGACGGCACGCCGCAGGGCGACGCCAAGCAGATCGCGTTCAGCAACCTCACCACCGCGCAGGTGCTGCAGCCCGTGGAGGTCGACGAGGCGATGACCACCATCATCAACCAGCAGTTCGCAGCGGCGATCGCGGGGGACAAGACCTCGCAGGAGGCCCTCGACGCGGCGGTCGAAGAGTGCAACAGGCTGCTCGCCGACCAGTGACCCGAATCGCGAAGACGGTGCGCGGGGTCCGGACCGGTCGGGTCCGGGCTCAGCTCACCGAGCGGACCACCGCGCGGACCAGCGAGCCGACCGGCGAGCCGACCCCTGCCCACGCCGTCCGGACGCACGCGTGGTTCACACCGTGGCTGCTCGTGGCGCCGGCCGTCCTGTTCCTGCTCGCCTTCAACCTGTGGCCGACGGCGAACGCGTTCTTCCTGGCGTTCACCAACGTGCGGGTGCTGTCGGGCGGTGAGCTCGTCGGGTTCGCCAACTTCGAGCGCATGCTCAGCGACGCCCAGCTCGCCACGGCGCTGGTCAACTCGATCGTCTACATGCTGGTCTGCGTGCCGTTCCTGCTGCTGGTGCCGCTCGGGCTGGCCGTGCTCGTCGAGAAGAAGCTGCCAGGCATCGCGTTCTTCCGCACGGCGTTCTACACGCCGGTGGTGGCCTCGGCCGTGGTGGTGGCGCTCATCTGGGGCTGGCTGCTCGACGACCGGGGCATCATCAACTCGATGGCCCTCAACCTGGGGTTCGTGACCGAGGCGATCCCGTTCCTCACCGACCGCTGGCTCGTCCTGTTCAGCGCCATCAGCCTGACCATCTGGAAGGGCCTGGGCTACTACATGGTGATCTACCTGTCGGCGCTGGGCGGTGTGCCGCGTGAGCTGCACGAGGCGGCCGCCGTCGACGGGGCTGGCGCGCTGCGGCGGTTCTGGTCCATCACGATCCCGGGTGTGCGCAACACGATGCTGCTGGTGTCGGTGATGATCACCGTGTCCGCGCTGCGGGTGTTCGCGGAGCTCTACATCCTGACCAACGGCACGGGCGGCATCGGCGGCGCCGACGTCTCGGTGGTCATGCTCATCCAGATGTACGCACGCGGGTTCAGCGGCAACCTCGGGTACGCGTCGGCGCTCTCGCTGCTGCTGTTCGTCATCACGCTCGGCCCGCTGCTGCTCATCGCGCGGATCAACCGGGGGAGGGGCTGATGGCGGTCACGTCGCGCACGGTCGTGTCAGGCACAGCCACATCGAGCGCGGTCACCTCACGCACGGGGTCGCGTGGGTTCGCGACGCCGTCGGCCCGCGAGGTGGTGCTGCGGTACGCGCTGCTGGTCCTCGCGCTGTTCATCACGGTCGGCCCGTTCCTGTGGCAGCTGTCCACCTCCCTCAAGGGGGCGGGCGAGGACATCTACACGGCGAACCCGAGCTTCCTGCCGAGCGAACCGACCTTCGACAACTACGCGAAGGCCTTCGAGGCGGTCCCGATCCTGGGGTTCGCCGGGAACTCGATAGTGGTGGCCGGGATCGTCGTGCTCGGCAACATCGTCGGCGCCACGATGGCCGGGTACGCCCTGGCGCGCCTGCGGTTCCGTGGCGTGAAGCTCGTGATGGGCGCGATCCTGCTGACGATGCTGCTGCCCGGCGAGGCCACGATCGTGGCGCAGTACCTGACGATCCGGCAGCTCGGGCTCGCCGATACCCTGCTCGGCGTCGCGCTGCCGGGGGCGATCGGCATGCTCAACGTCCTGCTGATGCGGACGGCGTTCGCGGCGATCCCGAAGGAGCTGGACGAGGCCGCGATCGTGGACGGGGCGAACGCCTGGCAGCGGCTGGTGCACGTGGGCCTGCCCAACGTGCTGGGCATGCTCGCCGTCATCGCGATCTTCTCGTTCATCGGCGCGTGGGACGACTTCCTGTGGCCGCTCATCGTGCTCACCACGCCCGAGAAGTTCACGCTCACGGTGGGCCTGGAGTACCTGTCGGGCACGTTCACGAACAACCCGCGCGTCGTGGCGGCGGGCACCATGATCGCGTTCATCCCTATCGTGGTGTTCTTCGCGGCACTGCAGCGGTACTTCTTCCGCGGCGTCGACGAGGGGGCGATCAAGGGGTGACCACCGAGCGTCCGGGCCGCCGGGCCACCATCGCCGACATCGCCGCGCGCGCCGGCGTCTCCCCGACGGCGGTCTCGTTCGCGCTGAACGACCGCCCCGGCATCAGCGAGCACACCAGGGCACGCATCCTGGCCGCCGTCGCCGAGCTCGGGTGGCGGCCGAACGTCGCCGCCCGGGCCCTGGGCGGACGCCGCGCCGACACGGTCGGGCTGGTCGTCGCGCGCCCGGCGCGGACGCTGGGCATCGAGCCGTTCTTCGCCCAGCTCGTCTCCGGGCTGCAGGCGCGCCTGTCGACCGACCTCGTGGCCCTCCAGCTGCTGGTGGTGGAGGACCTCTCCGCCGAGGTCGACGTCTACCGCCGCTGGGCGGCCGAGCGGCGCACCGACGGGGTCGTCGTGCTCGACCTCGAGCGGGACGACCCGCGCCCCGACGAGCTGGTGCGGATGGGCCTGCCCGCCGTGCTGGTCGGCGGCGACGGCACCCCCGGCCCCATGCCTGCCGTGTTCGCCGACGACCACGCGGCCATGACCTCGCTCGCCGAGCACCTGGCCGCGCTCGGGCACGTGCACGTCGGCCACGTGGGCGGCATCCCCGCCTACGTGCACTCCGCGCGGCGGGTCGCCGCCCTGCACGACGCCGGGGCGCGGCTCGGCATGAACATCACGACAGTGCCGACGGACTTCTCGCAGGACGAGGCCGCGGCAGCCACCAGGGCCCTGCTGGCCCGCGACGAGAGGCCCACCGCTATCGTCTACGACTCCGACGTCGCCGCGCTCGCCGGCGTCACCGTGCTGGCCGAGGCCGGGCTCGGCGTGCCCGGCGACATCTCGCTGGCGTCCTTCGACGACTCCGAGCTGGTGCGCCTCGCGCACCCGCCGCTCACCGCCATGACCCGGGACACCTTCGAGCTGGGCGAGCTCGTGGCCGAGACCGTGCTGTCGCTGGTCCGCGGCGAGAGCGTGCCCGACGTCGTGCGCGCGCCCACACCGGAGCTGACCGTGCGCGGCAGCACGGGCCGGGTCCCGGAGGTGGCGGCATGACCGGGCCGGCGCACGTCCCGGCGGGCCGGCCCGGCGTCGGCCTGACCGTTCAGGACGCGCGGCGGATCAGTCACGACGGCGCCGGGCGCACGGTGGTGCTCGACGGGCTGGACGTCCCGGTCGAGGCCGGTGTCACCCTGCGCGCCGTGCTCCTGCCGGTGCTCGACGCGGAGCTCACCTACCGCTCGACCTACGTGGCCGTCGACCTGCTGCTCGACGACGGGACGTGGCTTCTGGAGACCGGGTCCGGGCGCACGCTCACCGACCAGCACGGGATGCCCGCGACCGCCGTCGGCCAGGGGGACGCGCGGATCCTGGTGCCGGACCATTGGAACGTCGTCCGGGTGGACCTGGACGCCGCGGCCGAGCGAGCCCCAGGACGGCGGGTGCGCGCGGCCGCCGTCGTGACCGCCCCGCCGGACGGCGGACGCACCGAGGTATGGCTCGACGCGGTGACGGTCGGCCCCCGCCCCATACGGACGGTCACCGGCCGCACCGACCTCGTCGACACCCGGCGGGGCACCCACTCCTCGGGCGCGTACTCCCGCGGCAACAACGTGCCCGCCACGGCCGTTCCGAACGGCTTCACGATGTGGGTGCCGCTGACCGACGCGTCGACCGAGCGCTGGCTCTACTCCTGGGCCGCGCACAACGGCCCGGACAACCGCCCGCGCCTGCAGGGGCTCGGCATCTCGCACGAACCGAGCCCGTGGATGGGGGACCGCGACCAGCTCGCCTTCCACCTGGTGCCCGCCGGGCCGGACGAGGTGGACGCGCCCGACGCCGGCCTGGCCTCCCGCGCCCTCGGCTTCTCGCACGACGACGAGACCGCTCGCCCTCACCTCTACTCAGTTGACCTGGACGGCGGCGCTCGCGTCGAGGTCACGACGTCCGACCACGGCGGCGTGCTCCGGTTCACGTTCCCGCCGGGCGCCACCACGGGCCACCTGATCGTCGACGCCGTGGGCGACGCCGGCGCCGATGGCCCGCCCGTCGAGATCACCGTGCACGACGACGGCACCCTCACCGGCTGGAGCGACCATGGCAGCGCGCTGTCGGTCGGCCGCAGCCGGATGTACGTGGCGGGCCGGATCTCCCGGCCGGTCCTGCGCACCGGGCCGGCCCGCGGCCGGGACCACGCCACCTACGCGACTGTCGCGCTGGACGCGGCGGCCGGCCCGGACGACCTGGCGAGCCGCACGGTCGAGGTGCGCGTGGCGACGTCGTACATCAGCGAGGACCTCGCCCGGCGCGCCCTGGAACGCGAGGTGGCCGGCTCCTTCGAGGAGGTCGCCGACCGCGCCCGTGCGCAGTGGGAGGAGCGCCTCGGCGTGCTCGACGTCGCAGGCGCCGCCGAGGAGCAGCAGGTCACGCTGTACTCCAACCTCTACCGCCTGAACCTCTACCCGTCCTCCTACACCGAGGTCGGGGCCGACGGCGAGCCCGTGCACGCCTCGCCCGTGCTCGACGGCGCACCGCCCGTGCCCGGCGAGATGTTCGTCAACCACGGTTTCTGGGACACCTACCGCACCTGCTGGCCCGCCTACGCGCTGCTCTACCCGGACGTCGCCGCACGGCTCGCCGACGGGTTCGTGCAGCAGTACCGCGAGGGCGGCTGGGTCGCGCGGTGGTCCTCGCCCGGCTACGCGGACCTGATGACCGGCACGTCCTCCGACGTCGCCTTCGCCGACCTCTACCTGCGCGGCGTCTCCCTGCCCGACCCGCTCGCCACTTACGACGCCGGCCTGCGCAACGCGACGGCCCTGCCCACCCGGTCCGGCGTGGGCCGCAAGGGCCAGGACTTCGCACTGACCCACGGCTGGGTGCCGCGTGACGTCGACGAGTCGGTGTCCTGGGGCCTGGAGGGCTACATCAACGACGCCGGGCTCGCGGGGATGGCGCAGGCGCTCGCGGAAGCGCCAGCCACCCCGGACGACCGGCGGCGCGCGCTGCGCGACGAGGCCGCCTACCTGCGGCAGAGCGCGCGCGGCTACGCGCACCTGTTCGACGCGGCCACGGGGTTCTTCCGGGGCCGCGGCCGGGACGGGGCGTTCGGGCCCGGTCCGTTCGACCCCGACGAGTGGGGCGGCGACTACACCGAGTCCGACGCGTGGAACTTCCTGTTCCACCCGGTGCACGACGGCGCGGGCCTGGCTGCCCTGCACGGCGGCCCCGACGGGCTGGAGCGTCTGCTGGAGCGGTTCTTCGCCACCCCCGAACGGGCGGACAAGCCCGGCTCCTACGGGTCCGTGATCCACGAGATGGTCGAAGCGCGCGACGTCCGCCTGGGCCAGCTCGGCCAGTCCAACCAGGTCTCGCACCACATCCCGTATGTGTGGCTCTTCGCCGGCCGGCCGGACCGCACGCAGGAGACCGTGCGTGAGATCCTCGCCCGCCTGTGGACCGGCAACGAGATCGGGCAGGGCTACCACGGCGACGAGGACAACGGCGAGATGTCGGCCTGGTACATCCTCTCGGCGCTGGGCCTGTACCCGCTGGAGATCGGCTCGTCGCGCTGGGCCGTGGGCTCCCCGCTCTTCGAGCGGGCTGTGGTGCACCGGCCCGACGGCGACCTGGTGGTCGAGGCGCCGGGCGCGGCGAGAAGCCGGTACGTGGCGGGGCTCGAGGTGTCGGACGCCGACGGCGCGGCCCGGGCGGTCGCGGCGCCGTCGGTCGAGCACGGCGACCTGACCGGGGGAGCGACCCTGCGGTTCGCGCTGTCAGGGACGCCGACGCGCTGGGGTGTGACGGCGTCGGCGGGTGCCGGGCCGGGTTCGGACGGCGACCCAGAAACCGGAGCGGGTGCTGGAACCGAAGCAGGTGCCGGAACAAGCGCGGTCGGCGAGGCCGCCCGGCCGTGGCGCCGTGCCGACGGTGGCTGGCACGGTACCGACGGGCCGCTGCCGCGCCTGACCGATGGCGACCTCACGACATCGGCCGAGGTGTCGGGGGTGCTCCGGTGGCGCCCGTTCGCCGACATCCCGCCGGGCACGATGCTGCGCGCCTACACGGTGACGGCGTCGTCGGCAGCGGGGGCAGACCGCCCGCCGTCGGCGTGGCGCCTGGTCGCGGAGGACGGGCGCGTGCTGGACGAGCGCTCCGGCGAGGTGTGGCGCTGGCCCGGCCAGCTCCGGCCGTTCGTGCTCGACGAGCCGATCCCGCTGACCGCGGTCCACCTCGAGTTCCCCGGCGCGGGAACCGCCACCCAGCTGGAGCTGCTGGTCGCCGATGTCCGCTGACATGTCAGACCCGGACACCGCACTCGTCGCCGCGCTGCTGCGGCACCTCGATCCGGACGACGTGCTCACGACGCCCGGCGACGTCGAGCCCTACCGCTCGGACGCCACGGGTCTGCGGGCCGCCCGGCCGCCGGCCGCCGTCGCCGTCCCGCGCAGCGTCGAGCAGGTACGGGCGGTCGCGCGGGTCGCGAGCGCGCACCGCGTGCCGCTGGTGGCGCGCGGCGCGGGCACCGGCCTCTCGGGCGGGGCGACGGCGCCAGCCGACGGGATCGTCCTGTCCACCGAAGCGCTGTGCGGTATTCGGATCGACCCCGACGACCAGGTCGCCGTCGTCGGCCCGGGGGCGATCACGGACCACGTCGACGTCGCCGCGCGCGAGCATGGACTGATGTACGCGCCGGACCCTGCGTCGTCGCAGACCTCCACGATCGGCGGCAACATCGCCACGAACGCGGGCGGCCTGCGCTGCGTCAAGTACGGCGTGACCCGCGAGTCGGTGCTGGCGCTGGACGTCGTGCTGGCCGACGGCACGCTGCTGCGCACGGGACACCGCAGCGTCAAGGGCGTCACCGGGTACGACCTGGTGGGTCTCATCGTGGGTAGCGAGGGCACGCTCGGCATCGTCGTCGGCGCGACGCTGCGGCTCCTGCCCGCGCCGACGGTGGTGCGCACGCTCGTCGTGTCGGTGCCCAGCCTGCCCGACGCCGGGCGGGCCGTCGGAGTCGTGACGGGGTCTGGCGTGCGCCCGTCGACGGTCGAGCTGCTCAACCGGGCGACGCTCGAGAACATCGACACGCACAGCGGCACCGACTTCGTGGCGCGCCACGGTGGCGGCCTGGTGCTCGTCCGCACGGACGGCCCGGGGGCCGACGCCGAGATCGCCGTGCTCGCCGACGCGCTGTCGGCCGCGGGCCTGCCCGCCCAGGTGCTCGACGACGCCGAGGGCGAGCGCTACTACGAGCTGCGCCGAACGGGCCGCGGTCGCCGGGACCACATGTGGTCCGTGGGCGAGGACGTAGCGGTGCCACGCTCGGCGCTGGTGCCCGTGCTGGAGGCGATCGAGGAGATCGGCCGGCGGTTCGACGTCGAGGTGAGCGCCGTGGCGCATGCGGGCGACGGCAACCTGCACCCGGGCCTGAGCGTGCTCCGCCGGCCGGGCGAGTCGGTGCCGCCTGCGCGGCTCGGCGAGGCGGCGGACGCCCTGGTCCGTGCCGCCCTGGCCCACGGCGGGACGCTCAGCGGCGAGCACGGTGTCGGCTCGGCCAAGCGGCCCTGGCTCGAGGACGAGCTCGGGTCCGAGCAGCTCGCCCTGCAGCGCGCGATCAAGGCGCTGCTCGACCCGGCGGGCATCCTCGCGCCGGACGGTTTCCTCGCCCGGGACGACGCCGGCCCGGCGGGGCACGCGGGCCGGCGTCGGTCCGTCAGGAGCTGACGACGTCCGCCACGTGCGTGAACCAGCTCGCCCGCCCGCCGCCGTCGTACCCGACCGAGTTGAAGTATTCCCAGCCGAAGACGCCGCCGAAGTCGGGATGCCGCGCCACCAGCGTGCCGACCGTGGCGTCGAAGGTCGGCCAGTCCACGTACCCGCTGCAGTTCGCGGGGTTGGTGACGGTGCCGGCCACGACGCGGTCCGGGGTGAACCCGTTCGCGAGGATCTGGTCGTACACCGTCGTGGTCCGCAGGTCGCCCCAGCCGCAGTAGAACTGCGTGTTGTACCAGTCGATCCGGTCACCGGCCCGCCGCTCGAGCTCGGCGTAGGAGAAGCCGCCCGAGAAGCTCGTCCGGCCGGCCATGTCCGTGGCGACGGGCGTCAGCGTGATGACGAAGTCGGGGCCGAAGTCGGCGCGCAGCGTGTCGACCAGGTGGATCGTGTCCGCCAGGGAGAACGTCTCCTCGATGTCGAGGTCCACGCCGTCCAGCCCGTAGGTTCGCAGGAAGTCGCGCAGCACGGGGTAGAACCGGTCGAAGTCCTCGCGCAGGTACCGGTAGGTGCCCGGTGCTGCCCCGCCGAGAAACGCGCTGACCGTCACGCCCTGGTCCTGCATCGTGGCCAGGTCGTCCCACATGACGCCGAGCTCGGGGTGGTCGGCCGGGATGTCGTTGACCGTGAGGGACGCGTCGGCGTTCAGGTGGATAGCGCCGACGTTGACGTCCGTGACCGAGCCGAGCAGCGGCTTGGGGTCGACGTACCGGCGCACGCCGTCGGAGCCGGTCTCGTAGATGGTCTGGTAGAAGGCCAGGACCCGGTGGGAGGCGGCGGCCGGCTCCGGCTTCGGGTCGTGCTTGGGTGCTGAGCTGGCCGGGCCGGCCGCTGCCGTCAGTGCCAGCAGGCCGGCCGCGAGAGCGGCGCCGATCCGGATGAGCGAGCGGGACATCGTGGACTCCCTTGATCTCGATGCGGTGTCGTGGCGTCGTACAGCGCTAAAGCGCTTTAGACCCTCCGGGACGGTAGCGCTGGTGAACGACGTCGGACAAGGAGGTTCGCCGAACCCTGCGGAAATCCCTCATGCCTGCTCGCGCGACCGGTGAACGTAGGAGTAGTCGCCGCATGAGCCCTGATGAGGCGACCAGGCCTACGTTCGGCGATGGATGGAGCGACCGTCCCTACGTTCGGCAGCGGTCGGACAGCCGAAGCCGGGTTCCCCGGTGCAGGGAGCCCGGCCTCGGCCGCTGCGGGTGGTCAGGCAGAGACCGCCGAGCGCAGCTTGGCGCCCAGCTCCTCGTCGACGTTCGTCCAGTACTGGAAGAACCGCTCACGGATCTCGTCGACCGTGATCGACTGGCCCTGACCGGTCAGGGTCTCCAGCAGGCGGGCCTTGGCGCCGTCGTCGAAGACCTCGCGGTAGAGCGTGCCGGGCTGGCCGAAGTCGCTGTCCTCGCTGTGCAGGGTGGCGGCGGAGCGGACCAGCGTGCCGTCCGACTCCCAGGCTCCGTCCTGGCCGCGCGCCGGGTCGGCGACGGGGCCACCGAACGAGTTCGGCGCGTAGTTCGGGACGCCGACCTCGTTGAAGTGGTGGCGCTGCGAGCCGTCCTGCGAGTAGTTGTGCACCTCGGCGGCGTGCGGCTGGTTCACCGGGACCGACTGGTAGTTGGTGCCCACGCGGTAGCGCTGCGCGTCGGGGTAGGAGAACACGCGGGCCATCAGCATCTTGTCGGGCGAGATGTCGGTCCCCGGGACCTGGTTGGCCGGGGACAGCGCGATCTGCTCGATCTCCGCGAAGTGGTTCTTCGGGTTGCGGTTCAGCGTGAAGTGGCCGAAGTGGATCAGCGGGTAGTCCGCGTGCGGCCAGACCTTGGTCAGGTCGAACGGGTTGAAGCGGTAGGTCTTCGCGTCGTCGTACGGCATGACCTGGACCTTGATGTCCCACGTCGGGCTGTCGCCGCGCTCGATCGCCTCGTACAGGTCGCGGCGGTAGTGGTCGGCGTCCGCCCCGGCGATCTTCTCGGCCTCGTCGGGGCTGAGGAACTTCACGCCCTGGCGGGAGATGAAGTGGTACTTGACCCAGAACTTCTCGCCGGCGGCGTTGGTCCACAGGTAGGTGTGCGAGCCGTAGCCGTTCAGCTCCCGCCACGAGGACGGGAGGCCGCGGTCGCCCATGAGGTAGGTGACCTGGTGCGCCGACTCCGGCGAGAGGGTCCAGAAGTCCCACTGCATGTCGGCGTCGCGCAGGCCCGACCACGGCAGGCGCTTCTGCGAGTGGATGAAGTCCGGGAACTTGATCGCGTCGCGGATGAAGAACACCGGGGTGTTGTTGCCGACGATGTCGAGGTTGCCCTCGGTCGTGTAGAAGCGCAGCGCGAAGCCGCGCACGTCGCGCCAGGTGTCGGGGGAGCCCATCTCGCCGGCGACGGACGAGAAGCGCAGCGCTACCTCGCCCTTGGCGCCCGGCTGGAAGGCCGCGGCGCGCGTGTACTGCGACACGTCGCCGGTGATCTCCCACTCGCCGAAGGCGCCGCCGCCCTTGGCGTGCACGATCCGCTCCGGGACGCGCTCACGGTTGAACTGCGCGAGCTTCTCGACCAGGTAGCGGTCGTGGAGGACCGTGGCGCCGTCAGTACCGACGGTCAGCGAGTGCGCGTCGCTGACGACCGGTGTGCCGGTCTGCGTGGTGGTGTGAGGAGTAGTCATCTCGGCCTTCCTTTGCTGCTTGCGGGGTTCTTTGCGGGATTCCAGCGGGGCCGGAAAGTCTTGGTGGTCAGATCCGTGCGGCGGACCCCGAGGTTCGACAGCCGGGGCACAGGCCCCAGTAGGTGACTTCGGCGGTCTCGACCACGAAGCCGTGGTCGTCGCTCGGGGTGAGGCACGGTGCGTGGCCGACTGTGCAATCCACGTCGCCGATGGCGCCGCACGAGCGGCAGACGACGTGGTGGTGGTTGTCGCCGGTGCGGCGCTCGTAGCGCGCGGGGTGCCCGGCGGGCTCGATGCGGCGCAAGAGCCGGGCGTCGGTCAGCGCGTGGAGGACGTCGTAGACCGCCTGCACCGAGACCGTGCCGAGCTCCGCCCGGACCGAGCCGAGGACGTCGTCGGCCGTGGCGTGCTGCTTGTGGCCCACCGCGTGCAGTGCCGCGACGCGGACGGCGGTCACGCGCAGGCCGGCGCCGCGGAGGAGGTCCTCGGGGGCCGCGGCAGCGGGGGCGGTCGACGACATGTCCCGCACCCTAGACCGTAATCTGGAATGATTCCAGTTGAGCACCGGACGTCCGCGTCGCGGCCCGTGCGGGTGAAGTCACATCGCCTGGGCTGGCCCCCGGCGTCCGGGTGTTGTTATGGTGTACGGACGACCGACCCGGTGCGAGCCGGGTGCGCAAAGTGGATCCCATCCCACCCGAGTCACGACCGAGCGCCGCAAGGTGCCGACAGAGTCCGGGTCCTTGGTCGGGTGTGAAACCTTGGCAGCCTCTTCGCCGAGTGACATACCCCTTCCTCGTGATGGCCTCCACCTGTGTTCAGGGCGGGGGCCATTTCCCGTTCCTGGTGGTCAATCAACGACTTCTTAGGAGCATCACCATCACCGAGCCTCGCATCAACGACCGGATCCGTGTCCCCGAGGTCCGACTCATCGGTCCTGGCGGGGAGCAGGTCGGCGTGGTTGCCACGGCGGTCGCCCTGAAGCTCGCCCAGGACGCTGACCTCGACCTCGTCGAGGTCGCGCCGGACGCCCGCCCGCCTGTCGCCAAGCTCATGGACTTCGGCAAGTTCAAGTACGAGTCCGACATGAAGGCGCGAGAGGCACGGCGCAACCAGGCGAACACGGTCCTCAAGGAGATCCGGTTCCGTCTGAAGATCGATCCGCACGACTACGGCACCAAGAAGGGCCATGTCGTCCGCTTCCTCTCGGCCGGCGACAAGGTCAAGGTCATGATCATGTTCCGTGGCCGTGAGCAGTCGCGTCCGGAGATGGGTCGTCGCCTGCTGGAGCGCCTCGCGGAGGACGTCTCCGACCTCGGTTTCGTCGAGTCGATGCCGAAGCAGGACGGCCGCAACATGACCATGGTCCTCGGGCCGGTCAAGAAGAAGGCTGACGCCAAGGTCGAGCAGCGCAAGCGCGCGGCCGAGGTCAACGCAGGCCGGATGACCAAGTCCGAGGCGAAGGCACAGGCCCGCGCGGCCGACGAGCCCGAGCGCTCGGAGCCGGTCGAGGACCAGGTGGACGAGACGGTCGAGTCCTCGGCCGAGGAGCCCGCCGTGGCGTCGGCGCCCGTCGCGGAGCCTGAGCCCGTCGTCGAGGCGGAGCCCGTCGTCGAGGCGGAGCCCGAGCCGGTCGTCGAGCCCGAGCCTGCTGCGGAGACCGCACCGGAGCCCGAGCCCGCCGCCGAGAAGCCTGCCCCGGCGGCGCCGAAGCAGGCCACCAAGCCCGCGGCCAAGACTGCCTCGAAGCCGGCAGCGAAGCCGGCCGCCAAGGCAGCTCCGAAGCCCGTACCGGCCCCCAAGCCGACGCCGAAGCCCGTGGCCCCCAAGCCGCGTGCGCCGCGCAAGGCCGGCTGAGGCCACGGTCCCCAAGACCACTACGACACCGGGTCGGCCCACCGGCCCTGGTAAACGTCGCCGCTCCTGCAGCGGTCGACCGACATGAGGAGAGACGGCAGTCATGCCGAAGAACAAGACGCACTCCGGCTCCAAGAAGCGGTTCAAGGTCACGGGTAGCGGCAAGGTCATGCGCGAGCAGACCAACGCCCGCCACTACCTCGAGCACAAGTCCAGCCGTCGCACGCGTCGTCTGGCCATGGACCAGGTCGTGGCACCGGCCGATGTCAAGAAGGTCAAGAAGCTGCTCGGTAAGTGACCTTTGTGGTGTGCGCCTGACAGGCGTCACCAAGAACCCTTTTAGCCCCGAAGTACAAGGAGTCTCACGTGGCACGCGTGAAGCGGGCAGTAAATGCCCAGAAGAAGCGCCGTACAACCCTTGAGCGCGCCGCCGGTTACCGCGGCCAGCGCTCGCGCCTCTACCGGAAGGCGAAGGAGCAGGTCACCCACTCGCTCGTCTACGCCTACCGTGACCGGAAGGCGCGCAAGGGTGACTTCCGCAAGCTGTGGATCCAGCGCATCAACGCTGCGTCCCGCGCGCAGGGTCTGACCTACAACCGCCTCATCCAGGGCCTCAAAGCCGCTGGTGTCGAGGTCGACCGCCGCATGCTCGCCGAGCTCGCGGTCAACGACGTGGCGGCGTTCAACGCCCTCGTCCAGGTCGCCAAGGACGCGCTGCCGGCGGATGTCAACGCCCCGGCCGCTGCCTGAGGTTGAGCAGTTCACCGGACGCCCGGACAGTTTCCTCTTCGGAGGCCCGTTCCGTGCCTGATGTGACGCTCGCGAATCCGCGAGCCGACCGCGTCAAGCACGTACGGGCACTGGCCGGGCGTTTGGCGCGCTCCCGGCACGGGCAGTACCTGGTCGAAGGACCACAGGGTGTACGGGAGGCAGTCCGGCACGTGCCGTCGTCCGTCCGTGACGTCTACCTGACGCAGTCGGCCGCGGGGCGGTATCCGGAGATCGTCGACGACGCCCGCTCGGCCGGGCTGTTCCTGCATCTGGGCACCCCGGAGGTACTGGATGCCATGAGCGCCGACGCCCAGGGGGTGCTCGCCGTCGTCCGGACCCAGGCGCCGACGCTGGGGGAAGCGCTGGAGACGCGCGACCCGGAGCGAGCTGGGCGTCCCTTGCTGGCCGCGGTGCTCGCCACCGTTCGCGACCCCGGAAACGCCGGCACGGTCATCAGGGCCGCCGACGCAGCCGGCGCCGACCTCGTGGTTCTCGCGGGGGAGAGCGTCGACGTGCACAACCCGAAGGTCGTGCGCTCCACTGCCGGGTCGCTGTTCCACGTGCCCGTGGTCACGGGGCTGTCACTGGAGGCCGCGCTGGCGGAGCTGCGCGCCGCGGGGTGCCACGTCCTCGCCGCGGACGGCTCCGGACCCCTCGACCTGGACGACCTGCAGGACGACGCGGGTAGCGGCTCGATACCGGACCTCGCCGAGCCGACCGCCTGGGTGTTCGGCAACGAGGCCTGGGGCCTGCCCGACGAGGACCGCGCGCTGGCCGACGCCGTCGTCCGGGTGCCGATTCGTGGCAAGGCCGAGTCGCTCAACCTGGCCACGGCGGCGACCGTCTGCCTGTATGCGAGCAGCCGCGCCCAGCGCTGAACGCGCTGGCCGCGGCTGAGTGCGGCGCACTCGCCCTCACTCCTCGCCCTGGTCGTCCCGGCGCCCGCGCCGACCGCGTCGGCCGTGCGGGCCGGGGTGTCCGCCGGGGCCGCCGAAGCCGGGGCCCCAGAACCCGCCAGGTCCGCCGAACCCGGGTCCGCCGAACTCGCCGGGGAACCCGCGGCCGAACCCGGGGCGCATACGCGGGTCGAACCCGCCGCGGGACCGCCAGAACTCCTCGAACGCCTCGCGACGCTCGCCGAACTCGTCGGCCCAGTCCTGCTCTGCGCGCTCGAGGATCCTGTCGAGGTACCCGGACAGCTGCGCCACCTCGTCGTCATCGAGGACGTCCAGCAGCTCCGGCGTCCCGTGCGGGGGTCGCTCGGTCGCCTGTTCGGCGGCCTGGCCCGCCTCGGTGAGGCGGACGACCACTACGCGCTTGTCGCCGGACGACGGCTCGCGCTCGATCAGTCCCTGCTTCTCCAGCTTGGCCAGCAGCTCGGCTGTCGCCTGCCGGGACATGCCCAGCAGGAACGTGAGCTCCTTCTGGGTGGTCTCCGGCTTGAGCTGCAGCAGTGCCAGCACCCGGCCCTGTCCCTGGCTCGGGTCCAGCCACGGGGCCCCGCGTCCGGGCCGCTTCGCACGCCGGAGCTGGTGCGCCTGCAGCATGCCGACGGTCGACAGCCGGCGCATCGCCTCCTGGCGCGGGTCGTCGGTCTCGTTCATGCCTGCCTCGCTCTCGTTCGGCTCTCTCTGGTCTGCGTCGTCATAGGGCGTGTAGTTCATGATTCTCCTTGGTTGTCAGGCACCTGTCTGTCAGGCGCCTGACAACAACGATGCGCCCGGGTCGTGGATCTGTCAAGTGCCTGACTGTCCGGTGCCTGACATCGTGCTCGTGAGAGCGCGGAGCGCGTCCCCTACGCTGGACGGATGAGGCACGTACCGGACTTGAGCCGTATCAGTGAGGCTGTGGCCGAGTCGTTCGGCGTGCGAGAGGTCTACGGCGAACCGATCGAACGCGACGGAGTGCTCGTCATCCCGGCAGCACGCGTGTGGTCCAGCGGGGGCGCCGGGGCCGGCGCGTCGGAGCATGACGCGGAGGCCGCGTCGGACGTACTCGAGGAGCCGTCCGCCGAGGTGGCCGCGGACCGGTCCGAGCCGGATGTCGGACCGGGTCGCGGATCGGACGGCGGCGGTGGCGGCCTCGGCTTCGGGCGCCAGGCCGAGCCGGCCGGCGCCTTCGTCGTCGAAGGGCAGGGCGTGCGCTGGGTTCCGGCCGTCAGCGTGAACCGGATAGTGCTCGGGGGCCAGGTGGCATTCGTGCTCGCGGCCGCACTCGTCGGATGGGCCATGGCGCGCCGGCGCCGCTGAAGACGTTCGGTACCGGGGCTCAGTCCCCGCTGTCGCCGACGCGGCTGTTGACAAATGCCGTGTCGAGCGGGTCGCGGCGTGCTTAGGATCGTAATGTGCGGCTATTTACGGCGGTCATCCCGCCCACGAGTGTCAAGGACCATCTCGGACTCGCCGTCGACGGCGTACCGGCCTCTCCGCGCTGGGTTCCCCGGGAGAACCTGCACATCACGCTCGCGTTCTACGCGGACCTCCCAGAGGGGACGGTCCCGGAGCTGTGCGAGGAGCTGTCCGACGTCGCGCGCAAGCACGGGCCGATCGACCTGCGGCTGCGTGGCGCCGGGTCGTTCGGCGCGCGCGTCCTGTGGATCGGGGTCGACGGCGGGACGCGCGCGCTGAAGGACCTGGCGACCGACTGCCTGGTCGCCTCGCCGCGCGAGGTCCCGGAAGACGTCAAGCCGCACCGTGCCCACGTCACCGTCGCGCACGCCCGGGCCGGCCAGGTGCGGCCGCCGCGAGGGCGAGACCGCTGGGGGAAGCGCACGGTAGGTGGGCCGCGGTCGCCGCTGGAGCCCGCTGCCCAGGCCCTGTCCGTGTATGCCGGACCCGACTGGACCGCGGACTCGTTCGCGCTCGTGGAGTCCCACCCCGGGGAGGGCGCCCAGGGCGGCCCGCGCTACGAGATCGTGCAGACCTGGGCGCTCGAGGGTTGATCGGCGTGGGTTGATCGGCCGACGGCAGCCCACCGCAGAAGGTCCGTCCCCACGACCGGGGCCAGGGCCGCCCCGGCCGTGGAGACAGGTTCGTCCGAAGCGCTTCGAACATGTGTTGCAACCTACGCCGACCCTCTGACATGCTCGAAAAAGTGTGCCAAGCGCACACCGTTCCACAGGGTGATTCACGTTGCTCACTCTCGCGCAGGCATGGAATGATGGCGATATGCAGCCATTGACCCGCCGATTTATGCGGCCCGCTACGGGCCGTGCGGCGAGCGCTGCGCGCGGGCACTGAACTGCCCTGTGGACAACGCGTCCTGAGCCCTGGCGGGCACCTAGACTTCACATGCCGGCACGGCGTCCCCACGCAGGGACGGAGTCGGCTCCCGAATCCGCCAGGAAGGCAAGCATGTCCACGCCCGATGAGAAGGCACCCATCGATCCGCTCGACGAGGCGGCACTCGACGCCGCGGTCAAGGCCGCCCTCGACGACATCGCCAAGGCCGGCGACCTCGACGCGCTGAAGGCTGTCCGTACCCAGCACACGGGAGACCGCAGCTCCCTGGCCCTCGCCAACCGGGGGATAGGCGCCCTGCCCGGTCCGGACAAGGCGAAGGCCGGCAAGCTCGTCGGCCCGCGTCGCGGTCAGATCAACCAGGCGATCGCCGCCCGTCAGACGGAGCTCGAGGCCGAGCGTGATGCGCGAGTGCTCGCGGAGGAGGCGGTAGACGTCACCCTCCCGGTCCAGCGCGCGACGGTGGGCGCTCGCCACCCGATCGAGCTGGTCCAGGAGCGCGTCGCCGACTTCTTCGTAGGCCTCGGCTGGGAGATCGCCGACGGCCCCGAGGTCGAGGCGGAGTGGTTCAACTTCGATGCGCTGAACTTCGGCCCGGACCACCCGGCACGCCAGATGCAGGACACGTTCTACGTGGCCGGGGACGGCGACAGCGAGTCGAACCTCGTGCTGCGCACCCACACGTCGCCGGTCCAGGCGCGCTCCCTGCTGGAGCGCGGCGTGCCCCTGTACATCGCGTGCCCCGGCAAGACGTTCCGCACCGACGCGCTGGATCAGACCCATACTCCGGTGTTCCACCAGGTCGAGGGACTCGCGGTCGACAAGGGCCTGACGATGGCGAACCTCGTGGGCACGCTGGACGCGTTCGCCAGGGCGATGTTCGGGCCCGAGGCGAAGACCCGCTTGCGCCCGGCGTTCTTCCCGTTCACGGAACCGTCAGCCGAGATGGACCTGTGGTTCCCGCAGAAGAAGGGCGGCGCGGGCTGGATCGAGTGGGGCGGCTGCGGCATGGTCAACCCGAACGTGCTGCGGGCAGCGGGAGTCGACCCGGAGGAGTACTCGGGCTTCGCGTTCGGCATGGGCATCGAACGCACGCTCATGCTGCGCCACTCGATCGCGGACATGCACGACATAGTGGAGGGCGACGTGCGCTTCTCCACCCAGTTCGGGACGGAGATCTGAAGTGCCCCTCATCGTGAAGGACTGGCTCGCGGACCACGTCGAGGTGCCCGCGGACCTCACCGCCGAGCAGCTCGCGGCCGACCTCGTCAAGGTGGGCCTGGAAGAAGAGGCGATCCACGGGGCGGCCGTGACCGGCCCTCTCGTGGTCGGCCGCGTGCTCGAGATGCACCCCGAGCCGCAGAAGAACGGCAAGACGATCAACTGGTGCCAGGTCGACGTCGGCCCGGAGCACAACATCGAGGGGTCCCGCGGCATCGTGTGCGGCGCGCACAACTTCGCGCCCGGCGACCTCGTGGCCGTCGCGCTGCCCGGCACCGTGCTGCCCGGGCCGTTCCCCATCGCCGCCCGCAAGACCTACGGGCACGTGTCCGACGGCATGATCTGCTCCACCGCCGAGCTCGGCCTGGGCGATGACGGTGCGCACGGCATCATCGTGCTGCCCCGGGACATGGGCTTCGCCGCCGAGGACCTCACCCCCGGCCAGGACGCCATCGCG
The DNA here is from genome assembly GCF_900608595.1 of Promicromonospora panici. Lineage (GTDB taxonomy): Bacteria > Actinomycetota > Actinomycetes > Actinomycetales > Cellulomonadaceae > Promicromonospora > Promicromonospora panici. The sequence continues at coordinate 32,446 of NZ_UWYY01000002.1, read as the reverse complement.
CTCCTCGGTCTCGGTGAGGAGGTCCTGGAGATCAACGTGACCCCGGACCGCGGGTACGCGTTCAGCTACCGCGGCGTGGCGCGCGAGTACGCCCACTCCACGGGTGCGAAGTTCACGGACCGCGGCCTGGCCACGGGTGCCGAGCCCTCCGCCACGCCGGACGGGTTCGAGGTGCTGGTGCAGGACGACGCGCCGATCAACGGCGTGGTGGGCTGCGACCGCTTCGTGACGCGCATCGTGCGCGGCATCGACCCGACCGCGCCCACACCCGAGTGGATGAAGCACCGCCTCGAGGGCTCCGGCATGCGGTCGATCTCGCTTGCGGTCGACGTCACGAACTACGTGATGCTCGACCTCGGGCAGCCGCTGCACGCCTACGACCTCGCCAAGGTCTCGGCCCCGATAGTGGTCCGCCGGGCCACCGACGGCGAGCGCCTCACCACGCTGGACGACGCCGACCGCGCGCTCGACACCGAGGATCTCCTGATCACCGACTCGCCCAAGGGCGCGGGCAGCCGCGTGCTCGGTCTAGCCGGGGTCATGGGCGGAGCGTCGTCCGAGGTCAGCGACGCGACGACGGACGTGCTCGTCGAGGCGGCGCACTTCGACCAGATCACGGTCGCCCGCACGGCCCGCCGGCACAAGCTGCCGAGCGAGGCCGCCAAGCGGTTCGAGCGCGGCGTCGACCCGCTCCTGCCCCCGGTCGCGGCGCAGCGCGTCGTGGACCTCCTGGTCGAGCTGGGTGGCGGCACCGCTGACGCCGCGGTGAGCGACCTCGACACCATCGCCGAGGCGGGCCCGCAGAAGCCGATCCTGCTCAAGGTCACCGAGCCCACTCGGCTCTCGGGCGTCGAGTACACCCCCGAGCAGGTGCGGAGCACCCTCGAGGAGATCGGCGCGACGGTCGAGTCGTCCTCGGTGGCCGAGCCCGTCGAGGTCCTCGTCGTCACGCCGCCGACCTGGCGTCCCGACCTGACCGAACCCGCGGACCTGGTCGAGGAGGTCGTGCGCATCCAGGGCTACGACCAGGTGCCTTCGGTGCTCCCGGCTGCCCTGGGCGGCCGCGGCCTCACGACCGAGCAGCGCACGCGCCGCTCGGTCGCCCGCGCGCTGGCCGAGGACGGCTTCGTCGAGACGCTCAGCTACCCGTTCGTGGGGGCCGCAGAGTACGACGCGCTCGGTCTGCCCGCCGACGACCCGCGCCGCGGCTCGCTCCGCCTCCTCAACCCGATGGCCGACGACAAGCCGCTGCTGCGGTCGAACCTGCTGGTCACCCTGCTCGACACCGTGCGGCGCAACGTGTCGCGCGGCCTGAGCGACCTGGCGGTGTACGAGATCGGCCTCGTCACCCTTCCGGCGGCGGACGCACCCGCGGCGCCCTCGCTGCCCGGCGGGGTGCGTCCCACCGACGAGCAGCTCGCCGCGCTCGCGGCCGCGGTCCCGGACCAGCCGCGCCGGGTGGCCGGCGTGCTGACCGGCAAGCGTGAGCTCGCCGGCTGGTGGGGTGCGGGCCGCGCGGCCGGCTGGGAGGACGCCCTCGCGGCGGCCCGCCTGGTGGCCGAGCGTGCCCAGGCCGAGGTAGTGGTCGTCCCGGATCCCGACCGGATGCCATGGCACCCGGGGCGCTGTGCGCGGCTGGAGCTCACGGACGGAACCGTCGTCGGTCACGCCGGCGAGCTGCACCCCAAGGTCGTCGAGACGCTGGGGCTGCCTGCCCGCGCCGCGGCGTTCGAGGTGGACCTGAGCGTCCTGGTCGATGCGGCGTCGGGCGAGCCCGTGGTCGCGACGCCCGTGTCGGCGTTCCCGGCGGCCAAGGAGGACTTCGCCTTCGTGGTCGACGGTGACGTGCCCGCCGAGGCTGTGCGGTCGGCGATCGTGGCGGGCGCCGGTGAGCTGCTCGAGGACGTGGCGCTGTTCGACGTCTTCACGGGTGAGCAGGTGGGCGAGGGCAAGAAGTCCCTCGCGTACTCGCTTCGCCTGCGGGCCGCGGACCGGACGCTGTCCGCGAAGGAGGTCCGCGCGGTGCGCGACGCCGTCGTGGAGTCGGCCGCCACGAAGATCGGGGCGGTGCTGCGTGGCTGAGTCGGTTTCCGAGGCCGGCCCCGTGGAGACCCCGTCGGCCCGTACGGCGCTCGTCACGGGCGCCTCGCGCGGCATCGGCAGGGAGATCGCACTGGGTCTCGCGCGAGCAGGGCTGGATGTTGCCCTGCTCGCGCGAGACGCGGAACGGCTCGCGGCAGTCGCCGCGGAGGTCCGGGCGCTGGGTACGACGGCGGTGGAGCTGACCGCCGACGTGTCGGACCCGGCGGCGGTGCGCGCCGCCGTCGAGCAGGCCGAGGAGGCGCTCGGGTCGATCGACCTGCTGGTCAACAACGCGGGCGCCATCGAGAACGAGCACCCCCTGTGGGAGGCCGATCCCGACGAGTGGTGGTCCGTGTTCGAGACCAACGTGCGCGCGCCGTTCCTGTTCAGCCGCTACGCCGTGCCGGGCATGATCGAGCGCGGCGGAGGCCGGATCATCGACCTGGCCTCGGGAGCGAGCTCGCACGAGATGCGCGGGGGCTACTCCGCCTACAACGCGAGCAAGACCGCGCTGACGCGCATGGGCGCCAACCTCCACGGCGACGGCTTCCGGCACGGGATCCGCATCTTCGAGCTCGCGCCGGGCGTCGTGCGGACCGACATGTCGACGGGCATGACCCTGCACGAGGGCCGCACCCAGTGGACCCCGGTCGAGCGGGTGACCGACGTCGTGAACGCGATTGCGGCCGGCGAGCTCGACGCCTGCTCGGGGTGGTTCCTGCGGGTCACGCACGACACCCCGGAGTCGCTCAAGGCGCTGGCGGCCGACGTCGCGCAGGAGGGCGCGGCGGCGACGGCCCGCCGGCTCCGGGTGCTCCCCGCCGGCCGCCGCGACCCGCTGGCGGACTCCCTCACCAAGCGCTGACCAGCGGCTTCGTCGGCGTGCCTGGCCGCTCGGCCGGGCACGCCGACGCGACCGGCGGACACGGGCCGTTCATCCTGGGGGTACTGGCATACGGGACGGGCACTCCCTACGGTGTGCAAGCAACCGTCCCCTCATGCAAGGAGACCACCATGCGTCATCGTCGCCCCGCGCTCGCGATCGCGAGCTTCGGACTGTGCGCCCTGCTCGCGTCAACGGGCCAGGCCGTCGCCACGGAGGCCGCGAGCGACCAGGCGGAGCCGTCGATCGCGGCCGCCGCGACACCGCTCACCGCGAGCAACTTCCGCTACACGCTGTCGCAGACGTCGTCGTCCCTCGTCGGTGCGCTGGACTCGGCGCTGCCGAACGTGACCATGGGAGCGGTGGCCGACGACGCCAACCGCACCCCGAGCTGCGGCAGCGCGCCGTCGGTCACGAACCGCACCGCGTACTACTGCTGGAACTCGGGCGACCAGACCACCGAGGCCTGGTACCCGCAGGGCATCACCACCAGCTCCGACGCATACGGCGAGGGAACGTACGACGGCAAGCGCATCAACCTCGTGAGCTGGTACGACCACGCCGAGGACGGTATAGACAAGGGCGTCCGCATCAGCGTGTCCAACCTGTCCGCGAGCGCGTCCGCGCCGCCGTACCGGCACATCCTGCTGGTCGAGCCGAGCGGGACCACGAGCGCACCGTCGTTCCGGCCGGTCAACATCCACGCCGGCGGCCTCATGTGGTACGGCAACCTGCTGTACGTGGCGGACACGAGCGGTGGTTTTCGCGTGTTCGACCTCGACCACCTGTGGCAGGTGTCGACGGGCAACTCGTCGGCCGTCGGGCGTCAGTCCGACGGCTCGTACCACGCGTTCGACTACAAGTACGTGCTGCCGCAGACGGCGAAGTTCACCGACTCGACGGCCGGAGGCTACGCCCAGCTGCAGCACTCGTCGGTCGCGCTCGACCGGACGAGCACGCCCGACTCGGTGATCGTGAGCGAGTACCGAAGCGCCGCCGACATCGAGGCGGGCGCCCAGGTGCGGACGATCCGGGTCCCGATCGACTACACGAACCGGTACCTCAAGCCGGCGTCGGACGGGATCATCAAGGCGACGGAGGCTTACCGGACCGACCTCGAGAGCGTGCAGGGCTCGACGGCCATCAACGGGAAGTTCTACTTCTCGCAGAGCGACGGGTCGGACCACTCGAACCCGAACTCGGACGGCGACCTGCACACGTTCGTCGCTCCGTCGGGCGCCATGGTGCGGCACGGCAACGCACTGACCGTGGGCGCGGAGGACCTGTCCTACGACCCGGGCCGCGACTACCTGTGGTCGCTCGGCGAGTACCCGGGCTACCGCTGGGTGTACGCGGCGGACGCCTCGTCCTTCTGACCCGGCCGGCATAGCCACGCACGTATCAGGCGCCCAGGTCACCGGAGTGACCTGGGCGCCTGATACGTGCGGTCGTCTGGTGAGGAAGGCGGGCCGAACCTAGTCTGGGGAGCGATGACGCTCCGAATCGAAGATTACGGAATTGTCGGCGATCTGCAGACCGCTGCTCTGATCGGTCGGGACGGCTCGATCGACTGGATGTGCCTGCCGCGCTTCGACTCCCCGGCATGCTTCGCGGCCCTGCTGGGCGGCGAGGAGCACGGGTCGTGGCGCCTGGGACCCGTCTCAGGCGGAGAGTGCACCAGTCGTCGCTACCGGGACGGCACCCTGATCCTGGAGACGGAGTGGGACCTGCCCGAAGGCACGGTCCGGGTGACCGACTTCATGCCGCCGCGCGGCGACCAGGCCGATCTCGTCCGGATCGTCGAGGGAATCAGCGGCGACGTCCCCATGACCACCGAGCTGCGCCTCAGGTTCGACTACGGGCACGTCGTGCCCTGGGTGATGCCGGAGGGCGGCGCCCTACGTGCCGTCGCGGGACCGGACTCCGTTCGCCTGGACGCGGGTGTCGAGATCACGCACGAGGGGGTGGCCGCCGGCTCGGCCCTCCACGCTCGCTTCACCGTCGGCGCGGGCGACCGCGTGTCGTTCGTGCTGACGTACCACGCGTCCCACCTCGCCACGATGCTGCCGGTCCACGCGGAGGACGCGTTGCGCGAGACCGAGGAGTTCTGGCGGTCGTGGGTCGCAGGGTCCAGCTACGAGGGCCCGTGGGCCGACGCCGTGCACCGGTCCCTGATCACCCTGAAGGCACTGACCTACGCCCCGACCGGGGCCATCATCGCCGCCGCCACGACGTCGCTCCCCGAGGAGCTCGGCGGCGCGCGCAACTGGGACTATCGGTACTGCTGGCTGCGCGACGCCGCGTTCACTTTGCAGGCCCTGGTCGGCACCGGGTTCATCGACGAGGCGCGCGCCTGGCGGGCGTGGCTCCTGCGCGCCGTCGCGGGCGACCCGGCGGACCTGCAGATCATGTACGGGCTGGACGGCCGACGGCGCCTGCCGGAGTACACGATCGACTGGCTGCCCGGCTACGAGGGCTCCGGTCCGGTTCGGATCGGGAACGGCGCGGTCGGCCAGCTCCAGATCGACGTCTGGGGCGAGACGCTCGACGCCCTGCACCTGGCGCGCACGGCGGGTCTGGAGACCGACCCGGAGGCCTGGCGCGTGCAGAAGGCGCTCCTGGACCACCTCGAGGAGCACTGGGACGACCTCGACAACGGGCTCTGGGAGGTGCGCGGTCCGAAACGCGCGTTCGTCCACTCGCGGGTCATGGCCTGGGCCGGCTTCGACCGAGCGGTGCGCGCCGTCGAGGAGGGCGGCCTGGTGGACGAGCCCGTCGAGCGGTGGAAGGCCATCCGTGACCGGATCCATGAGGACGTGTGCACGCACGGGTACGACCCCGTCCGGAACACGTTCACCCAGTTCTACGGGTCGGAAGGACTCGACGCCGCGCTGCTGCTGATCGGGCAGGTCGGCTTCCTGCCCTGGGACGATCCCCGCGTCGTCGGCACCGTCGAGGCGGTACAGCGCGAGCTCTCTCAGGACGGGCTGCTGCTGCGCTACCACACCCACCTCGACGGCAGGGTCGACGGCCTGCCCGGCGCGGAGGCGACGTTCCTGGTCTGCAACTTCTGGCTGGTCGACGCGCTGCACGGGATCGGACGGGTCCAGGAGGCGGTCGAGCTGTTCGAGCGGCTGCTCGCGCTGCGCAACGACCTGGGGCTGCTGAGCGAGGAGTACGACGTGGTCACGGGCCGTCACCTCGGCAACACCCCGCAGGCGTTCAGCCACCTCGGCCTGGTCAACAGCGCGCTGCGGCTCGGCCACGGCGTGACCGCCCGCGACGTCGAGGCGGGCGTGGTCGAGCACGCCGCCGCCAAGCACGGGGCCGAGGAGATCGCCTGATGCGTGCCCTGACAGTGGTCCCGCGCAGCCCCGGCTCCCTGGCGGTCACCGATGTCGACGAGCCGGTGCCCGCCGACGGTGAGCTCCTGGTCGACGGTCTCGCCGTCGGCGTCTGCGGCACGGACCGGGAGATCGCCGCCGGCGAGTACGGCTGGGCCCCTCCCGGCCGCGAGCGGCTGGTGCTCGGGCACGAGTCGCTCGGGCGGGTGCGATCGGCCCCCGACGGCTCCGGCTTCGCGCCGGGTGACCTGGTGGTGGGCGTCGTCCGTCGGCCGGATCCCGAGCCGTGCGGGGCGTGTGCACGGGGCCAGTTCGACATGTGCCGCAACGGTGAGTACACCGAGCGGGGCATCAAGTCGATCGACGGGTTCGCCTCCGAGCGGTGGACCGTCGAGACGGACTACGCGGTCCGCCTCGACCCGTCGCTCGAAGACGTCGGCATGCTGCTCGAGCCGACCACCGTCGTCGCCAAGGCGTGGGAACAGATCGAGCTGGTCGGGCAGCGGGCGTGGTTCGAGCCGAAGGTGGCGCTCGTGACCGGGGCCGGCCCGATCGGCCTGCTGGCCGCGATGATCGGCGTCCAGCGCGGACTGGAGGTGCACGTGCTCGACCGGGTCCCCGACGGCCCGAAGCCGCAGCTGGTCGCTGACCTGGGCGCCGAGTACCACACCGAGCCCGTCGCGAACGTGGCTGGAGCCCTGCGCCCCGACATCGTGATCGAGGCGACCGGCGCGAACCAGGTGGTGCTCGACGCCCTCTCCGCGACCGGGAGCTACGGCGTCACCTGTCTCACGGGGGTGACGTCCGCGGGGCGGCGGCTCGAGTTCGACGCCGGCGCTCTGAACCGGGAGATCGTGCTGGAGAACGACGCGGTGATCGGCTCCGTGAACGCCAACCTGACGCACTACCGGACCGGCGCGGAGTCGCTGTCCCGGGCGGACACCAGCTGGCTGGCGCGCATCGTGACCGACCGGGTGCCGCTCGAGGACGCCGCCACGGCATTCGTGGGCGATACCGGCGGGATCAAGACGATCCTGGAGCTGTAGCGCCTCGGTGGCGCTCGTTCCGCCGCGCCGGACGTGCGCCGGACGTGTGTCGTCACGTCGCGAACTGCGCCCGTGGGCCGAGACTATGGGTTGTGACGCCGGTCGGCGACAACTCTGATGACAGGGAGCACGCATGCCGAACTACAGCACGTCCACCGAGATCGACGCCTTGCCGGAGGCCGTCTGGACCGTCCTGTCCGACGTCGAGCACATGCCCGACTGGACGCCGTCCATGACCTCGGTGGAGATCATCGACGGGCCCAACCCGCCGGACGTCGGAACCCAGGTGCGGATCGAGCAGCCGAAGATGCCGCTCGCGATCTGGCTGGTCGACGAGTGGGACCCGCCGCGGCACTTCGCGTGGATCAGCGAGTCCGCCGGCGTGACCACGCAGGCCGAGCACCTGGTGGAGCCTCTGCCCGACGGCCGCTCCCGGGTGACCCTCGCGATCACGCAGACCGGGGGCCTGGCGTGGCTGCTCGGCAGGCTGACCATGGGCCGCACGCGGCAGTACGTCGACGCCGAGCTCGCCGGCCTGAAGGCACGGGTGAAGCCGTAGCCCATGGCTCCGGGCCGGACCCGGCTCAGGCCCGCGCCGCCACCACGAACACCCGGCGGAACGCCAGCGGCGTCCCGTAGGCCCGCTCCGGGTAGGCCTCGCGCAGCGCAGCGCCGAACTCCTCCTCGAACCGGGCACGCAGCGCGGGGTCCTTGGCCTCCAGCGCCTGGAGCGTGGGCTGGGCACCCGTCGCCGAGATCCACCGCAGCACCGGGTCCGGCCCGTGCAGCAGGTGCGTGTAGGTGGTCTCCCACGCGTCCACGGCCCAGCCCGGCCGGGCCAGGATCTCCACGTACTCGGCCGGATCGGCCGTCGCCCGGCGTTCGACCGGCCCGACGGCGTCGGCGTACGGCTCGCGGGCGGCGACCTCCCGCAGCAGCACGTGACTGGGCGCGTCGTGGTTGCCCGGTACCTGGAAGGCGAAGACCTGCGCCGCCCGGTCGGCGAGCGCCGGCAGCAGGTCGCGATGCTCCGGCACCCACTGGAGCGCGGCGTTGCTGACGACGAGGTCGGCGGTGTGGTCGTCGGTGCTGAGGTCGGCGAGCGCGTACTCCGTGTCCGGGTCCGCCGCCCGGGCCCGTTCGATCATGGCGGGGGAGGCGTCGATCCCGGTCACGCGGGCCTCGGGCCAGCGTGCGCGGAGCACGGCGGTGAGGTGGCCCGGCCCGCACCCGAGGTCGACGATGGTGGCGGGCGTCCCGGGAACCCGGGCGACCAGCTCGGTGAACGGGCGCGACCGCTCGTCCGTGTACCGCAGGTATGCGCTGGGACTCCAGTCCGCCATGACCGCTCCTCGACGTCGAGTATCTTGACGTCAAGATATCGGCGCAGGCACCCCACCCGCAACCTCCGGCTTCGTTGAGTGCTGGAGATTCGCCTTCTTTCCGGCCGTGGCGGGGCGAATGTCCAGCACTCAACGGGGCTGGGTGGTCAGGGGATGAGCAGGACCTTGCCCGTGGTCGCCCGGGACTCCAGCGCCTGGTGCGCCGCGGCGGCGTCCGACAGCGAGTAGGTGGCCCCGACGCGTACGTCCAGGTCGCCCGACGCGGCGGACCCGAGTACCTCGGAGGTGCGCCACTCGAGCTCGCTGCGGGTCAGCGTGTGGTGCGTGATGGTCGGCCGGGTGAGGAACAGGGAGCCCGCCTTGTTGAGCCGCTGCGGGTCGAACGGCGGCACCTGGCCGGACGCGCCGCCGAACAGCACCAGCATCCCGCGCGGCCGTAGGGAGGCGAGGGACGCCTCGAAGGTGGTCTTGCCCACGCCGTCGTACACGACGTGCACGCCCTGGCCGTCGGTGAGCTCGCGCACGAGCGCCGGCAGCTCGGTCGTGATGTCGGCCAGCTCGGCGTAGTTGATGGTGTGCGCGGCGCCGGCCGCGGACGACAGTGCCGCCTTCTCGGGCGTCGAGACCGTGGTCAGCACCCGGCCGCCGCGCGCGACGGCGAGCTGGGTCGCCAGCAGGCCGACGCCGCCAGCGCCCGCGTGCAGCAGGATGTCGTGCCCCGGCCCGACCTCGAACGTGGACCGCACGAGGTAGTGCGCGGTGATGCCCTGCAGCGGCAGGGCGGCGGCGATGGTGAGGTCCAGCCCGCGCGGCACGGGGACGACGCCGGCGGCGTCCACGGCCACCAGTTCCGCGTACGAGCCGGGCCCGCTGTGCCAGGCCACGCGGTCGCCGACCGCGAAGCCGGTCACCTCCTCGCCGAGCGCCTCCACGATGCCCGCCCCCTCCGCACCCACCACGTGCGGGTACTCCATGGGGTAGACGCCGGCGCGGCGATAGGTGTCGATGAAGTTCACACCCGCCGCCGCGACGCGGACCAGGAGCTGACCCGGACGAGGGGTCGGGTCGGGGAGCTCGGTGTACGACAGGACCTCGGGGCCGCCCGCCTGGCGGGCTACGACTGCGTGCATGCACCGAGCCTATGTCGGCCGGTGGTGCGCGGGACCCGGGTGTGACGGGCATCGGGTTTCGTCCTCCTGCATAAGTATGTATGCTACCGAATATGTCCAGCAGCCAGCTCATCCGAGTCGCCGTCGCCGGCGCGTCCGGCTATGCGGGCGGGGAGGCCCTCCGCCTCCTGGCGGCCCACCCCTTCGTCGAGATCGGCACGCTCACCGCGCACTCGAACGCCGGGTCGAGCCTCGGCGAGGTCCAGCCGCACCTGCGCGGCCTCGCGCACCGCATCCTGGAGCCCACCACCGCGGACGCGCTGCGCGGGCACGACGTCGTGCTGCTCGCCCTGCCGCACGGCGCGTCGGGCCAGGTGGCGGCCCAGCTGCCGGACGACGTCCTCGTCGTGGACCTCGGGGCCGACCACCGGCTGGAGTCCGCGAGCGACTGGGAGCAGTTCTACGGCTCCACGCACGCCGGGACCTGGCCCTACGGACTGCCCGAGCTCATCCACGCCGAGGCGCCGGGGGCCGACGTCGCCACCGCCGCGCGCCAGCGCGACAAGCTGGCCGGCGCGCGCCGCATCGCGGTGCCGGGCTGCAACGTCACGGCCGTGACCCTGGGCCTGCAGCCCGGCGTCGCGGCGGGCGTGGTCGAGACCGGCGACATCGTCGCCGTGCTGGCCAACGGGTACTCCGGCGCGGGCAAGGCGCTCAAGCCGCACCTCCTGGCGAGCGAGGCGCTGGGCGCCGCGCAGCCGTACGCCGTGGGCGGCACCCACCGGCACATCCCGGAGATCCGGCAGAACCTGCGGGTCGCCGGCGCGGAACAGGTGACGGTCAGCTTCACGCCCACCCTCGTGCCGATGTCGCGCGGCATCCTCGCCACGGCGACCGCCCGGCTGGCCAAGGGAGTCGACCCGGAGCAGGTCCGCGCCGCCTGGGAGGCGGCATACGCGGACGAGCCGTTCGTGCACCTGCTCCCGGAGGGCCAGTGGCCCAGCACCGCGATGACGCTCGGCGCCAACACCGCGTGCGTGCAGGTCGCCGTCGACGCCGCGGCGCGCCGGGTCGTCACGGTCACGGCCATCGACAACCTCGTCAAGGGCACGGCGGGCGCCGCGGTCCAGTCCATGAACCTCGCCCTCGGCTTGCGGGAGACCGCCGGCCTCATCACCGAAGGAGTCGCACCATGACCGACCCCGCAGCGGGCGTCACCGCGGCAGCAGGGTTCCGGGCGGCCGGGATCACGGCCGGCCTGAAGGCATCGGGCACGCCGGACCTGGCCCTCGTCGTCAACGACGGGCCCGAGCACACCGCCGCCGCGGTGTTCACGAGCAACCGTGTGGTCGGCGCGCCCGTCATGTGGTCGCGACAGGCGGTCAAGGACGGCGTCGCGCGCGCCGTCGTGCTCAACTCCGGGGGCGCCAACGTGTGCACCGGGCCAGGTGGGTTCCAGGACGCGCACGCCACCGCCGAGAAGGTCGCCGACGAGCTCGGGATCGGCGCCATCGACGTTCTTGTGGGCTCCACCGGCCTGATCGGCGTGCGCCTGGCCGCGGACAAGCTGCTGGCCGGCATCCCCGTCGCGGTCGGCGCGCTCGCGGCCGACGCCGCCGCAGGCACGGCGGCGGCCACCGCGATCATGACCACCGACACCGTGGCCAAGACGGCGGTCCGCACGGTCGAGACGCCGTCGGGCACCTTCACCGTGGGCGGCATGGCCAAGGGCGCCGGCATGCTCGCGCCCGCGTTGGCGACCATGCTGTGCGTGATCACCACGGACGCCGTCGTCCCGGCAGCCGGCGCCGACGCCGCCCTGCGCGCCGCCACCAGGGTCACCTTCGACCGCGTCGACTCCGACGGCGCCATGTCCACCTCGGACACCGTGGTCCTGATGGCCTCGGGCGCCTCGGCCGTCACTCCGGACCTCGACGTGCTCACCGAGGCCGTCACGGCGATCTGCGCGGACCTGGCCCGCCGGCTCGTGGCCGACGCCGAGGGCGCGTCCCACGACATCGCCATCACCGTCACGAACGCCACGACCGAGGATGCGGCGCTCGCCGTCGCGCGCGCCGTGAGCCGGTCCAACCTGGTCAAGGCCGCGATCTTCGGCAACGACCCCAACTGGGGCCGCATCCTGTCCCAGGTCGGCACCGTGCCCGAGGAGGTCGCGCCGTACGATCCCGCCGAGCTCGACGTAAGTGTCAACGGCGTCATGGTCTGCAAGGCGGGCGGCGCCTACGAGCCGCGCGAGAAGGTCGACATGGCCGCGGCGCGGGAGGTCACGATCACCGTCGACCTGCACGCCGGCGACGCCGAGATCACGCTCTGGACCAACGACCTGACGCACGACTACGTCCACGAGAACAGCGCGTACAGCTCATGAAGGGGACCGAGGAGGACTTCGAGTTCGACACCCGCACCGACCTGCGCGCCGACCAGAAGGCCGAGGTGCTGATCGAGGCCCTCCCGTGGCTGCAGGAGTTCTCGGGCGCGCTCGTCGTCGTCAAGTACGGCGGCAATGCGATGCTCGATGCCGAGCTCAAGGCCGCGTTCGCCCAGGACATGGTGTTCCTGCGGCAGGTCGGCCTGCGGCCCGTCGTCGTGCACGGCGGGGGACCGCAGATCAACGTCATGCTCGACCGCCTCGGCATCGCCTCGGAGTTCAAGGGCGGCCTGCGCGTCACCACGCCGGAGGCGATGGAGGTGGTGCGCATGGTCCTGACCGGTCAGGTCAGCCGCGAGCTGGTGGGCCTGATCAACGCGCACGGCCCGGTCGCCGTCGGCCTCTCGGGGGAGGACGGCGGCCTGCTCGGCGCCGAGCGCCGCCACGCCGTCGTCCAGGGCGAGCTCGTCGACGTCGGCCTCGTGGGCGACGTCGTCCAGGTGGACCCGCGCGCCGTGGAGGACCTGCTGGAGGCCGGCCGGATCCCAGTGGTGTCCACGATCGCGCCCGACAAGGACGACCCGACCCAGGTGCTGAACGTCAACGCCGACACGGCGGCCTCGGCGCTCGCGGTGGCGCTGGGCGCCAAGAAGCTCATCGTCCTGACGGACGTCGAGGGGCTGTACACCTCCTGGCCCGACCGGGACTCGCTCGTGGAGCGGATCACGGCGCCCGAGCTGTCCGAGCTCCTGCCCACCTTGGAATCCGGGATGGTGCCGAAGATGGAGGCGTGCCTGCGTGCCGTCGAGGGCGGCGTGGCCGCCGCGACGGTCATCGACGGCCGCCAGCCGCACAGCGTGCTGCTGGAGGTCTTCACCACGCGGGGCAACGGGACGATGGTGGTTCCGGCGAAGGAAGGTGACGCAGCATGAGCACGGTGATCCCCGCCGAGGGTTCGGCCCTGACCACGAACGGCTCGGTCGCCGCCTGGACCGAGCGGTACTCGGGCGCGGTGATGGACACGTTCGGCCCGCCGCAGCGCGTGCTGGTCCGCGGCGAGGGCGCGCACGTCTGGGACGCGGACGGCAAGCGCTACCTCGACCTGCTCGCGGGCATCGCCGTGAACGCGCTGGGCCACGCCCACCCGACGCTCACGGCCGCGGTCAGCGCCCAGCTCGGCACGCTGGGGCACGTCTCGAACTTCTTCGGCACGCCCGCCCAGATCGCGCTGGCCGAGACGCTGCTCCGGGCCGCCGAGGCGCCCGACGGGTCGCGCGTGTTCCTCACCAACTCGGGCACCGAGGCGGTCGAGGCGGCGTTCAAGATGACGCGCCGGGTCGCGACGTCGTCCGGCGTGGGGACGCGTACGCGGGTGCTCGCCCTGGAGGGCGGCTTCCACGGCCGGTCGATGGGCGCCCTCGCGCTGACCGCGAAGGCCGCCTACCGGGAGCCGTTCGAGCCGCTCCCAGGCGGCGTCGAGCACCTCCCGTTCGGCGACCTCGCGGCCCTGGACGCCGCGTTCACGCCGCAGGCGATCGCCGAGCGCGGTGAGGTCGCGGCCCTGGTGGTCGAGCCCGTGCAGGGCGAGGCTGGGGTGCGCTCCCTGCCGCCCGGCTACCTCGCGGCCGCCCGCCGCCTGACCACGGCCCACGGCGCGCTGCTCGTGCTGGACGAGGTCCAGACCGGCATGGGCCGGTGCGGCTCGTGGTTCGCCTACCAGCAGCCGGAGGTCGGCGGCGGCATCGTGCCCGACGTCGTCACGGTGGCCAAGGGCCTCGGCGGCGGTTTCCCCGTGGGCGCCGTGATCGCGTACGGCGACGCGGCACGCCTGCTGGGCCGCGGTCAGCACGGCAGCACGTTCGGCGGCAACCCCGTCGCCGCGGCGGCGGCGCTCGCGACGATCGGCGTGATCGAGCGGGACGGCCTGCTGGCGAACGTGCGGGAGGTCGGCGCGCTGCTGCGCCAGGAGATCGAGATGTGCGGCAGCCCGCTCGTCAAGGAGGTCCGCGGGCGCGGGCTGCTGCTCGCCGTCGTGCTCAACGAGCCGGTGGCGGCGCGGGTGGCCGCGGCGGCGCTGGAGGCCGGGTTCATCGTGAACGCTGTGGCGCCCGACGCGATCCGGCTCGCCCCACCCCTGATCCTGACCGCGGAGCAGGCCACGGAGGCCGCCCGCTTCTTCGCAACCCTTCCGGAGGATCTCGCATGACCCGCCACTTCCTGCGCGACGACGACCTGACGCCGGCCGAGCAGAAGGCAGTCCTGGAGCTCGGGCTCGCCCTGCGCGAGGACCGGTACCTCAGCCTGTCGCAGGACGGCCGCCGCCCGTTGGAGGGCCCGCGCGCCGTCGCCTTCATCACGGACAAGCCGACGCTGCGCACCCAGGTGTCGTTTGCGGCGGGCATCGCCGAGCTCGGCGGATTCCCGCTGATCGTGGACGGCAACCTGGCGAAGATCGGCGTGCGTGAGTCCATCGCCGACACCACGCGGGTGCTCGACCGGCAGGTCGCCGCCATCGTGTGGCGCACGTTCGGGCAGGACCGCATCGAGGAGATGGCCGCCGTCTCGCGCGTGCCGGTCATCAACGCGCTGACCGACGACTTCCACCCGTGCCAGATCCTCGCCGACCTGCTCACGGTGGCGCAGCACCGCGGGCTCGACGCCCTGCCGGGCACCACGTTCGCGTACGTGGGCGACGCCGCCAACAACATGGCCAACTCGTACCTGCTCGGCTGCGTCACGGCGGGCATGCACGTGCGGGTCGCTGGCCCGGAGGGCTTCCTGCCCGACGCCGCGATCGTTGCCCGGGCGCACGAGATCGCCGCGCGGACGGAGGGCTCGGTGACCGTGACGACGTCGGCCAAGGAGGCCGTGACCGGAGCCGACGTCGTGGCCACCGATACCTGGGTGTCGATGGGCGACGAGGCCGAGGCCGAGGAGCGGGCCAAGCCGTTCTGGGACTTCCAGCTGAACGCGGAGCTGCTCGCGGCCGCTGCCCCGGATGCGCTGGTGCTGCACTGCCTGCCGGCCTACCGCGGCAAGGAGATCACCGCGGAGGTCATCGACGGCCCGCAGTCCGTGGTCTGGGACGAGGCCGAGAACCGCCTGCACGCGCAGAAGGCGCTGCTGGCCTGGCTGCTGGAGCAGGGCTGATGGTCACCAAACAGACCGCGACGACCGCCACGACGAAGGCAGCGCGGCACGCCCGGATCACCGAGATCGTGACGCGCAACGCCATCCACTCGCAGGCGGAGCTCGCCGACGCCCTGGCGGCGGACGGCGTGAGCGTCACGCAGGGCACCCTGTCGCGCGACCTCATCGAGCTCCAGGCCGAGAAGGTGCGCGGCTCGGACGGGACGCTGGTCTACGCCGTGCCGGGCGAGGGCGGAGACCGCAGCGCGCAGTCGGACGCCAGCGAGGAGTACCTGTCCGCACGGCTGGCCCGGCTCGCCAAGGAGCTGCTGGTCTCGGCCGAGTCGTCGGGCAACCTCGTGGTGCTCCGAACCCCGCCGGGGGCAGCGAACCTGCTGGCCTCGGCGATCGACCACTCGGTGTTTCCCGGAATGCTCGGCACGATCGCCGGGGACGACACGATCCTCGTCATAGCGCGGGACGCCGACGGCGCCGCGCTGGCGGGACGCTTCCTCGCGCTGAGCGCCTGAAAACACACCACAATCGCACCTGAACACCACCACCGGAAAGAGATCGTCAATCATGACTGAACGCGTCGTGCTCGCCTACTCGGGAGGCCTGGACACCTCCGTCGCCATCGGCTGGATCGCCGAGGCCACCGGGGCCGAGGTGGTCGCCGTGGCCGTCGACGTCGGCCAGGGTGGCGAGGACATGAACGTCATCCGCAAGCGCGCGCTGGACTGCGGCGCCGTCGAGGCCTACATCGCCGACGCGCGCGACGAGTTCGCCGCGGAGTACTGCATGCCCGCGCTGCGGGCCAACGGCATGTACCTCGACCGCTACCCGCTGGTCTCCGCCATCTCGCGCCCCGTCATCGTGAAGCACATGGTGCGTGCGGCCCGCCAGTTCGGCGCCACGACCGTGGCGCATGGTTGCACCGGCAAGGGCAACGACCAGGTCCGGTTCGAGGTGGCCACCACCTCGCTGGCCCCCGACCTGAAGTCGATCGCGCCCGTGCGCGACCTCGCGCTGACCCGCGAGAAGGCCATCGACTACGCCGAGAAGCACGACCTGCCGATCGCGACCACCAAGAAGAACCCGTTCTCGATCGACCAGAACGTGTGGGGCCGCGCCGTGGAGACCGGCTTCCTCGAGGACATCTGGAACGAGCCCACCAAGGACGTCTACTCGTACACCGACGACCCGACGTTCCCGCCGGTGGCGGACGAGGTCATCCTCACCTTCGAGCAGGGTGTCCCCGTAGCGATCGACGGCGTCACCGTGACCCCGCTGCAGGCTATCCAGGAGATGAACCGCCGCGCCGGCGCGCAGGGCATCGGTCGCATCGACATCGTCGAGGACCGGCTCGTGGGCATCAAGTCCCGTGAGATCTACGAGGCGCCCGGCGCCATCGCGCTCATCGCCGCGCACCAGGAGCTGGAGAACGTGACGATCGAGCGCGAGCAGGCGCGCTTCAAGCGGCAGGTGGAGCAGCGCTGGAGCGAGCTCGTCTACGACGGCATGTGGTTCTCGCCGCTGAAGAAGTCGCTGGACGTGTTCATCGACGACACGCAGAAGTACGTGTCGGGCGAGATCCGCATGGTGCTGCACGGCGGCCGGGCCACCGTGACCGGGCGCCGCTCGGAGCAGTCGCTCTACGACTTCAACCTGGCCACCTACGACGAGGGCGACGCGTTCGACCAGTCGCAGGCTCGCGGCTTCATCGAGATCTACGGCCTCACCGCGAAGCTCGCCGCCGCGCGCGACGAGAAGTTCGGCAACGGCGTGGACCTGGGGGTCGGGGCACTGTGACGGAGAACGACGGCACGGAGCCCGACGGCGCGGGGCCCGACGGCGCGGGCAGCGACATCGGGCAACGGGCGTCCGGCACCGTCGGGGCGCACTCCGGTGAGAAGGTCGCCCTCTGGGGCGGCCGGTTCGCCGGCGGCCCCGCGCCCGAGCTGGCGGCGCTGTCGCAGTCGACGCACTTCGACTGGAAGCTCGCGCCCTACGACATCGCCGGCTCGAAGGCGCACGCCCGGGTCCTGGCGGGCGCCGGCCTGCTCACCGAGCCGGAGCTCGCCCGGATGATCGACGCGCTGGACATGCTGGAGCAGGACGTCGCCTCGGGCGCCTTCCTCCCGGTGCTGGACGACGAGGACGTGCACACCGCGCTGGAACGTGGCCTGCTGGAGCGGGCCGGGGACGAGCTGGGCGGCAAGCTGCGAGCCGGCCGGTCCCGCAACGACCAGATCGCCACGCTCGTGCGGCTCTACCTGCGCGACCAGGCCCGCACCATCGGCGCGCAGGTCCTCGACCTCGTGGACGAGCTGATCACCCAGGCGGAAGCCGCGGGTGACGCGCCCATGCCGGGGCGCACCCACCTGCAGCACGCCCAGCCCGTCCTCCTGGCGCACCACCTGCTCGCGCACGCCTGGCCGCTGCTGCGCGACGTCGACCGTTTCCTCGACTGGGACGTCCGGGCCTCGAAGTCCCCGTACGGCTCCGGGGCGCTCGCGGGCTCGTCGCTCGGCCTGGACCCGGCCGCCGTGGCCGCGGACCTGGGCCTGGAGGGCGGGCCGGTCGAGAACTCGATCGACGGGACCGCCTCGCGCGACGTCGCGGCGGAGTTCGCGTTCGTCGCGGCGATGATCGCCGTCGACCTCTCGCGGTTCGCGGAGGAGATCATCCTCTGGAACACGAAGGAGTTCGGGTTCGTCCGCCTTGACGACGCGTACTCCACGGGCTCGTCGATCATGCCGCAGAAGAAGAACCCGGACATCGCCGAGCTCGCCCGCGGCAAGGCCGGTCGCGTGATCGGCGACCTCACGGGGCTGCTCACCACGCTCAAGGGCCTCCCGCTCGCGTACAACCGCGACCTGCAGGAGGACAAGGAGCCGGTGTTCGACCAGGTGGCGACGCTGACGACGGTGCTGCCCGCGTTCAGCGGCATGGTGCGGACCATGGTGTTCGACACGGACCGCCTGGCCGAGCTCGCCCCGCAGGGCTTCTCGCTCGCGACCGACATCGCGGAGTGGCTCGTCCGGCAGGGCGTCCCGTTCCGCGTGGCGCACGAGGTGGCGGGCTCCTGCGTGCAGGAGTGCGAGGCGCGTGGCATCGAGCTGTGGGACCTGTCCGACGACGACCTCGCCAAGATCTCGGAGCACCTCACGCCCGAGGTCCGTGGTGTGCTCTCGGTAGAGGGCTCGCTGGCCTCGCGCGATGCGATAGGCGGCACCGCCCCGGCCCGCGTCCGGGAGCAGATCGAGGCGGCCAAGGAGCGCTCCACGGAATACCGCTTCTGGACCCAGCCATGATCTTGGTTGTGAGCGGGATCGTTGCGCCTGAAACGGTCAGGAAGTCGCAACGATCCCGCCCACAACCAAGCACAGGGGAGAGGGCATGAGCGTCTTACCTGCCGTGCTCGGGGAGTTGCTCGGGCGGATTCGAGCGGCCGACGCGCGGCTGGTATGCGTCGACGGGCCCGCCGGGTCCGGCAAGACGACCCTGGCCGCCCAGCTCGCCGACGCGCTGGAGGCCCCGGTGGTCCACATGGACGACCTGTACGAGGGCTGGGCCGGCGGGCCCGACGCCGGCGCGGCGAACCTCCGCCGCTGGGTCCTCGACCCGCTGAGCGCGGGAGAGCAGGTTCGTTACCGGCGCTACGACTGGGTCGAGGACGACTGGGCCGAGTGGCACGACGTCCCGCGGTCGGCCCACTTCGTGGTGGAGGGCTGCGGCGCGGCCGCGCGGCAGGTCGACGCGCTGGGCGCGTTCCGCATCTGGGTAGCGGCCGACGACGCCGAACGGCTGCGCCGCGGCCTGGAGCGCGACGGCGCGGACGCGCGCGAGCACTGGCTGCGCTGGATGGCGGACGAGGCAGCGCACTACGCGCGCGAGCGCACCAGGGAGCGCGCCGACGTGCGGCTGGACGGGTTCGGCCTGCCTGCCTGACCCGCACCGGGTGCGCTCTCCGCGCGCCGCCAGATTGGTTTACAGCCCGTCGCGAGCGCTGGGAGACTCCCGTGCAGGTGGAGTCGTCCAACGAAGGCAGGCCCGTGTTCCCCGAACCGCTCGGCGCAAGTGATCCGGCCTACGTAGGTCCCTACCGTCTGCTCGGTCGTCTGGGCCGCGGGGGGATGGGAGTCGTCTATCTGGGACGGTCGCGCGGTGGGCGTGAGGTCGCGGTCAAGGTCGTGAGCTCGGAGCTGTCCGCCGACGACCGGTTCCGGCGGCGGTTCGAGCGCGAGGTCGCCGCGGCACGCCGGGTCGGCGGTTTCTACACCGCGGCGGTGGTGGACGCGGACACCGGCGCCGACCGGCCGTGGATGGCGACGAGCTACATCCCGGGGCCGTCGCTCCAGGCCGCGGTGGACGCCCACGGGCCGTTCACCGTCGAGGCCGTGCGCGCGATCGGCGCCGGTCTGGCGGAGGGCCTCGCGACGATCCACGCCGCTGGTCTCGTGCACCGGGACCTGAAGCCGGCCAACATCGTGATCGCCGCCGACGGCCCGCGCGTCATCGACTTCGGCATCACCCGCGCCCTGGATGCGGCGTCGGGCACCACGTCCCGGGCGCTGCTGGGGACGCCCGCGTACATGCCGCCCGAGCAGGCGCTCGGAGAGGAAGTCACCTCCGCGGGCGACGTGTTCTCCCTGGGCGGCGTGCTCGCCTTCGCCGCGACGGGTCGCAGCCCGTTCGGCGGCGGCCGGATGGAGGCGATGGTCTACCGGCTGGTGCATGCCGAACCGGACCTGACCGCCGTGCCGCCGGAACTGCGGGGCCTCGTGGCCGCATGCCTCGCCAAGGACCCGGAGGCCCGGCCGGGCGTTGATGAGGTCCTGGAGGGCTTGGCCGACGGCGACGCGTCGGGCAGGCCGTGGCTCACGGGACCGGTCGCCGAGATGATCGCGGAACGCAACGGGATCGCACCGGCGGACGCGGTATCCCAGGTGGGTGCACCCGCTCCCGCACCCGTTTCCGACGGCGATGATGACCACACCCATCTGGCGGCCACGCAGCTGCGCACACCGACGTCGGAGGAGGCACAGGCCTCGTCGGAGGCACCGTCCGCCGTCGAACCACCCGCCGTCGGGCAGCGCGACCGCGGCCCCCGCCGAGGAGAGGGCGACCTACAGCCTGCCGCACGCGTCGGCCGCCGAGGGTCGCACCTGGCACGTCGTGCTCGACACGTGCGTCGGCGAGATCGGCCTGGAGCTCGACGGCGCCGCGGCTCCTCACGCCGTGGCCTCGTTCCTCACCCTCGCCGACGGCGGGTTCTTCGACGGGACCGGCTGCCACCGCCTGTACACGGGCGAGGTCTCCGGGCTGCAGTGCGGCGACCCGACGTTCACCGGCGCCGGCGGACCGGGGTACCGGTTCGGCCCCCTGGAGAACGCCCCGGAGGACGGCGCCTATCCCGCCGGGACCCTCGCGATGGCGCGTTCGACCGGCGATCCCGACTCGATGGGCTCGCAGTTCTACCTGGTGTTCGCCGACTCGCACGTACCGCCCGACTCCGCCGGCGGGTACACCGTCTTCGGCCGGATCACGAGCGGCCTCGACCTGCTCGCGGCGGTCGGGGCCGAAGGGGTCCAGGGCGACGCCGCCGTGGGTCGCCCCAAGGTCCCCGTCACTATCGAAGGTGTCGAGATCGACGCGGGCTAGGCCCATCGATCCCGGAGGAACTGCGACTGCCTCGGGGGTTGTCGCAGTTCCTCCGGGAGAGGGAGTGCCACGGACTACCGGCGCGTCCAGAGCTGGTTCGCCGCGCCCGTGCAGGTCCAGAGCAGCACCGCGGTGTTGTTGGCGGTGAGGTTGCGGTCGACGTCCAGGCACAGGCCGGACTGCGTGCCGCGGATCGTGCCATCGCCCTGGAACGTCCACTGCTGGTTGTTGCCGCCGGTGCAGTCCCAGAGCTGTACCCGGGTGCCCGCCGTGGCGCCGGACGGGGCGTCGAGGCACTTGCCCAGCGAGCGCAGCGTGCCGTCCGTCGGGGTCCACGTCTGGTTCGGTGCCGAGTGGCAGTCCCAGATCACCAGGCCGGTGCCGTTCGCCGTGGCGCTGTTGGGCACGTCGAGACAGCGGCCCGACGCAGAGCTGACGAGCGCCGTGCCTGTCGGCGGCTGGGACGTGCCGCCGGGGCTCACCTTGAACAGCGCGACGCCGTGCGCGGCGACCTGTGCGGTGATCTGCCCGGTGGTCGTGCCCGTGGCGCCGGTCCACAGCTCGCGGTACGAATGCGTGCCGGAGCCCAGCCCGACCTGGCCGAGCGTGGTCGAGATCTGCCGGCTGCCGGAGCCGCGGTTGAGCAGGGCGACCGCCACGGAGCCGTCGGCGAGCGGCTTGGCCCAGACCTCGGCATCACCGTCGTCACGCACCCGGTCCGCCTGTCGCACCAGCGGGTCCTGGTCGATCGCGAGGACGTCGCGGTTGGTGAGGACCGCACGTACGTCGGCGCTCATGTTCCTCAGGTCGTTGCCGGCGATGAGTGGAGCGCTGAGCATCGCCCACATGCTCTGGTGCGCGCGGTTCTCCGTGGGCGTCAGGGAGTTTCGCACGCCGACCATGAGCATGTCGGGGTCGTTGTACCGCCCGGGCTGGGTCCACTCGCGCATGGGCTCGATGATGTCGAGGGCTTCCGTGATCCCGACGAAGCAGTCGGCCGACGGCGAGCAGCCCGTCGACCAGGCGTCGTCCAGGTCCTCGGAGGTGCGCCACATGTCCGCGAACTCGCCCCAGCCGGAGTAGGTCGGCGCGGTGTTCGAGTGGGCGCTGTTCGGGTTGATCGAGTAGACGATGGGGCGGCCGGTGGCCTTCAGCGCGTCGCCGAACTTCTTGAACAGCGCGGCCTGCTCGGTCACGGTGCCGCGCGGGTCGCACCAGTCGTGCTTGACGTAGTCGACGCCCCATGAGGCGAAGAGGTTCGCGTCCCGGGTCTCGTTCCCGTACGACGACGTCCCCGGGAGGTTCGCGAAGTACTGGTTGCAGGTCTTCTCGCGTGGCGCGTGGTAGATCCCGAACTTCAGGCCCTTGCCGTGGATGTAGTCGCCCAGCGCCTTCATCCCCGACGGGAAGCGGTCCGTCCGGGCGCGCAGGTTGCCGTTCGCGTCGCGGGTGTCCTGCATCCAGCAGTCGTCGACGACGACGTACTCGTACCCGGCGGCGGCCATGCCCGAGCTCACCATGGCGTCCGCCGTCTCGCGCACCATCTGTTCGTTGATGTTGCAGTAGAACGTGTTCCAGCTGTTCCAGCCCAGTGGAGGCAACGGGGCCGGCTCCTCGACGGTCGGGTCGGCCGCAGCGGCGGCCGCAGCGGCGGCCGCAGTAGTGGCGGCGGTAGTGGCCGGAGTAACGGCGCCGGCCGCCGGTCCGGCGGCGAGCATGGACGTGGTCAGTGCGGTCGCGGCGAGCAACGAGAGCCAACGGCGACGAGACAGGTTTTTCACGAGCACTCCTTCGTGCGGCGGTGATGTGGGCGGTGACGCACGGCCGCGTCGCCGTCCGGACAGCGTGACCGGTCAGTGCCGGGCGCGAGGCCGCGTCAGGTCCGATCCGGGAGACTGTGTGAGCGCTAACATCAAGGCGATGCTGGCAGGTGCGCACCCTGGGCGCAATGGTCCGGCGAGGAACTAAACGATTAGTCCTTGCCCCTCCGGCACGTCGGCGCTCAGACAGCAACGACCACGGTCGGCTTGCGCGCTTCCCGTACCGATGCCCTAGGACTCCTATGCCTAGTGCTGCTAGGGTAAGCATCCCTAGCAGAACTAGGCATAGGAGTGCAGGTGCACATCGACAAGGATCTGGTCGCGGCGTCGGCCACACCGCTCGTCCTCGGCATCCTGGCCGACGGCGAGTCGTACGGGTACGCGATCCTCAAACGCGTCAACGAGCTCTCCGGCGGCCGGATGCAGTGGACCGACGGAATGCTCTACCCCCTGCTCCACCGGCTCGAACGGCTCGGGTACGTGCAGGCGACCTGGGGCACGTCAGAGGCCGGGCGCCGGCGCAAGCACTACGCGATCACGCAGGACGGCCGGGAGGCGCTCGCCGACCGGCAGCAGCAGTGGTCGGTCGTCGCCGACGCCCTGAAGCAGGTGTGGCAGGACGTCCAGGTGCCGCCGACCGTGGCGGAGGGGTGGGCCTGATGAGCGACCACGAGCAGCTCGAGTCCCAGATCGATCAGTGGCGCGGCTACGTCCAACGCCGTCGGGCCATCTCCGCCGGCGACGTCGAGGAGATGGAGGATCACCTGCGCGAGCAGGTGACCGACCTGACCAGCACCGGGCTCGACGACGACGAGGCGTTCCTCGTCTCCGTCAAGCGCATGGGCAACCTCGACGAGGTCTCCCGCGAGTTCGCCCGCGAGCACTCCGACCGGTTGTGGAAGCAGCTCGTGCTGGTCCCCGAGGCGCCCGACGGCGGAACGCGGCTCTGGCGTGAGCTCGGTGTCGTCCTGGCGCTCGCCATCGGTGCGGGAATCGCGGTCAAGGCCGGGATCGAGCTGATCGACGACGAGCTCGTCGTCATGCGCAACATCGGCCTGTTCGTGCTCCCGTTCCTCGCCGGGTACTTCGCCTGGAAGCGCAAGCTCACCTGGCGGGTCGCCGGCGTGCTCCTGGTTCCGTTCGCCGTGCTCGCCGTGGTCCTGAACGTGTACCCGTTCGAGCCCGAGGGCTCGACCCTGTTCCTCGCGGCCAGCCACTCGATAGTCGCCCTGTGGGCGCTCGTCTCCGTCACCTACGCGGGCGGACGATGGCGGTCGGACGCCCGCCGCATGGACTACGTCCGCTTCACCGGCGAGCTCGTCATCTACTTCGTCCTGCTGGCCCTCGGCGGGGGCGTCCTGATCGGGCTCACCCTCGGCACCCTCGGGCTGGTCGGGATCGACTTCGAACCGGTCCTCGAGGCCTGGATCCTGCCGTTCTGCGTGCCCGGCGCGCTCATCGTGGCGGCCTGGCTCGTCGAGGCCAAGCAGAACGTCGTCGAGAACATCGCACCGGTCCTGACCCGCGTCTTCACGCCGCTGACCATCGTGATGCTGCTCGTCTTCCTGGGGGCCTTCGCGACCGCCGGCGGGCCGCTGGGCGCCGACCGCGAGCTGCTGATCCTCATGGACGCGGTGCTCGTGCTGGTCCTGAGCCTGTTGCTCTACTCGATCTCCGCGCGGGACGCGCTCGCGCCGCCCGGGCTGTTCGACGTGCTCCAGCTCGTTCTCGTCGTCGCGGCGCTCGCGGTCGACGCGGTGGCCCTGAGCGCGATGCTCACCCGCATCGCCGAGTTCGGCTTCAGCGCGAACAAGGTGGCTGCGCTAGGACTGAACCTCGTGCTGCTGGTGCACCTGGCCTGGTCGGCCTGGCTCTCGGTCGGGTTCCTCCGGGGCGCACGACCGTTCGGCCCGATCGAGCGGTGGCAGACCCGGTACCTGCCCGCCTACGCCGTCTGGGCCGCGATAGTGGTCGTGGTCTTCCCCCCGGTGTTCGCCTTCGCGTAGCAGGTTCGCGCATGATCGGGCCATGAGCGCTCCCGAAATCGTCCCCAGCAGTGTTCCCGGCAGGGACTGGTACGACCGGCCAGTCCTCGACGTCACCCGGGACCTGCTGGGAGCGACGCTCACCCGGCGCACCGCCGACGGCGTCGTCTCCCTCCGCCTCACCGAGGTCGAGGCGTACGACGGCGAGACCGATCCGGGCTCGCACGCCTACCGCGGCCGCAACCGCCGGAACGCGACGATGTTCGGCGAGCCCGGACGGCTGTACGTGTACCGCCACCTGGGCCTGCACCACTGCGTGAACGTGGTGTGCGGTCCGGAGGGGCTGCCGTCGGCGGTGTTGCTCCGTGCGGGCGAGGTGCTCGGCGGCACCGAGTCCGACGGCGTCGGGCTCGCCCGCTCACGCCGTCGGGCCACGGGCGTGGTACGGGTGGACCGCGACCTGGCCCGTGGCCCAGCCCGCCTGGCGGTAGCCCTGGGCATCGACCTGTCCGACGACGGTGCCGACGTCACTCAACCCGACGGAGCGGTGGTGCTGCACCGCCGGTCGGCCGAGCCCTCGCGGGTCGAGCCTGTCGAGACCCCCACCGCCGTCGTCCGAACCGGTCCCCGCGTCGGCGTGAGCGGCGACGGCGGTCGCGCGGACCTGCATCCCTGGCGTCTCTGGCTGGACGGCGAAGAGACGGTCTCCACCTACCGCGCCGCCCAGCCGCGACGTCGGCGTCCGGCGTGACAACCCGTCAGACCGGGTAGGTCTCCCTCAGCACCCGGGCCAGGTGCCGCACGATCTCGCGCGGTCCCGACCGCGCCGTGCCCCGCTCGACGTCGCTGTTGTAGTTCGTGTTGGTGTTCACGTCGTACGTCAGGAGACGGCCGTCGGCGGTCCGGATGTTCTCGATACCGGCGACCTCGATGCCGTGCCGCTTCGTGAACTCGAGGTACTTGGCGACCACCGGGTCGTCGTAGCCCTCGCGCTCGGAGAACAGCCCCCAGTCCTCGTCCGGCGCCATGGAGATGGTCGCGCCGGCCGGCGGGATCGGCCGGCCGGTCTCGGGGTCGATGACGCACGCGTCGGCGGGGCAGAGCTGGAACCCGCCGCGCTCGGTGTCGCCGCGCACGGCGTAGACCATCTCGCCGCCGACGATCTCCACGCGGGTGATGCCGCCGTCGGCCGCGACGACGTACTCCTGGATCAGCGTGATGCCGTCCACGGGCTCCTCGTACTCGTCGGACTCGACGTAGTCGGCGAGGTCGTCGAACGAGTCGAACTTGCGCACGCCCAGGCCCTTGCCGCCCTGGTTGTGCTTGGTGACGAACGGCGTCGGGAAGCCCTGCGCGGCCTTCAGCACCTGGTCCCGCCCGACGGCGGCCACGGTGCGCGGCGTGTCGATCCCGGCGGCGCGCAGCGCGGTGAGCTGGTCCACCTTGCTGACCTCGAGCTCCAGCACGCGGCGGCCGTTGACCGTGCGGCGGCCGTACGCCTCCAGCCAGGACAGCACGGCACGTGAGTAGTCCTTGGTGAGCCCGTGGTCGCGCGTGTGGCTGCTCGCCGAGATTCGCGACCAGAAGATCCCCTCGGGTGGTGCATCGGAGAGGTCGAGGACGCCCTCGGTCAGCACCCACTCCTCGTACTCGACGCCCTCGGCAGCGAAGGTCTCGGCGAACGGAGGGAACCACTCGGGATTCTCGTGCAGGGCATAGATCTTGGGGGTGCTCACAGGAACCTTCCAACGCACAGCTGCCGTCTATGGAACACATCAATACTTTCACGGCAGCCGCGCGTCGGGCTGTGTCGTGCAGCACACGAGCGTCGTCGGACCGGGGAGGCCGGCTCAGCGGTCCTCCAGGTCCGACGCCGCCCGTGTGCTCGTCGGACTATCGGTGATCGGATCCCGGTGCCGCGGAGGCCTCGACCGTCTCACCGACGGTCCCGGCGACCGAGTCGCCCATCGGGTCACCGGCTGTCTCGGCGTCCGGCTCCGGCGCCGTGTCGACCTGCCCGAGCGAGCGCCGGGCCGCCGGTACGGCCAGGATCGAGGCAAGGACGACGACCAGCAGGACGCCCGCCAGGACCAGCAGCGACTGCACGGAGAACTGGTCGGCCAGCGGGCCGAACACGACCATGGACAGGGGCATCGCGACGGTCATGACGATCCCGACGAAGCCGAACACACGGCCCTGCATATCGGGCTCGACCCGCTCCTGGATGATCGTGAACGCCGGGGTGTTCAGCGCGGCGAACATGATGCCGATGAGGAGCCCGAGCACGAAGAACACCCACATGTTGGTGGACACGCCCAGACCGGCGACCAGCACGCCGGTGAGGAGCACGGAGCCCACCATGAGGCGCACCCGGCGCTTGATCCGCGGCCCGAAGCTGGCCATGAGCAGCCCGCCGAGCAGCATGCCGCCGCCCCAGAACAGCTCGTTGGCGGTCAGCTTCCACACCTCGTCGCCGAACGTGCGGGTGACCATGAGCGGCGTCAGGTAGCTCGGTGCGCCGACCAGGAACATCACCAGGGCGAACAACGAGACCAGCCACTTCACTGGGGCGTTCGAGCCGATGTACCGGAAGCCCGCCACGAGGTCGCCGAAGTAGCTGACCGGCCCGCTCTCGGCGTCGGACCGGACCAGGCGCGGCACCGTGACCATCGCGAGCATGCCCACGCCGATCAGTGCGGTCGCGGCGTCGACGAAGAACACCGCGACGATGTCGAAGGACGCGTAGACGACGGCGGCCAAGGCAGGCGCGAGCAGCATCATCCCGGACTGGATGGACTGGAACATGCCGTTGACCCGCATCAGCTGATCCGCCGGCGCGATCTGAGGGATCATCGCTCCCACGGCCGGCGTCTGGATGCCGGCGAACACCGACCGGACGGCCAGCGCCAGGTAGATGACCCACAGGTCTTCCACGCCGCTGAGCATGAGCAGGGCCAGGCCCAGGGTCACTATCGCGATCGTCGTGTCGGCGCCCATGATCAGGAGCTTGCGGGAGTGCCGGTCGGCCCACACACCGCCGAAGATCGACATGAAAGCCTGCGGCAGCATGCCGAACACGATGCTCAGCATGAGCACCGACCCGGACCGGGTCTCGATGGTCAGATGCCACATGACCGCGAACATCACGAGCATCGACCCGAGCAACGAGATGGTCTGTCCGGTCAGGAACAGCGCGACGTTCCGCTTCCAGCCGGGCATGTCGGTGTCGGTCATGGCTCCAC
The DNA here is from genome assembly GCF_900608595.1 of Promicromonospora panici. Classification (GTDB taxonomy): domain Bacteria; phylum Actinomycetota; class Actinomycetes; order Actinomycetales; family Cellulomonadaceae; genus Promicromonospora; species Promicromonospora panici. The sequence goes on along the minus strand of NZ_UWYY01000002.1, from coordinate 4,407 downwards.
CCTGCCCGACGGAGCGGCTGAGTACTCAACGCTTTTCATATCCATGGAACGTCCGACGACGAGGCACGCCGGAACTCATCGGGGCGAGCGGAGGCGCGACGTTCGGGCAGACTAGGACCAGCAGGCCCACGACGGGTCCGCCGAGCGGCCCGCCCGGGCCGCACCCCCACGAAACAAGGAGCAACCACGGTGACCGACATCCTCGACGAGCTGCAATGGCGAGGCCTGGTGGCACAGTCCACCGACGAGGCCGCGCTGCGTTCTGCGCTGTCCGAGGGAACCGTGGACTATTACGTGGGCTTCGACCCCACCGCGCCGTCCCTGCACATCGGCAACCTTGTCCAGGTCCTGACGGCGCGCCGGCTGCAGGACGCCGGCCACCGGCCCTACCTGCTCGTCGGCGGTGCGACGGGCCTGATCGGTGACCCCCGCGACTCGGGGGAGCGCACGCTCAACTCGCCCGAGATCGTCGCGGCGTGGGTCGAGCGCATCCGCGCGCAGATCGAGCCGCACCTGTCCTTCGAGGGCGACAACGCCGCGCGGATGGTGAACAACCTGGACTGGACCGCCCCGATGACGGCGATCGAGTTCCTGCGCGACATCGGCAAACACTTCCGCCTGGGCACCATGCTCTCGAAGGAGATCGTGGCGCGCCGGCTCAACTCGGACGAGGGCATCAGCTTCACCGAGTTCAGCTACCAGGTGCTGCAGGGCATGGACTACCGCGAGCTGTACCGGCGGCACGGCATCACACTCCAGCTGGGCGGCAACGACCAGTGGGGCAACCTGCTCGCCGGCGTCGAGCTGATCCGCAAGGCGGAGGGGGTGAGCGCGCACGCGCTCACGACGCCGCTGATCACCAAGGCGGACGGCACCAAGTTCGGCAAGTCCGAGGGCGGGTCGATCTGGCTCGACCCGGACATGACCAGCCCGTACGCCTTCTACCAGTTCTGGCTCAACCAGGCCGACGCCGACGTCGTGAACTACCTCAAGGTGTTCACCTTCCGGTCCCGCGAGGAGATCGAGGTCCTTGAGCTTGAGGTCGCCGAGCGACCCTTCGCCCGCGAGGCGCAGAAGGCGCTCGCGGGCGACGTCACCACCCTGGTGCACGGCGCGGCCGCCACCGAGGCCGTCATCGCGGCGAGCCAGGCACTGTTCGGCCGTGGTGAGCTCGGCGACCTGGACGCCAGAACACTCGACGGCGCGGTGTCGGAGCTGCCGCGCGTCACGGCCAAGGCCGGGGACCTGGTCGCGGACCTCCTGGTCGGCTCGGGGCTCGTCGCGTCCAAGGGCGCCGCACGCCGGGCCATCGCCGAGGGCGGCGCGTACGTGAACAACGTGAAGGTGGAGTCCGACGACGCAGCGCTGGCCCCCGGGGACCTGCTCCACGGCAAGCACGCGGTGCTGCGCCGGGGCAAGAAGACCCTGGCGGTCGCGACGTCGGAGTGACCATCTCCTGACCGGCGACCCTGACCGGCAACTCCGGTGAGCCACGGCGGCCGCCCGCTGACCAGCGGGCGGCCGCCGTTCTGCATGTCCGGGACGCGATGGTGGCCAGACTTGCCCGATTCCGGGCAAGAAATTGCTCTTCGGTCACCGCATACGTCAGTCTCTTCGGCATGACGACCTCTTCCGATCTCGTCGCCCACGTGGCGGCGACCACCGGGCTCACGCCCGCCGAGGCGGCACGGGTGATCGGCGACGTCGTCGCGTACTTCGCCGTACCGGTGGAGGAGGTCGTCCGGCGGCGGCATGCTGAGCTGAAGATCCACGGGGCGAAGAATCCCGAGATCTTCGCGCGCATCGCCGCCGAGCTGGAGCACCGGGTCGTCGGCGCTCCTCAGCTCACCGAGCGGCAGCTGCGCCGGATGATCTACGGCTGAGCTCGCTCGGCCCGTCTACGTTCCCAAGGAGACAGCATGTGCGGAATCGTCGGTTACGTCGGAGGTCAGAACGCGGCCCCGTTGCTCGTGGAAGCGCTCGGCCGGCTGGAGCACCGGGGCTACGACTCGGCGGGTGTCGCAGTCGTCGGGTCCCAGGTGCGGGTGACCAAGCGCGCGGGCCGGGTCCGCGACCTCGCCGAGGTCCTGCCGAAGCGGATGTCCGGTCGGGCAGGCATCGGCCACACCCGGTGGGCGACGCATGGCCCCGCCACCGACGTCAACGCCCATCCGCACACCGACGCGAGCGGCGCGGTGGCGGTGGTGCACAACGGCATCATCGACAACGCCGCGGCACTGCGCGCACGGCTCACCGACCAGGGCGTGCCGCTCGTGAGCGACACCGATACCGAGGTCTTCGCCCACCTCGTCGCCCTGTCCGACGCCGACACGCTCGAGGGCAAGGTCGTCGACGCACTGGACGCGGTGGAGGGGACCTACGGGCTGGCAGTGGTGCACGCCGGCTTCCCCGACCGGGTGGTGGTGGCCCGCAACGGCAGCCCGCTGCTGGTCGGGGTGGGGGACAAGGAGATGTTCGTGGCCTCCGACCTCGCCGCGCTCGTCCGCCACACCACGACCGTCGCGCACCTGTCCGACGGCGAGCTGGCGACCGTCACGGCGTCGGGCTTCACGACGTTCCGCCGCGACCTGACGCGTACGCAGACCACGGCGCGCGAGGTCGACGTCGACCCCAGCGCCTACGAGCACGGCTCGATCGACGGCCGCCCGCGCATGTACACCGAGATGCTCGAGCAGCCGGCCAGCGTCGAGCGCGCGCTACGCGGACGGCTGGACGAGCGGTTCGCCACGGCGCACCTGGGCGGGCTCGAGATGGACGCCCGCGAGCTACGCGCGGTCAAGCGCGTCAAGATCCTCGGCTGTGGTTCGGCGTACTACGTGGGCCAGATGGGCGCGTCCCTCATCGAAGAGCTCGCAAGGATTCCTGCTGACGCCGAGGCAGCGAGCGAGTTCCGCTACCGCAGCCCGGTGATCGAGCCGGACACGCTGTACGTGGCGGTCAGCCAGTCCGGTGAGACCATCGACACGCTGCTGGCGGTGGAGGAGATCCGCCGCAAGGGCGGCCGCGTCATCGGCCTCGTCAATGTCGTCGGCTCCGCGATCGCCCGCGCCTGCGACGGCGGGATCTACCTCCACGCCGGACCGGAGATCGCCGTCGCCTCCACCAAGGCGCTCACCACGATGTTCGTGGGCTTCGCGTTGCTGGCGCTGCAGCTGGGCCGCGTCCGCGACCTGTCCGTCGCGGACGGACGCCGGCTCGTAGCCGGCCTGCAGCACCTGCCGGCCCACATCGAGCAGGTTCTCGACGGCGAGGACCAGATCGCACGGGCGGCCAAGGCGCTCGCGGCGGCCGAGAGCCTTTTCTTCGTGGGCCGGGTACGGGGGTACCCGGTGGCGCGTGAGGGTGCGCAGAAGTTCAAGGAGATCAGCTACCGGCACGCCGAGGCATATCAGATGTCCGAGCTCAAGCACGGCCCACTGGCTCTCATCTCGCCCGAGGTGCCCACGGTAGCGATCGTGCCCGACGACGAGCTGACCGACCGCAACGTCGCGGCCCTCCACGAGATCGCCGCGCGCGGCGGCCCTCTCGTCGTCGTCACGCACGCCGGCGTGAACCTGGGCGAGCTGCACGCGGAGCGGATCGACGTGCCCCGCAACGAGCGCGAGCTCGACCCGCTGCTCCTCACGGTGCCGCTCCAGCTGCTGGCGTACCACGCGGCGCTCGCCCTCGGGCACGACGTCGACAAGCCGCGCAACCTCGCCAAGTCGGTCACGGTGGAGTGACGTCGGCGCCGCGGGGCTCGTTGCCGAGCCCCGCGATTCCGCCGCTCCGAACCACTCGCAGGGCGGCTCGGCAAGCCGATTTGGCGCAGGTGCCGATGGCTGTGTACTGTTCCCGTTGTTCGCCCGGCAGGGAGGTACGGACAGGACGCGCGAGCAGCGCAACTGGCCGGTCCCGGGGTGGAAACCAACCCAGATCTCGTAGTAGCCTAGTGCGCTCCGGAACTGGGTGGGGGCTTGTCAGATCGCCTCCCGACCAACGATCCTCAACAGGGTCGTTGCGCCGGAGAACGTGATAGGGTAAGTTACAGAGGTTGCCTCCAAACGCAGATGAAGCGGCTAGCGTCGCGATCTGCCGGATGGCTCCCTACCTCGCCAATCGTCGAAGCTTCTGGCTTTGACGACAGCGAAAATGGGTACCGGAATTCATTCGGACATTCGAATAATTCTCCCGACCAGCAGGCCGGCGGGGATTTGGAAAAGTCCGAAAGAGCCTGGTAAGTTTGAGGAACTGCCCCGGGCGGTGAAGCGGTCGGAATGGTCGCGGATCTGACGGTGTGCGTCGGTTGTTTGAGAACTCAACAGTGTGCTTGATAGTCAATGCCAATTGATTAACCCTTGCGGGGTGTGGCCTGGCTGACCGTTCTGGTTGGTGGGTTGCATGTTT
>NZ_UWYY01000001.1 GCF_900608595.1 Promicromonospora panici | reverse complement strand
CCTCGAGCACGCCGAGCCCGTCGCCGTCGCACACGTCGCCCGGGGCGGCCCTCCTGTCCGAGATCCAGGAGCAGCCCACCGTCCGGAAGCAGCTGGCCGCCGCCGAGCAGGACGACGTCATCTCGCCCCTCGGCTGGGTGGCCGTTCTCGGCAGCGGCACGTTGCTCACCACGGGCGGCGTGCTCATGCTCTGGCGTCGCCTCACCTGATCCTCGCCCGCCGGATCTGCCGGGCCACCCGACCCACCCGAGCCGCCCTCGCCGGGCACCCGGGGCAGACTGGGCTCGTGACCACCCCCGCAGGACTCCTGCTGACCCCCGGCGCGGGCGCGAACCGGGACAGCCCGGCCCTCGTCACCGTGGAGGGCACCCTGTCCGGCCTCGAACCGCCGCTGCCCGTGCGCCGCGTCGACTTTCCGTACCGCCTCGAAGGGCGCCGGGTGCCGGACCGGGCCCCGGTTGCCGTCGCGCACCTGCAGGCCGCGGCCACGGCGTGGGCCGGTGAGCTCGGCGTGCCGACGGACCGGCTGCTCCTGGGCGGGCGGTCGTACGGCGGGCGGATGTGCTCCATGGCCGTCGCGGAAGGTCTGCCCGCGGCAGGTCTGGTGCTGCTCAGCTACCCGCTGCACCCGCCGGGACGTCCGGAGAAGCTCCGCGTGGAGCACTTCGGGCGGATCGAGGTGCCCACGCTGTTCGTGTCCGGGGACAACGACCCGTTCGGCACGCCTGGCGAGCTCGCGGAGCACGTCGCCGCGATCCCGGGACCCGTCACCACGGTGACGCTGTCCGGCGCGCACGACATGCGCGGCGTCGCGCGGGAGAAGGCGGTGGCGGAAGCGGTGGCGTCCTGGATCGCCGTGTTGTGAGCGCGATCGTGGCGACTACGCGACCGTTATAGGCGCAATGGTCACGCTCACAACCAAAGGGGGTCAGCGGCCGCCGGCCGGCTTCTCCGGGTAGTCCGGCGGGGTCTTGTCCAGCTCGATGGCGATCTCGCGGCGTTCCGCGATGATGTGCTCGCGCTCCTCGTCACGCTGCTCCAGCGCGTCGGCCTGGAGCTCGGCGCTCAGGTGGTCCCAGTAGAGGATGCCGTCGAGGTGCTGCGACTCGTGGATGAAGCACCTCGCCAGGTACCCCGTGCCCGACAGCTGCACCGGCCCGCCGTGCTGGTCGACGCCCCGCACGGTCGCCCGGCCCGGGCGCTCGAGCGGCTCGTACGCCCCGACGATCGAGAGGCAGCCCTCCTCCTCGGTCTCGGGATCGGCGTCGAGGTCCATCTCGAGCTCCGGGTTCACCACGTGGCCCACGTGCCGGTCACCGGAGGAGTCGGTGAGGTCGTACACGAACACCCGCAGGTCAACACCCACCTGGGGCGCCGCGAGCCCCACGCCCTGCGCCGACTCCATGGTGGCGAACAGGTCGTCGACCAGCCGGGCCAGCTCCGGCGTGGAGAACTTCTCGACGGTCCGGGCCGGGCTGTGCAGCACCGGCTCACCGATCTCGGTGATACGCAGCACGCGGCCGCGAGTCACCTCGGGGGCCGTCGCGGGGTACTCCTCGACCGGCTCTCCGAGCAGGTAGGTGACGGGTTTGCGCCGTCGGGGGCGGGTCCATGCCATGGCACAGAGGGTACCTTCGACGCATGCAGTCCACGCCGACCGGGACGGGTGGTGCGGCCCTCGTCGCCCAGGGGCGCGGACGACGGGCCGGGGCCGCGCTCCGGCATCGGGTGGTGCCTGCTCTCGCGGCGGTAGTGACCGTGGCCGCAGGCCTGTCCGTGCGGTCGGTGCTCTCGGATGACGTGGCGAAGTACGCGGGTGACGCGCTCTACGCCCTGCTGATCTTCTGGCTCGTGCTCGTGGTGGCGCCGCGCACGCGCGGGTGGGTGGCCGCACTGGTGGCGCTCGGGGTGAGCGTGGTGGTCGAACTCTTCCAGCTCACGGGTGTCCCCGCCGCGCTCGGCGCGCACAGCACGCTCGCCCGGCTGGTGCTCGGCACCACGTTCAATGCGCCGGACCTGCCGTTCTACGCCGTCGGGGCCGCGGTGGGCTGGGCGCTGCACCGGACAGCCCGCGCAGCGCGTGCCGGACGATCGCCCGCGCGCCGTCGGGCGTCAGGTCGCCGGACCGCTCCGTCCAGCGGCGGGTGACCGGCGCGAAGATCAGATCGACCGCCAGGTCCAGGTCGACGTCGGGGTCGAGCTGGCCGGCCTCCTGCGCCCGGCGGAGCCGCCGCTTCTTGAGCTCGCGCATGGGCTCGTCCAGCCGCTCGCGATAGGCCTCGCTGAGCTCCGGGTCCTCGATGATCGCGGCGGTGAGGCCGCGCAGGGCGCGGTCGAACGCGGGGTCGGCGAACTCCTCGACCGTGGCGACCAGCACGTGAGCCAGGTCCGCCTCGAGGTCGCCGGTATCGGGCAGCTCGGCGGATTCGTCCGCCCCCACCGAGCGTTCGAGGACGGCGTCCAGCACCAGGGTTCCCTTGTTCGGCCACCACCGGTAGATCGTCTGTTTCCCGACGCCGGCCCGCGCGGCCACCTTCTCGATGGTCAGGCGCGCATACCCGAGCTCGGCGACGACGTCGAAGGCCGTTGCGAGGATCGCCGCGCGGGTCGCGGGGTTGCGGCGCCGCCCCGTGGAGGGCTGCTGTGCGGTCGGCATGTGGGCACGATACTCGATCGAGACGAGACGGTCCGTATTGACAAGTTACGAGGCCGCGTGCGATCGTTCCCTTGTCGAGACGGAGCGTCTCGGTAAAAACGACCAGGGAGTTCCCATTACCGAACGAACCAGCAGTGCACAGCCCCGGACGTGGCTCATCACCGGAGCCAGCCGCGGACTCGGCCGTGCGTTCACCGAGGCCGCCCTCGCGGCCGGCGACCGGGTCGCCGCCGTCTCCCGCACCGTGCGGGACGACGACACCCGGGACGGCCTGCTCCAGATCGTCGCCGACGTGCGCGACCCCGCGTCCGTGCGGGCCGCCGTCGAACAGGCCGTCGACGCCTTCGGGCGGCTCGACATCGTCATCAACAACGCCGGGACCATGTCGTACGGGTTCGTCGAGGAGTTCACCGAGGCGCAGGTCCGCGCCCAGCTGGAGACCAACTTCTTCGGCGCCGTTTGGGTGACCCAGGCTGTCGCTCCGGTGCTACGCCGGCAGGGGTCGGGCCACCTCATCCAGATCTCCAGCATCGGCGGCCTGGCGGGGTTCGCCGGCACCGGCCTGTACAGCGCGAGCAAGTTCGCGCTCGAGGGCCTGAGCGAGGCGGTCGCCTACGAGCTCGCCGACTTCGGCGTCCACGTGACCATCGTCCAGCCGGGTGGGTACTGGACCAACCTCTACACCGCCATGGACACCGCTACGCCGGTCCCGGATTACGACCCTCTGCGCGACCGGCTGGCAGCGCAGTTCGCGGAGAACAGCGTTGACAGCGACCCAAAGCGGGCCGCCAAGGCGATCCTCGAGCTGGTCGCCAGCCCTCGTCCGCCGCGGCGGCTCCTCCTGGGCGGCACGGCCTACGACATCGCGTTCGACGTCACCGACGAACGGCGTCGGACCTGGAAGGAGTGGGAGGCCGTGAGCCGCGCGGCCGAGGAACCTGTCCCGGCACCAGAGGGATAGCCCGCGCCGGTGGCCCGTGCGGCCGCGCTGTCACACACCGGCCGTCTCCATCGTCGGCGGTGCAGACAGTGACCGACCGTCGAGGAGAACCGGATGAATATCGCGCTGTGGATAGTTGCGGGGCTGCTGGCCCTCGCCTACGTGGTCGGCGGCAGCCTCAAGCTGATCATGAGCAAGGAGAAGATCGCGGCGACCGGAACCGCCGCGGGATGGGTCGAGGACTTCAAGCCCGGCAGCATCAAGGCCATCGGGGTGCTCGAGGTGCTCGGCGGCCTCGGCCTGATCCTGCCCGCCGCGCTCGGCATCGCGCCGGAGCTGGTGCCCCTGGCCGCCCTAGGTCTGGCCATGATCATGGTCGGTGCGGTGGTCACCCGCATCAGTCGGCACGAGTACAAGCTGATGGTGGCGGACCTGGGCTACCTCGTCCTGATCGGCTTCGTGCTGTGGGGCCGCCTTGCGCCGGAGGCGTTTGTCGCGTGACCCGGCCGGCGGCAAGTTGACCCAAGGCGACGAGCGACGGCGCCGAGAATCCAACCCCACGACCTACCGCGTGCCCCATGACGCGCTGGGCGACCTGTACGGGCACCTGATCGACGACAACCTGTGGAGCGCCGCAGGGAAGATCGGGGGCACCACGGGGGCATCTGCCGATGTCGAGGGGAATGACAAAACCCCCGAAGCCGGATGACTTCAGGGGTCTGACCTGGGCTTACGCCCACTGAGCCGCCTATCGGAATCGAACCGATGACCTATTCATTACGAGTGAATCGCTCTACCGACTGAGCTAAGGCGGCGTGCACACCGCGAGCCGGCAGAACCGGATCGGTGAGCGGCCCTCACTGTACCCAATGGAAGGCCCAGGTTTCAAAGCGAAACCGTGTGACGTGCTCGACCCCGCGAATCGGGGTCGACGACGGCTCAGCAGGTGAGGCCGTCCTGCGGCACGGTGCCCTCCACGAGGTAGTCCTCCACTGCCTCCGCGATGCAGGTGTTCGACCGCCCGTACGCCGTGTGCCCCTCGCCCTCGTACGTGACGAGGAGGCCCGATGAGAGCGTCTTAGCGAGCGACTCGGCCCAGCGGTACGGGGTGGCGGGGTCGTTGGTGGTGCCGACGACGAGGATCGGCGGCGCGCCCTTCGCGGTCGGGTCGAACTCCTGCTTCGCCGGCGGGTAGGGCCAGTCCGTGCACTCGATGCCGGAGTACCCGAACGACTCGCCGAGCGTGGGCGCTGCCTCCCGGATCTGGGCCGCGAGCTGCTGCATCTTGCCCATGTCCTCCTCGGCGCGGGCGTCGGCGCAGTTGATCGCGCGGAAGGCTTCCTCGCTGTTGGACTTGAACGTGCCGTCCTCGCTCCGGTCGTTGTAGACGTCCGCCAGGTAGAGCAGGTCGTCGCCGGTGCCCTCCCAGAGGACCTCCTGCAGGGCCTGCGTGAGGAACGACCAGGACGCCTCGTCGTACATCGTCACGGCCACGCCGTAGAACGCGAGCTTCTTGGTCACCGAGCGATCGGACGACGTCGGGATGGGGTTGGGTTCCGCGTCCTCGACGATCGCCTGGATCTGCTGCAGGCCGCTGGTGACGTCGCCGGTGAGTGGGCATTCGCTGCTCGCCTGGCAGTCCGTCACGTAGGCGCGCAGCGCGCTCTCGAAGCCCTCTGCCTGCTGCAGCGCCACCTCGTCCGAACTCAGCGTGGGGTCGAGGGCGCCGTCGAGCACGAGGCGCCCGGCGCGGTCCGGGAACAGGCCGGCGTAGGTGGCGCCGAGCTGGGTGCCGTAGGAGAAGCCGAGGTAGTTGAGCTCGTCGTCGCCCAGCGCGGCGCGGAGCATGTCCATGTCGCGCGCGGCCGACTGCGTGTCCACCTTCCCGAGCAACGGGCCCGTGTTCTCGGCGCAGGCCTGGCCCCAGGCCCGGACGGCGTCCTGCCGGTCGGCCAGGCCCTCCGGCGTGTAGGGGTAGTCCGTGCTGAGGAACTCGTCCTTGCCCGCGTCGTCGTAGCACTCGACCGGCGTCGACTGCCCGACACCGCGGGGGTCGAAGCCCACGATGTCGAACGAGGAGCGCAGCGACTGCCCGAACCGCGCCGGATCGCTCACGAAGTCGACGCCCGACCCGCCCGGCCCGCCCGGGTTGACCAGCAGCGAGCCCACCTTCTGCCCCGAGGCGGGGATTCGCTTGAGCGCTACCTCGATGCTGCCCGCCCCGGCGTCCTGCCAGGAGAGCGGCGCCGACGCCGTGGCGCACTGGAAGCCCTCGCCGCACTCGGTCCACTCCAGCGACTGGCCGTAGTAGTCCTCGAAGCCCTCCGGGGCGCCCTCCGTCGCCGAGCCGTCCGACTTGCCCACGTCCTCCAGCGCCGTCTGCACCTTGGGAGGTGCACCGCAGGCGGCGAGGAGGAGGACGGTGGTGAGCAGGGTGGCGACGACGGCCGCAGGCTGACGACGGCGGGCGGGGCGAATCACCCGGACAACCTACCGGTTGTGCCGGGAAGATTTCTTACCCGTTGGCGAACCGACACGCGACCCTCACGAGTCGAGCCAGGCGACCGGTCCAGGGCTGCCCTCAGCGGTCCGGGGCAGCAGCTGGACCTGGCCCTTGTCGCCCAGCATGACCGGTATCTCGTCGCCGGTGTCCGACTCCGCCGGCACCTCGACGACTGTGGTGGTCGGCACGAAGTCCATGGTGCAGATGCCCTCGCTCGGCGGCGTCAGGCGCACCGAGAGCACGCCGTCCGCGGCGGCGACCTTCGCGTCCTTGCTGCCCCCGCCCATGGTCGCCTTGGGCTCCGCGTAGGTGGGGCACGAGCTCGAACCGTTGGTCACGACGTACAGCAGACCCTCCACGGGGGCCCAGGCGACGCCGACCGTCGAGTCGGTGTTCCCCTCCAGTCCGGGCGGCAGGCCGCGCCCGGAGTTGCCCGCCGCGATCTCCATGTCGGCGGCCTCCACCGGCACGTCGCCCTCGCCGGCGTCGTCACCCGTGCCGTCCGAAGGGCTGGGGCTCGGCGTGTCGCTGTCCTCCGGGGTCGGGGAGGTGGTCGTGGTCGACGTGCCCGCCTCAGACCCTCCGACGTCGGACTGCGCGCATCCCGATAGCGCGAGCGCCGCCGTCATGCCGAGGCCCAGGGCCGTCATACCCGCACGTGCCATAGCCCGCGTCGTGACGCCGGACCGGTCCATCCGCCTGATCTTCATGCCCAGATCCTTCCACTCGCCGCTGAAATCCACCTGGTGGAGGGGCCGCGACTGCGGCCCCTCCACCCGTGTCATGTGGCGGGCGGTGTGGATCTTGCACTTCACCCCCGACGCGTAGGACTCACACGCGCGCCGAGGAGAAGCGCAGCTTCTCCGGGGTGGCGTCCGCGGCGGTCTTGCGCAGGAAGGCGCGGCGGTGCACGGAGAAGGCGTTGCGGTCGTCGAAGAAGTCCCGCGCCATCTCCGCCAGCTCGATGGTCTGGTAGTACGACAGCGGCCGGTCCGTCGCCCGGCGCTCCGCACGGGCGGCGAGCATCCAGCCGAGCGTGGCGGGCTCCTCATAGCCTTGGGCGGCGGAGGAAAGCCAGGTGTTGAACTCGCCCCACTCCCGCGGCCCGACGGCGCTGATCAGACCGATGCGGGCCGCCTCGGCCACCGAGATCGGCAGCTTGCGGTTCAGGAGCAGCGACGCGCGGTGGTCCCCGACGCGCGCCGGGACGCTCCACGAGTGCAGCTCGGAGCCGTAGATCCCCATGTCGTAGTACGGATTGAGGACGACGCCCTCGCGGGCGAGCGTGACGTCCGCGCAGAGGCCGGCCATGACGCCGCCCGCGCCGGCGTTCGCGGTGAACGCGGCGACGGTGAGCTGCTCGGCGGTGGCGATGGCGAGGCACAGCTCGTCGATGGCGCAGATGTTGTCCCAGGCCTCGGCGGCCGGGTCCGGCGACGCGTCGACGGTGCCCAGGTGGATCCCGTTGGAGAACGCGTGCTCGGTGCCCTTGATGACCAGCACCCGCGTGTCCTCCGTGAGGGCCTTCTCCACTGCGCTGGTCAGGCGGCGGCACTGCTCGGTGTACATGGCCCCGCTGTACGAGCGGATCGTGAGGTAGCCGACGGCGCCGTCGCGCACGTACGTCGTCTCGGCCAGGGCGTCGGGGACGCGCCGGAACGGGGCGTTGCTCGCGTCGATCACCTGCGCGGCCGGGAGCTTGGCACCCCGGCGGCCGCTCAGCTCGGCGGCGTAGCCGACCCAGAGCGTGCCGACGCCGCAGGCGATCGCCACGGCGTCGAGGTTGCGGCCCACCACGGTGCCGGGCGCGGCTCCGGTGTGCTCGGGCGACGCGACGGCGTCGAACACGCAGACCGACCTCCCGTTCACGCCGGCGGGGGCGCCGGGGGCGCCGTCGGCCGCGGCGACGAGGCGTTCCAGCTCGGTGGCGGGGCGGCTCCAGTCGATGCGGAAGTCCTCGCGGCGCAGCAGCGGCAGCTCACCGTCGACGGGCACGATCCGCAGGCAGGCCTCCGCCGGGATGGGCCGTTCGCCGTCGGCGACCTTGCGCACCACCTCGCCGATGCAGGCCATCGCCGCGTCCGCGACGCGGCTGTTGTAGAGCGCGCTCTTGGCGATCGGCTGGTCGGGCATGTCGAAGACCGCCGTCGCCCACACGGGGCCGGCGTCCAGCTCCTCGACGGCGGACAGCGCGGTGACACCCCACCGTTCCCTGCCGTCGCGGATCGCGTGGTCGAGCGACGAGGGGCCACGGTCTCCGACCGGTCCCGGGTGCACGATGACTGTCGGCCAGCGGTCGTAGATCGTGTCCGGCACGCGGTGCTTGAGGAACGGGCACAGGATCAGGTCAGGGTCGGCACGCTCGACGGCGCGCGTCATGGCGACGCCCGACTCGAAGGTCGGGGCCAGCTCGACACCGACGTCATGCCCCTGTTCCCGCAGGGAACACCAGACCCGCTGGGTGAGACCGTTGAAGGCTGAGACCAGCAGGAGGATCCTCATCGGGCGGTGGACTCCTTGTCGCACGGAAAAGCTCTGGGGGCGTCCCGCACTCTAACCAGGGACGGCAATCGGGACAATGTGCCTCGGTGGTTCATCTTCACCCGCGCCAAATCTTCACAGGTGCGGGACCAGAGCGGACGGCGCTCACCCTTGCGGACGCAAGGCTATCGCCATCGCCTCCAGCGCCAGCAGCGGCGCGACGTTGCCGTCCAGGCGCGTCCGGGCGACCCCTATCGAGTCCATCCGGCGCACCGTCTGCTCGGGGGTCGAGTCGGCGGCGAGGGAGCGCACCGTCTCGGCTAGCTCCGCGTTCACCAGGTCGACCTCCGCGCCGAGCTGCACCACGAGCACGTCCCGGTACAGCGAGAGCAGGTCCACCATCGCGCGGTCGAGCACGTCGCGCTGGTGCCGGGTGGCGCGCCGCTTCTGGTCGTCCTCCAGCTGCTTGAGCTGCGAGCGCAGGCGGGGCGGCAGCGTCTCGCCGTCGGCCACACCGAGGGCACGCAGCAGCTCGGCCTTCTCGGCCGCGTCCCGTTCCTGCGTGGCCGACACCGCCTCCGCCTTGGCCACGTCCACGAGCTCGCCCGCGGCGAGCACCGCGTCGCCGACGCCGCGGATGCGCCGGGCGATGCTCAGCACGGCGGTGCGCCGCTCGCGCGCCCCGGCGTCGCGCGCCAGGCGCTTCGCGAGGCCGACGTGGCTCTGGGCCGCGCGGGCCGCGCTCAGCGCCACCGCGGGGTCCGCACCGTCGCGCCGCACCAGCAGGTCCGCGACCGCCTGCGGCGGCGGGACGCGCAGGACCACGGCGCGGCAGCGCGACCGGATGGTCGGCAGCACGTCCTGGACCGACGGCGCGCACAGCACCCACACCGTGTGCGGCGGCGGTTCCTCGATGGTCTTGAGCAGCACGTTGGTGGTGCGCTCGGCCATGCGGTCGGCGTCCTCGATGATGATCACGCGCCATCGCCCGCCGGAGGGCGACCGGGACGCCGTCATGATCAGGTCGCGCACCTCGTCGATCGCGATGACCACCTTCTCGGTGGCCAGCAGCGTCACGTCCGGGTGGGTACCCGCCATGGTGGTGGTGCACGCATGGCACACGCCGCAGCCGCCCTGCGGGCACTGCAGCGCCGCCGCGAACGCCCGCGCGGCGACGGACCGGCCCGATCCCGGCGGCCCGGTCACCAGCCACGCGTGCGTCATCGCGGCCGGGTTCGCCACGGCCCCTTGGAGCGCGGCGACGGCGGACTCCTGGCCGACGACGTCGTCCCACACCGTCATGAGGCCTCCTCGTCGCCGGTGTCGCCGGGCGCGGCGGGCGCGGCAGGCGCGGCGGGCTCGCCGGGCGTGGGGAGGCTGCTGGCCTCGGCGACGACGGGCGTGAGACCCAGCCGGGCCGAGAGGTCCACCCGGATCTGTCCCTGGATGTCATCGATCGGCGCGCTGGCGTCGATGATCACCCAGTGCTCCGGGTCCGCCGCCGCGCGCTGGAGGAACGTGTCCCGGACGCGGGTGTGGAACTCGAGACCCGCGCGTTCCAGACGGTCCAGCGCACCCTTGCCCTCGGCGGCGGCACGGCGCGTGGCGGCCGCCCCTGGCTCGAGGTCGAGCAGGATCGTGATGTCCGGCCGCAGGCCCTTGGTGGCCCACAGGGAGAGGTGCTCCACCTCGTGGTCGGGCAGATCGCGGCCGCCCGCCTGGTAGGCGACGGAGGAGTCGATGTAGCGGTCGGTGATCACGACGGCGCCGCGTCCCAGCGCCGGCCGCACCACGGTCTCGACGTGGTGGGCGCGGTCGGCCGCGTAGATCAGCGCCTCGGCCCGCGGGCCCATGTCCTGGCCGTGCATGACCGCGGCCCGCAGCTCCTTGCCGAGCGCGGTACCACCCGGCTCGAACGTGAGCACGACCTCGCGGCCGGTCAGGTCGGCCAGCCAGTCGCCGAGGAGGCGTGACTGCGTCGACTTGCCGACGCCCTCGCCGCCCTCGAAGGAGATGAAGTAGCCCGGTGCGTTCACGCGGCAACCCTAACCGCGACCACCCACATCGACCGGTCGACCGACTTTGTCAGGCACACAAGTCACTCGGGTGGCCTGTACGTCTGACAAGTCGGTACTCAGCGCCGCAGACGCCGGCCTGTCACCTGGGTGGCCGTGATCCGCACCCAGGTGTCCCTCGTGTCGTCCAGGTAGCTGATCAGGTTGGTCGACTCGGCCGCGGCGATGTCGGCGTCGGTCTCCAGGATCTCCGCGGTGCCCTTCACGACGACGCTGTACGCGATCTCCGGACCCCACTGATCGACCTCGAAGGCGACCTTCTCGTTGATCGCGACCTCCGCGACCTTGGTGCCGGGGATGGTGTGGAAGTAGATGGTCCGGTCCGCCGTGGCGAAGTTCAGCGGGAAGATCTCGGGCTCTCCCGCGACGGCAGTGCCGAGCCGCCCGATGGGCTGCATCGAGAGGAACTCCCAGCACTCGTCCTCGGTCATCGGCGTGATGCTCTGCTCGTTGTCGGCCATATGCCCATCGTGCGCCCGGTGAGCAGGCCCCGCCTGGTGAGCCATCCGGTCCGCGCGTGTCAGACGTGCAGGTCACCGGGGTGCCCCGCACGTCTGACACGTGCTACTTGTTCGACGCCGACGACTTCTTGGCGGCCGGCTTCTTCGCCGGGGCCTTCTTCGCCGCAGGCTTCTTGGCCACCGTCGACCGCGTGGTGCGCTTCTTGGCCGGGCCCTGGGCGCGCTTCTCCGCCAGCAGCTCGATCGCGCGCTCTGCGGTGACCGACTCCGGGGTGACGTCCCGCGGCAAGGTCCGGTTGGTCTCACCGTCGGTCACGTACGGGCCGAACCGGCCGTCCTTGACCTGGATCGGCTTGCCGCTGTTCGGGTCGTCCCCGAGCTCACGCAGGGGCGGTGCCGCCGTCCGCCCGCGACCCCGCTTGGGCTGCTTGTAGATCTCCAGCGCCTCGTCGAGAGTGACCGTGAACATGGCCTCCTCGGACGGCAGGGTGCGGGAGTCCGTGCCCTTCTTCAGGTACGGGCCGTAGCGGCCGTTCTGCGCGGTGATCTCGTCGCCCGACTCCGGGTCCACACCCACGACGCGCGGCAGCGACATGAGCTGCAGGGCGTCCTCCAGCGACACCGAGTCGAGCGACTGCGTCTTGAGCAACGACGCGGTCTTCGGCTTGGGCAGTGCGGCCAGCGCCCGCTTCTTCGCCGCGGCCGACAGGTCCGGGTCGAGGTCCGGCTCGGGCAGCTGCTCCGTCACGTACGGGCCGTAGCGGCCGTTCTTGGCGACGATCGGGTTGCCGGTCTCCGGGTGCACACCGAGCACGCGGCCGTCGTCGGCCCCGGCGGCGAGCAGCTCGCGGGCCTTGATGACGGTCAGCTCGTCGGGCGCCACGTCGTCGGGCACCGAGGCGCGAGGCGGCGTCTTGCCCTCCTCGACCTCGGCCGCGAGGTCCTCGAGGTACGGGCCGTAACGGCCCACCCGCACGCGGATTCCCTCACCGATGTCCACGGAGTTGATCGCCGCTGCGTCGATCTCGCCGAGGTTCGCCACGAGCGCGCGCAGGCCGCCGCCTTCGCTGTCCACGCCGAGCGGGTCCGACGTACCGAGGTTGCCCGGCGCCTCGCCGAAGTAGAACTCCTTCAGCCACGCCACCCGCTCGCGCGACCCGGCGGCGATCTGGTCGAGGTCGGCCTCCATGGTGGCCGTGAAGTCGTAGTCGACGAGCCGGTCGAAGTGCTCCTCCAGCAGGCGGATCACCGCGAACGCGAGCCAGGTCGGCACCAGCGCCTGGCCGCGCGTGATCACGTAGCCGCGGTCCTGGATGGTCGAGATCGTCGCGGCGTACGTGGACGGGCGGCCGATGCCGCGCTCCTCCAGCGCCTTGACCAGCGACGCCTCCGTGTACCGCGCGGGCGGCGACGTGGAGTGGCCGTCCGCGGCCAGGTCGGTGCCGATCAGGGCGTCGCCCTCGGCCATCGTCGGCAGGCGCGTCTCCTTCGCCGCGGCGGCGCCCTCGGCCGCCTCGGTGTCCGCGTCCGCGCTCTCCTCGTAGGCCGCGAGGAAGCCGCGGAACGAGATCACGGTGCCCGACGCCGAGAACACCGCCTCGTTGCCGTCCTGCTCGCCACCCACGATGACGGCGCCGAGCCGGACGGACGCCGTCGAGCCCTTCGCGTCGGCCATCTGCGACGCGACGGTGCGCTTCCAGATGAGCTCGTAGAGGCGGAACTGGTCGCCGCTGAGCTCGCCGGCGACCTGCGCGGGCGTGCGGAAGGAGTCGCCCGCGGGGCGGATCGCCTCGTGCGCTTCCTGGGCGCCCTTCGACTTGCTGGCGTACAGGCGGGGCGCGCCCGGCACGTACTCGGGCCCGTACAGCTCGGCGGCCTGACGGCGCGCGGCGTCCGTCGCCTCCTTGGAGAGGGAAGGGCTATCGGTACGCATGTAGGTGATGTAGCCGTTCTCGTACAGACCCTGCGCGGTGCGCATCGCCTGACGCGACGACATCCGTAGCTTGCGGCCCGCCTCCTGCTGCATCGTGGAGGTGGTGAACGGCGCGGCCGGACGGCGCGTGTACGGCTTGGTCTCCAGGCTGCGGACGGCGAAGTCGGCGTTCTCCAGGCCGGCGACGACGGCGCGGGCGGCCCCTTCGCTGAGCTGCACCACGCCGGTGCGGACCTTGAGCCGCCCACGGTCGTCGAAGTCGCGGCCCGAGGCGACCTTGTCGCCCGCGAGCTGGGTGAGCCGGGCCCGGAAGGAGGGCTGGCCCGAGGCGACGCCGTCGTCGGGCGAACCGTCGGTGACCGCGAAGGTGCCCGCGACGTCCCAGTAGTCCGCTGAGACGAACGCCATGCGCTCGCGCTCCCGCTCGACCACCAGACGCGTCGCCACCGACTGCACACGACCCGCCGACAGGCCCTGGCGCACCTTGCGCCACAGCACCGGCGACACCTCGTAGCCGTACAGGCGGTCGAGGATGCGCCGCGTCTCCTGAGCGTCCACGAGGTCCTGGTCCAGCTCGCGCGTGTTCTCCAGGGCGCGGAGGATCGCGTCGCGGGTGATCTCGTGGAACACCATGCGCTTGACGGGGACCTTGGGCTTGAGCTCCTGGATCAGGTGCCAGGCGATGGCCTCGCCCTCGCGGTCCTCATCGGTCGCGAGGAAGAGCTCGTCGGCGTCCTTGAGGGCCTTCTTGAGCTCGCTGACCTTCTTCTTCTTGTCCGCGTGGACCACGTAGTACGGATCGAACCCGTTGTCAACGTCCACGGAGAACTTGCCGTAGGGGCCCTTCTTCATCTCCGCCGGCAGGTCCTTGGGCTGCGGGAGGTCGCGAATATGCCCGACGCTGGCTTCGACCTCGTAGTCGTCGCCGAGGTAGCTCTGGATCTTGCGAGCCTTCGTGGGCGACTCCACGATCACGAGCTTGCGTGCCTGGGACATCCGGTCCTGCCTGCTTCCTGCGGGGTCTGGGGGAGGGCGCCGAGCGGCGTTGGAGAGTTCACGGTACGCCAGGCGCAACGGATCGCACCCTATCCGGGCCGACAGCCGGTTGCCCGGCGGTTTCACATGACCGTGGTGATTTTCACCCGTGGCGTGAACGACAGCGGAGCGTCACATCAGGCACACGGTCTCTTCAGGCTGGTCCCCTACGGTTGAGCCTATGACGGACCGTACCCTCCCGCTGCCTGACCTCCCGCAGCCCGCACGGGGTCGCGTCGTCGGTACGGCCAAGGGTTACACACCGCCCGCCGCGCCCGCATCCAAGGCTCGCAGGACCCGCCCGGTCCGGCCGCCTGCACCTCGCCCGACGCCGCCGGGCCCGCCCCCGCCGTCGGACGACGCGGGCGGCCGCCCGACCCCGGCGCGAGTGCCCGGGCTCCAGCCGCGCCTGCGCCCCCGCATCCTCGCAAGTGTCGTAGCGGTGCTCGCACTGTGGGGCGTGTGGGCCACGTGGGACACGTTGGTCGTCTCGGAGCGTGGCCAGCGTGCCGACCAGCTCGCGCTCGAGGGCGCCGTCAACGGCAAGGGCGTGCTCTGGGAGCTCGCGGAGCCGGTGCTCGGTGTGGTGTCGAACACGTTCGTCGGGCTCGGCCTCGCGGTCGCCGTGATCCTCGCGCTCGCCCGCGGTCGCTGGTGGCTCGCGGCGCAGGTTGCGATCCTGGTGGCCGGCTCCAACCTCACGACCCAGCTGCTCAAGCACGCGGTCCTCGACCGGCCCGCGCTGCTCGACGTCCCGCGGGCCGACATCAACACCCTGCCCAGCGGGCACACCACAGTCGCCGCGTCCGTCGCCGCGGGCCTCCTCATCGCCGTTCCCCGGCGCTGGCGGCCCGTGGTCGCGGTGGCGGGCGCCGCCTACACGGCGGCCACCGGCGTATCGACGCTGATCGGGCAGTGGCACCGGCCGTCCGACGTCGTCGCCGCGGTCCTCGTGGTGCTCGCCTGGAGCGCGGGCGTCTGCGCGCTGAGCTCGCCGTCGTCCCTGGACGAGCCGCAGGCCGGCCTGGGGCGGGGCGCGGGCCTGGGGCGGAGTGCGCTGGAGCCGGGGACGTCCGGCGTCGTCGGCCTGCTGCTGCTCGGCACGGCCGCCACGGGAGCGCTGGCGATCGGTGCGCTCGGCAGCGTCCGCGGCTACGGCTGGGGGCTGCCCTTCGGTGGCGACCTGACCGCTTACATGGGCGGGATGCTGGGCGTGATCGCGGTGACCCTGGCCTCGTTCGCGCTGCTGCTGGTGGTCCGCCAGTCCACAGCCCGCCCCTGACCCGCCGTTGAGTGCGGGATCTTCGCCCTTCAGATCAAGTTTGACGGGCGAAGATCCCGCACTCAACGACCGGTTGTCACGGGGTGGTCGAGTAGCCGCCCGTGTACGAGCCGGAGCCCGAGTACGCGTCGACGACCCAGCGGTAGGTGCCGGACGTGCCCGAGTAGGTCACGCTCTCGTCAGGCGACGAGGTGATCCCCTGGGCCACCGTGGTCCAGGAGCCGTTGCTCGCCTTCTGCAGGTAGAGGTCGAAGTCGGCCCCAGAAGGCCCGTCGAGGCAACCCTCGATCGTGCCCGTCAGCGCCGAGAAGCCGGTGGCGCCCGGCTTGAAGGCGTAGCCGCCGCTGCTCAGCGAGCCACTGAACGCCGTCTCCTCGCCCGTGCAGCCGGTGGGCGTGGTGCCGCCCCCGCCGGTGACGAGCGAAACGCCCGCGGCGCTGAGGGCCTCGTTCACCGGGTTGAAGTACGTGGTGCCGCCGGAGGAGCAGTTGCCGGAACCGCCCGAGGTCATGCCCTGCGCCTGCGTACCGGCGAGCAGCGAGCCGCCGGAGTCGCCCGGCTCGGCGCACACGTTGGTGCGGATCAGGCCGTTGACGGTGCCCTCGGCGTAGGTGACCGACGCGTTCAGCGCCTGGATGGTGCCGCAGTGCCAGCCGGTCGTGGAGCCCGAGCGGCAGACGGTGGCGCCGACGGCGGCAGCGGTGGAGCCCGCGACGTTGACCGTTCCGCCGTTGTAGTTGTTGACCGCGCCGATCGGGGTGTCGTCCGTGCCGGTGTTCACGTAGGCGTAGTCGTTGCCCGGGAACGACGAGGTCCGGAAGGTCCCGCTGGGGCTGGTCGTGGTGTTGCCGACGTTGCCGCAGTGGCCGGCGGTGACGAAGCCGCTGGTGGCCGCGAAGCCGACCGAGCAGCGGGACCCGCCGATGTAGTAGGCGTTGCCGCCGATCACGTTGATGAACGTGCGCGGCATCTCGGCGACCTCGACGAGAGACACGGAGCCCGCCGGGATCCCGGCCTGCTCGACGGCGGCGGCGACGGAGGCCTTCGCGCCCTCGGCGACCTCCATGACCACGGTGTTGGACTCGACGTCCACGTAGGCGCCCGCGACCTCGGCGTCCGGCGCCGCCCGGAAGGCCTTGGCGGCCAGCCGGTCGAGCTTGCTCAGGGACTTGTCGACGGTGACCGCGGTGGCACCGGCGGCGCGGACCTCGGCCGCGCCGGCCTTGTCGGTGACCGCGACGAACAGCTCGGTGCCGTCCACCCAGGCGCCGGCGTAGCCCTGGTCGAGGGCCTTGGCGATGGCGTGCTGCTTCTCCGACAGCGCCTCGTCGGTCTTGATCCGGTCCACGGCCTGCGCGGTCGTCAGACCCAGGTCGCGCTCCATCGCGGCGACCATGCCCGGCGCGTAGCCGGAGACATCGGGCTTGTCGGATCCGGCGGCTGCACCCGCGGTAGCGGCGGTGATGCTGGCGGCGAGGAGCGTCGCAGCGGCTGTAGCCACGGTGATCGCTCTGAAGGATGTGCGTCTCATGTCCAGCGACTCCTTGTCGTCGGGGCAATGAATTCACCCAGTGCGGCAAAGCGTAGGGTCGCTTCCAGCGAACTCCCAGATACCTTTTGGGACATATCGGGAGGATATGCGGGCATGCCGAGGAGCAGGTAGGGGAAGTCCCTACCCGCTCCTCGACCGACCGGACGTCGGTCGCTAGCGCGGTTCGATCAGTTGGTCAGCAGCGAGACCCCCGCGGCGCTCAGTGCCTCGCCCACCGGCTGGAAGAAGGTCTGGCCACCGGAGGAGCAGTTGCCCGAGCCGCCGGAGGTCATGCCCTGGGCCTGCGAGCCCGCGAGCAGCGAGCCGCCCGAGTCACCCGGCTCGGCGCAGACGTCGGTCTGGATGAGGCCGGAGACACTGCCCTCGGCGTAGTTCACCGTGGCGTTGAGCGCCTCGATGGTGCCGCAGTGCCAGCCGGTCGTGGAGCCCGAGCGGCAGACCGAGGCGCCGACGGCGGCCGGAGACGAGCCCTCGACGGCCACGGTGCCGCCGGCGTAGTCGTCCACCACGCCGACCGGGGTGTCCGAGTCGACCGAGACGAAGCTGTAGTCGTCACCCGGGAAGGAAGAGACCTCGAAGGTTCCGGACGGCTCGCTCGCCGTGGCGCCCACGGACCCGCAGTGGCCGGCCGAGACGAAGCCGCCCGTGACCGCGAACCCGACCGAGCAGCGCGAGCTGCCGTTGATGAAGTAGGCCTCGCCACCGATCACGTCGGCGAACGTCCGAGGCCGCTCCGTCGCTTCGTTCAGGGTGACCGCGGAGGCGGGAACGCCCGCCTCGGCCACAGCGGCCTTGACGTCGGCAGCGGCGCCGTCGACCACGTCGATCACGATCTCGTTGGTCTCCACGTCCACGTGGTACGAGGTCACGTCGGACCCGGTCAGCGCACCGTCCAGGTCCGCCGTCCAGGCGTCGAGCGCCTCGAGCGAGTTGTCGACGGTGACGGGGGTGGCCCCGGCCGCACGGACGTCGGCGGCCTCGGCGGCATCGGTCACGGCGACGTGGAGGGCGTCCGTGCCCTCGACCCAGGCCCCGCCGTAAGAGGCACCGAGCGACTTCTCCAGGCTGCGCTGCGTACCGGCCAGGATCTCCTGGGCCTCGATCTGAGCGACGGCGTCGGCCGTGCTCAGGTTCAGGTCGCGCTCCATTGCGGCGACCAGACCTGGCGCGTAGCCCGCTCGTGCGGTCTCGACGGCGGACGGTCCAGCGACGGCGACGGCGTTGATGGTGCCGGCAAAGAGGCCCACGGTGGCGGTTGCCACGGCAAGACCCCGGAGGGAAGTGCGTCTCATCTCCAGCGACTCCTTGTGTCGTAGAGCGGGTGAAATTCCACCCACGAGTGATTTTTCACCCGCAGCGACACTGTAGGAGGAGTCGGACGTCCCGCCCAGATCACACTCAGGTCATACATATTTCCTATGGAGGGCAAACCACGTAAGGGCTTGTCAACGCGCAACCGGTCAGACGTACGGGTCACCCCGGTGACCTGCACGTCTGACACGTCGGGGAGTCAGCCGAGCATGCCGTACATCGCCAGCCACTGCTCGTACTGCGGGCTGCGCCGGACGGCGTCCCGGTGCGCGCGGTGGGCGGCACCCTCGACGGCCTCCAGGTCCACGCGCAGGTCGGCGTCGTGCCGCCACCCCAGGTAGTGGGTGCGCCGCAGGGGCGCCCCCGCGAGGGGGACCGTCACGACGCCGGGCGGGTCGAGCTGCCCGGGTTCCACGAGCGCGACGGCCCGCCCCGCCCGCACCTGGTCGACGGCGGTGGTCCACTCGGCGTCGCCCATGCCGCGCGGCGTGAAGCCCGCGCGCACACAAGCCGACACGAAGCACTCCTCGAGGCAGCCGTGCGACGGCACGCAGAGCCACTGCTCCTCGGACAGCTCGGCGAGCGAGACCTCGGGCTTGCCCGCGTACGGATGGTGCTCGTCGATCAGGACGAACATCGGGTCGGTACAGACCCGCGTCCACGCGACCTCCACGGCCGCGGGCGGCGAGACGTCGGAGCACATCCCGACGAGCCCGACGTCGATGGTGCCGCGGGCGAGCCGGGACGCGACGTCGTCCGGAAGGTGGGGCATGGCCGTCGTGACCTGGGCGCCCGGGATCGCAATGTGCAGCTGGTTGACGAACAGGCCGCCCAGCGCGGTCCCGGTGATGCCCACGCGGACCGTCTCCCCGTGCGCGACGTCGCCGTTGACGAGCCGCTCGGCGTCGTCCGCCAGGGCGGCCATGGCCGGGAGCAGCACACGGGCGTGCCGGAGTATCAGCTCACCGAGCTCGGTCGGGCGCGCGCCGAAGCGGTCGCGGACGAAAACGTTCCCGCCCAGCGACCGGTCGATGCGGTTGAGCTGCGCAGTCAACGCCGGCTGCGCGATGCCGAGGGCAGCGGCCGCCTTCGTGACGCTGCCCGACTCAGCAACAGCGACAACCATCCTCAAGTGCCGCATGTCGAGTTCCACACGGTGGAAAGTATCTGCCATAGGCGCGGATGTCTCTGTTCCGGACAAGATTTATCGGCGTGAGCGACTGACCGTTACGTCCCGGAAACGGACCGGTCACCGCGTGCGGGGCAGATCCTGACGATCGAGCGTCACTCCGCCAGGAAACCGTCACGGACCAGCCCGCGTACTGCCGGGAGCAGCTCGGTGGCCAGGGCGTCCACCGGAACGTCGAACAGCGAGGCGAGCGCGCCGACGATCTGCCCCACCGTCAGCTCGCCGTCGCACGCACCGACCAGGGCAGCGAGCGGGCTCGACGCCTGGACCCCGCGGCCCAGCCCGTCTCCCTGCCGCAGGATCACGACGTTCGGGTCGGCCTCGCCCGGCGTCAGGTAGCGCTCCTCCGTGACATCCGCCGCCGTGACCAGGTGCGCTGCGGCCAGGTGCGCGTCGTCGCGGGACGCGAGCCAGTCGTGGCCGGCGAGGCTGCGCGCGATGTGCGCCCCCAGCGGCTGGCGGACCGATCCGGTGTGCTCCTCGAGCCGCCGGAGCGTGGGCGCCCCGGACGCCGGACGCCGAAGGGTCACGATCCCGAAGCCCACGGCCTCGACGTCCCGGGACGCGAAGTCGTCGAGCCACGCGCCGTACGCGGCGGCCCAGGCATCGGGTTCGCGGTCGGGTGTGGTGCCGCCGTCCCGGATCCACGTCTCGGCGTACTCGGCGGGGTCGAGGACCTCACGCTGGATGATCCAGCCGTCGAGGCCCGCGCCGTCGAGCCACGCGCCGACGCGCTCCGTCCACGGCTCGCCCCGCCGGTGCTCCCAGTTGCCGAGGAGCTGCGCGACGCCACCCGGCGCGAGCACGCCGCCGACGCCGAGGACCAGGTCCCTGACCAGGTCGTCGCCCGCCCGGCCGCCGTCGCGGTACTCGTAGTCGCCCAGAGCGTCGGCGACCGCCCGGCCGGCCGCGCCCGCGTGGGGCGTGATGACGAACGGCGGGTTCGAGACCACGAGGTCGAACCGCTCCCCCGCCACAGGTTCCAGCATGGATCCGTGCCGGAGCTCCACCTCCGTCCCGGACCGGGCGTTCAGCGCGACGTTGAACTCCGCGAACGCCAGCGCCCGCCGCGAGATGTCGGTCGCCACCACTCCCTCCGCGTGCCGCGCCGCGTGCAGGGCCTGGACACCGCAGCCGGTGCCGAGGTCGAGCACCCGCCCGGTCGGGTTACGCACGGTGACCTGCGCCAGCGTGAGGGACGCGCCGCCGGCCCCGAGCACGTGGTCGGTCGCCAGGCGGCCGCCCGTCGCCAGCTCGCCGAGGTCGGACGCGAGCCACCAGCGTGCGTCGCCGACGGCGTCGACCGAGGAGTAGGGGCGCAGGTCCGCGACGGCGCGCACCTCGTCGTCGTCCACCGTGCCCTGCGCGGCGACCAGGCCGAGGCGCTCGGCGCCCGCCGTCCCCGTGCCGGGGAGGGCCCGGTCCAGTGCCGACCGTTCCACCGGGGCGCCCAGGAGGAACAGTGCGGCGAGGGTCGCGCGCGGGTCGTGGTCCGCCGGCGGCTTGCCGGCCACCGCCGCGGCGAGTGCCCGCCGAGCGGGCAGCGCCTGCTCCCGGTGCAGCGCGGCCGCGGCGAGCGGTCCGAGCAGGTCCTCGACGCCGTCGACGTCGTAGGCGGAGGAGACCAGGTCATCACGGAGCGAGACGACGAGGGCGGGGTCGGTCACGGGCGGCTGCACGAGCCCATCCTGCCCGCAGACTCCGCACCCTTACCAGACGGGCGGCTCGCGCCTGCTGGTGGGCCGGTCACGCCCGCGCGGCGAGCCGCCGGAGCTATCCGCGGCAGTTGGACGCCACGTAGGCCTGCACGCGTTCGAGTGCGCCCACCATCGCCTGGGTGTCGAGCTCCTCCTGCGCGCCACCCACAGCGGCGCTGACGGCCGGGCCGTCGTTCGCCTTCACCTTCTCGATGTTGTTCGCGACCGTCGAGTAGTAGGTGAAGGCGATCGCCCAGTCCTCGGCGATGTCCTCGGGCGGCGTCACGCCCTCCAGGGCGTTGCGGGCGTTGATGAACCCCTTGCGCAGGGTCTCCGGCTCGTCCTCGACCATCGCCGACTGCGCGTTGGCGGCCTGCGTCCACGCCATCTGTGTCTGTGCGCAGGACGCGGCCTCCGCGCTCGTGAGGGCGCCGTCGCCCCCGACCAGGCTCATCCCCCAGCCGGTGCCCAGGCCGAGGACGGCTGCGACCACGCCGGCCGTCACCAGCACCACCGGGCGGTCCAGGACCTTGGGCAGGCCACGGCGCAGGGTCTTCTTGATGCGCTTCTGCTGGGCGGTGTCCGGGACGGGGATACCGCCCCTGGTGCGCTTCTGGCCCGCCTTCGGCTCGGCCTCGCTCTTGCGGGACTCGGCCTTGCTCCTGCGGGACTCGGCCTTGCTCTTGCGTGACCCCGCAGAGCTCGGCAGGGCGGGCGGGACGTCGTCCGGAAGTGCCGCGGGCGGGACGTCGTCGGCCTCCGGGCCGACGTCGGCCACCGGGCCCGCGTTCAGCGGGAAACCGCCGGCCGGGGTGGGGGCGGGGTCGCTCTTGGGCGCCCCCTTCGTGCCGGACTTGGCACCCTTGCCCTTGGACCTCGACTTCGCGACCTTGGCGCTCTTACCGCCGACGTTCTTGCTGCGGCCGCGCGTCGTGGCCGGTTCCGTGGTGACCACCGGGCCCCAGGGATTCGCTTCGCCGTCTCCCTCACCGTCTGCGACGACGGGCGCCGGGACCGGACCCCAGGGAGAGCTGCCGTCGTCGTCGGGGGCGGTGGTGGTGTCCGGGAGGGCGGGGGCCGTGGTGCTCGCGCTGCCCCAGGGGCTGGGAGCCGGCTCGCTCTCCGCGAGGCTTTCGGCCCACTCGAGAGCGCTGGCGCTGGGCGCGGACTCCCCGGCCGCGAGGCTCTCTGCCCACGTGAGCGCGTTGCTTGCGGGGGGACCTCCAGCGCGGGACGCAGCACGACCACCCCGGGAGCCCTTGCGCCGTGTCGCACTCATAGCCGCGAACTTTACCCGCTACCCCGGGGAAGACAGGAGGGGCGATCGTGTGATACGTGATGAACTGGGGGTGAAGTTGCTACCGGTTCAGGTAGGTGATGCTCGCCCAGAACACGACGATCACCCAGGCGACGATACCGATGGCGAGCGTCACGAGACCCCAGTTGCGCGCCCGCCGGGAAGCTTTCCGCGCCTTGTCGTGCTGCTGCGTCTTCCACAGGGAATTAACGCGCAGCGCGCTCACGAGGGCGACGATTCCGGTGGGCCAGAAGCAGAAAATGGTCACCAGAACGGAGAACAGGAGATACGTCCGCGGCGGGTACTGCAGCTGCGCCGGGTAGGTGTGGACGTTGACGTGCACGGGCGCGCGCGAGCCTCCCGGCACCACGGGCGGTACGGCGGAGCTGCTCATGGACGTCCCCCTCACCTACGTAAAGGGAGAACTTAGTCCAATTTCGGCGATTTGTTGAATGCGCAGGTCAACCGGGGATTTTTCGTAGTACCTCACGATAGAAATGCACACCCCGGCTCAGGGAATCAACACTGAGGTGTTCGTCCGCGCCGTGCATCGACTGCCGCTGCTCACGCGTCAGAGCGAACGGGCTGAACCGGTAGACATGGTCGCTGATGGGGGTGAAGGTGCGGGCGTCAGTGGCCGTGAGCGTCACGTACGGCACAACTACTGCATCCGGGTACGAAGCGCCGATCGCCTCGCTCAGCAGGGCGAACTGCTGGCTGTCGGCGGGCGAGACCTCACTGGGCTCACTGCGCTCCACGATCTCGATCTCGACCTTCTTGTCCCGGATGGTGCGGCGAAGCCGCGCGACCGTCCGGTCCACGGTCTCGCCGAGCGCCACCCGGACGTCAAGGTGCGCGCGGGCAGACGACGCCGCGACGTTCGCCCCCGAGCTGCCCTCGAGCTCGGTGACCGCCACGGTCGTACGGACGGTCGCCCAGGCCTCGGGGCCGCCCCGGGCGAGCATCCAGGCGGCGATCTTGCGCAGCGGTCCTGAGGCGAGCTTGGTCGCCGTCCGCAACAGCACGCCTCT
Source organism: Promicromonospora panici (assembly GCF_900608595.1). Taxonomy (GTDB): domain Bacteria; phylum Actinomycetota; class Actinomycetes; order Actinomycetales; family Cellulomonadaceae; genus Promicromonospora; species Promicromonospora panici. The sequence continues at coordinate 378,384 of NZ_UWYY01000001.1, read as the reverse complement.
GGCCCCCTTGGCGCCCGGCGCCACCCGCTCCAGCATGTCCACCGTCGGCGCGTTCACGCGGGCCGCGTACCGGTGCTTGCTCACCCGCGTCACGGCGCGGGCGAGGCGCGCCGTCGCCGTCCGCCTGCCGGGTGTCGCGGCGTGGCCGCCGACGTCGGTGGTGTACAGGTCCACCCCGACCCGGCCCTTCTCCGCGACGCCCACCAGGGCCGTCTGCCGGTCCAGGCCCGGGAAGGCGTCGGTCACCACGCCGCCGCCCTCGTCGATCACGAGCCACGGGCGCACGCCCAGCTCGTACAGGCGCCGGACGGCGGTCTGCGCCGATCCACCTGCGGTCTCCTGGTCCGCGCCGAAGAACAGCCAGATGTCCCGCTCGGGGACGAGCCCCTCGCCGAGCAGCGTCTCCACGGCGTCGAGCACCGCGACGAGCCCGCCCTTGTCGTCGAGCGTGCCGCGGCCGTGCACGACACCGTCCCGGATCTCGCCCGAGAAGGGGGGCGCGGACCACTCCATGCCCCCGACCGGCGCGACGTCCTGGTGGGCCATGAGCACCACGGGGAACGGGTGCAGCACGTCCTCGCGGCCCCGACCCGGCCAGCGGTAGAGCAGGCCGTGGTCGCCCGCGGGCTCGCTCTGCAGGGCGTGCACGCGGGGGTAGAACGCCGCCAGCGCCGCCCTGTGCCGCGCGAACGCCTCGTGGTCGACGTACTCCGGGTCCCGCACCGACACGGTCGGGATCTGCACGAGTGACGACAGGTGCCCGGCCGCGATGTGGCCCGCCGAGGCGTGGCGGTCGCCGTACGGCTCGGACGGCGTGAACGACGAAGCGCCCGGCCTGTCACGCAGCACGGCGTCGGGCGCCGCGGGCTGCTCGGAGACCCGCTCCGCCTGCTCCGGCGGCTCGGCCGCCGGCGTGCCGGAACCGCCCGAGGCGGAACCTGCCCGCTCGGCCGGCGTCGTCGCGGATCGCGAGGGCCGGGAGGATGTCGTGTCCGGGCGCCTCGGCGACAACGGCGCCGAGGGCTGCGGCTGCGGCTGGCCGGCTTCGCGGGGGCGCGGCTGGGATGTCGGCTCCGCGGCAGGCGCTACCGGATGGACTGACGCCTTCGCGATCATCTCGGCCGTGACCTGAGGGATGGCCTCGGTCGGGTCGATATCGGCACTCACGGGACCTTCTCCTGCTCCGGGTCTCCCACGAGGGGGGCTCCTGCGTCGGGGCTCTCGGCCACACCCGCGGATCGCGGGGCGTTCGGTAGCACAACACCGCAGACGATAGCGGTCGCAGCCGGTTTTACACAGACCGTGGTGTGGTGCGGAGTGAAGACCGGCGTGCCGAACGCGCACGGTTGTGCCTGTCCCATTTTGCCGGATACGGGCGCGGTCCGCGCGCCGGCGGCAGTCAATGCGGTTGACCGGCGGCGGAGCCCCGGAGTGCACTGTGCGGATGACCACTGAGCGCTGGACCTCCGCCACCGTCTACCCCGACATGTGGGCGGATCCGGACGACGACCCGCGCGAGGCCCTGGCGAAGCCGGTCGGCGAGAAGGAAACTCTCTGGAACTACCTGAAGCACTACCGGCTCACGCTGGAGATGAAGTGCGACGGGCTCGACGCCGAGCAGCTGACGCGCCGGTCGGTGCCGCCGTCGACCATGTCGCTGCTCGGGCTGGTGCGGCACCTCGCGGCTGTGGAGCACAGCTGGTTCCAGCGCGTTCTGCAGGAACAGCCCGAGCTGCCCCGGCTGTTCGGCAAGTCGCCGGACAACCCCGACGTGGACTTCGACGGCGCCGTCGCGGATCCCGCCGTCGTCGAGGACGCCTGGGAGAACTGGCGACGCGAGGTCCGGGCCGCCGACGCCTGGATGGAGACGCTGCCCGAGGTCGACCTGGGCCGGACGGTCACCCGCGGCGACGACGAGATCCCGATCCGCGACGCCCTGGTGCACATGGTCGAGGAGTACGCCCGCCACGTCGGCCACGCGGACCTGCTGCGGGAATGCATAGACGGCCGAGTAGGCCAGTAGCCACCCGCCGAGGTAGAACCCTGGCGAGGTAGAACCAGGGCGAAGTAGAACCAGGGCGAAGTAGAACCGCAGCGGTGCTGCGGTTCTACTTCGCTACGGTTCTACCTCGCCCTGGTTCTACCTCGGCGTCAGACGGTGGCTTCCGCTCGGTCCTGCTCCGCCTGCTGTTCCGCGTCGACGCGGGTCGCGCGCACGCGGGACCAGATCACGGCGCCGAACGCCACGGCAGCCGCCACGAGGGCGATGCCGATGCGGAGCGCGTGATTGGCGTCCGCCGGCACACTGATCGCCACGACCGCCGGGGCGATCAGCAGCGCCACCAGGTTCATCACCTTGATCAGCGGGTTGATCGCCGGGCCGGCCGTGTCCTTGAACGGGTCGCCCACGGTGTCGCCGATGACCGTGGCGGCGTGGGCGTCCGAGCCCTTGCCGCCGTACTTGCCGTCCTCGACGATCTTCTTCGCGTTGTCCCAGGCGCCGCCCGAGTTCGCCAGGAAAATCGCCATGAGCACGCCCGTTCCGATGGCCCCGGCCAGGAACCCGGCCAGCGGCCCGACGCCGAGGCCGAAGCCCACCGCGATGGGTGCGAACGCCGCCAGCAGGCCCGGGGTGACGAGCTCACGCAGCGAGTCCTTGGTGCAGATGTCGACGACCTTGCCGTACTCGGGGCGCTCGTCGAACGTCATGATGCCCGGGTGCTCCCGGAACTGTCGACGCACCTCGAACACGATGGCGCCGGCCGCGCGCGTCACGGCGTCGATGGCGAGACCGGAGAACAGGAACACCGTGGCACCACCGAGGATGACGCCGACGAGCGTCACCGGCGAGATGATCTCGTAGCTGAGCATCGAGGTCACCAGCCCGGTACCCACGTCGCCGACCTGCGCGAGCGCGTGGGAGACGGCGTCGGCGTAGGAGCCGAACAGCGCGGTCGCGGCGAGCACCGCGGTAGCGATCGCGATGCCCTTGGTGATCGCCTTGGTGGTGTTGCCGACGGCGTCCAGGTCGGTGAGGATCTGCGCGCCCTCCTCGTCGACGTCGCCGGACATCTCGGCGATGCCCTGCGCGTTGTCGCTGACCGGGCCGAACGTGTCCATGGCGACGATGACGCCGACCGTGGTGAGCAGGCCGCAGCCGGCGAGTGCCACGAGGAACAGCGCGAGCGGCACGGAGCCGCCGGCCAGCAGGAACACGCCGCAGATCGCGGCGGCGATGATGCCCGCCGTGTACACGGCGGACTCGAAGCCCACGCCGATTCCGGAGAGGACAACGGTCGCCGCGCCGGTCCGGGAGGTCTCGGCCACGTGCAGCGTCGGCTTCTTGTCGGTGCCGGTGAAGTAGCCGGTCACCCAGAGGATGACGCCGGCGAGCACGACGCCGATGAGCACGGCGAGCGCGGACACGACGCGTGGGTCGGCGGTCACGCCGGAGAGGTCGGCGGTACCGGTCAGCCGGTCGAACGACGACGGCAGGTACGCGAAGGCGGCGATCCCGGCCAGCACTGCGCCGATGATCGCGGAGATGTAGAACCCGCGGTTGATCGCGGTGAGCCCGCTCTCGGACCCGCGGACCCGGGTGATGAACACGCCGAGCAGCGCGACGAACGCGCCGATGGCGGTGACGATCAGCGGGAACACGAGGCCCTGCTCGCCCATCGCAGCCTTGCCCAGGATGAGGGCGGCCACAAGGGTCACGGCGTAGGACTCGAAGAGGTCGGCGGCCATGCCGGCGCAGTCGCCGACGTTGTCACCCACGTTGTCCGCGATGGTGGCGGCGTTACGGGGATCGTCCTCCGGGATGCCCTGCTCGACCTTGCCGACCAGGTCGGCGCCGACGTCGGCCGCCTTGGTGAAGATGCCGCCGCCCACGCGCATGAACATGGCGAGCAGCGCGGCCCCGAAGCCGAAGCCCTCGAGCACGGCGGGCGCGTCGACGTCGTACACGAGCACGACGAGCGCGGCGCCCAGCAGGCCCAGGCCCACCACCGACATACCGACGACACCGCCGGTGCGGAACGCGATCCGGGCACCCTCGGCGCGACCGCCCGGCCGGGTCGCGGCCGAGGCGACGCGGACGTTCGCCCGCACCGCGAGCCACATGCCCAGGTAGCCGATCGCCGCCGAGAACCCGGCGCCGAACACGAACGCGATCGAGCGTCCGACGCGCACGCCGCTCTCGCCGGGCAACAGGAACAGCAGGCCGAACACGACCAGGGCGAACAGCACCAGAGTGCGGAACTGTCGCTTCAGGTAGGCGGACGCGCCCTCCTGCACGGCCTGGCCGATGTCCTGCATCTTGGCGGTTCCGTCAGGCGCGGCGAGCACCTGGCGGCGCAGCACGAACGCACACCCGAGTGCGGCAACCGCGATGACGGCGATCACCGCCACCGTGGTGTAGCTGCCTGCGCCGAAAACAATGCCGTCTTCGAGCATTCGTCCTCCTCGACGAGCTCTGAGGAAGTCCCCCAGAAAGTGTGTTGCCCTGCACGGGGTTGACCCGTACAAGGCCGGTACGCCCCGCCAGCGACGTCGATGGCGGGAAGAAAGCAGAGTCTACCCACATGTGACGGCAGTCACTATGTGGGGCGCGACGGGTCAGCGCGGTCGATCCGCTTGCATCTACTGGGTTCCGGCGCGGTCGGTGAGCCCCCGGATCTCCTGGAGCAGCCGCGCCGCGTCCGTGAGGTCGGGCAGCACGACGTCGGCGCCGGCCTCGGCGAGCCGCTCTGCCGGCGTCGTACCCGACGCGACGGCGATCACCCGCGCGCCACCCTCCATCCCGGTGCGGACGTCCTCGAGGGAGTCGCCGACGATCACGGTGCTGCCGACGTCGAAGGTGCAGCCGAACCGTTCGCCCGCGCGACGCTGCGCGACCGCGACCAGGGCGGGCCGGTGCGCGTCGTCGGACGAGAACCCGCCGATCGTCGCGTCCACGTACCGGTTCATGCCGAACACACCCAGCTTGATCAGGGCGTTTGCCCGGAGGTTGCCCGTGAGGACGGTCGAGACCAGGTCGGGCTCGGCCCCGACGGCCTTGAGCGCCTGCATGGCCCCGGGGAGCACGGTGCCGAACTGACGCACGTCCTCGGTGTGCGCCGCGAAGCGCCGCGGCACCACCTCGAGCATCCGGGGCAGCAGGTCGTCCGCCTCAGGGCCGGTGACCCCGTTGTCCTCCAGGAGCCCCCGGATCGCCAGCGGCATGGTGACGCCGGTGCCCTTCGCCGGGAGGCGTTCGGCGGGTCGTCCCACGACCTCGGCGAACGCCTCCCGATATGCCGTCCGATCCACCTCTCCGACGTAGACGAGCGTCCGGTCGATGTCCCAGAGCACAAGGACCCTGGCATCGCCACGGGAGGCGACCGATGCGGTCACGACGCCAGGGCCGAGATCCGCTCGGTCAGCACGCGCGCCCCGACCCCGGACCGTCGCGTCGTCGACCCGCCGCGCCGGAGGTCCGCGGACAGGTCGCGCAGGTGCTCGCGCAGCCGCGCCGACTGCACGGTCTCCGCGATGGCCACCGCCTCCTCGCCGGTCGCGCAGGCCGCGTCGAGGTCGCCGGCCCTGGCGTGCGCCTGGGCCGCCCGGCTGAGGAACAGCCCGTGCGTGCGGCGCTCGCCCGCCCGGTCCGCCTGGATCGCGTGGCCGAAGCTCTCCACGGCGCGGGCCGTGTTGCCGAGCGCGAGGTGCGCCGACCCGGACTGCCCGTGGATCTCGCCCTCGTTCATCCAGTACAGCCAGTGCGGGTCGTCCTCGCCGCGGCCGCGAGCGCACAGCTCCGAGGCCTCGCCGAGAGCCCGGCGTGCCGCCTCGCCCTCGCCGGCGGCGGCATGGCCGCGCGCCTGCCGGGTGAGCAGCGTCGCCGCCAGGTGCGGCGCGTCCAGGCGGGCGATCCGGCGTCGGCCGGCCTCCGCCGCGCGGACGGCGTCGCGCGGGTCCCCGCTGGAGTAGCCGTGGATCGCGAGGTAGGACAGGGCACCCGCGCCCAGCCGGTCGTCAGCCGCGGCGTGGGCGGCGCGCAGACCGGCCAGCATGTAGGCGCGGGCCGCGTCCGGACGGCCCGCGTCGAACGCGAACCAGCCCGCCTGCGTGGCGGTGTCCGCGGCGACGGCGGCGAGCTTGCGGCCAGTGACCTCGTCGTACGTGCTGCGCTCCAGCACCCGGACCACCAGGGCGAGGTGGGCGCGGGCCAGGTCGGCCACCGCCCCGCTGCCCGAGCCCTTGTCCATGACGCGCAGCTCGTCGAGCGTGCCCTGCAGGTGCCCGCAGAGCTCGAGCGACACCCGGGTGCCGGCGGTCCCACGGCGCAGCGGTTCGGCCTGCTCGGCGTCCCAGCGCTGGATCATCGAGTTCAGCGCGATGCCGGACGCCGGACGCGGCGACTCGCTCCCGGCCTCGTCACTCATGGCCGTGGCCGACACCGGGCCGTTGGCGTCCGCGGGCAGCCAGTCCGCCGTGTTGTCGGCGACGTGCGCGAGGCGCAGCGCGGTGAGCATGCGGTCCGCCGTCCACGGCAGGGCCGGGTCGGGGGCCGTGGGCGTCACGAACTCCTGCGCGGCGGGCTGCCCCGACGCGGCGGTGCGCGCGGGGGCTGCGGCGTCGGGCAGCGGGCTGATGCCCGGGAGCGGGAGCCGCACCAGATCCGGCGGCGTGCCCAGGCCCGTGAGGAACTGGACCACGCGCGAGACGTCGGTGAGGCGACGGTCACCGCACTCGAGCATCGACAGGTAGGACTGGCTCAGCCCGGTCAGGGCCGCGACGTCCTCCTGCCGCAGCGGGACGAGCTGGCGAACCATGCGGCTGACCTGGCCGAAGTCCCAGTCGGCGAGTGCCGACCGGACGGCTTCGTCCTGCCAGACGCGCGTGGGCACACTGGGAAGTGACACCACGGGGACTGACTCGGTACGCCGACACGCGGCGCAGCGAGCTTCGGAGTTGTAACGGCTGAGTACACAACCGCATCGGGCACAAGTGCGAACGGTGGCACGAGGCAACGGGGGCTCCTGAGGGTCCGGCATTTCTCTTTTGCCGAGTTCTCGGCTCGGATGACCACAGTGGTATCACCCCCACGAGGTCCATGCATCCGGACGGTACTAGGTATTTTCTTCCATGCCAACGGCCTACCGAGATCGTACGTTTTCGCAGGTCAGCCCCAGACTTATTTGGACGATTGTCCAACTCGTGCCCGAATTGAGTCAATTGTAGACCGGGACGGATCAAACAAAAACGTGCAAAAGCGCAGGTCGCTCCGAAGAACCCCGCTACCGCCTCGTTCCAGGAGGAATCGCCGGTTCAGCGGGCCAGCACGGCTCCCATCGCCCGCGCCAGGTACCACGGGTCGACGACGGCGGTGAGCTCGCGCGCCGAGTGCATCGACAAAATTGGCACTCCGACGTCGACAGTGCGAATGCCGAGCCGCGCCGCCGAGATCGGTCCGATCGTCGAGCCGCACGGCAGCACGTTGTTGGAGACGAACTCCTGGGTGGGCACCCCGGCCGTCGCGCAGGCCACGGCCCAGGCCGCCGCGCCGTGCGCGTCCGTCGCGTAGCGCTGGTTCGCGTTGATCTTCAGGATCGGGCCCCCGCCGGCCACCGGGTGGTTGGCCGGGTCGTGCCGCTCGGCATAGTTCGGGTGCACCGCGTGCCCGACGTCGGACGACACGTGCAGCGACGCCGCGTACGCCTGTGCCCGCTGCTCGGCGGTCGCGCCCAGCGCCGTCGAGATGCGGACCAGCACCTCCTCGAGGAACGGTCCCGCCGCGCCCGAGCGGGAGGCGCTGCCGATCTCCTCGTGGTCGAAGGCGGCGAGCATCTCGATCGAGGCTCCTCCGTTCGTCGGGCCGCCGTTCGTCGGGCCGCCGCTGGTCGGGCCGCCGGCGGTCGACGCAGCCCTGCCGAGGAGCGCCGTCAGCCCGGCATGCGTGGAGAGCAGGTTGTCCAGCCGGGCCGACGCGAACAGCGCCTGGCCGGCGCCGAAGGCCCGGCCGGGCTGCGTGTCGGCCAGGACCACGTCGTACCCGCCGATCGTCGCGGGGTCGACACCGGCGTCGGCCGCGAGCGCCGCCAGGACGTCGGCGCTCTCCGCGTCGCCGAGGCCCCAGACGGGCTGGGTGTGCCGCTGCTTGTCGAGGGTGAGCCCGTTGTCGTTGACGCCGCGGTCCAGGTGGATGGCGAGCTGCGGGATGCGCAGCAGCGGTCCGGTGCGCACGAGGTGCTCGGTGCCGTCGAGGGTGACGATCCGGCCGGCCAGCTCCAGCTCGCGGTCGAGCCAGGAGTTGAGCAACGGCCCGCCGTACACCTCGACGCCCGCCTGCCACCAGCCACCCGCGCCGCGGGTGGTCGGCTTGGGCTTGAGCTTGAAGCCCGGGGAGTCGGTGTGGGCGCCCAGGATGGTGAACCCGGTCGCGGGACCCGCGGCGTCGGGCACCGTGAAGGCGATGACCGAGCCGTCGCGGACCACGACGTAGCGCCCGCCCGGGGTCACGTGCCAGGCGGCGTCCTCCGCGAGGCGGGTGAAGCCCGCCCCCTCCGCGCGCCTGGCCACCTCCACGGCCGCGTGGTAGGACGACGGCGACGCCGTGACGAAGGTGCCGAGATCCTGGACGTGGGCGCGGGCGGCGTCGGGGACGGCGGGGAGCTGGGCGGGAGGCGTCTGGGCGATCACCGCCCCATTATGTAGCCGCCTCTCGGGTCAGCCGGCCGACCTGCGCACCACTTGCTGGTCCTCCGTGATGGTGACCGGCACGGGATCGCTGAGCACGTAGGGGTCGTTCTCGCCGGCGTTGTACTCCTGGATCAGGACGACGACGTCGTAGTCACCCGGGGGGAGCCGGTGCGGAAAGATGTCCTCGTCCCAGAACGGGACATCACCGGTGAAGGCGAAATCGTCCGGCACCGGTTCGGGTGCGCACATCGAGTTCGAGGCGAAGACGGTCACCGGGAACTCGACCGGGCCGCCGTTGCTCCGCACGGAGGGTTCCGCGACACCCTCCCGGAAATCGCGCGGGACGTCCACCACCGTCCCGTCGTGGATCCATACCAGGGTCGAGCCGTACCACTCGGTGCTCGGGTCGCCTGATGTGGGCGTGAGCCGGAACGGCACCGACATCTCGTCGCCGTCGTCGGTCACCTCGCCCGCGACCTCGAACCGGAATCCCTCGTCGGTGCTCGCGAGCTCGGCCGCGGGCATACCGCAGGTGATGTCGCCCACCCCCCAGGACCGCGGGCGGAACCCGTCCTGGATCAGCTCCAGGGCCGACGTCGGCTCCGGGCTCGCCGACACGCTCGGCGACGCGCTCGATGACTGGCCGGGAGGTGGCGGCGGATCCGCCGTCGGCCAGCCGAGCAGGCTGCCCGCGCCGAACGCGAGAGCTCCCGCCACGGTGAGCGACCCAGCGCCGAGCGCGGTCCGCTTGGCCGTCCGACGCCGTCGGGCTCGCCGCTGCATGACGCCCACCACGGCCGCGGGGCCGGTCGGGGAGTCGGCCGGGACACCCTGGTACATGGCGGCCATCGTCTCGCTGAGCAGGTCGGCGCCCTCCGGGTCGGTCCACCCGTCGTCCACGTCGCGGTTCATCGCGTGCCCCTTCCGGAATCGATAGCCGTACCCGGCGCGCCGTCGGGCTGAAGCACGTCGCGCATGGCGTGCAGGGCATCGGACAAGTACCGCTTGACCGTGCCGGGCGCGACGCCGATGGTCTCGGCCACCTGCGGGATCGTCATGTCCTCGAAGTACCGCAGCACCACGCAGGAGCGTTGCCGCGGGGTGAGCCGCGTCAGCGCGTGGACGACGTCGGCTCGCGCCGTGATGCCCGACTCGGGCGACCGCACCCAGTCGCTCGTCGCGACCACCGGCTCGATCTGCGCCCACTTACGCTGTCGCCGCCAGCCGTCCAGGTACAGGTTGAGGACCGTGCGGCGCACGTACGCCTCGGTGTGAGTGGCCCCCCGTCCGTCCAGCAGGATCGTCCGCATGCCCGACGCCGGACGCGCGCCCTCCACAGGTTTCCCCGGCGGCCGCAGCCGCGAATAGACCTTGACCAGTGCGTCCTGGACGAGGTCCTCGGCCTGGCGGACATCGCCGCAGAGCACGTACGCATATCCGACCAGCGCGGTGCCGCGCTCTGTCGCGAGCCGCTCCAGGTCGTCGCTCCAGCTCATCTCAGGCCCCTTCCAGCCATCCCTACAAGCCCAGACGAACGACTCTTGCCGAACGTTGTACGGAAGGGTCACGGGTCCGCGAGGTAGAGCGCCTGTCCGAGTCTCCCCTGTATCACCGGGAGACTCGGACAGGCGCTCTACTTCGCGGATCTACCTCGCGGACTCGTCGTGGGGATCAGTCGCCGGCGGAGTAGTACAGCCAGTCACCCGCCATGTTCATGCCGACCCGCATGCCCTGGTAGCCGTCCGGCCGCTGGGCGTCAGCTTCCTCGGCCGTGAGCAGGCCCGCGTCCACCACCTCCTGCCACGCCTCGTCCGAGTCGGCGAACTCCTCGGTCGCGACCCGCGGCCAGACGACGGTCGCGTCAGCCGTGTCCTCGTCGACGATCGCTGCGGCGGTGTCGGTCAGCAGCGCCGCGAGCGTCCGGTAGTGCTCCGTGCCGGACTCGGGCAGGGCGAAGGTCTCCTCCGGGGTCTCGGCGCCGGACAGGAGCTCCGTCCCCGACTCCTCGGTCAGCGCGATCAGCGCGTCGGAGTCGCAGTCCATCGCCGCGATCACGATGGACCCGGCCGTCGCCGCGGTGCTCCCGGTCACCGAGTTCCCCGGAACGAACTTCGGCTCGAAGCCGGTCGATGAGCACTCGGGCCCGGCGTCTCCGCCGACGGGCGTGGCCGGCTCGAGGGACACCCAGAGCCGCGCGACGCCGTCGGGCACGTGCGGCAGCCGGATGTCGATGGCCTCCCCGTCGGCTGCTGCCAGGGGCCCGACCTCGTCCCCGGCCTCGTCTCCGTCGCACGAGATCTGGGTGGACCCGACCACCTTCCCGGTGGACGGCACGACCAGCTCGATCGGAAGCAACGCCTCCGGGTCTCCGCCCGCACACTGACCGTGCACCCTCAGGTCGGTGTCCGACGGGTAGCCGCTCTGGGTCATCTCGGCCCTGATCCAGTCCGCGGTGCGGTCCAGCTCGAACCGCGCGATCTGGCCCTCGACGGGCTTCGGGAACTCGACGGTGGAGTCGCCCTGTGCCGCGCCCGGGCTCAGGCTGCTGTGCGGGGCGTCGGCGTTGACCCGAACCAGCACCGGCTCGCTCACCGCCGTGGCCCGCTGGCCCGGAGCGACCTCCGGGAAGGCGACCACCCGGACCTCGTAGTCCCCCTCGGGCAGCGGCGCCTCATAGACCGGGTCGATATCGGTCGACATCGGCGAGCACGTCGACGCCGAGCCACCCGTGGCCGCGACGGCGCCCGGGGCGCCGCCCAGGAGCGGCTCCGCCTGCTCGCCCGCTGCACCGAAGACGTTCGGGCCCAGGTCCTGCACCACGCCGTCCTTGCTCCACACCAGGACTGGCGCGACACCCAGCGTGCCCTCGCCGTCCTGCAGAGTCGACGCCATGCCCCACGACGTCGAGACCCTGCCCCCGAGGTCCGCCGTCCGCGCGTAGATGTCACCGGCCGACGCCACCGACCAGCCCGGCGCCGTGGACTTCAGGTCGTCAACGGGCATGCCACACGTCAGGTCGCTCCAGTCGAGCCAGGGCGGCTGGTAGCCGTCCTGGAGCTGGAAGTCCGGCGCGGGCGACGACGCGCCCGGCAGCAGCTCGGACTGCTGCGGCGGAGCGAGCTGCGCTGCCCCGAGCACCATGGCGCCCGCAAGGGCGAGTGCTCCGCCGCCGAGCCCGCCCAGCTTCGCCGTCCGACGCCGCCGCACCCGCCTGCTCATCACTGTCATCGCCGCGGCCGGCCCCGTGGGCGACGCGGGGTCGACCCCGCCGGCCATCGCGCTGAAGGTCTGCTTCAGGAGACCGGCCTCCGCCGGGTCCACCCAGCCGTGGTCCTGGCCCGGGCTGTGGTCGTGCTGGTTCATCGCAAAACTCCTTCTGCTGTGGCCGCTCCGGCCGGTTCCAGTACGTCCCGCAGGACGCGCAGCGCGTCGTGCAGATGCCGCTTGACGGTGCCCGGGGCGTTCCCGAGCGTCTCCGCCACCTGCTCGATGGTCATGTCCTCGAAGTAGCGCAGCACCACGCACGCACGCTGCCGGGGTGTGAGCCGGGCGAGCGCGAGCACCACGTCCGCGCGGGCCGTGATGCCCGAGTCGGGAAAGCGCACCCGGTCGTCCGTGGCAACCCTGGGCTCGATGACCGCCCACTTCTTCTTGCGGCGCCAGCCGTCCAGATACAGGTTCAGGACCATGCGGCGCACGTACGCCTCCGCGAACTCCACCGGTGCGTGCGCGGCGCCGTCCCGCGCGTTCTCGTCCAGTGGCAGCTGGTACACGCCCAACGTCGCCTGACCGCGCCGCCCGCCCGGACGCACCAGGCGGGAGCAGTACTTGACCAGTGCCTCCTGCACCAGGTCCTCGGCCTGCCGGACGTCGCCACAGAGCGTGTACGCGTACCCCACGAGCACGCTGCCGCGTTGCGCGACGAGCGTCTCCAGGTCTTCGTGCCAGCCCATTGCCGGCTCCTTCCTGCCAACTTGAACGTCCCGACGAACCAACCCCCAGAAAGGTTGGGGCGTTTCGCATCCGATCCCGCACGACCCCTGCCGAAGCTTGTTCATGCTGCCCTACGCTGCTGCGCATGGAGCCCAACCAGGGTGGCGCCCGCCGGTGCCTTGGCGGCCGGGGCTGACTTTCGTTCAGCAGGCGTCAGGCAGCCGTTATCGGGTGGGTTATGGCTCTTCCAAGCCTGCTGAACAGAGTCAGCACCGCGGCCAGCCACACCATCTACTTGGGGCGCTTCTGGCGCAGGGCAGTCGCGGGTCAGGATGGGGGCATGGTGCATGGGGATACAGCGAACGACGTCGGGCAGCCCGCCGCGCCGACGTACCCCCTCCGGTTCCGCGCCGCCGAGGCCCGCGGGGCGCGGATCGGCCGGCCGCTGCGCCTGCTCGGGCGGGTGCGCGGCGTGGACGAGGCCCTCATGGACCGGATCGGCCGCGCCTTCTTCGAGGCGGACGACGCCGGGGCGGCGCTCGCGGCAGCGATGCGACTGCCTGCGGGGACGCCAGGGCGCGTGACCCACCGGCGGCTCCGGGAGGCGCTGGCCGACGGCGGCGGGGACGCGACGCAGGACGGGGCCCGAGTCGGCGCGGATGCGCCCGAGGCACTGCGACGCTTTCTCGACGAGGCCACCGACGTGCCCGGCTGGGTGGACTGGGACCTCGTCGAGAAGGGCGCCGCCGTGCTGCGGCGACTCGGGCAGAACGCCGGCGACGTGCTGCTCCAGCTCTCGCTGGTCGGCGGTTACCGGTTCGGCGGCCCGGCGGACCTGCTCGCGGCGACCGGCGCATTGACCGGCGGCACGGTGCGCCGGCTCGCGGAGACGCAGGAGTGGACGGTCGGTCTGTCCGAGCCCGGGGCGCTCCGGCCCTACGGCCCCGCGTGGCGGGCCACCGTGCATGTCCGGGCGATGCACGCACTGGTCGGCGCGTCGTTCGGACACTGGGACACCGCACGCTGGGGCCTCCCGATCAACCAGGCCGACCAGGCCGCGACGCTCGGGCTGTTCGACGCCACCCTGATCCTGGGGTGCCGGACGCTCGGGGCGCGCATCCCGCCGTCGGACAGCCGGGCGCTGATGCACCTGTGGAAGTGGGTGGGGCACCTGATGGGCGTGCACCCCGACTTCCTGGTCGACGACGAGTGGGCGCGAAACCGCATCAACTACCACGTGCTGCTCGCGCAGGCCGGGGTCTCGGACGCCGGGCCGCGCCTCGCCCAGGCGGTGGTCGCCGCCCAGGCCGACCGGACCTATCCCGGCCCGTCCTGGTGGCAGCCGTGGCGGGCGCGGTTCGAGCGGGAGCGGCTGCTGTCGATGCTGACGGCGTTCCTCGGGGTGCGCAGCATGCGCGAGCTCGGGCTGCCGCTGCGCCTGCCGTGGGCGCACGCGTACCTGCTGCCGCTCAACCTCTGGCGGTACCACGTTCTCGGCCGCTCGCGCTGGGGCCGGGAACGCCTCGACCGGTGGGGCCGACGCCGGAGCGACGCGATCCTGGCCAGCTACGTGTCAGATGCTCAGGTCAGCGGAGTGACCTGAGCATCTGACACGTCAGGGGATGGTGACGGTGACCGGGTCGCTGACCACCAGGTAGTCCTCGCTGGCGCCGTCGGTCCCAGGGTCGCCGATGTTGTGCGCCTCGACGGCCCGCACCTGGTAGGTCCCAGCCGCGCGAACGTTGTCGTAGAACATGCCGCCCTCCTCCTTGTCCGCCTCGACACAGCTGCTGTACGACGGCGCGAAGGCCTCGCCTGCCCACTGCCTCGCCTCGTTGAGCCGCTCCGGGATCTCGTAGTTGGCCTCTCTCCACGCCTGGCCGAGGTCGACCACCCGTCCGCCCTGCGACCAGACCAGCAGTGGGGCGTCCCCGATAGTCTCCGTGCTGCCAGAGGTTCCGGGGGCGACGTACCCCGGCATCTCTCCCATGATCTGTACCGGAATCGATGCGGCGTCCCCACGCCCGTAGTGCAACTCCCCGATGATCTTGATCGTCAGCGAGGGGCTCGTCGACACCAGATCCTCGTCCTGCATGCCGCACCACACGGGCCAGTCGTCTCCCCACGGCTGATACCCGTCGTCGAAGGGTGCGGTGATCACGTTCACCGGTTCCTCCTCCGCCACTGGCGACGTGCTCGCCTCCGGTGTCGGTTCGACGGACGCGGCTCCCGACGGTGTCGCCTCCGGCGTGCTGGACGGCGACGGCGAGGGCGACGGGCTCGCCGACACAGTCGGGCTGGGCGAGACGCGCGCCGTCGGGACCTCGGACGGTACGGGTCCCGTCTCGGTGCTGTGGATCGTGGGCCGCCCCGGCAGCGGTTCCGACCGGGTCCAGGTCGAGGCCTGCGCGGCACTGAAGGCGAGCGCGCTGACGACAACAGCCGTGCTCAGCCCGACGGCCCCGGCCTTGGCGATGCGCCACGTCCGGACCCTGCGGCGCAGGAGGCCGAGGTTCTCCTCGGGCACGCTCGGTACGCCGGGGGGCGTGGCGCCGTCGACCAGCGCGCCGATGGTCTGCCGCAGGACGTCGCGGCCAGGACCGAGATCGGCGTCAGGTCCAAGGTCATCGTGGCTGTTCACAGGAGGCCTCCTTCCGGCACCAGCACCCCACGCAGGGCGCGGATCCCGTCGGCCAGGTGTCGCTTGATGGTGCCCTCGGCGATGCCGAGCGTGGCGGCGATCTGGGGCACGGTCAGGTCGTCGTAGAAACGGAGCACCACGCACGCCCGCTGGCGCGGGCTCAGCCCACGCAGGGCGACGGTCACGTCGGCGCGGGCGGTGATGTCCGACGCCGGCGCCTTCACCCGGTCCTCGACCGCCACCTTGGGCTGAGCCTTGCGCCACAGCGCGAACCGCCGCGTCTCGTCGAGGTAGAGGTTGAGCATCGTCCGGCGCACGTACGCCTCGATGCCGGCGTGGCTCCCGCCGTCGTGCAGGGGAAACTCGGTGTGGCCCTCGGTGCCGGCCGCCTCCGGGCGGCGGAACCGCCGGAAGACGCGGACCAGGGCGTCCTGCACCAGGTCCTCCGCCCGGCGCACGTCACCGGTCAGCGCATACCCGTAACCCACCAGGGCGCGCCCTCTGTTCGTGACGAGGTCCGTGAGCTCGTCATCCCAGCGGGTGCTCATCACGCACCTCGGTCCAGCTGTTCTCCGGCCACCGTGTCCGTCCCCTCGCCCGGCGGGCCCTGTGCCCCGCTCTCACACACATACGAGCGGGGCACAGGAACCGTTGGGACGTGGACCGGACTTTTTCAGTCAGGGGTTGGCGGCGTTGTAGTACCGCCAGGTGCCGGACTGGTCGATGCCGATGACCATCCCCGTGTAGCCGAACGTTCCGTCCGCCCGCTGGGCGTCGGCCTCCGCCTGCGTGAGCAGGCCCGCGTCCACGACCTCCGCCCAGGCGTCGTCCGAGTCAGCGAATTCCTCGGTATCGACCCGCGGCCACGTGATCGTCTCGTTCCCCGGGTCCCCACCGTTCACGACGCCGGTGGTGCCGGCCAGCAGCCGGACCAGCGTCTCGTACGGCAATGTGTCGTTCTCCGGCAGGCCGAAGACCTCCTCCGGGGTCTGGAGGGTGGACATGAGCTCCGTGCCGTGGTCGGTCGCCAGCTGGATCATCCGCTCGGAGTCGCAGGCGCTCGCAGCATTCACGATGGCCTGGGCGGTGGTCCCGGCGTTCGGGCTCGGCGAGTTCGCCGGAGCGTACTGCATGTCGAGATTGCTCGCCGAGCACTCGGCGGAGGCGTTCCCGCCGTCGGACGTCGGGGCGAGGGCCGCCCAGAATCGCGCGACGCCGTCGGGGACGGACGTCAGCCGGATGTCCACGGCCTCCTCGCCGCCGCCGACCACGGGATCCGACTCGAACGGGGAACCGTCGCACGGAACCTCGCCCGACCCGAGCGCCTCGTTGGTGGACGGCTGCACCACCTCGTAGGTCACCACGTCCGCCGGGGCCGTGCTCTCGCACTCCGCGGTGACCGACGGCGTACCGGTCGTCACGTACCCGCGCTGCGTCAGCTCCGCCGTGACCCAGTCGGTGCTGCGGTCGAGCACGAACCGCGAGAGCTCGCCCTCGGCCGGCTCCGGAGGCTCGATCGTCGCAGGGCCGCCGCGCGTCCCGGTTGCGGTGTGCGCGCCGTCAGCGTCGAGGCGGACAGCGACGGGGTCGCTCACCGCCGTGGCCCACTGACCCGAGGCGGTTTGCGGGAAGGCGACCACTCGCACCTCGTAGTCACCCTCCGGGAGCGGCCTCTCGTAGGTGTCACTGGTCTCGGTCGCGGTCGGCGCACACGACGTGAACGCACCGCCCTGGGCTTCGACCGTTTCGCCTCCGTGATCCGGCTCGATCACGGCTGGACCGAGCAGCGGCTCGGTCTTACCCGGCGCCTCGAAGACGTTCGTCCCGAAGTCCACCACCACGCCATCCTGGCTCCACACCAGCACCGGGGCCACGTCGAACGAACCCTCACCCCCGGCGATGTGCGCCGGCATGCCCCACGTGGTCGAGGGTTCACCGTCGAACGCGGAGGTCCGGGCGTAGATGTCCCCCACCGACGCCGCCGACCAGCCAGCCGCTGTCGTCACCAGGTCCGCCACGGGCATGCCGCACTGCAGGCTGGCGTCCACGTCCCGGATCCACGAGGGCTGGTACCCGTCCTGGATGACACTCGTCGCGGGCGGCCCGGCCCGGCTCGGCTCCGGCACCTCGGTCGCGGACTGGCTCGAGGACCCGCTCGGCGACACCTCCGGCGTCGTGTACGCGTTCTGGGACGTTCCCGGCGGCACCGGGTCGCCCTGGCCCAGCAGTGTCGTCTGCGTGGCGCCGAAGGCGATCCCGCCCACCAGCACCAGACTCACACCGGCGAGTCCGCCGATCTTGGCCGCGCGACGGCGCCGCACGCGGTCACGCACCACTCCGAATGAGACATGCAGGTCGTCCACCTCCGCACCGGGCATCTCGTCGGCGGCGCCACGGAGCGCGCCGCTCAGGAAGTCGTTCTCGTCGTTCCAGCCTTCATTTCGGTCGATGGGGCTCATCGGGCGGCCCTCCCTTCGGCAGGTCGGAAGTCATCGGGGCGCAGGATCTCCTGCAGGCTCTTGGTGGCGTCGGACAGGTAGCGCTTGACCGTGCCCTGGGCCGTCCCGAGGGCCTCGGCGATCTGCGGCACCGTCATGTCCTCGAAATAGCGCAGGACGACGCAGGCCCGTTCGCGAGCGCCGAGCTTGGCCAGCGCCGCCATCACGTCGACGCGGGCAGCCGCGGCCTGGTCGGCGCCGCGCGTGCTGGGGTCGTCGCTGAGCAGGTGCTTGACCCCGGACCAGCGCTGGCGCTTGCGGTATCCGTCCAGGTAGATGGTGAGGACGGCGCGACGCACGTAACCCTCCGCGTTGGTGAACGGGGACTCGGTCGCTGACTCCAGGTCGTGCGCCTGGCTGCCGGCGGCCACGCCGACGGACCTGCCCTTGCCTGGTGCCCCGCGTAGCCGCGAGTAGACCTTGACCAGTGCGTCCTGGACCAGGTCCTCGGCGAGCGCGCGGTCCCCGGAGAGCATGTAGGCATAGCGGACGAGGGCGCTTCCGCGCGTCCTCATGAGCTCATCGAGCTCGTTCTCCCATACCGCCATGGCCACCTCCCCGGTGCGCGAGTGCTGTCATCGTCTCCACAACCACCATGACGCGCACCGGGGAGGTTTCGTTGGTCTGCTGTATCAGCCTCGGGATTCGTACGAGAGCCCCTGCCAGATGCTCGTCGAGATGAAGCGACGCTCGTCTGCCGAGCCGGGGTCGATCTCCATCAGCGCGTACACCTCGTATCTTCCTGAGGGCATCCCCGCGGCTGGATCTTCCAGACAGGTCAGGTCAGGTTCCGCGCGCGGAACGACGATGGGCGTGCCGCCCTTTTCGTCGACCCGAAAGCGTTCCGTCGGCTGGGACGCGACGTCGGAACCGACGGAGACAACCCGGCCGTCCCTGAGCCAGACCAGCGCGACCGAGGTGCGTGTCGTGTTTATTGCCTGGCCCTCAGCCGTATCGAATGTCATCGTCACAATCTTTTTCGAGGTCGCCGTCGTCAGCGAGTCCGGGCCCCAGGTGAAGTACGACCTGCCCGGGATGTCCGACGCGTAGTCCCCGCACGCCAAGCTCGTTCCTTTCAGCCACGGCGGCTGGTAGCCCTCTCGGACGTCGACGTCGAGCGGCTCCTCGTCCGGCAGCTCGACCGCCGGGACGTCCATGGTGACGGGCTCGCTGACCGCATAACCGTCGATGCCTCCGTCTCCGTCGCTCCACCACAGCACGGCGTATACGTCGTAGGTGCCGGCTGGACGCTGGTCCAGGTACTCCTGCACGTTCGGAGTACCGTCGGTTGTCCACCTCCCGCACGCAGTGGCGGAGTCTGCCTGGGCTACGTCAGTGGCGGACTCACCGGCGTCAGGCAGCGAATACTGGCCTTCGAGCCAGCCCGGCCCGATATCCACCACCCGGCCGTCGCGCGCGAAGACCAGCTGGGGAGGTACGCCGCTGAGGTCCGAGCCGACCTGGTCGACCCGGGTGATCCGGACCGGCGCCGCCAGGTGGGCGTCCTCGCCCTCCCCCACGACCTCGGCGTTGCCGCTCAGCTCCAGGCCTACGGTGTCGGACGTCGACGTCAGGGCCGTCACCTCCATGCCACAGTGAAACGGCCCTTCCACCTCCGGCCACCCGGATGGCACCCAGCCGCCGACCGCCGCAGTCGAGGCATCCGGACTCGGGGTCGCCGGCGGCACCGGCTCCGACAGCAGCCGCGAAGGCCCCCACCACGCCGCGACGGCCAACAGGCCCGCGAGCACCATCGACACTCCCGCCACGGCACCGACCTTCACGGCCCGACGGCGGCGCACCGCACCCGCCACCGCATCCAGCCGCTGGTCCAGGTTCGTGTCCACCTCCGGCGCCGGGACGTGCGCGAGCGCGCCGCGCAGCACCTCCAGCGCGTTGAAGAGGTGTCGTTTGATCGTGCCCGGCCTCGTCCCCAGGGCCGCGGCGATCTGCGGCACCGTCATGTCCTCGAAGAAGCGGAGCAGCACCGCCTCGCGCTGCCGAGGGGAGAGCTGCCTCAACGCGACACCGACGTCGACCTGCGTAGTCACAACCTGCTCCGCCCCAGGCACGTGCGCGTCGTCGGCCAGGAGGTGCTTGATGCCTGACCAGTGGTTTCCGCGCCGGCACGCGTCCAGGTAGATCGTCAGGATCGCCCGCTTGACGTACGCCTCGGCGTTCGTCATCTGGGGCTGGTCAAGGTTGACGACCTGCGGCCCGCCGTTGCCCATCTCGGGCGGACGGCGCAGGCGCGAGTAGACCTTGACCAGCGCGTCCTGCACCAGGTCCTCCGCCTGCGGTTTGTCGCGCGTCAGCGAGTACGCGTACCCGACCAACGCACCGCTGCGCCGCCTCACGAGCTCCGTGAGCTCCGTCTCCCAGTGCGCCATGTCCGACGTCCCCTCTCCCTCTCATGTTCCCTGACGGGTGGGGGAGGGAGAACGATGATGGTGACAGAAAGTTCGCCCGACTTCATTCCTCGACGATGTACTCGGACCCTGTGCGCGCGGACATGAACTGCCGCTCGCCACCCGAGCCGGGGTCGAGCTCCGTGAGGGCATACAGCTGGTAGCCCCCGGCGGGCATCCCGGCGTCCGGGCTCTCGAGGCACGTCCGGTCGGGTTCGATCGGCACGACGACAGACGTCTTGCTCTTCGCGCCGAGCTGCAGGCCCCACGCCGGCTGGGACCAGACGTCGCTGCCGACCCCGACCACCCGACCCGCGCTGAGCCAGACCAGGGTGATCGGCGTGCGGGTCGTGTCGACGGCCCCGCCTTCGGTCTCCGTGAAAGTGACCGTCACCTCGGAGAACGGGACGGTCTCCCGGTCGGCGGCGGTCTCGACGCCGACCGTCAGGCCGGACCGCTCAGAGGGCTTCTGCGGGCCGCCCGGGATCTCGGAAGCGTAAGCCCCGCAGGCCAGGCTCGTGCCTTCGAGCCACGGCGGCTGGTAGCCATCGCGGATTTCGACGGTCAGCGGCACCTCGTCCGGCACCTCGATCGCGGGGATCTCCATGGTGACCGGCTCGCTGACGGCGATGCCGCTCATGCCCGACTGGCCCGCTGGTTCGTCATAGGAAGCCCATGGCAGCACTGCGTACACGTCGTAGGTGCCCGCCGGGCGCGCGTCCCGGTACTGCTCGAAACCCGTCATGCCATCGGTCGTCCAAGCGCCGCAGGCGGTGGTGGCGCCCGCCTCGGCGACGTCGTCCGCCGACTTGCCGGCGTCGGGCAGGACGTGCCCGCCGCCCTCGTTCCAGCCACCGCCGATATCGACCACCAGGCCGTTCTGCGCGAACACCAGCTCGGGGAACCGGCCGTCGATAGACAGGCCCTCGGTGTCGGTCCTGGTGATCCGGATGGGCGCCTCCAGGAAGGCGTGGTCCCGGAACTCGTCCCCGTCCACCAGCTCGGCGTCGCCGGTGAGCTCCACGCGCACGGCGTCCGACGACGACACCAGGTCCGTCACCTCCATGCCACAGCGGAACTGCTCGCCCAGACCTTCCCAACCCATCGGCGCCCAACCCCCACCGACCGCCGCGGCGTCCGGACTCGGGGTCGCCGGCGGCACCGGCTCCGACAGCAGCCGCGAAGGCCCCCACCACGCCGCGACGGCCAACAGGCCCGCGAGCACCATCGACACTCCCGCCACGGCACCGACCTTCACGGCCCGACGGCGGCGCACCGCACCCGTCACCGCGGCCAGCCGCTGGTCCAGGTTGGTGTCGACGTCCGGCGTGGCGACCTCGGCGAGCGAGGCACGCAACAGTTCCGTCGCGTTCGAGAGGTGCCGCTTGATCGTGCCCGGCCTCGTCCCCAGGGCCGCGGCGATCTGCGGCACCGTCATGTCCTCGAAGAACCGCAGCACCACCACCTCGCGCTGCCGCGGGGACAGCCTTGCGAGGGCCGCACCGACGTCGACGCGGGCCGTCGCGACGCGGTCCGCGCCGGGCGAGCGGTCGTCGTCGGCCAGGAGGTGCTTGAGACCGGACCAGCTGTTCTGCCGCCGGTACCCGTCGAGAAAGATCGTCAGGATCGCCCGGCGCACGTATGCCTCCACATTGGTCAGCTGGGGACGGTCCAGGTCGACGACCTGCCGCCCGCCGTTGCCCATCTCAGGCGGACGGCGCAGGCGCGAGTAGACCTTCACCAGCGCGTCCTGCACCAGGTCCTCCGCCTGCGGCTTGTCCCGAGTCAGCGAGTACGCGTACCCGACCAGGGCACCGCTGCGCCGCCCCACGAGCTCCGTGAGCTCCGTCTCCCAGTGCGCCATGTCCGACGTCCCCTCTCCCTCTCATGTTCCCTGACGGGTGGGGAGTGCAGAACGATGATGGTGATGATCAGAGTCTGGGCACGCCGCTCCCCAGGTCGACGGTGATCGGGTCGCTGACCAGGAGACCGCGCGGTGCGTTCTCCGGATCGGGGTCCTCGAGGTCGGCGACGATCACGATCAGCTCGTACCGACCACCGGCTCGTTCGTTCTCGTATTGGGGGAACTCGTCGTCCACGAGCGTGTCCGCACGGCAGGACGACGAGCTCCCGGCGTAGGCAGGCCCGCTCCAGGTCCCGTAATCGCTCAGCGCCCGGAGGGTCTCGTCGTTGGCGTGCTCCGCCCAGTAGGTGGGGAGGTCGACGACTCTGCCCTCATGGACCCAGACGATCAACGGGAAGGTCATGTAGGGCGCTGGCCCCTTGGCGGTCTCCTCCATGGCGTCCGACAAGGTCCCGGAGATGGTGACCGGCAGGCTCCAGCTCGTGACCTCCCCCGTGGCGACAGGCTTGAGTTCGCCGCTGATCGCGACGTCCAGCACACCTGTGTCCATCGCCAGCAGCTCCTCGACGGGCATGCCGCAGTAGACGCCCTCGTCACGGGGCCACGTGGCCGGCACGTACCCTGGCGTGTACTCGACCCGCTCCTCCGCGGGCAATGGCTCCGACCGGAGCAGCGGCTTCACCGTGAACGCGCCCCACGCGAGCGCCACGGCCAGCACCATCGACACGCCGGCGACGGCGCCCACCTTCGCCGTCCGACGGCGACGTACCGCACCCGTCACCGCGTCCAGGCGCTCGTCGAGCGAGGTCTCCATCTCGGGCGTCGCGATCTCCGCGAGCGCGGCGCGCAGCAGCTCGATCGCGTTCGAGAGGTACCGCTTGATCGTGCCGGGCCTGGTCCCCAGGGTCGCCGCGATCTGCGGCACCGTCATGTCCTCGAAGAACCGCAGCATCACGGCCTCGCGCTGCCGCGGGGAGAGCTGGGCCAGTGCGGCCCCGACGTCCACCCGTGCGGTGGCTACCCGGTCCGCCCCGGGCGACCAGTCGTCGTCGGCCAGGAGGTGCTTGAAGCCGGCCCAGCTGGTCTGCCGCCGGTAGCTGTCCAGATAGATCGTCAGGATCGCGCGCCGGACGTACGCCTCCATGTTCGTCAGCCGGGGCTGGTCCAGGTCGACGACCTGCCGCCCGCCGTCGGCCGTCCCGGGCAGGCGGCGCAGGCGCGAGAACACCTTCACCAGAGCGTCCTGCACCAGGTCCTCCGCCTGCGTCCGGTCGCGGCACAACGAGTACGCGTACCCGACCAGCGCCCTGCCACGTCCCGCTGCGAGCTCCGTGAGCTCGACCTCCCATTGCGCCATCTGAAGACGCCTCCTCTCCCTGCTCATGCTCCCTGACGGGCCGGGAGGGAAGAACGATGCTTCCGGCGGCGAGAGAAGTTTGCCGGAACCTACTCGCATTCCGGTCGGACCCGGCCGCCCTGGTACCTGGGACCGGGCGGAATCCGATGAGTTCCGCGGGCTCGGACTGTCCACCCCGGCATGAGCCACTACCGCGTCGAGACACGCCCCGAAACACCCACCGTCGGCATCACCGAGGCCATCACGATGACGGAGTTCGCGAAGGTCGCGGACCGCATCCCCGAGCTCGCCGGCTGGCTCGCCGAGCGCGGCACCCGCCCCGCCGGCCCGCCGTTCTTCCGCTACCACGTGATCGACATGGCGGCGGAGCTCGTCGTCGAGGTCGGCTTCCCCGTGCCCGACGACGTCACGCTCGCCTCCGCGGGCGACGTCACCATGAGCACTATCCCGGCCGGGCGGTACGTGACGACCGTCCACCGCGGGCACCCCGACGAGCTGGCCGACGCGACCAGCGAGCTCCTGAGGTGGGCCGCCGCCGAGGGGCTCGCGTTCGACCGGCACGACAACGACGCCGGGGATGCCTGGGCGGGCCGGTTCGAGTTCTATCTGACGGACCCGGCCGAGCAGCCCGACATGGCGGCGTGGGACACGGAGCTGGCGTTCAAGCTGGCGGACTGATCCCCACGGGCTCACGCCAGCTCGATGCGATAGCCCCGCTTCACCACCGTGCGGATCAGGTCGCGTCGCCCCGCCGCCTCGCGCAGCCGCGCGATGGCGACCTCCGCGGCGTGCGTGTCCTGCGAGACGCCCGGCAGCGCGGCGAGCACCTCCTCGCGCGGCACGACGTCGCCCTCGGCGGCCGCGAGCAGCCGCAGCACTGCGACGCCCGTCGGCGACAGGGGCAGCACCTTCCCGTCGAGCACCGCCACTCGCGACCGGATCACCAGCGCCCCGGCGACAGTGTTGAGCGCGACGGAGTCGATGTGCTCGTAGTGGCCCACGAGCGCGCGGACGAGCGCCCCGAGCCGGCCCCGTTCGGGCTGCAGCGGCACGATCCCCCGGTTCTCCAGCGGCTTCGCCGTCACCGGCCCGACGGCGGCCGCCACCGTCCCGCCGTCGACGAACCGGGCGCGTACCCGCTCGATCAGGCCCTCCGCCTCGACGGCCTGCATCCAGGCCTCGGCGCCGGGCGCGGACGTGAAGACGACGGCGTCGATGTCGCCGTCCGCCACGGCGTGCGCCGAGTCGCGCACCGCCGTCGGATCCGGCGCCGGGCCCCAGCGGTAGACCACCAGGCTCGCGACCTGCGCGCCGGCCTTCTCGAACACCTCGTCCAGCCCGTCGGCACCGGCGCCGTGGTGCTGGATCGCGATGCGCATGCCCTGCACACCCTCGCTGAGCAGCACTTCCGCCACCTCGGCGGACGTCTCGGACTCGGCCACCCAGTCGGCCTGCAGACCGGCGGCCTGGATGGCGCCGCGAGCCTTGGGGCCTCGGGCGACGATCCGGGTCTTGGCCAGCAGGTCCAGGAGCGGCCCCGCGAGGCCGTGCGCGTCGGCGGCCTCGATCCAGGCGCGGAAGCCGATCCCGGTGGTGACCACCACGACGTCGGGTGGGGCCGTGACGATGGCGCGCGTCGCGGCGATGAGCGTCTCGTCGTCGACGTGCGGGATCATGCTCAGCACCGGGGCGTGCCGGATGGTGGCGCCGCGGCGTTCAAGGGCGGCGGCGAGCTCGCCCGCCCGCCGCTCCGCCGTGACGAGGACCGTCGCGCCGGCCATGACCTGGCCCAGCGCCGGGCGGGTCGCCTGGGCGTGAGCAGGCGCTGCGACATCAGACACCGGCACCTGCCAGACGTCGCTCACGTGATCCCTCCAGGAGTCCTTCCGCTGCTACGCGGCCGATGACGACGACCGCGGGCGACCGCACACCACGGGCCGCTGCCACGTCGGCCGCCTCTTCGAGACGCGCCCGTGTGACGCGCTGCTCCGGCGTGGAACCGTTCTCCACTATCGCCACGGGAGTTGCGGGGTCGGCGCCTGCGGCCAGGGACTGCGCCACGATCGCTCCGAGGGACCGCACCCCCATCAGTACTACAAGAGTAGCCGCGCCGTCCCGCACGCAGGAGAGTGCGGCTGCATCCAGTGGCCCCGATGTGTCAGACGTCCGGGTCACCCCGGTGACCTGCGGGTCTGACACGCCCGGGGCGCAGTGGCCCGAGACGACGTGGAACCCCGTGGTGACCCCGCGGTGGGTGAGCGGGATCCCGGCCAGGCCGGGCACGGCGACGGCTGACGTGATCCCGGGCACGACCTCGACCGGCACCCCGGCCGTCACGCACGCGACGACCTCCTCGCCGCCCCGACCGAGCACGAACGGGTCACCTCCCTTGAGCCGCACGACGTGAGAGCCCGCCAGGGCGTGCTCCACGAGCAGCTCGTTGATGCGTTCCTGCGGGACGGGATGGCGGCCGGGCTCCTTGCCGACGTCGATCACGCGGACGTGCGGCGGGAGCTCGGCGAGGATCTCGACGGGCCCCAGCCGATCCGCAACCACGACGTCGGCCGACTGCAACGCCCGCCAGGCCCGCAAAGTCAGCAGATCGACAGCCCCGGGCCCACCCCCGACAAGCGTCACCCGCCCCCTCGTCGAGTGCTGGCTCTTCGCCCCTTCAGAGCCATCTGAAGGGGCGAAGATCCCGCACTCAGCGGGGGTGGTCATGGCAGACCTACGTGGACCACGCCGTCTCGGATCTCGACCGGGTAGGTCGTCAGGTTCGGCGGCAGGTCTCCCTTGGGGGTCTTGTCCGCCGCGACCAGGCATTCGCCGGTGATCAGGGAGAACACCTGCTTGTAGACCGGGGCCGCCACCGTGGGCACGCCGCCCCGGGTACCGACGATGCCCCGCGACATGACGTGCGCCCCGGAGAACGGGTCGAGGTTCTGGACGGCGTACACCTGGGCGCCGTCGGCTCCCTGTCCAGGGGCGGTCGAGGCGTCGGGCAGCCGGAAGAGCGCCACCTGGACGTCGCCGAACAGCGCCGCCGCACCCCGCTCGGGGAAGAGGTCGCTGAGCAGGCATACCCGCTCCCAGCGGACCGGGGCGTCGGACACCAGGGTCGTACCGGCCACCTGCGCTTCTGACATGTCGTCGGAGCTCATGCTCGTACCTCCAGCTTCGGGCCCGCGATGACGACGCCGGACGCGCGCTCCTGCTCCGTCGCGGGGCGGCGCTGGCCGCGCTCCTCGACGTAGGCGAGCGACGGGTCGGCGTCCTTGGGGGCGTTGACGAACGACGAGAACCGACGCAGCTTCTCCGGGTCCTCGAGCACGGCCTTCCACTCGTCCTCGTAGTTCTCGACGTGGCGGGCCATAGCGGCGTCCAGGTCGGCGCAGATGCCGAGCGAGTCCTCCATGATCACCTCGCGCACGCCCTCCAGGCCGCCGTCGACCTCCTCGATCCACGGCGCCGTGCGCTGCAGCCGGTCGGCCGTGCGGACGTAGTACATGAGGAAGCGGTCGATCGTGCGCAGCAGTTCCTCCGAGGTCAGGTCCTCGGCGAGCAGCTTCGCGTGCCGCGGCGTCTGACCGCCGTTGCCGCCCACGTAGATGTTCCAGCCCTTGTCCGTGGCGATGACGCCCACGTCCTTGCCGCGCGCCTCCGCGCATTCCCGGGCGCAGCCGGAGACGCCCATCTTGAGCTTGTGCGGCGAGCGCAGGCCGCGGTAGCGCAGCTCCAGCTCGACGGCCATGCCCACGGAGTCCTGGACGCCGTAGCGGCACCACGTGGACCCGACGCACGACTTCACGGTGCGCAGCGACTTGCCGTACGCGTGGCCGGACTCGAAGCCGGCGTCGACCAGGCGGCGCCAGATGTCCGGCAGCTGCTCCACCCGGGCGCCGAACATGTCGATGCGCTGGCCGCCCGTGATCTTCGTGTACAGCCCGAAGTCCTTGGCGACCTGGCCCACCGTGATGAGGCCCTCGGGGGTCACCTCACCGCCGGGCATCCGGGGCACCACCGAGTAGGTGCCGTCCTTCTGCAGATTGGCCAGCATGTGGTCGTTGGTGTCCTGCAGCGTGGACTGCTCGCCCGACAGGATGTGGCCGTTGCCCAGGCTCGCCAGGATCGACGCGACGACGGGCTTGCAGATGTCGCAGCCGCGGCTGTCCGGCTGCCCGAACCGGGCCACGATGTCGCTGAACGAGTGCAGGTCGGCGACCCGGACGGCGTCGAACAGCTGGGCGCGGGACATCTCGAAGTGCTCGCACAACGCGGTGCTGACCTCGATGCCGGCGCGCTCCAGCTCGGTGTCGACCAGCTTCTTCACCAGCGGCAGGCAGGCGCCGCAGGTGGTGCCGGCTCGCGTGCAGGCCTTCACGCCGGGGACGTCGGTGCAGTTGTGCTCGGTGACGGCGCCCCGGATCGTGCCCGCGGAGACGCTGTTGCAGGAACAGACGTTGGCGTCGTCGGGCAGCTCGAGGCCCGGGGCACCGCCGCCGCCCTCGGGCAGCAGGAAGGCGCTCGGGTCGTCACCCGGCAGCTCGGCGCCGAGCATCGGGCGCAAGCTGGCGTACGGTCCGGCGTCACCCACGAAGACGCCGCCCAGGAGGGTGCGGGCGTCGTCGGACAGGACGAGCTTCTTGTAGACGCCGGCGACCGGGTCGGCCCAGACCACCTCGACGGCGTCCTCGGTGCGGGCGTGCGCGTCGCCGAACGACGCGACATCGACGCCGGAGAGCTTGAGCTTGGTCGCGGTGTCCGCGCCGGGGAACTCGGCGAGGCCGCCGAGCAGCCGGTCCACGACCACCTCGGCCATCGTGTTGCCGGGCGCGACCAGGCCGATGCAGCGTCCCTCGATGCAGGCCACCTCGCCGACGGCCCAGATGTGCGGGTCCTCGGTACGGCACGACAGGTCGACGACGGCGCCGCCGCGCTCGCCGACCGGCAGGCCGGCCGCGCGGGCCAGCTCGTCACGGGGACGTACGCCGGTGGCCACGACGACGACGTCGACGTCGAGCCGCCCGCCGTCGGCGAAGTCGAGCCGGCCCACGTGGCCGGTGCGGCGGTGCGGCTTCATCTGGCTGGTCGCGGTCTCCGCGCGGACGCCGATGCCCTTGCCGTTGATGAGGCGCTTCAGCGCCTGCCCGCCGCCGAGGTCGACCTGAACACCCATGAGGTGCGTGCCGAACTCGATCACGGTGGCCTGCGCGTCCAGCGCCGTGAGCGCGCCGGCGGCCTCCAGACCGAGCAGACCGCCACCGATCACGGCGCCACGCACGGGCTTGCCCTCGGGGTAGCTCCGGCGCTTCTCCTCGACCCAGCCGCGCAGAGCCGCGACGTCGTCGATGGTGCGGTACACGAAGACGCCCGGCAGGTCGTTGCCCGGGATGGGCGGCATCGCGGCGTTGGAGCCCGTGGCGAGCACGAGCTCGTCGTAGAGGTGCACGTGGCCGAGCCGGTCGGTGACCGTCTTGGCCTCGCGGTCGATCGACTCGATCTTGCGGTCGGTGTGCAGGGTGACGAGCGGGTCGGCCCACAGGGCCGGATCGCCCAGGGCGATGCCCTCGGGACCCTCGTCGAACCAGCGGGTCAGGCCCACGCGGTCGTAGGGCGCGCGGGGCTCTTCCGCGAAGACGGTGACGCGGTAGCGGCCGGCGTCGTCCCGGGCGCGGAGCGCCTCGACGAGCCGCTGCGCGACCATGCCGCCGCCGATCACGACAAGGTGCTGAGAATCGCCGGAGTTGACCATGTCTTGACCGTAGGCGGCTGGTTTTTCGCGTTGGTGCGGCTGTCGTTACCCGGGCCGAAACTCTTCCTCACAGGCTCGATCACCGCCGAGTGAGTGTGTCCCCGGTGAGGGCTTCAGGTCTGGCGATCGAGGCGGCTCGGGTCCGGGCGTGGTCGACGCCGCTACGGTGGCCGCATGGACATCCGGACCGTGCCCAACCCGCTGGTCCGCGCGGGCGGCCGCTGGCTCCGCCGGATCAACGACCGGCACCCGTGGAGCCACAACGACCACTTCCACGGCTGGATCCTGCGGCGGCTCCCGGTTCGACGGCGGCGGGCGCTCGACGTCGGCTGCGGCGCCGGTCTCCTGCTGGGCCGGCTGCGGGGACGCTTCGACGAGGTGCTGGGCATCGACGCCGACTCGGCCATGGCCGCCGTCTCGACCGAGCGCTTCGCCGGTGACCCGGTGGTGAGCGTGCGCCACATCCGGTTCGAGGAGGTCGACGGCACGTTCGACACCATCACCATGATCGCGGTCCTGCACCACATGCCGCTGGAGGCCGCCCTACGGCACACGTCCGAGCTGCTGGAGCCCGGCGGCCGGCTGCTCGTCGTCGGCCTGGCGCGGCCCGACACGGTGACCGACTTCAGCTGGGATCTTGCATCGGCCCTGCTCAACCCGCTGGTCGGGATGGTCAAGCATCCACGGCCGGTCACGAAGCCTGTGGACGACGGCGGCCCACCAATGCCGGTCCGCGACGCCGTCGAGACCTTCGCGGAGCTCTCCCGGGTCGCGCGCGACGTGCTGCCGGGCGCGCGGGTCCGCCGTCGGCTGTTCTTCCGCTACACGCTGGAGTGGACCCGCCCGGGCGGTCGTGGGCGTCGCACGGAGTAAGTGCGCCGCCTCGCGGGTTGTAGCCCTTGCAGCACAACGTGACGACGGGCCGGACCAGCCCCCGAGGAGACACGAACCATGAGCCTTCGTCAGTACGAGTACGCCCTGGCAGTTGCCGAGGAGGGCTCGGTGACCGCGGCGGCGGAGCTGCTGCATGTCGCTCAGCCGTCGATGTCCCAGCAGATCCGCGGCCTGGAGCGGGAGCTCGGCGTGCAGCTGTTCGCCCGCACGCCCACCGGGCTGGTGCCCACCGTGGTCGGCCGGGCATTCCTGCGGGAGGCCGAGGTAGCTGTGAACGCGTCCCGTCGGGCGCGGGCGGCGGCCCGAGCGGGAGCCGACGAGCTGGCAGGCGAACTGGTCGTCTCGGCCCAGCTGGGCTTCGGCGCTCGACAGCTGCCGAGCGCGCTGGGCACCCTGCGCCGCCGATTTCCGCGGCTGGAGGTCACCGTCTTCGAGGAGCCGAGCTCCGCGGAGCTGGAGCGGCTGGGCCGCCGGGGCGTGCTCGACCTCGCGCTGATGGCGCAGTGCACACAGACGCCCGACGACGCCCACCACCTCGGCGACGAGGAGTTCGTCGTGGTGCTGGGCGCCGGGCACCCGCAACTCGCGGCGGAACGGGTGGACCTGCGCGGCCTGGCGGGCGAGCCGTGGGTCCGGTTCGACCGGGACAGCGCCCTCGACGGCGTCCTGCGGGAGGTGCTGCGGGACAACGACCTGCCTCAGACGACCGCCGCCCGCGTGTCCCAGACGGCGACCGCGGTGCGCTGGGCCGCCCACGGGCTGGGGGTCACGCTCGTCCCGGCCTCTGCGGTGCCCGACGGCTACGAGCACCTGGCCCGCCCCGTGTTCCCCGCCGTGTCCCAGCCCGTCGTCGCCGTGCTCCGGCGCGACGCCGGCCCCGCGGAGACTGCCCTGCTGGAGCTCCTGCGCCAGGAGACCTGGTCCGAGTCGGTCTCCCTCGTGCGGGCGTCCTGACGGCCGAGAGCAG
This sequence comes from Promicromonospora panici, assembly GCF_900608595.1. Classification (GTDB taxonomy): domain Bacteria; phylum Actinomycetota; class Actinomycetes; order Actinomycetales; family Cellulomonadaceae; genus Promicromonospora; species Promicromonospora panici. The sequence continues at coordinate 347,388 of NZ_UWYY01000001.1, read as the reverse complement.
TTGCCGGCCGACCCGATCCGCGCGGTCCTACCCGGCGAGCCGCACCACGACGTTCCCGCGGTGCAACCCGGCGAGCACCTCGTCCTGGGCGTTGATCGCGCGCTCGAGGCCGCCGTCGAGCAGCGTGCGTGCGAACGTGATCCGGCCTTCGGCGTACCACTGGGCGTAGTGGGTGTTCCAGGCCTGGATCTGGTCCAGGGTCTGCCTGGTGGAGAAGGGGCGGATCTGGATCTCGTTGATCAGGGCGGTCATGATGTCCAGCCGAGGGAATCCGCCGTCGCCACCCCCGACCTGGCCGGCGAGCACGCCGCACAGGGCGAAGCGGGCGCCGGACGCCGCATGCCGGATCGCGGCCTCGAACTGGGTGCCGCCCACGGTGTCGAAGAACACGGTGATCCCCTCGGGGGCGAGCTCGGCGAGCCGGTCGTCGAGGTCCTCGGACTTGTAGTCGATAGCCGCATCGAGGCCTAGTTCTTCGACGAGGAAACGGCACTTGTCCGGCCCGCCGGCGATCCCGATGACCCGGGCGGCGCCGCGCGCCCTGGCGACCTGGGCGGCCATCGACCCGACGCCGCCGGCGGCCCCGCTGACCAGCACGACGTCGCCCTCGCCCACGCCGGCGACGTCGACCATGCCGTAGTAGGCGGTCACGCCCTGGTTGAGCAGGTACTCGGGGCCGGGGAAGACGCCGTCCGGCACGGGGAAGGCCGCAGCGGCGCCGAGGGTGCTGTGCCCACGCCAGCCCGACATGTGGAGCACGGCTGTGCCCACAGGAAGGGCCGCGTCGCGCGACTCGACGACCCGGCCGATCGCCGGGCCGTAGAGCGACTCGCCGATGCGGAAGGGCGGGACCGGCAGCTGTGGATGCGCGAACATGAGGTCGCCCGTGGCGGCGATGATCTGCTGGAGGCTGTTCTCCACGCGCACCTGGCCCTCGCGCAGAGGCGGCAGCTCTACCGGCACCACCTCGAGCAGCGAGCTGGGACGCTGGGCGAGATCCGTGCGGTGCGCGCGCAGCACGACGGCAGATGATTCCTGGACGGTCATTGATGAAACCTCGTGGTCAGTCCTGTTTTTCTTTGGCGGAATTCGTTCGGCGTCAGTTCCTGGGATATTCGCCGCCGTCCACGGAGAAATAGGTCCCGGTGATCCAGCTCGCCCTGTCGGACACGAGAAAGAGCACAGCGTCGGCGATGTCGTCAGGCCGGCCGTCGCGCCCGAGCGGGGGTGTGTTGACCGCGCCCGATCCCTCGTCGTCGCTCGCCCACCGCTTTCGCGTCTCCTCGCCACCGGGTGTCGCGGTCCGGCCGGGGCCCAGGGCATTGACCCGCACCCCGGAGGGGGCCAGCTCGGCGGCCAGGGCCCGGCTGTAGGTCTCGAGGCCCGCCTTCGCCGCCTGGTAGTGCGCGAACGCCGGGACCGGCGGGAGAACCGCGGCCGAGGAGATGTGCACGATCGCTCCCGAACCCCGTTCCCGCATCCCGGGCACCAGCAGTGCGTTCAACCGCACCGGCGCCAGGAGGTTCAGGTCGAGCGTGTCCTGCCAGTCCTCGGCGGGGATCGTCATGGCGCTGGCACCCTCGTTGGCCCGCGCACCACCCGCGTTGTGGACGAGCATGTCCACGCCGCCGAGTGTCTCCAGCGCGGCCTCGGCCAGCGCCTCCGTCCCCGCCTCGGTCCGGATGTCAGCCGTCACGAACGCGGCTCCGTCCGGCGCGGCGTACGTCGTCGACCTGGCGGTGGCCAGGACCTCGGCGCCCGCCTCGAGAAGCTGCCGCACGATCGCCGCCCCGATTCCGCGGGAACCACCGGTGACGAGTGCGCGCTTTCCCGCGAGCTCTTGAGTTGCCGACCCATTCTGAATTGTGTTCACGCCACCGACGGTAGGTTGACACAAGAACGAGGAGCAAAGACGAAATAACAGCAGGGGCCATAGGTAATTCCTATGACCCCTGTTCAAGCTTCACGCCGGTTCCGGGACCGCCTCCTTGCTCTCCTTGAGCCAGTCCACCAACCCGCACACGGCGTCCTTGCAGGAGCCGCAGCCGGTCGTCGCCCGGGTCTCGCGCACCACCTCGTCTACCGTGTGTGCGCCTGCCTCGCACGAGTCGGTGATGTCGCCCTTGGTCACGCCGTTGCACCGGCACACCACCGCGTCGTCCGGCATGTGCTCGGGGGACGATGCCGGGGCAGCCGTCGGCATCACCGGCGTGAGCAGCAGGAACGCGGGGTCGAGCGGGGCGGGCGTGCGCCGGGTGTAGGCGGCGATGAGATCCGCGGCGACCCGCGGATCGCCGACGCACGTGGCGCCCACGAGGATGCCGTCCGACACGACCACCTCGACGTACCGCCCGGCTCGCGGGTCGGCCAGGCGCACCGCGCGCTGCGTCGCGGCGTTCGGGCGCGACGGCCCGCAGACCCCCATGGTGGTGACGCTGAGCGCACCCGCCTTCACCTTCACGACGTCGGTGCCGCGCGTGTCGATGCCCTCGTCCGACTGCGCACGGCTCATCGTGGCGCCGCTGGTCAGCAGGGCGCCGAGGCGGACGGCCATGCTGGGCTGGGCGCCGTCGTGCGGCAGGCGCAGGTGGGCCAGGGGCTCGGGCTCGACCGGGGCGACCGGCTCGACCTGCGAGACCAGCGTCTCCGCCAGGCGGCGGGCCTGGTCCCAGCCCTCGGCGACCAGCCCGCGCGAGCCGGACGGCGGCTGCGCGCAGTCGCCGATCGCGTGCACGCGCGGGTCGTCGGGGCTGGCGAGGTCGTAGCCGACCACGATTCCGCGGTCCGTGGACAGCCCCGCCGCCGCGGCAAGCCCGGTCTCGGGAATCGTGCCGACGGAGAAGACGATGAGGCGCGCAGCCACCACTTCATCGCCGGCCTGCCCGCCGTTGTCCTTGACGCGGATGCCGACGGCGTGGCCGCCCGCCACGAGCACCTCGCTGGACAGGCTGTTCGGCAGCACCGTGATGCCCTGCCCCTCGAGGCCGGAACGGACCACGTCCGCGGCCTCCGGGTCGAGCTGGCGCTCCATGAGGGACTCCACGTTGTGGATGAGCGTCACGCTCAGGCCACGACCGGCCAGCCCGACGGCGGCCTCCAGCCCCAGCACGCCCCCACCCACCACGACGGCGCGCGGGGAGTTCACGGTGGCGGCCACGATCTCGCGGGCGTCGTCGAGGTTGCGCAGCGCGTGCACGCCGGCGGGCAGACCGCCGTCGGCCCTGCGCAGACCCGGGATCGGCGGGATCCGGGCGGCCGCACCCGTCGCGAGCACCACATGGTCGTACGGGTGGGACGTGCCGTCGTCGGCGGTCACGACCCGCGCCTCCCGGTCGATGGAGGTTGCCGTGACGCCCCGGCGCACGTTGACGCGGGCGCCGTCGGGCAGGGGCATCGTGATGGCGGCGACGTCGGTGCGCCCGGCGACCACGTCGCTGAGCAGCACCCGGTTGTACGGCTCGTACGGCTCGGCGCCGAGCACCGTGATGTCGAACGCCTCGGGCTCGCGACGCAGCAGCTCGTCGACGAGTCGCGACCCGACCATCCCGAAGCCCACCACGACGACCTTCACAGGGACACGCAGGTTCATGTCGAGAGCTCCTTCTTTCGGCGGGCGGCATCCCGGTGGTCGACCTCGTCGAGACCCGTCCTGGTCTCGACGGGCTCGACCGCTGGGGCGTCGGCCACGGGCTTGAGATCCACGGCGCAGACCTTGAACTCCGGCATCCCGGAGATCGGGTCGGTCGCGTCGGTCGTCACCTGGTTCACGGATCCGATGCCGCTCCAGTGGAACGGCATGAAGACGGTGTCGGGGCGCACGGCGTCGGTCCAGCGGGCCGTCGCCTCGACCCGGCCCCGCTCGCTGGTGAGGCGCACGCGGGCGCCGTCGGGCACGCCGATGCGGTAGCCCAGCACGGGGTGCAGCTCGACGTACGGCTCGGCCACGAGGCGCTCCAGCTCAGCGACGCGGTGCGTCTGCGCGCCGGACTGGTAGTGCTGCAGCACCCGGCCGGTGACCAGGTAGAACGGGGCGCCGGGGCGCACCTCGTCGCTCGGCCCCACGTGGTCGACGGCGACCATGCGCGCCCGCCCGTCGGGGGTGGCGAAGCGTTCGAGGAACAGCCGCGGCGTCCCAGGATGCATGTCGGTGTCAGACGCACGGGTCACTCCGGTGACCTGTGGGTCCGACACGTCGGAGGGGGTGGCCGGGACCGGCCAGAACAGGCCTGGGCCGCCGGACGCCTCGTCGGCGTCGAGGCGGGCGTGGGACAGCCCGGAGTAGTCGGCGGGGCCGCCCGCGGAGGCGCGGGCCAGCTCGTCGAACACGACCGACGGGTCGGTGGGGAAGGCCAGCGACGCGGGCGCGCCGAGGCGGCGCGCCAGCTCGGCGAGGATCCACAGCTCGGACCGCGCCTCGCCCGGCGGCGGCACGGCGGCCCGACGGCGGATGACGCGGCCCTCGAGCGACGTCATCGTGCCCTCCTCCTCGGCCCACTGGGTCACGGGGAGCACGACGTCGGCCAGCAGCGCCGTCTCACTCGGGACGAAGTCGCAGACCACGAGGAAGTCGAGGCTCTTCAGACGGTCGATCACGCTGCCCGCGTTGGGCGCGCTGACCACCAGGTTCGACCCGTGCACCATGAGGGCGCGGGGCCGGATCGGGCCACCCGTCTCGCCGGTGCGCGCGCCGAGCGACCTGAGGAGCTGCACCGCCGGCAGGCCCGGGCCAGGGAGGGTCTCCGGGTCCACGCCCCAGACGGCGGCCACGTGCGCGCGGGCTGCCGGGTCGTCGATCTTGCGGTAGCCCGGGAGCTGGTCGGCCTTCTGCCCGTGCTCGCGGCCGCCCTGCCCGTTGCCCTGCCCGGTGATCGCGCCGTACCCCGACCCGACGCGGCCCGGCAGGCCGAGCGCGAGCGCCAGGTTGATCGACGCCGTGACGGTCGCGGTGCCCTGCGTCGATTGCTCGACGCCGCGGCCCGTCAGCACGTACGCGCCCGAGCCGCCGTGCACGGGGGCGGCGGCGGCCAGCAGCCGGGCCACGCGGCGCAGGTCGCCCGCGGGCACTCCCGACACCGACTCGACGCGCTCCGGCCACCAGCCCGCGACGGACCGGGCGACGTCGTCGAACCCCGTGGTGCGCTCCTCGAGGTACGCCCGGTCGGCGAGCCCCTCGGCGAGCACCACGTGCAACAGCCCGAGCAGGACCGCGAGATCCGTACCCGGCACGGGCGCGAGATGCACGCCCTCGGCGGGCTGCTCAGAGGTGGGATCGTCGGCGAGCCGGGCCGTCGCGGACCGCCGTGGGTCGACGACGACCAGCCCGCCCGCGGCCCGCGCACCGGCGAGGTGCTGGACAGCGGGCGGCATGGTCTCGGCGAGGTTCGAGCCGAGGAGCAGCACGGCCTGGGCGCTGCCGAGGTCGGCCAGCGGGAACGGCAGCCCGCGGTCGACGCCGAACGACCGGTTCATGCCGGCCGCCGCGGACGCCATGCAGAACCGGCCGTTGTAGTCGATGTTCGGGGTGCGCAGGACGGTCCGCGCGAACTTGCCGAGCACGTACGCCTTCTCGTTGGTCAGCCCGCCGCCGCCGAACACGGCGACGGACTCCGGTCCGTGCTCGGCGGCCAGCGCCGCGAGCCGGGACGCGACCAGGTCGAGCGCCGCGTCCCAGCTAGTCGGCTCGAGCTCCCCCGACACACCCCGGACCAGCGGGGTGACCAGCCGGTCGGACGCCCCCAGCACCGCGGCCGACGTCCACCCCTTCTGGCACAGCCCGCCCCGGTTGGTCGGGAAGTCGCGCGGCTGCACCTCCGGCGCACCCGCGCCGTCGGCGGTGGGCCGCGTGAGCGACATCCCGCACTGCAGGGCGCAGTAGGGGCAGTGCGAGTCAACAGTGGTTCCGGGGGAAGCGAGCATGTTCAGACCCGTGCCTCGGCCATGGCGCCGCGGCCGTAGACGAACCAGCAGACGAACGCCATCACGGCGTAGACCCCGATGAACAGCCACAGCGCGGGCACGAGCGACCCGGCCAGCGTGGTGGACAGCGCGAACCCGCGGGGGATGAGGAACCCTCCGAAGGCGCCGACCGCGCCGGCGATGCCGATGCACCCGGCGGCGGCCTTCGCCGTCGCGCCGCTCACCCGGAAGACCGCGGGGATCATCCGGTAGACCGAACCGTTGCCCACGCCCGTCGCCACGAACAGGACGAGGAACGAGCCGAAGAACACGGCGAAGCTGCCGGTACCGAGGGCCCAGATCGCGCCCATCGCGCCGAGCGCCATCACGCCGAACGACGCGATGGTGATGACCATGCCGCCGACCCGGTCGGCGAGGATGCCACCGAGCGGCCGGGCGACCGACCCCACGAGCGCGCCCATGAACGCGAGCGGCAGGGCGACGTCGGGGAACTCGCCCTTGAGCAGGGTCGGGAAAGCGCCGGCGTAGCCGATGAACGAACCGAACGTGCCGATGTAGATGAAGCTGATGATCCACGTGTGCTTGTCGTGGACCGCGACACCGAACGAGCGCGGGTCCGCCTTGGCCGTGGTGAGGTTGTCCATCCAGCGCCAGGCGAGGAACGCGGCGAGCAGGATGAACGGGATGAAGATGAGGCCGGCCCGGTCGAGCGCGACGCCCGCACCGGTCACGATGACGAGCGGGACCGCGAGCTGCACGGCCGCCGTGCCGATGTTTCCGCCGGCGGCGTTCCAGCCGAGGGCCGCACCCTTCTCCTTCTCGGGGAAGAAGAACGAGATGTTCGCCATCGAGGAGGCGAAGTTGCCGCCGCCCAGGCCCGCGAGCGCCGCGGCGACGAGCAGCACGGGGAACGGGGTGGTCGGGTCGTTGACCGTGAGGATCAGCGCGCCCGTCGGCAGCAGCAGGAGCAGCGCGGAGACGATGGTCCAGTTACGGCCACCGAAGACCGGGACCGCGAACGTGTAGGGGATGCGGAGTGTGGCGCCGACGAGGCTCGGCACCGAGATGAGCCAGAACATCTGGTCGACCGTGAGGTCGAAGCCTGCCGCGGGCAGCTGCGGCACCACGATGGACCAGAGGGCCCAGGCGCCGAAGCCGAGGAACTCCGCGAAGATCGACAGCACGAGGTTGCGGCGGGCGGTGCGGCGTCCGCCGTCCTCCCAGAGGGTCTTGTCCTCGGGGTCCCAGTGGTCGATCCAGCGGCCGGTGTACCGCTGGACCGCTGACTTCGGCGCGGTGCTCGCTGCGGTGTCGGTGGTGGTCGAGCCGGTGGGCTCGCTCACCGTCGGAGTCTGGTCGTCGCGTGTGGTCGGAGTGGACACGTTGTTGTCCTCCCTGCGTGGGCGTATGCCCGACGACGCCGGGCGCGCCCGGACCGACTGCTGTCAGTCCGGGGCCGGCCCGACGTCGGACCGACAAGGAGGAACCTAGGGAGAGGGTGTTTCATCGCCCGGCCAAGAGCAGTTAATCGACCGTAAGGAAGAACGCACAGCGGTCCGGCTACCCGTGTGAGGGGTTTGCGCACGGCACCGGCGTGCGGTACGGCCTTGACTGAGTCCCCGAGCGGCACTGACCACCGCGACCGGGTCACTCGATCGGCGTCAGGACCTCCACGCGGTTGCCCGCGCCGTCGAAGGCGTGGAATCGCTCGTAGCCGTCGAAGGTGTGGCGGTCCTTCCAGGTGATCTCGAACCCGAGCTCTTCGAGGCGGGCGCCGATGGACTCGAGATGCGCCACGTCGTCGGCCACGAGGGCGGGGTGGGCCTTGCGGGCGGGAGTGAACGGATCCTGGACGCCGACGTGGATCTCGGCCGTCGTGCGGCCCTCCGCGTCGAAGTCGCGGAACCAGCAGAGAGCCCGGCCCGCGAGTCCGGGCGGCGTCGGCACCTCGGCCAGTCCGAGACCTTCGCCGTAGAAGCGGCGAGCGGCGTCCTCGCCGCCGGGCGGGCACGTGACCTGTACATGGTGAAGCCTCATGGCGGCCACCCTTCCGAGCAGATATCTTGATGTCAAGAGATCTCACGCTCACAGGAATCGACGTCCTACTGTGAGACACAGGAAATCCCGTCCGAACGCGGCTCGCCTAGCGTCGTCTCATGGAGTCAAGGTTGCGGAGCGTCACCGAGCACGTCGAGCGCGTGCGCGCGCTCGTCGCACCGCTGCCCGCGGCCACTCTTGATCTCGGTGACGCCCAGGGCTCGGTCCTTGCACAGGACCTGTACGCCGCCGTCTCCGTCCCGCCCTTCGACAGCGCCGCGATGGACGGGTACGCCGTGCGGCTGGCGGATCTTCCAGCCGGCGGCGGGCCGGTAACGCTCCAGGTCGCGGGCGATGTCGCCGCCGGCCGCAGCGATGTGGCCGGGATCGGGCCGGGGCAGGCCGTGCGGATCATGACCGGTGCGCCCCTCCCGCCCGGGGCGGACGCCGTGATCCCCGTGGAGCACACCTCGACCGGCCGGTTCGTCGCGGGCGCGCCTCGGGCCGAGGACACGGTGACGCTCGCCCGGCGGCCTCGATCCCACATCCGGGGCGCGGGTGAGGACGTCCGCGAGGGGCAGCTGCTCGCGCGCGCCGGGAGGGAGGTGACGGCTGCTCTGGTCGGCACGCTGGCGGCGTCGGGCACGGTACGCGTTCCTGCCCGACGCCGGCCGCTGGTCGCCGTGATCTCGACCGGCTCGGAGCTGGTGCCCGTGGGCATGGCGCTCGGGCCGGGCCAGATCACGGACTCCAACGGGCCGATGCTCGCGGCCGCGGCCCGGGCGGCCGGTGCCGACGTGGTCCGGCTGGGGCCGGTGCCCGACGACCCGGTGACCCTTCGTGCCGCGCTCGACGAAGCCGTACGCGCCGCACCGGGCGACGCGAACGGCCCGGGTGCGGACCTGATCGTCACGGCGGGCGGCGTGTCGGCGGGTGCCGCCGACGTGGTGCGGGAGGTGCTGGCGGCGCCGACTCCCGGGACCGCGGCCCAGACCGAGGGCAGCGGCGCGACCGATGTCGACGTCGCCACTGTCGCCATGTCACCCGGCAAGCCGCAGGCGCTCGCCCGCTGGCGAGGCGTGCCCTGGCTCGCGCTGCCGGGCAACCCGGTCGGGGCGTACGCGTCGTTCGAGCTGTTCGCGCGCCCGGCGGTCGACCGCCTGCGGGGCCTCGACGTCCGGGTATACCGTTCCCTCCCCGCCGCCGTGGCATGGTCGAGTCCGGCCGGCAAGCTCCAGGTGCTCCCGGTGCAGGTGTCCGACGGCGCAGCCGAACCCTGCGGCTCGCACCATGCCCTCTCCGCGCTCGCCGCGGCCGACGGCCTCGCCCTCGTCCCGCCCGACGTCGAGAAGGTGCGCACCGGCGACCTGATCCAGGTGCTGATGCTCCGATGACGGCGCGGATGCGCGAGATCGTGTACGACGCCGTGATCCTGGCCGGCGGCCGGGCCTCGCGCCTGGACGGCACGTCCAAGGCGGGCCTCGTCGTGGACGGCGCGCGGCTGCTCGACCGCGCGCTCACCGCGAGCGCACGGGCACGTCGAGTCGTGGTGGTCGGTCCTCCGGAGCTGGCGGATGCGCTGCCGGTCCGTGATCCGGCGTCGGGCTATGTGGGGCCCGCTCCCGGCCTCACCAGGGAGGACCCGCCGTTCGGCGGTCCGGTCGCCGGACTCGCCGCCGGGCTGCGCGCCCTGCCCGACCAAGGTGCCCCATGGGTGCTGCTGCTCGCCGTGGACGTGCCGCGCGCGGCCAGGGCGATCAGACTCCTGGAGTCGGCAGTTTCACGTGAACCGGTGGACGGCGCCTACCTGGTGCGCGGAGGTCGGGCCCAGTGGCTGGTCGGGCTGTACCGCCGCGCCGCCCTCGACGCCGCCCTCGACGGGATCGAGACCGACGGGGCGCCGATGAAGCACCTGGTCGGCGCGCTCCGCTGCGTCGAGGTCCCGGACCGGGCAGGCTGGAGCGACGACATCGACACCCCCGCCGACGCGGCCCGTCTCGGCGCGCGTCTCGCCGGCCGGGGACCCGACCGAGACCGCTGACCGGCGAGGAACCCGAAAGGACACGAGATGGCAGAACTCGACAGCTGGGTGGAGGCCCTGGAGGCCGAGCTCGGCCTGCCCCCCGGGACGGTCGACGTCGGCGCGGTGCTCGACCTCGCCCGCGACGCCGCGCACGCCGTCGCCCGCCCAGCCGCCCCCGTGACCACCTACGCGGTGGGTTACGCGGCAGGCCTCGCCGCCGCGGGTGACATGGCCGCGACGGCGAGCCGTGGGCCCGACGCCGCGGAGAAGGCGAGCAGCCTCGCGGCCCGCTGGGTCACCGACTGATCGGAACTGCCGTGTCGGCCTTGCTGCTCGCCGGACCGGCCGCGCGCAGAGCCCCGGCCGCGCAGCCCGCCCCGACCACGAGCACCGCCGCCGTCGTGCCGAGCGCCCAGGCCAGGCCCGATGCCAGGTAGATCCCGCCGATCGCGGCGATCGCGACCGTCTGCGCCACGAGCGGACCCGTGGTGTTGAGCGCCGAGAACGCGGCTGCCCGGTGCGGCGGGACCAGGTCGGACAGCCCGGCGATCAGCGGGCTGTATCCGGCCGCGTGCCCCGCCCCCGCCAGCACGAGGAGCGGCGCTAGACCCCACGGTGCAGCCCCGGCCGCTACCAGGGACACGACGAGCGCCAGCACGACGGGTCCCGCCACGGGCAGCGCCCGGATGACGCGCTCCGGCATCCGCGCCCAGGTCAGGCTCATGGCACCGAACCCGATCGTGTACGGGAGGAACGCGAGGCCCGCGGCGAGCGGCGTCCAGCCCAGGTCGTCCTGCACGTGCAGCGTGAACGTGAAGAGAAGGGCCGCGTAGCCGCCCATCACGACGGCGCATGCGAGCAGGCCTGCTTTCATGCCGCGCGGACGGAGCACGACGAGGTCGAGCAGAGGATGCCGCACCCGCACCTGGTGCCGCACGAACCACGCGAGGAGTACGACCGAGCCGCCGAGGGCCGCCCAGGTCCACCACGGCCAGCCGGCCTCCCGGCCCAGCGTGAGCGACGTCGTGAACGCGGCCATGCCGAGCGCGAGGACGACGATCCCCGGGACGTCGAACCGGCGGACCCACAGCCGTCCGGACCGCTCGCCGGCCGCTAGCTCCCGAGCGGCCGGCCCGCCGGCCACCAGCCCGCCGGCGGGCGGCAGCACCTGCCCCACTGCGACGAGCAGCAGCGCGCCCACCGGCACGTTGACGAGGAACACGGGCCGCCACGACAGCCCGAACAGGTCCGCCGACACCAGGAGCCCCCCGAGCACCTGGCCCAACGCGACGCCCAAGGCGAGCACCATGGAGTACAGGCCGATGGCCCGGCGCCGGTCGGCTCCCTGGAAGTGGTGCTGGATCAGGGAGAACACCTGCGGGATCAGCAGCGCGGCCCCGGCGCCCTGCACCACGCGGGCGGCGACCAGGGCGAGCGGCGTCGGAGCCAGGCCACAGGCGAGCGACGCGATGGTGAACACCGCGAGTCCCCACCGGAACGCCGTGCGGTGCCCGAACAGGTCTCCCCACCGCGCGCCGGTGACGATGAGACTCCCGAGCACCACCAGGTATCCCGAGAGAACGAGCTGCTGCATCGCACCCGTCGCGCCGAGGTCCCGCTGGATCGCGGGCAGGGCGACGTTGGCGATCGAGCCGTCCATCGAGGCCATGATCTGAGCGGTGAGGAGTACCGCGAGGAGCCAGGGCTTCCGCATGCCCCCAGGGTCCGACGGCGGGGCGGGCGCCGTCTTGAAGATCCTTGTCCGACGCTCGGGCCGGAGTGTCGGTGACCCCGCCTACGGTGGGGTCGTGCGCCGCTCCACGCCCGTCCTCACCGCACCCGAGTACTCGGTGCGGGTCGTGGCGTGCTCGGACGACCACCGCGGGTGGTCCACGGCCGAGCCGGTCGAGACGTTCGGCCTCGTCCTGCCCCGGCGCGGACACTTCCGGCTGGTGAACGGGGGTGTCGAGCAGTCGGTGGACGTCACGCAGGGTTATGCGCAGGTCCCCGGGCTGGACCAGCGTTTTGCGCACCCGTCGGGGGGTGACGTGTGCACGTTCGTCGGGGTGGGCGCCACGCTCTGGCGGGAGATCGTCGGCGACCGCCCCACATCCACCACGGTGCGGGTCGACGGCGTCACGGAGCTGGCCCACCGGCTTCTGCTCCGGACGACGCACGACGCCGCCGACCCCGCCGAACGCCTGGTCCGCACGGTGGCCGCCGCGGCACGCACCTCGGCGGCAGACGGCGGCGGTGCCGCACGGACTCCCGCCGCTCGCGCGTCCCGGGCGCGGCTCGTCATGCACGCTCGCGAGGCCGTCCTGGACGACGTCCCCGCGTCGCACGACCTGGTGAGCCTGGCGCGCGCGCTGGAGGTGTCGCCCGCCCACCTGAGCCGGGTGTTCCAGGCGGCGACCGGCAGCAGCCTCACCAGGTTTCGCAACCGGGTGCGCATGAGCCGGGTGCTCGCCCGCCTCGAGGCGGGCGACGCCGACCTGGCCGCCGTCGCCGGCGACCTGGGCTTCGCCGACCAGGCGCACCTGACCCGCACCGTGCGGGCGACGCTCGGCACGACTCCTGCCCGGGTGGGCCGTGCGTTCGGCGCTCGGGCCGCCTGACCCACCGTGCGAGCTGGGCGATGCCGATCGCCTCGATCTGCCGGTGAGCGGCGCGACCGGCATCATCAATGTCGGTGAGCCCGCCTATCGTGTGGCGCATGGACCGGAACAGGCTCGAGTTCGCCGTGATCCCCACGGCGATCGGGGAGTGTGCGCTCGTCTGGAACGAGGCCGCGGAGATCGTCGGTTCGGCGCTGCCACACGGCGGTGCCGACCAGGTGCGGGGCGCCGTACGCGGCTGGTACCCGGACGCCGTCGAAGCCCCGCCCGCCCCGATCGCACCGGCGGTCGCCGCCCTGACCCGCCTGCTCGACGACGGCGTCGGGGACCTCGCGGAGATCCCGCTGAACATGAGCGCCGTCCCCGACTTCGACCGCCGCGTGTACGAGGTGGTCAGGGCCATCCCGCCGGGCGAGACCCGCACGTACGGTGAGGTCGCGACCGAGCTGGGCGCGCCAGGGGCGGCCCAGGCCGTGGGTCAGGCGATGGGCCGCAACCCGTTCCCGCCGATCGTGCCGTGCCACCGCGTCCTGGCCGCGGGACGCCGCATCGGCGGATTCTCGGCCCGTGGCGGCCCGCGCACCAAGCTGCGCATGCTGGAGAAGGAGGGCGTCTACCTGGAGCAGCCCACGCTCTTTGACCTGTGAGCAGCCCCACGCGTGCCTCTATCTCATATATGAGTTACGGTCGTGCCGTGACTATCGTTAACACCGAACGACCGCTGACCGGATCGATCCCCGCGGTAGATGCCGCTCAGGTAGGAGCACTGGTCCGCAGCGCGCGTCAACACCGCGGCCTCACCCAGACCCAGCTCGCCGACCGCCTGAGCACGAGCCAGAGCGCAGTGCACCGCATCGAGCAGGGGGCACAGAATCTCAGCCTTGAGATGATCGGCCGGATCAGCGCCGCCCTCGACTCCGAGCTCATCACCGTCGGCGCGTCCCGGCGCACCCACCTGCACATCGAGGGCGGGCACCAGCTCTCGGGCACGATCGAGGTGAACTCGTCCAAGAACGGAGCCGTTGCGCTGCTGTGCGCTTCGCTGCTCAACCACGGTCGGACAGTGCTCCGCAACGTCGCCCGGATCGTCGAGGTCGACCGCATCCTCGACGTGCTGCGCTCCATCGGTGTGAGCGCCACGTGGGCGCCGAACGGGCGCGACCTCGAGATCGTCCGCCCCGAGACGCTCGACCTGGCAGCCATCGACGTCGACGCCGCGGTGCGCACCCGGTCGATCATCATGTTCTTCGGCCCGCTGCTCGGGCGCGAGCCGAACTTCGAGCTCCCGTACGCGGGCGGGTGCGACCTCGGCACACGCACCGTCGAGCCGCACATGATCGCGCTGCGCCCGTTCGGCCTCGACGTCGTCGCGACCGCCGGCCACTACCAGGCCACGGTCACGCCCGGCACCGGCGACCTGTCCATCGTCCTCACGGAGCGCGGCGACACCGTCACCGAGAACGCCCTGATGGCGGCGGCCGGCCGTGACGCCGTGACCACCATCCGCAACGCCAGCCCGAACTACATGGTCCAGGACCTGTGCTTCTACCTGGAGCTGCTGGGCGTGCGGATCGAGGGCATCGGCACCACCACGCTGCGGGTGCACGGGCGTTCCCGGTTCGAGACGGACGTCGAGTACACCGTCTCCGAGGACCCGGTCGAGGCGATGAGCCTGCTGACCGCCGGCATCGTGACGGAGTCCGAGATCACGGTCTCGCGCGTGCCGATCGAGTTCATGGAGATCGAGCTCGCCACCCTCGCCGAGATGGGCCAGCGGTACACGCTCAGCCCGGAGTACCTGGCGCGCAACGGCCGCACCCGGTTGGTCGACGTCACGGTCCACCCGAGCGCGCTGCGCGCCCCGATCGACAAGATCCACGCGATGCCGTTCCCCGGCCTCAACATCGACAACCTGCCGTTCTTCGCCGTCATCGCAGCGCGCGCCACCGGCACCACGCTCCTGCACGACTGGGTCTACGAGAACCGGGCCATCCACCTCACGGACCTGACCCGGCTCGGCGCGGACGTGCGGCTCATGGACCCCCACCGCCTGCAGATCACCGGCCCGACGCGCTGGCGTGGCGCCGAGGTGAGCTGCCCGCCGGCGCTGCGCCCGGCCGTGGTCATCCTCCTCGGGATGCTCGCGTCCACGGGGACGTCGGTGCTGCGCGACGTCGACATCATCGCCCGCGGCTACGAGCAGCTCGCCGAGCGACTCATCGAGCTCGGCGCGCGGATCGAGACGTTCCGCGACTGAGCTGGTCCGCCGGCTGCTGATCGGCTGCCCGCTGACCGGCTGCCGAGAGGGCACGGAAACGTTACCCGGGCGAGGGGGTAACGCAGGGGTAGCACTGCTCCCCCAGTGTTACCCCCTTGGCTGAGTAGGTCTTTCCGGGAGAGTGTCCGTCCGAGTGGGAGACTGTCCAGCGTGCCCGACGTCTCCACTCACCCCCTCCTCGACGTGCTCCTCGCCGGTGGCGCGCGCGCCGAGCGGCTGACGGCGTCGCGCGTCCTTCCGGAGCGGGCGGCGGAGCACGCCGACTGGCCCCGCTGGGCGGACGCGACGGTGGTGCAGGGGTACCGGCGGCTCGGCGTCGACCAGCCGTGGACGCATCAGGCCGTGGCCGCCGATCTCGTCCACCAGGGCCGGCACACCGCGCTGGCGACGTCGACCGGATCGGGCAAGTCGCTGGCGTTCTGGCTGCCCGCCCTTTCCGCGGTCCGGACCGCGGCGGCGGCGGCCACGCTCGACCCTGGGAACATCGAGTCGGCGCACGTCCGCCCGACGACCATCTACCTCAGCCCCACCAAGGCGCTGGCCGCCGACCAGCTCAGCGCGCTCGAGCGGGTCCTCGACGCGGCGGGCACGCGGGACGTACGGGTCGCGACCTGCGACGGCGACACCTCGCGCGAGGAACGCTCCTGGGTGCAGGACCACGCCGACGTCGTCCTGACCAACCCGGACTTCCTGCACTACGCCCTGCTGCCCAACCATCGCCGCTGGGCGCGGCTGCTGAAGGGTCTGCGGTACGTCGTCGTCGACGAGGGTCACGCCTACCGCGGGGTCTTCGGCGCGCACGTCTCGCTGGTGCTCCGCCGGCTCGCGCGCCTCGCGGCGCGGTACGGCGACGGCTCGCCCACGTTCGTCGTCGCCTCCGCGACGACCGCGGAGCCCGCCGTCAGCGCGGCCCGTCTGATCGGCGTCGCACCCGACGACGTCGCCGCCGTCACCGCGGACGCGTCACCCGCCGGACGCAGCACCGTCGTGCTGTGGCAGCCGCCCGAGATCGTCAGCTGGCGGCCGCCCAGCGACGGCGAACCGGACCCCTGGGCGCTGCCCGCCGATGAGCCGGCGCCCGACCCGGAGCCCGAGGTGGACCCGGAAGCAGAAGCCGTCGCCGCCGAGACCCCGCCGGAACACCCCCGGCGGTCCGCCACCGCCGAGGTCGCCGACCTGCTCGCCGACCTCGCCTCGGCCGGCGCCCGCAGCCTTGCGTTCACCCGGTCCCGGCGCGGTGCGGAGTCGGTGGCCCAGCAGGCCCGCGACCACCTACGCCACGCCGACCCCGACGCCGCCCGCCGGATCGCGGCGTACCGCGGCGGCTATCTGCCGGAGGAGCGCCGCGAGCTCGAGCAGGCGCTCCGCACCGGGGAGCTGCTCGGCCTCGCGACCACCAATGCGCTGGAGCTGGGTGTGGATATCTCCGGCCTGGACGCGGTGCTCATCGCCGGGTGGCCGGGCACTCGCATGTCGTTGTGGCAGCAGGCAGGCCGCGCGGGGCGGGCGGGCGCCGACGGCCTGGTCGCGTTCGTCGCCCGCGAGGATCCGCTCGACACCTACCTCGTTACCCACCCCGAGGCGGTGTTCGACGCCCCGCTCGAAGCCACCGTGTTCGACCCGGCGAACCCGCACGTGCTCGCGCCGCACCTGTGTGCGGCGGCGCAGGAGTCGCCGCTGCGCTCGGAGGACCTCGCGGCGTTCGGCGATCCCGCCCACGTGCGCGGGATCCTGGAGGTGCTGGTCGCCCGGGGAGCGCTCCGGCGTCGGGCATCCGGGTGGTACTGGACCCATCACCAGGGCGCCGCGGGCCTCACCGACCTGCGCGGCGCGGGCGGCTCACCCGTGCGCGTGGTGGAGCAGGGCACGGGGCGCATGCTCGGCACGGTCGACGCGGCTTCCGCGGACGGCCAGGTGCACGACGGCGCCGTCTACGTGCACCAGGGCACCACCTACGTGGTGGCGCACCTCGACCTGGCCGACCACACCGCCGTCGTGCAGCGGCGCAAGCTCGACTACGGCACCTGGTCCCGCTCGGTCATGTCGGTGGCCATCGAGGGCTGGGGCGAGGACGCCGAGGACCCGCACGCCGCTGTCGACGGCGAGGACCGTCCCGGGCACGACCTGGTCACCCGCGAATGGGGACCGATCACCTGGGGTCTCGGCCCGGTCGAGGTGACGTCGCAGGTGGTGAGCTTCCAGCGCCGCCGCATCCCGGACATGCAGGTGCTCGGGACGGAGCAGCTCGAGCTGCCCGAGCACACCCTCGGCACGGTGGCCGTGTGGTGGTCGGTGCCCGAGTTCGTGCTGCGCGCCGCCGACATCACCCCCGAGCAGACGCCGGGGGCGCTGCACGCCGCCGAGCACGCGTCGATCGGGCTGCTGCCGCTGCTGGCGACGTGCGACCGCTGGGACCTCGGCGGAGTGTCGACCGAGCTGCACCCGGACACCGGCGAGGCCACCGTGTTCGTCTACGACGCCTACCCGGGTGGCGCCGGCTTCGCCGAACGGGCCTACGACCTGGGCGCCACGTGGCTGCGGGCCACCCGCGACGCGATTGCCGCCTGCCCCTGCGCCGACGGGTGCCCGGCATGCGTGCAGTCACCGAAGTGCGGCTCGTACAACGCGCCGCTCGACAAGGCGGCGGCCGTGCGGCTGCTCGACGCGGTGCTGTCCCACACCCCCGGGACCGCCCCCACCGACATCCCCTGACGTCCTTGGTTGTGGGCGCGATCGTTGCGCCTGAAACGGACGCATCGTCGCAACGGTCCCGCCCACAACCAGGGGGTCATTCGCCCAGGCGCTTGAACGGGGTAGTCGAGAAGACGACCTCGACGGCGACGTCGAAGTACTCGGCGATGCGCAGTGCGAGATGCAGCGACGGGCTGTACTCGCCACGTTCGAGGTACCCGACGGTCTGGTAGTGCACCCCGAGCGCCTCCGCCAGCTCACGCCGCGAGATGCCACGTTCGGCGCGCAGCATCGCTATGCGGTTGTGAACGACGTCAGCCTGCTCTGCCACCAACTCAGTACCCCTGGGTCATATAACGCTCCCGCGCCGCCGCCACTGTGGAACCCGACTCCCGGCGGGCCATCCTGCGAAGCACGATCGGCGCGAGCACCATACCCACGACCGCCCAGACGCCGAGCACCGCGAACATCTCGAGCGTGCGCCACGACTCGCCGATCTCCGCCGTCGCCATGGACTCCGGGAGCATCGCCGACCGCGCGCCCAGCCCGAGCCAGTAGTACGGGAACGCCTGGCCCACCCACTGCAACCACTCGGGCAGCGCAGTGATCGGATAGAAGATCCCGGACGGGACGATGAGGAGCATCGAGCCAAGGAACAGCAGTCCGGTCTGCGACGCTCTCTTGATCAGAGAGCCGAGCGCGACGCTGATCGGAACGGTGGCGACCATCCCGACGAGGAAGACCAGGATCAGGAGCACCCAGGTGCGGGCATCCAGCCGTAGGTCCCCCGCGACGCTGAACGCGGGGATGATGAGTGCGACCAGGCTGACCAGCGTGGTCAGGGCGAACATCAGGATCTTGCCGACGAGATAGCCGATCATCCCGTTGGGCGTCGCCTTCGCCCGCAGGAGCGTGCCGTCCTCCCGGTCGACGGCGATCGTGCTGGCCGGCCCCGTCAGCCCACCGAACCCGATCGACATGCCGACCAGGCCCGGCAACACGCTGGCCCCCAGCGCGAAGTCCGTGCCCGGCACGGTACTGCCCTGCATGAAGAGCAGGACCACCAGGTAGATGACCGGGAATGCCAGGGTCCAGATGAGGTCGGCGGGCTCCTGGATCGAGTACTTCGTCTCGAGCCAGCCCCGGGAAAGTCCGGCGCGCACGGCCACCCATCGTGCGTCGGACCGCGTGGTCGTGGTCGTGGTCATGACTGCACCTCCTCGGTCTGCCCGGTCCGGTCCAGCCGCTCGGCCCGGTCGGTCGTGGTCTGGTCTGTCTCGGCCCGGTGGACGAGCGTCATGTAGGTGTCCTCCAGGCTGGCTCGCTTGACCTCCAGCTCGGTGGCGCCCGGGTCGCCCTCCAGAAGCTCGCGGACGAAGCTGGTGGGGTCCTGCTCCACCACGGCGTGGACGTGCCGGCGTCCGTCCGACGTCCAGCGCACCTCCGCCTGGGTCGTCAGTTCGCGAGCCAGCTGTTCCGCGGAGCCGTTGGCGACGATCGTGCCCTCGTCGAGCACGAGGATCCGGTCGGCCAGCTTCTCGGCCTCGTCGAGGTCGTGCGTGGTGAGCAGGACCGTCGTGTTCTCGAAGTCAGCCAGGCGGTGCACCAGGTCGTGGAACTCCCGCCGAGCGTGCGGGTCGAAGCCCGCAGTCGGCTCGTCGAGAAACACGAGCTCCGGCCGCCCGACGATCCCGATCGCCACGTCCAGGCGCCGCCGCTGGCCGCCCGACAATGTCTGGACCTTGGAGTTCGCCTGCTCCGTCAGGCCCACCACCTTGATCAGCTCGTCCACGTCCCACGGCCGCGAGACGTCCGCGGTCGCGAACGGGACATAGAACCGGGCGAGGTATCCCAACAGCTCCCGTACGCGCCAGCGGCCGTGGTCGCGCCACGACTGCAGCACCACGCCGAGCCGTGCCCGCCATGCCTCGTTCCCGTGTGCCGGGTCCTCGCCGAGCACCGAGACCTCGCCGGCCGACCGCATGCGGAAGCCCTCGAGGATCTCGATAGTGGTCGTCTTGCCTGCGCCGTTGGGCCCGAGCAGGGCGAGGACCTCGCCCCGGTGCGCCGTGAACGACACCCCCGTGAGCACGTCCTTCGTCCCGTACCGCATCCGTAGGTCACGCACGTCGAGCGCCACATCGCCCGACGGCGGAGGCGCACTCTCCAGCCTTGTCGCATCCTCCGTACTATTCATAGCAGGGATGCTACGAGTCGCGCCCGAGCCTGTCACTCCATTTCTCGTCCCGGTTCCCTTCTCACCCGCTCGTGTCCACCCGCGGCCCGGCCCGCGCGGACGCCCGTGCCGGGCCCAGCGCGCCGCCGAGCTCTCCGGCCGGCCCGGCCACGGCCCGTGTCGCCACCACCCGCACCACACTTCCCCCGTGCACTTCGCACGACGCCGGCTCAGCGCCGTTACGCACGACGGTCGCGGCCGCCGTCCCGCACGGATCGAACCCGTCGCGCAGGGCGGTGGCACCGGCGAGCGCGCCGAGGTCCGCCGCCGCCTGTGCCGCTCCGCGGGCGTTCTGGGCCGCGCCGAGCGCCGCGATCCCGCCCGCGAGCAGCAGGACCACACCGACCACGCCGAGGATCAGGACCGTGCCCGCACCTCGCTCAGGATCCCGCCGCCCGGAACTGCAGCGCACCACGTCTCGCGACCGGGGGTCACGCACCGCGGGGGTCACGGCTCCACCCAGGCCGCCGCGGTACCCGTGGCCCGCAGCGGCCCGGACAGCCAGCTACCCGCCACCGGACGCGTGACGGTCACCCGGACCCACTCGCCCTCGTGGGCGAGCGACATCTCGGCCTCCGGCCCGCCGACCCGCGCCACGACCGCACTCACCGCCGGCCCCTGCTCTCCGATCGCCACCGCGCGCGCCCCCGCACGGGCCGCGTCCATGGCGCGCATCTGCGCCGTGGACGCGGCCGCGAGGGTGAGCACGGCGACGAGGACCAGCACCACGACGGGTAGCCCGAGGGCCAGCTCTGCCGTGACCGTGCCCCGTTCCGACTCACGCTCCGCCATGGATCAGCCGATCGAGAGCGCCGACTGGATCAGCGACGTGAGCATCCCCTTCACGTCACCGCCCTTGAGGATCGCCATCAGCGCGCCCGCGAATCCGGCCGCGGCGATCGTCACGATCGCGTACTCGGCCGTTGCCAGCCCTCTCTCCGACTCGCGCTCGTCAGCCTCCGTCTGCGGCCCGTCCTCGGGTTCGGGGCAGGCCACCGCCGTCGTCATCGTCATGTCTCCTCCTTCTCCGCCCGTGGCGGGCCTCCCGGCCTGCGCACGAGCACCCTGTACGGCTCGCCGTGACGAGCCCCGTCCGCCGTGCGGCGGACAGCACCGGCGCGCGAACGCGCCGAAGTCCTCTTCTCTGCCTGTTCTGTTCCCCGCCGTTCCCCGCCCGACGCCGGTTACCGGGCAGCGACTCAGCCCGTGAGTAGGTCGATCCCCAGCGCGAGCAGCACCGGGACCAGCCCCACCAGCACGAACGCGGGCAGGTAGCAGGCGCCCAGCGGGAGCACGAGCCGCACGCCGAGCCGAGCCGCCGCCGTCCGCGCCCCGGATCTGCGCTCGTGCCGCACCTCCTCGCCGGCGGCCCGGAGCGCGTCACCCGGCGCGGCGCCGTCCAACCAGGCACCGCGCAGAGCCCGGACCATCGGAGCGAGCACCGCCGGGGCGTCGGCCCACGCTCGCTCCCACGTGGCGCCGAGCACGAGGGCATGGGCGGCCCGGGTGAGCACCGCGCCGTCCGGGGCGCCGACCGCCACGCCCGTCGCTTCGAGGGCGCGTGGCACACCAGCACCGGACCGCAGGGCAGCGGCCACGAGCTCCAGCACGACCTGGACGTCCACACCCGACCGGTCGACTCCCCGCGCCGCGGCGACCATCCGGTCCGACCAGACGCGCCCGGCCACGAGCAGCGCCACCCCGAGGCTGACGGCCACGGTGCCGATACCGCCGTCCGTGGCCGTGGCGACCGGGTCAGCCCCGAGTGCCCAGCCGAGGAACCCGCCGACGATCGGCAGCCACATGAGCAGCCGCCCCGTCGTCCGGGGACCGGCGAGGGCCGCGTCCCGCTCGGCTCTCGCCTCGGCCTCCACCACGAGCGTTCCCGCTACCTGTTCCAGGACTCGCCCGAGCGGGGCGCCGACGTCGAGGGCCAGCCGGGTCGCGGCGACCACCGCCTCCGCGTGCCGCGCACCGAGCAGCCGGGAGAGCCCGTCGACGTCGGGCACCCCAGTGAGGTCGACGCCGACACCGACCGCGCGGGACCACGACAGCCCGGGCGATGTCCCGGCCCGGAGCAGTGCGACCACCTGCATCACGACCACCCGGACGTCACCGCCGGGGCGATGCTCGGTGCGCGGTGTGCGACCCCGCCGAGGCACTGACGTCGCGTCCGTCTGCGGCTCGGCGCCCCGGGGGAGACCGGGGGCGACACCGAAGTCCGCGCCGTGCGCAGCCAGCACCTCGCGTAACCGGCGGCCGCAACGTGCCAGCATCAGCCAGGCTCCGACGGCGACGAGCAGACCGACGCCGAGCGGCTCCGCGATCGTCACCATGGCCCGTACCGGCCCGTCAGCTCGTCCCACGTGCGAGGTTCGATCTCGTAGCTGCCGCTCCCGTCCCAGCGCGCGGCCGTCCGCACCTCCAGCTCCCCGGCGGAGGTCCGCCCCACCAGCCCGATCTCTGCCAGATACCGCGCCCCGTGCGATCGCCGGAGGTGCAGCACCACGTCGAGCGCACCCGCGGCCTGCGCCGCGACGGCCTCCCGGGTCATCCCGGCCAGGCCGGCGAGCGCCTCCAGACGCGCCGGCACGACCGCCACGGCATTGGCGTGCAGGGTCGCGAAGCCGCCGTCGTGCCCGGTGTTCATGGCCATGAGGACCTCGCGCACCTCGGCGCCACGGCACTCGCCGAGCACGATCCGGTCGGGTCGCATGCGCAGCGCGTTCCGGACGAGGTCGGCGAGGTCGACCGCGCCAGCGCCCTCCACGTTGGCGCGCCGGGCGGCGAGGTGCACCACGTGCGGATGCGTGGGCCGGAGCTCGCGGGCCTCCTCGACTGTCACCATGCGCTCGGTGTCGGGCACCAGGGAGAGCAGAGCGGCGAGCAGCGTCGTCTTTCCGGTGCCAGTACCACCGCTGACCAGGACATTCGCTCTGCGCCGCACGAGCGACCGCAGCAGGCCGGCCCACGGCCCGGGCAGGGCGCCGCCGGCCACGAGCTCGTCGATGGTGAACGCGCGGGTCCGCAGCACTCGCAGCGAGATCACGGCGCCGGTCTCGGCGAGCGGTTCGAGGACCGCGTGCAGCCGGGTGCCGTCGGGCAGACGCGCGTCCACGGTGGGGCAGGCGTCGTCGAGGCGCTGGCCGCCCAGCGCGGCCAGCCGGACGGCGAGCGTGCGCACGCCCGTCGCGGATCCCAGGCTCATCCGGACCCGCTCGAGCCCCGCGCCCCGGTCGACCCACACGTCGTCGGGGCCGTTGACCAGCACATCCGTGATGTCGGGCGCCTCGAGCAAGGGCTGCAGCGGCCCAGCGCCGGTGAGCTCGGCCCGGGCGGCACGCTCCAGGTCGTGCAGTGCGTCGGACCCGAGCACTCGCCCGGAGTCCCGCACCGCGTCACGCACGGCGGTGTCAGCGCCCGTACGACCGGTCACGAGCCGCGCTCGGACGTCGTCGAGCAGCGAGATCTCGGTGGTTGCCGCGCTCACAGGGCACTCGCCACGTCGGCTGCGAACCGGCCGAGCGTCGCCCGGTGGGACATCGCAGGGCCCTCGCCCCGCTCGATCGCTCGGGCCAGCCCGCCGTCGCGGGCCATGGCCACCGCGACCGGCAGCCCCAGGGCGGCGGCGACGTCGTCCTCGTCGACCGAACCCGGCGCCGGGCCGCGCGCCACGACCCGCACATCGGACACACCGGCTCCCCGCAGGGCGTCGCGGACCCTGCCGGCGCCCACGGTCGCCGGCAGGGTCAGGGGCACCACGATCAGCGCGGTCTCGCACCCCGCCAGCAGTGTGCGCACGGCCAAGCCGTCGCTGCCCCGCGCTTCGGCCGCAGGACCGGCTCCCCGGCGGGTCGCACTGCCCCAGGCGCCCGGGCGAGGCAGGTCGAGCAACAGGGTCTCGCCGGCCTGCACGAGCCCGCGGCAGACGTCGAGCACCACGTCGTCGTCCGGCGGTGGGCCCGATGCGGTCCCGCTCAGCACCGGCACCATGCCCCAGCGCGGCAGGGCAGCGACCACGCCCGCGCCCTCGACCTCCCCGCGTGCCTCGACGAGGTCTGGCCAGCGCGCGCCACGTCCGCCGTCGGCCCCCAGCAGCAGGTCAGTGCCCGGCCCGTGCGGGTCCAGGTCCACGAGCGTGGCGCGCTCGCCGCTCCGCCGCAGGCCATGGGCCACGCACGCGGCCACTACGGAAGCACCCGCTCCACCGCACGCTCCGACCACGCCGATCACGCGCCCCGGCCCAGCCACCCCACCCACTGTGCTGATCATCTCCGCCTCCTCCGCCCGGCCCCCCGGACCTCGCCGGACGCCCTGCCCGGCTCCTCGTCCCGGGCGGACAGCCCGGGCTCTGGTACGAGGCTGGACGCTCCGGGCCACGCCTCGCTGCGTGCGGAGGGCCGACTGTGCACGAGCAGCGGAAAACGACGCCTGTGGTCAGGCTCGCTCGCCCGCGCCGCCGTGATCGGGGTCGTTCGCTCGAACGGACGAGTTTCATCCGGGTCGCGGAACACTCCCGCGAGAGCCGCCCTGGACCGGGCCACCCCGCTACGCTCGGCGGGTGACCGAGCAGGTTCCCCAGATCGCTCCCCGGCCGTTGTCGCGCGCGCCACGCACGGCCGCGTTCTTCGACCTCGACAAAACGATCATCGCCACCAGCTCGTCGGCGGCTTTCTCCAAGCCGTTCCTCGCGGGCGGGCTGCTCTCGCGCGCCGACGTGCTGCGTAGCGCCTACGCCCATTTCGTCTTCATGATCGGCAATGCCGACGCCGACCAGACCGAGCGGATGCGCGCACACCTGTCGTCGCTCGTCACGGGCTGGGACGTCGAGAAGGTCCGGCAGATCGTCACCGAGACCGTGCACGAGCTCATCGACCCGTACGTCTACGCGGAGGCGGTCGAGCTCATCGCCGAGCACCATGCGGCGGGCCGGGACGTCATCGTGGTGTCGGCGTCAGCCGCGGTGCTGGTCGAACCCATCGCCGCCGTGCTCGGCGCCGACCATGTGCTCTCCACCCAGATGACCGTCGAGGACGGCCGTTTCACCGGTGAGATCGACTTCTACAACTACGGCGACAACAAGGCGGTGGGCCTCCGCCGTCTCGCGGCGCGCGAGGACTACGACCTCGCGCGCAGCTTCGCCTACTCCGATTCCATCACCGACGCGCCGATGCTGGCCGCCGTCGGCCACGCTTTCGTGGTCAACCCGGACCGCGTGCTGAAGCGGCGGGCGGCGCAGTCCGGTTGGGGAATCCTCGCATTCACTCGCCCGATCGCGCTGCGCCCGCGGATCGAGCCGGTCCCGCTGCTCGTGGTGGTCGGTGCGGTCGCCGTGGGAGTCACCGCCTTGCTGGTCTGGCGCGCTGCCAGACGCCGGTCCCGGCGCCGCTGATATCCACGCGAGTATCGGCCTTCAAAGTCAGTCGACCAACGTCGGCCGACCTACCGCAAACAGTCAAGCCCAGGTAAGGCTGAAGATTTTCGCAGCCAATTGGGGACATGACAGGAATTGGCAATTGTGAAGATCAGTCCGCTCAGGTTGCTTTTATAAGCACAAGGCAGTGTGATTGTGTTCACAGCAAGTATTCAGGGCGGAAGGGACCGTGCCCAGCACGGTCACCCCGCCAGCTGGTGAGAGCGGTATCCGGCTTGAGGATGCTCCCGGATTCCGTACTCGTGGGCCGAGATCTCGCCACCGCAGTGGCCGGGCCTTCGCACTTCCGGATCGCGATCGGAAATGCGAGGAGCCCGGCCGCACGGCGAATCGTTTCGCGGAATGCACGTCGGCCGGAAAAGAATCACCGCACCCGGCATTCTCCCGGCGCACCAGGCGCCGCAGGCTCAGGAATCGTCCTCAGCCCAACCCCTCGCCGTCGGTCACCGCCACTGTGCGCGTGAGTACTGCGGCTGCATTCCCACCCCGGAATCCACGGGAAGCGTCCCGATTTTCTCGCGCAGCGTGTTCGCCGCGCGCAGCGGCCAGTACGGGTCACGCAGGGCCTCCCGGCCGAGCATGACTGCGTCCGCCGAACCCTCCACGAGAATCTGCTCGGCCTGCGCAGGCTCACTGATCAGGCCCACGGCGCTCACCGGCAGCCCGGACACCTCACGCACGCGCCGCGCGTGCGGCACCTGGTAGCCCGGCCCGACGGCGATCGACGCCGGCGCCACACCCCCGGTCGACACGTCGATCAGGTCCGCGCCGAGGCCACCGAGACGGTCGGCCACCGCGGCGACGTCGTCCACGCCGAGGCCGTCCTCGAGCCAGTCGGTGGCAGACAACCGGACCAGCACGGGCAGATCCTCCGGCCACGCGGACCGCACGGCGCGCACCGTCTCCTCGACGAGCAGCGCGCGCCTGTCGGCCGAGCCGCCGTACTCGTCGGTGCGGGTGTTCGCGAGCGGCGACAGGAACTGGTGGAGCAGGTATCCGTGCGCGGCGTGCACCTCGACCGTGTCGAACCCGGCCTCGAGCGCCCGGCGAGCGGCCGCCGCGAACCGCTCGGGAACGTCCGCCACCTGCGTGGGCGTCATCTCCGCGGGGCTGTCGTACCCCGGGAAGGGCGTGGCCGACGGACCGACTGTCGGCCATCCGCCGTCGGCCACGGGGACCGTGCCCGTGACCGGGGACCAGGGGCGGAAGGTCGACGCCTTGCGCCCCGCGTGGGCGAGCTGGACGCCGATGCGCGCCCCGCGCTCATGCACGAAGTCGACTATGTGCTTCCAGGCCGCGGTCTGCTCGTCGTTCCAGATGCCTGTGTCCTGCGGGGAGATGCGGCCCTCCGGCACGACGGCAGTTGCCTCGGTCATGACCAGCCCGAACCCGCCGACGGCACGGGCGCCGAGGTGTACGAGGTGCCAGTCGTTCGGGAGCCCGTCGACCGCCGAGTACTCGCACATCGGCGACAACCAGACGCGGTTGGGGATGGGCAGCTCACGGAGCGTGATCGGCTGGAAGAGGAGGCTCACGCCTGCGCCAACGTGGCCGGTCGCCTGGCCATTCCGCCGTTCGTCCCCCGCGGCGGGCGCCGTCTCAGGAACTGACATCGGGTTGTGAGGGGTGTCACCGTCCGGGACTACACTCACCGACCAGAGAGAACGTCAAGGCAGCGCCAACACCTGCCCGAAACGAACGCGAAGACGCGCACCGGAGGTCACCGTGACAGACACCAACCCGACGTCGGGCCCGGCATCCAGCCCCAGCCTCGAGAACCTGCTGCACGAGACCCGGAGCTTCCCGCCGAGCGAGGAGTTCGCGGCGCAGGCGAACGCGAAGGCCGACCTGTACGAGAAGGCGTCGGCCGACCGCCTGGAGTTCTGGGCCGAGCAGGCCCGGGAGCTCGTGACCTGGAAGACGCCGTTCACCGAGACGCTCGACTGGAGCGGTGCCCCCGTCGCGCGGTGGTTCGCCGACGGCACGCTGAACGCTGCGTACAACGCGGTGGACCGGCACGTCGAGGCCGGCCACGGCGACCGGGTGGCCATCCATTTCGAGGGTGAGCCGGGTGACACCCGCACCATCACGTACGCCGACCTCCAGCAGGAGGTGTCCCGCGCGGCGAACGCCCTGACCTCGCTCGGCGTCAAGACCGGTGACCGCGTGGTCATCTACCTGCCGATGCTCGTCGAGTCCGTGGTCGCCATGCTGGCCTGCGCCCGCATCGGGGCACCGCACTCCGTGGTCTTCGGCGGATTCTCCGCCGACGCCCTGCGCAGCCGGATCGCCGACGCCGAGGCCACGCTCGTGATCACGGCCGACGGCGGGTTCCGCCGTGGTGCGCCGTCCGCGCTCAAGCCGGCCGTCGACGAGGCTCTCGCCCCCAAGGAGGGCGCGCCGGCGACAAGTGTGCAGAAGGTGCTCGTGGTGCGGCGCACCGAGCAGGACGTCGACTGGGTCGAGGGCCGGGACGTGTGGTGGCACGAGGCTCTGGCCGCCGCGTCCGACCAGCACGAGCCCGTGGCCGTCGAGGCGGAGCACCCGCTGTTCATCCT
Source organism: Promicromonospora panici (assembly GCF_900608595.1). Classification (GTDB taxonomy): domain Bacteria; phylum Actinomycetota; class Actinomycetes; order Actinomycetales; family Cellulomonadaceae; genus Promicromonospora; species Promicromonospora panici. The sequence continues at coordinate 319,597 of NZ_UWYY01000001.1, read as the reverse complement.
GTACACGAGCGGCACGACGGGGAAGCCGAAGGGCATCCTGCACACGACCGGCGGCTACATCACGCAGGCCGCGTACACCCACAAGAACGTGTTCGACCTGAAGCCGGAGACCGACGTCTACTGGTGCACCGCCGACGTCGGCTGGGTCACCGGCCACTCCTACGTGGTCTACGGGCCGCTCGTGAACGGCGCCACGCAGGTCCTGTACGAGGGCACGCCCGACACCCCGCACCGCGGCCGCTGGTGGGAGCTGATCGAGAAGTACAAGGTCTCGATCCTGTACACCGCGCCGACCGCGATCCGCACCTGCATGAAGTGGGGCGACGACATCCCCGGCGGCTTCGACCTGTCCTCCCTGCGCGTCCTCGGCTCCGTGGGCGAGCCCATCAACCCCGAGGCGTGGATGTGGTACCGCCGCGTCATCGGCGGCGACCGCACGCCGATCGTCGACACCTGGTGGCAGACCGAGACCGGCGCGATCATGATCAGCCCTCTGCCGGGCGTCACCGCCGCCAAGCCCGGTTCCGCACAGGTGCCGCTGCCCGGCATCGCGGCGACCGTCGTCGACGACGAGGCCAAGCCCGTGCCCGACGGCGGCGGCGGTTACCTCGTGCTGTCCGAGCCGTGGCCGTCCATGCTGCGTGGCATCTGGGGCGACCTGGAGCGCTACAAGGAGACGTACTGGTCGCGGTTCGAGGGCCTCTACTTCGCCGGTGACGGCGCCAAGAAGGACGAGGACGGCGACATCTGGCTGCTGGGCCGCGTGGACGACGTCATGAACGTGTCCGGCCACCGCCTGTCCACCACGGAGATCGAGTCCGCCCTGGTGTCGCACGAGATCGTGGCAGAGGCCGCCGTGGTCGGCGCGAACGACGAGACGACCGGCCAGGCCGTGGTCGCGTTCGTGATCCTGCGAGGCGAGCACGCAGGCCGGGCGGCGACGCCGGAGGGCGCCGCCGAGGTGCAGAAGGAGCTGCGCGACCACGTGGGCAAGGAGATCGGCCCGATCGCGAAGCCGAAGAAGATCCTCGTGGTGCCGGAGCTGCCCAAGACCCGGTCCGGCAAGATCATGCGCCGCCTGCTGCGGGACGTCGCCGAGGACCGCGCGGTGGGCGACGCCACGACGCTGGCCGACTCCTCCGTGATGGACCTGATCACGGCCGGACTGGCGGCCCCGTCGGCCGCCTCGGACGACTGACCCACCCCTCGCCGAGGTCATCTGGCGAGGTAGTCAGTTGGCGAGGTAGTCACGCAGCAGACGGTTCGCTGCGTGACTACCTCGGCAGGTCAGGGTCGCGCTTGCTTCGGGCCCGCGCGGACACCAGCTCCTCCGCCGTGACCGCGAGCCTGCGCCCGTCGGCGTGCGCCGCTCGTTCGATCCGTTCCGCCAGCTCGGCGTCGGCTTGCTCGGCGAGCGGCGTCGTCCCGCGTCCGTCGCGGGCGACGCACTGCCCTCCCACGTACGTCGCGCGCAGGTTGCGCAGGCCGCACGCGAGGACGTAGGTCGCGACGACGTCCCACACGGGTCCGGTGCTCGGCGAACGGTGGTCGACAAGCACGAAGTCCGCGTACTTGCCGGCCTCGAGGCTCCCCACCCGGTCGGCGATACCGAGCACCTCGGCCGCCCCGAGGGTGTGCATGCGGAGCGCGTCGCCCGAGGAGAGCACCCCGGCGTCGTGGTGCAGCGCGCGCTGGGAGTACAGGCCGAGGCGCATGTTCGACCAGGGGTCGGAGATGTCGGTGCATGACTGGTCGTCCAGACCGATGCCTATCGGGATGCCGGCGGAGCGGTAGCGCACGACGTCGGCGACGCCGGAGCCGAGCCGCCCGTTCGACGTCGGCTGCCACACCACCGGGCTGCCGGCGGCGGCGACGCGGTCGACCATGGCGTCGCTGGGGTGAACGAAGTGCCCGAGCAGCAGGTCGGGGCCGAGCGCCCCGGCGTCGTCGTACCAGGCGAACTTGGCCCGCTGCACGGCGATCCCCTCGGCTGTCTCGACGAAGTGCGCCTGGTCGGTGATGCCGTGCTCGCGCATCACGTGCACCTCGAGCTCCGCGGTCCGGGAGGTGGCCGCCCACTGGACCGCGCCCATCACGGACACTCCCAGGTGCTGGTCGCGGCCTTTCCGCTCCGGGGCGCGCGCCGCGGTCACCTTGCGGGCGAACCGCTCCAGGACCTCATCCTCCGGGCCGGACTCGTCGTCCAGCCGGATCGCGTGCACGGCGCGCAGGCCGGCGTCGACGGTGCCGTCCATCTGGCGTGTCGTGTAGTCGTCGGGGTGCACCCGGCCGAGCACGTTGCGCGCGGTGCGCGGGTCGTACAGCCACGTGACGCCGGACTGCATGAAGTTGTACGCGCTGGTCACCCCGTTGGCGAGGAAGTCCAGCGATCCGTGCAGCGTCGCCCAGTACATGTCCTCGGCGTCGGTGTGCCGGAACAGCTCCATCATCGAGCGCACCCACGGGTACAGCGTCGCGTCGGGGGAGATGCCGCGGAGGCCGGACGTGAACAGGTGCGAGTGCGCGGACACGAAGCCCGGCGCCACTATCGCGCCGCCCGCGTCCAGCACGGGCGTGCCGTCCGTGGCGGACGGCGGATCCCCGGGCCCCAGGCCGATGATGCGGCCGTCGGTGCCGACCTGGAGCCAGCCGAAGTACCACTCGGGCCCGGCGTCCGCACCGGGCAGGAGCAGGGCGTCGACCACAGTGAGGGCGAGCGGGGCGGAGCGGGTCACGGGGTTCCCTTCGTCACGGGCGAGTGGTTCGTGGCGGGTGGCTGGCCCGACGGCGCACGAGCCCCGCCGACCTGGTGAAACTCCCGGTCGAAGTGCACCAGCGCACGCCCCTGGTCGGCCACGGCGGAGTGCACCCGCAGGACCTGCCCGACCAGCAGCAGGTGATCGCCGGCGTCGAACTCCGCCCACGTCTCGCACTCGAGGACGTGCCGCGCGTCCTCGGTGAGCACCGGAACACCGCCCAGGCCCGGCCGCACCGCGCGGCCGGCGAACTTGTCCGGGGCCTTGGAGGCGAAGACCGTCGCCACCTCCTCGCGGTCGTGCGGCAGCAGGTGCACGGCGAACCGTCGCGCCTCGCGCAGCGGCGCGAGCGTCCGGCTGGACCGGTCCACCCCGACGGCGACCAGCGGCGGCTCGAGGCTCACGCTCATCACCGCGGTAGTCGTCAGCCCTGCGGGGATGCCGCCCGCCGCCGTCGTCACCACGCACACCCCGCTCGCCAGCCCGGCCATCGCGTCCCGGAAGCCGTCGGCGACGGATTCGTGAGGCGATGTTGATGACATCAACATTCCTCCATCCTCGGTGCTCGATGTTTCGCCCGGATCACCCCGGCGCGCGGGTTCTGTTACGACTGCCGGGACGCCGCCAGATCCCCCGGCGTCGGCCGCCGTCCGGCCGTCGCGGTCCCATAGCATCGAGACATGGACGCGCTCATCGACGAGGACACCGACCCCCTGGGCCGCTCCGTCGCTCGCCTGGGACAGAGGATCCGCGCGCTGCGGCACGACCGGAGCATGACCCTCGTCCAGCTCGCCCACGCGACAGGGCTCTCGCACTCGTTCCTCAGCCAGGTCGAGCGGGGCCGGGCCCGGCTGAGCATGTCGTCCCTGTTCCGCGTCGCGACGACACTCGGCACCACCCAGCAGCTCCTGCTCGCCGAGGCCACGGCGCCGCCCGCCGGCAGCACGCCCGTGGTGCGCCGCACGGACGAGGGATCGGCCTCGTCCCCGGGCGGCGGCACGGTCCGCGCGCTCGCGCCGGCCGGCGACCGCCCGTTCGACCCGATGGAGTTCACGGGCACGTCGCGCGAGCCGGGCCCGCGCTGGGCCCACGACGAGGACGAGTTCGTCTACGTCGTGGAGGGTCACGTGCTGCTCGAGCTCGACGGTGCCCTGGAGCGCATCGGTCCGGGCGACTCCGTCTTCTATCGCGGCGGCACTCACCACCGGTGGTCCAGCGCCGACGGCGAGCCCTACCGGCTTCTGGTCGTCAAGCAACGGCTCGCGCAAGGCGACGACTGAGCCCGCGGGCGGCCTCCCGCTCGTCCGCCGTCACCAGCCGGCCGTCGCGCACCACGACCCGGCCCCCGACGACCACGTGGCGCGGACGCCGGCCCGGCGCGGCCCAGAGCAGGCCCGCTACCGGGTCCGCCACCCCTGCGTCGGCGACGCCGCCGACGTCCCAGACGCACAGGTCCGCGGCCGAACCGGGCCGGAGCCGGCCGAGCTCCGGCCTGCCCAGCCCGTCCGCCGACCCGGTGGTCGCCGCGTCCAGGAGCTCGCGTGCGGTGAGCTGTCGGCCGACGAGCGCGGAGACCTGCATGCCCAGCCGCGCGTCCGCGAGCAGGTGACCGGCGTCGTTCGATCCTCCGCCGCTCGTGCCGAGGCCCACCGTGACTCCCGCGGCGAGGAGCCGCGCCACCGGCGCGATCCCCCAGCCCATCGGCACGTCGCACCCGGGCGCGTGCGTCGCGTGCGCCCCCGACGCGGCCACGCGGCTGATCTCGTCGGAGGTGACGTCGCACAGGTGCGCGACCGTGACGTCGGGGGCGAGCCAGCCCCACTCGTCCAGCAGGTCCAGCGGACGCCGGCCGTAGCGCTCGAGCGCCGCGACGACGTCGACCTGCTCGTTGGCCTGGGTGCGGCGGCGCAGACCGCGGCGTGCCGCCACCTCCGCCAGCAGCCGGAAGGTCTCCTCGCGATCGCTGTGCACTCCCGCCGGCCCGACGGCGACCTGCACCCCGCCGTCGGCCCGCACGCCGCCGGGCGCGTCGCCGACCAGCGCCACGGCGATGGCGTCGGCGCTCAGCGCCGCCGCCTCGGGATCGTCCCCGGCGGTACCGCGCACGAGGACGAGCCGCGCCCCGAGGTCAACGGCCGCTCCGGCGGCCGCGCGGGCGAGATCCACGGTGTCCGCGGGGCCGAGCGCGGCCGGCCAGGTCAGGTGGTGGTCCGCGACGGTGGTAACCCCGCTGAGCAGCGCCTCGGCCAGCCCGGCGCGCGCCGCGGCGCCCACCAGCTCGGCGTCCACGGAGGCGCGCCGGTACGCGGCGGCCATCAGGGCGAGCCACTCGCGCATCGAAACGCCGCGGGTGCCCGGCAAGGTCCGGAACGCGGTCTGGAGCAGGTGGTGGTGCGCGTTCACAAGTCCCGGCGTGACGACGCATCCCGTCGCGTCGAGCTCGGGCACCGCGGCGCCGCCGTCCGACGGGGCGGCAGGTCCGACGCTCACCACCCGCCCGTCGCCGCCGACGACGACGTCGCCACCTGGCTCGCCGTCGTCCGCCTCAGAACCCGCACCCGGCCCCGTACGGATCGCGAGCGCCCCGCGGACGACGAGCCGTGGCGGCGCCCCGCCGACCCCGTCGACGCTCGCACCGGGCCCGCCCCCACCAGCCGGCGTCATGCCCGGTCCCGTCCGCCGAGCGCGCCCGCGCCGTCCGCCGGCGTCGTGAACCGGGATGCCTCGACGAGCGTGCGCGCCAGCTGCCCGACCGCACGCTCGAACAGCTCCTTGCCCGCCTCGGCGGTCGCCGTCGTCGGGTCGCCGATGTGTCCGTCGGGGCCGAAGTCGCTCGACAGCCAGCCGAACGACGTCGCGCGGCCGAACCCGATGTGCTCGTATCCGAGCAAGTCCTCGGGCACGCGACGCTCCGCGCTGTCCATGCGGACCAGCCCGGGGCGCAGGTGCAGCATGAGCGACGTCTCCCCGTGGCCGCCGTGCACGCCGAGCCCGTGCTCCGCGCCGGACGCCGGGACGCCGCCCTGGTCGCGCGGCGTCGCGACGTGCGCGAAGAACGTGCGCAGCCCGAACCGGCGACGCAGCTCGCGGTTCGCCACCTGGCCGAGCGCCGAGTTCCCGCCGTGGCCGTTGACGAACAGCAGCCGGGTGATGCCCGACGCCGCGAGCGACCGCCCGACGTCGACCAGGACCCGCATGAGCGTGTCCCACGACAGCCAGATCGTGCCGGGGAACCCCGCGTGCTCGTCCGACTTGGTGTACGCGAGCGGCTCCAGCAGCACGACGGACGCCTCGCCGGAGGCCGCCACCGCCCCGACCGCCGCGGCCGCCGCCTCCGTGGCGGTCACCAGATCCGTCGACACCGGCAGGTGCGGGCCGTGCTGCTCGATAGCACCCAGCGGCAGGACCGCCACCGTGTCCGCAGGCAGCGCCTCGATCTCCCGCCAGGTCAGGTCCGCGAACCGCGGCACCCCGTCCCCGCCCATCAGCGCACCCCGATGTTGATCCGCGTGTCGACCGGCGGCGCGTCCACGAGCTTGCCCGGGTTGAGCAGGCTCTTCGGGTCCGTGGTGCGGGCCACCTCGCGGGCGAGGTCCACGTGCCGGTCCACGTACCACTGGTGCGGCGAGTGCACGCCGAGGCCGAGCGCCTCGAGGCGCTCGATCCCCGCGAGCACCTCCTCCTCGGAGACGTAGTCGGCGACGACCATCGCGAGCGGGGCCTTGCCCATGAGCTCGAGATGCAGGTGGACGTCGCCGTCGTAGACGGCCCGGACGTCGTCGGGACGGTCCCAGTGTGCGTGCCCGCCGGTCTCCATGTGGAACCAGGTGCGGTCGGGGTGCGCCTTCTGCAGGAAGTACACCGGGTGGTTGTACGACATGGACGACAGCTTGTCCGTCTCCGCGTAGTCGGCGAGACTCGCGACGACGACGCCACCCGCGGCCACCACCCGCGCCTTGATCTCCGCCACCGTCGACGCCTCCGCGATGATCCGCAGGCTGTGCAGAGCCGGGTCGAGGGACACGGGAGCAGGAAGGCTCGGCACGAGCGCCGGCGGGTCGGCGGACGCGAGCCGTGGCAGGGCCGGCAGGTCAAGCAGCGAGCGGTGCACGCCCGTCATCGACGCCCAGTCCTCGAACGCGGCGTAGACCGCCACCCAGTCGCGCGCGGGGTCGGTGGCGATCTCCAGCTCCACGATCACGCCGGTCACCCCGTACACGTGCACGTAGGGCATGACGTCCGGACCGGACACGGTGAATGTGCTGCCGCTGCCGTCCATGGGCGCCACGGTGAGCGAGAGCACGTAGCCGTCCGACGTCGACCCGTGCTCGATCGTCCCCGTTCCGGCCGAGCCGCCGCCGACGAACCCGCCGATCGTGGACCCCTTGGTGGACGGGTAGATCCAGATGTCCCGGCCCGCGGCCCGCGCCGCGACGTCGATCGCGGTGATCTTCGCTCCCGCGCCGGTGGTCACCGTACCCGAGTCGTTCACCCGGATCGTGTCGAGGCCGCGCAGGTCGAGCACGAGCCCGCCGTCGAACGGCGTCGCCTGACCGTAGTTGCCGGTGCCGGACCCGCGGGGCGTCACCGGGACGTCGTGCTCGTAGGCGATGCGCAGGACCTCGGCGACCTCGTCCGCGGAGCGGGGGCGCACCACGGCGTCCGGCAGGTAGCGGCCGGCAGGCACCTTCTCCTGCAGGATCGGCGACATGCGCGACCAGTCGGCGGAGGTCTTGAGCAGCAGCTCCTCCTCGGTCGAGACGAGGTCGGTGCCGAACCGGGCGACGATCTCGGCGGCGGCCCGTGCCGCCCGCTCAGAAGTGTTGTTGGTCATCCGTCTCACTTGCCCATCGAGATCGAGTCGTCGATGAACTCGTTGGTGTACAGCGTCTCGGGGTCGATGTCCGCCGAGTCGATCTGGCCGGCGTCCGCGAGGATCGTGCCGAAGGTGTCGACGATCTCCGCCATGCGCTCGGGGTCGATCTGGCCGAACACCCCGGAGGCCGGGTCGTCCGTGACGATGTCGAGGTCCTTCTGGGCCTGGACGGAGAACTCGGCCACGCCGAGCGAATAGGTCCATCCGGTCTGGTACTGGTCCACCAGGTCGACGATCAGCTCGTTCGTGGCCTGCGGGTCCTCGAGGTAGTCGATCTGCGCCTGCTGCATGATCGGCACGAGCTTGGCGAGGCAGTCGGCGTTCTCCTCGACCTTGTCGGCACGCACGGCGAGCGCCTCCGGGTACACCGAGTAGCCGACGTCGGCGAGCAGCTGGTAGTCGACGGGCTTGTTCCACTGGGGCAGCTCGTTCTCGTAGCTGTACGGCTCGGCCGTCGCGAACGCCTGCTGCAGGATGCTCGGGTCGGACACGAACCGCTGGGGCGTCCCCTCGTAGCTGAGGTCGATCTGCGACTCGTCGATGATGCCCTGCGCGGCGAGCATCTGCGGGAACACGTCGCCCGAGGCCACGAGCGGGTCGCCGTCGGCCGCTGCCTCCTCGATGGTGGTCGCGCCCTCGTGGCTCTCGGGGTCCCACATGACCATCTGCGGGCTGGTGGTGAGCTGGGACGTCACGGTGACGACGGGGTTGTCCGCCAGCGCGGCGATCTGCGCGTCGGACGTCACGGCGCCGAGGAGGATCGACTCGTCAAGGTACATGAGCGCCGGCACCGGCTGGAAGTTCACGTTGGGCCCGCCGGGCCGCACCTCGACGTCGACGCCGGTGTCGACGCCCTGGGCCACCAGCGAGCCGGTGACCGACTTGGCCTCGGTGTCGACCGTGTGGTCAGAGCCCACCAGGGAGTACATCGCCCCGTGCTCTGCCTCCGGCTGCCAGTCCTGCTGCAGGACGACGGTCGCCGGGCAGACGTCGGCGAGGTCGAGCGGACCGTCCGCCTCGGCCGCCGGGACGTCGAGCTGTGCTGCTCCGCCTGCCTGCGCGTCGGCGGACCCGCCGCACGCTGTCAGGGCGAGGAGGGGGACGAGAGACAGCGCGGCGAACGCGAGGCGCCGGGATCTGGAAAAGGACATGAGGACTCCAGGGTGTGGTGGTTCGTTCGATGCGAGGTCAGGACGTGCCGCGGCCGTACCAGCGGCCGATGACCGCCCGGTCCAGCGCCGCGAAGACGGAGAACACCGCGACCCCGAACAGGGCGGTGAGGATGATGGCCATGAACAGGGCGTCCATGTTGAGCCGGAGCGTGTAGGTGCGCAGGAGGCCGCCGATCCCTGGCGAGCCCTGCTGGAAGAAGAAGTCGCCGACGATCGCCCCGATGACGCTCAGGCCCGCCGCGTTGCGCAGGCCCGTGAAGATCGCCGGGAGCGCCGCCGGGAACTGGAGCTTGAGGAGCCGCTGCGCGCGCGTGGCCCGGTTCAGCGTGAACAGGTCGTGCGCGTCCGGCCCGGCGGACTGGAGCCCGAACAGCGTGTTGGCGATCATCGGGAAGAGCGCGATGATCACGCACACCACGATGCGCGCGCTGAAGCCGTAGCCCATCCAGATCCCGATGAGCGGCGTGAGAGCCAGGATCGGGATGGTCTGCAGGATCACGGCGTACGGGTAGAGGATCCGCTCGGCCCAGCCCGCCTGCGCCATGACCACGGCGTACCCGATGCCCAGGACGACGGCGATCGCAAGGCCGGACAGGGCCACGCCCACGGTCTGCCACAGCGCGTCGAGCATCGGCCCCATGACTGCCGGGTTGCCGAGCGTGGTGCCGAGCACCTGGTGCAGCGGGGGCAGCAGGAACCGGCGCTCGGGGGTGAGGACGAGGTAGGTGACGGCGTACCAGACGGCGACGATGCCCGCGACGGCCGCGAGGAGCGGCCACACCTTGGCCCCGGTCGCGGCCAGCCGGCGTCGGGCGCCCGCGCCGCTCGTGGCACCCGCGCCGCTCGTGCCGCTCTGCGGGCGGCCGGTCATCGTGGCGGCGCTCATGAATGCTCCCCGAGTGCGGCGGAGACCTCGCCGGTGAGCGCCGCGAACTCGGGTTCGAAGCGGAGCTCGGGCGGGCGGGGGTAGGACCAGGGAACCGGGATGTCGGCCACCACCCGGCCGGGGCGGCCGCTCATGACGACGACCCGCGTCGACAGGTACACCGCCTCGGAGACGGAGTGCGTGATGAACAGGCCGGCGAAGTTCTTGAGCTCGAAGAGGCTCTGCAGCTCGGTCTGCATCCGCAGCCGGGTGATCTCGTCGAGCGCGCCGAAGGGCTCGTCGAACAGTGCGAGATCGGGCTCGGCGACGAGCGCGCGGGCTATCGACACCCGCATCCGCATGCCGCCCGAGAGCTGCCGGGGGTGCTGCTTCTCGAAACCGGTCAGCCCCACCAGGTCGAGCGCCTCCTGCGCGCGCCGGCGCCGGTCCGCCTTCCCGGCGCCGCGCAGCTCGCCGACCAGCTCGACGTTCCGCAGCGCGCTGCGCCACTCCAGGAGCGTCGCCTCCTGGAACACGTAGGACGTCGACGTGGCGTTCACCTCGATGTCCCCGCCGGTCACATGGTCGAGTCCCGAGGCGAGCCGGAGCAGTGTCGACTTGCCGCACCCGGACGGGCCGACGACGGACACGAACTCTCCCGCCGCCACCGCGAGGCTCACCCCCTCGAGTGCGACCGTGCCGGTCGGGAACGCCTTGGTCACGTCGTCGAGCACGAGCGTGCGCGTCATGGACTTCGGCCGTGGGGTCGTCGTACTCACTGTGCTCACTGGTGTCACCTCACGAGCTGTTCGGGTGCGGAAAGTTCTGGGGCGGCCGGCCGGGTGGACGGCCGGGCGGACTGCGGGATGGCTTGCCGGGACGCCGGCCCGAGGGCGAGGCTGCGATGCACGCGCGTGTCCGCGACGACGCGGCCGGCCGCGAGGACCACGCGCGCGTGCTCCCCGCCGGCCAGCACGTCGCCGAGCGGTACGTCCGGCACGAGGACCAGATCGGCGCGGTGGCCGACGGTCAGGCCCGCCGGCGGCAGGCCGAGCACCGTGCGCGCGCCTGCCGTCACGGCGTCGAGCGCCTCCCGCGCGGACAGGTGCGCGGCGGTCATGAGCAGCGACGTCGTCTCGAACGGGTCGCCGCTGCCCGCGGGGTTGAAGGGGTCGCGCAGGTTGTCGGCCCCCGCGGCCACGGGGATCCCGGCGTCCAGGAGCGCCCGGACGGCGGTCAGGCCGCGGGGCGCGAGGTGCGTGGCGTCGCGGCCCTGGAGATAGAGGTTGGTGATCGGCAGCGTCACGACGCCGAGACCGGCGCGTGCGACGAGGCCGACGACGGCGGCGAGCCGCTCCGGCGGCAGCGATCCGAGCCGGACGGCGTGGCTCGCGGTCACCCGCTGGGTCAGGCCGCGGGCGATCACCTGCCGCGCGAGCTCCTCGACATCGAGCACGCCGTCGTCCGGCAGCGCCGTCCGCTCATCGGCGTGCAGGTCCACGGGGAGCCCGGTGCGTTCGGCGACGTCGAGCACCCGGGTGATCTCCGCGCGGGGGTCGGAGGCGAGGTGCGGGCAGCCGCCCAGGGCGTCCACGCCACGGGCCGCCGCCTCGGCGAAGACCTCGGTGGGTGTCTGCGACCCGCCGAGGAGGCAGACCTGGAGCGTCACGGATCCCGCGAGCTCCTCGCGCAGCGTGAGGAGCGCGTCGAGCAGGCGCAGCGGATCGCCGTCGGCGGGTGCGTCGACGTGCGTGCGGATGGTCGTGATACCCCGCGCGGCGTAGCGCCCGACGGCGGTCCGCGCACGGTCCAGGACGTCGGCGCCGTCGATATGGGGCACCAGCTCACGCCACTGGGCGACTGCCCCCACGAGGTCCTCGCCCGTTCCGGCGGGGAAGCGCGCCGCGGTCAGCGCCTTGTCGAGGTGGGCGTGCGGCTCGCAGGCCGCCGGCAGCACGAGCCAGCCGCTCGCGTCCAGCCGCAGGGCGGGCTCCCCGGCGAGCGCGCGCTCCGCCGCGGGGGCACGCGACCCGCTCTCCGGCGCAACAAGATCGCGCGGCCCGCGATCCGCCACCGCGACGACCCGGCCCTCGGCGATCTCGACGTCGACGACGGCGCCGTCGACAGTCCGCACGCCCTCCAGGACGGCGACGTCGGCGCCCGCGAGCAGCGCACCGCCGTCGGGCGGACCGACGGGTAGCGCCGCGGGTCTCATGGCGTCGTGCTGCACGGCGCCTCCTCTCACAGGGCCTGGATCGACTGTGAATGTTGATCAGAGAAACATTCAGAACGCTAGGTGCGACCTGTTTCCACTGCGTGTCCGCTGCGGCGCGGCCATGTGAAACGTCACCCCTCTCGTCTTGCCGAGGTAGAACCAGGGCGAGGTAGGACCAGGGCGAGGTAGGACTCAGGCGGAGCTGCGGTTCTACCTCGCCCTGCCCCTACCTCGCTGCAGTTCTACTTCGGCAGATGCAGGAGGATGGGTCCCATGCGTATCGCTGCTCCTATCGAGATCGGCCCGCTCGACGCCGACGCCCAGCAGGCAGTCCGAGACCTCGCGGCGGCGGCGGAGGCGCACGACGGCGTCGCGCCGCTGTCCGAACAGCCATTGCTCAACCTGGGCACGGACGCGGAGTGGATCACGCACGTCGTCGCGCACACCAAGGCGGGCAGCACCATTGGCTACGTGCAGGTCGACCGGTCCGGCGAGACCGCGAGCGCCGAGCTGGTGATCCACCCGGAGCACCGCCGGAACGGCCACGGCCGCATGCTGCTCAAGACCGCCGAGCGCGACGCCACGCTCCCGTCCCGTTCGGGGGAGCCCGGCCAGCACGGCAAGCATCTGCGGGTCTGGGCGCACGGCGACCTGGAGTCGGCCCGCGGTTTCGCCTGCGCGGCCGGCCTTCGGGCGGTGCGCGAGCTCTTGTTCCTGACCCGCCCACTTGCACCGGCCGGATCCCCCGCCGAACCGCCGGAGCCCCCCGAGGCGCCCGCCGGCTACCACCTGCGCACCTTTCAGCCGGGAGCCGACGACGCCGCCTGGCTCCGCGTCAACGCCCGCGCGTTCGCTACCCACCCGGAGCAGGGCCGGATGACCCTCGACGACCTACGCGCCCGCCAGAGCGAGAGCTGGTTCGACGCGGAGGGGTTCTTCCTCCTGTTCCCGGACGATGCTCCCGGGGGCGCGGACGACGTCGACCCGGCGGCGTTCCTGTGGACCAAGACCGAGCCTGACCAGCCGGACGGCACGCGGGACGGCGAGATCTACGTGCTGGGTGTGGACCCGGACCACCAGGGCAAGGGCCTGGGCCGACTGCTGACCGCCGTCGGGCTGGCGCACCTGGAACGCACCGGAGCGACGCGCGCCGTGCTGTACGTCGAGGGCGACAACACACCCGCCCTGGCCACGTACGAGCGGGCCGGCTTCACGCGGGCCGCCGTACACGTTCAGTATGCCCGCCCGTGACGAACGCTCTCCGGCAGCGTCACCCACTGTGTACCGAACGGTGACACCATGAACCCCATGAAGGACAGCGCTGCGAGTACCTCCGTCAGGACCCGGGACAAGAATGGCCGATTCATGAAGCAGAGCCCTCGCACAGCAAGCGCAGAGACAGCAGGAACAGAGACGGCAGGTACGGAGCCGGTGGAAGCGGAGTCCATGAACGGCGTGCCCGACGACCACCGCGAGCGCGCCGACAAGCTGGCCGTCAAGCCGGCCGAGCAGCCCGCCGACAAGCAGGCCGAGAAGGCTTCCGGCAAGGACGCCGCGACGAAGACCGCCACGAAGATCCAGCGGGCCGACGCACCGACGCCGGACGGGGCCTCGGCGGACGACATCATGGACCCGCACTTCGGGGACGCGAGCCTGGCCGCGCACATCGCGGAGCACATCGCGGAGAGCCCGGCCGGGACCACCCTGCTGGAGCCCCACCTCGGCGAGCCGCTGCCCACCGACCGGTTCGCGGACCGTGAGCTCAGCTGGCTCGCCTTCAACCAGCGCGTCCTGGAGCTCGCGGAGGACCCGCGCATCCCGCTGCTGGAGCGCGTCCGGTTCCTGGCGATCTTCGCGTCCAACCTGGACGAGTTCTTCATGGTCCGCGTGGCCGGCCTGAAGCGTCGTATCGCGACGGGTATCGCGGTCACGAGCGCCTCGGGGCTCAGCCCGCGCCAGGCGCTGTCGCGCATCTCGGAGGAGGCGCACTCGCTCATGGAGCGGCACGCACGCGTCTTCGAGGACGAGGTACAGCCCGCCCTGGCCGGCGAGGGCATCACGCTGGTGCACTGGGGCGAGCTGGACACCAAGGAGCAGGAGCGCCTGCACAAGTTCTTCCGCAAGCAGATCTTCCCGGTGCTCACCCCGCTCGCGGTGGACCCTGCCCACCCGTTCCCCTATATCTCCGGGCTGAGCCTCAACCTCGCCGTCGTGGTGGCGAACCCGGCGACGGGCAAGGAGCACTTCGCGCGTGTCAAGGTCCCGCCGCTGCTGCCGCGCTTCATCGCGGTGGACGCGTCGGGCAAGCCTCGGCGCCCTGGCACCAAGAAGGCCGACCCGCAGCGCGGGCCGCTCTCCTTCGTGCCGCTCGAGGAGGTCATCGCGCAGCACCTCGACTACCTGTTCCCGGGCATGGAGGTACGGGAGAACCACACGTTCCGCGTCACCCGCAACGAGGACGTGGACGTCGAGGAGGACGACGCCGAGAACCTGCTCCAGGCGATGGAGAAGGAGCTCCTGCGGCGCCGCTTCGGCCCGCCCGTACGGCTGGAGATCGCCAAGGACATCAGCCCGCGCATCCGCGACCTGATCGTCCGGGAGCTCGGCGTGAAGGACGAGGAGGTCTACGAGCTGCCCGCACTGCTGGACCTCACGGGGCTCAACCTCATCGCCGACCTCGACCTGACGTCGCTGCACTACCCGCCCTTCGTCCCCTCCACGCACCGGCACCTCGCCGAGGTCGAGAGCGCCAAGCCGACGGACGTGTTCGCCGCGATGCGACGGCGGGACATCCTGCTGCACCACCCGTACGACAGCTTCTCCACGAGCGTGCAGACGTTCCTGGAGCAGGCGGCGGCCGACCCGAACGTGCTGGCGATCAAGCAGACCCTGTACCGGACGTCGGGCGACTCACCCATCGTGGACGCCCTGATCGACGCCGCCGAGGCGGGCAAGCAGGTGCTGGCCCTGGTCGAGATCAAGGCCCGGTTCGACGAGGAGGCCAACATCTCCTGGGCGCGCAAGCTCGAGGAGGCGGGCGTCCACGTCGTGTACGGGATCGTGGGCCTCAAGACACACTGCAAGCTGTCGCTGGTGGTGCGCCAGGAGCCGGACGGCTCCCTGCTGCGCTATTGCCACGTCGGCACGGGCAACTACCACCCGAAGACGGCGCGCCTGTACACCGACCACGGCCTGCTGACCTGCGACTCGGACGTGGGCCAGGACCTGACGCGCCTGTTCAACCAGCTGTCCGGGTACGCCCCGAAGTCGACGTTCCACCGCCTGCTCGTGGCACCCCGCGCCGTGCGGTCGGGCCTGGTCGAGCGCATCGAGCGCGAGGCGACGGCGGCACGCGCCGGCCACGAGGCGTGGGTCAAGATGAAGATCAACTCGGTGGTCGACGAGACCGTGATCGACGCCCTGTACCGCGCCTCCCAGGCCGGCGTGCAGGTCGACCTCGTGGTGCGCGGCATCTGCGCCGTGAAGGTCGGCGTCCCCGGCCTCAGCGAGAACATCCGGGTGCGGTCCATCCTGGGCCGGTTCCTCGAGCACTCCCGCATCTTCGCGTTCGCCAACTCGGTGGGCCCGGCCCTCGCGGAAGGGCCCGAGTCCGGCCCTGAGGTGTTCATCGGCTCGGCCGACCTGATGCACCGCAACCTCGACCGCCGTGTCGAGACGCTCATCCGGATCTCCGACCCGAACCATATCGGCGAGCTCCTCGGCCTGCTGGACGAGTCCATGGCGGACACGACGGCGTCGTGGCACCTGCTGCCGGACGGCAGCTGGGAACGCCCCTCCACAGGTTCGACGGGCAACGGCCTCCGCGACCTGCAGGCGGTCCTGATCCAGCGCCAACGGCGTCGGCTCGAGCCTGTCCGGTGACGGGCCGGCGGTCGGCGGTGGGCACGAGTCCGACGACGGCGGGCTCCCCCATCGGAGGATTGCACACCCCGGTCGTGATGACCGCGGGCGGGGTCGTCTGGCGCCGTCGCGGCGGGCGGCTCCAGGTGCAGCTGGTGCACCGCCCCCGGTACGACGACTGGTCGTGGCCCAAGGGCAAGCTCGAGGTCGGGGAGTCCTTCCAGGGCGCCGCGATCCGCGAGGTCGGCGAGGAGACGGGCAAGGAGATCGTGCTCGGCCGCCCCCTGCCGGGCCTGCAGTACCTGACGCCCGACGGGCGGGTGAAGCGCGTGCACTACTGGGCGTCGCGCCGCGCCCGCAAAGGACACGACACCGCCGCCCTCACGGCGCGCGTGCCGATCGCACCGGTCGACCGCACCGAGGTGGACAAGGCGGAGTGGCTGGACGTGGCCGAAGCGGCACAGCGCCTCACCCGGACGTCGGACCACGAGCCGCTGGACGCCCTCGTGAACGCCGAGGCGGAGGGCTTGCTCGGCACCCGCGCGCTGGTCATCGCGCGGCACGGCCGAGCCGTCCCGCGCACGGCATGGCACGGCTCCGAACGCGACCGCCCGCTCACCCCGCTCGGGCACGGGCAGGCGGCCGCCCTGGTCCCGGTGCTGGCGGCCTACGGCGTCGAGCACGTGATCAGCTCCCGGTGGGAGCGGTGCGCCACCACCATCGACCCATACGTCAGGGCCGCGGGGCTGCGGCCGAGCTACAGCGAGTACCTCACCGAGGCACAGCACGAGCGGTCGCCGTCCCGTGTCGCCGCCACCGTGCGCGACCTGCTGGACGAGACCACCGAGTCGTCGGTGATCTGCACCCACCGCCCGGTCCTGCCGACGGTGCTGGACGTGCTGACCCAGCACGCGTCCCGCGCGGTGGCGGACGGCCTGCCCTCGCTCGACCCGTTCCTCGAACCCGGCGAGGTGCTCGTGGCGCACGTCGCCGACACATCGTCCGGACCGCGGGTGGTGGCCACCGAGAAGGTGAGCGCGCCGGTGTGGTGACCTGGTTCGATCGGACAGTGGTGGACACACGTTCCATTTCGGCGCACTATCGGTCATCATGAGCAGCGACCAACGACCGCCGCGACGGCCGGCCATGCTGGACCCCCGGGACGCCGAAGCCCTCCCGGGTGAGGTGGACCCTGCCCTGCGCGACGAGGTCGCGCACGCGACGGCGCGTGCCCTCGTGGACCGGGCTCGCACCACCGAGGACCCGAAGGTGGTCGAACGGCTCATCCACCTGGTCGAGAACGAGGGCCTGGACACGGTGGCAGGCCTGTGGGCGGACGCCGCCGCCGTCTCGCTGCCTGGGTCGCTCTGGCGCCTGTACGTGCTGCGCGAGTGGGTACGCCGGGACATGGGCACCGTCATGCTCAGGTATCGACTCGGTGTGGAAGCCGCCCCCGTCCAGGAGGCCGTCGCGGGTGTGCCGAGCCCTCCGGAACCACGTGACCTGCAGATCCTGGCCGACGCCGTCCTGTCCGGCGTCTTCACCGGGGACCTCGCCGTCGCCCTCGAACGGGCCGGTGCGTTCTGCCGCATCCTGTCGACCGGAGCGGCGTTCGACGCGGACTCCCGCGAGGTCGCGGATCCCACCGGCGCCACCCGGATGACGCGCAGCGCGAGCTCCCTGCTGCGCACCGCCGAGGAGCTGGAACGGGCCGGTGACCTGTGGCGGACCGGCTCTCTCGAGTAGGCCCCGCACACTGTCAAGCGGGAGCCGCGCGAGGGCGCTGTGACGTCCGACCCCCTTGGCAGATCCGCTCACGCGATTAGGATGGTGCAAGCGACGCCGGGCTGCGGTAGCCCCGGGCTCCACCTCAAGCCGCTACGAGCGGCCCCGCGCCGAGAGGCGCTCCCGGTTCGGCGTCGCTCTCTCCTTCCTCTCCGGGCCGTCGATGACGGCGGCGCGGTGCTGCCTGCGCGTCGACCGCGTTTGTCACGAGTTGTCAAAGTTCGACCTTGCAAATTGGCGATGGTCGGCAACAGCTCTACGCTGAGCCTGTTCCAGAGCCCTCAGAACGGGAGCCTTCGTGCGCCTCACTCCGCGCGACACCACGTACTTCGATCTGCTCGCCGCCTCGGCCCAGCACCTGGTCCGGGGCTCGTCCCTGTTGGCGGAGCTGCTGGGAGCGGACAAGGCCGGCCGCGAGAAGCTCGCCGAGGAGATGCACGAGGTCGAGCATCTCGCCGACGAAGCCACGCACTCGGTGATGCGGCGCCTCAACCAGACCTTCGTCACGCCGTTCGACCGCGAGGACATCTCCGGTCTGGCCTCGGCGCTGGACGACTGCATGGACGAGATGGACGAGGCCGCAGACCTCATCGTCCTGTACAAGGTCGACGCCCTGCCGGACCGCGTGTCCGAGCAGGTGCAGGTGCTGCAGCGGTGTGCGGAGCTGACGGCGGAGGCCATGCCCCGCCTGCGCTCGATGGACAAGCTCGCGGACTACTGGGTCGAGGTGAACCGGCTCGAGAACCAGGCGGACAAGCTGCACCGCAAGCTCCTCGCCCAGCTCTTCGACGACCTGGCCGGCGACCCGGTCCTGCTCATGAAGCTGAAGGAGATCGTGGAGGTCCTCGAGAACGCCGCGGACAGCTTCGAGAAGGTGGCGAACATGGTCGAGACCATCGCCCTCAAGGAGTCCTGAGTTGGAGGTCGCTCTTGTCGTCCTCGTGGTCGCGCTCGCCCTGAGCTTCGACTTCACCAACGGCTTTCACGACGCCGCCAACGCCATCGCGACGTCGGTGTCGACCCGGGCTCTCACGCCCCGGGTGGCGCTCGTCATGGCGGCCGCCATGAACTTCGCCGGCGCGCTGCTGGGCACCGAGGTCGCGGAGACCATCGCGACGTCGATCGTCAACCTCGCGGGCGCCAGTACGCACGCCGAGCTCACCGTCGTGCTGTGCGCCCTGCTCGGCGCGATCGTGTGGAACCTCATCACCTGGTGGTTCGGCCTGCCGTCGTCGTCCACGCACGCCCTCATCGGCGGGCTGGTCGGCGCCGGGCTCGCCGGCGGCATGGGCGTCTACTGGTCCGCGATCGTGGACAAGGTGGTCGTGCCCATGATCGTCTCGCCGCTGGTGGGCTTCGGCCTCGCCTTCGCAGTGATGGTCGCGGTCATGTGGATCTTCCGCTACGCGGCCCCGGCCAAGACGAACCGCCGCTTCCGGATCGCGCAGACGGCGTCGGCCGCCGCGATGGCGCTCGGCCACGGCCTGCAGGACGCACAGAAGACGATGGGCGTCATCTACCTGGCGCTGCTGACGGTCGGCTGGGCCAACGCCTCCGCCGGCATCCCGCTCTGGGTCAAGCTGTCCGCCGCCGCGGCGATCTCCGCCGGCACCTACTCGGGCGGCTGGCGCATCATGCGCACGCTGGGCCGCAAGATCATCGAGCTGGACCCGGCGCGCGGCTTCGTGGCCGAGTCCGTCTCGGCGCTCGTGCTGTACGTCAACGCGTTCGCGCTGCACGCCCCGGTCTCGACCACGCACACGATCACCTCGGCGATCATGGGCGTCGGTGCCACCCGCCGACTCTCCGCCGTCCGCTGGGGTGTGGCCGGGAACATCGCCGTCGCCTGGGTGCTCACGATCCCGGCCGCTGCCCTCGTGGCGGCTCTCGCGACCTGGGCGCTCTGGCCGCTGCTGACCTGATCCCGGCGGTGTCTCGTTTTTCACAGCCGGGGATTCCGCGCGCGACGGGCCAGGCGAGCGACTTAGCATCGACGGTATGAGTTTCACCCCAGCGGCCGGGAACACCGCACGATCAGCCCACCGCAAGGCCACGGCCCTCGCCTTCGCCGCAGCGGTGGGCGGTTTCTTGTTCGGCTTCGACAGCTCGGTGATCAACGGCGCGGTGAATGCCATCGAAGGCCAGTTCGAGCTCGACCCGTCGGTCACCGGCATCGTCGTCGCCATCGCCCTGCTGGGCTGCGCACTGGGCGCCTGGGCCGGCGGCCGCCTGGCGGACCGCTGGGGCCGCACCAACGTCATGGTGCTCGGCGCCGTCCTGTTCTTCGTGTCGTCGATCCTGTCCGCCATCGCGTTCTCCGCGTGGGACCTGGCCGTCTGGCGCTTCATGGCCGGCGTGGGCATCGGTATCGCGTCCGTCATCGCGCCCGCGTACATCGCGGAGATCGCGCCAGCGGCCATGCGCGGCCGGCTGGGCTCGCTGCAGCAGCTCGCGATCACCGTCGGTATCTTCGCCGCGCTGCTCTCGGACCAGCTCCTCGCCGAGTCGGCCGACGGCGCCGCGAACGTCCTCTGGCTCGGGTGGGAGGCATGGCGCTGGATGTTCCTGGTCGCCGTGGTCCCTGCCGCGGTCTACGGCATCCTCGCGCTGCGTATCCCGGAGTCGCCCCGCTACCTCGCCGCCAAGGGGCGCGACGGCGAGGCGCGCGCCGTCCTGGCCAGCGTGCTCGGCCCCGACGAGGACGTCGACGACCGCCTCGCCCAGATCCACCGCAGCATCGCCGTCGACGAGCTGAACGCCGCGCAGGCCTCGCTCCGCGGTAACACGCTGGGACTCAAGCCGATCGTCTGGGTGGGCATCCTGCTGTCGGTCTTCCAGCAGTTCGTCGGCATCAACGTGATCTTCTACTACTCGACGACGCTGTGGCAGGCCGTCGGGTTCGACGAGAGCCAGGCGTTCCTGGTCTCCACGATCACGTCGGTCACGAACGTCGCCGTGACCTTCATCGCCATCGCCCTCATCGACAAGGTGGGCCGCCGCCCGCTGCTCCTCATCGGCTCCGCCGGGATGACCGTGTCCCTGGGCCTCATGGCGATCGCCTTCACGCAGGCCACCGGCTCCGGCGCCAACATCTCGCTCAGCGGGCCGTGGGGCGTGATCGCGCTGATCTGCGCCAACGCGTTCGTCGTGTTCTTCGGCGCCTCGTGGGGGCCGCTCGTCTGGGTGCTGCTCGGCGAGATGTTCCCGAACCGCATCCGGGCCGCCGCCCTCGGCGTCGCCGCGGCCATGCAGTGGGTCGCCAACTTCGCCATCACCATGACGTTCCCGCCGATGCTGGCCGCCTTCGGCGCCAGCGTGCCGTACCTGATGTACGCGATCTTCGCGGCGCTGAGCTTCTTCTTCGTGTTCACCAAGGTGCGCGAGACCAAGGGCATGGAGCTCGAGGACATGGGCGAGGAGAGCCGCGCCAGGGCCTGATCCTCGGCACCACCGGCTCGGCCCGCCGAACGGCGCCGCTCCCACCACGGTGGGGGCGGCGCCGTTCTCGTCGCGCCGCCGTTCTCGTGCGTGCCGTGCGGCGCAGGTCACACAGCGCCTGTCGAATCGTTTCCCGTAGAACGCTTGCTTTCGGCATCCAACTATATATAGTTGCTCTAAGCAATCAATTGCGAGGCACGATGACTTCCACACCCAGCGGGACGCCGTCCGGCACCGAAGCGCCGGCCGTCGCCCTGATCTCCGCGCTCCAGAGCCTTTCGCGCGCCCAACGGGAAGCGGCGGCACGGATCGCCCACGAGCTCGACTGGCCCCGGTCCGGCGTGACCGTGCTGCACCTGCTCACCAAGTGCGGCCCGGTCTCCCTGACAGATATCGCGGCGCACCTGCGCGTCGACCTCTCGGTCGCGAGCCGCCAGGTGAGCACGCTGGCCGACGCCGGTTACGTCGTCCGCACGGTCGACGCCGACGACCGCCGGGTCCGCACGGTCGAGCTGACCGACGCAGGACGCGACCTCGCGGCCGAGGCCTCCGAGCAGTACACGAACATGATCGACCGGGCCTTCGCCGCCTGGACGCCTGCAGACCTCGACGAGGCGACCCGCATGCTGGACCGCCTCATCGACGCCATCAGCGCGGACACCGCGCACCGGAGATCGCCCCAGAACCAGCAGGAGTTTGCATGACCAGCCCCAACACCCAGTCCGTCGTGGTCGAACCCGACCACCTCCAGGGCGAACCGCCCGCCATGACGCACAGCGAGGTTCTCCGGGCGCTGTCCGGGATCCTGCTGGGCATGTTCGTCTCGGTCCTGGCGATGTCGGTCGTGTCGTCGTCCCTGCCGAAGATCATCACCGACCTGGAGGGCAACCAGTCGGCCTTCACGTGGGTGGTCACGGCGACCCTGCTGACCTCGACGATCTCCACCCCGATCTGGGGCAAGCTCGCCGACCTCACGAACCGCAAGACGCTGATCCAGATCGCGCTGATCATCTCGGTGCTGTCGGCGGCCGCCGCCGGGTTCGCGCAGGACACCGGCCAGCTCATCACCTTCCGCGCATTCCAGGGCATCGGCGCCGGCGGCCTGCAGTCCCTGTCCGCCGTGCTCATCGCCGACATCATCAGCCCGCGCCAGCGTGGCCGGTACATGGGCCTCATGGGCTCGATCATGGGTATCGGCATGGTCGGCGGCCCCGTCCTGGGCGGGTTCCTCACCGACGCCATCAGCTGGCGCTGGAACTTCTTCGTGGGCCTGCCGTTCGCGGTGGCCTCGATCATCGTGCTGCAGCTGACGCTCAGGCTCCCGACGCGGCCGCGCGGCTCGGCCCGGATCGACGTCATCGGCGCCACGCTGATCTCGGTCGGCATCGCCACCCTGCTGCTGTGGATCACGTTCGCCGGCACCGAGTTCGACTGGCTCTCCTGGCAGACGGCGGTCATGGTCGGCGGCTCGCTCGTGGTCCTCGCGATCGCCGTGCTCGTCGAGCTGCGGGTCAAGAACCCGCTCATCCCGATGTACCTGTTCAAGAACCGCACGCTGGTGCTCGCCGTCATCGGATCGGTCGCCGTGGGCGTCGCGATGTTCGGCTCGTCGGTGTTCCTCAGCCAGTACATGCAGCTCTCGCGCGGCAAGACGCCCACGGAGTCCGGGCTGTACACGATCCCGATGGTGGTCGGCCTGTTCCTGTCGTCCACGGTGAGCGGGCAGCTCATCTCCAAGACCGGCCGGTACAAGCCGTACATGGTGGTCGGCGGCGTGCTGCTGACCGGTGGCCTGCTG
Source organism: Promicromonospora panici (assembly GCF_900608595.1). Classification (GTDB taxonomy): domain Bacteria; phylum Actinomycetota; class Actinomycetes; order Actinomycetales; family Cellulomonadaceae; genus Promicromonospora; species Promicromonospora panici. The sequence continues at coordinate 296,831 of NZ_UWYY01000001.1, read as the reverse complement.
CTCCTGTCGACCCTGGACTACAAGACGTCGTTCGTACTGGTGTCGATCTACCTGTTCGTGCTCGGCGCGGGCGTCGGAATGCTCATGCAGAACATGGTGCTGGCCACCCAAAACACCCTGCACATCAAGGACTCGGGCTCGGGTACGTCCACCGTGACGTTCTTCCGGTCGCTCGGCGGCGCGATCGGCGTCTCCGCGCTCGGCGCGATCCTCGGGCACAGCGTGAAGGTGGGCCTGCAGGACGGCGTCGCCGAGATCGCCCCGGAGCTGGCGAAGCAGGGGATCGACCCGGCCGCGCTCGGGTCCGGCGGCAGCACGCTGCCCGACCTGGCGTCGCTCCCGCCGATCCTGGTGGAGGTCGTCGAGAAGGCGTACGCGAACGGTATCGCCGACATCTTCCTCGCCGCCGTCCCGCTCGCGCTGATCGCGCTGCTCTGCGTGTCCCTCATCAAGGAGGTGCCGCTGGGCCACCGCTCGGGCATAGACCAGCTCAAGGACCTGAAACCCTGACCCGTCGTTTGGTTGTGGGCGTGATCGTTGCGCCTCAAACGGACGCGTAGTCGCAACGATCGCGCCCACAACCAAGCCGAGTCAGAAAAGGTGACTGGCGCGGGGGAATTCGAGCCCTCGGGCTGGGCTCCCGGCGCTCGACGCGTCATCATGGGCGCATGCTCTCGAGTACAGGCAGGTCCAGCACGGACACGTCCGAGGCGCCGGACGCCGGCAAGGGTGCCGACGACCAGTCCCTCGGCGACGACGGGGCCGGCCTGGGGCCGTTCGAAGGACTGGAACGTGAGATCCGGTTGCTGATCCGCCGCGCGCAGTCCTCGGGGACGTCGATCGCCCGGCGGGTCCATCCCGAGCTCGACGCCAGCGCGTACCCGCTCCTGGCACACATCGCCGAGCGGCCCGGCGCGCGCGGCTCGGACCTCGCCACGTTCTTCGGCGTCGGGCGCGCCACCGTGTCGCGGCAGCTCAGCCGCCTGGTGGAGCTCGGCCTCGTCGAGCGCACCGTCGACCCGGAGGACAGCCGCGGGCAGCGCATCACCCTGACGCCCGACGGCGCCGAACGTCTCGACCGGGCCCGCGCCAGCCGGGTCGCCATGCTCGAGGGGGCGCTGGCCACCTGGGAGACCGAGGACGTCGCCCAGCTGGCCAGGCTCCTCAACCGCTACTCGGCGGACATCGTGGCGTGGAAACAGAGCGGTCGCTGACCGACCTGCTCGTCGTCAGCTCTCGTCGAGCTCCTCGAACGTGAGGCTCACCGAGTTCATGCAGAACCGGTCGCCGGTCGGCGTCTGCGGCGCGTCGTCGAAGACGTGGCCCAGGTGCGAGCCGCAGGTCGCGCAGCGCACCTCGGTGCGCACCATGCCGAGCGAACGGTCCTCGATCAGCTCGACGGAGTCACCGGCGAGCGGGCTGTAGAACGACGGCCAGCCGCAGTGCGAGTCGAACTTGGTGTCCGACCGGAACAGCTCGGCGGAGCACGCACGACACCGGTAGACGCCGGTGCGCTTCTCGTCGAGCAGCTCGCCCGTCCACGCGCGCTCGGTGCCCGCCTGGCGCAGCACCGCGTACTCCTGGGCCGAAAGCTGCTCGCGCCACTCCTGGTCGGACTTCGTCACCTTGTAGGTCATCTCGACACCTCCGCGCAGTGCAACTCCCAGTCAGGGTGGGCTGTTCCCACCTTACGAACACGTCAGGCCTGCAGATCACTCGAGTGATCTGCAGGCCTGACGAGTACGAGCCGCTAGCTCGCGGCGGAGGCGTTCGGGTTGCCCGCCCCGCGGCCGCGACCACCGCGACGACGGCGGCGGGGAGCGCCCGCGCCGTCCGGCCGCGGGAAGTGGTCGGCAGCGGTGCGTCCGCCGCCGGACGCCGGACGACCGCCGCTGCGCTGCCCCGACGCCGAAGCCTGGCCGGCGCCCTGGCCGCGCGCCTGGCCCTGACGGCCGCCGCCCTGACCACCCTGGCCGGCCTGGCCGGTGCCCTGACCGCCGGACCGCGAGCGCCCGCCCTGCCTCCGGGGCTGGCCCTGACGACCCTGCGGCTGCGGGGCCGGCGGCACATACTCGACGTACGGCGCGACCTCGCCGACCAGGCTGGTCACCGTCGCGTCGCCGGGACGGACGTCCTGCGGACGCGCGGTGATCTTCGCCTTGCGGGTCAGGTCACGCACGTCGCCGCGCTCCTCGGGCAGCATGATCGTCACGACGTCGCCGCCGGAGCCGGCTCGCGCCGTCCGCCCGGAGCGGTGCAGGTACGCCTTGTGCTCGGCGGGCGGGTCCACGTGCACCACGAGCTCGACGTCGTCGACGTGGATGCCGCGTGCGGCGATGTCCGTCGCCACCAGCACCCGCACCTCGCCGGACGTGAACGCGGCGAGGTTGCGCTCACGCGCACCCTGGCCGAGGTTGCCGTGCAGGTCGACGGCGGGCACGCCCGCGGCGGTGAGCTGCTTGGCGAGCTTCTTGGCCTGGTGCTTGGTCCGCATGAACAGCACACGCCGGCCGGTGCCCTGCGCGAGCTGGTGCACCACGTTCTTCTTCGCCTCCTTGTCGGCGACGGCGAGGATGTGGTGCGTCATCTGCGGGGGCGGCGCGGCGGCGTCGTCCACGGAGTGGGTGACGGGCTGGTGCAGGTAGCGCTTGACCAGCACGTCCACGCCGTTGTCCAGCGTGGCCGAGAACAGCAGGCGCTGGGTGCGCGCCGGCGTCCGGTCGAGGATCCGCTTCACGCCGGGCAGGAACCCGAGGTCGGCCATGTGGTCGGCCTCGTCGAGCACGGTGATCTCGACGTCGTCGAGCGTGAGGTGCCGCTGGCCGAGCAGGTCCTCGAGCCGGCCGGGGCAGGCGATGACGATGTCGACGCCCGCGTTCAGCGCGGTGACCTGGCGCGACTGCGCCACGCCGCCGAAGATGGTGGTGGTCTTCAGGCCGAGCGCCTGCGCCAGGGGTGCGATCGACTCGTCGATCTGGTTCGCGAGCTCACGGGTGGGCGCCAGGATCAGCGCGCGGGGACGGCCCGACGCACGCCGCGACTGCCCCGCCGCGGCGGACCGGGCGCCGGACGTCGCGAGGCGCGTCACGACCGGCAGCGCGAACGCGAGGGTCTTGCCGGAGCCGGTGCGGCCGCGGCCGAGCACGTCGCGACCGGCGAGGGAGTCCGGCAGCGATGCCGTCTGAATAGGGAACGGCGAGGTGATGCCGCGGTCCGTCAAAACGCCCAGAACGGGCGCGGGCAGACCGAGGTCGGCAAAGGTAGTCAAAGGAGTTGGGCCTCTCGGGCTCGGTGGCGGCGCGTCTCGCGCCGGTGGTCCGCCGTGCTCACACCAGGCGGCGGGGTGCTAACCCGGGCCGGGGCCACGACGTCGGGCGGCTGAAGCCGCCCACGACCACCCACTATCTCACGTCATCGTCACCACTGGCTGCGGCGAACGTCACGTTCGGTGTGGTTCTATGTGCCGCATGATTCCCGCAGCGACCAGCTCCGCCGGACCGTTCGCCACCATCGGCGACGTGCTCGGCACCATCTGGACCAACGCGGTCACCCCGGTCGACCCGCCGTCGAACCTGGTGGTGCTCGCCATGTGCGCGATCGCCCTGGTGGTGGTGCTGTTCCGGCCCCTGTGGCACGTGACGCGGCACGTCATCACCATCGCCCACGAGGCGTCGCACGGCCTCGGCGCGCTGCTGACGGGCCGCAAGCTCGAGGGCATCCGGCTGCACTCCGACACCTCCGGCCTCACCGTGTCGCGGGGCAAGCCGCGCGGCCCGGGCATGGTGATCACGGCGTTCGCCGGCTACGTGGGACCGGGCATCATCGGCCTCGGTGCGGCGTGGCTCCTCAAGCTGGGCTACGCCGTCGGACTGCTGTGGCTGCTCGTCGCACTCCTCGCGCTGCTGCTCCTGCAGATCCGCAACTGGTTCGGCCTCTGGTCGATCCTCGTCAGCGGCACGGCCCTGGTGTTCGTCACGTGGTTCCTGGAGCCCGACGTGCAGAGCGCCGTCGCCTACGCCGTGACGTGGTTCCTCCTGCTCGGCGCGGTGCGTCCGGTGTTCGAGCTGCAGGTGCAGCGCTCCCGCGGGCACGCCCGGACGTCCGACGCCGACATGCTCGCCCGCCTGACCGGCGTCGCCGGCCTCTTCTGGGTGACGCTGTTTCTGCTGGTCACCCTGGGCGCGCTGGTGCTGGGCGGCTCGTGGATCCTCGGCGTGGCCCTGTAGGGCGGTCCGAACAGCGACGAGCCCCCGAGCGGCTGCCTGGCCGGCAGCTTCTCGGGGGCTCTCGACTGTGCGGCGCCCGGAAGGGCGCCGGGAGTCACGCCTTGGGCGTGAGCACGAAACCCGGACCCTCGGCACCGGGGTCGGTGTCCAGGGTCAGCGTCTCCAGAGCAGGGGCAGCCTGCGCCTCGACGAACACGTTGGTGGCACCCGAAGCGTCGACGACCTGGTCGTCGGGCTGCGGCGCCGGAACCAGCGCGAGCTCGAAGTTGCCGGGCTGGCCGGACGCCTGCGCGATGCGCAGCCCGCCTTCGACCGGCACGCCAGCCTGCTGAGCGAGGTCCTGGACGGCCGTACGGGCATTGTCGGTCACGGTGAGCACGTTGAGCTCCTCACATTGGTTCTCCGCGGTCCCGTCCACCGAACCAAGCCCACCCCCTCACCGCAAGCGTGAGACGCGTTTAACCCGATATCTCCCGGTGGGTGAGACAGCGAGTGACAAGCGTCGCGAGAAGACGTAGGTTGCCCCGCTCGACCGCATCTACGACACGACCGGTGCTGACCGGTAGGCTTTCTACTCGCGCCGCCCGGATGCCGGGCGCGCGGGCCTCTAGCTCAACTGGCAGAGCAGCGGACTTTTAATCCGCGGGTTCCGGGTTCGATCCCCGGGGGGCCCACCGTCGCCCCAGGTCAGAAGCAGTTCCCGACCTGGGGTGCCCGGGTTATCGGGCTCACATCCAGCGCATACCCACCGCTTACGTCCGACGCTCGCTCGTTTGCCAAGTTCTCGACTAGCTCCCAACCTTGGTATGAGGCTTGAGGCTCCATGGGTGGACCGTTGCGGGCATCGATCCCGCATGCGGCACTGACGCAAGCCCTCAGGCGTGGGCGGAGAGTTACACGGTTGTGATCCCAAGTGGATGTTCGGTTCGCTTGGCAAGTTCGCGAACATCCCAAGCTGGGTTACCAGTTCCTTGGCGAACCAAGTGGAAGCTCGGTTCGCTTGGGTTGTCCGAGACGAGCCAACCGGAAGCAACCCGATGTTCCCGGAGTCGGAGTCGGGAGCGTGCCGATGCTCGTAGACCGGGAGACTCGATGCGGAGCGTCCCCCGGAGTTACACGGTTGTGATCCCAAGTGGATGTTCGGTTCGCTTGGGAAGTTCGCGAACATCCCAAGCTGAGTTACCAGATCCCTGGCCAACCCAAGTGGAAGCTCGGTTCGCTTGGCAAGTTCGCGAACATCCCAAGCTGGGTTACCAGTTCCTTGGCGAACCAAGTGGAAGCTCGGTTCGCTTGGGTTGTCCGAGACGAGCCAACCGGAAGCAACCCGATGTTCCCGGAGTCGGAGTCGGGAGCGTGCCGATGCTCGTAGACCGGGAGACTCGATGCGGAGCGTCCCCCGGAGTTACACGGTTGTGATCCCAAGTGGATGTTCGGTTCGCTTGGGAAGTTCGCGAACATCCCAAGCTGAGTTACCAGATCCCTGGCCAACCCAAGTGGAAGCTCGGTTCGCTTGGCAAGTTCGCGAACATCCCAAGCTGGGTTACCAGTTCCTTGGCGAACCAAGTGGAAGCTCGGTTCGCTTGGGTTGTCCGAGACGAGCCAACCGGAAGCAACCCGATGTTCCCGGAGTCGGAGTCGGGAGCGTGCCGATGCTCGTAGACCGGGAGACTCGATGCGGAGCGTCCCCCGGCGTTACACGGTTGTGATCCCAAGTGGATGTTCGGTTCGCTTGGGAAGTTCGCGAACATCCCAAGCTGAGTCACCAGATCCCTGGCCAACCCAAATGGAAGCTCGCTTCGCCTGGGTCGTCCGAGACGAGCCAACCGGAGCAACCCGATGCTGGGCCAGCGCTCTGCGCACGCCAGGACCTAGTCTGCAAGGGTTGTCTGGCTACTGAGCGTCCCAGAAACCAACTAGACACGGCAGTTGCTTGTTAGAAACCAACTGATCCGACAGTAGAGTTGGTCTGTGGACATCGAACGGTTCGCTGCTAGCCCGATCGGGGCGCTGCGCCCTATCCGGGGAGTCGACGGTCGCTATAAGAGGCCGTACGAGCACATGGCGTACGCCCCTGACCCACTGGGCGACGAGCCGGTCCTAGAGCCGGCGACCTGGCGCGCCGTAACGAGAGCCAGTCGCGCCATAGCGAAACTGGACCAGGCGTCCCGTCAAGTACCCAACCCGTCTCTGCTGCTTCAACCGACACTTCGGCGCGAAGCGCAAAGTACGTCGGCGCTAGAGGGAACGTTCGCACCGATGGAAGACGTGCTCGCAGCCGATGCGGCCGAGCCAATGCGAAACGAAGCGCTCACAGAGGTCATGAACTATGTTGCCGCCGCTTCAAGAGCCTTTGAATGGATATCGAAGTACGGCGCACTCTCCGTGTCGCTGATTGAAAACGTCCATGGCGTATTGGTGAAGGGCACCAAATCGGAGACGGTTGATGCGGGGCGCTTCCGCACCTGCCAGGTCGCGATCGGTAGTTCCAATGGGTCGGTCGAGAGTGCTAGATTCGTTCCGATTCCACCCGGGGTTGAACTAGAAGCGTCCATCAGAGATCTCGTGGACTGGATCAACCCCACCAAGGATCGAGAGCCGCTAATCGCTGCCGCGATGGCGCACTATCAATTCGAGTCACTCCACCCGTTTAATGACGGGAACGGCCGAATTGGCCGACTTCTGATTGTCCTACAGTTGATGATCGACGGGGAGATTAGCGAGCCGCTGCTGAGCGTCTCACCCTGGTTCGAAGCCAGGAGGGTCGAATACCAGGAGCACCTGGCCGAGGTTTCGGCAACCGGGGACTGGAATCCATGGGTTCGATTTTTTAGTGCGGGCATTGAAGCTTCAGCCATCGATACAGCGCAGCGCATAGATCGAATGCTCGACATCCAGGAGGACTACCGCGCGCGTCTTCAGGGTGCAAAGATCCGTGGCGGACTTGCTCGCGATATCGTGGATATTCTTATTAGTTCGCCGTATGTGACTGTGCCCAGCTTGGCGCGGCGATTTGGAAAGTCCCAGCAGGGTGTCGATCTGGCCGTGCAGAAGCTAGTTGACCTCAAGATACTTACCGGCCCGCACGGGACATACAATCGGATGTTCATGGCGAACGACATCTACTTGGCGATTGTCGACCCCGTCCAGTCGTGATCGCATGCGGCAGCTGATCGGCGGCGCTGGCGATGACCGCAGTCACTTCACGGCTAACTTCACAGGTCAGTCAGGCCAGCTGCCGTCACTCGAACGAGGCTGCCGTTCTCGCGTGCCACAAGGTCGAAGCCAAGAGCGTGAATCAGCTCGACCAAGTCGGGGGCGGGTCGGACAGGCAGCACCACACAGCAGTGTGTTAGGCCATTGACGAAACGCCGGTAGTCGAAGAGCTGACCGATCGCGACTCGCACCATGTTGCGAGTGCTAGTGGCCTTGACCTCGTAGAGCACGCCGTTCGTAGAGTCGAACGTGTCTGTCAGTAGTCGCACACTCGATTCCGGCACCGATAAGCGGAGGCGACCGACCTTGCGACCGCCCGACCGAAGAGCAGCTTCGAGCTCTGCCATCAGCTCGGCCTCATGGCGCTCCGCGACCGTGCCCTCTCGGGCCGCGACGTCGTACGCCTGCACCACGTTGTTCTCGGGCGGCAGGAACTCTTGCGCCGGCACGGCCGCGGGAAGATCCGACAAGGTCTCCTCAGCGGCCGGCGGCTCTGCCTCGACCGGCAGTAGCTTGAACACCAGAACGGTTCGCTGGAGCCCGTCAGAATCGAGTGACTCCTGCCGGCGCCATGGCGCGCTCGGGTCGAGGCGGAAGGAACCGATGTATCGCTGCGGCTTGCCGCCCTTCTGAGTGGCCTCCGGCACCGCTTCAAAGACGCGAAGGGCCATCTCCCGACTCGCGTGGTCGCGGATCGACCGGTTGCCCCGTATGAACTCCTGATCGCCGTGCTGACCATCGCCGGTGTAGTAGAACGCCCCATCGGCCGCCCAGCCGTCGAAGTTGTAGCCGTGGCGCCGGCCCACTGCTGGATCGGAGTAGATCATCACGTTCTTCGACGTGGCCGAAGACGAAATCCCATTCTGCGGCGACCCACCGAACCGCTCGGCAACCTTGGCACGAGTCGTCACTGTTCCGATCGCTATATCCCAGTCTTCAGCCATATCGCCAAGGTAGCCGCCACCACTGACACGGACTCCCGCGAGCGGAAGCCGCCGAGGGCCGCGGGCACCAGAATCAAACGCTATTCCGGTACCCGCGGCCCGATCAGCTGGCGTGACTCTCAGGCGCCGAACTGTTCCAGAATCTCCCGCTGGTCCGGCCCCACGTCCGGCGTCGCGACGTAGTACTTCGCCGTGATGGCCGAACTCGCGTGCCCAAGCTGCTTTGCGGCAGCCGCAATGTCCGCGCCCCTCTCCACAGCCGTTCCGACGCTCTTACGGAACGTGTGCGGCGTGATCCACGTCCACTTTGGGTGCTGCTCGCGGAACTTCCGCCACTGCTTCTCGACCGTGCTTCCCTCCCGGAGCCCCTGCACCGCGGAAGGGAACACCAGACCGAGCGGCCCCGGCGGCACCTCGGCAGCACGCCGTTCCAGCATCGCCATGGCGAACTTCGGCACCAAGTAGCCGCGCGGCTTCTTGCCCTTCGTCGTGTCCTGCCGGAACAGGCCAACGCCCTTCTCCCGGACCACGGTGCCGGTCAGGTAGACGATGTGCTCGTCAAGGTCCACCTCTGACCAGCGCAGCGCCAGCGCCTCCCCGATGCGGCACCCCGTGGCGAGCATGACGTCCACGAGGTCGGGGAGGTCTCGTGCCACCGCCTTGGCGTCATCGGCGAGCGTCGCGCGCAGCTCGACGACGCCGGCGACATCCAGTGCGCGAACGTCCTTGGATAGCGTGGCGGGAACCGGGGTGACCGAGCGCGCGGGATTGACGCTGATCGCGTCCTCACGCACAGCAGTGTCCAGCATGCCCTTGAGGCAGGTGAGCGCGATCCGCGCATTCGCCGGGTGCTTTGCCGCCTCAGCAGCTACCCATGCTTCCAGGCGCGAGACCGTGCACTCACGCAGGCGGAGACCGCCCAGACCAGGGGCGACGTACTGCTCCGTGATGTACCTGTAGGTCTGGCGCGTTCCGACCGCCCGGCCGCTCGGATCGACCTTCGTTCGCAGCCAGTAGTCCGCAAGGACTTCCAGTCGCGTGTCTGCCGTGATCGTGTCCGACGAGGTGCGCTTCCGAGTGGTGAGCTCGGTCTGGAGACGCTGCTCTGCGTCAGTGCGCGTGCCGCCCCACGCCTCGACAGGGCGAGTGCGGCCGTCGTTGTCGCGGAACCTGCAGCGCGCGGCCCATCGGAGCATCTTGACGGGGACCTGGTGGCCATCCTGGGTGTGCCAGGTCTTACCGCTACCGACGACCCGAGCGCCGTTGTAGTACGGGGTGGTGTTGATCTTGCCGTGGGTGCCCACGGGCATTGGCTTACGCGACATGGTCAGTGACCTCCAGGTTGGTGGCTTCGTGCTTGGGGCGGCATCGAGTGGTGTAGCCGGGGCCGGCCAAGGGCTCGCCGCACTCCGGGCAGGCGGCGACCTGAGATGGTCCGTATCCGTCCCCCGCAACACCCGCACCCCCGTTTGTGCTGGTCAGAGGGTTGCGGCGTGCGGGGGTTGCGGGGGTTGCGGGTGTTGGGCTTGCGGGTGTTGCTTCGGGCGACACCCGCGCTTGACCCGCAACACCCGCATCCCGCAACGCTGTGACCTGGGCATACGGAGGTTGCGGGGGTTGCGGGTGTTGTTCCCGCACTTCCTCAGGTGGCGTGAGTGCCCAGACGGTGACCTTCTGCCGGTTGTGCGCTCCGAGGTCGTCCACGGTCCAGCCGGCCGACCGCAGCGCCGGCGCGTTGCGCTTGAGCACACCGGCCACGCCGCGCGCGCTGCGTGGCCACGATCGCGGGGGCTTGCCATCGGGCTGGACCAGGTCGAGCAGATCGGCAGCTGAGCCCTCCCAACGGGCCGTCACGTGTTCGGCGATGGCGGCGAGGAACGGGTCAGAAGTGACGGCGTCCAGGGCCAAACTGTTGGCTTGGTCGCTGTACGCAGTCAGGGAGTCGGTGCCGTGGATCTGGTCCAGCGCTGCGAGGACCATGGCGAAGTCGGCCATGCGCGGCATAGTTCCCAGCCGGACCGAGGGCATCCGTGTCCTGCAGGCCCGGACCTGGTCCAGCAGGGCGCCGAACACGCGCGGGTGCGCTGATTCCCATGCGGTGGCGAGCTGCGATTCCGGCCGGCGTCGGTCCTCGGTGATCCGGTCCAGGTTGACGACGATGGACCGGTCTGCGAGGTCGGGGGCCATGGCGCCGACGTCAATCCCGTTCATGAGGATCACGCGGCGGAACGAGAACACGGAGAGCCCGTCGTCGCTGTACAGCTCGCGGCGCACGTCGCCGTCACCGGTCACCGCCCGGCACAGCGAGTCCGACAGCCACGGCGGGATCGTGCTCAGGTTGTCCAGCCCGACCACCCACGAACCCTGAGCAGCGGTCACCCACCCGTCCGCGTCACGAGGCGGCTTGCGCAGCGGCACCGGAGACGGGTCAACGAGCTGCACCAGGTTCTTCGTCGCGGACGACTTCCCGGTGCCCTGCTCACCCAGCAAAGCGAGCATGGGGTGCGGGATGTGCGCCCAGCCCAGGGCAGCGACGAGCCACCCGAGCACCAGCGGCTGGTCAGCCTCGGTTACGTTCAGCAGCGCCCACAGGTCGTCCAGGCTCCCGCCGGTCTCGGGCATCGGCAGGGCACCGGTCAGGGCGGTGCGGCGGAACAGGACGGGGGCCTCGGTGACGACGGACCAGCCGTCGACGCCGACGCGCACGACGTGTTCGGCGGCGTCGCCCAGGTCGATCCAAGTCGCCCCGCCATGCTCGGCAACGCGGACATGCACCGCTTCCGATTCGGCCTCGGTAGCGGTGCCTTGGAGCACGAGCAGCGCATCAGCCAGGGCCTGCTGACCGGCAATTGCCCCGGTCTGCTGCCGGTACGCCTTGGCGAGCTCGGCGCGCAGCGAGGACCGCCCGCCGCGCAGCATCCGCACCACGTTCCCGCCCGTGCGAGGCACGGCGTAGGCGTCGCCGTCCGGGGTGCATCCGAGGTCGTAGCGCTGCAACGCGAGATCCACAAGGACCGAGGCGGCGGTCTTCTTCTCCGGGGCGCCATCGGCCGCCACGGCAACAGCCGCGGGGTCGGGCGTGGGGGTGTCGGGCGCTGTCTGGTTCGGCTGCGGGGCGTTCATGCTGCGCTCCGGGTGAACTGCTCCTCGACCCACGCCTCGACGTCGGCGAGTCGGTAGCGCAGGTGACGGCCGATCTTCACGCCGGGTGGTGTCGGGCGGCCGGCGGAGCGCTGTACGTACAGGCTGCGGACCGGGATGCGGAGCAGGTCGGCCACCTCCTGCGGTGTGAGCAGCACTTGAGCGACGGGGGCGGCAGTGTTCGTGGTCATGACGGTCTCCCTCTGCGGCGTGCGCGGACGTGGTCGGGTGAGCGAGGTCATGCGGCGGTACGAGGCTTGGCGGCCCCGCGACGGAAGCCGGAGCGGACCGTGGCGAATGCCTCGGCCTCGGTGAACGCCCCGGCGGCGATGTGGCCGGCGCACGCGTCGAGCAGCGTTCCGGTGGCGTCGGCCTCGGTCAGCGAGCCCCCTGCGATCAGTTCTCCGAGGCAGCACGCAGCAGCGAACAGGGCGTGATTGCGGCCGCCCTCGGCGGCCTCGCTCACGTGCCGCGCCTCACTGGTCAGCACGGCGCGCAGGTAGGCGGAGCGGTGCGTGACCGGGCGCAGCTCGCGCGGGCTGACCGGTGCGGCCGGGCGGGGTGTGAGTTGCTTGACCAGCCAGGCGGGCAGCGGGGCGGCCTGGTCGTCGGCGGTGACCTCGTAGCGCCCGGTGTCGGTCACGGTCGGCGGGGCGACGACGTAGCCGCCCGTGCCTCGGGTGTCGATCAAGGCGCCAAGGCGACCGGCCGTGTTCCCGAGGGGTGTGGTCAGGTGCTCGCTGGTGTAGTACCGGTGCACGCCGCCCGATGGCGTGGTCACGGTCCAGGTGGCCGGGAGCGTGGCGCCGTCGTGCGCGGCGACGAGGGAGGCCAGGTTCTCCTCACCCGACGTCGGAAGCGCGGCGGCCGTGCCGGGCTTGGGGGTGTCGGTGTCGATGACCAGCAGCCCGGAGGGGCCGCACGCGATCCCGACCCCGTAGGCGGCCGTGGTCCATGCTCGAGTGATGCGGTCGGGGTTGGTGGTGGCGCGCTGTTCCCAGCCGGTGTGCCCGGAGCGGCACCACGGGTCGGTGTGGTCGCAGTCGGTGGCGGTGTGACGCGGGGTGGCCGGCCGTTTGCTGCCCGGGGTCAGGGGGAAGACGTGCCATCCGCGGTTGGCGTACTCCAGGGCCGTGGCCAGCAGGACGCCACGGTGGTGCTCGGCGGTGGTGCTGCCCGCGTGCGTGCTGGTCCAGCGCGTTGCTGTGCTCATCTCGGGCGTTCCTCTCCGATGATTCGGCCACGTGAGCGGCCTGTTTTTGGCATGGGTGGGGTAGGGGCACGGCGGGTAGCGGTAGCGGCCCGCCGTGCCCTCAGTGGTGGGTGTGGAGGGTGTTTCGGGGGTGCAGCGTCGAGGCTGCTACCCCGCTACTTCGGCGGAATCACGCCGTTCTGGCGGTAGCGGTGCCGCTACCGGTAGCGGGCCTCTCGCTACCGTTCGCCGGGTGCTCGACGAGGCCGGCGGGGGTGGTGGGGCTACCTCGGCGGGTGCGGGACCGAGGGCGATCCGGGCCATGAGCAGGACCAGCGCGGCGGTGAACGCGGTCACGGCGACCACGGCGGCGAGCGAGGCGACCAGGTCCAGCCCGAGGGCCGTTCCGGCGACGGTGAGGCCCATCGTTGCGACGAACACGGCGCCGGTGCGGCGAACACCGCGCTCGACGGCGGCGACGAGGGCGCGGGCGTCGCGGACCAGGTCGGCGTACTCGGTCGGGCTCATGGTGTCGTTGCGGTTCATGGTTCCTCCTGCGAGTAGCGGGCTATTGGAGTCAGGCGGCGGTGTGCCAGTGGTCGGGTAGCTCCTCTGCCTCGGCGGCCCAGAGCCGTTCGGCCCAGGCCCGCTCGAATGCCTCGACGGTCAGGCGGGGTGTGGTGGCCCAGAACTCGCGCAGCTCCTCCGAGGCGTACGCGGCGGCGAACGATCCGCCGGTGAGGAACAGGCGTTCCTCGCTGACTCCGGCGGCGCGGCCGCGCGGGTTGAGTAGGACGCCGTTGGTGGCGTCGTAGGCGGCGGCGATGTGGGCTTCCAGGTAGTCGCCGTACTCGGACCGCATCGCGGCCCACTCCCGGGCGGCGCGCTGGAAGATGGGCGACATGTCACGCCGCCTCAGTGTCGGTGTCGGCACTGGTGTCCGTGTCGGCCGTGCGGGCGTCGGACAGCAGGCGGCGCGCGGTCCGGTCGGTCACGTGGTGCCCCTCGGCCGCGAGGGCGGACAGGGCGTCGCGCGCGGTGGCGTCCGGGTTGGCCTCCAGCAGCCCGGACACGATGCCCAGGCGGACAGCCCGGTCAGCGCTGGTGGGTCCAGCCGTTCGGACCGTCCGGGCCGCCTTGGGCCGGACAGCGGCCCGGACAGTGGAGGTGGTTTGTCCGGCCGCCGGCGTGGCGGACAGTCCGACCATGCTCGTTGCGATGTCCGCCAGTTCGGCCCGGACAGCCTCAGTGGCTCGGTCGGTGTAGTCCGGCCCGGACAGGTGGTCGGACATGACCGGGGTGGACACGTATCCGGCGACGCGGTTGTTGGCCTCGATGTGCAGGCGGGCGACGTCGGTCACGGCGTCGGAGACGGCGGACAGGGAGTCGAGCCACCCGGACACCTGGTGGCGCATCTCGGAGGGCGGGACGGTCCGCAGGGCGACGGCGCGGGCCTTGCGGCGGCGTGCCTCGGCCCGGACGATCGACCGGCGGGCGGCCCCGGATCCGTCGTTGAGGGTGTGCAGGCGGACGGCATCCTCGGTGGTCAGAAACAGGGCGTGCATGCGGGCGGTCTGCCGCATGCTGGACCAGGACGCGCCGGTGGCGAGGTGGCGGTCACCGATCAGGGCGAGGTGCCACATCAGGGCGGCCAGCAGCGGCACGATGAACCGGAACGCGACCGCGCCTGCTGGGTGCCCGAGGTAGACCTCGTGCACGGCGGCGAACACGCCGGAGGCGGACGACAGCGCCCACGTGAGGGTGAGCAGTGTGCCGCCGGGCCGGTTGTCCCGGGCCGCCTCCCGCGCCAGCAGGGCCACGGTGACGAGGGACAGCTCGAACACGCCGGCCGTGGTGTAGGCGGTGACGGGGTCCATGCCCAGGACGTCGATGCCGAACCCGACCATCGCGAGGTAGGCGGACACGGTCGAGATGACGGCGACGGACACCGCTCCCCCGAGGACCAGGCGGCGTGAGCCGCCAGGCTGAGTGTGGTTGGTGCTCATGGTGGTGCTCCCTTCGTGTCGTGCGAGGTCGGGTGGTCAGTCGTCCGAGTCGGACGGGTCGGGCAGTGCGGCGTCGTCGCCCAGGGCGTGGGCGACCTCGGCGCGGACCAGGCCGCGGCGCACGGCGGGCCGCCCGTCCGCGGTGCCCTTGATCGACTTGGACCCGACGCCGTGCCGCTTGGCGGCGGCGTTGACCTGGGTGGCGTCCCAGTCGGCGTACAGCGCGGGCTTGGACTCGGCCAGGCGGGCGGCCAGGACCTCGGACCAGACCTTGCCGTTGGGCCACTCCGGGTCGTTCTCCGGCCACACCGCGAGGAGGTGGTCCAGGATCGTGGAGTGGTCCAGGTCGGCGGCCTCATCCCCGGCGGCCATCCCGGTCAGCAGGCCCTTGGCCTCACGGACGGCGCGGGCCCGTTCCACGATCTTGTCCGCGAGGGCGCCGTCGACGAACGCGCCCCTGACGAGCTGCGGGTCGGACTTCTCTCCGGCGAGCAGGGCGATGCCCTTGTCCTCCTGGGAGAAGATCGTGGCCCGGTGACCCGCCTTGTACATGCTCGTGCCGAGCACCATGTCGTTGGTGGTCACGTCGCCCACGCGCAGGCAGGCACGCAGGCTCAGCAGCGCACTGATACCGGTCGGGATGGCGTCCTTGTTCGGGCGCTGCGTGGCGAGCCACAGCATGATCCCCAGGGCGCGGCCACGGCGGGTGATGTCCTCGGTCAGGGCCGAGATCTCCGCGCCCATGGTGGGGTCACCGAACCCGAGCTGCGACTCGTCGATGACGAACAGCAGCGGCTTGAACCCATACGGGTTACCGATCGCCGCGAGCTCATCGGTGACCTTGGACTCCGGGCACACGTCCCGGGGCAGACCGCGAATGATCCTGGCCCGCCGGCGCATCTCGGCCTGTACCGCCTTCAGGTCGGCCAGCAGCGCCGCCAGGTCGTCCGGGTCGTCGCCGGAGCGGCACACGTGAGCGATAGGGGCGAACGGCATGAGGTCGCCGGTGCCCTTCAGCTCGTGAATGTGCAGCTCGGTACGCGGGTCCAGCGACGCGCCCAGGATCAGCACGCGCAGGAAGAACGTCTTGCCCATGCCAGGCAGGCCACCCACGACGCCGTTGTTGTACATGAGGTTCGTGGACACCGGGCGGCCGCGCTGGTCCTCCCCGATGACGAACGCCTCGAACACGTTGGTCTGGCCCTTGGTGCGGTACTTCCAGTGAGCGACGTCCCGCTCGGACAGGCCCTTGTCCGCGATGAACAGGTTCAGGCGGGACGGGTGAGCCTTGGGGTTGCCCTCGGGCCACACCGTGTCCATCGGCCGGCGCAGCGCCGAGGCCAAACGGTCCTTCCGCTCGATCACGTCCGCAGCCGTGGCACCGGGCGGGAGGTCGATGTGGATCTCCACGCCGCCCGTGGTCGGGAAGATCCGCAGCACCTTGATTTCCGCGTTGCCGCGCTTGGCCTCCCCCATCGAACCCAGCCCGAGGGTGAGCAGTGCGTCCGTGACGACGTCAACGGTGAGCTTGGGGACCTTGCCCTCGTGCGCCTCGGCAATCGGCTTGCCAGCGCGGCGCGTCCCGACGACGCCAAACGCGGTCACGGCCGCGGCACCGGCCGCCACGGCAGCGACGGTCAGGCCCTCGGGACCGGTGTAGGTGTGCAGCGTCACCCCAGCAACGCCGGACGTGAACCCGGCAGCGGCCAGACCACCCAGGCGGGCACGGACGCCGTCGGCGTGCTCCTTACGGAGCGTCTTCCACTCCGCAGTCCCACGGACGCCGGCCATGAGCAGCGTGCGGGTGGCCTTGTTTTCGGCGTCGGTCACCCACCGGGAAAGGCCCCGCACGCACAGCCCGAACCCGAGCCCGGCGCGGGCCAGGAACTTGGGCAGGTACACGAACGGCAGGCGGATGCCGTGGTGCGCGGTCCAGGACGCGACGAACGCGGCCTCACGGCGCGCGGCGGTCCAGAACACTTCCGGCGACTTGGCCCACTCCGGCAGCACCGTCAGCCGAGTGTGGTCCCCGCGGTGCTCGACCACACGCGCAGGGATGGGCGATGCCTCGGGCTCGACGGGCGGGGCGTCGATCACCTCGCCCGAGAGTGAGTTGTCCTCGTCGGCCGGTGCCGCGCTCTGGTCCAGCAGCCCGCCGGCACGGACGGCGAGGTCCGCGGCGGGACGGTTGAACATGGCTTCCAGCTCGGCATCGTCCGGGGTGTGCCCGGCCGGCGTGTGCTCGTCGTTGGGCGTGGTCATCAGGCACCCGCCATCGAGTTGGCGCCCGTGAACAGGTTGTTGAGCAGGTCGTTCAGGGCGTCGACGCCCCACATGCCGAACGACGTGGACGCCAGCGCCAGACCCAGGCACACACCCAGCGTGAGCGTGCCGATCTTGGCGGAGCCGTACTTCACGGCGATGAACGAAACGAGGATCAGGAAGACCAGCAGCGAAACGGTGATCATGGCAAAACTCCCTTGTCAGGCGGTGCGGATGGCAGGACGGATGACGACCCGGCGGGCCGTCGAGAGCGGGACACCCGGAACGAACACCGGGGCCGTAGACATGGCGCGGTTGGTGCTGGTCTCGACGGCGGTACGCATCGCGATGCCGAGAGCGACGACGGCGCGGCGGTGAGCCTTGACCGCCATCTCGTCGTGTGACATAGCCAGGCGGCACTCCGCGTCCACCACGGCGACCTCAGCAGCGATGACCGGCGCCTCAGCGGCAATGGCCGCGAGGTCGGTGAACGTGGGCTCGACGTCGAACACGTCAAAGGCCGTGTAGGTCGGGTTCACGAACCCCACCCCCCACGGCCATTGCCACCGTTGCCACGCTCAGCACTGAGAGCGGCCTCATGGGCCTTGCGGACCCGGTTCTTCATCTCCTCGACCTGACGGCCCAGGGACGACGCCGTACGGCCCACGTCCTTGAGACCGTCGCTCGCCGTGCCGTGCTGCGTCAGGACCCGGGCGGCCTTGTTCAGACCGTCCTGGGCTTCGAACAGGTACCTACGCGCTACGTCCAGAGCACTGATGCGCCTCTGAGACATCACGCCACCCCCTCTGTGTCAGCCCGGACCGCCCATCGGCCCGAGGTACGCCTGCCAGTTCGTCAACCCCTGTTAACTGGGTCACTTACCGGGTATGACATACGAGACCATGACGAGATTGAGTCTGTCAACCCCTATGAACACATCGTGTCACCGGGGGTGGCGGAACCGGCCGTATCCATCCCCCGTTGACACGGGTAGCCTGTTGTAAGCCCCGTTGACTAGGTGGAGGACTCATCCATGTCGGACCTCACGTCCGTGACCGCGATCAGCGACCCGGAAGAGCGGGCCAAGACGCTGTCTGCCCTGATAGACGAGAACCAGGCGACCGGTCAGGAACTTGCTCGACTGCGGAAAGAGGCCCTGGAAGAACTGCTCGCCATGGGCAGGACGCAGACCCAGTTGGCCGAGCTGCTGGGCATCTCCCGGTCGCGAATCTCGATGATGCTGTCCGCCGGCACGAGGCCGGAGCGTGCGTTCTTCGGCACGGGTCGGGTGACGTTCGCGATCGGCAGCAAGCAGGAAACCGGGCGCAGCGACCCCAGCAACATGCTGTCTGCGGAGACGTTCGCCGCATACGAGACGCTGGCAAATGTGGCAAAGGCGAGCGGCCTCGACTCCGACCACGAAATCGTGCCGCCACCGGGCCTCGTGGACCTGAATCGCCCCAACCTCGTGGTGCTGACCAGCCCAAGGCTCCTGCCGTTCGTCGGCCAGGCGATGGGCGCAGACCCACACCTTGGATTCGCCAACGACCAAGACGGCTGGTTCCTCGTGGACCGCACGACCGGCAAGGAGTATCGATCCCCGCGCGACCAGGGCGAGCCGACCGACTACGCGTACATCGGGCGCCTGCCTCGCCCAGACGGGAAGGGCACTTTCCTATACCTCGCGGGCATTCACGCCCAGGGCACCCTCGGCGCTGCCCAGTTCGTCGCAGACCACCTCAAGGATCTGCACAAGGACCTCAAGACCAAGCGGTTCTCAACCCTCGTCGCCTGCAAGTTCGATCCGAACGGCGACCGGAAGATCCTTACGACCGAGCGGATCACGCCGCTCTACCGACACGAAGGGACCTGACGAATGCAGGTCGCGATTGCTGCACAGCCTGGTTCTCCCGACGGGGCCAGCGAAGACAGCACGGCAACCGGTCCTGACATCCTCGTGCTGCTCGACGGCGCGACGGCCCGGACCGGAACCGGCTGTATCCACGGCGTGTCATGGTTCGCCGCCCACCTCGCGGAGGGGATCAAGGATCACGCCGCGCTTGGCCCAGCAGGGGCTCTCGCCGCAGCCATCAGCCAGACCGCCGACCTGCACCGCGGCACGTGCGACCTGACGCACCCGGGCACGCCCTCGGCCGCCGTCGCCATCGTTCAAGTGTCTGAGGGAACGCTGCGCTACCTCGTCCTCGGCGACGTGACAGTTGTGATCGACACGGCGAATGGGCTGCGGGTGGTCAGTGACCAGCGCGTAAGTCAGACGGCATTGGCCGAGCGTGCCGCGGCCGATGCGATGCACGCCAGCGACCCGGCGAAGGCCGCAGCTCTTGTGCGCATGAAGCACGCGGAGTTGGCGGCGCGCAACGTGCCGGGCGGGTTCTGGGTAGCGACCACCGACCCGGCCGCAGCGGAGCACGCGCTCACGGGGGAGATCCCACTCTCAGAGGTTCGTCAGGTGGCGACGCTGAGCGACGGCGCGGCGCGTGCGGTCGACCCGTTCGGGCTCTACGACTGGCCCGGCGCACTTGATGTTCTGCGGGAGTCAGGGCCTGGCGAGTTGATCCGCCAGGTGAGGGCCGCCGAGGCCAGCGACCCCGAGGCGACACGGTGGCCACGGAACAAGCTCTCGGACGACGCGACCGCGGCCTACTGCACGGCCCTGTAGCCCCAACCAGCGAGGGACCGAGCTGCGGGAGGCAGGCGCCGACGCGGTCACAAACAGCATCGCCAGTCTTGATAGCACTCGTGATTCCGGCCTATAAGGCACCCCACAAATCAAGCCCCCACCTGGACAGGTGGGGGCTTCATTCATTGCCAGTTCACAGGCACGTCAGAATCAGCCGCGCCGCCATGGTGCAACCCAGTTCTCCTTGCGACACAGATCGTCGAATTCCAGCGTGAAAATGGTCAGCATGTCCTCGTTGGTGTACAAGTCCTTGAGCCGTGGAGTGACGATGTCACTTGGCGTTACTCGGGTTGCCTCGTCCCCCATATCTTTCCGCGCCTCAATTACAAACTCAGCATATAGACGCAAAAGCACCCTGGCCGGAGCGTCAGCGAAAGTTCCTTGCATAAATCGCCCGAACGCTCTGAGTGCGCCGTCGGATGCATATATGACGGCCCACGTCTGGAATTCACTGATCGAACCGATGTCGGTGCTCGCTGGATCATTACCTGGCGTGAGCGCCTTCCCGAAGGCGGCCAACACAGGCGAATAGACTTCATATTTTTGAACCGAAACCCTCGCCTCAAGCCGTTGGAGCCTCGCAGACTCGTCTTGCGACACTCGGGATTCTCTCGCTGAGCGGCGCGAAGCCACCGCCGCCCACCACGAGATCGCAGCAGGAACAGCTACAAGAGTGATAGCCAGAACTGCCGACTGCCAGGTCATCGGTTCGGACACGTCGGCCCCGACGTCGTCGCGTGGGTGCTTGCACATTCAAGGAGCCGCGCGCTGTGGCGCTTACATTCGCACATCCGTATATCTAACCGAACGACTGCACCATGCGGGGAGCCGCCGTGCAATTTCACCCGGGTGATCAATCCGGCCCTGCGCTTGTCCGATTCGGTCGGCCTGACACACTGGGATCATGCGAAAGATTGACCTAGAGCGCGATCTCAACGTTTTTGAAGGCGAGATAGAACGGATCGAAGAGTATGCGCGCGAGTTGCAGGGTTCAGAATCGTCCGACCAGGCGATCACCTGGGGGCACGAATTGGCGATCATAAAATGCGCGGTGGTTCTGGAGAAACTGACGCTCCGGCTGATCGTTGCCGCGATCAATCTCGACAGCAGGCACCTAAGCGACAAGTTGGACGTCAAGTTTCCAAAGCACATCAGCGTAGAGGTGGCACTCTACCTGGTAACGGGTGGACGCTATTTCGACTACAAAGGTGGTTTTGGAGGCCTCAAAGGCAAGATCCAGGACTACGTAGGCAAGAAGCATTGGCTTTACGAGTCGCTTGCCTCGCTGGACCACAAAGTGATGGACCAACTTATCTACCTCCGGAATTGGGCGGCCCACGAGAGCCCTCAAAGCAAAGTCGCCGCACTCAAGGCTCTAGACCGCAAGGCTGGCGGCTCTGCCGGAGCACACCTCAAGTCACAGGGACGGATGTTTGGATACACTGCCGAGCTCCGCAAGCTGCCCACAGAGATTCGTGCTCGATTCCGTTAGGACGACCACCTCCGAAGAGGCGGAGCGGTCGGCTTCGAGCATCTGGCGATGTCGGTTCCATGTGGCCACGCGCGCCCAGCGGAAACCCCACGGAATGACTGGCATCTAGCAAGCACCTATGTACATCTACAGCACCCGAGTTGGCCGCTTGGTTGCACCGGATGGCATCCATCGAAGCTTAGCGGCTATCGGATGAGACCGTCCGGTTCATAATCCGCGGGTTCCGGGTTCGATCCCCGGGGGGCCCACCACCACGACGGCGTGACCAGGGCGTTCACCACGAAGCGGACCGAGCGGGACGAACCACCGCCGCGAATGTGCGACTTGATGTGCGACGTCGCTACCCGGTTCACGCGGCGTCTCCGTCGTCGTCCGCGCCCTCTGGCTGCGCAAACATGCCATCGAGCGGGCTCTTGGCCTCCCCCACGATCCGACGACCCATGTACACGTCCTGCGTCATCGAGGGACGAGCATGGCCGAGCTGGTCAGCGATCGCGCGAGCGGTCAGCCCCTTGCCGTCGAGGAGAGTTGCGACCGTACGGCGAGCGGTGTGCGACTTGACCCAGGCGAAGTCATCGCCGCGGACCTTGCGCAGCATCTTGCCCGTGTTCCCCACGTCCCGGAGCCGACCCAGTGTGTTCGGGAAGACGAGGTCATCAGGCCCAGCCCCACCCCGCCGCTTGCTCAGCATCACGACCGCCCAATCCGGAAGGCGCAGCGTCCGCTCTGAGGTCTCCGTCTTCACCGCTTCCCGAACGAGGCCCACACCGCGGATCCGCGACACGGTCCAGTCGATCTGCACCACGTGACCGTCCAGGTCGACGTCTTCCCACTTGAGCGCCAGCCCTTCCCCGATCCGGGCTCCAGTCGCCAGCAGGAACCGCATGATGTCGGGCAGCTCGTTCCGCCTGGCGTACTCGCTCCCGTCGAGGAGGGCGAGGAACCGCAGGGCCTCCTCAGCGCTCAAGGCACGTGGTGCCTTCTTCCGCCCTTGCTCCAGTCGACCGACGTCGCGAACCGGATTCGACGGCAGCAGGTCTCGACGTGCCAGCATCCGGCACGTGCCACTCAGGACGGATCGAACCGCCTTGGCTGTCGCGAACCCCTTCCGCTCGTAGAGCCCTGTCAGGAAGACGTCGAGTCGGCCAGTGGTGAGTTCGGTGAACCGGAGTTGCCCAATGTGCGGGTACACCTCCACCCGGGCGTAGCGCTCGTACTGGTCATACGTCGTTCGCTTCCGCCGACCGTTGTCCGCCATCGTCCGAAAGGACCGCAGCCACGCCCGCACCGCATCCTCCAGACGCGCACCTGGTCCGAACATCTCATCGGTGCGCAAAGCCGCATCGATGTTTCGCGTCACTGCTTCACGGGCAGCCTTCTTGTCACGTCCGACTCCAGAACCCCGAAGCCTGATCCCACCGTGGTTCCGGTAGTACTGGAACGCTCGAATGTTTGGAGTCTTGCCGGTGTACGTGATCTCGCCACGCTCACCGGGTTCTAGACGCCGGCTCATGACGCCATCCCAATCGGCAGTGCCTTAAACCAGGAACGGACGTCCTCGGGCCGATAGCGCACGTACTTGCCCATGCGGCGCGAGTCCGGCCCCTTGCCCTCCGAACGCCAGGCGTAAAGCGTTCCGACCGGCACTCCAAGGAAAGCCGAGACGTCCTGCACCGACCACAACCGGTCAGTGATGTCTGTTGTATTGCTGTCCATCAGTAATCCCTCCCCCGTCAGGTCTGGTGTCATCCGGCGTGCCGTTGTGCGGCCTTCCACTTGGCGTATTCGCGTGCTCGAGCTGCGGCAGCCTCCGCGAGTTCCTTCTCGCCGTTGGTGGGCCAGCCGGTCCCGACGTAGGACCACGAGCCGTCGACCACGAGGGTTGCCTCTTCGTCGTCGGCCAGCAGGCGGCGTTCCAGATCGGTCACGTCGAGGGGTTCGCCGGCGCGCTGTGCTTCGGCCGTCAGGCGTGCGAACCGTGCCCGTGCCTGCCGCAGCCGCCCGAGCGTGACGGAGTACTTGCGGCTCTTGGTGGAGAAGTGGCCGCGGAAGCCGAGCATGTGCGCCCACTTGGCCAGCAGCCGGTACGGCGACTCGGCGCAGGTCCCGCAGGCGCACCCGTCTTCGTCCTCCTCGGGTTCGTATCCGGGCAGGCGGCAGGCGGTGGCGGCACGGTCGGCCAGGCGTCGGCATTCCCGGGTGAGCCGGGCCAGGTGCGGCCGGGTTGATGCCGGGTCGACGTCGGTCGACTTCGTGGCGTACTTCGCCAGGTACCCCGCGACCTGTTCGGGCACGAGCGTGTCCGAGGTGCGGGCGTCCTCAGCGGTGGCTTCCGGTAGGCCAGTGCGCACGGTCCGCGCGTCGAGCTGGGACCCGAAGGCCAGCGAACGCGGCACGTCTGCACCATCGACCGGAGGAGCCTCCACCCGCACACCACGCGCCGCCGACTCGATCAGCTCAGCCAGCGTCACCCCATCGACCGGAGCAGCCGAGCCCGGACCGTCCGGACCGTCGAGACGGACCAGGGCGTGAAAGTGGATCAGCCCGCGCGCCTGGTACTCGCCGACCTTGGCGTACTGCACCGACGCCGCACGCTTCAGCTCCGAGTCCGTCAGCCCGAGATACCCCGCCAGGGCACGGCGCAGCGCGATCGTGAAGCGGCGCCAGAGCTCCGGGGCGTGCCACTGCCACACGACGGCGCTAGTCCAGTCGTAGCAGGCCCAGCACAGCGGCGAGCCCACGGCAGGGTCGTTCTCCGTGTGGGCGGTCATGCAGGACTTGGACCGGCCGTGCTCGCAGACCTTGTTCCGGTCGAACGGGCGGCACATCCCGCCGGACTTGTGCCCGTTCTTGGACCGGATGCCGTGCACGTGGCCGAACGACGGCGCGGTCAGCGTCGCGAACACGAGCGGGTTGTCGGCCACGGTCTCGGGCACGGTCTTGCCGCCCAGGAGGCCGGATCGGATCATCGCGAACGTGTCCCGGGCATAGACCCGGGAGCAGGCCGGGCACACGTCCTCACGCCGGTTCCCGCACGGGCGGTACAGCAGCCCCATCGGGGCGTCATCGGAGGAGAACCCGCCGACGACCTCACCCGTGGTCGTGTCGATCGTCATGGAGGAGCCGGAGAGCTTGACCGGGTGCGAGCAGTACCCGACGGCGGCGGCGGTCTCGGAGAACGCGTCGAGGGTGGAGCGCAGGGACCGGCCCCGGGCCGTCTGGGTTGCGAACCCCAGGGCACCGGGACCGACCTCCAAGGGTGCGTGCTCCCCGAAGCCGGGGAACGTTGGTGCGGTGGTCATGCTGCGGCCCCGAGTTCGAGACCGGGCAAGGTGTCCTGCACCGTCACGGGCTCACGCCATTTGGTGCGGTCGTGTCCGGCCCAGAACCCCGCCGTGGTCGGCGTCGTGGCCACTTCCAGGGCGCAGCTGGCCAGGACCGGGCAGGAGGCGCACACGCGGGCCATGAGCGCCCGTGCCAGGGGTGAGGCGTCCTCCGCGATCCAGGGCAGGTCCCGGTTCTCCGGACGGCCACACGCGGCGCCACGCGTCGACTCCGGTGAGGTGATCATGCGTCGGCCCCAACGGCGAGCCCGGGCAGGTCGAGGGCGTCTTGCGTGACCGGCCGGACCCGGCCCAGACGTGGGCGACGGGCGACCGGAGCGGCACCGACCGGGGAGCGCTCCGGCTCGGCCGGCAAAGGGACCGGGTCCGGAATCGGGGCGGGTGTCACGTCGACGGGAGCCGACTCGAGCGCGGCCGGGACAGGCTCCGGTGTGACGTCGACGGGCTCGGCGGCCGGGACCGGCTCCGGCTCGACGACGGGACCATCAGCGACCACGAGGGACGCCAGAGCGTGCGTCGACGTGAGCACGGACAGCGGGGCCAGCGCCACCAGGACGACGCCGACGATCGTGCGCAGCTCGGGACCGACGTCGTAAGCGTGCGCGGCGTTCGCGCCGATGGACACGACCGTGAACCCGAACATGAGCGTCCAGGCCCACGCCGACGAGCGTCCCCGAGCCCGCAGCACGAGCGCCACGAGGCCATAGACGAGGACTGAGGCATCGATGACGACCGGCACGAGGAACGCGAGCGACTCGGGCACCCGACCCCACAGCGCGGCATCCCGCAGCGAGGCGAACGACAGGGCGAACGACGCCAGCGCGACGGCCAGGGTCAGCACGACGGTGAACACGAGGACCGGCCGGGAGTCCGCGGCGATCCGGACGGCGGCCCGGGGTGTGGGGCGGTTCATGATCAGGCCTCCTCAGTGGATGCGGCAGGAGCGGCCGGGCGAGGTGCACGCGGCGTGCGGGGCTTGCGGGGTGCCCGTGGCTTGCGCTGGCGAGGAGCTGGAGCGTCCTCGTTGTCGGGCTTGACCGGCTCGTTCTCGTTCACAGCGCCACGGCGGGCGGCAGCAGCGTCGGCCCAGGCGTTCACGGCGTCCTGGCCACTCCGGGGTGCCGGGGCGGTGTGGTCGGACGGTGCGGCGTAGCGCAGGGCAACGGCGCGGATGACGTCGTCGGGCCAGTAGTCGAACCGGGCCATGGACGCGGCGCCGTCCTCGCCGACGATGTAGGCAGTGCCTGGCTCGTCCTGCGAGATCTCGTGCGCCGGAGCAAGGCGTGCCTGCGGCCCGAGGACCATGTCTGTCTCGATATCCGAGTCCAGGCGCAGGGCCACCTTCTGGGGGTACAGGTTGCGCTGTCCCACGGCTTCCTGGCGGGGGTTTTGCACGCAGGCCAGGACGACGACGCCGAGGGCGCGGCCCTGGGTGAGGATCTTGGACATCAGCCGGTCGGCCTCACGGCGAATCTCGAACTCGCTGTAGGCCATCAGGTCGGCCAGCTCGTCAACGACCAGCATGTGCAGCGGGTCCCCCGGTGTGGGGACGTGCAGGCGGGAGCGGCCGCGCATGGACTCCTTGCGCTGGTCGATCACGCGCAGCAGGGCGCGCAGGACGGGGATTGCGTCTTCGGAGCTGTAGGCGACGTGGCCGAACAGGGCGCGGCCCATCTCCAGCTCGACCCCGCCCTTGAGGTCCAGACCCCACAGCCGGGCGGTGCCGTCGTGGACGGCCGGGGCGAGGTTGCCGACGACGGACCACAGCGCGGAGCCCTTTCCCGCGCCTGTGGCACCCACCACGAGGGTGTGCCGACCCCGCACCACGAGGTTCGCGATCTGGCCCGCACGGGTCCGGCCCACGGGCAGGCTGTCCGGGTTGGCCCGCTCCGGCTCCGGCATCCGAGCGGTTGCCGGGGCAATGCGGTAGGTCGTGAACAGGGCCAGGTCCAGCACCCCAGGCTTGACGGCCGTGGTCTCGTACCCGTGCGCCCGGAACGCCGTGGTGATCGCCGGTGCGGCCCGGTGCAGCGTGTCCGGCGTTTGGCCGGCGAACGTCTCGATCCGGAGCACGACCGCACCCGGAGCGTGGCGCACGTGGCGTAGCCGGGAGATGGTGATGGTGCCATCCGGCCGCCTCGCCGACAGGCCACAGGACTCGGCAACCTTCGGCCACGCGTCGCCCATCGCGCGGGCGTGCATCACTCGCTTGTACCGGCCAGGGGTGATCGCGGCCCACAGGCCGAGGAACAGGCCCGGGGACAGGAACACCAGGAGCAGGAGCACCGGGCCGGTGGTGCGGTCGCCGGGGACCTCCGCGAGGGTCAGGGTGCCCCACCAGCCGACGGCGAGCAGGACCCCGAGGAGCACGGGCAGCGGGTGCTTACCCGCCCACACCGCCAGCGTGCGAGTGAACATCCAGTCCCGGTACGCGATCCACGCGCCGACCCGCCAGGCACGGCCGGACCAGCCGGGACGGCCCACGGTCGCGGTGCGCAGGCGGGCACGAGCAGCAGTGACCCGGGCGTCGAGGCTGGCCCACAGGCCCGTCGTCGTGGTGGCGTTCATCGCTCCCGTGCCTCCTTGTCGGTCTCGTCGGTCTCGTCGGTGGCGGTGCGGTAGGCGTCATGGGCGGCGTCGTGCGCGTCGGTGAGAGCCACAACGGCCCAGTCCAGTGCCTCGGCCAGGGCACCCAGACCGGTCTCTGCGGCCCAGTCCTGCATCCGCCCGACCATGACCCGGGAGGCGTCCAGGTCGTTGCCCATCGCGTTGAGGATGTCCGGGAGGTCCTTCTTCGTGATCCGTCGTGTGAACATCACTCGCCCTCGCTCTCAGCGATCCACCGGCGCGCCACGTCCTCACGAGCAGCCCGGACCCTGGCTGAGACCGCGTTCAGCTCCTCAAGCGCCGGGTCGTGCGCATTGGTGTAGCGGCTGAGGTCTTCCAATGCCCCGATCGAGTTCGAGACGCGGAAATCCGCCTCCAGCAGCCAGTGACGGGCGTTGTTCAGCGCCGCGACCGCGCGCCGGTTGACCTGCCGGGTCGTCTCATCCAGTGCCATCAGCTCATCCCTTCCTCGTGCTCGCGTACGAGTGATTCGGCTTCCTCGATCAGGCCGTGCAGTTGCACACGCACCTGGTAGATCCGTTCGCCCAGGCCCTCATCGAGCGGGACCAGGAACGCTCCGCCGAACGCCAGCAGCGCGTATGCCTCGTTGATCTGTGTCACGCCCTGCCGGGCGGTCTCGACCAGGTCACGGCGCTTTGCCGCGTCGTCCATCCCCTGTTGAGTCGGACCGGCGTAGGCCCATCGCTTCGGCATCAGCTCTGCCCGTTCTCGTCGGGACGGCCGACCCACTTGCCGGACTCGTCGTAGAACTCGGGGTGCTCGGCCCGGTGCGCGATCACGGCCGCGAGCCGGATATCGAAGTGGAGCGCTTCGGCTCCCTGATGCAGATCCCGGGCGGTCTCGGCCGAACCCGTGAACCCCGCAGCGTCGAGCGCCTTGCCCGCACCGTCGAGACCGTTCTTGGCCTCGAACAGGTACTCCCTGGCGGCCGCCAGCGACTCCGCGCGAGTCATCAGGCCACCGCCAGGGCGTAGGGCACCGGGGCGTCGAACTGCTCGAACTCCCCGGGCCGGACCGGGAACGCACGCACCGGCCGGGCCTGCCCGATCAGCGGGCACATCACGCTGAACCGGACGCCGGTCCAGGACTGGCCAGACCAGGACGAGAAGCCATCGCGCTCGTCGCTGGCCGAGAAGTCCTCCACGTGCCCCAGGCGCAGCAGCCGGGCCAGGTGCTCCGCATCGGCCTGGCACTCGACATGGACGGCGATCGCACCGGTGTCCGAGATGGTCACGTACGACGCGCGGCCGTTGACCATCGCCACCACGTCAGCAGCGACCGTCAGCAGCTCCCCCGTCGAGGGGGCGGGAACCGAAGCCACCGCCTCCCCCGGGGTGTGCAGGGCCGCGCTCATCACGCAGCCGCCTTACCCGCGTCCGGACGGGCCGGGGTCGCCACGTCGGCCTTGCCCGGGGCGCAGATGTCCTCCGCCTTGTACGACCACGCCAGACGCGGCCGGTTGCCGTTGTCGTCCACGTACGGAAGCGCCGTCAGGCCCACGAACTCCACGAGGCGGAGCGTGATCGGAGTGCCCGGGATCGAGACCGCCGACGGCGGCACCGGCTGGTGCCGGGCCGGGATCTTGACCGACACACCCGCGTCGTTCTTGTTCCCCTCGTCGTCCAGGTCAGCGACCACCACCTGCCACAGCGGCAGGCCCGTCTCCTTGTCGAGCTGCTGAGGACGCGAACCGTCCTCACGCTTCGGAGCATCGAAGTCCGCCACCGGCTGGACCTCACCCTTCATCACCGCACCGGCCGGGAACACGTCCTGGTGGTTCACCGCGAACCGTCGCTGCATCGCCATGTCTGCATCTCCCTTGTGTCGTGGCTAGGTTGGCTAGCCAGGCTGTACAAGAAGAGATTGCACCAGCCTGGCTAGCCATGTCAAGAGATGTGGCCAACTTGGTTAGCCGGGTTGGCCATGTGGCTACGATTGGCCGTATGGAACTCGACCGGGACGACCCGCGACCGCCCTACCAGCAGGTAGCGGCGGCACTCCGTGCAGCGATCCTCGGGCGCACGTTCCAGCCCGGCGAGCAGTTGCCATCCCAGAACGAACTGGCGACGACGTTCGGCGTCGCGCGGATGACCGTGCAACAGGCCCTGCGCATCATCCGCGACGAAGGGCTGACCGTCTCGCGCCAGGGGAGCGGCGTCTTCGTGCGTGAGCGCGCCGCCCGACCTGCCGGGCTCCGTCCGCACATCGAGCGGATCTTCGACGCCGAGAAGGTCACTATCGATTTCGTCGGCTTCACCTCCGAGACGCTGCACGGCGCGATCACCGAACCGCTCGACAAGATCCGGAGCGGACGCCTCACGCCCCGCGACATTCGGATACGGATCCTCCTGCCGGACATGTCACGCCCCCTCGCGCTGCCCGTCGCCGTGTCGGGTGACGAGGCCGCCAGCGCACGAGCACGAGCACGTTCGGCCGCGATCAGCGCTCGCCACGTCGGCGCGATCCGCGACAGCGTCGAGGAACTGCAGGACATGGGCCTGGTCCGGAGCGCCACTGTGGAATCTCGGGTCCACGGATCGGCCCCGCTATTCAAGGCCTACATCCTCAGCGCAACAGACGTCTTCTTCGGGTTCTACCCCGTCCGGGAGCATGAGGTCCGTGACGGCGACGACCGACTCGCCACGTACGACTCACTCGGCCGGGACTCGGAGCTGTTCCACTACACCGACGACGGCGACCCCGAATCGCCGGGTACGCAGTTCGTTGCACAGGCCCGCCTGTGGTTCGACAGCATGTGGGACACCATCGCCACCAAGGTCACCCCGTGAGCCACGCTGCCGAGGTGTTCGCCGCCGCGGATGCGGTCTTGCTGGACTTCGACGGACCCGTCACGCCATTGATCCCCGCGCCCGCAAACCTCGAAGCCGCGAACGCAGCACGAGCACCAATGTTGGCGCGCAGCGTTGCCCTGGACGACCACATCGGCACGACCAGCGACCACCTCGCCGTCCTGCGCTGGGCAGCCACCAACGCGCCTGAGGCACTGCCCGAGGTCGAGGCTGTGTGCGACGACGCCGAGACCGCCGCCGCGTCCACAGCCGAGCCAACCCACGGCGCGCACGACCTCCTTGCCAGGTGCGATCAGGTCGGCAAGCCTGTGGTCATCGTCAGCAACAACGCCGAAGTCGCGATCCGCGCCTACCTCGAACGTTGGTCGCTGACGTCCTACATCGCCGCTGTCATCGGCCGGCCGACGGGCAGGCCGGACCTCATGAAGCCCAACACCCACACCGTGAACGAAGCTCTGCGGTCCCTCCGCATCGAGGCGAACCGTGCAGTATTCGTTGGCGACTCCTTGTCCGACGTCGAGGTTTCCCGCGCCGCGGGCGTGCCATGCATCGGCTACGCCAAGACGCCGCGCCGAGGTGACGAGCTGCGGGAAGCTGGAGCGGACGCCGTGACCGCCGACATCGCGGAACTCGCGTAGTCGGCCCGCAACGACAATCACCTGGGCTTCACCGCATACATTCCGAGCAGCACGGTGCGCCGGTGTGCGGTGAGCCGCCTCGTCACCATGCGCGATTCATTACTCACTCCATGCCTTGGGTGAAGTTCTGGAGAATATCTCCCTGGCCTTGCCCGAGCGTCTAGGCTCACCCCATGACCGGAGGCGAACTAGTGGCTGGAGCGGCGGTCGTACGCAGTGCGATCGGGGCCTCGGCGAAACTTGGCGGCGACGCCGAGGAAAAGAAGCAGCTTTCTGAGATTGCGAAGGACTCGAAAGCGCTGGAGGTGGCAGCTCAAGCTAGAGCAGACAGGGTTGCCATCAGGCAGATGGCACTTACCAAACTTCTTTCACCGCTTGCCAATTGGGTGGGATACCGGAGCGAATATTTCGAAAAGCAGTTCAACAAGGACCTGGCCGAAAAGCTCGCGGATACGCCTGAGGACCAGCTCGTCTCCCCGTCACCTGTAGTTGCGGCCCAAGCGATGGAGGGACTGTCTTACTCTCTTGATGAGCCAGAACTCAAGGATATGTATTTAAACCTGCTGGCCCGCGCGTCCGATGCTCGGACTCGTGGCTCCAGCCACCCCTCCTTCGCGCAGGTGATTAAACAACTTTCGCCTGAGGAGTCGTCGCGCCTCCTGGAAATACTAAAGACGGGACCGTACGGAATCCCAATGGTGCGAATAAAGATCAATACACCCGGTGGCACGGGCTACCATATCCTGCGCAACCACGTGCTGGAACTACGAAACGTCGCCACGAGGGAGCCTGTAGAAGATCCTCGCATCGCGATATACGTGGACAACTGGGCCAGACTTGGCCTTGTTACGGTGGAATACCAGCAGTTTCGCGTGGGTGATAATGCGTACGCCTGGCACGAATCGCGGCCAGAATTTCTGAACGCGCGAGCCTCACGGCCTGACGAGGAAGCCGAACGTGTCACCTTCGATAAGGGTCTCTTAATTCCGACAGATTTCGGTTTGAGGTTCGCCGAGGCAGTCGACCCAAACTAGGGTTCGGTGTTCCGGCCTCCGGGGCGCGGCTGACGCGGAGCGATGTTGGACCCGAACCCCGTCACGATGCGCAGGTCGGGCGTTCCCATGCGAGCTGTCGTTCGGGCCTAGAAGTGACTACCCACGGAGTTGTGAGGACTTTCTTTACTGGCTCAAGGCGCGGCTCCGCCGCGCTGGGCCGTTCGGCCGGCGGGGGCCCGCGATGGGGCCCCGCGCTCCGGGCGCTTCGCGCCCTGCGCGCACCCCACCGCACCCCGACGGCCTACCGGCCCCAGACATGACGAAGACGGTCCCGACTCCAGTAGTCGAGACCGTCTCTTCGTTGTTCAGCTCTTAGGCAGTGCCTCCGGCGGGCACCTGGGAATCAAGAGGATCGAGGGGACCGCGGCGTCCCTGCTCCTCCGCCATCCATCGGCTTCACCGGGACCCTGACACCGAACCTGTCGTCAGTGCAACAGGTCCCGCCACCCGAGCGGACCACCCACCGACACACGATGAGCGGGACCTGTTGCACTGACGACAGAACCGATGTCCGAGACGCGCCCCGCGCCAACGGATGACGGAGGATCAGGGACCCCGAAGCAGGAGCATGGTGGGGACACAAACCCGCAGCACCAGTCGGCGCGACCCTTGCCAATTAGCAAGGGATGCGTCATGGTGGATTTCATGAGCGAGACTACGACCATCACCATTGCACGCGCCACGAGGCAGCGGCTCGCCCACGTCAAGTTCAACGGCAAGCCGCTCAAGACGGCGGACGAGACCGTGGCCGCCCTCATCGAGGAGCACGAGCGCCGCCAGTTCTGGGAGGCGATGGATGCCATCGACCCGGACGAGTACGAGGCCCAGACCCGTGAAGAGGGCACCTGGCCGACCGAGGGTGAGTACGCCGCCGAGGAGCGGATGATCCGTGCCCAGGAGACCACCGCGTGACCGTTCAGCGCGGTGATGTCATCTGGCTGTCCATGGATCCCACCGTCGGTCGCGAGCAGGCGAAGCACCGGCCGCACCTTGTGTTGTCCAGCCCTCGTCAGCATCGGTCTATGCGACTGGCGATCGTGGTCCCCCTGACCGGCAGCGACAAGCCCTGGCCAACCCGCGTCGAGGTGAAGCCCGGCTCCTACGCGATCTGCGAGCAGCCCCGCACCGTCTCCCTGGAACGCGTCACCCGCCACGACAAGACCGGGTACGACACGACCGCCGTCGCGGCCATCATCCACACCCTGATCGACCCCACCTAGCCCGAGCTGACGGCGGATGCACACCCACATCCGCCGTGCGATATGTGCGACGTTGTGTGCGACGTCAGCCCAAGGTGACCCTGAACGACCGGGAACATCGACACCGAACCAGGCCGCAGAAGTCCTCACGACACGCACTTCCCACTTCTCCGCGGGTTCCGGGTTCGATCCCCGGGGGGCCCACCACCGCGACGACTTCAGACCACCCCCAAGACACTTAGCCCTTGCGTCAAGTATCCGGGCGACCTCGCCAAGGACGCCCCCATGACGCTGCCGTCGTTCATGAAGCACGTGCGCGTGCTTGAGTCGAACGGCCTGATCCGCACCGCGAAGTCGGGGCGGGTGCGCACCTGCGTGCTCAATCGGGAGCGGTTCGCGCTCGTCGAGGACTGGCTCGCGGAGCAGCGCAGCATCTGGACAAGCCGCACCGACCGCCTGGAGCAGTTCGTCACCGAGCAGTCCGTCACCGAGCAGTCCGTCACCGAAAAGGACCCATGAACCCCGAGCTCGATCTCGGCGTCGACCGCATCATCCGCGCGCCCCGCAAGCAGGTATGGGACGCGTGGACCCAGCCGGACAAGCTGGCACAGTGGTGGATCCCAGCGCCGACCCAGTGCCGCGTCGAGCGGTGAGGCCCCGGCGAAAGCACTGGTCAGGACCGTGCCAGGCGGTGTAGCGTCAGCCATCCCTCGGCGAGTCGTTCGCCGCTGTCGATGGACCGGTGCCGCCGCTGAAAGGCACCCCCCTCATGTTCATTCGTCCAGGAGACACCGCCACGACCAGGTGAGCGGGTCCAAGTCGAAGCCGACCGAGCTCCGCCGACGACGACGCACCCGGCAGCACGGCTGCTGGGGCCACCTCGTCGTCGCCCCGCTCTGGGTCGCGTACGAAGCGAACCTCGGGACACTGCTGCGCACGTGCGACGCCGTCGGCGCGTGCCTGGCCGTTCCCCGGACGCCGCACTACAAGGAGGCGCTGGCCAGGGGCGACACGCTGCGCGGGCGGCGGCCCTGCATCCACTGGGTGGCGCCGTCGAAGGAGCGCTGGCTCGACGAGCAGCGGGACGGCGGGTTCCGCCTCGTCGCCGTCGAGCTGGCCGACGGCGCGACGCCCCTGCCGCGCCTCCAACCCGCCCGGACCCCGACGGTTCTGCTGCTCGGGCACGAGCACCAGGGCGTGCCGGACGACGTGCTCGCAGGCGTCGACGAATGCGTCGAGATCCCGATGACCGGCTGGGGTGCGAGCCTGAACGTCGCGGTAGCCGGCAGCCTGGTCGTCTATCGTCTCGCAGGCCTGTCCTGACAGCACATCCACGGAACGAGCACCATCGTGAGGGCTCCGACCGGTACCGTGGTCGCCCGACCCGAAGCTGAGGGGCTCACATGGCACAGCTCGATCGCCGTACGTTTCTGGCAGGCGCCGCCGTAGTCGCGTTCGACCCGGTGACGTCGCACTGGCTCACCAGCCTCCCGGAGAACACCGGGGCCATCCAGATCCCTCACCTCGACGGCGAGCTCGTCACCGACGAGGACGCGCTCACCGAGGCCGGCACCGACTACGGGAACCTCGCCCATCGCCGTCCGCGCGCGGTCCTGCGGCCGGGTTCGGTGTACGACGTCGTCACGGTGGTGCGCTTCGCGAACCAGCACGGGCTCACGGTCGCCGTGCGCGGCCAGGGCCACTCGACGTACGGCCAGGCCCAGGCCGACTGCGGCGTCGTGATCGACTCGCGGACCCTGGCCACGATCCGCGAGGTCACGCCCGAGTACGCGGTGGTCGACGCCGGGGTGCAGTGGCTCGACCTGATCCGCACCGGCCTGACCGCCCGCGTCGCGCCGCCCGTCAGCACGGACTACCTCGGCCTCTCGGTGGGCGGCACGCTGAGCGTCGGCGGAATCGGCGGGGCGTCCCAGCGCTTCGGGATGCTCGTCGACAACACGATCGAGCTCGACGTGGTCACGGGTGACGGCCGCCTCGTGACCTGCTCGGCGGACCGCGAGCCCGAGCTGTTCGAGGCGGTGCTCGGCGGGCTCGGCCAGTTCGCCGTCATCGTGCGTGCCAAGGTCCGGCTCGTCGCGGCGCCGACCATGGCGCGCATCTACACACTGACCTATCCGCAGGTCACCGACCTCACCGCGGCCCAGCGCACGGCCCTGGCCGACGGCCGCTTCGACTACCTGGAGGGCCAGTTCGTCCCCACGGACGACGACGGCTTCACCTTCGTCCTGGAGGCGGGTGCCTGGTTCACCACCGAGCCGCCCGACGACGACGCCCTGCTGGCGGGCCTCGCCCCGGCCGGCATCGACGTGGTGGACATGCCCTACTTCGAGTGGCTGAACCGCCTCTACGAGGAGGTGGAGCAGATCGAGGCGCTCCGCCTGTCCGGGCCCTGGCTGAACGTGTTCCTCCCGGACGCCGCCACCGACGAGCTGGTGACCGAGCTCCTCACGACCCTCACCCCGGCCGACGCCGGCGGCGTCGCGCTGCTGTACCCGACCAACCGGTCCCTGATCACGCGGCCCCAGGTGATGGTGCCCGAGGGTCCGGTATTCTTCCTGCTCGCGCTGCTGCGTGCGGTGAGCCCGCCCGACGACGCCGACGTGGTGCGCCTCATCGCCGACAACGACGCGCTGTACGCCCGGGTCCGCGCCGTCGGCGGCACGCAGTACCCGGTCAACGCACTGCACCTGACCCCGGCCGACTGGCGTGCCCACTACGGCGACCGCTGGCCCGCCGTCCGGCACACCAAGGACCGCTACGACCCGCGCCGGGTGCTCACGCCGGGGCAGGGCATCTTCGAGGAAGCCAGGGGGACCGCCCGGTGAACGGCCCCGGAACACTCCTGTAATTCACGCGGCGGGTCTGGGAAGGCGTCCGATAGCGGCCTAGCGTGGCTAGTGAACCGCAGACCCGGAGGTCAGCATGGCCGTCGCCCGTCCAGCAGTCATCGCCCATCGCGGCTACTCCGCGGTAGCCCCGCAGAACACGCTCGCCGCCGTCGAGGCCGCGTGCCGCGCGGGCGCCGACGCCGTCGAGATCGATCTCCAGCCCACCGCCGACGGCGTGGGCGCCGTGATCCACGACGAGACCGTCGACGCCACCACCGACGGCACCGGCAAGGTCTCCGCCCTGACGTCGGAGCAGGTGCTCGGACTCGACGCCGGCTCGCGCTTCTCCCCGGCGTTCTCCGGGCAGCACGTCCCCACGCTCGACGACGTGCTGGGTGTGCTCGCCCGGCACCCCGACACCGACCTGCTGCTGGAGCTCAAGGGCTCGTGGAGCACCGCGCAGGTCGAGCGGGTCACGGCGACCATCGCCGCCGCGGGATTCGAGGACCGGGTCCTGGTGCAGAGCTTCTGGCCCGGCACGGTCGCCACTGTCCGCGACGTCGCGCCGCACCTCCCGGGCGGCCTGCTCGTCTCCTTCGACCCGCCCGGCCTGCTGCGCCTGTGCGAGCGCCTGCGGGTCGTCGCGTGCAACCCGTCGGTCGCGACGGTCGCCGGCAGTCCGCGGCTGGTGTCCCGCCTGCACGCCGCCGGCCTGCGCGTCATGTCCTGGACGGCGAACGACCCGGCCGCGTGGACCACCCTGGTCTCCACCGACGACGGCGCGGGCGTCGACGCCGTGATCACCGACCGGCCGGAGCGGCTCAGCGGCTGGCTCGACGGCAGGACCGGCCACCCGGTGGCCCCGCCGGTCCAGGTGCCGGGCCGCGGCGGGATCCGGCTGCGGCGGCGCCGCGCACCGGCTCAGCACGTCGTAGCGGGCGCCTGACCCGGCACGTGACGCTCCTGCGGGAGCGTCACGTGCGGGGTCACGCACGGTTTTACGTGCGGTGCAACCAGCCGTGCAGGCGGCGGGTCACCCAGGGGAGCACCCAGTACGCCATGATCGGCGTCAGGATCAGCGTCGAGATCAGCACCTTGAGCACCAGCGGCACGTCGTCCCAACCGGGCACCAGATAGGTGAACAGGACCGTGAACACCAGGTTCACGGGGAAGAACCCGAGCCAGATGCTGGTCGCCTGCTTCCACCGGGGCGGCACCACGACTGCGGCGACGTCGGCCGGCTCGTCGGTCCGCGCCGGGTCGTCGAACCAGCCCTCGATGCCCGTCCGCTGCTGGTAGCGCAGCTCCTCGACGAGGCCGGTGCCCCGCGCCAGCCAGTCGCGGCGCTCGGCGGACTGCTCCCAGGCGGCGAGCCGGTCGGCATCGGCAAACCGGTAGAGCATGTGCCAGTCGCGGGACCCCTCGGCGGCGCGGATCCAGCCCGAGCCGAGGAAGCCGTCCCACCGGTTGGCGAGGTTGACGCCCGACTGCACCCAGCGGGTGACCTCGGGAACATGGTCGGGGTTGACGACGCGGTGGATGGACACGGTCACGGGTTGTCCGGCGGGGGTGGGCACGGATCCGTTCGCGGCCTGATCGTGATGGGCCATGCCCGAAGTCTCACGCATGGCCCGCCGCCCCTCAATGTGAACGTGAACACCCGAGTGTGAACGCGAACACCCCGGGTTGTCGGCCCTTCACTTCTGCACCACCGTCTCCACCCACCTTTTGTGAGGCACGCCTCCGCGCAGGGGGTTACATAACTCTTGGACGGGCGTCCAGCATTGAATGCTGCCGCATGGAGCCACCCCCTTGACCTTCGGGCCGGGCTCCACGCGGCAGTGCCACGACCCCCGCGACACGTCGCGCTCAGTGGCCAGACCGCAGCCGGAGCATGCGTCGCCGTCCACCCCGAGGGAGAACAGCCCCTCACGGTGCCGCCCGTGCCCCGCCGCAGAACGGAAGCTCAGCGTGCCCCAGACGCCGAACCCCGTCGCGCCCAGCACGGCGCGCCTTGTCCCTGCCCCCGAGTGTCGGGAGCGCTCTTGACGCGCGGCAGCCACGCTCTCGTCCCCCGTCGTACGCGACGCCCGGGCGTGCGCGGAGCGCATGCGATCGTCGCAGAGCACTCCCCCCACCCCCTGGTGCGCCGCTCGTCCTTCGCGATAGCCGCAGCGCTGGCCTCGGTCGCGCTGACGACCACGGCGGCGGTCAGCATGACCGCGACCGGTGGCACCACCGCCGGCTCCCCAGGCACCGGCGCGGCCGCCGAGCCGGCCACCCTGCCCGGCGCCGTCGTCCTCGAGCCCCAGATGCGGTCGGCCTCGGAGAAGGCGGACGCCGTCCTGACGGACGCCGTCTACGTCACCCGCGAGGGCGACCTCTCCGCCAAGGAGCGCAAGCGCGTCCGAGCAGCCGCGCAGAACCTGCGAACCCTGGTGGACCAGGCCCGTGAGACGAACGGCACGACGGCCGGGATCCGGCCGGCCGCTGCTGCCTCACGGAACACCGACCGCGCGCCGCTCGGCCAGCCGGGGGCCGACGGCTCGACCGCGGTCGCCGACGCGACCGCCGACGGCGGAGTCCCCGCAGCCGCAGTGGACGTCACCGCACCGACCAACCTGGCCGGCACGACCGTTGGGCTCGCCCCGCTCAGCGAGCAGGGGACCGTCGGCCTTCCCGTCCTCGACACGCCACTCGCGGAGGCGGTCGACGAGGCCGCCGCCGCGCGGGAAGCAGCGGACGCCGAGGACACGAAGGCACCTGCCGCCACGGGTGCACCGTCGGCCGGCCGCATCGAGAAGGTGACGACGTCGCTCCAGCGGCTCATCACCAAGGCCGACGGCGACGCCGTCGTCTCGGTCAAGGCGGGTCCGACGCCCGAGGAGATCGCCGCCGCGAAGAAGGCTGCGGAGGAGCGGCGCGCCGCCCGTGCGGCTCGCTCCGCGGAGCGCAAGGCCGCCCAGGCCAGGCAGGAGGCCGCCGCCCGAGCCGCAGAGGCGAAGGCGATGGCCGAGGCCGCGAAGGGCTACGGCAACGGTCAGATCCCGTCGAGCGTGCTCTGCGGGCTGAGCTTCTCGAGCGAGCAGCTGCGGTGCGACGCTGCGATGGCCCTCGAGGACCTGAACGGCGCATTTCGTGCGACGTTCGGCCGCAGTCTGGACGTGGTCGACGGCTACCGCTCCTACGCGGACCAGGTTTCAGTCGCCGCTTCCCGAGGTGCGCTGGCCGCTGTGCCCGGCACGTCGAACCACGGCTGGGGCCAGGCGATCGACCTGTCCGGCGGCCTCCAGTCGTTCGGCACCGCCGAGTACAACTGGATGAGCGCCCATGCGGGGAAGTACGGCTGGAAGCATCCAGGTTGGGCCGAACCTGGCGGCAGCAAGCCGGAACCCTGGCACTGGGAGTACGGCACCTCGTACTGACCCACGTGCCACCGAGCCGGCCCCGCGAAGCAGCGCTCCGCGGGGCCGGCTCCGTCATGCCCAGCCGAGCTCGTGCAGCCGGTCGTCGTCGATCCCGAAGTGGTGGGCGATCTCGTGGACCACGGTCACGGCCACCTCCTCGACGACGTCGTCACGGGTGTCACAGATCGCGAGCGTCGGGTTCCGGAAGATGGTGATCCGGTCCGGCAGTGCCCCAGCCGCCCACATGTGGTCGCGCTCGGTGAGGGGCACGCCCTCGTAGAGCCCCAGCAGCTCGGGGTCCTCGGTGGGGGCGTCGTCCTCGACGAGCACCACCACGTTGTCCATCTGCGCCGCGAGGTCGGCCGGAACGAGGTCCAGTCCCTCGCTGACAGCCATCTCGAAGTCCTCGCGCGTCATCTCCACCACGCACCCATCATCCCCGACCCGGGCCGGCCGGAGACCGCCAGGTGGACCGTGCAGCGGGGCCGCCGAGTATCTGTAGACTTGCCAGGTCCCAGCCCCCATCGTCTAGCGGCCTAGGACCCCGCCCTTTCACGGCGGTAGCACGGGTTCGAATCCCGTTGGGGGTACGAAGGGGCTCGCCAGAGCCATGTTTCGACTGTTGTGAGGCAGGTCATCCAGCAGGAGTCCGAATCTGATTTCAGATTCGGGCCCGCGGTGGGTTAAGATCCTCACGGTTCGAAACGAGCCCCCCGGTCGCGGGTAGCGTCCAAGGCCCTGTAGCGCAGCTGGTTAGCGCGCCGCCCTGTCACGGCGGAGGTCGCGGGTTCAAGTCCCGTCAGGGTCGCGCGAGAGGCGCCCGGGTTGTCGGTCTCGACTATCCCGGGCGTTCGCGCTAGGGCTCTGTAGCTCAGTTGGTAGAGCGTTCGACTGAAAATCGAAAGGTCACCGGATCGACGCCGGTCGGAGCCACAGCGAAAAACCCCCGGAACCGTTCAGGTCCGGGGGTTCTTCATTTGCTCCGATCAATCCGCCGAGATGACCGGTTAGTGAATGAGTTAGCGAACAGCGCCACTCACCCAGCCTCACTACGGCCCAGTTCGTTCGCGCCGAAGAGCGGTTCCATGTACCAGTCCCCCGCGAAGCCCTCTGGGGCGAAGACGCGGTCCATCGCAGTAGCCGCCGTCTGAATCACCGGCCGCAGCTCATGCCGGTACACCAGTTCCGTGATGGCCGTGCCGCTGTGCCCCGCCAGCCGAGAAATCTCTTCGATGGCAACACCAGAAGCCGACAGTACAGAGATGCACGTGTGCCGCAGGTCTCGCGGAGTCCACTCGTCCGGATCGATCCCAGGCACCCGCGCCAATGCTCGACGGAAGTCACGAGCCACGTTCCGGGCGTTCATCTCCGTACCATTCTTCGTCCCGAACACCAGACCGGTCGGGTCCCAACGCTTTCCCGCCTTGGCCGCCCGCGCCACCTGCCTTTCCCGGTGACGACGCAGCACCTGGACCACGCCCACGGGCAGCCCGAGTGTTCGGCGAGAGAGCTTCGTCTTGGTGTCACCGCCCTCCCGAACCGAACGCCAGACCATGACGCTCGGCGGCACCGGCGGAAACGCTTCGGGGTCGCCGTCCAGATCAACCCGATCCCACCGCAGCGCCCGGACCTCCTCCGTGCGGGCACCGGTCAGGACGGAAACCACGATGTACGCGTGCATCGGATCCGGCTTGGTCAGCGTGAGGACGTCCTCTACCTGTTCGATCGTGAGCGACCGCGACGCCCGACCTTTTCGGCCCTCGGGCACGGCGACGAGCTCGACCACGTTGCGATGTACAAGGCCCCGGGCGTAAGCACGTTTGACCGATCGATTCAGGCACGAGTGCAGGTCCTTAAGGCTGGAGTTTCCTAGCGAGCCTGTCAGGCTGTGCAGCCACTTCTCCACCTCCTGGGCTGTCAGATCCTTCAACTTCCGACCGCCGAGAACCGGCAACAGGTGCCGATTGCAGATGAAGCGGTATCCCTTCCATGTGCTGTCGCCAGCCTTGCCCTGGCCATAGGTAAGCCAGTCCGTCACCGCATCCTTCACGGTGTAGCGGTCGGAGCCCGCAACCAGCCC
This sequence comes from Promicromonospora panici, assembly GCF_900608595.1. Classification (GTDB taxonomy): domain Bacteria; phylum Actinomycetota; class Actinomycetes; order Actinomycetales; family Cellulomonadaceae; genus Promicromonospora; species Promicromonospora panici. The sequence continues at coordinate 255,644 of NZ_UWYY01000001.1, read as the reverse complement.
AGCCTCATGCGCCTTGACCTTCTTGCGCATGCTCTCGACGGCAGCCGTCTCCTTCTTGGCAATACCGGTCTTCACGATGGCCTTGCCGCGACCGTCGTAGCCGACCGTCTTCTGAGCGACATAGCGTTGACGCCGCTCATCCCAGAACACCGTGCCCTCACCGTGCGGGAGCTTCACCTTGGCCGTGCGCTCTACCTCCGTCATGCCGCACCACCCATCGCCGCATCCACGTACTCGCGCAGGGCGTTGACCGGGACCAGCCGACGACGGCCGACCTTGATTGAGCGCACCTGCTCCGAACGAATCAGCTCGTAGAGCCCGGCCCGCGACAAGCACAGCGCCGAGGCGGCTTCATCGACCGTGTACACCAGCCGTTCCACTACTTCCTGCGATTCCATCTCCCACCCCTCCTAAGCCGCCACGGTGGCGGTTGCCGAACGGTTATCCACAGGCCCGGGTGATCCCGGTGGGGCCAGGCCGAGGATGTGTTTCGCCGCGTCGTACTGCCCACGTCGGCGCAGGTGTTCTTGCAGGCTGGAGGCGATCACAGCCGCGTAGGTGAACGAGCCCGCTTCGGGTTCGCGCCAGACGTAGCGGGCGTGCCCGTCGCTGGTCTCCTGCGTGGTCGAGAGCCGGTCGGCGTCGTCGTGCTCGATACCCGCAGCTTCCAGGGCCTGGCGGACGACGGCGGCCCGGTCGGCGCGGTGCTGAGTGAGGGTCTTGCCCGACCACCCACGGGACACCAGGACGCGACGACCGCCCAGGCCGAGGTTTTCCCGGTCGTGCGCCGGGGACAGGCACTTGCCGGGCTTCATGCCGGGCGTGGGGTGCTTGGGCTGGACCCCGTAGCGCAGCCAGTTCGCGCAGTCGGGCCCGCAGGGCAGCACCTTGACCTGGGCGTGCAGCCGGTCCACGTGACGCTCGTAGGCGACCCGGTGAGCGGTGTCGGCCGCGTCGTCGTCACCGGCCGCGTAGGTGCCTGCGATGGACTTGGTCAGGTACTTGCACAGGTACCGCACCGCCCGGTCAGAGTCCGGAGTGCCACCCAGCAGGCCCTTGATGTCCACCTGCTTGCCGAGCCGGACGACGTGCGCCGGGTGCTTGATGTCGGTGGTGGCTTCCTTCCACGTCGTCAGCGCGTCGCCCGTGGTCGGGTCGAGGTAGCTCGAGGTCTCCTCATCCCACACGGGCGCGTCGGTGTGCTCGCCGTAGACGACATCGGCGTCGGTGCACGGCGGCCACCAGGCGGCGAAGTAGGTAGCGGCGGCGACCTGCTGCACGACGGCGCGCGGGATGGTGCCCCGGATGGCGGCGTGCAGGTGCGGCGCAAGGCGCTTCTGAGGCTCGACGGCGGCGAAGTACTGGACCGTGTAGCCCGCGCAGCGGCGCAGGTTCTGCATGAACCGGTCCACGACCCGGGAGAACATCAGCGCATCCAGGGCAGCCTTGCGGTAGTCGTAGGCGCGGGGGTTGACCGGTACCCCGGTGGACTCCCACTTGCCGTCCGCGCGACGTCGACGGCCGATGTCGCCGTATGAGCCGAGGGTCAGGGTGAGGAACATCGAGGGGCGGAACGTGCGGCCGGTCTTGGGGTCGGTGAAGGTGCGCCCGAGGGTGCCGCTGCTCATCTGCTGTGTGGGCAGGTTGGGGATGCCCTCCAGCCGACGAGTGGAGCGCGAGACCCGCTCAGGAGCCGGACCGTCATCCTCCTTCTCGTCGTCGTCCTCGTCGGGCACCGGAGCCGGGGCCGGGGGCAGTTCGGGTTCGTCGTCGCGGTGCCAGCCCTCGCGGCACTGGTGCATCCGCAGACGACGGGCCTTGTCGGCGCAGGGCTTGCACTTGCTCTCACGGGTGGAGCCGCACGGGATCGGCACCATGTGCGTGACGCCGGTCTCGCGGTCGAACACGGACCGCACCACGGGGGAGGTGCAGACCCCGTTTGCCTCAGCAGCAGCACGGGCGAGGTCGCGCGCAGCACGAGCTGCATCATCGACGGCGAGCCCGGTGGTGTGGGTGTCGAGGTCGGTGCGGAAAGTGACCATCAGGCAGCAACCTCCAGGCCAGGCAGATCGAACGTTCCCTGTACCGGCAGGCCGGTGGTCGGGGTTTCGTCGACGAAATCGGACAGTTCTTCGAACAGGTCGGACGTGGACACCTCGCGCCACATCGTGAGGTCGGCACCCGCCCAGAAACCGGCCGTGGTCTCCTTCCTGACGGCCTCCCGAGCGCACGCAGCGGCGACCGGGCAGGAGGCGCACACGCGGAGCATCTGGGCCTGTGCGGAGGCCGAGGGGTTCTCACTGATCCACGGCAGGCCGACATTCACAGGGAGGGCGCAGGCAGCGCCGGTCAGGCGGGCGGTGCTCATGCCATCACCCCCGGCAGGTCGAGGCCCGGCAGAGTGTTCTGCATGGCCATGGGCGAGACCCGGGTACGGGGCGAGCGCGAGGAGGAGCGGACCGGGCCGAGGACCGGCGCCGACGACGAGGCGGGCGATTCGGCCGGCGGCGCAGGCGATTCGGCCGGCGTGGGCTCCGACACGACGGCGGGAGCCTCGATTGCGGGCACGGGCTCAGCGGCAGCCACCTCAGCGGCCTCAGTGACGGGCAAGGTCAGCGACTCCGGTGCAGCGGCCGGAGCCCGGTTGTCGGCCACCACGAGGGAGGCCAGGGCGTGAGTCGAGGTCAGCACCGACAGCGGGGCCAGAGCCACCAGGACGACGCCGACGAGGACCTTGACGGCCGGGCCGACGTCGTAGGCGTGGGCAGCGTTCGCGCCGATCGACACGACGGTGAACCCGAACATCAGGAACCAGGCCCACGCCGAGGACCGGCCACGAGCACGCAGCACGAGGGCCACCAGGCCGTAGACGAGCACTGAGGCATCGATGACGACCGGGACAAGGAACGCCAGGGACTCCGGCACCCGACCCCACAGCGCGGCGTCCCGCAGGGACGAGAACGACAAGGCGAACGACGCCAGCGCGACGGCGACGGTCAGGGCGACGGTGAAGACGAGCACGGGCCGGGAGTCGGCGGCGATCCGGGCCATGGGCCCCGCGGTGCTGTTCATGGTGAGACCTCCTCAGTGGATGCGGCCGGAGCGGCCGGACGGGGCGAGCGCGGTGCGCGAGGGGCACGAGGCTTGCGGGGCTTGCGCTGACGCGGGGTGGGGTTGTCGCTGGCCTTGCTCTGTCCGTTGTCGTTGGGCACGGCAGCATCGACGGCGTGCAGGCGTCGGCCAGCGTTCGTCCACGCGGCAACCGCGTCGGCGTCGGACGGGGGGAGCGAGCCGGAGGGAGCCCGGGCCGGGCGGGGTGCGGCGAACCGGAGGGCAACCTCACGGATGAGGTCGTCGGGCCAGTAGTCGAACCGCATGAGTTCGGGTGAGCCGTCCTCGCGGACGAGGTAGGCGGTGCCCGGGTCGGTCTCCAGGATCGTGTGCGCCGGAGCGAGGGCCATCGCGGGGCCGAGGACCATGTCAGTCTCGATCTCCGAGTCGAGGCGCAGGGCGATCTTCGTCGGGTAGAGGTTGCGCTGTCCCACGGCCTCCTGACGGGGGTTCTGCACACAGGAGACGACGATGACGCCGAGGGCGCGGCCCTGGGTGAGCAGCTTCGACATCAGCCGGTCGGCCTCGCGCCGGGTCTCGAAGTCGGAGTACGCCATGAGGTCGGCCAACTCGTCGACGACCAGGACGTGCAGCGGGTCGCCCGGGGTGGGCTCATGCAGGCGGGACTTGCCCCGCATGGCCTCCTTGCGGCGGTCCATGATGGCGACGAGTTCACGCAGCACCCTCAGGGCGTCGGTGGACTCGTAGGCGATGCGGGTGAACAGCGCGCGGCCCATCTCCAGTTCGATGCCGCCCTTGAGGTCCAGCCCGGAGAACTCCACCAGGCCGGTGTGTGCGGCCGGGGCGAGGCCTCCGACGACGGACCACAGGACCGAGCCCTTGCCCGCGCCCGTGGCACCGACGACGAGCGTGTGTGTGCCCCGGACCTTGAGGCGGGCAACCTTCCCGGAGCGGGTACGGCCCACAGCCAGACCATCGGGCGTCGCCATCTCCAGACGCGGCGAGGCAGCCGTAGCCGGGGCGATGCGGTCCGTGGTGAACAGGCCCAGGTCGAGGACCCCGGGCTTGACGGTCGTGGTCGAGAACCCGTGTGCCTTGTAGGTCGTGGTGATCGCCGGGGCAGCCCGGTACAGGGTCTCCAGGGTCTGACCCGGCATGGTGTGGATGCGCAGGACGGTCGCACCGGTCTCGTACCGGATCTTCGACAGCTTCGGCACGATGACCTCGCCGCCAACCTGCCGCTCACCGATCCCGCAGGCAGCGGCGACCTTCGGCCAGGAAGCGGCCATCTTGCGGCCGTGCATCCGCACCAGGTACCCGTGCGGGGTGATCGCGGCCCACATTCCGTGCACGAGGCCCGGGGACAGGAGCACCAGCGCCAGGAGCACCGGCCCGGTGGTCAGGTCCCCGGGGACCTCGGCGAGGGTGAGGATGCCCCACCACCCGAACGCGACGACTGCCACGAGCACGGTGAACAGGGCGTGCGTGGCCATCCACACGGTCAGGCCACGGATGAACATCCACGTGCGGTAAGCGATCCAGGCCAGCACACGCCAGGTGCGGCCGGACCACCCGGGGCGCCCCACGGTGGAGGCGCGAACAGCGGCACGAGCCGAGGCGATCCGGGTAGCCAGAGCGGCCCGCAGGCCGGTGAGCGTGGTGTTCATCCCTGCATCCCTTCGATGTGGTCCGACTCGACGACGGCCATGTGCATCGACATCTCGATTGCCTCGCGGGCTTTCTGGATGTCGGGTGTGGCGGGGCCTTCGCCGAGGATGTTCGCGGCGAGTCGCAGGTCGTCGTCCGCGTTACCGAGATGCCGCATGACCTGCTCCAACTCGCGCAGCCGACGACGGTCCGTCGCGTCCAGTTCGCGTCCCATCAGCGCTCTCCGGGCTTGTCGGCGGCGTCGCGGTAGGCGTCCTGAGCCGTCGCGGTCGCCTCGTTGATCGCCCGAGCGGCGACGCGCAGAGCCTCGGCCAGCGTCTCCAGGCCGTTCTCTCCTGCCCACTTCTGCATGAACCGCACCATCTCGTGCGTCTCTTCGAGGTCCTGGCCCATCCGCGAGAGCGGGCCCGTCGTGTCCTTCTCGGTGTTCCGTCGTCCAAACATCAGCGCTCTCCTTCGCTCTCAGCGATCCACCGGCGGCGGACCTCTTCTCGTGCGGCCCGGATCCGGACCGTCAGGGCGTTCAGCTCTTCCAGCGCCGGGTCATGCGCGTTGGTCACGTTGCTCAGGTCCTCCAGTGGCTGAACGGCCTTGATGACGCTCACGTCTGCTTCCCGCAGCCCCCAGACCGCTGCTTCCAGCGCCGCGACCGCGCGCTTGTTGACCTGCCGGGTTGTCTCGTCCAGTGCCATCAGCGCTCTCCGTTTCGCTCAGCGGCCAGCCGCGCCCGCAGGTCGAACCCGGCATCGGCGGCGGTGACCCACGCGAGGTTCACGGCGTCGGCCAGGTCGTTGTGCAGCGTGGTCTCTTCCTGTACGGCGTCCATGGCCATCGCGGCCTGGCGCAGTTGGTCCGTGCCGCGCTCAGCGGTGCGAGCAGCCGTCTCCAGTGCTTCGATGACTCGGCGGTTGACGCGCCGGGTAGTGCGTGTGCGTGGCATCAGTGCTTCTCCGTTCCATCCCTCACCCGTGCGGGCGATCCAGAGCAGTCCGAGGAAGACCGGCACGCTCACACTTGCGCCGGTCAGGAACGCGACGACCCCCGCGAGGATCAGCCAGGCCGCGTCAGCCCCCAGCCCGATCCCGAAGGCGGCAAGACCGAGACCGGTCAGGCACCACAGGAACCGGGACGCGTGGAGCAGGGCCCAACGGGCCGTGCCCGAGGGGGCGGGAACCGAAGCCCCCGCCACCCCCGATGCATGACGCGGCCGGTTCATCACGCAGACGCCTTCACGGGCTCGTCGGCCGACTCGTCGTCGGTGTCGCTGCCGTCACCGAACAGCGGGACCGACTCCCACCCGTCCCGGGCACCCGGGCCCGTGGGCGTGGGGTGGTCGGCCAGGTCCTCGAACGCGAGCACCCGAGCCCAGACCAGGGACTCACCGGGCGCACTGGTGACCCAGCCCGACCAGTACCGGCGCAACTTGCGAGGCGAGCCGGGAACTACGGCCTGCTCCTCCGGGGTCAGGTCGAGCCGAGCCGCGACGCGCTCTGCACCTGCGAAGTCCTCCGCGTGCACGGTGACCTCGACCACCGGGATGCTCGGTGAGTAGCCCTCCGGGAAGATCCAGCCCGAGTGAAGATCCACGCTCAGGGCCTCGATCGTCCACAGGCCGTCCAGGACGATGATCCCGGCTACGAGGTTGCCCACCGGCGCGGTCATCAGGCAGCCGCCTTCTGAGCCGCAGTGTCGGCCATCTGCGCGATAGCAGCGGCCTCCCACGAGGTCGTCAGGCCACCGCTACGGCGGTCCACCCGGACCGAGGCCACCAGGTCCTCGAACTGGATCGGCGTGAACAGCGACGGCGCGGGCATCTGCATGGCCGGGACCGTCACCTTGACCGACTCCGTGGAGACACGGCCCCAGGACTCGGACTGGTACACGACCTCCACGCCCCACAGCGGGAGACCCGTGTTCTCCTGCCGGGCCTGGTTGTCACCCGGACGGCGCTTGCCCTCGGCCGTCTCGACCCACTCCATGACCGGCTCCACGACACCGGTCGCCACCATCTGCTGTCGGTTGCTGTCTACAGCGAACGTCGCCATCTCTACATCTCCTGTGTTTATGGGCCTAAACATGTCGCCCGCGTCTCGACCCCTTCGAGTTGAGGGGTCTAAACACGAAGGTAGGTCACAGTCGGCCGTTGCGTCAAGGGGTCTAAACTCGACAGCGTGCAACTTACGCACGGATCCGTGTCTAACTCGACGAACAGTGAGCCCAACCCATGGACGTGAGCCGCGACGAGTTCGAGGCCTTGCGGGCGGATGCTGATCCCATCCGTCAGGCCCGACGCGCCACGGAACTTCTGGTGATCTACGGCCAGCGAACGACCGAACTCGCACGGCTGCGCAGAGCCGCGATAGACCGCGCCCACGACGAACTCGGCATGTCGTACACCGAGGTCGCGAGCAAGGTTGGCATCACCAAGGGCAGGGTCACGCAGCTTCGGAAGACCGCGCCACCCGTCGAGCGTGCGTTCTTCGGTGTAGGCCCAGTCACGGTCGGTATCCCGCTACGAGCGATCGGGGACCGCGCGCACGCCGTCATTGCATCTGAGGACGACGTCGCCGCCGAACGTCTCACGGGCATCCTCGAATCGCTCAGCCTCGCCGCCGAACGATTCCAGATCCCACCAACTGGCGAGTGGGACCCACCAGCCGACGCCGTGGCAATCTGTGGGCCCAAGTCGTCTCACGTCACAGCGGAAGCCATCAAGGCCGACCCCTACCTCTCGTTCGAGCCGGACGAGGATGGACGCTGGGTCATCACCGACCGGGACACCGGGGACGTGTTCGTCTCTCCCGCAGACACAGGTGACCCGACTCAGGACATCGCCTACATCGCCCGGCTCAATCGGCACAGCAGGGTGCTTCTCATCGTCGCGGGTGTCCACGCCCTCGGATCAGTAGGTGCCGTGGAGTACCTGCGTCGGCACCTGGCCGAAACCTACGCAGCTGTGGGTGATGCTCCGTTCTCGCTCGTCGTCACGAGCACATTCGACGGAACTGCCGTCAAAGGCACCGAGGCTCTGTGGGGCCCGAGGGTGCATGCATGACGATCCACGTCGCGACGCTAGCCGGAGGACGCAACAACCAGGACCGCTACACAGCCGGTGAAGGTTTCGCCGCTGTGCTCGACGGCGCAACATCTGTCGCTGGCGACCGGTCCCACGACCCCGGCTGGTACGCCGAACAACTCGCGCATGCCATCGGTGAAGCGGTACAGGACGGTGACGCCCTCGCCGACGTGGTTGCCAACGCGATCCGCGTCGTGCGTGATGCCCACGGCCTGACCTGGGACAGCACACCAACAAGCACAGTCGCTCTCGCACGATGGTCCGATGACGTTGTCGAGACGTACGTCCTGGGCGACAGCTACGCCGTCATCTTCCACGTCGACGGCACCGAAACAGTTCACACGGACGATCGCCTGGACAGTGTTGGGGTTGCCGCACGAGCCGCATACCGGAGACGGCTAGCCACCGGACATGGATACGACGACGAGCACCGCGCAATCCTCCTCGAACTCCAAGCCGAACAGGCTCGCCGCGTCAACCGGTCGGGTGGCTACTGGATTGCTGGAGCACAACCCGAAGCCGCCCACCACGGCATCACGACCACCGAAGAACGGACGGCAGTCTCAGCGCTCCTACTCGCGAGCGACGGTGTCGACCCCGAACGACACCCCGAAGCCACCGTTTGGCGCGACCTCTACGACGAAGCCACCGAGCACGGCCCTGGACAGGTACTTCACCGGATCCACGTGGCCGAAGAATCTGATCACGAAGGCCGACGTTGGCCGCGCTCGAAGCCGCACGACGACAAGACCATCATCGCTGTAGATCTCGACCGTTCTACTCGGCCACGCCCCGCGTGAGAACGTGTGGAGGTCGCGTGCTGGCTGGTGCCTGGGGTCGCCGCCGCGATGCGCCGGGCGCACAATCAGTCCCATGAACCTCACCTATCAGCAGATCTTGGACGAGGTCGAAGCCTCGAACAAGGCGCTCATCGAACTTGAGCGTGCGCGCGGGGCCGACACGGACAGCGGTTTGCCCATCGTCTACAGCCAAGGTGATGTGGAACTCGGCAGGGCGATCGTGCGCCACCAAGAGGCGCTGAACGCCAGCTGGCGGGCACTTGGCCTTCCGGAGCAGAGGCTGCTGGACCCGGAGACTCTGCTTCCGATTCCCGAGGCGGACCGCTGAGTCCGACTGAGGCACTGCCGAATTGACCTCTACAAGATCAAGGCGCGCCTGACGGCGCGCGGGCCCGCGCCTCCGGCGGGGCCCCGCGATGGGGACCCCCGCGCGGCGGGCCTGGCGGCCCTTGCGCCACCCCCACCGCACCCCACCTCCAGCGCGAGCCCACATACGACAGACCCGGTGGGCCGTGCCCACGCAGGTGCCCACATGGCGAATCGCGGGGCCTCGTAATGCCTGATCAGGCGTGGTGTCCGGAGGGGGACTTGAACCCCCTACCCGGATAGGCAGTTTCCAGCGCCTCCGGCGGGCACCGCAGGAATCAAGAGGATCGAGGGAACGCGGCGCCCCTGGTCCTCCGTCATCCATTGGCTTCACCGGGACCCTGACACCGAACCCGCCGGCAGTGCAACAGGTCCCGCCGACCACGAGCACCACCGCACCTCGAGCTGCACGAGCGGGACCTGTTGCACTGCCGGCAGAACCGATGTCCGAGACGTGCCCCGCGCCAACGGATGACGGAGGACCAGGGACCCCGAGCCGGGAGTATGGCCGGGTTACAGACCCGCTCGGAGCCGGCTGGTCCTGGTGAGAGGCCTCACGAGGCTCTGGCCGGTGGCAGCGTCCCGGCCCAGACCCGGAGGTCCCGCTGTGCGGTCTCAAGCCGGCCGCGCAGCACCGAGAACTCCGCGTCCTCGAAGTCCTCGCCGGAGTGCAGGTACTCGTGCCGCGCCCGGTCCGCGGCGGCGATCCGCCAGAGGTGTTCGGTGAGCAGCCGCTGCTCGCCGGCCGAGCTCTTCCCGGCCCGGGCGATGAGGCGCACGACGAGCTTGTCAGCGCCGAGCCGGGCGCTCCCCAGCACTCCGGGCGCCTCGAACTGCTCGAACTGCCGGACCGCTCGTTGTGCTCGTCTGTCGAACGGTATGACGAACGCCAGCGCGATCGCCACGTAGACCCCCGCTGGCACCGCGACGTTCGTCCAAGGATCCCTCGTCAGGTCTCCCGGTCGGCTCGCCCACGACCAGACGGCGAACAGGACGGCCGGCCATGCGCAGAGCAGCAAGTTGGCCACGCGGGACCGCCGCAGGAGGAGCCGGGCCGTCCGCGTCATCCCGGCGAGCTGCGTCCGGATCCGTTCGACCTCCGAAGGGTCGGTGGCAGGGTCGATCACGACCACCGACCGCCGGACGACGGCTGACCGTCCCTCTTCCAGGAATGGAACGAGCACCGAACCCGACCTGCCGATGATCCACGCGAGTCCCAGAAAAAGACCGGGCATCGGAGCCAGCCAGACGTTCTGCACGAACCAGAGGTTAGCGCCCGGACAGCCGGTCCACGGACACGCCCGACCACGCCTAGAGTCAGGGAATGTTTCCCTGGCTCGAGAGGGTGACAGCCCGTTCGAACCGGGCCGAGGTCCGGAGGGCGTCTCCTCGCACGTGAGACGCCCTCACGCCTTCTCCGGCAACGACCCCATGGTTAGCGAACCAGTTAGTGGTTGCCCGGCAGCACCGGCTTCCGCGCACCGTCGTCGGTGGACGCTCGATCCGCTCAACCACTGGGCTCCGGACCCGTCACGGAGCGTCTAGAGCGCCTGAAAATCGAAAGGTCACCGGATCGACGCCGGTCGGAGCCACAGCCAAGGATCGCAGGATCCAGCGATCTCGATGGGCCGCACCTCTTCGGAGGTGCGGCCCATCGGTATTTCCGGGGTCGCGGAGCCGGGTCTCGGATCGCTCGCAGGAACCGCGACTTCTCAGCCCCTGTGAACATCACCCTCAGCCGCCTCCAAGGCAATTCGTTCCACTATTTGCGGATTGCCGCATGCTCTTCTTCAAGCCCTTTCCTCGAAGCCACGCCGCGCCAGGAATTGCCCCATGCGCTCTTGACCTGTTGAGTTGTCTTCAGCGGCAGATGCCGAAACCGGGGCACGGGAGGGCAGATGATCGAGGACGTGAAGGCCGACAGCCACACGGGGGCTGCGAGCGGCGCCCCGGCGGGCGCACCGGAGCCGGACAAGCCCGCCTCGCTGGGGAAGCTCGTCGAGCAGATCTCGGAGCAGGCGTCCCGGCTCGTGCGCGCGGAGATCGCGCTCGCCAAGGCCGAGCTCACCGAAAAGGCCACGAAGTCCGGGATCGGCATCGGGCTGCTCGTCTTCGCGCTCCTGATCCTCGTCTACGCCGTCGGCGTGCTGCTCCTGGCCGCCGTGTACGGCCTGGGCACCGTGTGGCCGCTCTGGCTGTCCGCGCTCGCCATCGGCGGCTTCATGCTGCTCGTGACGACCGTCCTCGCGCTCGTCGGCGTGCAGCTGCTGAAGAAGGCCGCCACCAAGCCCGAGAGCGTCCAGCGCGTGAAGGACGACATCGCGTCGATCAAGGAGGGGATGCACCGATGAGCACTCCGACCAAGCCGCCCGGCAACGGCGAGCTCCAGGCCGAGGTTCTCCGCACCCGGGCGGACCTCGCAGCGGCCATCGACGAGCTGACGACCCGCCTGAGCCCTGGCTACCAGGCGTCCCGCATCGCACACGACGCCAAGCAGGCGGCGAGCGATGCCGGCGCCATGGTCAGCGGATCCTTCGACAACAAGAATGGCCCGGCGCAAGATCCGCGCCGGGCCCGCAACGCCAAGGTTCTGATAGGAGCCACGCTCGGTCTAGTCGTCCTCGGTACGGCGGTTGCCGTCACCGCTGTGCTCAGGCGCGCGCGGGGCTGAGCTGGGGGGCAGCACCCGGCGCGCCTTCGTCCTACCTGCCGACCAATCCGTCAACGACGTCCGACTAGTTGTCAGAGTCGCCCGAGCTGTCCGCTGCCGCACCGAGCAGCGCCCGAACCTCGGACTCCTTGTAGCGGCGGTGACCGCCAAGTGTCCGGATCGACGAGAGCTTTCCCGCTTTTGCCCAACGCGTTACTGTCTTTGGGTCAACACGGAACAAGCTCGCTACCTCGGCAGGCGTGAGCAGGACCTCGGATTCTCCGTGGATGGACATCCCCGCACCTCCTCCGGAACGGTGCCGGCCTGGCCGTACCAGGCGGTTGACGACACCCGCTCTTGCACCATTGTTAGCAGCAAACGGGATTTAGGCGACTTGGGGACGCGGTTTATTTCCTCACCTTCTCCGCCGCTCGCCACGCGCGCCCGTTTCGGGCGAGTCTCGGACACGTGCGACACGCCGACACGGCTATCCGGTACGACTTCACCCGCGGGCGCCGGTTGTCACCCCGATGCGCGCGAGCGACATCCGTCCGTCAGCCAGGAGTCTGCAAAGCATCGGCGGCGTCTGCTCCGTGCGCACGAGGCAGACGCCCCGACCGGAGCCCTGCGGTCTCGACCAGGACGCGGCAGTCGCCAGCGTGCGGCAAATCACTTATCAAGCACTGGCCAAGCACTGGACGGTGTGGGGCGCGATGCCGGGCGCCGTGGCGACTCCGAACGATCCGAATGTCACATCGGAGGATGGGACGAATCACGTCCACGGACTGGAAGAAACGCCGTACCAGCATGTAACGTTGGAACCTGGACAGACGAAACGCTACGGGGCCGCACGTCCATGCACGGTGCCGCCCCGCTCCTACGTTGAGGGGGTCGGAGCCATGGGCCGCGGCCGTCAGAAGGCAAAGCAGACCAAGGTTGCTCGCGCGCTGAAGTACTACAGCCCGGACACCAATTATCACGCCCTCGAGCAGGAGCTCAGCGGGGACTCTCACACGGATGTTGCGACAGAGTCGCGGTGGGAATCCTCGGAGGACGAGGAGTACGACAACAGGTACTCCGACTGGGCAGAGCAGGACGGCAACACACGCTGAGGGTGCCGGCGCGTTTGCGCCGGCCCCGCGTCCGGTCCTCGGCCAGGCCCTGCCACCGCGTCAGACGCGGTAGTCGTTCACCAGCCTGACCGCTCCGCCGGACACACCCTTTGTCCCCGCGACCAGGTCTTCCTGCGCCGCGGCGGCATTCAGTGTGTCGACGCTTCCGAGTGTCCACGCGGGTACACCCAGCGTCGAGAGCCGTGCGAGTGCTGCGTCAGCACCGTCCGCGCCGACGACCGCCACCATGCCCACGCCCAGGTTCAGCGTGTTCTCCAGGTCCCGGTTCGGCACGCCGCCCAGCTCCCGCACCATGCGGAACACCGCCGGCACGTCCCAGGACGCCCGGTCAACCGTAGCGACGAGGCCCTCCGGGAGCACCCGTGCCAGGTTCGCCGCGAGCCCGCCGCCGGTGACATGGGTGAACGCGTGCACCTGTGCGGCCTCGTCCGCCGCGAGAGCCAGGCAGTCCGAGGCGTAGACGCGGGTCGGCTCCAGGAGCTCCTCGCCCAGGGCGCGGCCCAGCTCGTCCACGTGCCGGTCCAGCGACCAGCCCGCGTGCTTGATCACCGCGCGCACCAGGGAGTAGCCGTTGGAGTGCAGGCCGCTGGATGCCAGAGCGATCAGCACGTCGCCATGCTGGACCCGGTCCGGGCCCAGCACCTTGTCGGCCTCCACGATGCCCGTGGCGGCGCCTGCGACGTCGTACTCGTCCGGCTCCAGCAGACCCGGGTGCTCTGCCGTCTCGCCGCCCACGAGGGCGGTGTCCGCCACCTCGCAGGCCTGGGCGATACCGCGCACGATATCCGCGATCCGCTCCGGCACGACCTTGCCCGTGGCGATGTAGTCGGTCATGAAGAGCGGCTTGGCCCCCATCACGACGATGTCGTCCACGACCATGCCCACCAGGTCGAACCCGATCGTGTCGTGCTTGTCCATCGCCTGAGCGATGGCGACCTTGGTGCCGACGCCGTCCGTGGACGTCGCCAGCAGCGGCGCGCGGTAGCCCTTGAAGGCCGACAGGTCGTAGAGGCCGGCGAAGCCGCCCACGCCCCCGAGCACGGCCGGACCCTGCGTGCGGCGCACGGCGTCCTTCATGAGCTCGACGGCCTTGTCGCCCGCCTCGGTATCAACGCCGGCGGCGGCGTACGTCAGGCCTTCGGATGTCACTGGTACTCCAAGGAGTGATCGGTGCTGGTGCAGCAGGGTGTGGTCACGGATGGTCGAGCGCGGTCGAGCCGCCGGTGCTCACGGCGAGCTGCTTGAGCCCGTCCTCGGGCGGGCCGAGCGGCAGCTCCGCCTGCTCGAGGAGGTGCTTGCCCAGCTGGTCGTCCGGAGGCAGCTCGATCGGGTACTTGCCGGTGAAGCACGCCGCGCAGAGCTGCGAGCTGGGCTGTTCCGTGGCGGCGATCATGCCCTCGGTCGTGATGTAGCCGAGGCTGTCGGCGCCGAGCGACTGGCCTATCTCGTCCACGGCCAGGCCGTTGGCGATGAGCTCCGCCCGCGACGCGAAGTCGATGCCGTAGAAGCAGGGCCACTTCACCGGCGGCGACGAGATGCGTACGTGCACCTCGGCGGCGCCCGCCTCCCGCAGCATGCGGATCAGGGCGCGCTGGGTGTTGCCGCGCACGATCGAGTCGTCCACGACGACGAGGCGCTTGCCCTTGATGACCTCGCGCAGCGGGTTGAGCTTCAGGCGGATGCCGAGCTGCCGCAGCGTGTCGGACGGCTGGATGAAGGTGCGGCCCACGTACGCGTTCTTCGTGAGGCCCTGCCCGAACGGGATGCCGGACTCCGCCGCGTAGCCGACGGCGGCCGGGGTGCCGGACTCCGGCGTCGGGATCACCAGGTCGGCGTCGACAGGGTGCTCGCGCGCCAGCTGGCGACCCATCTCGACCCGCGCGGCGTGCACGGAGCGACCGTTGATGGTGTTGTCGGGCCGGGCCAGGTACACGTACTCGAAGACGCACGCGGCGCGCTCGGCCTGGGCGAAGCGCTCCGAGCGCATGCCGTCGGCGTCGATGCAGATGAGCTCGCCCGGCTCTACGTCGCGCACGTAGGAGGCACCCACGATGTCGAGGGCCGGGGTCTCGCTGGCGACCACCCAGCCGCGGTCGAGGCGGCCGAGCACGAGGGGACGCACACCCTGCGGGTCACGCGCCGCGTACAGGGTGTTCTCGTCCATGAAGACCAGGGAGAACGCGCCGCGCAGGCGCGGCAGCACCTCGAGGGCCGTGGCCTCGAGCGTGTGGTCGGCGTCGCCCGCGAACAGCGCCGTGATGAGAGCGGTGTCCGTCGTGTTGCCGCGGGCGAGCTCGCCCCGGCGCTGCGCGCCGTACCGCTCGGCCACGAGGTTGACGAGCTCAGCCGAGTTGGTGAGGTTGCCGTTGTGGCCGAGGGCCACCGTGCCCGACGCCGTGGCGCCGAGCGTGGGCTGGGCGTTCTCCCAGGTCACGCCACCGGTGGTGGAGTACCGGCAGTGCCCGACGGCGATGTGGCCGGTCAGGGCGTTTAGGGCTGTCTCGTCGAAGACCTGGGAGACGAGTCCCATGTCCTTGTAGACGAGGATCTGCTCACCGTTGCTGGTGGCGATGCCCGCGGACTCCTGTCCGCGGTGCTGGAGGGCGTACAGACCGAAGTACGCGAGCTTGGCGACCTCCTCGCCGGGTGCCCAGACCCCGAAGACGCCACATGCGTCCTGGGGGCCCTTCTCGCCGGGCATGAGGTCGTGGTTGAGTCGGCCATCTCCGCGCAGAGGCATGTTCCGAGTATCCCATGCGGCCGGATCGAAGTCGTCAGCCCGGCCTGTGACCTCTGTGTCAGCGCCCGCGCAGGCTCCGGCGGTCCGCGAGCACCGCGAACAGGCCGGCCAGGAGGGTGGTCACCATCGTGACGAAGGCCGTCAGCACAGTGATGTACACGCCCGGTTTCATCATCGCCGCCCCGGAGGGCGAGTTCACGAGGTAGAGCGACAGGCCCAGCCCGAGCACGATCCCGATCAGCGCACCCGTCCAGAAGAACGCCTTGTAGCGCGGGGCGCGGCGCACGCTGGCCGGGTCGATGACGTCGCGCACGTCCACGTCCACGTCGTCGGCGGAGTCGCTCGGTGCCTGGGTTTCACTCACGAAACCAGAGTACGCACCCCTGTCGCCGAAGTAGAACCAGGGCGAAGTAGAACTGCAGCGCACCCTTCACGGGGTGCGCTGCAGTTCTACTTCGCTGCAGTTCTACTTCGCCCTGGTTCTACTTCGGCGAGATGAGCTTCCAGGGGCTGCGCTTTCCTACGCCCGGGATCTGGAGGATCGTCGGGCGGGTCGCCTCGTAGACCGAGCCCTGGTAGGTCACCTGGTCGCCCCACCAGTAGAGCTTGAACGGCCGCCACGCCGGAGCCTCGGGCTCCTCGGGCGCAGCCGCCTCGACGGTCACCGGTAGCCGGACCGTGGTGCCCGACGGCGACGCCTGCACCAGGAGCTGGTACGCACCCGCCGCGGTCCCGGCCGGGATCGTGACCGACGCCGACGTCGCGCCGTCGGTCACCGTGCCGGTGCCGAGGGAGACGCCTTCCGCTGCCGCGCCGCCCACCGGGACCAGGAAGGTCTCGACGGCGGTGTTCTGCGGCGAGCCGAGCGACGTCAGGTTCAGGCCCGACAGGCTGACGTCGGTCGAGGCGCCCGCCTGCACGGTGCCCGGCAGCGCCGGGGTGACCGTGCGGGTACGGGCGAAGCTCGGCGTGATCGGGGAGGAGCTCTCCAGGTAGGAGATCCACGCCTCGCGGTCCACGAGGCCCGAGTCGCGTCCGTTCGTGCCCTCGGTGAAGACCCGGAAGTTGTCACCGCCGGAGATCAGGAACGAGAACGTCGCGACGCGGTACTCCGCGGCCGGGTCCACCGGCACGCCGTCGACGGTGATCGACGAGACGTTGTCGCCGGGCGTCGCGTTCGCGTCCGCCGTGGAGACCGTGTACGAGACGTTGTCCGACAGCCCCAGCGCCAGGTACGGGCGCGAGGGACGGTTGCCGTTGACGTCCGTCTGCCACTGCTGTTCGAGCAGCGTGTCGAGCTGCGCGCCCGTGAGGGTGATCGTCCACAGGTTGTTGACGAACGGCAGCACCGCGTTGGCCTCGGCGTAGGTGATGATGCCGTCCTCGCCGAAGTAGAGCTCGTTGCGCAGACCGCCCGGGTTCACGACGCCGATGTCGGCGCCGCCCCGGTCGTCGCTCGCGAGCGAGTCCCGCAGCGAGTTCGCGACGAGGTTTCCGAGCGCCGACTCCGACGCACGGTCGTCACGGTTGCCGCCGGTGTAGACGCCGTCCGTGTACGAGCCGCCCGCGAACGCGGTGGTGACGTCGGCCGTCACCTCGCCGATCGGCTGCGCGCCGATCTTCTCGGCCTCGGCCAGTGCCGCGTCCACGATCGTGTCGACCTTGGCGACCACCGGGTAGTCGGCGATCAGCTCGTCGGCCGGGGTGCTGGTGCGCGCGACGTTCTCAACCGTGTAGTCGGTGACGTCGAACGACTCCGTGTCCACGGTCAGTGACACGTGGCCCAGGAACTCGCCGTAGTTGCCGGTCTGGATGATCGGCCGGGTCTCCCCCACGGCTCCGGGGACCGGTGCGTCCCACGCGTACTTCTTGTGGGTGTGGCCGGTGAAGATCGCCTCGACGCGCGGGTCGGTGTTCTGCACCAGGTCGGCGAACGGGCCGCCGGCGGCGACCTCCTCCTCCAGGGACGAGCCGTCGGGCGTACCCGCGCCGGCGCCGTCGTGCGCGAGGGCCACGACCAGGTCGGCCTCGCCGTTCGCGGCGTCACCGTCGAGCAGCTCGTCCGTGACGCGGTTGATCGCCTCGACCGGGTCGCCGAACTCGAGCCCCTCGATGCCGGACGGCGTGACCAGCGTGGGGGTCTCTTCGGTGACCACGCCGACGAAGCCGACATCGACGCCGTTGACCGGGACCACCTGGTACTCCGGCAGGGCCGGCTCGCCGGTGGCCCCTTCGTAGACGTTGGCGCCGAGGATGCCGAAGTCGGACGCGGGCACGACGCGGTCCGTCAGATCCGTCATGCCCTGGTCGAACTCGTGGTTGCCGACCGCAGAGGTCTCCAGGCCCAGCGCGTTCAGCACGTCGAGGGTGGGCTGGTCCTGCTGCAGCGCGGAGGCGAACAGCGAGGCCCCGATGTTGTCACCGGCCGAGACGAAGGCCGTGCCATCGGGGTTCTGCGCCCGCAGCTCCTCCACGGTGCCCGCGAAGTTCACGGTGTTCTGATCGATGCGGCCGTGGAAGTCGTTGATGGCGACGAGGTCCAGGTCGACCGAGCCGGGCTCGGTGCTCGTCCCGGCGAGGTCCAGGCCCACGAGGACCGGGTCGTGGTCGGAGGACCGGAACGGCGTCTCGTCGTAGAGGATCGACGCGTTGTAGTTGTACCGGCTGTACTCGTTCGCCACCGGCTCGTACGCGTTGATGTTCCAGATGTCGGTGCCGGTCACCAGGTCCGCGGCGGCCGGGGAGGCGAGCACGTGGTCGAGCGAGCCGACCATGCCGTCGAAGTTGTAGGTGTACTCACCCGTGCTGGGCCCGAGGTCGGTGTAGCCGGCGTCGGTGAGGACCTTGATCGGGTCCTCCTGCTCGTAGGCGTTGAAGTCGCCGACCAGCAGCACCTTGTCGGTCCCCGCCGCGGCGGCCTGGGCCTCCGCGAAGGTCGCGAGCGCCGTCGCCTGCCGCGTACGGGACTCGTTCGAGGCACCCTGGCCGTCGCCCTGGTCCGGGTCGCCGGGCCACGGGCCGGCCGAGCCCTTGGACTTGAAGTGGTTGGCGACCACGAGCACGTCGTCGCCGGCGTCAGCGGCGCCACCCACGGGCTGGAACGCCTGGGCCAGCGGCTGGCGGGCGTTCTGGAACGCCTCGTCGCCGACCAGGATGGTCGAGTCGCCCACCGGCTCCGCCGTAGCGGTCCGGTAGATGAACGCGTTGCGGATGACGTCCTCGGCGTCGGGCACCTCTGCCGGCGAGGCCGCGTACGCCCAGGTGCCGGCACCCTCCGCCACGTTCAGCGCGTCCACCAGGTTGCCCAGGGCCTCGTCCCGGGGTCCGCCCAGGGCCGCGGTGTTCTCGATCTCCAGCAGCGCGACGACGTCGGCGTCGAGCGCCGAGATCGCCGCGACGATCTTGGTCTGCTGGCGCTGCAGGTCCTCCTCCTCGGCCGCGCCGCGGGCGTCACAGCCGCCCGAGACGGTGACCGGGTCGCCCGCGCGGTCCGTGTAGTAGGTGCAGCCCGCGAGCTCGTCGCCCGTGGTGCTGAAGTAGTTCAGCACGTTGAACGTCGCGACCTGGAGGTTGCCGCCGACCTCGGCGGGCGCGTCCTCGCGCGTGTTCTCGAAGGTCGCGGGCTGCACGGCGTCGGCAACGGAGGGCGTCAGCTGGGACGTCGGCTGGAAGCCCCACGCGTCGTACCGGTAGTCCAGCACGACAGGACGGGTGAACGTGACCGCGGCGCCCACGCGCAGCGGCGCGCCGCCGGTCAGGTAGGGCAGCGGCTTCGACTTGTTGGCGGTCGAGTTGTAGTTCAGCGACGACCCGTCGTCGAGCAGCACGCCGCGGGCCGCGTTGTCCGCGACCTGCGCGTCGTACTCCGCCGACCCGGGCCGGCCCGCCGTCGTGGGCTGGACGAGCGGGCTGTCGCCGGCCGCCAGGCCGACCGTGCCGTAGTAGTTGGTGTCGTAGTTGTCGGTCACCGTGAAGGAGCCCTGCGGCGCGAGGAGCATGCCCTCGAGGGCCTCACGCTCGGCCGCGGTGGCGGGCCAGGCGGTCGCCGTCGGCTCGACCGCTGCGGGCTCGTCCAGGACGGTCCAGCCGCCCGACGACGGGGTGAGCTCCGTCAGCCCGTTGAACTCGGAGACCGTGCCGGTCACTTCCACGTGGTCGCCGGCAGAGAGGTTGGCGGCGGCCACCGCGGAGAACACGAAGAGGCCGTCCGACGCGCCGGGCGTCGGATCGTCGCCACCACCGGTGCCGGCGGTCTGGACGTAGAGGCCGTTGAATCCGCCGGTCGCATAGACGGCCGTGACGACGCCACGCGTCGTCACCGTCGCGCCCGCGAGCGGCGAGGCGTCACCGGTGCCCTGGATCTCGGCGATCGGGGTGACCTCGCCGGGCTCGGTCGGCTCCGACGGGGTGGGGCTGGGCTCGGGCTCCGAGCCCTCACCGTTGCTCGGGGTCACCTCGGCGGTGAAC
Organism: Promicromonospora panici; assembly: GCF_900608595.1. Taxonomy (GTDB): domain Bacteria; phylum Actinomycetota; class Actinomycetes; order Actinomycetales; family Cellulomonadaceae; genus Promicromonospora; species Promicromonospora panici. The sequence continues at coordinate 235,672 of NZ_UWYY01000001.1, read as the reverse complement.
ACGAAGTCCGTCGAGTTGTCGCCCGCTTCGCCGGTGCGCTCCAGCGACCCGACGACGCCGGTGCCCTGGCCGGCCGGGCCCGGAGCGGTCTCGAACGTGTCGGCCGTGCCGTAGCCGAGCAGGTCGACGACGCCCGCGGCGCCCTCGGCCGGCACGGAGCCCTTGGCGGGCGTCACAGCTGTGGCCTGCGAGGCGAGTGCGACCACGCCGGCCGTGCCGCTCGGGTTGAGGCTGCCGATGGCGTCGGGCGTGGGGAGCGGCTCGCCGTTGGCGGCGTTCGACGCACCCTGCACCAGGTAGTGCCCGCCGGCAGCGATGGTGCCGCTCAGCGCGGTGATCCCGGAGAAGGACGCGCCCGTGGCGGACTTGTACTGGACCGACCATCCGTCAACGCTGACCGGCTGGTTCGTCGGGTTGTAGAGCTCCACGAACTTGTTCCGGTACGGCTGGCCGGAGCTGCCGCCCACGAGGTATGCCTCGCTGATCACGACGTGCCCGGAGTCCGGGCCGTCCTCGGTGGCGGCGGGCGCGGCGAAGGCCGCCGTCGCCGGCACGGCCAGCGCTGCGGAGAGCGCCACTGCGACCGCGGCCCTGCCATGGGATCGGGGGTGCGGTCGCTGGGACCGGAGCGTGCTGGGTCTCACGCTGACTCCTTCTGCAATAGCCGACCGTAGGTCGGGGTGGAGTGCCCTGCTGCTGGACGTCTTGTTCGGCGGCGTCGCCGCGGCCGAGCGCGTATCAGGCGCGAGCAGTCCGGCACGGGCGCAACCAACCAACCACTGCATCGTGAACCGGCGGTTACGGCCCGACACCCGCCCGGAAAACTGACGTTCCCGCACCGGGTGAACCTGCCCGCAACCGAGCCACGAGATCGTCGCTGAGGCTAGCGGGTGTCACTGACATCCGCTGCCCCGCACACGCCGACGATGTCCGGTTCACCCTGTAAGGAGCCGAGGCGCCGGCTCGGGGTCCAGCCCTCACTCCGCCGGGCGTTCGACCGTCAGCGGCAGCAGGTAGGAGATGTCGGAGCGCTCGCCGGAGGCGCGCACCCGGCCGTCCGCGACGGCGTCCGCCCAGGCCACGGTGCCCGTGGCGAGGCCGAGCCAGGTGTCCGGATCGGTCTCGACCACGTTGGGCGGCGTCCCGCGCGTGTGCCGCGGCCCGGCCACGGCCTGCACCGCGCCAGCAGGCGGCACGCGCACCTCGACGGAGTTGCCGGGCGCCCGGTCGGCCAGCTCCTCCAGCGTGTAGCGCACGGCGGTGGTCACGTCCCGGCGCTCCGCCTCGCCCTGCGTCCACGCGGTGACGGCGGTGCGCCCGGCGGCCGGATCGGTCCGGCGCCGCGGGGGCACTACCGGCCCGCCAGGAGGTCGCCGCGCCGCGTCCGAGCGGCGGGAACAGCATCGATCATGGGGCAAGTATCGCGGACCGCCGCGTCAGTAGCGGTAGGCGTCCGGGGCCCGGCCCTCGACGGCGAGCAGGTCCGCCGCCACGACCACCGGCAGCTCGCGCGACGCCACTGCCTGGTACTCCGCCCCGTACATCGCGTCCGTGAGCGGGTCCAGCCCCACCGCGGGGACCGGCTGCGAGAGCGGTGCGAGCCGTCGGGGCGACGGCGCGTGCCGCGGCCACGGCTCCGAGAGGGGCACCTCGTCCCTGACCTGGGGCCGCACGGGCCGCCTGATCGGCGGGTAGCCGACGCCGTGCCCCGGATGCGACGGGACGGGGGCCGCCTCGGCCGAGGCCGCCGCGCCGACGTCCGGGACCTGCCGCGGGGCAAAAGCGGGCTCCGGGCGGACCTGCGCGGCCTGGCGCCGTCGGGGAACCGGACGAGGGCCGGGGCTCGGACTCGGCTCGGGCTGCGGAGTCGGCTCCGGTCGTGGAGTCGGCTCCGGTCGCGGGGCAGGCTCCGGCCGGGCAACCGGCTCCGGGTCCGCCGTCGCCCCGCGCCCCCGGCGGGACTGCACCACCGCCCCGTGCGCAGGGAGCGGACCGTCGGCAGGGGGCGTGAACGGCGCGGGCGGAGCCGCCTGGTGCGAGGTGTCCGTCGGCGAGCGCCTCCCCGTGGTGGACCGACGCCCATCGCGCTCGGTGGTGCCGGTTCGGCGAGCCACCTGGTAGTCCGTGCTGCCGTCGAACAGCGTGAACATGACCCGCCGCGCGGCGACGTCGGCCTCGGCCAGGGTGACCTGCACCTCGTCGCCCAGCGGGAGGCGCGGCCCCGTCACACGGGCACGGACGGCGGGGTCCTGCAGCACCACCTGGCCGCGCTGCACCTCCTTGGTGTCGTCGTCGACGTCGACGACGACACCGTGGAACTGCTCACCCAGCCGGTCCGCGAGCAGGGACGCCTCGACGATGTCGACGCACTCGCGCTCGAACGACGAGGCTCGGCGCCCGGTCTCGGCCATGACCCGGGGCAGGTGGGGCATGGCCTCCAGCACCCACGCGGGCACGGGTGTGCCGGCGGAGATGGCGAGGCAGATCTCGGTCGTGTAGCGGTCGACCAGCCGCCGCAGCGGGGCGGTGACGTGCGCGTAGTCGGCGGCGATCGCGGCGTGCCGGGTGTGCTCGGGCGCAGGCACGACGGCGCCGGTCGGCCCGGTCATCCCGAACGAGATGTACCCGGCGCCGCGGAACAGGGTTGTCGCCTCGTTCAGGAACGCCGCGTGCTCGGGGATGCGCGACACGAGGGTCGGGACCAGGCGCGCGTACGGCAGGGTGTCCGGCCAGTCGATCTGCAGGGCCCGGGCCGTGCGGCGCAGCCGGGCCAGGTCGCGCGGATCCGCCTCCGGGAGCATGCGCAGGATGCCCACGCCCGCCTCGCGCATGAGGTGCGCCGCCGCGATACCCGTGAGCAGCGAGATCTGCGCGTTCCACTCCTCGACCGGCAGGGTGCGCCGGAACGACAGCGTGTACGTGCCGTCCTCGCGGCGCTCCACCTCCTGCTCGGGCACCTCCAGCGAGACGCCGCCGCGGGCGAGCTCGAGCGACTGGCGCAGGCGCCCGACGTCGGCCAGCAGCTGCAGCGACTCGCTCGCGGTGCCGGCGTCGAGGGTGGACTGCACCTCCGCGTAGGTGAGCCGCTCCCGGCTGCGCACGAGCGCCCGCTCCAGCGCCGCGCCGGTGATGATGCCGCGCGAGCTCAGGGTGACCGTCCACAGCACGGCCGGCCGGTCCTCCTCGGGCAGGAGGCTCGCCGCCCCCTCGGACAGGATCTTCGGGTGCAGCGGGGTGCGCGCGTCCGGCCCGTAGACCGTCATGCCCCGCTTGCGCACCTCCATGTCGAGGGCGCCACCCGGCGTCACGAAGGCGCCCAGGTCTGCGATGGCGTAGTGCACCACGTAGCCCTCGCCGGACTGTTCCACGTGAACCGCCTGGTCCAGGTCCTTGGAACCGGGCGGGTCGATGGTCACGAACTCGATGTCGCGGCGGTCGGTCCGGCCCGCTGAGAAGTCCTGCTCGACAGCCGCCCGCGCCTCCTCGAGCACGTCCTGCGGGAACATCGCGGGCAGGCCGACCTCGGCGCGGAGCGCCGCGAGGGCACTGCTCACGTCGGCGGGGGCGGCGGGCGCGAGGCGCATCTGACGAGTCGGCACAACTGCGAACATAAGCCGGTTCCGCGCTCCCCGCGCGGTGTCGCTGTGCTATTCCACGACGACGGTCGCCAGGAGCGCCCGGTGGTCGGTGCCGGGAACCTGCATGGAGACGACGTCGGAGACCGGCATGTCCTTCTCCACCACCACGTGGTCCAGCGCGAACAACGCGGGTACCGGGTTGCCTTCGGGCCAGGTCACGGTCGGTCCGGCGCCCCATTCGCGTGTGGCGTCCACGAACCGTGAGCCGAGCACCTCACGGAAGCTGGCGTGGTCGTAGGTGGCGTTGAAGTCGCCGGCCATGATCTGCGGCGTCTCGTCCGCGTGGACCTGGTCCGCGAGCTCGACGAGCTCGGTGCGCCACGTGGTGGTCTCCGCGAGCATCGGCGGGTAGGGATGCACCACGGTGACCCGCACCTCGGTGCCCCCGACGTCGACGAGCGCGGACGGCATCGCGAAGCTCGTGCCCCGTCCCTGCTCCTCGTCCGTCAGCGGCATCGACGCCCAGAGGCCGCTGCCCGCGGGGCTGTCCACCACGGGGACCGTGAGGCTGTGCGCCAGCAGGTCGTCGAGACCTGCATCGACCAGGGCCACCTCGAAGTCCGGGGTCAGCTCCTGGACCGCGAGCACCTCGACGTGCTGCGACTCCACCAGGTCGACCACCGTCTCGGCGTCGGCCTCCCCGTAGCGGGCGTTGAGCGTCATGACGCGCAGGGTGCCGACGTCGGCCGGATCGGCTGCCGTGGAGCTCTCCGGCGGGACGAAGAAGGGCGCCGTCCAGTACACGAAGCCGGCCAGCGAGGCCGCCAGCAGCAGCGTCAGCACCCAGCGGCGGGAGAAGAGCGCGATGATCAGCAGCGGGAGCGCCACCAGCGCCGCCCACGGCATGAACGCGACGATCTGCGGCAACGGGATCACGTTGTCGAACGGGAGCACCCTGGCGAACGCCACCAGGAACAGGGGGATCGCGATGATCCAGAGCACGACGGAGAGGAACCCACGGACAAATCGCACCCCCGGACCCTACCGCTCCGGGGCGGTTCCATCGTGGTCGGCAAAAGGTCAGGTGATCGGCAGTCCGGACTGCCGATCACCTGACCTTTCGCCGACCGCCCGCGGCGGCGCCGGGGCTCAGCCGAAGATGCGCGGGAGCGTGCCCTCGAACGCCTCGCGGGCCTCCGCCAGCGGGATCTCGAACTGGCCTTCGATCACCACGGCGTCGCCACCGGTCGTGCCGAGCCGCAGCACGGGCACGTCGGCGCCCTCGGCGAGGTGGGTCAGCTCACCCTCGTGCTCGGGGTCGACGGCGACGATCACGCGGCCCGTCGACTCCGAGAACAGGGCCACGAACGGGTCGACCTTGTCGCGGCCGGTCACGCCCTCGAGCGCCACCGACGCGCCGACGCCGAAGCGCAGCGAGGCCTCCAGCAGAGCCTGGACCAGGCCGCCCTCGGACAGATCGTGCGCGGCGGCCGCGAGGCCGGTCTTCCGCGCCTCCACGAGTGCCGAGGCCAGCGCCTTCTCCGCGGCCAGGTCCACCCGCGGCGGCAGGCCGCCGAGGTGCGAGTGCACGACGTCGGCCCACGCCGAGCCGTCGAGCTCGTCCCGCGTGGTGCCGAGCAGGAGGAGCGACAGCCCCTCGGTCTGCCAGCCGGAGGAGAGCGCGGTGCTGACGTCGTCGAGCACACCCAGCACGCCCACCACGGGGGTGGGGTGGATCGACGAGTCGATCTGGCCCGGCTCGCCGGTGCCGTTGTAGAGCGAGACGTTGCCACCCGTGACCGGAACGCCGAGCTCCTGGCACGCGTCGGCGAGGCCCTCGATCGCCTCGACGAGCTGCCACATCGAGTCGGGGTGCTCCGGCGAGCCGAAGTTGAGGCAGTCCGTCACCGCGAGCGGCGTGGCGCCGGACGTGGCGACGTTGCGGTACGCCTCCGCCAGCGCCAGCGCGGCACCCGTGCGCGGGTCGAGCTTGCCGTACCGGCCGTTCGCGTCGGTCGCGAGCGCGACCCCGAGCCCGGTGGACTCGTCGACGCGGACGACTCCGCCGTCGTCGGGCTGGGCGAGCGCCGTGTTGCCCTGGACGAAGCGGTCGTACTGGTTGGTCACCCACTCCTTGGACGCGAGGTTGGGCGAGGCCAGCAGCGTCAGCGCCGTCTCCCGCAGCTCGGCGCCGGACGCCGGGCGAGCGAGGCCTGCCGCCGTCGTCGAATCGGCCTGGAGCTCGTCCTGCCAGGACGGGCGCGCGTAGGGCCGGTGGTACACGGGCCCCTCGTGCGCCACGGTCTTCGGGTCCACGTCCACGATCCGCTGGCCGTGGTGGTCGATCGTGAGCCGGCCGGAGCCGTTGACCTCGCCGATGACGGCGGTCTCGACCTCCCACTTCTTCGTGATCGCGAGGAACGCGTCGAGCTGGTCCGGCCGGACCACGGCCATCATGCGCTCCTGCGACTCCGACATGAGGATCTCGCCGGCGTTCAGCGTGGGGTCGCGCAGCAGGACGTCGTCGAGCTCGACGTGCATGCCGCCGTCCCCGTTCGAGGCGAGCTCCGAGGTGGCGCAGGAGATGCCCGCCGCACCGAGGTCCTGGATGCCCTCGACGACCTTGGCCGAGAACAGCTCCAGACAGCACTCGATGAGGACCTTCTCCATGAAGGGGTCGCCCACCTGCACGCTCGGGCGCTTGGCGGGGACGCCGTCCTCGAACGTCTCGGACGCGAGGATGGAGGCGCCGCCGATGCCGTCGCCGCCCGTACGGGCGCCGAACAGCACCACCTTGTTGCCGAGGCCGGTGGCGTTGGCGAGGTGGATGTCCTCGTGCCGCAGCACGCCGAGGCAGAGCGCGTTGACCAGCGGGTTGCCCTGGTAGGAGCCGTCGAAGACGAGCTCGCCGCCGATGTTCGGCAGGCCCAGGGAGTTGCCGTAGCCGCCGACGCCGGAGACGACGCCGTGCACGACGCGCGCCGTGTCCGGGTGGTCGACGGCGCCGAAGCGCAGCTGGTCCATGACCGCCACGGGGCGCGCGCCCATCGAGATGATGTCGCGGACGATGCCGCCCACGCCGGTCGCGGCGCCCTGGTACGGCTCGACGAACGACGGGTGGTTGTGCGACTCGACCTTGAAGGTGACGGCCCAGCCGTCTCCGATGTCGACGACGCCGGCGTTCTCACCGATACCGACGAGGAGGTGCTCCTTCATCTCGTCGGTGACCTTCTCGCCGAACTTGCTCAGGTGCACCTTCGACGACTTGTAGGAGCAGTGTTCGCTCCACATCACGGAGTACATCGCGAGCTCGGCCGCGGTGGGGCGGCGGCCCAGGATGTCCTTGATGCGCTGGTACTCGTCCTCCTTGAGTCCGAGCTCACCGTACGGCTGCACCTCGTCGGGGGTGGCCGCGGCGATCTCGACGGTGTCCAGTCTCGGAGCGTCGAAATTCGGGCGGGAGGGTGCCTGGAACGCGGGCGCGGTCATGTAGTTCCTCGCGTGCGGGGTAGGTTTCTGGGCGCCGAAGCGCCCCGCCAGTCTACGACGGGTCACGCACCAGAGCGGTCCCACCGCCGTCGGACGCCGTGACCGCCCGCCGCCAGAACCCCGCTACATGTCAGACGCACCGGTCACGGGAGTGACCTGTGCGTCTGACATGCCGGTGTGCCGGTCAGAGCTGGGAGTCGTACACACGCACGTAGTCGACGACCATCTGCTGCGGGAACTGGGTGGTGCCGTCCGGGTTGCCCGGCCAGTTGCCGCCGACGGCGACGTTCAGGATGAAGAAGAACGGCTGGTCGAACACCCACGGGTTTCCGCCCGTGTCGGCGGTGGTACGGGTCTGGTAGGCCACCCCGTCCACCGACCAGGTGATGGACCCGGGGGACCAGTCGATCGCGAACGTGTGGAACGTGTCGGCGAACGACCAGCCCTGCGGGTGGGTGTACGCGGCACCGATGCCGTTGCCCCCCGAATAGCCCGGGCCGTGCAGGGTGCCGTGCACCATGTGGGGCTCGTAACCGACGTTCTCCATGATGTCGATCTCGCCGGAGTCGGGCCACGGGGTGTTCGGGAACTGGCCGCCGAGCATCCAGAACGCGGGCCAGATGCCTTGCCCGCGCGGGATCTGGATGCGGGCCTCCAGGCGCCCGTACCGGGGCTGGACCTTGCCCTTGGTGGTCAGGCGGGCCGAGGTGTAGCCACCGCCGTCCTGCCGGGCGGTGATGACGAGGTTCCCGTTGCCGTCCAGCGCCGAGTTGTCCCGGGAGTCCGTATAGGTCTGCAGCTCGTTGTTGCCCCAGCCGCCGCCACCGGTCTCGTGGTTCCAGTTGGCTGGGTCGGGGGCACTGCCGGCGGCGCCGTCGAACTCGTCGGACCAGGTCAGCGCGCCGACGGCGGCGTCCCGCGCGGGCGGTGCGGAGCCGCCGTCGGGCGCCTTCGGGGCCGCCGCGGAGGCGACGAGCGAGGCGGACAGGACGAGGGCCGCGGCAGCAGCCGCCGTGCCGGTGGTGCGGATGGTGCGGTGTCTCGTGCTACGCATCGGACGCTCCTTCGCGAACATGTGTCTCCCGTGGCACACGCTGCGTCGCGGGAGTGCGGTCGATCGCACTGGCAATTGTCAGGAGACGCTACTTTTCACCCGATCCGTGGAACAAGATCGGGAAAACACGTAGTCAGCGGCACTCGACCGTTCAGTCCCGCTGAACACTCGACCAGAGATACTCGCTGGACGTACAGGGTTGCTCCGGCCGACGATGACCGCATGCCCCTGCGCCACTCGCTGCTCGCCGTGCTCGTCATGATCATCTGGGGCGCGAACTTCCTCGCGATCGACCTCGGCGTCGGCGACGTACCGCCCGTGCTGTTCGTCGCGATCCGCTTCGTCGTCGTGCTGGTCCCGGCGATCTTCCTGGTGCCCCGCCCGGCGGCCGGATGGAAGGACGTGCTGGTGGTCGGGCTGTTCCTCAGCCTCGGCCAGTTCGCCCTCCTGTACACGGCGATGTGGCTCGGCATGCCGCCCGGCCTCGCCTCGCTCGTGCTCCAGGCGCAGGTGGTCCTCACCGTCCTGTTCGCGACGGTCGCGCTCCGCGAGCGCCCCACGACGCCGCAGCTCGTCGGGGTTCTGCTCGGTGCGGTGGGCCTGGTGATCGTCGGGATCGGCCGGTCGGCGGCGACGCCGGGGCTCGCGTTCCTGCTCACGATCGCCGCCGCGGCGTCGTGGGCGACCGGCAACGTGATAGTGCGGCGGCTGGGTTCTGCGACGCAGGCGGCCGGCACCCGGCAGAGCCCGCTGGCCGGTCTGTCGATGACAGTGTGGTCGGCGCTCGTGGTGCCGGTGCCGATGTTCGCGCTGGCCCTGGTGCTGGACGGCCCGGCCGCCGTCGGCTACTCGCTGACGCACCCGACCTGGGCCGCCGTGCTGTCGACCCTGTACACCGCGTGGCTCGCGAGCCTGGTGGGCTACGGCGTCTGGAACACGCTGCTGGACCGGTACCGGGCGAGCGCGGTGGTGCCGTTCACGATGCTGGTGCCGGTTGTCGGAATGACCGTGGCCTGGCTCGTGCAGGGCGAGGTGCCCAACGGGGCGGAGGCCGGCGGGGGCGTGCTGCTCCTGCTGGGCGTGGCGATCACGTCGGGGCTGCTGCGGTGGCCGCGCCGGCCGGGCTACAGCCCCCGGACGTCGTGACAGCAGCAGGACGTCGTTACAGCTCCAGCACGTAGCAGAGCAGGCCCACGCCCGGCACGGGCGTCCAGTCGCGGGCGGGTTCGCGCACGAACCCGAGCCGCTCGTAGAGCCGGTGCGAGCCGTGGGCGACGGTCTGGGTGGAGAGCACGACCCGCAACGTCCCCGCGCCGCCCGCGGACCGCGTCCTGGCCGCGCGGGCCAGGCACTCCCGCATCAGCGCGGTGCCGACGCCCCTGCCCTGGGCGTCCGGCGCCACGCCGAGCATGCGGATCTCCGCCTCGCCGTCCCGGGCGATGTCAGCCATGGGGCCGCCGTGCGGCACGAAGGTCACGCCACCCACCACGACGCCGTCGGCCAGCGCCACGATGATCTCCGCGGCAGCCGCGCGGCTCGCGACGTCCCGCAGGACGTCAGCGTAGAAGACGGCGTCGGGCGCCTCGAGCTGCCCGTCCGCGAAGAACGCCTCCGCGACGATCTCGCCGACCGCCGCGTACTCCGCGGGCTCCGCGTCCCGCACCTCGATGGCCCGTCCCGTAGCGGCCCGTCCTTCGATGCTCATGCGTGCACGGTAGGCCGTGCCTCTGACATTGCCCGGGTCGTGCCCCCGGAGACGCCCCGGGGCGCCGTCCGCGAGCGCCTGCGGCCTCCTGGCTTGTACACGGAGAGCAGGGTGGCCACGGCGAGCATGGTGAGCGACACCGCAGGCGGGAACACGAGGTTCGAGAGGTCGGTGGCCGGGACCTGGCCGGCCTCGATCGCGACGCCGGCGGCGCCGACGTCGGCCATGCCCGGTTGCAGCGCCACGACGATCAGGACGCACAGCAGCACGTTCATCACGAGCTTGACCGCCACCCACCAGTAGCGCACCAGGCCCCACTTGGTCGCGAGGCCGAGCAGCACGCCCGAGCCGAGGCAGACGAGCCCGGAGATCAGCATGGGCGCAACGACGAACTCGGCGAGGGCGCGCAGGGCGAGCCCGCGGGCGGCGTCCGAGCCGCCGGCGAGACCCACCCCGACGAGCACGGCGACGAGCACGTCGATGCCGATCCACGCCCCGGACGACACGATGTGCACGGTCAGCACGGCCTTGCGGGCGCGCGGTGCCAGCTTCACGGTGTCACCTCCCCCGCGGAACGGGCCGGCCCCGTCCGGGACGGGCGCCGCACCACGAGCACCGTCCCCGCCGCGAGCGTCGCAAGCACACCGACGACACGCAGGGCCGTCCCCGCACCCAGCAGCGGCTCGGCGAAGCCGAGGTTGCCGAGGCTCCCGGTCGCGACGACGCCCGCGGCCTCCGCGAGCGCCACGACCACGGCGACGACCGCGGGCCAGGTCCGGGTGCGGAACACGGCGAGCAGCACCGCTGCCACGACCATGAGCACGACGGCCGGCGGCACGATCGGCGCCGGCGCGCCGCCCGCCCGTGCCACGTAGATGCCGATCGTCGCGACGACGAGTCCGGCGATGGCGACTCCCCTGAGTTTCATGGTCCTGTCCCTCCTCGGACGCCGGGCGGCGTCCACGGTCCCAGCGTCCCGGCCCCGGTCCGGCGGGGGATCGGCCGTGGGACGGCACTCGGCCTGCGCCGCCCGACGTCGCCGGGCGGCGTCGCCTACGTCCGGGTGCGTACACCGGCATACGGCGCGCGGGGGGTGACGCCGGGTCCGCCGTCGGCCACAGTGGGGCTGGAGGTGAGGAACATGGGGAAGCTGCGTCTGGTCGACGTGGGTGTGACGGCGGCGCTGACGGCGCTCACGCTGGTCTCGCTGCCGTTCCTGGGCGAGGCGTACGGAGTCCGCCCGGTCGACGGCACGGCATATGTGCTGGCGATGACGGCCGCGGTGGGAACGCTCTTCCGTACCCGCTGGCCGGTGCCCGCGCTGGGTGTGGTCGTCGCTGCCACGGTCACCTACCTGCTGCTCGCCTACCCGTACGGCCCGGTGATGGTGTGCCTGGTGGTGGCGGTCTACTCCCTGGCCCGGAACCGCCCGCTGCGCCCTGCCCTGCTGTACGCCGGGGCGACGCTGATGCTGCTCCTGGTGCACGTCTTCACGCATCCGGCGGCGCTCGGCATGCCGGAGGGGCTGATCCCGGCGAGCGCCATCGTGATGGTGCCGTTCAGCATCGGCGTCGCGCGGCGGATGTGGCACGAGGCCCGGGCTGCCGAGCGGGACGCGGCGGAGCAGCAGGCACGCGACGACGAGCGGCTGCAGCTCGCGCACGAGGTGCACGACGTCGTCGGGCACGGGCTGGCCGCCATCCAGATGCAGGCCGACATCGCGCTCCACCTGGGCCGGCCGCAGGATGCGGCCACGGCCCTGGAGGCCATCTCGAAGGCCGCGAACGAGGCCCTGACGGAGCTGCGGACCACGCTCGCGGAGATCCGGCCCGGTTCCACCTCCGGGTCGGGCCCCGAGCGTGCTCCGACGGCCGGGCTCGCCAACCTGGAGGTGCTGGCAGAACGAGTGCGCACCGCGGGGGTCTCCGTGGACCTCGAGGTCAGCGGCACGCCCAGGCCGCTGCCCGACGCCGTCGACCTCGCCGCCTACCGTGTCCTCCAGGAGTCGCTGACGAACGTGGTCAAGCACGGGGAAGGTTCGGCGGCACGCGTCGAGGTCGTGTACGAGCCGGACGGCGTCCGGCTGGCCGTACGCAACCCCCGCGCGCCGGGCAGCGCCTTCGTCGCCGGCTTCGGCATCACCGGGATGCGGCATCGTGTCGAGTCCCTGGGCGGGCAGCTCGACGCCGGGCCCGTCGACGAGTCCTTCGAGGTGCGGGCGGCCCTGCCCGTTGGAGGTGTCGCATGATCTCGGTACTGCTCGTGGACGACCAGGACCTGGTCCGGATGGGCCTGCGAGCCCTCATCGCCGGTGAGGAGGACACCACTGTCGCGGGCGAGGCCGCCGACGGTATCGCCGCCGTGGCCGAGGCCCGCCGCCTGCGGCCGGACGTGGTGCTCATGGACATCCGGATGCCGGGCATCGACGGCATCGAGGCCACGCGGCGCATCGCCGAGGACCCCGATCTCACCGCCACCCGCGTCGTGGTGCTCACGACGTTCGAGCACGACCAGTACGTGGTCGACGGCCTGCGCGCCGGGGCCAGCGGCTTCCTCCTGAAGAACACGCCGCCGGCCGACCTCGTCGCCGCCATCCGCACGGTGCACGACGGCGGTGCGCTGCTCGCGCCGTCGGCCACGCGAACCCTGATCAGGGAGTTCACCGCCGCCTCGCCACGCGCCCTCGTGCCGCACCCGCGGATCGGGGACCTGACCGACCGCGAGCACGAGGTGGTCTCCCTCGTGGCGCAGGGGATGAGCAACCACGAGATCGCCGAGCACCTGGTGCTCAGCCCCGCCACCGCCCGGACCCATGTGTCGCGCGCGATGATCAAGCTGTCCGCACGCGACCGCGCCCAGCTCGTGGTGTTCGCCTACCAGTCGGGCCTGGCCTGAGTCGGCGGCCGCTATTGAGTTCTGACGTAACAAAGATGTCATCGGGGGGTTCCCGTCGTTTACCCGGTAGTGGTTTCATTCGGACATGAAGCTGCTCCGAACTTTTCCGAAGGTTGCCTTCGAGTTCGGGCTTGCCTCATGGCGGTGGATGGGGATTCGCGAGCAGACTCCTCGCTTCGCGACCTGTTTCGGCGACATCTTCCTCGAGTCGCTGGACGGATGGTGGTTCCTGGACACGGTCGAGGGCACGCTCGAGCTCCGCTGGACCTCAGCCGTCACGATGTACGCGGAACTCGAGTCGCCGGAAGGCCGCGCTACGTATCTCATGGACGACCTGGTCCGCGACGCGCGGAGCCGCGGCATCCACCTGGGCGAGGAGGACGTGTACACGTTCAACCCGCACCCCGCCGTCGGGGGCGAGCTCGGGGTGAACGGCCTCGGCACCATGCGCTTCGAGCTCGCGGTCAACTGGGCGGGGCAGGTGCACGACCAGGTGCTGCACAGCTCGGGCGAGATCAGGATCCCCCCGATGCCGGACGACGGCCGGCGCTCGACGGCGCCACGGGTCGCGGCGGCCTGGGACGCGGCGTGGTCGGACGACGAGACGTTCGACGTCCCGTTCGAGCAGTACCTCGCCACCACCACGTTCGCCGCGGTGACCGCCCCCGCGCCGAACGACAGCGGCTACCCGTCGCTCCCGCCCTCGCGGAGTCGCGAGCGGGACGACTCGGGCCACGTCCCGTACGCCGCGCAGAGCTATGGCGCCCACGGCTACGGCGCGGCAGCCCCGGGCGCCCCGGCCCAGGACGCGCTCACCGGCCCGGCCCAGCCGGATCCGACGACGCCCTGGCCGGGACCGGACCAGTCGGCAGCGCCGTGGTCGGGGCAGACCGCGTCGGCACAGCACTGGCCCGAGCCCAGCCAGGCGCCCCACGACGCCGCGCCGCCGGAGGGATACGACGCCCCGTACGACACATACGCCGCCGCGCCCGAGCAGTACGGGACGGACGAACAGCAGCCCGGCGAGCCGTATGCCCAGGAGACCTGGTCTCAGTACGGCGCCGACCACGACGCCGGCGCCCAGGTCGAGCCCGACCCGAACGGGGCCACGTGGGGAAATCCCGCCTGGGGCAACACCGGCTGGGGCGGGCAGACGCCGGCGGTCGCCGCGGGCGGCAGCCCGCAGCAGAACCCCTCCGCCGACCCCTTCACCGCGTGGGACGACCTCTGGGGGAAGCGCTGACCCGCTGACGCCTGGCTCTGGCCGCCGGAGCGACCCGCGGCTCTGCCTTGCGTTCCGGCCGGAGCCGCCGCTCGCGCTCGGTCCGCGCGACGAGGCTCAGCTCCCCGGGCGTCGTGGTGCGCGCGTGCTTGAGCAGGCGGGTTTCCAGCGCCACCCGGTTGGCCCGGCGCAGCCCGTCGGTGTACCCGAGGATCGTCTGCGCGTGCGCGTGGCTGATGTGCCCGCCACGCAGCGCGGCCAGCGTGCGCGGATGCTCGTGCACCAGCGCACGGGACTCCTCGATGAACGCGATCGCAGAGCCCTCCGGCACCCGCAGCGCCCTGGCGAGCTGCTCGACGAGCTCCGGCGCGAGCCCCGCGACGTCGTCCGCCTCAGCCTCAGGAGCGCCGAACAGCTCGGGCTGGTCGGCCACCCACTCCCGGACCGATTCCATGAGCACGGCACGCGAGGCAGCGAGCGAGGCAAGGAGCGCATCGACCGCCGCCACGGCGTCGACCGCCTCCGTGAGATTCGCGAAACCGCCCGCGAACCCCGACTCGCGCGGTGCGACCGCACCACGCGGAGACCGGCCCGGCACGTTGACCGGACCCTGAGTCACCACCACCTTGTTCGAACGCATGTTCTAAACATAGAGGGTGGCGCCGACACGCGCCACCCCGGCACGCCGACCGCGCCGGCTACCCGCACAATGGGTCCGTGCCCATCCGACCAGCCGTTGCGCGGCCCTTCGCTGTGTGCGCCGCGCTGGCCACGCTCCTCGCGATCAGCGGCTGCGACGTGCGCGAACGGGCGGACAGGGGCGGGACCGAGTCCGGAGCGACGTCCGAAGCATCGCAGCCGCCACCCACATCCAGGGATCCGGAGGCAGCCGGCGACAGCCGTCCGAAGCTGCGCGCCAGGACGATCACCATCGACGGAGTGGTCCTCCGCGTCGCCGCGCGGAAGGCGCCCGTCGTGACGGCCGACGAGGTCACGCCGGGCCTGCACACGGTCACCCTGGCCCTCGCCCGCGGCGGCTCGGCGCGCGTGGCTCTCGTCTCGCCCGGCGCGCTCGACGTCGACACCGACGGCAGCATCACGGTGCTCGACGGCAACGGCACCCCCGTCGCGGCGATCGGCCCGCCCGCACCGCCGTCGGGCACCGAGGGCAACACGCCCCGCATCGATGTCACCGATACCGACGCGACCCACGCCAGAGTGGAGGTGGACGACCGGGTCAGGCCGGTACAGGGGTCCGGGACCGCAGGGTCCGGGCCCCTGCAGGTCACCCTCGCGGTCGGGACGGACGCGATAGAGAGTGCCACCTGGGGGGAGAACGAGGGCGGGCGCTCGCTCGCCGTCGACCCGGCGGACTGGGCCCGGCACGCAGGCCAGGCGGGCGTCGACCTGATCCGGACGCAGCTCGTGGCCGCCGAGCCGGACGCGGGCAGCACCACCATGGACGACCAGCTCGTGTGTCATGCGGTAGGCGCGCCGGAGAAGGCCACGTGGAACCTCGAACCCTGGCGACCCGAGGTCGGACTGATCCTCACCGCCACCGCGCAGTGCAACCCCGTCTGACGCGCCCGGTCTGACCCAGGCCGTCCGGCAACCGGAGTCGTGACCGAGTCGTGACCAGGCGCGGGGCGATTCGAGGTGCGAACCAAGGCGGGTTGGGGTTTCCTGGAAACGACGGCGAGGCAGGCTCGCCACACAATCTGATGAGCCCCAGCTCAGCCGGACCTCCGCTGATGGTGCCGTGCGCTCCCAAGCGCCTGGGCACCATGCGCGGACGCCCAGCGATCCACGGGAGTTACCACCTGGGGTCAGGCATTTGCTCCTCGGAGACACCTTGGCAGGGAGGCTCCTGATGACCCGTGTACTAGTCCTGGGATCGATCGTGGCCGTGGGCAGCGGCGTACTGCTCGGGTTCACTCTCGCGTACCAGCTCATACCGCTCACGGTGCTCGCCGCCCTCCTGGGGCTGGCGGGCACTTTCCTTGTCGCCCGGGCGACGCCGGAGCCAGTGCCGGAGCTGCGCGTCCCGGTCACGCTCGGCGGGCCGCTCGCGCGTCCGGTGGAGGAGGACGAGGAGTCCGCCGCGGAGCCCGTCCCGGCTCCCGTGCAGCAGCTCCCCGTCCCCGTCGTGGCGTCGGTACCCGACGCCGCGTGACCACGGGCGTCAGGCCCGCTTGGCCTCCTGCTTGCGCAGCTCCTTCTCGCTGATCGGTGCCGTGCCGCTCGCGCGCAGCTCGCGGTAGTAGGCGCGCGCCTCGTCCTGGCGCACCTTCTCCGAGCCGTCGGCGATCGGGGCACGCAGGTGCTCCTGCGTGAAGCCCCAGGCGTCGACGACGTCGAGCACGTGCGGGCGGAGCTCCTTGAGCAGCCGGTCGATCGTCGTCGTCACGGCCTTCGCCCGCCCCGCCGAGATGCGGCCGTTGACCAGGTGCCAGTCGAGGTGACGCTCGATGGTGGTCAGGCCGTAGATGTCGCGGAGCAGCGTGAGCACCTGGCGGGTGCCGGCGTCGGACATCTTGGCGATCGCCTTCGTGAACGCGTCCCAGCGCACCAGCTCGGCCCATGCCTCCGCGGAGGCGAGGAGGCGCACCTGGTGGGCGTCGAAGATCTCCTGCGCCTTGATCGAGTCGGCCTTGAGCGCGGGCCGCATGCCCATCGCGACGTCCGCGACCATGCCCTCGAAGCGGTCGGCGATCAGCGCGCGCTGCAGTTCGGCGTCCAGCAACCGGTCCGCCGAGCGTGCGCCGCCGCCGTCGGCCACCGACTGGCCGAGCTTCTTCAGCGGGAGCTTGTGCAGCAGCGCGTCCTTGGCCTGCCCGGCCACGATGCCCGCCATACCGGCCGGGGTCTTGGCGGCCTTCGCCATCTTCTTGCCGTAGTCCCCTACGAGGCGCTTGGCCGCGAGCTGCAGCAGCACGTGGTTGTCACCCTCGAACGTCGCGTAGATATCGAGGTCCGCGCGCAGGCTCGTGAACCGGTTCTCGGAGAGGAAGCCGGCTCCGCCGCAGGCCTCGCGGCACTCCTGCAGGGTGTCGAGGGCGTACCAGGTGGACGTCGCCTTGAGCGCGGCCGCCGTCGTCTCCAGGTCCTCGCGCATGGCCGGGGTGTCCTCGCGGCCAGAGAAAACCGCGTCGAACAGGTCGAGCAGCTCGTCGTGCGCGAAGTGCATCGCGTACGCCTCGGCGATCTTGGGGAAGAGCCGGCGGCGGTGCGTCGCGTAGTCGAGCAGCGTCAGCTCGTCGGCGCCGGCCGACGGCGAGAACTGGCGGCGCTGGTCGGCGTACTTCGTGGCGATCGCGAGGCCGATCTTGGCCGCGGTGATCGCCGCGCCGTCGAGGGACACTCGGCCCTGCACCAGGGCGCCCAGCATGGTGAAGAAGCGACGACCGGGGCTGTCGATCGAGGAGGTGTAGGTGCCGTCCGCGGCCACCTGGCCGTAGCGGGCGAGCAGGTCCCTCCGGGGCACGCGCACGTTCGTGAAGTACAGCTTGCCGTTGTCGATGCCGTTGAGGCCGCCCTTCTGGTCGTCGTCCTCACCGCCGACGCCGGACAGGAACTCCATGGTCTGGGGGTCGCGGATGGGCACGTAGAAGCAGTGCACACCGTGGTCGACGCCGTTGGTGATGAGCTGCGCGAACACCGTGGCGGCGACGCCGTGCTCGGCCGCGTTGCCGAGGTACTGCTTCCACGCCCCGCGGAACGGGGTGTTGAGCAGGAACTCCTCGGTCTCCGGGTCGTACGTCGCGGTGGTGCCGATCGAGGCGACGTCGGAGCCGTGGCCCGTCTCGGTCATCGCGAAGGCGCCGGGGACCGAAAGGTCCATCGCGCTGGGGAGGAGCCGGTCCTGCTGCTCCTCGGTGCCCAGATGGAGGATCGCGGCGGCGAAGAGGCCCCACTGCACGCCGGACTTGATCTGCAGCGACGGGTCGGCGGCGACGAGCTCCTCGAAGCCCACCAGGTTGGCGCCCGCCTGGTCACGACCGCCGAGCCGCTCCGGGAACGCCCGGAGAACCTGGCGGTAGGTCACCAGCTCCTTCATCTGGGCGAGGGTGATCTCCCGGTGCTCCTCCTTGGTGATCCCTTCCTTCTTCCAGAGCTCGGGGTGCGCGGCCACCAGGCGACGCGCCTCCGAACGCTCCTCGGGCCAACGACCGAGCAGCATGTGCTGCAGGGCGGGCACGTCCACGCGGACGCCCGACGCCGGACGGGTCGCCTCGGGCTGGGGCGCCACGGCCTCGGTGGCCGTGGGGGTGGTCACGGGCTCGGAGGTGGTCGTCATCGGTTCTCCTCGGTGTTCGGCCGGCGGGGCCAGGTTCAGGTTCTCGGGAGGATGGGGTTCGCGGGAGGGCGGTCAGGGTCAGGCGGTCACGGATGCGGAGCCGGGACGGTTGTGGTGCAGCACGCCCACCGGGCCGGTCCAGAGCCAGAGCGACACGCGCTCGGTGAGCTCCTCCCGGGTCAACGGGCTGGCCTCGACGTTGCGGTGGCCGAGCCACCACTCACCGGAGCCCCGCACGAAACCGACGGCGCCCGCGGCCCAGGCCGCGGCGTCGGCATGGGGGACGTCGGTGGCCCGCGCGAACGGTTCGGCGACGAGCTCGATCACCGAGTCGAGGTAGGCGCCCAGGGGGTGCAGGTCGACTGGCGTGGTCGGCACCGCGGCATCGACCACGTCCTCGGCGGCCGGGGCACGACGGCCGCGGCGGCCGCTCTCGACCGGCGCCGGCTCGTTCCCGCCGATTGCGGTCCGGGTGACGAACCAGTAGACGTTGGGCGAGCTCTCGATCATCTCGAGGTAGACCCGTACCATCTCGCGGAGCGCCATCTCGGGGCTGTCGGCACCCTGCGCGGCGGCCCGCAGGGCGTCGTGCATCTGCATCACCACGGTCTCGGCGACGGCGAGCCGGAGCCCGGCCTTGTCGTCGAAGTAGCGGTAGACGATGGACTTGGACGTGCCGGCGGCGGCGGCGATCTCGTCCATCGACACCGCGGGTCCGAGGCGGTGCACGGCCTTGCGCGCGGCGCGGACGAGCTCGGCCCGGCGCGCCGTGCGGTGGTCGTCCCAGCGGGTCGAACGACCGTCGACTCCGATGCTCATCAGTCCGCCTCCCCACCGTGACTCGCTAGCGGTCTTGTGATTCGTCTCACGAGACTGAGAGTATCAGGTACTGTGAGTCCTGGGCACCATCCCGGTCGAGGCCGGGTCGCGGCCCGCCCCGGTCTCGACCAGGCTCAAACCAAGAAGCCACCCTGCCCGACGATGAGTGAGAAGGAACAGCGACGTGTCCACTACCCCCTCCCCCGTCCCGTCCACGCGCGAGGCCGTCATCATCGGCGGCAACCGCATCCCGTTCTCCCGCGCCGGCAAGAAGTACGTCCGCACCAGCAACCAGGACATGTTCACCGCAGCGCTCGAGGGCCTCGTCGCCCGGTTCGGCCTGCAGGGCGAACGCCTGGGTGAGGTCGCCGGCGGCGCTGTGCTGAAGCACAGCAAGAACTTCAACCTGATCCGCGAGTCCGTGCTGGGCTCCTCGCTGGCGCCCACGACGCCGGCCTACGACGTGCAGCAGGCCTGCGCCACCGGCCTCGAGGCCGCCATCGCGGTGACCAACAAGATCAAGCTCGGCCAGATCGAGTCCGCGATCGCCGGCGGCACGGACACCGTGTCGGACGCGCCCATTGTCGTCAGCGACCGCCTGCGCGCAGCCCTCCTGGACGCAAACCACGCCAAGACGACCGGTGGGAAGCTCAAGGCGCTCGCCGCGATCCGCCCGAAGGACCTGGCCCCCGTCAGCCCGAGCACCGGGGAGCCGCGCACGCACCTCTCCATGGGCGAGCACCAGGCCATCACCACCGCCAAGTGGGGCATCACCCGCGAGGACCAGGACGAGGTGGCGTACAACTCGCACCAGAACCTCGCCCGCGCCTGGGAGTCCGGCTTCTTCGACGACCTGGTCACCCCGTACAAGGGCCTGACCCGCGACGACAACATGCGTCCCGACACCTCGCTCGAGAAGCTCGCGAAGCTCAAGCCGGTCTTCGGCGCCAAGCTCGGGGAGCAGGCGACGATGACCGCCGGCAACTCCACCCCGCTGACCGACGGCGCCTCCGCCGTCCTGTTCTCGTCACGCGCGTGGGCCGAGGAACGCGACCTGCCGATCCTGGCGAAGTTCGTGGACGCCGAGACCGCCGCCGTCGACTTCGTGCACGGCCACGAGGGACTGCTCATGGCCCCGGCCGCCGCCGTGCCGCGCCTGCTGGCCCGCAACGACCTGCGGCTGGAAGACATCGACTTCTTCGAGATCCACGAGGCGTTCGCCTCCACCGTGCTGACCACGCTCGCCGCATGGGAGGACGAGGAGTACTGCCGCACCGAGCTCGGCCTGGACGGCGCGCTCGGCAAGATCGACCGCAGCAAGCTCAACGTGAACGGCTCCTCGCTCGCCGCAGGCCATCCGTTCGCCGCGACCGGCGGCCGCATCATCGCCACCGCCGCGAAGCTGGTGGCCGCGAAGGCCGCCGAGACCGGGCAGCCCGCACGGGCGCTGATCTCGGTCTGCGCGGCGGGCGGCCTGGGCGCCGTCGCCATCGTCGAGTCGGTCTGATCTCCCCAGAACTGGAAGGAAACCCGTGGCTGACAACTACACCAGGTTCGTAAACGGCGGACTCGGTAAGAAGCTCTCGAAGCAACTGGGCCTCCCCCGCCCGGCGATCCTGCGCCGCTATGTGCCCGACGCTCCGCTGACGGTGGGCCCGGTGCTCGTCGTGTCCGACGACGCCTCGGCCGCCGACGCCGACGCGCTCGCCAAGGCCCTCATGACCTGGGACGTCGACGTGCGCCGCACGCCCGAGGACGCCGGCGACGCCCGGTGGGGTGGCGTCGTGCTCGTGGGCACGGCCGCCGAGACCCCCGAGGCCGTGTCGGAGGCGGTGCTCGCCCTGGGCGGCACGCTGCGCAGGCTCGCCGGCAACGGCCGGGTCGTCGTGGTGTCCCGGGCGGCCGAGGCCGGGGACTCGCCGACGCTCGCCGCGACGCGAGCCGGTTTCGAGGGCTTCACGCGCTCGGTCGGCAAGGAGCTGCGGGACGGCGCCACGGCGAACGGGGTGCAGCTGACCGGCGGCGCCGCCGTCGACTCGGCGTCGGCGCTCGGCACGCTCCGCTTCTTCCTGTCGGCCAAGTCGGCGTACGTCGACGGTCAGGTGCTGCCCGTCGGCCCGTCGGAGGCGCCGTCCGACGTCGACTGGGAGCGGCCGCTGGCCGGCAAGGTCGCCGTCGTGACGGGTGCCGCGCGCGGCATCGGCGCCGCGATCGCGCGCACCCTGGCCCGCGACGGCGCCAAGGTCGTGGTCGTGGACGTGCCCGCGGCGGGCGAGTCGCTGGCCGCGGTCGCGAACGAGGTCAAGGGCACAGCCGTGCAGCTCGACGTGACGGCCGCCGACGCCGGCACCAAGATCCTGGAAGCCGCCAGGCACCTCGGAGGCCTCGACATCCTGGTGCACAACGCGGGCATCCTGCGCGACAAGCTGCTCGCGAACATGAAGCCCGCCCAGTGGGACGCCGTCATCGCGGTCAACCTCGCCTCGCAGCTGCGCATCAACGAGCAGCTGCTGGCCGCCGGGGTGGAGGGCCTGCGCATCGTGTCGCTCGCCTCGACGTCGGGCATCGCGGGCGGGAAGGGCCAGACCAACTACGCGTACTCGAAGTCCGGGGTGATCGGCCACACCGCCGCGACCGCGCCGCTCGTGGCCGAGCTGGGCGGCACCGCGAACGCGGTGGCGCCGGGCTTCATCGAGACCGAGATGACCAGGTCGATCCCGTTCGGCACGCGGGAGGTGGGCCGACGCGTCCTCCCGTCGCTCCAGCAGGGCGGCCTGCCGCTCGACGTCGCCGAGGCGATCGCGTTCCTGTCCTCCCCGGCGGCCGACGGCGTCAACGGTCAGGTGCTGCGGGTCTGCGGCCAGTCCATGCTGGGCAAGTGATGGCGTTCAACGCGACGGGAGCACCGGCGTCGTACGGCGTGACCGAGCTGGCCCAGCTGCCGAAGCTGGGCGGGCTGTTCGTGCGGGGTGTCGCAGGCTCGGTCGGCAAACGCCCGAAGGGCGCGGTCCGGCTGCCCGAGACGGCCTACCAGGTCGTCGGCGTCGAAACCACGGGCGAGGCGGCTCACCTCGCGGCGTACCAGCGCCTGCTCGGTGAGCCGGCGTCCGAGGTGCTGCCTGCCGGGTTCCTGCACGTGCTGGCGTTCCCGCTGGCCACGGCCGTCATGGTGCGGGGCGACTTCCCGCTGCCGCTGCTCGGCCTGGTCCATCTCAGGAACGTGGCGCGCGTGCTCCGGCCGGTGCGCCTGGGCGAGACGCTCGAGGTCCGGGCGTGGGCGCAGGACGCCCGCACCCACCGCCGCGGCGTCCAGGTGGACCTGGTCGCGGAGGTGCTGGTCGGCGGCGAGCTCGCCTACCAGGGCGTGTCGACGTACCTTGCCAAGGGCTTCACGGCGCCGGACGGCGGGGCCGCGGCCCCGGAAGCGCCCGACGCCGCCCCGGCCGCCGAGGCGCCTCGCGAGGAGTGGACGGCGCCCCTGCCGACCGCCCGCTGGCAGCTCGGCGGCGGAACCGGGCGGGCGTACGGCGCGGTCTCGGGCGACCAGAACCCGATCCACACGTCGAGCCTGGGCGCCAAGGCGTTCGGGTTCCCGCGAGCGATCGCGCACGGGATGTACACGGCGGCACGGGCCCTGGCCGAGGTCGGCCCGGCGCGACGGGGCGACACCTACGAGTGGACCGTCGAGTTCTTCAAGCCCGTGCTGCTGCCGGGCACGGTCGACGTGGCGATCCGGTACGCGAGGGACGCCGCCCCGACAGACGGCCCCGAACCGGTCCCGGCAACCCTGACCAGCGAGAACGGGGCTGCCGCCGGCCAGGGCTTCGTCTACGACGGCTGGCGCTCGGGCAAGAACACCCGCCACTTCCAAGGCACAATCACCCCTCTCTGACCCACTTCGCCGAGGTAGAGCTCTGGCGAGGTAGGACTGTGGCGAAGTAGAACGCCAGCGGGCAAGAATGCCAGCGGGGCCGAGCGCGCTTTCTGGCTACGGTCCTACTTCGCTGCGCTCCTACCTCGCCAGAGTTCTACCTCGCCAGAGTTCTACCTCGCCGGGGTTCTACCTCGGCAGGGTGGTGGCCAGGCGGGGGAGGAGGAGCTTCTCCCAGAGGATTGCGCGCTTCGGGCGGAAGAAGCCCGAGTGGCCGATGCGGCTCAGGCCATGGTCGGCGGCCCGCATCTCGACGAGCTCGATCTCCGCGTTCGGGAACTCCCGGCTCCAGTACCGGATCGAGTCCGGGGAGATCAGCTCGTCGTCAGCGGTCCAGAGGGCGGCGACCGGCGTCTCGACCTTCGCGAACCGGTCGCGCAGCCCGGGGTGTTCGCTGAACAGGTAGTCCGGGTGCAGGCACCAGCGGCCCCACTGGCGCATGACGCCGCCCGGCAGGTCGTCCAGGATTCGCAGCCGGCGCCCTGGGTAGTAGCCCGCTAGCGCCGTCGCGGCCGGTGCGACGACCCGCCACAGCAGCGGCGACCAGGTCTTGATCGTCGGGGCGGCCTTGCCCCGCCAGCCCGTCCCCGAGGCCACCATGACGCAGCGGTCGACACCGACGTCCGACAGGAAGCCCAGGCTCTGCCCGCCGAACGAGTGGCCCACCCAGGTGAACGGCACGCCGGCGGCGTCGGCCCGCGCGCGGGCATGAGCGGCGGCCACCTCGGCGTCGTGATACCAGTCGAGGGCGGTGACCGCGGAGTCCCGCATCGGGCCGTACAGCTCGGGCTCCGAACCGCGGTACGAGAAGGTGAGCACGGCGTATCCGCCGTCCGCGAGCCAGGCCGCGAGGTACCGGTAGAACCGCATGGGCATGGCCATTGCGGGCGCGATCGCCACGACGCCCACCGGTTCCCCGTCCGGCAGGAACCAGCGGCCGGCGACCTGCTCGCCGTCGACGGCGGGAAAGCTCACGTCCTCGGTGCTCACGTGCCGGAGGCTATCAATCGCGTATCCTCGCGACGGCGCTGCGAACCTCGTCCCGCGGGAGGATGCCCATGCTCGGCGACGTGCTCGGCCTGACCAAGTCGCAGTCGCTCGCCTACCGCGACCTGGTGGGCTCTCCGTCCCTCGACGCGGCGGAGCTGGGACGCCGGCTCGGCTGCGACCCGGGCGACGCGCTGGACGTGCTCCGCGCGCTGGAGAGCCACGGCCTGGCGACCCGGCAGAGCGCCGATGACTCCCGCTTCCAGGCCGCACCCCCCGAGATCGCGCTGGGCGCGCTGCTCGCCCTCCGGAAGGACGAGATCCGCGCGGCGCAGGAGGAGCTGATCGAGCTCGAGAGCGAGTTCCGGCGTTCGTCGGCGCTGCGGCCGGCGACTGACGTCGTCGACGTGGTGCGCGGGGCGGACGCCGTGAAGCACCGCATCATCCAGCTGCAGCTCGGCGCGCGCGAGACCGTCGAGTCCTTCACCAAGCCACCGGTGTTCGTGATGCCGGCCGACGAGAACACCGCCGAGGACCAGGCGGTGGCGCGCGGCGTCCGGTACCGGGTGGTGATCGACCGGGTGTTCCTCGACACGGGCGTGCTGCGGGTCGACGACATCGCCGAGGCGATCGAGAACGGGGAGGACGTTCGGCTGTCGGAGCGGGTACCGATCAAGCTGTTCATCATCGACCACCGGCTCGCGTTCGTGCCGATCCAGACCGTCGTCGAGGCGGGCACTGAGGGGTCCGGCCTGGCGCCCGACCTGGTGGGCGCGCTCATCATCCACCCGTCCGGGCTGCTGGACGCCCTCATCGCGCTGTTCGAGAGCGTGTGGCGCGACGCCACGCCGTTCACCCCGCCGGGGGAGGAAGCGCAGAAGTCCGGCCTCGACCGGGAGGACACCCGCATCCTCGCGCTCATGCTGGCCGGCCTCACCGACCAGTCGGTGGCCCACCAGCTCGGCATGTCCCTGCGGACGGTGCAGCGGCGCGTCAAGGTGCTGATGGGCGTCGCCGGCGTCTCCACCCGGATCCAGCTGGGTTGGCACGCCGCACGTAAGGGCTGGATCTGACCGCTCGCTCCATGACAGCGTGTGGGCCATGACCACACTGGCGTGCATCATCCGCCCCTCGACCCCGCCGTCCCGCATCATCCCGCTCGCCCGCGCCGTCGAGGCGGCGGGGATCGAGGAGATCTGGCTCTGGGAGGACTGTTTCCAGACGGGCGGGATCTCCGCCGCCAGCGCGATCCTGTCCGCCACGGACCGGGTCCGCGTGGGGATCGGCGTCATGCCGACGCCCCTGCGGAACGTGGCGCTCACCGCGATGGAGGTCGCGACGGTCGACGGGATGTTCCCGGGCCGGCTCATACCCGGCATCGGGCACGGTGTGCAGTCGTGGATGGCCCAGGTGGGGGTCAAGGCGGCGTCGCCACTGACTCTCATGCGCGAGTACTCGACCGCGCTGCGGGCGCTGCTCGCCGGCGAGCGGGTGACGACGTCGGGCAGGTACGTGTCCCTGGACGATGTCGCACTGGACTGGCCGCCGGCCGAGCCCGTGCGAGTGCCGGTGGCCGCGACGGGGCCGAAGTCGCTGCGCCTCGCCGGCCAGGTCGGCGACGGCGTGGTGCTCGAGGGTTCGGTCGGCCTGCCCGGGCTCCCGGCCGCGCTGGAGCGGGTCGCCGAGGGCAGGGCCGTCGCGGGCCGGGACGCCGCCGACCCGTTCCCGGTGATCCAGAACGTCTCCGCGGGAACAGGCCCGGACGCCGCCGCGCGGCTGCGTGCGGAGCTCACCGGCTGGGGCACGGACGTGGCCGACGACGCGGCGCTGGCGTCCTACGCGCTTTGGGGCGACGCGCAGGCTGTGGCCGACGGTGTGCGCCGGTTCGGGAAGGCGGGCGCGGACACCGTGGCGCTCCAGCCGACGGAGGACGACCCCGACCTCGAGCGGTTCATCGGCGTGCTGGGCGAGGCCCAGGACCTGCTGAGCAAGGACTGACGGCACCCGCTCGGGCCCGTACGCAGGTTCGCGGAGTAGAGCGCCTGTCCGGGTCTCCCTGATGTCGTCAGGGAGACCCGGACAGGCGCTCTACCTCGCGAACCTACCTGCCAGCCGGGTGCTCAGATGTCGCGCGGCGGCGGGGGCGCGAACGAACCCGACGCGGGAGCCGCGCCAGGTGCCGCCTCCGGAGTGGTGCCCGGCTCCGCGGCGGGCGTGGCAGCGGCGCCACCGCCCGACGACAGGGTGCCGAGGAAACCCTCGACGCGCGGCCGCATGGGGCCGATGAGCGCACCGCCGACACCGACGATCAGAATGCCGGCCAGCGTGGCCAGGAATGCCACGAGGATGGGCAGTGTCACCGTCGTGGCGACACCGATCTGGTTCACGGCGGCAATGACACCCAGCGCGATGATCAAGAACGAGACGGCCTTCGCAACAAGAGGGCCGTAAGAAACGCGGCCCATGGAGTTGAGAATGAGGTCCTTCACCGCATTCGCGATGGCACCCGCGATCACCACGATGACGATCGCGACGACCAGGCTCGGGAGCCAGGCGACGATGTCGTTGACGATCGCGCTCACCGGATTGGTGGGCCCGAACGCACTCAGCGCGAGCTGGAGCGTGATCAGCAGGATGAAGTAGTAGATGATCTTCGTGAGCAGTGAGATCGGCTCGATACCCGAACCCGCCAGGAGCCTGTTGGCCCCGGCCCGCTCAAGAACCCTGGTGAAGCCGATCCGCGTCAGGATCATCCCGACGAACCGGGCGATCGCCTTGGCGATGAAGTACCCGATGAGGAAAACGACCAGGAACACGAGGAGCTTCGGGATGAAGCTCGCGACCGCGCTGAGCGCGCTCGTGAGCGGCTCCAGCCAGTCGACCGCGTTCGGCACAACGAGACCTGCATTGAGGAATGGCATAGTTCTCTCCCCCTTCGAGACCTTTCTTGTCACCTCTGGCACGCCACGGTGGCGTGCCGTAAAGGTGCCGGCACTCCTTGAACATATGCCGGAGAAGCGCATTCTGCGCGGCGGGAATTGCTGCCTCAGCAGACCATTTGACATTGAGCGGAACATATGCGCAGGTCAGCCTCCTGGGAGCGACGTGTCACGTTCATGAATCTGGCTGAATCGCCCGTAGAGCGGGTGAGACATGCCAGACATTCCTCCGCACGTCGATGCCCGCCCGGCCCTCCGCCGACGAGCGCATAACCTGACCGGATGGATCCCCTGCATGAGCGGACCGCCGTCGAGCTCCGCGACCTCCTTGCCGCCGGCGAGCTCACGCCCGCCGAGGTCACCGAGTACTTCCTCGACCGGGTGGAGCGGCTCGACCCCGACGTCGGCGCCTTCGCCACCGTGACCCCGGAGCTCGCCCGGGAGCGGGCGGCGAGTCTCGGGAAGCCGCCGGCCGGGGACTTGGCCCCGGCACCGGGCAGCCTGTGGGGCATGCCCACCGGCGACAAGGACCTGTGGAACCGCGCGGGGGTTCCGACGGGCTTCGGGTCGCGCGCGTTCGCGGGCATGCCGCCGGCCGAGGAGAGCGACGAGATCGTCCAGGTGCTCGACGCCGCCGGGATCGTCAGCCTCGGCAAGACCGCGGCGCCCGAGCTCGGCTTTCCCGCCTACACCGAGCCCGTCGGCGCCCCGCCGGCGCGCACCCCGTGGGACCTGACCCGCGGTGCGGGCGGGTCGAGCGGCGGCGCGGCGGCCGCGGTGGCGGCCGGGATGCTCCCGTTCGCGCCCGGGTCCGACGGCGGCGGCTCGATCCGCATCCCGGCGGCCGCCTGCGGCGTCGTCGGCCTCAAGCCGACGCGCGGGCTGCTGCCCGCGGGCAGCGGCGTCGACTCGCTGGGCGGGCTGGTCGTCAGCGGGCCGATCGCACGCACTGTCGCCGACGCCGCCCTCCTGCTGGAGGCGATGCTCGCGCGGGACGCCGGGGGCGGCGTCGCGCACCCGTACACGCTGCGTGCGCCGTCGTACGCGGCGGGCGCGTACCTGGCCGCCGCTCAGCGCGCGACGCTGCCCGCGCCGGGAAGTGGGGAGCCCGGGCGCGCCGACCGGGTGGCACGGATCGGGGTGACCACCTCATCGGCGTGGGACGGGTACTACGCCATCACCGTGTCGCCGGAGGCGCGGGCGGCGCTGGACGCGGGGGTGCGGGCCCTGGCCGGGCTCGGGCACGAGGTCGACGAGACGGTACTGGCCGAGGCGCCAGAGTACGCACCGGCATTCCGAAGCCTGTGGATGGGCGGCGCGTCGGCGGTGCCCATCGACGACGCGGAGACGCTCGGCAAGCTGGAGCCCCTGACACGGTGGCTGATCCGGCGGGGCCGGGAACTGCCCGCGCGACAGCTCGCGGAGGCGGTGCGCACGCTCACCGCTTACGAGCGGTCGCTGGTCGCGCAGGTCAGCGCGCACGACGCCGTCGTCACGCCGGCCCTCGCGCTCACCCCTCGACCCATCGGCTGGTACGACGCCGAGGACCCGGAACGAAACTTCGAGCAGCAGTGCCAGTACACGCCGTTCACGTCGATGCTGAACGTCGCCGGGCTGCCCGCGATCACGGTGCCGACGCACTGGACCGAGCCCACCGCCGACGCGCCCGCCGGCCTGCCGATGGGTGTCCAGATCATCGGGCGGCCGGGCGGCGAGCTCACGCTGCTGGCACTGGCCGCGCAGCTGGAGGCGGCGCTCCCGCGCCCGCACGCCTTCCCCCTCTGACGTGTCAGACACGTGGGTTCGGCGGTGGCCGAAAATGGTACCGCTCCATGCGCGCCGGTGCTTGGATACCCAATGGGGGTATCAACTCGCACTCGGGACGAGGGGAACGGAACCATGACGGAGGCATTCGAGACCGCCGCTCGGGCTCGGCCGAGCCGCTGGACCGGGACCTGGCCCACCAATACCGCGTGGATCGTGGTCGGGGCGATCGCGGGCTTCGGGCTCCTGGTCGGCACGACGGCGGCCACGGGCGGCACCTGGCAGGGGGCGACGGCCGAGGAACCGGCCACCATCGTCGGCGTAGCGGCGCTCTGCTACCTGGCCGCCGCGGTGACCGGCGTGCGGTGGGCAGGATGGGTGGCCGTGATCCCGGCGTCCGCGATCCCGGTCGTGTCCGAGCTCGGCGACCTGCCGCGCTGGATCCCGTTCGCCCTGGTGGGCGTCGTGCTCGCCGGCGTGGGGCTGGCGCGCGGGCGCGCGGCGACCTGGCCGCAGACCGCCGCCATGATCGGCTACTTCGGGGTGGCGGCCGTGGCCCTGTACCTCGATCCGCAGCTGGGGCTCGTCCTCGCGGGGCTCGCCCTGGCCGCGCACGCCGCGTGGGACCTGGTGCACTACCGCCGCGACGTGGTGGTCAACCGCTCGCTGGCGCTGTGGTGCATCGGGCTCGACGTGACGGCGGGCGCCATCTGCGTGGCCCTCGCATTCTGACACCAGCAGTCAGACGTGCAGGTCACTCTGGTGACCTGCACGTCTGACACGCGTCAGGCCTCGTCCGGGAGGCAGCCGAAGGCCTCGTCGAAGCCGAGAGCGGCGGTCGCCAGCAGGCCCGCGAGGCCGGAGCCCTCGGGGACCGGGCGCGGGTCGTCGGTCACCACCCAGAGTCCGTCGACGACGTCGTACCCGGCCTGCGGGCCCTCCGCGACCAGCCGGCCGACGGCGGCGACGAGCCGCTCGACCTCTTCGCCCGCGGTGCCGACACCGACCGAGGCGCGCACCGCCCCGGCGTCGAACCCGAGGCGGCCGAGCAGCGGGTGCGCGCAGAAGCGGCCGTCCCGGACTCCGATGCCGTGCTCGGCGGACAGGTAGGCGGCCACGAGGCCGGGGTCGTAGCCGGTCACGGTGAAGGTCACGACGCCCACGGGGTCGACGGCGTCGGCCCAGACCCGCACGACCTCGACCCGGTCGATCGCCTCGAGCCCGGCCACGAGGCGGCGGCGCAGCGCGTTCTCGTGGGCCGCGACCTCGGCGGGGTCGAGCGCGGCGAGCTCCTCGCACGCGGCCGCCAGGGCGACGGCGCCGATCACGTTGGGCGAGCCGGCCTCGTGCCGGGCGGGGCCCTCGTGCCAGTCGGTGCCCGCCACCCGCACGCGGCGCACGGCACCGCCGCCGGCCAGGTACGGCGTGCCGGCATCGAGCCAGTCGCGGCGGCCCACCAGGGCACCCGCACCGAACGGGGCGTAGGTCTTGTGCCCGGAGAAGGCCAGGTAGTCGACGCCTGTCGACTCCAGCGAGATGCGGCGGTGTGGCACGAGCTGGGCGCCGTCGAGGACCACCCGCGCACCGAACTCGTGGGCGATCTCGACGATCCTGTCGACCGGGAGCGACTCGCCCGTCACGTTGGAGGCGCCGGTGAGGGCGAGGAGCGCGAACGGCCGGGTCGCGGCGGCGTCGGCCAGCTCCTCGCGGATCTGGGCGAGCGTCTCGGCCACGGTGCCACCGCCGGTCAGCACCGTCGCGTCGGTGTCGCGCTGCCACGGCAGCAGGTTCGCGTGGTGCTCGACGTCGAGCACGAGCACCCGGCCCGGCTCGCCGTCGGCCTGCGCCGGGACGCAGCCGGCCAGCAGGTTCAGGGAGTCGGTGGTGTTCCGCGTGACGATCGTCACGTCGTCCTCGCGGGCGCCCACGAACGCGCCGATGGTGCGGCGGGCGGTCTCGTAGAGGGCCGTGCTCACCTGGGAGAGGTACCCCGCACCGCGGTGCACGCTCGCGTACAGGGGCAGCACCTGGGTGACCCGGTCGGCGACGGCCTGCAGCGCCGGGGCCGACGCCGCGACGTCGAGGTTGGCGTACGGGACCCGGGTGCCGTCCACGAGCGGGACGAGCGTCGCGCCGCCGACGACGGGGCGCAGCGGTGCGACGTCGGCCACCGTGGCGTCGCGGGTGAGGGTTGCAGACATGGCGTCCTCCAGCACAGTCCTGGGGGAGGTTCCCCCGCGCTTGCCACGTGCGGCTGCACGCGGCCAGGTCGTCACCCGGGGCACCCCACCGCGGAGGGAGGGTTGCCGGCCAGCGAGCCGGGGCTTCGCGCTGGCGCTCATGACCTGACGCAATGTTGCGTGGCCGCACCGCGCGATGTCAACGATTGGGACGGACGTCTCGCATGTCGGACCGCTTGCGTCTCGTTTCTTTCGTTCGGAACGTCCCGAACAACGCGATAGGCTGGTCGCATGAGCGCCATCGAAGACTTCACCGAGGAAGCCGGGCTGTTCTACGAGCGGCTCGGCCTGAGCCGCACCGCCGGCCGCGTCGTCGGGCACCTGCTCGCGTCGGACGACGACAGCGCGGACGCCCCTGACCTGTGCGAACACCTCTCCGTCGCCAAGAGCAGCATGAGCGTGGCACTGCGCCAGCTCGAACAGGCGGGGATGGTCGAGCGGTTCCGGCGCCGGGGTGAACGCCGCGACCGGTATCGCCTCGCCGAGGACGTGTTCGGCCGGGCGTTCCGGGCGAAGATGGCCGAGTTCGACGCGTTCCAGGAGCTCGCCGCCCACGGGCTGGCCGCAGTGGGGGACGACCCGCACCGACGCAAGCGGCTGGAGAACATGCGCGACATGTACGCCTTCATGGCGGACCGGTTCCCCGCCCTCCTGGACGAGTGGGAGGCCACACGATGAGGGTTCTCCTGGTCACGATGGGCAGCCGGGGCGACGTCGAGCCGTTCGCCGCGCTCGCCGCCGGGCTCGCTCGCACGGGCCACGACCCGCTGCTGGCGGCCCCGCGACGCCTCACCGAGCACGCCGCGGCCCGCGGGGTTCCGGTGGCACCGCTCGACGACGGCATCTTCGCCCTCCAGGCGGAGGTCGCGGGGAAGGGGACGCGCGCGTCCGTTACAGCGGCCCGCTCGGCGCTGCCGCTGCTGCGCCGCTGGCTGGACGACGTGGCCACGCTGCAGGACAGTGACGCCGACGTCGTCGTCTACGCCCCCAAGTCTCTGGGCGCGCACCACCTGGCGGACCGCCTGGGGGTGCCGTCGATCGCCGCCCTGCCTGTCCCGCTGTTCAGCCCGACGGCGCGGTTCGCCTCCCCGCTCAGCCCGGTCCGGCTACCCCGGTTCCTCAACCGGGCGAGCTGGCGGCTCGCGGGTGCCGTCGAGGCGCCGTACCGGCGCATGGTGCGCACCTGGCGGTCCGAGGCGCTCGGCCTCACGGGCCCGACGTCGGGCCTCGTCAACCGGGTCGCGCGCGACGGCATCCTGCACGCGTGGAGCCCGCACCTGCTGCCCGCGCCGGACGACTGGCCCGCGGAGCTGGCGCCGATCGGCTTCTGGAGCGGCGCGTCGCACGACCGCTGGACGCCGCCCGACGCGCTGGCCCGGTTCCTGGACGCCGGTGAGCCGCCCGTCTACGTCGGCTTCGGCAGCATGCTGGCCAAGGATCCGGACGCCTTCACGCGGACGGTGCTCGACGGGCTGCACCGGTCCGGCCGGCGTGCCGTGCTGGCGACGGGCTGGGGCGCGCTCCGGCCGTCTGACGTGCCGGAGACCGTCCACGTGCTCGACCAGGCGCCGCACGACTGGCTGCTGCCGCGCACCTCCGTCGCGGTGCACCACGGCGGCGTCGGCACGGTCGCAGCCGCCCTGCGGGCCGGGGTTCCGCAGGTGATCAAGCCGTTCCTGGGGGACCAGCCGTTCTGGGCGCGGCGCGTGCAGGAGATCGGGATCGGAGCAGCGCCGCTGGCCGGGCGGCTCACCGCCGACCGGCTGGCGACGGCGCTCGACGACGCGGCGTCCGCCGCCGGTGCGGCCCGCGAGACGGCTGCCCGGGTGCGGGAGGAGGACGGCGTGGGCGTGGCCGTCGCGCGGATCGAGCGGCGGGTGGACGGGGCCTGACGCGGTCAGGCAGGCGCGGCCGCGTCGGCGAGCGCCGCGATCCGGTCCGCGTCCGCGCGGTACATCACGGCGTGCTCGCGCAGCTCGGCCGGGCCGCCGCCGTCCGCCCGGGCCTCGGACCAGGCGGCCAGGTCGCGCAGCTTGCCCACCGTCGCGCCCAGCACCTCCGTGCGCAGAAATGGCATCCCGTAAGCTCTGGTCAGCGCGTCGAGCCGCGCCATGGGGGCCAGGTGTCCCACGTCGTACGCCGCCCCCGCGAAAGCGTCACCCGACAGCGGCGCGAGCCGGTAGGCGAGATACGCCAGGTCCAGGATCCGCGGGCCCGGCGAGGCGGTGTCGACGTCGATCAGGCCGACCAGGCGGCCGTCGCGGAACACCATGTTGTAGGGCGCCGCGTCGTTGTGGCAGATCGCCTCGGCGGGCTCGGTCACCGGGAGGCGCCATTCGGCGTCGGCGTCGGCGAATCCAACCGTGGCGTCGTGGAAGCGCCGCAGGAGGCGGCCGGCGTCGGTCAGGACGCGCTCGGACCAGAGCCATTCGGGGGCGGGCCAGCCGGGCACGTCGCCGGGCAGGAACGAGACGACCTCGCGGCCCTCGGCGTCCAGGCCGAGCGGCTCGGGAACCTCGGCCAGGCCCCTCGCGCGGACGTGGGCGAGCAGCTTCTGGATCGTGGGCGTCCAGGGGCCCGCCGCGCGGTGCACGGTGTTGCCGATCCGCACGACGGCGGTGGTGTTGCCGCCGGTCAGTTCCTGCTCGTCCACAGCCTCGTCCACAGCCTCGTCCACACCGAGACTCTAGACCGACCAGCGTGCGAGACGGCATCCCACCCACCGGACGACATGTCGTACGATCGCGAACGACCATCCCGAGCGGCCGAGTGACGTGGCACGACGACGCCGCAGCAACCCAGCGTTCCCGCCCCGTGGCGAGGACGGACGAGGGTGCTACCGCCACGACCGATGGAGGAGCACCATGAGCGATCCCACGCACCTCGGAGCCCGGCCCGCCGACGGCTACGCCGGCGACATCACTCCCCAGCAGGCCTGGGACCTTCTCGCAGCCGACCCGGACGCCACGCTCGTCGACGTCCGTACGGAGGGCGAGTGGCAGGCGATCGGCGTCCCCGACACGGCGACGCTGGACAAGAAGCCGGTCTTCGCCGAGTGGGTGCGAGCCGGCGGACGCCCTAACACCGGGTTCCTCGAGGAGCTCAAGGCGGCGGGCGTCACGGGCGGCCCCGTCGTCTTCCTCTGCCGGTCCGGCCAGCGTTCGATCGGCGCGGCGCGGCTCGCCACGGCGGCCGGCGTCGCGCCGTCGTACAACGTGCTGGAGGGCTTCGAGGGCGCGCCGGGGGCCAACGGCGTCCGGGACCAGCAGGGCTGGAAAGTCGCCGGTCTGCCCTGGACGGAGGCCGCCAAGTGACGGTCACCGGAGCGTTCCCGCCTGACGCCACCCCCGGCGGGTCCGGCCGCAAGCCGCTGCCCAGCGGCGTGCGCCCCGCGACGCTCGCCGTGCGCGGCGGGCACCAGCGCAGCGAGTTCCAGGAGACGAGCGAGGCGCTGTACCTCACCCAGGGCTACGTCTACGACACGGCCGCCGAGGCCGAGGCGGCGTTCGCCCACGACGTCGACCGGTTCGTCTACTCGCGCTACGGCAACCCGACCGTGCACACGTTCGAGGAGCGCCTGCGCCTGCTGGAGGGCGCGGAGGCCTGTTACGCGACGGCCACCGGGATGTCGGCGGTGTTCACGTCGCTGGCCGCGCTCGTGCAGTCGGGCTCGCGGATCGTGGCGGCCCGTGCGCTGTTCGGGTCCACGGTGGTGATCTTCGAGGAGATCTTCAAGAAGTGGGGCGTGCACACCGACTACGTGGACGGGCACGTGCTGTCCCAGTGGGAGGAGGCGCTCGCGACGCCGGCGGACGTGGTGTTCTTCGAGACGCCGTCCAACCCGATGCAGGACATCGTGGACGTGCGCGCCGTCGTCGACCTCGCGCACGCCGCCGGGGCGACCGTGGTGCTGGACAACGTGTTCGCCACCCCGCTGCTGCAGAAGCCGCTGGAGCTGGGCGCCGACGTCGTCGTCTACTCCGCGACCAAGCACATCGACGGGCAGGGGCGCGTGCTGGGCGGAGCGATCCTCGGGTCGACCGAGTACGTGACCGGGCCCGTGCAGACGTTCATCCGCAACACCGGGCCGTCGCTGTCGCCGTTCAACGCGTGGACGCTGCTCAAGGGACTGGAGACGCTGCCGATACGCATCGCGGCGCAGGGCGCCGGCGCGCTCACGGTGGCGAACGCCCTCGAGGCGCTGCCCGGAGTGGGCGCCGTGCGGTACCCGTTCCTCGACTCCCACCCGCAGGCCGAGCTCGCGCGGGCCCAGATGAGCGGCGGCGGCACGGTCGTCACGTTCGACCTGGCGGTCCCCGAGGGCACCGACGCGGAGACCGCCAAGAAGCGGACGTACGCGTTCCTCGACGCGCTCCAGGTGATCGACATCTCGAACAACCTCGGTGACGCCAAGTCCCTCATCACGCACCCGGCGACCACCACCCACCGCAAGCTCGGCGCCGCAGGGCGGGCCGCCGTCGGCATCACGGAGACGACCGTCCGCCTCTCGGTAGGCCTTGAGGACACGCAGGACCTGATCGAGGACGTGGAACAGGCCCTCACCTCCGCGAGGTAGACCCGTGGCGAGGTAGAACCAGGGCGAGGTAGAACTGCAGCCTGCGCTGGAGTTCTACCTCGCCAGGGTTCTACCTCGCCGCCCTAGCTCGCGGTATTCAGGAATTGGTGGGCGCGGCCCTCGCGGCCCTCCAGGGATGCCACGTCGGATTTCGCGATCGCCCGCGAGGCCTGCGGCGGGACGCCGTCGGACGGGTCGAGTACCGCATCCTGCAGCTCCAAGCGCTGCTCGTCCAGGGGCGACGTGCGGCCGCCCGTCGACAGGCCCCAGCCGAACGGGAACAGCGGGTCGTAGTCCTCGTCGCCGACGTTCACCACCGGGTCGTCGGCCGACCGCGGCCACGAGACCGGCAGCCGGCCCGTGAACCGCCGTTCGCCGAACAGCACGTCCGCGACGCCGTCACCCTCGGTGCCGGGCAGCCACGAGGCGACGAGCGCATCGATGGAACCCAGCTGCTCGGTGAGGACCTGCGGCCGTCCGGACACGACCAGGACCACACAGGTCTCGATCTCCGCGCAGACCTTCTCGACGACCTCGACGTCGCCCGGCTGCAGCGCCATCGACTTCTCCTCGCGGGGCACCCCTCCGTCCGCCGGGTCCCACGCCCACTCGGGCCCGCCGACGTCACCGAAGCCCTCGGCGTACGGCGTCTCCCCCACGACGACGACGCCGACGTCGGCCCCGTCGGTCGGTGCGGAGGCGTCCTCGCTGAACGTGACGTCGTCGGCCGCCGCCTGGATACCCTCCAGGATGGTGGTGCCCTCGGTGACGTCACCCGAGAAGCCCTGCCACGTACCGGTCCAGCCGCCGGCCTGATTGCCCAGGTCGTCGGCGTTGCGACCCGCCACGTAGACGCTCGCATCGTCGTCCAGCGGCAGCGCGCCGCCCGCGTTCTTCAGCAGCACCTGGGACTTGGCCACCGCCTTGCGGGCGATCGCCCGATGCTCGGGCGAGCCGATGTCGTCGGCGCGGGACCGGTCCGCGAAGGGCTCCTCGAACAGGCCGAGCTCGAACTTCGCGGTCAGGATCCGGGAGACGGCGTCGTTGATGCGCTCCTCCGGCACCGCCCCGTCCTGCACCGCCGCGACGAGCCGCGTGTGGAACCGCTCGAACTGCGAGGGCTCCATGAACATGTCCACGCCGGCATTCACGCTGGTGACGATCTGGTGGGTGGTGGGCGAGTCGGCGGCGAGCGGCGGGATCTGGTGGATGCCCTGCCAGTCGCTGATGACGAAGCCGTCGAAGCCGTGGTCCTCCTTGAGCCAACCGTTGATCAGCTCGTCGTGGGCGTGCATCTTCAGCGGGTTGCCGAGGCCGTCGTCGGTCCAGTCGATGCTGGAGAAGCTCGGCATGATCGAGCCGACGCCGACGGCGAGCGCCGCTTCGTAGGGCGGCAGGTCGACGGCCTCGACGTGCTCGCGGCTCTGCTGGGTGATTCCCTGGTCGACGGTGTACTCGCCCTCGCCGGTGCTGTAGGCGGTGTCGCCGTCGGCCACGAAATGCTTGGCCGTGGCGAGTACGGACCTGTTGCTGTCGAGGTGCTTGCCCTGGAACCCGACGACGGCGGCCGCGCCGAGCACGCTCGCGAGCGCGGGGTGCTCCCCGAAGGACTCGTAGGTGCGGCCCCAGCGATCGTCGCGCACCACGCAGAGGCAGGGCGCGAAGGTCCAGGGGATGCCTGTCGCGCGGGTCTCGGCGGCGACCATGCGTTCCGCCCGCGCCACCAGCAGCGGGTCGCGCGTGGCGCCCAGCCCGATGTTGTGGGGCAGGATCGTGGCGCCGTGCAGGTTGCCGTGCCCGTGCACGGAGTCGACGCCGTAGATCAGCGGGATCTGCAGCCGGGTCGCCAGCGCCCGCGTCTGGAAGCCGTCGACCGCGTCGGCCCAGCCCTCGGGCGTGTTCTCGGCGGGCGTGGACCCGCCGCCACTGAGGACGGAGCCGAGCCCGAGCTCGGTGATGACCGCCGGGTCGCCCGCGACGCTCCCGCGCTCCGCCTGGGTCATCTGCCCGGCCTTCTCCGCGAGGCTCATGCGGCTCATGAGGTCAGCTACCCGCTCCTCGGTGGGCAGGCGCCTGTCGAGGTAGGGCAGGTCGTGCGCGCGCACCACGACGGTCGGGTCGGCCGAGATCTCCGCGTCCTGCGACTCCAGACTTACCGGAACGGTTTCCGCGGTCTCGCCCGACCCCGACTCCCGGGTCCCGATCTCGATGGTGCGCTCGGTGCCCGACGGCGTGCCCGCCGCGAACTCGACGGTGCCTGAGCCTGCCTCGTAGTCGGCGTCCGCCGTGGCCGTGCCGGAGCCGGTGCGCCAGCCGACGGCGACCGGCTCGGCGAGGGCGCCGCCGTCGACTGTCTGGACGGAGATCGTGACGGCCGCGGTGGCGCCGTCCTCCACGAGGACCACTGGTTCCGTGCTGACGACCACCGCGGCGTTCGCGACTGCGACCTGCGCGGTCGGGACGGCCTGGGCGGCGGGTGCGGTGACGAGGACGCTCGCGGCGAGTGCCGTCGCGGCGAGGAGTGCGGGGGTTCTGCGGGCGCGGGGGTTCTGCGCCATGCCGGGAAGGGCGGACATCCTGGGGTTCCTCTCGACATTGGGAGGTGATTTACCGATCACACACCGGAGCGCGCCCCAGCACAAGCCCTGTTGACCGCTGGATAGGGTGATCGGGTGGACCCTGTTGCCCAGTTTGCGAGGATGCTCCGCGCCGACAACCCCGGCCCGATGACGCTCGACGGAACCCGATCGTACGTGCTGCGCGCGCCCGGCGCCGCGAGCTGTGTGGTCGTGGACCCGGGGCCGCCGTTGGAGCCGCACCTGGCCGCACTGGCCGACGCCGGACCGGTCGCCCTGGCGCTCGTGACCCACCGGCACGCGGACCACACCGGCGGGCTTGCTCGGTTCCGCGAGCTGACCGGGGCGCCGTCGCGAGGCGCCCTGCCCGAGTTCAGCAAGGGCGGCGCTGACGGCGTTCCTGTCGAGCCGCTGTCCGACGGCGAGGTGCTCACCATCGCGGGCCTCCGCATCGAGGTGCTGACCACGCCGGGGCACACCGCGGACTCGGTGTGCCTCGTGGTGTCGGCGCCCGGCGGCCTGGGCAATTCGGCCGGCCTCGACGGTGCGGGGTCTCTGGAGGCGACCAGGGCTGCGTCGGGCACGGTGGTGCTCACCGGTGACACGGTCCTGGGGCAGGGGACCACCGTGCTGGCCGAGCCGGACGGCTCGCTGCGGGACTACCTCGCCTCGCTCGACCGGCTGAGCGAGCTGGACCTGCCGGATCCGGTGCCGGCCCTGCCCGGGCACGGGCCCGTTATCCCGGACCTCGGCTCGGCGGTGCGGGCGTATCGCGAGCACCGCCTGGAGCGGCTGGACCAGGTGCGCTCGACCCTCGCGAACCTCGGCGCGCGGCTGCCCGACGCCTCGGCCTCGCTCCCGGACCCGCTCCTGGATGAGGTGACCGGCGCGGTCTACGCCGACGTCGACGCGTCGGTGCTGTCCGCGGCTCGCTCGTCGGTGCGGGCGCAGCTGGAGTACCTGAGAGGGCGGTAGGGCGCGGGGAAATGGTTACGCCTGCGGGAGGGTAACGGAGAGACGCTTCCCGGGAGAGCGGCCCAGCGCGTCTCGGACCGTAGGTTTGCCCGGGCGCACCCAGGAATCAGAGCGGCTCGCCCCGGTTCAGAGCGGCTTGCCCAGGAAGAGGATCAGCGGGTCGTCCGGGCCGTCGTGCGGCGGGTACGGCAACACCGGCCGGTAGCCGAGCTTGATGTACAGCCGCAGCGCCTCCGGCTGCCGGATGCCCGTGCCGAGGTAGAGAGCGAGCCCGTTCCGGCGTAGGGCCTCGGCCTCGACCTGTCGGACCAGCGCCGTGGCGACGCCCGCGCGCCGGGCGGCCGGGTCCACGAACACGCTCCGCATCTCGAAGCCGCGTGTGTCCCGCGCTGCACTGCCGGAGTGCGCTGCACTGCCGGAGTGCGCGGCATCCGGAGCGGTGGGCGTGGCGGCCGCACCGGCGGCGGAGAGCCCGGCGACACCGCATAGCGGATCGGCCGTCAGATGTTCCGGCCCCGCCGGCGACGCCAGGAGCGTCGCGCAGCCGACGGGCCGCCCGTCGAGCGTCGCCAGGAAGGTCGCCAGGGCGGAGCGTCCGCGCTCGTCGTCGACGACGTCGTGGCCGCCACGCGCCTCGACGTCGCGTGCCAGCTCGGGATAACGCTCCTGGTTGAACGCCCACATGGCACGCCGGAGGGCCGCCGCGTCCGGGTCGCCCCAGGGCACCTCGCGCAGCTCCGGGCCGGAGGTTCCGACCGGCTCGACGGGCGACCGGGCCTCGACCACCGCGCGCCCCGCGGGCCGAGCCTGTCGAGGCCCAGGCCCCAGATACTTGCCGAAGCACCGCGACCCCGGCTCGTCCGAGAACACGCCGAACGACTCGACGGGGTCGTAGCCCATCCGCAGGTACAGCCCCAGCGACTCGGGCTGCATGAGCCCCGTCTCCAGGACCAGGTGCCGCACGCCGGCGGCGCGGGCGACGTCCTCCGCCGCGTTCATCAGGGTCCGGGAGAGCCCGCGCCCGCGGTAGCCCGGCGCGATGTAGACGCGCTTGACCTCGGACGTCCCGTCGGGATGCAGGCCGCCCCGGTAGTCGTCGCGGCCCGAGAGGTCGCGCAGCGCGGCGTGCCCGGCCGGCTCGCCGTCGACCCGCAGCAACAGGGTCGCGAAGACGTTCGAGGGGTCCACCTGGTCGCGCGGGTCCGGCCCGACCGCCGACGGCCTGCCCGGCTCCGCGTACCGCAGGTCGATCTCGTGCTGCTGCTCGTCGCGCAGGCGTGCGGCGTCGGCGTGGTCCCAGCCGACCGTCTCGATGGTGAGACCCGCGAGAACCTCAGCGGCCATGCGCGCCTGCCCGGAGCGACCCGGTCACGCGTGGACCAGCGAGGACAGCACGGACGTGAAGAACGTCAGCCCGTCGACGCCGGCGCGCGGGCCCTCGGCGGCCGCCGGGCCGAAGCCGGGCTCGACCGCGTGTTCCGGGTGCGGCATGAGGCCCACCACGTTGCCGCGGTCGTTGGTGATGCCCGCGATGTCGCGACGCGACCCGTTCGGGTTCCAGCCGTCGTAGCGGAAGACCACGCGGCCCTCGCCCTCGAGCTCGTCGAGCGTGCGCTCGTCGGCGACGAACTGGCCGTCCTGGTTCTTCAGCGGGATCGTGATCTGCTGGCCACGACGGAACTCGTTGGTCCACGCGGTACGCGCGTTCTCGACGATCAGCGACTGCTCCCGGCACACGAAGTGCAGGTGGTCGTTCTTGACCATCGAGCCGGGCAGCAGGTGCGCCTCGGTGAGGACCTGGAAGCCGTTGCAGATGCCGAGCACCGGCATGCCGCCCTTGGCGGCGTCGACCACGGCGGTCATCGCCGGGGCGAACCGGCTGATCGCGCCCGCGCGCAGGTAGTCGCCGTAGGAGAACCCGCCGGGCAGCACCACGGCGTCGACGTCCTGCAGCGACTCGTCCGCGTGCCACAGGGAGACGGCCTCGGCGCCGGCCAGGCGGACGGCGCGGGCGGCGTCCCGGTCGTCGAGCGTGCCGGGGAAGGTGAGGACGCCGATCCGGGCGCCGGCGATCCCGGGGACCGCCATGGCGGACGGCGACTCGGTCGCCGACATCAGGCGGTCACCTCTGCGGAAGCGTCGGTCACCGACACGACGTCCTCGATCACCGGGTTGGACAGCAGGGTCGCCGCTGCTTCCTGCGCGGCGGCGAGGATCTCCGGCGTCACCTCACCGTCCACCTCGAGCTCGAACCGCTTGCCCTGACGCACACCGGAGAACTGGGTGAAGCCGAGGCGCGGCAGCGCTCCGACCACAGCCTTGCCCTGGGGGTCCAGGATCTCGGGCTTGGGCATGACCTCGACGACGACGCGTCCCACGAAGGCTCCTTGAAGTGAGGGAATTCCGGGGAAAGTCTACTGGGGATGAGAGAACTCTCATCCCCGTCTCCTCACGGCCTCATCCGGCCACGTCAACGTATGGTTCGTCAACGTCGCCACCCCTCCGAGGAGAACTTCACGTGAACACTCGAGCCGCCGTCGCCCTCGGGCTGGATCGTCGCCCCGTCGCCGGCCTGTTCGGCATGCTGGTCGCCGTGGCCCTCGGTCTAAACGTGATCTTCCTGACGCACTCCTTCCTCGGGATCCCCGAGTGGACCGGCTTCCGGTTCGCGATGGAGCGCAGCGTCCCCGAGGTGGTCGGATACGTGTTCGCGGCATGGGCGTCCGGGCTCGCTCTGTACCTCGCCGTCGTGCACCGGCAGGCGGTGCTCGCGGGCTGGTCCGCCGTCTTCGCCGTGCTGCTCGCCGACGACTACTTCATGCTGCACGAGCGCATGGCCAAGGTGGTTTCGGCGAACGTCACCATCCCGTACCCGTACGGCCAGCCGGTCGGCGAGATCGCGTGGCTCGCGTTCATCGGCGGTGTGCTGCTGACGGCCATCGCCGTCACCTACCGGTACGCGGCGCCCGAATGGCGGGCCGCGTCCCGCGTGCTGACGGCGCTCCTCGC
The DNA here is from genome assembly GCF_900608595.1 of Promicromonospora panici. Classification (GTDB taxonomy): domain Bacteria; phylum Actinomycetota; class Actinomycetes; order Actinomycetales; family Cellulomonadaceae; genus Promicromonospora; species Promicromonospora panici. The sequence goes on along the minus strand of NZ_UWYY01000001.1, from coordinate 193,616 downwards.
GCTCCTGGTGCTGTGCGGCGTGGGGATCGACGCCGTGCACGGTTTCACGACGAACCGCGGCGTCTGGCACGTGCTCCTCAGCTCGCTGGAGGACGGCGGGGAGGTGCTGCTGCTCGCGGTCGTCGTCACGTTCCTGTACGGGCTCGCGTTCTGCGGGCACCGTTCGACACCGGAGACGCTGACGCGGCGTCGGACGGCGGTGCGGGTGTGACCGCCGGGGACGGTCACACCGTCAGGTACTGGTCCGCCCACGCGCTGATGATGCGCGCTGCGCGCTTGGCCTGACCCGGCGCGGTGAGCAGGTGGTCGGCGCCCTCGAGGGACACGAACGAGCGCGGGTGCCGCGCCTCCCGGAAGATCTCCCCGGCGTTCGAGATGTCCACCGTGCTGTCCGTCGGCGAGTGCATGACCAGCAGCGGTGACCTCAGCTCGCGGATCTTCGACCGCAGCTCGGCCCGCCGGACGTCCTCCACGAAGTGCCGCTTCAGCGTCAGCGCGCGCCCGCCCACCATCCACTGGGCGTGGCCCTCGTCGAAGACGCGGCCCAGGACGGCGTCGTAGTTGTGTTCCGCGTGCCGGGGCTGGATGGGGGCGCCGATGGTCGCGACGGCCTGCACGCCTGGTACGTCCCCGGCGGCCGCGATCACCGCGGCGCCGCCGAACGAGTGGCCGACCAGCAGGTGCACCGGCCGGCCCTGGTCGGCCATGAACTCGGCGGCCCGCACGGTGTCCGCGACCTTGTGCGTGAACGAGCCGTCGCCCCAGTCGCCCTCGGAGTCGCCGAGGCCCAGGTTGTCGAAGCGGAGCATCCCGATGCCCTCGCTCGCGAGCTGCTTGCAGATCCGCGCCGCGGCGGGCGAGTCCTTGCCGAGCGTGAACCCGTGGGAGAACACACCCCAGCCACGCACCTCGCCGTCGGGCAGATCGATGATGCCTGCGAGCCGAGGCCCTGACGTGCTCTCGAACGTGACGCGTTCAGCCACGACCACTCCCCTGTCGACAGGCGGCGATATTAACGCCACCCAAGTTTCCCGGAGATGACGGCGACACGCGGCAAGACAGAACGACCGCGCAGCCGGGGCCGCCGAGCCGCAAGCTGGTCGCCACCACCCCGTCGTCGAACCGCAAGTTCCTCGCCAAGACAGACGTCGAACCGCAAGCCACACGTCGACTAGTGCCTCGATCGACGTGTGTCTTGCGGTTCGACGACGGCGCGACGGGCAAACTTGCGGTTCGGCGCCCGACCGGCTTACCGCTGCTAGCCGATCGCCGGGTAGGCGTTGGCGACGAGCATCTCGAACTGGGCCTGGAACCAGTGGCCCGACAGCGGTGCGCCCGCGAGCGCACCCGTGTAGTTCCCGCCCAGCTCGCTGGACTGGTATGTCGGGTCGCACATGCGGTCGAGGCGCTTGCCCTCGTCGTTCGGGATCTCCACGGACGAGCCGTCCGACTCACCCGGGGGCTTCACCCAGACGTACGCGTCGAGGTGCGACTCGGCGTGGCCCGACGGCGTCACGGTCGGCCGCTGGCCGATACCCGCGCCCTCCGGGTTGCACCAGGCACCGCGGTGGTTGCGGCGGTCCACCTTGGACTCGTTCACGTAGGTGTTGAGGTCGGTGGACGTGCTGACCGCCGTAGGCCGGTCCGGACCGCCCCAGCCGTTGCGGGAGGTATCGATGAGCATGCCGATGCTCGACGGCGCGCCCTGCGCGACCATCAGGTCGTAGAGGTGCGCCGTCCAGTCGATCTCGTCGAAGTCCGGGTTCCACTCGTACCAGCTCGCCGACTTCACCTGTCCGCTGCCGACCTGGAGGTCGGGGTTGGGCAGGAACGGCTCCTCCAGCGGCGTGGTGTTCGCCGTGTTGGTCACGAAGCCGGACACTGCGTCCCACCCGTAGGTGCTGCCCTCGATGACGTTGGCGAACTCCTGGGCGGAGCCGGTGGCGTTGTTCGGCCAGCCGAGCCAGCCCGAGTGGGCCCCGTCGATGTACGAGTACACGTTGCCCACTTCGTACAGCTCGGTGAGCGCGTACTGCACGCCCTCGCGGTAGTACGGCGCGGCGGCGACGCAGTCGGCGTCGGACTGGTTGGTCACGAGGTTGGGTAGCGAGTCCGGCTCGATGGTGGCGACGATCCGCAGGTTCTCGTACTCCGGCTGGTTCAGGAGGGCGGCGATCGGGTCGATGTACTCGGTCTTGTACCGCTGCATCCCTTCCGCGGTGGCCGGAAGCTCGCCGTTCGAGGCGAGGGCGTGGCAGTCGCGCCCCGGCAGGTCGTAGATGACCACGTTGAACACCAGGGGCGAGCCGCCCGCCTGGGCCACCGCCTGGTCGAGGTGCCATTCCAGGCCGTGCTGCCGCTCGGTGCCCTCGATCGCCGCGATCCGGTCCATCCAGACCGACGTCGGTTCGTCGGCGATGGCCCGCATGTCGGCGGCGAGACCGGCATCACCCACCTGCGTGGCGGCGTTCTCGACCAGCGCCGACCAGTCCGGGTTGACGTACTGGCCGGCCCCGACGAAGGGGTTGTCCTCGAGTGCTACCGCGGGCGCACTCGAGGCGACCAGCGCCGGAGCCGCGAGGAGAGCGCCCACCGCTGCCGCCGCGACGCTGCGGGACCTGCGTGGGGACGTGCCGCGTGTGCGGCGGGGTGCTGATGACACGGTGACCTCCATTGGCCGTACCGAGCGCGTATCGCCCCGGCCCGGCCGGGCAGCGACACACGCACCGCGGCGGCTCGTTCCGCCGTGGCATGTCGCAACTTTGCCTACCGTTTGGCCCGCACAGAACCGTCCTAAACGTTTAACTACCGGCCGGAGGCGCCGTCGAGCCGCGCACCACGAGCCGGCCCACCGGCACGATGCCCGACGGCGGGGTCTCGCCCTCCGCCGGTTCCGCCCCCATCACGCGCCGGGACGCGGCCGCGCCGAGCGCGGTCCGCAGGGCCCAGCCGGTCGCGCGGCCGAGCTCCTCGACGGGGTACGGGACGGCGGTGAGCGACGGCGTCGTCAGGTAGCACGCGGGCGAGTCGGTGCCGGCGACGACCGACAGGTCCCACGGCACGCCGAGGCCGAGCCGCCGGGCGACGTCGAGCACCAGGCCGGCGGTCGCGTCGTCGTCGGTCACTATCGCGGTGGGGCGGTCGGCGGCCGCGAGCAGCGGGAGCAGCGCCGCGGACGCACGCTCGGGGCCGTCGCCCGCGACGGTGCGCAGCTCGATGCCGTACCGGACCAGCCCCGACTCCAGCGCCGCGGCCCTGCGGACCGGCGCGACGAGATGCTCCGACCCGGCGACCATCGCGATCCGCCGGTGGCCGAGGTCGGCGAGGAAGGCGCCCACCTGGGCGAAGGCGTCGCCGTCGTCGAGCACCACGTGCTGCCAGGTGGCGGGGGCGGGGTCCACGGCGACACCCACCACCACAGCGGGCACGGGGAGGGAGCGCAGGGTGGCCAGGCGCGCGTCGTCGACCCGGACTCCCGTGACGACGAACGCCGCGTAGCGGCGCTCCGTCCACCACCTGTCCATGAGCTGCGCTGCGTGCGCCGGCGATCCGGCGACGTGCACGGCAAGCGTGAGCGTGTCGGGACCGAGAGTCTGCAGCGCGCCGGTCACGAGGTCGAGCGGGAACGCGGCGCGAGTGCCGAACGGCTGGTCGTGCACCACGACCAGGGCGGCCGCCGCCGGCCCGCTGCGGAGCGAGCGGGCCGCCGTGGCGGGCCTCCAGCCGAGCTCGTCCGCCACCCGGAGCACCCGCTCGCGGGTGGTCGCCGAGACGCCCCGGCGCCCGTTCAGCGTGTACGAGACGACCGCCGTGGAGACGCCGGCGGCCCTGGCAACGTCAACAATCGTCGGCCGCCGTGAATGTGTCGAGCAATCGGACAGTTCGGGATCGTTCGGTCTCGGCGTTGGGACCATAACCACGTAGCATGCACCCTCGGGTGAATTTTGCACAGCGTCAACGAAGACGGGTGTATTTGCATGCTTATTGGCAAGCGCAGGTATGTGATCGGGGTGCTGTCCCCGGTGGTCGGCGGTTACTACTTCGGACGGGTGCTCGCCGGTATCGCGCGCACCGTCCGCCCGGACGGGCACCGCGTCGTCGCGGTGCAGACCTACCCCGCCGACCTGGAACGCGACCAGTTCCCGGACCGTCCACCGGGCACGGCGTCCGTGGGCCTCGGCCAGCTCGACGGCGTCATCGTCATCACCTCGGCGGTGAACGAGGCGACACTGCTCCGCATCGAGGCCGACGGCACGCCGATCGTGCTGATCAGCGGGCGTACGGCCGGCATCCACGCGCCGGTGGTCGCGCCGGACAACGCGGGCGGCACCCGCGCCGCCGTCGAGCACCTCATCGCCCACGGGCACCGGGAGATCGGGTTCCTCGGCAGCCTGCGGCAGGCCGACATCGTCGAACGCCACGAGGCCTACCTCGCCACGCTCCTCGCACACGGCATCACGCCCCGGTCCGAATGGCTCTACCGCACCGCGGACAACCAGGAGGCGAGTGCCGCGACCGTGGCGCAGGCCCTCGTCGGCGGCCCCGGGCTGCCGACGACGGCGACGTTCGCCGCGACGGACCGCAACGCGATCGGGTTCTCCCGCGCGCTGCGCCTCCAGGGCCTCTCCCTGCCTGGCGACCAGGCGATCGTCGGGTTCGACCACTCCGAGGCCGGCGCCCGGGTGCGACCCCGGCTCGCGTCGGTCGACCCGCACCACGACCAGGTCGGCGAGCTCGCCGTATCGCTGCTCCTCGCCCGCATCCGGGGCGAACGTGTCGCCGGACAGCACCTGTCGCGCTCCACGCTCGTGACCCGGGAGTCGTGCGGGTGCCTCGACGCCCGGGCGGGCGCCCTCCTCGAGGGACCGCCCGCCCAGGACGCCTCGACGGCGTGGTGGCGGCTCGGCGAGGTGGCCCGCGCGACGTTCGACGGCGCGGAGGCCCGGCTCGGGCCCGGCGCCGACCTCGACTCCTGGCTGCGGGGCGTGCAGCGGGTGTTCCGGAGCGCCGCCGCGCTCGGCCAGCCGCCCAGCCAGGCGACGCTCACCAGCCTCGCCGAGAGCACCCGTGCCCTGCGGCCCCACCCCGAGGCGCTGGAACAGCTCATCCCCGCGCTACGGTCGGTCGAGGACGAGTTCCGGGAGCAGGTGCGGCGGGACCAGGTGCCGGCGGTGCTGACGGCGACGGGCGGCGAGCAGTCGTCGCCGGCCGCGGGCCCGGGAACGGCGGCGGCGACCGCGACCGCATCCATGAGGACCGCCAAGGCCCCGAGCCGGGCCGCCCGCGCCCGCGCGGTCACCCGGACCGGCACCGACGTGCTCGTCGCCCTCAGCGCCGGGTGTACCCAGACTCTGCTGGCCCGCTCCGGCCGGCTCGAACGCACCATCACCGACCAGTACGAGCTCGACCTCGACCTGCTGCACGCCGACGGCCGGGCGATCCGCGCCCTCACCTGGCTCCCGCGTGGGCACCGCGGGCCGGCCACGCTCGCCCTGTGGAGCGACGCCGAGGGCACCCCCGTGCCCGGCGCGGCCGCCCTACCCAGCCCGGCCGACGGGGCGCGCACCCTCGAGATCGTCGGCACCACCGCCCTCTCCCGGCAGGCGACGGCCCTGGTGGGCACCCACCTGCCCGTGGCGAAGTTTCCTCCGCCCGCACTGGCCGGCGAGGGCGTCGTGTTCGTGGTGCCGGTGACGTTCGGGCAGAGCGACTGGGGCATGCTCGCGATCGGCGGCGGCGTCGACACGCACGCCACCAGCTCGCGCGACAAGTTCGACCACTGGGCGGCCATGGTCGCCGTCGCCCTCGACCGGGAGGCCCGCCTCACGTCGCTGCAACGTCAGCAGGCGGCGCTCGCGGAGGCTGCCGACCGGGAGCGCGCGCTCGTGCTCGACCTGCGCACCGAGGTCGAACGCAACGCGCTGGTCCAGGACGTGGCGCTGGAGGGCACCTGGGACTGGGACATCGCCACCGGGCAGGTCTTCTACTCGCGCACCTGGCGGGCGCTGGTCGGCCTGCCCGACGACGCCCCGTGCACCGGCATCGAGGAGTGGACCGGACGCGTGCACCCGCAGGACGTCCGGGCCGTGCAGATCGCCATCGCCCGGCAGCTCGCGGGCGCCACCGAGCCGCTCGACCTGGAGCACCGTCTGCTGGCCGCCGACGGCCGCGAGATGTGGGTGCGCTGCCGCGCCACCACCGTGACCGACGACGCCGGCATCCGCGCGCGCATGATCGGCGTCCTGATGGACGTCACGGGCATGCCCGCAAGGGAACGCCGAGGCGTCTCGCGCTGACTGACGTTCAGCAGGCTCTGGCAGAGCCGTAACCCGGGCGGCCATGGCTCTGCCGGAGCCTGTTGAACCGAGGTCAGGCTGCTACGGGACCGTGACCTCGCCGCGTTCTGCCTTCAGGGCGATGTCGGTGCGGTGGTGCGAGCCCTTGAGGTCGATCCTCGCGACGCCCTCGTAGGCCCGGCGGCGGGCGTCGGCCAGGTCGGCACCCAGCGCGACGACGGAGAGCACACGCCCGCCGGCGCTGACCAGCTCGCCGGCCTCGGAGACGCCCGTGCCCGCGTGCAGCACGTGGACACCGGGGAGCGCCTCGGCGTCCTCGATGCCCGAGATCGGGTCGCCCGAGCGGGCCGACGCCGGGTACCCCTCGGACGCGACGACCACCGTCACCGACGCCTCCGAGCGCCAGCGCAAGGGCTCCAGCTCGGCCAGCTTGCCGCGGGACGCCGCGAGCAGGACCTCCGACAGCGGCGTCACGAGCCGGGCCAGCACGGACTGGGTCTCCGGGTCCCCGAACCGCGCGTTGAACTCGACCACGCGGGTGCCGCGGCCGGTGAGCGCCAGGCCGACGTACAGGACGCCGGAGAACGGTGACCCGCGGCGGGCCATCTCGTCGACCGTCGGCTGGGCCACGCGGCTCATCACCTCGTCCACGAGGCCGGACGGCGCCCAGTCGAGCGGGGTGTAGGCGCCCATGCCGCCCGTGTTGGGGCCGGCGTCGCCGTCGCCGACGCGCTTGAAGTCCTGTGCGGGGACCAGGGGGACCACCGTGGCGCCGTCGCACATACAGAACAGCGAGACCTCGGGGCCGTCCAGATACTCCTCGACCACCACGCGGCCGTTCCCGCCCTCCAGGCAGGCCTCGCCGTGGGCCAGCGCGGCCTCGCGGTCGTCGGTGACGACGACGCCCTTGCCCGCCGCGAGCCCGTCGTCCTTAACCACGTAGGGGGCACCGAACGCGTCCAGCGCGGCGGCGAGCTCGGTGACGTCGGTGCACACGTGCGCCATCGCGGTCGGCACGCCGGCGGCGGCCATGACCTCCTTGGCGAACGACTTGGAGCCCTCGAGCCGGGCCGCCTCGCCGGACGGCCCGAACACCGGGATGCCCGACGCTCGCACCGAGTCCGCCACACCCGCGACCAGCGGCGCCTCGGGCCCGACGACCACCAGCTCCGCGCCGATCTGCTCGGCGAGGGCCGCCACCGCCGTCCCGTCGAGCGGGTCGACCTTGTGCAGCGTGGCCAGCGCCGCGATACCGGGGTTGCCCGGCGCGGCGTGGAGCTCGTGGGCGGCGATACCCGACGCCGTCTCCCGGTGGAGGGAGTGGAGGATGGCGTGCTCGCGGGCACCGGTCCCGATGACGAGGATCTTCACTGTGGTGGAGCTCTTTCTCAGCGCGCGTGGATGAGGTCGTGGACGGGGATGATCTCGTCCCGCTTCGGGCCGACCCCGATCGCGGAGATCCGGGTGCCCGACATCTCCTCAAGGGCCTTCACGTAGGCCTGGGCGTTCGGCGGCAGGTCCTCGAAGGCGCGGGCCTTGGAGATGTCCTCCCACCAGCCGTCGAGCTCCTCGTAGATCGGCTTCGCGTGGTGGAACGCCGTCTGGTCGGTGGGCATCTCGTCATGGCGGACGCCGTCGACGTCGTACGCCACGCAGACCGGTACCTTTTCCATGCCGGTCAGGACGTCGAGCTTCGTGAGCACGATGTCGGTGAGCCCGTTGATGCGGGTCGCGTAGCGCGCGATCACGGCGTCGTACCAGCCGGTGCGGCGGGCGCGGCCCGTGGTGACGCCGTACTCGCCGCCGGTCTTGCGGAGGAACTCGCCCTTGTCGTCGAACAGCTCCGTGGGGAAGGGGCCCTCGCCGACGCGCGTGGTGTACGCCTTGATGACGCCGATCACGGAGTCGATCCGGGTGGGCCCGACGCCGGACCCGGTCACCGCGCCGCCCGCCGTCGCACTGGAGGACGTCACGAACGGGTAGGTGCCGTGGTCGATGTCGAGCATCGTGGCCTGGCCGGCCTCGAACAGGACGGTCTTGCCGGCGTCGAGCGCCTTGTCGAGCTCGACGGCGGTGTCCGTGACCATGGGCCGCAGCCGGTCGGCGTACTGGAGCAGCTCGTCGAGCGTCTCGTCGACCGTGATGGCGCGCCGGTTGTAGACCTTCACCAGCAGGTGGTTCTTCTGGTCGAGTGAACCCTCGATCTTGGCGCGCAGGATCTTCTCGTCGAACAGGTCCCACATGCGGATGCCGACGCGGTTGATCTTGTCGGCGTACGACGGGCCGATCCCCCGGCCCGTGGTGCCGATGCGGCGCTTGCCGAGGAACCGCTCGGTCACCTTGTCGATGGTGCGGTGGTATGGGGCGATGATGTGCGCGCTGCCCGAGACGAGCAGGCGGGACACGTCCACTCCGCGCGCGATCAGCGCGTCCAGCTCCTGGAACAGGACCTCGATGTCGACCACCACGCCGTTGGCGATGACCGGCACGACGCCCGGCGACAGGATCCCGGACGGCAGCAGGTGCAGCGCGTACTTCTCGTCGTCGATGACGACGGTGTGCCCCGCGTTGTTCCCACCGTTGAACTTGACCACGTAATCGACGCGGGAGCCTAGGAGGTCCGTCGCCTTTCCCTTGCCCTCATCGCCCCACTGGGCCCCGACGAGCACGACGCCTGGCATGGATCTCCACCTTCTCGGATTGCTTGAACTGCTCCGCCGAGTGCGCCGTCGTGGCGCCCGCGGGCCGCGCCCGAGTCTACTTCGTGGTGGAGGCCAGCGCGCTGACCTCGTCCACAGACGTGCCGGAGTCCACCAGGAACTTCGCGCAGCGCTCCGCCTCGTCCTCCTCGCCGATGCGGTGCGCCGCCCGGGAGAGCGCGAGCAGCGCGCGCAGGAAGCCCTGGTTCGGCGCGTGGTCCGCCGGGATCGGGCCCTGGCCGCGCCAGCCTGCTCGGCGCAGCGCGTCCAGGCCGCGGTGGTAGCCGGTGCGCGCGTAGGCGTAGGCCTCGACGTTCCCCGCCGCGCTGTCCGCGGTGAGCGCACCCTCCGCGAGGACTGCCCAGACGAGGGACGACGCCGGGACGGCCGCCACGACGTCGACCGGGTCGTCGCCGCTGGTCAGGCGCTCACGTGCGGCGGGGTAGTCGTCGGGGAGCAGGGTAGGGGCCGGGCCCTGCAGCAGGTTGTCGTGGGTGCTCATGCCCAGATCCTGACACCTCGGGGGCACGGATGAACAAACAGGGCGCACCGGATTGCCCCTGGCGCCTGCGGAGACGGTGAATTCTGCCTTTCATCCGGTGCGATCGAGCAACTGTCGTTACGCTCGACACATGATCGAGATCGCGACGTCTCCCACGACGACGACGCTCGTGATCGCCGGCGACCTCGACCTCGCCGAACGAGACCAGTTCCCGGAGATCGCGGCGCGCGTCGTCGGCCTGCGCCGGCAGCTGCTCGTCATCGACATGTGCCGGGTCACGTTCATGGACTCCACCGGCGCGGCGTTCCTCATCTCGCTGGCCGACGCCGGCCGCAAGCGCGGCGGTGCCACCGTCATCCGCGGGGCCGATGAGCGGGACCTGTTCGTGCTCGAGGTGTGCGGGGCGATGGAGCTCTTCCGCGTCGACGACGAGCACTCGTGCGAGCCGTCCGCCCCCGACTCGGGCTTTGCGGTCATGACATCGCGGGATGAGGACGGATCCCCGTTATCCCACCGCGACGCGTCCACTGCCTAAAACGTTATCCAACCCGCGCCTTTTGCCGGGGTAGTTCGCGCCATCGCGCTGAGCGATTGTGCCCGAACCCGCACTCCCTTTCGGGCACAATCGCACGGTACGGCGCCCTACTTCGGCGGGGTGGGCTGGCGGCGGAGCTTGGCCCAGACCAGCTTGCCCGAGCCCGACGGGCGCCAGCCCCACTCGGCCAGCCGGTCCACGATCTGCATGCCGAACCCGCCCAGGCGGTTCGGGTGGCCGTCGGTCGCCACGGGCGGCGCCGGGTTGTTGTCCTCGACCTCGATGCGCAGGCCGTCGCCCGTGTCGTACAGGCGCAGCGCGATGTGTCCCCAGCCGTGCAGCACGCCGTTCGCCACCAGCTCCGACACGACCAGCTCGGCCTGCGCCGACTCCTCGATGCCCCACGCCTGGCAAGTGCGCAGCACAGCGTGCCGCGCCCGGCCGATCGACGAGGGCTCGCTCGGCAGCATCCAGCGCCGCCAGCGCGGTGACAGGGCCGTCTCGCCGGCGTCGCCGGTCGGGTCGGGAATCCGCACGACCACGATCGCTACGTCGTCCTCCGGCGCGTCGGCCAGGCGGGAGAGCAGCTCCTCGCCCACACCCGCGGCGTCGCGGGCCGTGATCGCCGACGCCGTCTCCAGCAGCGCCTCCAGGCCCAGCCGCAGCGACCGGTCGCGCCGCTCGATGAGGCCGTCCGTGTAGAACAGCAGCGTGTCGCCGGGCTGGAGGCGCGCCTCGCCGGTGGTTCGCTCGCGGGAGCCGAAGCCGACGAGCGCGCCGCCGCCCTCGTCCAGCTTGATGACCTCGCCGCCGCGCAGCAGGAGCGGCGGCAGGTGACCGGCGCGGGAATACCCCACCGTCCACGTGTCCGGCTCCTCCTCGCGCTTCAGGGAGGCGTACACCATGCTTGCCGAGCGCGGTATGCCCATGCCCGCCACGAGCTGGTCGACACGTTCGAGCACGCGGCTCGGCGTCGACAGCTCGAAGGCGTACGAGCGCACCACGGAACGCAGCTGACCCATCGTGGCGGCGGCCTCGACGTCGTGCCCGACGACGTCCCCGATGACGAGGCCCACGAGGTCCGCCGAGATCTGCAGGACGTCGTACCAGTCGCCGCCGACCTGCGCGTGCTCCGCGTTCGGCGCGTAGTAGGTCCACACGTCGAGGCCTGCGACGTCGGCCTGCTCGGGGAGCATCGCGCGCTGCAGCGTCTCGGCGAGGCGATGCTCCCGCGCGTACATGCGCGCGTTGTCGATGGCGCTGCCCGCCCGGCGGGCCACGACCTCGACGACGGTGCGCAGCGTGTCGGGCTCGTCCGCCTCGACGTACTCGCCCGACTCGTCTTCGTCCGGGACGATCACGACCAGGCCGAGCACGTCCCGCCGTCCGGCGACGGGATGGACTACCACCGAGTCAGGGGCTTTGCCCAGCTCGTCCGCGAGGCGCAGCGTGAGATCGCGCTGCAGCCAGCCGGACGCCGAGTGCGGCGCGTGCGGGATGTCGAGGTGCAGCGTGACCGGGCCGTCGAGCACGCCGTCGAGCACGTCCTGCACCGAGTCCACGACCTCGAGGATCGGCATGGGGCCCGTCGTCACGGAGTCGCCGAGGGCATCGGTCTGCGGCCGACGCCGCTGCGTCTTGTCCGCGATGTTGTCGCCCTCGATGTACCGGGCATGACGGCGCCCGCGGCCGCTCGGTGGAGCGGCAACGTCGACTCCGGCGGCGTGCTTGAGGCCGTCGTCGTTCACGTAGAAGCCCGCCCAGCGCACCATCGACTGGAGCAGCTCCGCGATGTCGCGCAGGGCGTACGGGTACTCGAGATCCGTCAGGATCTCGGTGGTCTGCGCGATGAGGTCGAGGTCTTCCCGCTGCTGCCGCTCGACCTCCAGGCTCGCAAGCTGGGCGGCATGGCGCTCCATGTGCTCGGAGACGTCCACGCTGAAGCCCACCCAGTGCGTGATGCGGTCGTCGTGACCCGCGCGGGCCGGGGTGAGCGTGAGCTGGGCCCAGCCGTGGGTCCCGCCGCGCAGGTGGGACTTCACGGTCGCGTGCACCTCCTGGCCGGCGTTCACCAGCTCGGTCATGCGCTCGAGGTCCTGCGGCTCGACGAGCATCTCGCCAAGCCGACGCGCCGTGTAGCCCGCGAAGTCGCTGAACCGCACGCCCGCATAGTGCTCGAACGCGCTGTTGGCCCACAGCATGGGCATGCCGTCCTCGGTGGGGCCCGTGAGGAACACCGGGATGCCCACGTTCACCGCGGCGCGCAGGACCACGTCGCCGACCGACGGCGGAAGGGTGCGCGGGATGCCGGTCGCCGACAGCTGCCGGCGCGGCTCGCCACCCGCCCCGCGGTGGGCGCCGAGCGGCGGGTTGTTCGGCTGGATGCTCGGGGGCACGCTCGCGCTGACGGGCGGCACGGGACGGCCGGCGTCGAGACCGCTGCCGGTGGGCGTTCCGTTCTGCGTTCCGTTCGTTCTGCCGTTCGTCCCGTCCTGGGTCGGGCCCAGGCCGAACGTGGAGAGGCCTGGGTGCCGCGGCAGCGGAGAGGACGGTGTCAGACCGGATGAATCGGTCAAAATGCCCTCCCAACGGTATCTATTGCTCGAGGTGCTGTTCCAGCAGGACATTCAACCGTAGATTGGGACGGTCCGAGATCTGAACCTCAACCTCTATCATCAGACCGACACAGCGCCACGACCACTGCTCCCGGAAGGAGAACCGTGCAGGACGGAACTTACGACCCCCCGCGCGGTCCGCAGGGCGGGAGCCCCCAGGACCCCGGCCATCGGAACCCCGAGATCGGCGATCCCGCGAGCATCCACGTCATCGTGGGTCGCTCCCGTGCCCGGATCGTGCTCTCCGGGGAGATCGACGCCGACATCGGCGGCGATCTGCACGAGGCCACGGCTGCGGCCGAGGAATCGCGTCTCCCGGTCGAGATCGACGCACATCATGTGACCTTCATGGACTCGTCCGGCGTCGCGTTCCTCGCGCGCCTCGCGAGCCGCAGCCCGCACCGGGTGCGCGTGCTGCGGGCACCGCCGACCGTGCGCTTCCTGCTGGAGGTGACCCGGATCGGCGACCTCCTCGACATCGTGGACGAGGACCCGGGCTTCGAGCTGGACGACGACGGCCCGTCCGGCCCGCCGACGGGCGGCGCCCCCACCCCGGCGGGCGTAGGCGGCCCGCCCGCCTCGTAGTGGCGAGGTAGGACTGGGGCGGAGGTGCTGATCAGCACCTCCGCCCCAGTCCTACCTCGCCACAGTCCTACCTCGGCGACGGGAGGTCACATCTTGTGGCCGGCCGAGCGGAGCTGCTGGCAGGCCTCGACGATGCGGGCGGCCATGCCGGCCTCCGCCGCCTTGCCCCAGGCGCGCGGGTCGTAGGCCTTCTTGTTGCCGACCTCGCCGTCGATCTTCAGGACGCCGTCGTAGTTCTTGAACATGTGCTCGACCACCGGGCGCGTGAACGCGTACTGGGTGTCGGTGTCGATGTTCATCTTGATGACGCCGTTGTCGACGGCCGCGGAGATCTCCTCCGCCGTCGAGCCGGAACCGCCGTGGAACACGAGGTCGAACGGCATCTCCTTGCCGATCTCCGCACCGACGGACTTCTGGATGTCGAGCAGGATCTCGGGACGGAGCTTCACCGCGCCCGGCTTGTACACGCCGTGCACGTTGCCGAAGGTGAGGGCCGTCAGGTAGCGGCCCTTCTCGCCCGCGCCGAGCGCCTTGACCGTGGCCAGGCCGTCCTCGACCGTGGTGTACAGCTTGTCGTTGATCTCGGCCATGTGGCCGTCCTCCTCGCCACCGACGACGCCGATCTCGATCTCGAGGATCGTGCGCGCTGCCTGCGACAGCTCGAGCAGCTCGGCCGCGATCACGAGGTTCTCCTCGATCGGCACGGTGGAACCGTCGAACATGTGCGACTGGAACGTCGGCAGGCCGCCGTTCTTGACCTGCTCGGCCTCGATCGCCAGCAGCGGCTTGACCCAGGAGTCGAGCTTGTCGGCCGTGCAGTGGTCGGTGTGGATGGCGATGTTGACGCCGTAGCCCTTGGCCACCTCGGTGGCGTAGGCCGCCAGCGCGAGGGAGCCCGAGACGCGGTCCTTCACCGTCGAGCCCGACGCGTACTCGCCGCCGCCCACGGACACCTGGATGATGCCGTCGGACTCGGCCTCGGCAAAGCCCTGAAGTGCGGCAGTGATGGTCTGCGACGAGGTGATGTTGACGGCGGGGTAGGCGAACTTGCCGGCCTTCGCCCGGTCGATCATCTCGGCGTAGACCTCAGGGGTTGCGATGGGCATCTGCGAAACTCCAAACGACTGGTGAGATGGGCGGTCGCAAAGGAGTGTCCAAGGCCGCCCGGGTATGCACCTTCGATCTTGCCACGATCCACAGGCACCCGTGTGCGGCCGTTCGACAGTCGAACGGCCGAAACACTGTGGTCTTCGTACGTCCGACGACATCACACCCCCTCGGCAGAGCTCCCTACGGTCTCCGGGCTCCGGCCGCGGATCGGGGTGAAGCCGGCGACGCAGACCACTGCCAGGTAGACGACCGCGACGGCGAGCAGCGGTCCGGACGCGCCGAACCGGTCTGCGGCCCCGGTGAGCACCGCGGCGCCGAGGGGCGCCAGGCTGTAGTGGATCGTCCAGAACGCAGCGGTGACGCGCCCCAGCAGGGGATCGGGTGTGACCAGCTGGCGCAACGACATCGAGCAGACCGCTGCCAGCATCAGCCCGAACCAGAACACGAAGGCCGCAGCCCCCATGACGATCACGTCGTGGTTCAGCGCCAGCGCCACGCCCGCCGCGCCGCACAGGGACATGGCCGTGAGCCAGCAGACGCCGAAGCCGAACCTCCGGCGCAGCCAGGCGGACATCGCCGCCGCGAGGCACGTCCCCGCCCCGGCAGCCGCCATCACGTAGCCGACGACGTTCTCGCTCTGCCCCAGGCCGTGGCGCACCTGGTAGATGATCACGTCGGTCAGGCCGTAGGTCACGAACGTGGTGATCGTCAGAAAGATGGTGAGCACCCGCAGCACGGGGTGCCGCCACAGGAACCGGGCGCCCGTGACAAATCCCGTCCGGAGATCGCGCCCGAGGCCCGGGCGGGCGGCAGTCGCCGCGGGCGCCACCCTGGTCAGCCGGACGGCGAGCAGGCCCAGCGCCGAGACGCCGAAGGTCGCCGCGTCGATGGCGATCGCCGCGGTGACCCCGAACGCCGCGGCGACGAGCCCGGCAAGCGCCGGTCCGCCGATGCTGGCGAGCGACGCGGTCGCCTGCAGCTTGCTGTTGGCCTCGGGCACCCGCTCGCGGCCGACGATGTTCGGCACGGCGGTGATGTAGGTGATCTGGAACAGCTGCCCGAACACCGACGCGACACCCGCGACCACGAACAGCAGCCAGGTCTGCGGCTCGATCGCCCAGCAGACGGGGACCGCCGCGAAGAGGAGCAGCCGCGCCACGTCGCAGGCGATCAGGAGCCGACGGCGGTCGAACCGGTCGACGATCGCCCCGCCGACGAGCCCCATCGACAGCGAGCCGGCCGCCATGACGCTCGTCAGCAGGCCCATCTGCAGCAGGGACCCCGTGGCCTCCAGCATCAGCAGCGGGAAGGCGATCACGGAGAACGAGTCGCCGAGGACCGAGAACGTCTGGGTGCCCCAGAAGACCAGGAAGTTCCGGTCTCGCCCCAGGGATCGCGGATTCACCCGTCGATCCTGTCCGAGCGAAGGGAACGAGGCAACGGAGTTCTCCGGAAGCCGTTGCCTGCGGTCGGCTCAGAGACCGAGCGTCCGCAGCGTCGCGACGGCGACCGCACCCAGCGTGACCAGGATCGCGTACGTCCACTCGGCCGGCGTCAGCCGAACCCTGCCCACGCGGACCTGTCTCGTCAGGTTCACCGGTGCGCGGACCTGGAGGCGAATCCGCTCCAGATCCGCCGCGAGCCGGATCATCGGGCTCCTCCGCCTGACCAACCTGGCCTGCCAGGGACGCTCGACGAGCCGGATCGTCACAGACTCGCCCTGCTGATCCGTCACCACCAGCCCGGTGTCTTCGTGGCGGACTCCTGCCACGTCACCCCAGGAGTAGTCGTGCTGCCGAGCCCCTGATCGAATCGACAGACGCACGCCGTCCAGCCGGACGGCGTTTCCGTCGCCGATCAGCATGAAGAAGCACATCCCGACGGCAAGGCCAGCACCCACCCAGCCGTCGATCACCCGGCCCTCCGTGTGCAGGAAGAACCTGTCGACGGGGTAGTGCACGAAGACGAACGGGATGCCCACGAGGATCGGCAGCAGCACGACACGCGATCCCCAGACAGAGGTCCGGGACGGCCAGGTGTACGGCAGACGCAGCGCGTCAACCGGCGCGCGCCGGTCCGCCCCGCGGGCGCTGTCGCCCGGGACCTGGGTCCGGCCGACCGGATACTCCGTGACCATCTGCTCTCCTTGTGCTCGCCCGGCCCCATGGCCGGGCAGGCAGGAGAGTAGCGGTCCGGCATCAGGGCACCGGGGGCGTCTCGCCGTCGAGCAGCATCTGGCCGGCCCGCACCTTGGTCTCGATGAAGCCCGTGTCCCACAGGCCGCTCAGCACCTCGACGTCGTCGGCCGTGTAGCCGGAGTCGATGAACGCACGGGTCGCCGCCTGCTCGGCCGCCGACAGCTCCGGCGCGGTGTACGTACCCGGCTCGAACGGGAGCTCCTTGCCGTCCAGGATCATCTGGCCGGCACGTGCCTTGGTCTCGGTCTCGTCGAGCGACCACAGCGCCTGCAGCTCGGCCAGGTCCTCGCCGCTGTACTCGGCGCTCCAGAACGCCTCGTGCTGCTCGCGCGTGTAGCCGTCGGGCATCGAGGACCAGTTGACGCCGACGGCGTGCGCGACGCCGTCGACCGCAGCGGCGAACTCCGTGTAGGGGTTGGCCGCCGCGGCGGTGGCCGCGCCGACCACGCCCAACGCCGACGTGACGACGCCGGTGACCGCGATCAGGCCCGCACGCCGGACGAACGGGGTGACGACTCCGCTCCGACCGTCGGCCGCCGCGGCGACGCGGGCAGCGATCAGCCGGGCGGTGGCCGCGGTCTCGTCGGCATCGGGCTCGCGGGCGCGCAGGGCCGCGGTGATCTGCTCGGCGAGGGCGTCGTGCCCGACGTCGCCGGCCGGCCGGGGTCCGGGTGCCGGGGCACCGGTGGGACGGTCCTGGTTCATCTCGTCTCCATGAAGGTCGGGTCGGTGCGCCGGAGGGTGGCCAGGGCGCGCGCGGCGTGGGACCGGACGGTGGCCGGCGTGGTGCCGAGCACCGTCGCGATCTCGGTGTCCACCAGGCCCTCGTAGTACCGCAGCACGAGCACCGTGCGCTGCCGTGCCGGGAGCTGTTCGAGACGACGCCACATGGCGTCCTCCTGGGCGAGGTGCTCCGCGTGGTCGCCTGCGGTGCCAGCGTGCGTGACCAGCGCGTCGTCGGCGGTGGGCCGGATCATCCGGACGTGCCAGCGGCGGCGCCACGACAGGTGCTCGTTGGTGACCATGCGCCGGAGGTACAGGTCGGGCCGCTCCGTCAGGGCGATCCGGTGCCACCGCTGGTGGGCGCGCAGCAGCACCTCCTGTACCAGGTCGGCGGCGGTGTGCTGGTCACCGACGAGCACCGTCGCGTACCGGATCAGGCCGGGCAGGTGCGTCCGCACGAGCTCGTCGAGCGTCCGGGCCGGGCCGGCGTGGGCAGCGTCGGCGTCGTGCGCGGGCACCCGCTCCGCCGCCACGCGTGGGACGGGCGTGCTGTCCGGGCTGGTGGCGGGCAGCCAGACGGTCATCGGCGGGCTCCCGTCGTCGCCAGGGCCAGCAGTGCCCCGGCCGGGTCGTGCGCCGCGTCACCGTCGGGCCGCGGGATCGGGCTGTCGTCGAGGCAGCGCAGCAGCAGCCGCTCGACGAGCGCGGCGCCCTGCACGATGTCCGAGGCGTCCAGCGCACCGGGCAGGATGCGCACCTCGACGGTGTCGCGCACGGGGCGCGGGGCGACGAGCTGGGTGAGGTTCACGTCGGCGTACTTCGTCAGGCCGATCTCGCGCGCGGCGGCGCACAGCTCGCCCCACGTCTGGTCGTCGCGCTCCACGAGCCGGAGCAGCTCGGCGGGCAGCGGGGCCAGGCGCCGGCAGGCGGGGTTCGTGCCCAGCGCGTCCCAGAGCGGTTCTCGCCAGTACCCGAACAGCCGCACCAGGTTCGCGAACGCCGCGGGCCTCCGGAAGGGTGCCCCGTCCAGGTGCAGGTGGACGGCGGCCTCGGCGGGGACGGTGAACCTGAGGTCCCGCGCGGGCCTGAGCAGCTCGTCGAGGACCCTGCCGTGGTCGCCGGCGATCGGCGGGGTGATCACCTCGCAGGGCCGCTCGCGTCCCGCCGGCAGCGGCATCACGACGGCGATGGTGGCTCCCGTGGCGTCGTTCACCCGTGCGGCCCCGCGCATCACCTCGACGTGGGTGCCGAACAGGTCGGCGACCGGGGCGAGGACGTCGCTCAACGGGGCGTCGGGGTTGACGAGCCTCTCGATCATGCGCAGCAGGCGGGGCTCGTCGCACAGCACCCGGTACCAGCCGCGGTGCCCGGACCGGGTGGTCGTGCCGGCCAGATCGGCCACGAGGGTGATGTCGTCCACGAGCCGTGCCACCGGCGCGCCGTCGGTGTCGACCACGTCGAACGCCGGGGAGAGGTGCCGGAACACGCCCACGCCCGGCACGGCTGACGGCTCGCTGTCGGTGTGGAACGACCGGCGCACCCGGCCGGTGCGACCAGCGGCGAGCGCGTCCGCGAGCACCTGCCGGTCGGAGCCGGCGGGCGCGAGCAGCTCGATCTCGAAGCCGATGCGCAGCGTGAGGGTGTTGATGGTCGCCTCCTGGCGAGTCGTCAGCAGTGCCGGGCGCACGGATCAGCTACCGGACGTGGTGGCCACGTCGGCGGTGTCGAGGGGCAGCTCCTCGCCGTCGAGCACCATCTGGCCGGCGCGGACCTTCGTCTCCATGTACTCGGTGTTCCACAGGGCGCTCAGCGTCTGGACGTCCTCCGTCGAGTGGCCGGCGTCGAAGAACGCGGCGATCGCCGCCTGCTCGTCGGCCGGCAGCTCGGGCGTGGTGTACGTGCCGGGCTCGAACGGGAGCTGCTCGCCGTCGAGGATCATCTGGCCGGCGCGGGACTTGGCCTCGGTCTCGTCGAGCGACCAGAGCGCCTGCAGCTCGATCAGGTCCTCGCCGCTGTACTCGGCGCCCCAGAACGCCTCGTACTGCGCCTTGGTGTAGCCCTCGGGCATGTGGGACCAGTCGACGCCGGCTGCGTGCACGGTGGTGCCGACCGCCTGGCCGAATGCCGAGGCCGGGTTGGCCGCCGCGGCCAGGCCGGCGCCGCCGGCGCACAGGGTGGTGGCCGCGATGCCGATCGCGGTGAAGCGGACGGTCTTGGAGCGGAGGGTGCGGGTGGTGCTGGTCACGGAGACCTCCAGGAGAGTGGAATGTGCTTGCACTCCTAAGACGCCGCCCAACCGCCAGATGTGGAGTCGCCGCGGCCACGACTTCCCGGCCGGGCCGCCCGACGGCCTACGGCGCGTGCTGGGTGGCCCACGCGTGCATGGCGATCGCGGCCGCCGCGCCCGCGTTGATCGACCGCGTCGAGCCGTACTGGGTGATGTGCAGGACGACGTCGCACGCCGCCTGCGCCTCGGCCGTCAGGCCCGTCGATTCCTGGCCGAACAGCAGGACGCACTCGCGCGGGAGCGCGTAGCCCTCGATCGGGACGGAGCCGGGCACGTTGTCGATGCCGATGATCGGCAGGCCTCCGGACGCCGCCCACCCGGCCAGCGCCGTCGCGTCCGGGTGGTGCGACACGTGCAGGTACCGGTCGGTGACCATCGCACCGCGGCGGTTCCACCGCCGTCGGCCCACGATGTGCACGCCCGCCGCGTTGAACGCGTTGGCCGTGCGGACCACGGAGCCGATGTTGAGGTCGTGCGCCCAGTTCTCGATCGCCACGTGGAACGGGTTCCGGCGGGTGTCCAGGTCGGCGACTATGGCCTCCACCGACCAGTACCGGTACCGGTCGGCGACGTTGCGGCGGTCGCCTTCGGCGAGGAGCTCCGGGTCGTAGCGGGGGTCGTCGGGCAGCGGACCTGTCCACGGGCCGACGCCGACAAGCGGCTCGGGAGTCATTCCGCCTCGGCGGGCACGACCGGGCGCGGCGCCCGCCGCGCCTCCCACCAGATCGCGACCAGGACGACGGCGGCGCCCACCACGGCGAGCAGCGCCGGGACGGCGACGCCACCCGCGGGCGCGAGCAGGCCGCCGGCCTCGTCCTGCCAGGGCCACAGGGCGCGCAGCGAGCCGAGCATGAGGCCGGCGAGCAACGCCATCGTCGCCTGCCGGCGGTGCTCCAGCAGCCAGTGCAGCAGCTTGACGAACGAGCCGAGGCCGATGACGGCGCCGAGCAGGAACGTTCCGACGAACGGGATGTCCCGGTCGTGCAGCGCCTCCTGCAGCGGGACGTACAGGCCCATGGCGAGCAGCACGAACGACCCTGACACGCCGGGCAGCACCAGCGCGTTGATGGCGACCGCGGCGCCGACGAACACGAGCCACAGCGGCGGGTCGGCGAGCTCGGCCGCCGGCAGCCCCGTGAGGAAGAAGGCGGCGACCGCGCCGCCCACCAGCAGCACGACGTCGAGCGGCCGGAACCGGTCCGGCATCATCCGCAGCGGCACGCCGACCGACACGGCGATCATGCCGAAGAACAGCGCCCGCATCGGCACCGGGTTCGACTCGAGCAGCGGCGCGATCGTGTTCAGTGAGACGAGCAGGATCACGACCATGCCGGTGAGCACGGGGACGAGGAACGGCCAGTCGATCTGGCGCAGCGCCGCGGCCGCCGGCCGCAGGCCGCGCCGTCCGGCGACTCCCTGGACGAGCTCGCGCGCGGCGTGCACGAGCTGGCTGGCGGCGCCGAGCAGCCCGTCGTACAGGCCGACGACGAGGGCGATGGTGCCGCCGGAGATGCCGGGGACGGACTCGGCGGCGCCGACCAGCCCGCCGCGCACCGCGTTACCGGGTGCGGCCGACCAGGGTGTCTTGGTGGGCGGGGAGGCATGGCGACGGACCGTCCCGGGGCGCGTCGCGTCGGCTTGCGGCAGGGTGGTCACGCGCGAAGCCTACGACCCGCCGCCGGTGCCACGCGCCTTCGTCAGACCAGGTCGACGATGTCCGCTATGGAGTTCACCACGTGGCTGGGCCGGAACGGGTACTTCTCGACCTCGTCCGCCGACGTCGACCCCGTGAGCACCAGGAACGTGTCCAGGCCGGCCTCCATGCCGCCCAGGATGTCCGTGTCCATGCGGTCACCCACCATCGTCGTCGACTCCGAGTGCGCGCCGATCAGGTTGAGCGCGGACCGGAACAGCACCGGATTGGGCTTGCCCACGTAGTAGGGCTGTCGGCCGGTGGCCGCCGCGATCATCGCGGCGACGGATCCGGCGGCGGGCAGCAGGCCCTCCTGCGACGGCCCGGTCACGTCCGGGTTGGTGCAGATGAACCGCGCACCACCGACGATCAGGCGGATGGCCTTGGTGATCGCCTCGAACGAGTACGTGCGGGTCTCGCCGAGCACCACGTAGTCCGGGTCCGACTCGGTGAGCGTGTAGCCCGCCTGGTGCAGCGCCGTCGTCAGGCCGGCCTCGCCGATCGCGTACGCGCTGCCGTTCGGGATCTGGTCCGCGACGAACTGAGCGGTGGCCAGGGCCGAGGTCCAGAGGTTCTCCTCCGGCACGTCGATCCCGCTGTACGCGAGGCGGGCACGCAGGTCACGCGGCGTGAAGATCGAGTTGTTCGTCAGGACGAGGAACGGCAGGTCCTTGTCCCGCAGCGTCTTGATGAACTCGGGGCCGCCGGGGATGGCGGTGCCCTCGTGCACCAGCACGCCGTCCATGTCCGTGAGCCAGGCTTTGGTGGTCCGCTCCATGCGGTCAGCCTAATGGTGCGACGGATCAGGTCAGGCCCGGGATCCCGAAGCCGTCGATACCGCCGCCGGTCTCGAAGCGTGGGCCGCCCTTCTCCAGCGGCAGCACGATCCGCGCGACGTCCGCGATGCGCTTGGCCCGCTCGTTCAGGGTGGTCACGTCCGTCCGCCCCGGGCGCCACAGCAGCACGGACGGCCCCTCGATCCGCAGCCGGGAGCCGTGGAAGTCGGGCAGCATCACGATGTTCGCCAGGCGTGCGTCCAGGGCCCGGCGCGCGAACACCTCATCGGACGTACGCACGAGCCACTGCCCGTCGAAGGCGGGGTTGTCGATCTGGACGTCCTGGGCGCCGAAGAGCTTCTGCCACTTCTCGCGGATGCCCTCGGGAGACAGGTCGACCACCGGCTCGCCGGGCACCGCGTCGAGCGCGACGACGTGCGCGGTATGGCGCAGGCCGGCGCGGCGCGAGTCGGCGTCCGGGGATCCCGAGCGCCATACGTACGTGAAGGAGACGACGTCGTACCCGTCCACCCTGCCCCGCATGACGTCGCGGGCCTCACGGTCGATGCCGATGCCGAAGGGCCGGCCGCTCCACCGTTGGGCGAGCACCGGGTCCTTGCCGACGTACTCCCAGCCGTTCGCCTCGGCCCATTGGGCATAGTCCTGCGAGCGGCCGCGCTTCATCAGCCACACCGCCGTGACGGTGAACGCCACCACTCCGATAACGAGCAGGACTAAAGCGACAAATGTCCCCATGAACCTAAAGATACAGTAGTGCTAGGCAAAAGTCTTCACGGGAAGTGATATCGAGACGCCCGGATTACGGTATCGAGATCCTCAGGGCTCTGGCCGTTCCGGCTCAGGCGAGGCCGAGATCCTGCAGGCCGTACAGGTAGTGGTACGGCACGCCGAGCGCCTCGATCTTCTCGCCCGCGCCGGTCGCCCGGTCGACGATGGTGGCCACGCCGAGCACCTCGGCGCCGGCGGCACGGGCCGCCTCGATCGCCGCGATCGGCGAGCCGCCGGTGGTGGTGGTGTCCTCCACGACGACCACCTTGCGGCCCGCGATGTCCGGCCCCTCGATCTGGCGCTGCATGCCGTGCGCCTTCGCCGCCTTGCGCACCACGAACGCGTCCAGGTCCTGGCCGCGCGACGCCGCCGCATGCAGCAGCGCGTCCGCGATCGGGTCGGCGCCCAGGGTGAGCCCGCCGACGGCGTCGATCTCGGCAGTGCCCAGACCGATCTCCTCGAGGTGGTCCAGGAGCACGTGCCCGACGAGCGGCGCGGCCCGGTGGTGCAGCGTGATACGGCGCAGGTCGACGTAGTAGTCGGCCTCCTTGCCGGAGGACAGGGTCACCCTGCCGTGCACCACGGCGAGCTCCTTGATGAGCTCGGCCAGCTGCTCGCGCGGGGTCGGGGAGAAGTCAGCGTTCACGGTGCAAGAGTACGTGGCCCGCCGTCGTCGGAGCCCGGACACCGTCCGGGGTTGCCGCCCGTCTCTGGGAGGGTTCTGCTGTGAGCATCATGGACAACGCGGTGTACGTGGACGGCAAGCGCACGGCCAACCCGGCCGACCTCGAGGAGACCTGCGAGGTCACCCGCGAGCGCGGCGGGATCGCCTGGGTCGACATGTCCTGGCCCGCGCCCGCGGAGATCCAGGCCGTGGCCGAGGAGTTCGCTCTGCACCCGCTGGCCGTCGAGGACGCCATCCACGCGCACCAGCGTCCCAAGCTCGAGCACTACGACGACGTCCTGTTCGTGGTGCTGCATCCGGCCCGCAGCGTGGACGACGACGGCGACGGGCACGTGGACCGCGTCGAGTTCGGCGAGGTGCACGCCTGGGTGGGGCCGGACTTCGTCGTCACGATAAGACGTTCGCGCACGCCCGACCTGGACGCGATGCGAGCCGGGCTCGAGGAGGCCCCGGACCTGCTGCGGCTCGGTCCGATGGCGATCCTCGCGACGCTGCTCGACCAGGTGGTCGACACGTACCGGCCGGTGGTCGCACGGCTGCGGCGTGACATCGACCAGGTCGAGGACCAGCTGTTCTCCCGCGATCCCGAGGTGTCCCTGCGGATCTACGAGGCGACCCGCGAGGTGATCGGCCTGCAGCGGGCCACGAGCCCGCTCGTCGACATGCTGCGGGAGCTGCACGACGAGCGCGAGGCCGAGACCGAGGCCGACGCCGACGCGGCGGCCGCACCGGACCACCGCCACGTGGAGCTGCAGCGCAACCTGCGCAACGTGCTCGACCACGCCATCAAGCATGCGGAGACCTCGGACACATACCGGTCGCTGCTGACGAACGCCCTGAACGTGCACTCCGCCCTCGTCACGCAGGAGCAGAACGAGGAGTCGCGGCGGATGACGGAGATCAGCTTGAAGCAGGACGAGCAGATGAAGAAGATCTCGGCGTGGGCTGCCATCCTCTTCGCGCCGTCGCTGATCGGCACCATCTACGGCATGAACTTCGACTACATGCCCGAGCTGACCTGGACGTTCGGGTACCCGCTCGCGCTCGCCTCGATGGTCGGCCTGGGCGGGATCTTCTACTGGATCTTCAAGCGCGTCGGCTGGCTCTGACAGCAACCACGGCCCGGACCACGGCCTCGCGAGCCGGGCAGCGGCTGAGAGCGTTGCTCAGCGGTACGAGCCGAGGGCGCGGACCGCCCAGCGCGGCATGACCCGCAGGGCCGCCGACGCGACCTTGAACCGCACCGACGGCGTCGAGATGACCACGCCCCGGCGCACGTCGGCGAGCGCGACCCGCACCACGTCCTCGGCGTCGAGCCAGCCCCACGACGGGACTATCGACGACTCCCCGATGCCCGCCCGGGCGTGGAACTCCGTGTGCACGAACCCGGGGCACAGCACCGTCGCGGTGACGCCGGAGCCCTTGAGCTGCCCGGCCAGCGACTCGGTGAACACCCGCACGTAGCTCTTCGCGGCGGCGTAGGTGCCGCCGGCGGTGAGGGCGGCCACGGAGGCGACGTTGCAGATCGCGCCCTGCTTGCGCTCCGTCATCTGCCCGACGGCGGCGTGCGTCAGCTCCACGACCGCGCTGACCATGACGGCGATCGCGCGGCGCTCGGTGGTGATCCGGCTCGTCACGAAGTTCGTGCCCGAGGCGAAGCCCGCGTTGTTGACGAGCAGGTCGACGGGCCGCAGGTCGCCGTCCTCGGGCCGACCGCCGACGACGGCGAGCCGCTGTGCGACCCGCGCGACGTCGTCGGGCACCGCGAGGTTCGCCGGGAGCACCTCGACCGCCACACCGTGGGCGGAGCGAAGCTCTTCGGCGACCTCGTTCAGCCGTTCCTCGGTGCGTGCCACCAGCACCAGGTCATGTCCGGCCGCGGCGAGCTGCCGGGCGAACTCGCGGCCCAGGCCGGCGGAACCTCCGGTGATCAGAGCGGTTCCCATGCCCGGCACACTACCGGCACACGACCGGCCCGGACCCGGCCGTCACCCGGTAGCCGTCACCTGTCGTCGCCGTCGCCCGCCGTCACAGCCACCCCGGTGGCCTGCTCCCGGCGTCGCAGCCAGAGCCCCACGGCGAGCAGCACCGCTATCGCGACGTACGCGGTGGCCGCGAACGGGCTGGTGACCAGGTAGCTCAGGTCGCCCTGGCTGATCGCGAGGGAGCGGCGCAGCCGGTCCTCCGCCATCGGGCCGAGGATCATACCGACGACCAGCGGCGCCACGGGGTAGCCGTACCGCCGCATGAAGAACCCGACCAGGCCGATGAGCACCAGGAGCAGCACGTCGACGGGCGAGAAGTTCAGGGCGTACGAGCCGAGCGCGCCGAACATCAGGATGCCCGCGTACAGGTAGTGCCGCGGGATCCGCAGCACCCGTACCCACATGCCCACGAGCGGCAGGTTCAGCACCACCAGCATGACGTTGCCGATGTACAGGCTCGCGATCAGCGCCCAGACCAGCGCGGACTCGCTCTGCAGCAGCAGCGGGCCGGGCTGGATGCCGTAGGACTGGAACGCCACGATGATGATCGCCGCGGTCGCCGTCGTGGGCAGGCCCAGGGTGAGCAGCGGGACCAGCACGCCGGACGCCGCCGCGTTGTTCGCGGCCTCCGGGCCGGCCACGCCCTCGATGGCGCCCTTGCCGAACTCCTTGCGCCGCTCCCTGCCGGCGAGCCGGCGCTCGGAGGCGTAGGACAGGAACGTCGCGACGTCGGCTCCGCCCGCCGGGATGGTGCCCACCGGGAACCCGATGGCGGCGCCGCGAAGCCACGGCTTCCAGGAACGGCGCCAGTCGTCGCGCTTCATCCAGGTGCGCCAGCCCTTCTCGACCGGGATCACCTTGACGGGGCCGTGCCGCATGCGGGAGCCCACATACAGGGCCTCGCCGACGGCGAACAGGCCGACGGCGACGATCACGACGTCGATCCCGTCCGCCAGGTTGAGCACGCCGAACGTGAAGCGCTGCTGGCCGGTGAGGGTGTCCGTGCCGACCAGGCCGAGGAACAGGCCGAGGGACAGAGCGGCGAGGCCTCGCGGGACCGACGACCCGAGCAGGGCGCCCACGGTGACGAACGCGACCACCATGAGGGCGAAGTAGTCGGGTTCGCCGAGCTGGACGGCCCAGCGGGCGACCACCGGCGCCAGGAACGTGAGCGCGACCGTGGCGATCGAGCCCGCGACGAACGACCCGATGGCCGCCGTGGCGAGCGCCGCCGCCCCGCGCCCGGCGCGGGCCATCTTGTTCCCCTCGATCGCCGTCACGATCGACGCCGACTCACCGGGCGTGTTCAGCAGGATCGACGTCGTCGACCCGCCGTACATGCCGCCGTAGTAGATCCCGGCGAAGACGATGATGGCCGCCGTCGGCTCCAGGGAGTACGTGAGGGGAAGGAGCAGGGCGATGGCCATGGCCGGGCCGATGCCCGGCAGCACGCCGACCGCCGTCCCGATGAACACGCCGAAGAGCGCCCACAGCAGGTACGTGGGGTGCAGGACGGTGGCGAACCCGTCGAGCAGCGCGGAGAAGTTATCCACGGAGGAACGGCACCCCTTCCAGGAGCGGACCGGCCGGGAGCGACAGCCCCAGCAGCCCGCCGAAGATCACTTGGATGACGAGGCCCAGCACGAGCCCGATCAGAGCGGCGCGCCACCACGGACGCGCCCCGAGGATGACCGCGGCGCCCGCGAACAGAACCGCGGCGGCGAACGGCCAGCCGATGACGTTGATGACGAACACGTGGACCACCAGTGCGACCACGAGCAGCACGACCGTCAGCCAGTCGGTCCGCACGGTCGGGTCGACGTCCTCGCCGCCCTCCTCCTCGCCGGCCCGGCCGGTCAGGAACAGGACCACCAGGACGACCCCCGCCGCGACGAGCATGCCGCCCACCAGGTACGGGAAGGCACGCGGGCCGAGCGTGTTGGTCGAGCCCGGCACCGTGATGCTGCCGGCGGCCACCAGCACGTACACGCCGAGGGCGGCGGTGGCCGCGGCCAGGACGAGCTCGCCCCACCGGCGGCGTGGCGGCTCGTCGTGCGCCCGGACCGGGGCGTCCGACGGCGGAGGACCGGCCTCCGCCGTCGGCTGACCTGGGGTGGTGGGCGCCTCGGGCGCCCCGTTGTCGGACCTCACTTGACGAGACCGATGTCCTTGAGCACCGCCACGGACTCAGCGATGTTGCCCTCCAGGTACGAGTCGAACTCGTCCCCGGCGAGGAAGGCGTCGTCCCAGCCCTTCTCCTCGAGCGTGGCCTGCCACGCGTCGGACTCGGCGAGCTCGGTGACCGCGGTGGTCAGCGCCTCCTTGTCGGCGTCCTCGATGTTCCCGGGGGCGACCACGCCGCGCCAGTTCGTCAGGACCACGTCGTACCCGGCCTCGGTCAGCGTGGGCGTGTCAGGGAGGGCGTCGACGCGCTCCTCGCCGGACACCGCGAGCGCCCGCAGCTCGCCCGCCTCGACCTGCTCGGCGTACTCGCTGACGCCGGAGATGCCCGCGTTCACGTTGTTGCCGAGCAGTGCCGCCAGGGACTCGCCGCCGCCGGAGTAGGCGATGTAGTTGAGCTTGTTCGCGATGCTGGCCGACGGCACGCCCGCGGCCTGGAGCAGCATGCCGGCGAGGATGTGGTCGGTGCCGCCGGCGGAGCCGCCGGTGATGGCCACGTCCTTGCCGTTCTTCTCGATGTCGGCGACGAGGTCGTCGATGGTCTGGTACGGCGACTCGGCCGGGACCACGATGACCTCCTGCTCCTCGGTGAGGCGCGCGATCGGGGTGGTCTGCTCGATCCGGGCCTGGGACTCGTTGGTCTCGACGGCACCCACCATGACCAGGCCCATCACGAGCAGGGTGTTGGGGTCGGTGGAGTTGGCGATGTTCGCCAGGCCGACCGTGCCACCCGCGCCGTCGACGTTGGTCACCGTGGCGGTGCCCACGAGGCCCTCCTCCTGCATGTCGGCCTGCATGGCGCGGCCGGTCTGGTCCCAGCCGCCGCCCGGGCCCGCCGGGACCACGATGCTCAGCTCGTCGATGGCCGCGGCGCCGCCACCGCCGCTCGGCTCCAGGCTGGAACAGCCCGCGAGGGCCAGGGCCAGAACGATTCCGACGGGGGCAGCCCCGGTTCGGATGATGCGCATGTCTCCTCCTTGAGCGGATGCGTGGACCCGGCACCGGCTACGTCGCCGGCACTCGGACCACCTCGGCGAGAGCGTAGGGAGGGCCCTGTTCAGGAGGCGGGTTCTGGTCGCAACGAACGTTGTGGTCGTTTTGATCGTGGCCCCTCGGCTACCGCACCGGCCGCAACCCGGTGCACACTTGCGTCCGTGAGAAGAGCGATGACGCTCCGGGCGCAGCTACTGGTGCTGCAGGTCGTCATCGTGCTCGTGCTCGTCTGCACGACCGGGCTCGTGGCCTCCACCCTGCAGGAACGCCAGCTTCGTGAGGCGTACGTCGACCGGATGACCGGGGTGGCGCTGTCGGTCGCGCGCCTGCCCGCCATCCTCGACGCGTTCGACGACGCGGATCCTTCCGCCACGATCCAGCCGATCGCCGAGGTCATCCGGGAGGCGTCCGAGGTGACCTACGTGGTCGTCACCGACGACCACGGCGTCCGCTACTCCCACCCCGACCCGGAGCAGATCGGACGGCGGGTCTCGACCGACCCGTCCGTGCCGCTGTCGGGTCAGCTGTGGACGGGCACGCAGACCGGCACGCTCGGCACGTCGTGGCGCGTCAAGGTCCCGGTCTACGGGGACGCGGCGGACGACGCCTCGCCCGCCCCCGTCATCGGCACCGCCAGCGTCGGGATCCTCGAGTCCGAGCTGCGGGCCGACCTGACCGACGATCGCGGCTGGCTGCTGGGGTCGCTCGCCGCCGCCACGGTGGTCGGCGTGCTGTGCGCGGCGTGGGTGACCCGCCTGGTGCGCCGCCGTATCTACCTGCTCGAACCCGAGGACATCGCGGGGCTGCTGGAGACCAGGGGACTGACCGACGCGCTGCGTTCCCAGTCGCACGAGTTCGCCAACACCGTGCACGTGATCTCGGGGCTGCTGGAGCTCGGCCGGACCGAGGAGGCGGTCGCCTTCATCGAGCGGTCGGGCTACGGCGGGCTCCTCACCTCATCGGCGGTCGCCCCCGGCGTGCGGTCCCCGGAGCTCGCGGCCCTGCTCCTGGTGAAGGCGATCACGGCGCGGGAGCGGGGTGTGATCCTCGACGTCGCCGAGGAGTCGGCGCTCGACGCCCCGACGACCTCGGAGGCATCGGCCCTGCACACCGACGTCCTCGTTGTGCTCGGCAACCTCATCGACAACGCGGTGGACGCCGCCGGCCCGGACGGGCGGGTACGCGTGCTCCTGGTGACGGACGGGGTGCACCTGCGCCTGCGGGTGGACGACAACGGCCCCGGCATACCCACGAACCTGCACCACCAGGTGTTCAAGGCTGGGTTCTCCACGAAGGTACCCGGGACGCGGGAGCACAGCCGTGGCATCGGCCTGGCGCTGGTCAGGCGTGTGGTGGACCGGCGCGACGGCGAGGTGGTCATCGGCTCCGGCGATCTCGGCGGGGCGCGGGTGACCGTGGAGCTGCCCGCAGGGGCGACGGCATTGGCCGGGCATGTCAGCAGCGCCGGGGAGGCGACGACATGACCGAGCAGGCACGGACGCTCGTGGTCGAGGACGATCCGGCCGTCGCCGTCGTGCACCGCGGGTTCGTGGAGAGCCATCCCCGGTTCGTCGTGGTGGGCGAGGCGCGCAACGGCGCGGACGCGCTGCGTCTCGCGGCGGCGCTACGGCCGGACCTGGTGCTGCTCGACCTGAACCTGCCGGACATCGGCGGGCTCGACGTGCTCCGTCGGCTGCGCCTGCTGCCCGGCCCGCCCGTCGACGTCGTCGCCACCACCGCGGCCCGCGAGCTCGACAGCGTGCGGCAGGCCATGGCCGGCGGCGTCGTCGCCTACCTGGTCAAGCCGTTCACCGCCGCCACGCTGCGCGAACGGCTCGACGAGGTGTGGCAGCGGCGCGAGGACGTGCGCCGCGCGCAGGACACGCTCGACCAGGAGGAGGTGGATCAGCTCCTCGCCGGGCCGCGGTCCACCACGACGCTGCCGCCGAAGGGGCTTTCCGAGCGGAGCCGGGACCTGGTCCGGGAGGCCCTGGTGCGGCTGTGCGGGGTGGCCGTGGATGCTGCCGGGGCGACCGTGGATGCTGCCGGTGTGGCGGCCCGGGACGCGTCGGCGGCCGAGGTCGCGGAGGCGGTCGGGATGTCCCGGGTGAGCGCCCGCCGGTACCTGGAGCACCTGGTCGCGGAGGGATACGCGCAGGTCACGCCACGGTATGGGGCGACGGGCCGCCCGGAGAACCGCTACCGCCCGGCGTGAGGTCGCTGCGGCCCCGGGACCGAGCGATTGTGCCCACTTTCAGGCCGAACTTTGGGCACGATCGCCCGGTCCCGGGCCGACGAGCGTCGCTCGGTCAGAGCGGGGCGGCCAAGGGGTCCGGGGCCGGATTGGTCCGGCCCTGCTTCGTGTCGTAGGCGAAGCCCTCGCGCACCCAGTACTCGAAGCCGCCGATCATTTCCTTGACGTCGTAGCCGAGCTTCGCGAACTCGAGCGCTGCCTTGGTCGCCGCGTTGCAGCCAGGCCCCCAGCAGTACGTGACCACGGGCCGGTCCCGGTCGATGACCTGCTCGGCGCGCAGGCGCACCTTGCCGCTGGGCAGGTGCACCGCGCCGGGGACGTGGCCCTGGTCCCAGGACTCCTGGGACCGGACGTCGACGAGGGTGAACGGGGCGTCCGCCGCGGCCAGCCCGGCGAGCGCGGTGTGGACGTCGGCGACGTCGGTCTCGAAGGCGAGCCGCCCGGCGAAGTGTGCGACGGCGGCGGAGGTGTCCTGGGAGGTCGTCATAGCCTGAGTGTGCGGACGTGCGTCCGCCCGGGACAAGGCCCCGGCGCCCCATTGTTCCTGAAGGGTGCGTAAGCCGGACTACTCCGAGCGCCAGGTGCTGCGCCAGTCGTAGAGCGGGGCAGTGGTCTGGTACTCGCGCAACGTGCGGATGAGGCCGTCTCCGGTTCGGGCCACGGTAGCGCCGTCGAGGGTGCTCCTGGTGCCGTCCCACGTGCACTCGAACGTCCACTGCGCGATCTCGCGGTCGCCGGTCACGATGTGGTCGGTGATGTCCCAGCGGTGCACGACGCCGCCCGCGGCGAACCAGTCCTGACCCCACCGACGCACCCAGTCGCGCCCGCGGTAGACGGGCCCGTAGCACTCGGTGATGACGCAGTCGTCCGCGACCGTGCCCGCGATCCGCTCCGCGTCCCCGGCGACCCAGGCGTCGATGTAGTCCGTCAGCGCAGTCATGGGACCGACCCTAACCGGGTGGATGCAGCTGACCGGTCAGTCCGTCACGACGTCGCGGAGGAACCGCACGACCCTCCGCGCCCGGAACATCAGCGCGTACCCGATGGCGATCACGTGGCCCACGACGCGCATCGTCTCGTTGACCGCACCCTCGAGCAGGGTGTCCTCGTCGTCGACCACGCCGTCCCTGGCCGATCGCAGGCTCAGGATCCTGGCCCGGTCGTCGGGGCCCAGCTCCTCCAGGAGTTTCGGCACCGTCGACAGCGACTGCGCGAACGGCGCGTTGCGCAGGAGCACCGGCTTGATGATGTCCTCGGGCTCCAGGAACTTCCCGGCGATGATCACGACGGCGACGATCGAGCGGCGTCGGGCGTATGCGGCGAGGACCGCGCCGGCCCCTGCCGACGCACCCATGAGCGCGACCCGCTCGCCCCGCTGCTCGTACCGTTCGACCATCTCGTCGAGCCGGTCCAGCCGGTCCTGGAACGACGCGTCCGACGACCAGCGGACGCGGAACATCGTGGTGCGCACACCGAGGGCACGCCAGGTCCGGAGCGCCTCACGCTGGAGGTGCACCAAAGGCGGCAGCCGGTCGCCGAGCCCGGGCACGAAGATCACGCGGATCGGTGGCTTCCCGCTGCGCCGGGACTCGTCGGAGGCACGCGTCATCTCGCTCATGTCGAACCGGAGGCTACCGGACGGCGAAACCCCCGACTGCGGCGAGAACGGGGTTGCGTTCCCGGAAGGCACCGGAAGGAGCACAACCCCGTTCTCGGCGCGGTCGGCGGTCAGCGGACCAGCAGCGGGGTCGCGTCCCGGAGGCGGCGCGTGTACTCGTGCTGCGGCGTGTCGTAGACCTGGGCGGTGGGCCCCTGCTCGACGATCCGGCCGTCGCGCATCACCGCCACGTGGTCGCAGACGTGCCGCACCACGCCGAGGTCGTGCGAGACCAGGAGCAGCGTCAGGGCGTACTCGTCCGCGAGGCTCGCCAGCAGGTCCAGCACCTGCCGGCGGACCGAGACATCGAGCGCGCTGACCGGCTCGTCCGCGACGAGGATGCGCGGCCGGCACACCAGGGCCCGCGCGATCGCGATGCGCTGCCGCTGCCCGCCCGAGAACTGGTGCGGGTACCGCTCCGTCGCGTCCAGCGGCAGCCCGACGGCGTCCAGCATCTCGCGTACCGCGTCGCGGCGGGCGGACGCCGTCCGCGGGCCGGCATCGCGGACGTTCGCCGGGTTTAGGAGCGGCTCCGCCACGATGTCGCCGACGGTCATGCGGGGGTCGAGCGAGCCGTACGGGTCCTGGAACACGAGCTGCAGGGCGGCGCGCAGGTCGCCCAGCTCGGCCGACGTCGGCCCGCCGCGCGTCCCCCGCACGCCCCGCGTGCCGCGCGGACCGCCCGCGTCACGAACGGCGTCCGACGCCGGGTTCAGGTCCACACCCGCGCTGACGACCCGGCCCGACGTCGCGTGGTCCAGGCCCGCAACGATCCGCAGCAGCGTCGACTTGCCCGAGCCGGACTCGCCGACGATTCCGAACCGCTGCCCCTCGGCGACCTCCAGGGAGACACCCTGCAGCGCGTGCACCGCCTGCCCGCGGCTCCGGTACGTCCGGGTCACGTCCTCGACCCGGAGGAGGGCCGGGGCGATCGGCGTTGCCAGCGCGGTCTCGACAGGCCCGGCCAGCGAGGGCTCGGCCCGCGGAGGCGCGACCCGCGGCTCCAGCGTAGAAGCCGCCAGCAGCCGCTTCGTGTAGTCGTGCTGGGGATCCGCGAAGACCTCGGCGACCGGGCCCTCCTCGACCACCACGCCGTCGAGCAGCACCACCACCCGCTCGCACACCTGGGACACCACGGCGAGGTCGTGCGTGATGAACAGCAGCCCGGCGCCCCGGTCGCGGACGAGCCGCACCATGAGGTCCAGCATCTGGCGCTGCACGGTCACGTCGAGGGCGGTGGTCGGCTCGTCCGCCACCAGCACGGCCGGGTCGTTCGCCAGCGCCATCGCCAGCACCACCCGCTGCCGCTGCCCGCCGGAGAGCTCATGGGGGTAGCGCCGGGCGGCGCCGTC
Source organism: Promicromonospora panici (assembly GCF_900608595.1). GTDB lineage: Bacteria > Actinomycetota > Actinomycetes > Actinomycetales > Cellulomonadaceae > Promicromonospora > Promicromonospora panici. Next base: position 159,701 of record NZ_UWYY01000001.1, on the reverse strand, counting down.
GGGCAGGCCCACCTCGGCCAGGAGCTCGGCGGCGCGCTCGGTCGCCGTCCCGCGCGTCGCGCCGTGCAGCGTCATCGTCTCGGCGACCTGGCGGCCCACCCGCATCAGCGGGTTGAGGGCGGTCATGGGTTCCTGGAAGACCATCGACAGCGCCTCGCCCCGCAGCCCCGCCATGCCGCGCTCGCCCCGGTCCAGGAGGTTCCCCGGTACCCCGGCGAGGCCGACGTGCCCGGTGGCCCGGACGCCGTCGGGCAGCAGGCCGAGGGCCGCGAGCGCCGTCATCGTCTTGCCCGAGCCGGACTCGCCGATCAGCCCGACCCGCTCGCCAGGGGCGACGCTCAGGGTGACGTCGGCGAGGAGGGCGCGTCCGATGTCGGTGCGGACCGAGAGGTGGCGGACGTCGAGCGCCGGGGTCGGTTCCTGAGCCTCCCGAGGGGCAGCCTTGTCCACCGGTGCGGGCCAGGTCTCGGCCGGCCCGACCTGCGGTGCGGACCCGGTCTGCGATGCGGCCTTCGGGTCCTCCCCCGACGAGCTGACGGCGGAGAGCCTCGGGTCGAGGACGTCGCGCAGGCCGTCGCCCAGGAGGTTGAACCCGAGCACCGCCACGGCGATGGCGACGCCGGGCACGATCGCCAGGTGGTCGGCGACGCCGAGGAACTGCTGCGACTCCTGCAGCATGCGCCCCCACGACGGCGTCGGCGGGGGCGTGCCCAGGCCGAGGAACGACAGCCCCGCCTCGGCGAGCACGGCGATCGCGAAGTTCACCGAGCACTGCACCAGCACGGTGCCGGCGATGTTGGGCAGCACGTGCCGCGCCGCGATCGCGAGCTCGCCGCGGTTGGCGGCGCGCGCGGCGAGCACGTAGTCGGAGCGCATGACCTGCAGCGTCCCGCTCCGGGCCACGCGCGCGAAGGCGGGGATGGAGCCGATGCCGAGCGCGACCATCGCCGTCACCGTGCCTGCTCCGTAGACGGCGCCCAGCACTATGGCGAGGAGCAGGCCGGGAAACGCGAGCAGGATGTCGCTGCCCCGCATCAGGAGGGCCCCGAGCCGGCCGCCGCGCATCCCAGCGAGCACGCCGAGCGGCACGCCCACCACCGCGGCGATCCCGACCGCGACCACGCCCACCAGGAGCGTGATCTGCGCACCGGCCATGACCTGCGAGAACACGTCGCGGCCGAACCGGTCGGTGCCGAACCAGTGCTCGGCGCCGGGCGGCGGGAGGAGGCGCTCGGCGCCCGCGTGCTCGGGGTCGTACGGCGTCCAGACGAGCGACACGAGTGCCGTCACGACGACCAGCGCCACCAGCACGGCGCCGATCACGAGCTGGGGGTGCACGCCGGGGCGGCGGGTCTCGACAGGCTCGACCACCGGGGACCGGGGGTCGAGGTGGCCGACGGCGACCGCGGCCGGGTCCGTCATGACGCCCTCCTCAGCCGGGGGTCCAGCAGGGTGTACGCGAGGTCGACCAGGAAGTTCAGCAGCACCACCAGGACCACGAGCACCGCCACTATCGACTGCACGGCGAGCAGGTCGCGGTTGCCCACCGAGTCGAGCAGCAGGCTGCCGAGCCCGGGCACGGCGAACACCCGCTCGATCACGACGGCGCCGATCAGCATGGACGCGATCTGCACGCCCACGACCGTCACGATCGGCACGCCGGCGTTGCGCAGCCCGTGCCGCACCAGCGCACCCGTGAAGGTGAGCCCCTTGGCGCGGGCGGTCCGCAGGAAGTCCTCGCGCATGATCTCCAGCACGGCGCTGCGCACGTACCGCGTGATGATCGCGGCCTGCACGGAGCCCAGCGCGAGCGCCGGCAGCAGCACGTGTCGCCAGAACTCCCCGAGCCCTTCGACGGGCGCCACCCAGCCGCCCGACGGCAGCCAGCCGAGCCGCACCGCGAACAGCGCCACGAGCAGCACACCCACCAGGAAGTTCGGCACTGCCACGCCCACCTGGCTTACCGCGGACAGCGTCACGCCGCCCGCGTTCCGGTGCCAGACGGCGGCCAGCGTGCCCACCGGCACTGCCACCACCAGGGCGATCAGCATGCCGAGCAGCACGAGGATGCCAGTCACCTGCACCCGGTCGGCGACCAGCGGCGTGAGGTCCTGCGACGTCACGTAGCTCGTGCCGAGGTCGCCGGTCAGCAGCCCGCCGACCCACTCCAGGTACTGAGCGACGAGCGGGCCGTCCGTGCCGTGCTCGGCCCGCCAGGCCGCGAGCGCCTCGGGGGAGGCCTCGATCCCGAGCGCGACGACGGCCGGGTCGCCGGGGAGCACCCGCAGCAGCACGAAGATCGCAGCCGTCGCCACGAGGAGGGTGGCGACGAGCTGGGCGAGGTGCGAGGCGAGTTGTCTGGCCACGGGTGGTCGTCCGGCGTCGGCCGGGTCAGTCGTCGGACCAGCGCAGGCCGGTGAGGTCCATCGACTCGGTGGTCGCGTTCGCGGCGATGCCCGTCAGTCCGGCGTCGGCGACGACGGTGTTGGGGAAGAGGAACAGGGGGTCGCTCGCAGCGTCGTCCACGATCATCCGGGCGACCTCCTGGATGCCCGCGACGTACTGGTCGGGGCTGCCCTGGTCGGCCTCCTCGGCGATCTCGTTGATGCGCGGGTTGTCGTAGCCGATGTAGTAGTCGGGGTCACCGAAGATGGTCAGCATGTCCCGCGCCTCGGTGTGGAGGATCACGGACATCTGGTAGTCGTGCTCGGTGAACACCTTGTCCAGCCAGACGGCGGGGAACTCCGCCGGGACGATCTTCGCGTCGATGCCGACGTCCTTGAGCTGCGACACCACCACCTGGGCGACGGCTTCCGCGTAGGGGCGGGTCGGGACGTCGAACGTGATGCTCAGGTCCTCGGCGCCGGCTTCCTCGAGCAGGTCCCGTGCCCTGCCCGGGTCATACGGGTAGGCGTCGGTCAGGTCCTGGAAGTACGGATCGGTGGGCGGCACCATCGAGCCGATGAGCTCGCCGTGCCCGGCCCACGCGGTGTCGAGGACCGCCTTCCGGTCGATCGCGTACATGACCGCTCGGCGCACCCTGAGGTCGTCGAAGGGCGGGGCGGCGTTGTTCAGCGCGAGCAGCACCTCGCCCGTGGAGGTGCCGTCGATGACCTGCAGGTTCTCGTCCTGCTCGAGGCCGCCCAGCAGGTCGGGCGCCTGCATGTTGTACGCCATGTCGATGTCGCCGGACCGGACCGCGTTGGCCTGGGCGTTCGCGTCGGCGAAGTAGCGGACGGTGACATCCGGGATGGCCGGGGCCTCGCCCCAGTAGTCGTCGCGGGCGGCGAGCGTGACGTGGTCGCCGGGCGCGACCTCCTCGACCGTGTACGGGCCGGTCCCGACCGTCTCGGTCGCCAGGTCGGCGGACAGGTCGTCCGGGAACATGGTGCCCACGGACGTGCCCATGTCGAACAGCCAGGAGTTGCTCGGGTGCTTCAGCGTGACGGCGACCTCGGTGTCGCTGATCGCCTCGGCCTGCTCCACGACGTCCATCTTGGACTTCAGGCTCAGCGTCCAGTCGTCCTGGACCCGCTCGATCGACGACACGACGTCGTCCGCGGTGAAGGGCGAGCCGTCGGAGAAGGTCACGCCGTCGTGCAGCGTGAAGGTGTAGACGGTGCGGTCCCCGTTGACCTCCCACGACTCGGCGAGCTGCGGCTGCACCTCGCCCTCCTGGTCGATGGTCACCAGGCCCTCGTACACGTTGTTCATCAGCAGCTGCGGGATGGCCGATCCCGACGTCGTCGTGAAGTCGAGGTTGGTGGGCTCCCCCGTCAGCCCGACGACGACGTCCGTGCGTGCTCCTCCGGTGGCCTCGCCGGAGCCGGCCGAACATGCCGCGACCAGGGCAGCAGTGGTGAGGACGACGACGGCACCGACGGCGCGACGCCTGGTGAGGATCTGCACGTCACCAGGGTAGTCGGGGTGAACCTCACGGTTGTCAGGGTCCGAGAAGTGCGGCGGGAATCACAGCCACGCTGCTGCCAGGGCGCCACTCCGACTTCGGTCGGTTGCACGGTGGCCGCTCCGACTTCGGTCCGTTGCTCTGAGATCGGTCGTTTGATTGACCGATCTCAGAGCAACGGACCGAAGTCATTTGCTGTGCCGTGCAAGGGACCGAAGTCGGGATCAGATGGCGGGCTGTCGCCAGCTTGCCGGATGGCATGTCTACTGGACCACGCGCACATGCTCTACCAGACCTCTCGCGCAGTCTTTAGTAGACCTTGTGCGCACCAGCAACTGGATCGCACCCCTCCACTGTCCTCACTGAATAGACTCGTTTGCGTGCGCCTCGTCACCTGGAACGTCAACTCCATCCGCACGCGACTCGACCGCGTGCTCGCCTTTCTCGACCGGTCCCGGACCGACGTGCTGGCGATCCAGGAGACCAAGTGCCGAGACGACCAGTTCCCCACCGCGGCGTTCGAGGCCGCTGGGTACGAGGTAGCCCACTTCGGGCTGTCGCAGTGGAACGGCGTGGCGATCGCGTCGCGGGTGGGCCTGGCCGACGTCGCCACGCAGTTCCCGGAGCAGCCGGGCTTCGCCAAGCCGATCATCGAGGACGACGTGAACCCGCTGCTCGACGTCATCCCGCCGATCGAGGCGCGGGCCATGGGCGCCACCTGCGGCGGCGTCCGCGTGTGGAGCCTGTACGTGCCGCACGGCCGCGCGCTCGGCGACCCGCACTACACCTACAAGCTGGCCTGGCTGGAAGCCCTGCGCACCTCGGCGCAGACCTGGGCCGACGCCGGGGACGCCGTCGCGCTCATGGGTGACTGGAACGTGATCCCGCTCGACACCGACGTGTACAACCCCGCGGACTTTTCCGGGAAGACGCACGTCTCCCCGCCCGAGCGGGCCGCGTTCGAGGCGTTCGGCAAGGCCGGGTACACGGAGCTGACGCGGCAGTTCATCCCCCAGGAGCACACCTACACCTACTGGGATTACCAGCAGCTCGCCTTCCCGCGGAACAAGGGGCTGCGGATCGACTTCTGCTGGGCGTCGCCGGCTCTCGCCGGCCGTGCTTCGGGTGCGGTCATCGACCGCGACGAGCGCAAGGGCAAGGGCGCGTCCGACCACGTCCCGGTGATCGTCGACCTGACCGACTGACGCGTTCCGCGTACGGGCACGGACCGCTCCAGGTTCCACTCGTGATGGGGAAATCAGCGGGTGAAATTGTCCATAAACGGAGTGCACCCGAAGCGGGTGTCGCCCCGGTAGCAAGGTCGTTGCCGAATGTCGGTAAGTTAACCTGCATGACGTCGACGCCCGACCAGTTCCCGGCCGCCACCGAAGTCGCAAAGATCCCTGTCACGGATCCTGCCGACAAGGCGACCGAGGCCGGGTCGGAGCGGAATCCCGGGCGGGACGACGCCGGGGCCAGCGAGCCCGAGGGCCGCGCGGAAGAGTCCGAGCAGGCCGGCGACGCGAGCGAGACCGGCGAGCCGACGAACGGGATCACCGAGTCGGCGCCATCGACGGGGGCAGCGGCGTCGGCCGAGGGTGAAGGGCCTGAGACGTCGAACGGGCAGGCTGCGGACACCGCGGCCGTGGAGCCGGTCGACGACGTCCCCGAGGAGTCGGCGGAGGAGGCCGAGACCGAGCCGGAGCCGGAGGCTTCGTCGGCGCAGGAGACTTCTGCGGCCGCTGAGTCCGAGGCGGGCCCCGCGGCCGACGAGCCCGAGACGACCGCCGGTCCGGTCGACGAAGCCGAAACCGTCGAAACGGAACACGCCGGCGGCACGGAACCGGCAGGCGAAGCGGAGCCTGCCGACACCGCACCCGGGGCCGCGACGAACACATCGGCGGCTGAGACTCCCGCTACTGCAGCTCCCGCGGGCGAGACCTCGGCGGCTGACGTTCCCGAGCGGCCCGCCGGGGCCGCCTCCGGGCTGCCGCGCCGGCCGAAGCGCGACGAGGCACCCACCGAGGAGATCGCCGTCGTCCCGGCGCCCGAGCGGCCGGCTCCCGCCACGCCCGCGCCCGGGCAGGACGTGCCCGCCGGACCAGCTGCGCCAGCCGCAACGCCCGCCGCGCCAGCTGCCGACGAAGCCGCATCCGAGCCTGCCACCAAGTCCGCGCAGGCCGCCCCGGCCGAGCCCGACGATGACGACGCCGGGCCGACCCCGTCGACGCCGGCCGCGGCGAGCACGACCAGCGCCCCGACGCCGTCGGGCAGCGCGACGGTGCCGGACATCGACGAGACGTTCGACTTCAAGGCGCTCTCCTTCGCCGCGATCGCCGAGGCGCACAAGAAGGCGCTGGGCCCGCGCACCGTCGTCGGCGAGGTGGCGCCGCCCGAGGAACCGGAGCCCGACGAGCCGAATGCCGGGGACGAAGCCGCCGCCGAGAGGACACCGGCCGAGGCGACGGCCACCACGGACACGCCGGCGCCGGCGGAGACCGCCGAGGACGCCGCCGAGACCGAGACGTCCGCCGCGGCGACCGAGCTCTTCGCGTCGCCCACGACGCACACCCCGCCGGCCCCCGCGCGGCCCAGCCCGTTCCCGACGCCCGCCGCGCCGGCGCAGCATCAGCCCGGAGCGCCTGCGCAGGCCCAGCCCACCGTTCCGCAGCAGCCCCCGTCGCCGTTCCCGACATCGCCCGGCAGCTCGGCACACGGCTTCCCAGCCGTGCACGACTACGCGCCGGAGGCCTCCTATGCCGGCTGGCGTCCGCCCACCCCCGAGGACCAGTCCGCCAAGCGGCGTCGGTTCGCGCTGATCGGCGGAGCGGTGGTGGCCGTGATCGCAGTGGTCGCGGTCATCGCGATCATCGTGAACCTGGTCAACAGGCAGCAGTGGGAGCCGATCGAGGCGATGATCGCGGAACCACAGGAGGTGCACCCTCTACAGCTGGTGCTCGGCTCGTGCGTGGAGTCCATCCCCGACGACGGTGAGGTCTCCGAGGTGCTCGCGGTCCCCTGCGACGCCTCGCACACCGCGCAGGTGGTCGGCCGCACCGACTTCGCCGACGCCGCCGTGTGGCCGGGCCGCGACGAGGTCGACAAGCGAGTGGCACTGGTCTGCGGCACCAAGCAGCTGGGGCCAGTCGCCCGCACCAGCCCGCTCGCCGACTCCGTGCGGTACGTCGTCTGGGGCCCGAGCGAGGAGTCCTGGGACGACGGCGACCGGGTGGGCCTCTGCCTCGCGACCACCGCGGAACCGATCACACAGGATCTCCTGCAGTAACCGGCTGCGACCCGAGCGTCCGTGCCTCCGCGGTCGGCATCGCCGCCGTCGGCATCGCGGGGAACCGCCCGACGCAGCCGTCCAGAAGGGTCTGTCCCAGCGGAGTCAGCGCGTGGATCACGGTGTTGCGCTCACGCCCAGAGGCGATGAGCCCGGCGTTGCGCAGCACGGTGGCGTGCTCCGACGCCGACGCCGGGGAGATCTCCAGCCGTTGCGCGATCTCGCTGGTCGTCGCGCCCGTGCCGAGCACTCGCAGCACGGCGGCCCGGGTGCGGCCGAGGAGCGCGACGAGGCGCCGCCCGCCGTCGGACCGGATCTCGATGCTCCGGTCGATGCCGGCCTGCTCGTGCACGATCGGGTAGAGGAGCACCGGCGGCAGCTCCGGGTCGGCCAGCGTGATCGGGGCACGCTGGCAGAAGTACGACGGGATGATGAGCAGGCCGCGGCCGGCCAGGTACACGTCCCGCTCGGCGGCCGTCGATACCGACAGGACGGGGTGCTGCCAGCGCACCGCGGGGTGCAGGGTCCGCAGCGCATGCTCCGTACCCCCCTCCACCCAGGCGCGGGTCCGCGCCGCGCGATCGACGTCGACGGCCGCCCGGATGCCGCTCCAGTACGGTCCGACCGCCTGCTCGTAGTAGATGCGCATCGCTGCGCCGAGCCCACGGAGGGCAGGCGCGGAGCCGTCGGCGAGGTCGCGCATCCAGAGGTGCGGCCGGTGCCCGCGGGTCAGCAGCGCGAGGTCGTCGCGGAGCCGGTCCCTGGGCGTGGACAGCACCGCGTCGAGCCCGGTCTCGAAGTCCTCGGTGCCCGTCACCGGCGTCAGAAAGTCGGGTGAGTACCCCCGCGGCGGAGTCAGCCGCAACAGCATCCGGGCCGCAGGGTGCAGGCCGGACAACACTCGCTCACGCCAGGGCGCGAACAACAACGAGCCCGAACGCTGATTCACCACGTGGGCGCTGAGCAGCATCTCCCACATAGGGTCCGGGCCCGGTGCTATCCGGACCCGGGCAAGATCGTCGGAAGTGAAGTGGAACCGCAGCATCAGGCCCTCCCTGACCGTCCGCCTCTCCCCATGGCCCCCATCGGCTCGCCCCCCGCGCGCCCTGACCGTGCCGGGCACGTACGCGGCACGCCGCGCACGGTTTCACCCCGCACACACAGAGGGACGTGCGGGATTTCAGGTTCTGGGCGATCGGGCAGTCACCTTCACAACACCATCACATGGTGACGTTGCCGACGGCCGGATCGACCAGATCCCGCGGTAGTTCCCTCGTAGCCACCAAGGATGGCAGGCGGACGCCGCACTCCACATCGACCGAAAAGCGTAGTCCGGTGTACGCCGACCGACGTACACCGGACGGCTGGGTCACGCCGTCAGGACGCGCCGTTCGAGCATCAGACCCTCGCCGGGCGCGCGGTCCACGACCACCGTGTCGCCGTCGGACACCTCGCCCGTGAGCAGCAGCCGCGCCAGACGGTCGCCGATCTCGCGCTGCACCAGCCGGCGCAGGGGCCGGGCTCCGTACGCCGGGTCGAAGCCCTCCAGGGCGAGCCACTCGCGTGCCGCCTCGGTCACGTCGAGCGTGATGCGACGGTCCTCGAGCCGCTTCGCGAAGGCCCCGACCTGCAGCTCCACGATGCGGCCGAGCTCGTCCAGCGTCAGCGCGTCGAAGATCACGACGTCGTCGAGCCGGTTGAGGAACTCGGGCTTGAACGCAGCGCGCACCGCAGTCATCACGGACTCCCGGCGTTCTTCGTCCGACAGCATCGGTTCCACCAGGAACTGCGATCCCAGGTTCGAGGTCAGCACGAGGATCGTGTTGCGGAAGTCCACGGTGCGACCCTGGCCGTCGGTGAGACGGCCGTCGTCGAGCACCTGGAGCAGGACGTCGAAGACCTCGGGGTGGGCCTTCTCCACCTCGTCCAGCAGCACGACCGAGTAGGGCCGACGCCGGACGGCCTCGGTGAGCTGGCCGCCCTCCTCGTACCCGACGTACCCCGGAGGCGCACCGACCAGCCGCGCGACGGAGTGCTTCTCCCCGTACTCGGACATGTCGATGCGCACCATGGCGCGCTCGTCGTCGAACAGGAAGTCCGCCAGCGCCTTCGCGAGCTCGGTCTTGCCCACGCCCGTGGGGCCGAGGAACAGGAACGAGCCGGTCGGCCGGTCGGGGTCGGAGACGCCGGCCCGGGTGCGCCGCACGGCGTCGGACACCGCGGCCACCGCGGTCCGCTGCCCGATGAGGCGCTGGCCGAGCACCTCCTCCATGTGCAGGAGCTTCTCGGACTCGCCCTGCAACAGCCGCCCGGCGGGGATGCCGGTCCACGCGGCGACGACCTCGGCGATCTCGTCCGCACCGACCTTGTCGGCGATCATCGGCGGCTCGGCGGTCTCCGGGCCCAGCCCCTCCGGCTCGTCCTCCGAGACCGCCTCGGCCTCCTCAGCCGCCACCAGCTCCTTCTCGACCACCGGGATCTCGCCGTACTGGATACGCGCGGCGCCCTCGAGGTCACCCTCGCGGAGCTTGCGCTCGGCGTCCGTGCGCAGCTCGTCGAGGCGGGCACGCAGGTCGCCGACGCGGTTGTGCCCGGCCTTCTCGGACTCCCACCGCGCGGTGAGCGCGGCCAGTGCCTCGCGGCGGTCGGCGAGGTCGGCCCGCAGCCGCCCCAGCCGCTCCTTGGACGCGGCGTCCTCGGACTCGGACAGCACGACCTCCTCCATCTCGAGGCGCGTGACGGCGCGTTGCAGCTCGTCGATCTCGACCGGGGACGAGTCGAGCTCCATGCGCAGGCGGGACGCCGCCTCGTCGACCAGGTCGATCGCCTTGTCGGGAAGCTGCCGCCCGGAGATGTACCGGTCGGAGAGCGATGCGGCGGCCACGAGCGCGGAGTCGGCGATGGTCACCTTGTGGTGCGCCTCGTAGCGCTCCTTGAGCCCACGCAGGATCGCGACCGTGTCCTCGACCGAGGGCTCACCGACGAAGACCTGCTGGAACCGGCGCTCCAGGGCCGGGTCCTTCTCGATGTGCTGGCGGTACTCGTCGAGTGTGGTGGCACCCACCATGCGCAGCTCGCCGCGCGCCAGCATGGGCTTGAGCATGTTGCCGGCGTCCATGGCACCCTCGCTGCCAGCCCCCGCGCCGACGACCGTGTGCAGCTCGTCGATGAAGGTGACCACCTCGCCGTCCGACGCCGTGATCTCTTCCAGGACCGCCTTGAGTCGCTCCTCGAACTCACCGCGGTACTTCGCGCCGGCCACCATCGAGGCCAGGTCCAGCGCGACCAGGCGCTTGCCCTTCAGCGACTCGGGCACGTCGCCCGCGACGACCCGCTGGGCCAGCCCTTCGACGACCGCCGTCTTGCCGACGCCGGGCTCGCCGATGAGCACCGGGTTGTTCTTGGTGCGGCGGCTCAGGACCTGGATCACGCGCCGGATCTCCGAGTCGCGGCCGATCACGGGGTCGAGCTTTCCGTCCCGGGCGCGCTGCGTCAGGTCGGTGCCGTACTGCTCCAGCGCCTTGTACGTACCCTCGGGGTTCGGGCTGGTGACCCGGCCGGATCCCCGGACGGCGGGCAGCGCGGCACGCAGAGCGTCGGCGGTGGCACCGGCGTCGGACAAGATCTGGGCCGCGGACGACTGGCCGGCCGCGACGGCGATCAGCAGGTGCTCGGTAGAGACGTACTCGTCGCCCAGCCCCTGCGCCTCCTTGGACGCCAGGTCCAGAACCGTGGCCATGGCCCGGCTCGCGCTCGGTTGAGCGGTGCTCGCGCCGCTGGCCTGGGGCAGCGCGACGAGGGCCGCGCGGACCTGCTGGCCGATCGCCTGTGCGTTCGCCCCGACCGCGTCGAGCAGGCCGACGGCGACGCCGCGCTCCTGCTGGAGCAGCGACGCCAGCAGGTGGACGGGCTCGAGCTGCGGGTTGCCGGCGGCCGACGCCGACTGGATCGCGTCGCCGATCGCCTGCTGCGACATGGTCGTGAACTTGGTGTCCATGAAGCCTCCGAGAGTGCTGAGTCTGCACGAGATGAAACCGCGCCAAAGTTGAGTCTATTCCGCTCAACTTGGAATTCAACTGTAGCGCGCACCACCGACACTCGTACCGTTGCCGCATGAACACCCAGGTCATCGTTCTCAACGGCGGTTCGAGCTCCGGGAAGTCCGGGATCGCGCGCAGCCTGCAGACCGTCCTCGCCGACGCGTGGCTCTCGCTCAGCATCGACACGCTCGTCGACGCGATGCCCGCCCGCCTGACGTCCGGCGGAGACGGGATCGGGTTCACGGACGACGGCGGCGTCGACGTCGGGCAGGAATTCATGGCACTGCAGGACGCCTGGATCGCCGGGCTGGTCACGATGGCGCGCACGGGCGCGCACATCGTGGTCGACGACGTGTTCCTCGGGGGTGCGGCGTCGCAGCAGGGCTGGCTGGATGCCCTGGGCGACGTGCCGACGCTCTGGGTGGGGGTGCGCTGCGACGCCGCGGTCGCCGAGTCCCGCGAGGCCGTCCGCGGCGACCGGGTGGCGGGCATGGCCGCGAAGCAGGCCGACGTCGTCCACAAGGGCGTGACCTACGACCTGGAGGTCGACACGACCAGCACCGAGTCCATGGACTGCGCGCGGACCATCGCCGCTCACCTGAGATCATCGCGGGGTGACCGACCAGACTGACGCCTCCCTGACCCCTCCCCGCGCCGTCCTCGTGGGGATCGTCGGCGGGACCTTCTCCGGGCTGTTCGGCCTCGGCGGTGGCATCGTGATGGTGCCTCTCCTGACCTCGCTCGGCGGCCTGACGCAACGCCGGGCCAGCGCCTACTCGCTCGCGGCGATCCTCCCGGCGGCGATCGTCGGGTCCATCCCGTACCTGACGCACGACGCCGTCGACCTGATCGCAGCCGGGCTGCTCGTCGTGGGCTCGGTGATCGGCGCGGTGGTCGGGGCGCGGATGCTCGCCCGGGTCCCTGAGACCCTGCTGCGCTGGCTGTTCGTCGGGGTACTCGTCGCGGGGATCGTGCGGTCGCTGCTGGACGGGTTCGGCGAGCCGCCGTCGGTCGACACCGCCGAAGGGCTGCCCAGCGTGCTCGACGGCGCGGGGATGATCGGGCTCGGTCTCGTCATGGGTGTCGCGTCTGGCCTGCTCGGCATCGGCGGCGGTCAGCTCGCCGTGCCGGGCCTCTCCGCCCTGTTCGACTTCGCGCCCGCGCTCGCCAAGGGCACGTCCCTGGTCGCGATGATCCCGACTGCCATCTCGGGGACCTGGGTCAATGCCCGCAACCGCCTGGTCCGCCTGAAGACTGCCGCGCTCATCGGCCTGGTCGCGTCGGGCTTCTCGTTCGGCGGCGCCAGCCTGTCGGTGATGCTGCCCGACAACGTCGCGTCGATCGCGTTCGCGGCCCTGCTCGTGTTCGCACTCGCGCAGCAGATCCGCAAGGCCATCGAGAAGCAGCGCCACTGAGGAGCACGTCGGGACGAACGGTCGGTCAGTCCGCGTCGGACGGCGGTCCCTGGCGGTGGACGCGCACGAGCAGCGGCAGGCTGATCGCGAGCGCCACCACCCGAAGCGCCCCGGCGACGGGATAGCCCGCCCGGATGCCGATCTCGTGGGCGATGAGACCTCCGGCGAGCGCACCCAGCGGGATGAGACCCCAGCCGAGCAAGCGGTAGACGCTGTTGACCCGGCCGAGCAGATCGAGCGGGACCAGTTCCTGCCGCAGGGTGACCGTGACGACGTTCCAGACCGCGGTGACCAGACCGCTGAGAGCCAGCAGGGCCGCGAGCGTCCAGGCGCTCGGGCTGAGTCCCAGCAGGACGAAGACGACGGCGTTGATCGCCAGCGCGACGGCGAGCACGGGGAGCTGCCCGAGCACCCGTGTGAGCCGCGCGGTGAGCAGCCCACCGAGAACACTGCCGACGGCGGCCACCGCCAGCAGCAGCCCGTAGCCCGCCGTGGTGACGCCGAGCTCGCGCGTGGCCAGGAGCACGAGCGTGACGTTGCCGAGCTGGAAGCAGAACGTGTTGACGCCGAGCAGCAGGGCCAGCGTGCGCAGCAGCCGATGGCGGACGAGCCAGCGCAGTCCCTCGGTGATCGCACGTCGTGCCGGCTGTCCGGTTTCCCGCAGCCGCGGCCGGGACGTGCCGCGCAAGGTCGTCAGTAGGAGCGCGGAGGCGACGAGAGCCACGACGTCGAGACTGAACGGCAGAGCGATCGCGAGGCCGAACAGGAGACTCCCGACCGGCGGGCCGAGAAAGCTCTGCCCGATGGTCGTCGCCAGGTACTGGCGGGCGTTGGCCGGCCCGAGCAGCCGGGTCTCGACGATCTCCGGCAGCACGGACTGGCTCGCGATACCGAAGACGACCTGGCCGACGCCGATCGCGAAGGCCGCGGCGGTCAGGCTTCCGATGTTCATGGCACCGGCGGCCACCAGGATCACGATCCCCGCGACGACCACCGCCTGGAACAGCTGCGCGCCGCGCATGAGGTCGACCCGGCTGTGCCGGTCCACGCGCGCACCGACCGGGAGCGAGAACAGCAGCCACGGCACGAAGCTCGCGGCAGCGACCATCGAGATCAGCCGGGGGTCCGTGGTGAGCGTGACGGCGAGCAGCGGCAGCGCCGTCACGAACGCGCCGTTGCCGACGTTGTCGATCGCCCCGGCCCACCACAGCCGCCAGTACCGGGCCGGCAACCGCTCTTCGGATGTCATGCCGGGAGCGTGCGGGCACCGCCGGCCGGCCCACCACGGTTGAGCGCTGCGCTACATAATCGGGGCTGTGTCCCTCAGCATCGAGATCAGTGCGGACGACCTCGCGGGCACCCGGTTCGCCGTCTCCCCGCTCGCCGAGACGATCTCCGGGCTCCAGCAGCTCGCGGAACCCGGTTCGGACCCGCGCACCCGCTGGTGGGTCGAGTGGGCCCGAGAACGACTGGCGCTCCGACCGCTGCGGCTCGCGGCGGCGTGGCCGCTGCTCGTCACCGGCCGGCCCGGGTGGCCCCAGTTCCTGCTTCCGGCCCCCGCCACCACTCGCACCAGCATCAACGACGACCTCGAGGCCATGCAGCGAACGACGCCCGAGGAGGTGGTCGAGAGCCTGCACCGCGTGTTCGGAGACGAGCCGCCCCCGGCGGCCCAAGAACTGGCCGAGGCACCGGCCGAGCAGCTCGCCGCCATCGCGGCGGAGCTCCACGACGCCCACGACTACCTCGTCCGCCCGCACTGGCGGCGGATCCGCGCGCTGCTGGAGAGCGATATCGCGCACCGGGCCGCGCAGCTCACCTCCGGCGGTGCCGCCAAGCTGTTCGAGGATCTGCATCCCGACGTCGTCTGGTCGGCCGGGCGCCTGACCTTCCGGGCTGATCAGCGCGGTGGCACGACCCCCGCGGCGCGCGGAGGACTGGTACTGCTCCCGGTCGCGCTCGGCCCCGACCGAGTCGTCGTCAAGCGAAACACCACCACCCGGACCACCCTGCGCTACCCCTGCCGGGGGACAGGGCGCCTCGCCCGGTCGCTCGACCGGTCACCCGTCCCGCGCGACACCGCACGGCTCCTCGGCCGGAGCAAGGCGGGCCTGCTTCGCGCACTGCTCTCACCGTCCACGACGACGGACCTCGCCCGGGAGCTCGGCACGACGCCGAGCGCCGTAGCCCAGCACCTGGCTGTGCTGCGCGCCAACGGCCTGATCAGCGGCCAACGCCATGGCCGCCGCGTCCTCTACGAAACGACGCCTCTGGGCCGGGCATTGCTCGACGGCGCCCGGCCGGATCACCGGTTGCAGACTTGAACGACCGCCTCACGGACAAGCTCCTACTGCAGACTTTTCTCACGCCCGGCCGACGGCTGCAGACTTGGTTGCGGTTTGCGGGCCTCTAACCGCAACCAGGTCTGCGGTCGATATCTGCGTCCGCGGCTAGATCTGCAGTCGGCGGCGAAGCCCGTGGTCACCTGGGAGCTGTGCTGATCAGCTGCCGCCGCTCGGCACCGCTCGGGCCGTCACAGCAGCTCGGGCCGTCACAGCAGCTCGGTGCAGCTCACAGGTCCCGCAGCATCGCAGCGCATTCCGCCGCTACCGCCACAGCTACGTCCCGTGCGCTGTCGCCGTCGTACTCCGGGACCACGCGCTGCACCGCGCCCTCGGCGAGCAGGTCGACGGCCCGGATGTGCTGCGCCTCTGCCATCTGCGCCGCGTGCGCGGTGTCCCCGTGCACGATGACGCTCGCCCCCTCGGGCGGGAGCGGCGACAGCCAGGCGTGCTCCGCCGCGATCACCGCCTGGGCCGGCAGCAGCGCGAGCGCCCCGCCGCCGCAGCCCTGACCGAGGATGACCGACAGGGTCGGCACCGTCATCCGGGTGAGCGCCGCCATGCAGCGCGCGATCTCGCCGGCGATCGCACCTTCCTCGGCGTCCTGCGAGAGCTCGGCGCCCGGGGTGTCGATCACCGCGACCAGGGGCAGCCGCAGTTCCTCGGCCAGCCCCATCGCGCGGCGCGCCACGCGCAGCGCGGCGGGCCCCATCGGGGTGCTCTCGGTCTGCCGGGTCCGGTCCTGCCCGACGAGCAGGCACGGCCGCCCGTCCAGCCGCGTGAGCGCGACCAGCATCGACTCGTCGCGCTCGCCCTCGTCCGTCCCGGACAACCGGACGGTCCCTGATGCCCCGTAGCGCAGCAGGTCACGCACGCCCACCCGGCCCTCGGCCCGGGTCCGGGTCACGGAGTCCCAGGCGGACGTCGTGCCGGACGGCTCGCCCTCCCGGCGGGGCAGGGACGGCGCCGACGGCGGGTCCACGAGCACCGCGAGCGCCCGCTCCACCAGAGCGGGCAGGTTCTCGGGCGCGACGACGCCGTCGAGCACGCCCTTGGCGGCGAGGTTCTCGGCGGACTGGACGCCGTCGGGCAGGGCCTTGCCCGTCAGGGCCTCGACCACGCGCGGCCCGAGGAACCCGATGAGCGCCCCCGGTTCGGCGACGGTGAGGTGCGCGAGCGAGCCCCACGACGCGTACACGCCGCCGGTGGTGGGGTGCCGCAGGTACACGAGGTACGGCAGGCCGGCGTCGCGGTGGTCCATGACGGCGCGGGAGATCTCGACCATCCGCAGGAACGCGGGCGTGCCCTCCTGCATCCGGGTGCCGCCGGACGCCGTGGTCGCCAGGAGCGGCAGGCGTTCCGCCGTCGCGTGCCGGACGGCGGCGGTGATCCGCTGGGCCGCGGCCCGGCCGATGGAGCCGCCGAGGAACCGGAACTCGTTGACGACGACCACCACGGGCCGGCCCCGGACACACCCGCGGCCGGTGAGCACCGACTCGTCGGTGCCCGCCTTCTCGGCCGCCTTCGCCAGGACCGCCCGGTACTCCGCCGGGTGCCCGGACGTGTCGACCGGCTCGTCCCAGGACTCGAAGCTGCCCTGGTCGAGGACCAGGTCGAGCAGCTCGCGGGCCGTCCAGCGGCGGGTCATCGACCTGCCTCGGCCCCGGAGCCGGGCCTCGACATGTCGAGCCAGGCCCGGATCCGGGCGGCGTGCTCGTCCAGCACCGGGGGCGCCTGGTGGTCCCGACGCGTGACCTCGGCGCCGGACGGGTCGAAGAACCGCAGCGGCGGGCCGGGCAGCGTCACCGTACCGAGGCTCGTGTGCTTCACGTCCACCAGCAGGCCCTGGCTCGCCGTCTGCTCCCATGCGTACACCTCGTCGAGCGTACGCACCCGGCCCGCCGGGATCCCGGCGTCGGCGAGCCGGGTCAGCAGCGGGTCGGCGTCGAGCTCGGCGAACGCCGTCTCGATCGTCTCGATGACCTGGTCGCGGTGGGCCACCCGCTCGGCGTTGTCCCGCATGCCCTCCGCGTCGGCGTCGAGCCCGAGGGCCAGGCAGAGCCGCTGCCACAGCGTCTCGGAGCCGACTGCTATCTGGACGGCGCCGTCACGGCAGCGGAACAGGCCGTACGGCGCTATGGAAGGGTGGTGGTTGCCCTGCGCGTGCCCCACCTCCCCGGCGACGGTCCACCGGGTGCCCTGGAACGCGTGCACCCCGGTGACGGCGGCGAGCAGCGACGTCCGCACCACCTGCCCGACGCCGGTGGCGTGCCGCTCGTGCAGCGCCGCGAGCACGCCGTACGCGCCGTAGATCCCGGCGAGGAGGTCGCCGATCGGCACGCCGACCCGCTGCGGGTCGTCGGGACCGGACCCGGTCAGCGACATCAGCCCGGCCTCACCCTGGGCGATCTGGTCGTACCCGGCGCGGCCGCCCTCCGGGCCGTCGTGCCCGAACCCGGTGATCGAGAGCACCACCAGGCGCGGGTTGCGCTCGAGCAGCGTGTCGACGCCGAGCCCGAGCCGGTCCAGCACGCCGGGCCGGAAGTTCTCCACGAGCACGTCGGCGCGGTCGACGAGTGCGAGGAGCGTCGCCCGGCCGGCATCACCCTTGAGGTCGAGCGCTATCGACTCCTTGTTGCGGTTGGCCGACAGAAAGTACGTCGACTCGCGCTCTCCCTCCTCCCCGACGAACGGCGGGCCCCAGCCGCGCGTGTCGTCGCCGCGGTCGGGCACCTCCACCTTGACGACGCGAGCGCCCAGGTCGCCGAGCATCATCGTGGCGTGGGGCCCGGCGAGCGCCCGGGAGAGGTCGACGACGACGACGTCGTCCAGGGGTCCGGTCATCGTGCTCACCAGCCCGGCAGGACGAGGATGCCCCACACCAGCAGCGGCCCCGCGAGAGTGACGATGATGGCGTAGTTGAGGATCTGCTTGTAGTAGGCCTGCTCGGAGATCGTGTCCGGGCGGTTGGCGAGCATCAGGGCTCCGTTCGTGGAGAAAGGGCTGACGTCGACGATGGTCGACGAGACAGCCAGGGCGGCCGCCATCGCCCAGGGGCTGACGCCGCCGCCGGCGATGAGCGGCACGGCGATCGGGATGATCACCGGCAGCAGCGCCGTCGACGACGCGAACGCCGAGGCGATGCCGCCGACGTAGCAGAGGATCAGGGCGCCGATGGCGGCGATGCCCAGGCCTGCGGCCCAGTTCCCGATGTACTCGGGCGAGCCGGCCTCGGTGAGGATCGTGGCGTAGGTGCTCACGCCCGCGACGAGCAGCACGGTGGGCCACGCGATCTGCTTGACGGCGTCCTTGTGCTGCTGCGGGGACAGCATCGCGAGCACGACCGCCGCGGTGATCGACACGAAGCCGATGTTCTGGTCGAACGCGAGGGCGGTGGTGGCGACCGCGGCGAAGGCGACGAGAGTCAGCACGTGGTCGCGGCGCACGCCTACGGCCCGGGTCATGGTCGAGACGCCGGCGCCCTGGCCGCTGACGGTCACCGACTGCCCGCCCTTGTGCAGGTCGTCGACGACGTGGCCGGCCGCGTCGGCCGGGTCGACCCGCTCCTGCATGAGCTGGCGCCCGCCGAGTGCGAAGAACAGGATCACGGCCATCGCGGTGTTGACGGCGAGGGAGGCGATGAAGACGCCCATCTCGGTGCCCTCGTAGCCGACGTCGGCCATGACCGAGTTGGTGATGGTGCCGTAGATGCTGATCGGGGAGAACCCGCCGCCCTGGGCGCCGTGCACCACGAACATGCCCATCATGAGCGGGTTGATCTTGTAGCGGCGGGCGAACCCGAGCGCGACAGGGCCGATGATCGCGCAGGCCGCCGGGCTGGCCGCGCCGATGGCGGTGAGCAGCGCGGTCACCGCGAACATGACCCAGGGGATGAGCGCCACCCGGCCCCCGACCGCTTGGATGGCCTTGGCGACTATGAGGTCGACGGTGCCGTTGTTCTTGGCGATGGAGAACAGGTAGGTGACACCGATGAGGGTGAGGACGAGATCGGCGCTGATGCCGCCCAGGATCTCCTTCTCATCCATGTGCAGCGCGAAGACGCCGACGAACCAGGCCGCGACGTAGGCGAGCGCGCCCATGTTGATCGGCAGCACCGTCCCGGCGACGAACAACGCGACGAGCGCGATGATCGCGATCCACTCAGGACCCATGACAACTCCTCTTCCCATCGCGGCGGACACCTTTGACCGACGAGGCGCGATGGATCAGTGGCCTAGCCAATAGGCCAGTGCGCCATCTGTCAAGTATTCTCGGCGGGTGACCCCCAAGGCTTCCGCCGAACTGCCGTCCCGAATGACCCGCACGCGCCTCTACGAGCAGGTCGCCGAGCAGATCACGGCCTGGATCCAGCAGAACGGGCTCGAGGCCGGGGATCGGCTGCCGCCCGAGCGCGAGCTCGCGTCCCGTCTCGGCGTCAGTCGCGCGACCCTCAGTCAGGCCCTCGTCGCGCTCGAGGTGGTCGGCGCCGTGGTGGTGCGGCACGGGGACGGCACCGTGCTGACCGGCAAGCACAGCGAGAGCCGCATCGTCGAGGCCATCCGCGCCCACTCCGACCGCTTGCCCGAGATCATCGACATCCGGGACGCGCTCGAGACCAAGATCGCGGCGCTGGCCGCGCAGCGGCGCACCAAGGACGATCTCGTCGCCATCGACGCCGCCCTCGACGCGATGGAGGAGTCCATCGAGCACGGGGACCGAGGCGTGGACGCCGACGAGCAGTTCCACGCGGCGGTGACCGCCGCCGCGCACTCCGATCTCCTGGCCCAGACGATGCGGGAGATCGCGAGCCTGATCCGGGAGAGCCGGATCGAGTCGCTCTCGCAGCCCGGCCGGCCGCGCAACTCGCTCAACGGCCACCGCGCCATCACCGACGCCATCCGGGCGCAGGACCCGGAGGCCGCCGCCGCCGCCATGCACGCGCACGTCGAGATGGTGAGCGACGTGGCGCTTCTGCGGGACCAGGGCCGCGATCAGGCTCAGGATCGATGACCGGCTGGGAACAGCTCGCGGTCCTCGGCGCCGGGCTCGGCGCGGGAGTCCTCTCCTCGACGGTCGGCGTCGCGTCGCTGCTGAGCTTCCCGGTGCTCCTCGCCGTCGGGCTGCCGCCCGTCGTGGCGAACGCGTCGAACACCGCGGGCCTGGTGGCCGCGGGGGTGAGCGGCTCGTTCGGCTACCGCCAGGAGCTGCGCGCGCATCCCGCCGCCACCCTGGCCGTCCTCGTGACGTGCGCGGTCGGCTCGGTGGGCGGGGCGGTCCTGCTGCTCGCGCTCCCGCCGGGCGTGTTCGAGGCGGTCGTGCCCTGGCTGATCCTGATCTCCTGCCTGCTGGTGGGCGCGCAGCCGTGGATCAGCAGGTGGCTGCGCCGCACCCGCGACGAGCCGACCCGGCTGCGCCACCACATCTCGCCGGCGACCGTCGTCTTCTCGGTGCTGACCGGCGCGTACGGCGGCTACTTCGGGGCGGGGGCCGGGGTCATGATGGCCGCCGTGCTCGGGCTCGGGACCGACCTGCCGGTGCACGTCGTGAACGCGCTGCGGACCGTGTCGCTGCTCGCCGCGAACGTCGTGGCGACCCTCATCTTCGTGTTCGTCGCCGACGTCGACTGGCTGGCGATCGGACTGCTGGCGGCCGGGTCCGTGGTGGGCGGATACGTCGGCGCCCGCATCGGCCGCAGGATGCCGCCGACGGTCTTCCGGGTCCTGGTGGTCCTGGCGGGCACGGCCACCGCCGTCGTCATGCTGCTCTGAGGCTTGGTGCTCGCGGGAGAGCTGTGCATAAATTTTGTGCACGGGTCTTGTGCATAGAGTTTGTGCATGGTTATTGTGCACGCATGAGCACTCCGCACGACGACTTCCGCCTTACTCCCGAGGCCGTCAAGGTCCTCGCCCACCCGCTGCGGTCACGCCTGCTCAGCACGCTGCGGCGCGGCGGCCCTGCGACGGCGACCACGCTCGCGACGGCGCTGAGCACGAACTCCGGCGCCACCAGCTACCACCTGCGCAAGCTCGAGTCCGTCGGCCTGGTCGCCGACACCGGCGAGGGCGCGGGCAAGCAGCGCCTGTGGCGGGCAGCCACGAGCTCGCACAGCTGGGAACGCACGGAGCTGTCCCACGACGAGGACGCCGCCACCGCGCTCGGCTGGCTGGAGCGCGACTACCTGCGCCTGTTCAGCACCGAGTTCGGCCACTGGCTCGACGTCGCCGAGGCGTGGCCCGGAGATTGGCAGGACGCCACCGGCATGGGCGACGCCTGGGTCACGGTGAACCCGGACCAGCTCAAGGCGTTGCGCCGAGAGCTGGACGAGGTCATGGCGCGCTACCGCGACGCCGATCCAGCTCCGGACGGGCGACGCGTGACCTTCTGGCACGCGGCCTTCCCGCTGGAGCCGGACGACATCCCAGGCACCGACGACGCGGCGGACGACGCCGGCACCACCGAAGAGGGAGCTGACCGGCCATGACCCCGCTGACACCCGCGCGCGCCCGGCAGGTCTTCCTGCTGCTGACCCTGACCCGCTGGTTCCCCGTCGGTCTGATCGTCACGGTGACCACGCTTCTCCCGCTCGAGCGCGGCCTGTCCGTGACCCAGGCGCTGACGGCGCTGGCCCTCACGGGCTTCACCGTGTTCGTCCTGGAGCTGCCCACCAGCGGTCTGGCCGACGCGCTGGGCCGCAAGCCTTTGCTCGTCGCGGCGGGCGTGCTGCAGGTGGCGGCTGCCGTGCTGTTCCTCACCGCGCAGTCGTTCTGGGCGTTCGCCCTGGCCGCGGCGGTCACGGGCATGTTCAGGGCGCTCGACTCGGGCCCGCTGGAGGCCTGGTTCGTCGACACGGTGCACGCGACCGAGCCGGGGGCCGACGTCGACCGGCCGCTGGCCGCGCACAGCACGGTGCTCGGCGTGTCCATCGCCGCCGGGGCCCTGGTCTCGGGCGGGCTCGTCTGGTGGCACCCGTTCGACGCGTGGTCCGCCCTCGCGCTCCCCTACGCGGTGTACGCCGGGCTCTCGGCCGTTCACCTCGTCGCGGTGACGGTCCTGGTTCGCGAGGTGCCGCGGGTTCAGGCACCCGTGGCCGACGGCGCCGGCGCGGCCGGGCCCGGTGCGCCGCCGACCGTCCCGCCGTCGAGCAGCGGGCGAAGGCACGTGGGAAGCCGGGCGCTGGAGTCCGCCCGCCGGACGCCCGGGGTGATCCGCGACGGCCTGCGGCTGGCGCGGGACAACCGGGTGCTGCGCTGGCTGCTGCTGGTCGAGGTGTTCTGGAGCACCGGGATGGTGGTGTACGAGACGTTCCAGCCCATCCGCCTGTCCGAGCTGCTGGGCGGCACCGCCGCCGGTGCGGCCGTCGCGGGTCCCGCCGCCGCGGCCGGGTGGGCGGTGTTCGCCGGCGGGGCCGCGCTCAGCGGGCTCGCCACACCCCGCATCGGCGTGGCCCGCACGGCGATCCTGGCGCGGGTCCTCAACGGGCTCGGGGCGGTCTGGATGGGCCTGGCGCTCGGCCCGGTCGGCCTGGTCGCCGCCTATCTCGTGACCTACGGGCTGCACGGCGCGAACGGGCCCGCCTACCAGGCGCTGCTGCACCGCGAGGCCGAGTCCCGGAACCGCTCGACGGTGCTGTCGATGGCGTCGATGCTCTCGTTCGCGGCGTTCTCCCTGGCCGCCCCGGTGCTCGGCTGGACGGCAGGCGTCCTGTCCACCCCGATGGCCATGGTGATCGGCGGGGCGTTCAGCACGCTGGGCGCCGTCTGCTTCCTGCCGGCGCTGCGCCGGGAACGGGCGCTGGCCCGGGACGCGGCCGCGGCCGCGCCCGCCGCCGTCGTCTGACCGCCTGGCCATACCCGCTACCCGGCACCCCGGCCATGGGGACAACTCCCCACTATCAGGCTTTTCGATACCGAGGCTCGGCCTGCATGCTGTCTCAGTGATCCGTTCCCGCCGCGTCGAAGGCGCAGCCGTCCTCGCCGTACTGACCCTGGCTCTGTCCGGGTGCGTGCGCCTGGGCGTCGAGGTGGACCTGAAGCCCGACAACGCGGCGGCGTCGGGCATGGTGCTCGCCGTCGAGGACAGGTACCTGGACCAGACGGGGCAGTCGCCCGCCGACGTCATCGACACACTGACCCAGGGCCAGGAGGACCCCGCGCAGGACGCGCTCCGGACCGAGGACTTCACGCAGGGCGGCTACACCGGCACGCGCTACGTCTACCCGGAGGTGGGCATCGGCAAGGTGGGCGCCCGTGTGGGCTGGCCGATCGAGGTGGTCCGCAAGGGCGACGACTACCTGGTCTCCGGCGTGCTCGACCTCACCGAGCAGGGCCTCGGCGGCCGGGGCGGCGCGTCGCTGGACAACCTCAGCGTCACCGTCGACATCACGTTCCCGGGCAAGGTCAAGACCTCGAACGGCACCGTTGACGGCAACACCGTGCGCTGGGAGCCGCCCGTGGGCGAGACCGTCGAGATCTCCGCGCGCGGCTCGGCGATCGGCCCGACCGAGAAGAAGGACGCGGCGGCGGCGACCGGGGCCACCGAGGTGGTGGCGATGCCCGTCGTGCCGGAGTGGATAGTCCTCGTGCTCGGGCTGAGCGGCCTGGTGATCTTCCTGCTCATCGGCGTGATCGTGTGGCAGGCCATGCTGCGCGTCCGCGACCGCGACCGCCGACCGGCCGACGGCGCACCGCCGTACCCGCAGCAGCAGGTGCCGCCGCCGGTGGCGCCCCAGCCCGTGCCGCAGCAGTACGGCGCCGTCCCTGCGCATCCGCAGGAACATGTCACGCCGCAGGACCCGAACCGGCCGCCGAGCTTCCCGCCGGGGTTCTGACCCGGACGGATGTCGGGCATCATGACCGGGTGAACCTCGTCCGGGCCCTCGCGGGCGCGACGCTCGTCCTGGCACTCGCCGGGTGCGTGCGCCTCGACCTGCAGACCACGCTCACCGACCACGACACGGCGGACGGCACGCTCGTCATCGCGCTGGCCGATGACGCGGTCGGCATGTTCGGCAGCGACCCCGCCGACGTCTGGGCCGACTACAAGGGCGAGGTGGTCGGCGACATCCCGAAAACCGTGACCGAGGAGCCGTACGCCGAGGACGGCTACACCGGCTCCCGCTACACGTTCGACGACGAGCCCCTGGCGACCCTGGCCGCGATCAGTGACGGTGAGCTCGAGGTCACCCGCGAGGGCGACGAGTACGTGGTCTCCGGCGTGCTCGACCTGTCCCAGCGGATGCAGGGCATCGAGAACGCTCCCGAGGGCGCGCTCGGCTCCGTCGAGGCCACGATCGCGCTGACCTTCCCCGGCCCGGTCACGGAGGCCAACGGCCGGATCGACGGCAGCACCGTCACCTGGCGCCCGGACGCCGAGCAGGCCACGACCCTGTCGGCGCGCGGGCCGGCCACGCCGCCCGCCGTCGGCCCCATGCCGACCGCCGAGGCGACGCCCACCGCGGAAGGAAACCCCGCGGAGGGCATCATCTCCGACTGGGGCGCACCGATCACCCTGGCCACGTTCCTGGTACTCGTCATCGGCGGGCTGATTGCCTATATCGTCAGCCGACGGCAGCGCGCGCGGCAGGCCGACCAGGCGCACGCATGACGCACGGGAGCGACATGGAGATCGACGGGGACGGCTGGACCGAGGACGTGCTGGGCGCGGGCTTCGAGGCCCGCACGCTGCGGCTGCCGGGCGGCGCCGAGGCAACGCTGGTGCGCTACCTGCCCGAGGAGGGACCCGGCGTCGGGCGAGCGCCCGTGCTGTACGTGCACGGGTTCACCGACTACTTCTTCCAGCGGCATGTCGCGGAGGCGGTCGCCGGGCGCGGGTACCCGTTCTACGCGATAGACCTGCGCGGCCACGGGCGCTCCATCGACACGTGGACCGCGTCCGGCCACGACGCGAACCTGGTGAACAGCCTGCGGCTCTACGAGCAGGACCTGGACGCGGCGGCGGACGCCATCGCCGCAGACGGCCACACCGGGCTGGTGCTCCTCGGGCACTCGACGGGCGGGCTGATCACCTCGATGTACGCGCACTCGCACCCGGGCCGGGTGACCGCCCTGGTGCTGAACAGCCCGTGGTTCGACCTGCGGGGCAGCTGGTCCGACCGGACGCTGGTCACCCAGGCGGTGTACGTGCTCGGCTGGATCGCCCCGCGCACCGTCGTGGCCACGCTCGGCGGGGACTACGGCCGGGCGCTGCACCAGACCACGGGCGGCGAGTGGGACTACGACCTGGCCTGGAAGCCGACCCCCGGGTTCCCTGTCCGGGCGGGCTGGCTGGCCGCGATCCGGCGGGGCCACCGCCGGATCGGGCGAGGGCTGGCCGTGCAGTGTCCGGTGCTCGTGTGCACGAGCGATCGCACCGGGCCCGACGGCGGTGAGGCGGCCGTGATGCTCAGCACGGACGCGATCCTCGACGTCGCGCACATGCACGCGCGGGCGCCGAAGCTGGGCAAGACGGTGACCATCTCGATCATCGAGGGCGGCGCCCACGACCTGGCGCTGTCCCCGAAGCCGGCCCGGGAGAAGTACCTGACGACCGTGCTGGACTGGCTCGACGCCGCGACCTGACGGGCGAAACACACATTCGGCATGAAACCGTAACCAGTTCCACGCGTGCCGTACAGCCTGCGAACCGCACGGCTCGGCCAGGCTTCCGCCATGGAAGAGACGTGGGTCGGTCACGCACTGAGGCGGCTGCCCGATACCCGAACCTGCCCCGGATGCGGCACGATCCTGCGGGACGGCGTGTGTGGTCACTGCAGGCTCGACCTCCGCGGCCAGCGCGGGATCGAACTGCACGAGGCCTCGCTCGTCGCCGAGCGGGCGATCCGGGACCGGCAGCGGATCCTCGACGAGATCCGCGCCGAGCAGCCCGCGGCGGGCCGGTTCGCGCGGATCGCGGACGGCGGGCAAGCTGCGGGCGGCGCGGCAGGGGGCTCGACTGGCTCGGGCAGCGGTGCGGGCTCTGCGAGCGGTGCGGGCTCGGGCACTTCTCTGGTCGAGCCGATCGAGCCGGTCGGGACCCAGGTTTCGACAGGCTCAACCCGCGACGCGACGGCCAAGACCACCGCTGAGATCCCGGTCGAGCCGCGCAGTACGGTGGCCCTCCAGCCGATCCTCGCCGGCGTGGGCGCCGCGCTGCTCGCCGTCTCGGCGGTGGTCTTCGTCTTCTTCACGCTCGCCGACCAGCTCGTCCTCCGCACGATCGCGACGCTGCTGGTCACCGTCGCCTCGATCGTCGCGGCGGCGCTGATGCGGCGCGCCGGCCTGCGGTCGTCGGCGGAGGCGGTGGCTGCCCTGGCCGTCGCGCTGTCCTGGGTGTGCGCGGAGCTCGGCCTGCAGGCAGGGCTGCTCGGCGGCGTCAACGACTTCCTCGCTCGCGCCGTCCTACTGGCGCTGCTCGCCCCGTCCCTGGTCGTCCTGGGCGCGCGGCTGAGGGTGCGCTCCTGGGCGGCCGCCGGCACGGTCTCGGCGCCGCTGGTCCCGCTGCTCCTCGCGGCGGGCCTGTCCGACGTCGTCCCGCGCGGCTGGGTGTGGATCCTCGCCCTGGTCGCCGCCGCCCTCGTGGCGCACGCCGGGATCGGCGTGCTGCGGCGGGTGAGCGAACGCCTCGGTCTGGCTCCTCGGTGGGAGGCGCGGGTGCTGGGCGTCGCCCGGACCGTCGCAGTCCCGGCGGCACTGGTCGCGACGGTCCTGGCCGGGTTCGCCCCGCTGCCGTTCGCCGCCTGGTGGGCGCTCGTCTCGGTCGGCGCGGTCGCTGTCGGACATTCGCTGCGCGTCCGCACGTGGGTCACGACGGGCCTGGTCATGGCGCCGTTCGCCGCGTTCCCGGCGGCGCTCGCCCTGCCGGACGACGCCGTGGCCCGGCCGTGGGCGATCAGCACCGGAGCCCTGCTCGTCGCGCTGGCCACGCTGGGCGGCCCGGCGGTCGCACGGATCACCGGGCCGCGCGTGGGCTCCGCACTGCGGGTGGAGCTCCGGCTGCTCGAGGTGGCGCAGGCCCTGTCGGTGGTCGTCGCGGTCGGCGCGGCCCTCCTGGTCCCGCCGGTAGCGGCGCTGGCCGGCCTGCCGGGCGACGGCGAGACCGCCGTCCTGCTGGCGACGACCGCCGTGGTCGCCGCAGTGCTCCGCCGCGGGACGCATCGCCGCTGGTGGACCTTCACCGCCGGTTCCCTCGGCGCGGTCGCCGCCCTGTTCCTCGCGACGTGGGACGGGGTGGACTTCCTGTGGGTCCTGCCCGCGGCGGCCGGCACGGCCTGGCTGGGGCTCGCGGTCGCGCTGACCGCCCTGGTCGCGATGCGGGCGCGCCGGCTGGTGCCCGCCGCCCGGACGCGCGCCGACCTGCTGCTCGCGGCGTGGCTCGTCGGGGTGCTCGTGTCCGTTCCAGCCGTCTGGGCGACCATTCCGCGCGTGTTCGAGGTGCTGTTGGTGGCGCTGGAGCTCAGCCCCGCGCCCGAGCTGGGCGCCGGCCCGCTCGGCGCCCGCTTCATGATGACCGAGGCCCGCGACCCCGGCCTGTTCGGGCTGGTCGTGCTGACGCTGCTGGTCCTGGCCGGATCGCGGCTGGGCGTCGCCGCGGGCACCACAGCCACCCGGACCGCGCCGGTGGTGCGCACCGCGCGCGTCCTCGCGCCCTGGGTGACCGTCGTCCTCGTCCTCGCGGCGGCCCTGCACCCGGGGCTCTCGGCCGCGACGTCGCTCGCGCTGCTGGCGGGTCTCGCGGCCGTGCTGCTCGCCGCCGCCGCGGATCCGGCGCGGTCCTGGCGTGGGCTGCGGCCGGTGGTCGCCGGGGTGCGGTCCGGGTTCGACGCCGTGCGCCGGGCTTCCGGCGTCCTCGCCCGGGTCGGCGGGGCGCCGATGCGGCCGGACGAGGTCCCGTCCTGGCGGGCCGCCGCCCTGACCGGGGCCTGTGTCGCGCTCGGCCTGCTGGCACTCGGCTCCTGGCAGACCCGCCCGACGGTGCTGGCCGCGTCCGTCGTCGTCGTGCCGCTGGTGCTGGCCGGCCGGGCGGCCCTCCCGCGCCCGGCTCACCCCGCCCTCGTGGGCGGCGCGTACGCGTACGCCCTGGTGGTGGGCGGGGTCTGGCTGGGCTGGCTCGGGCTGGACTGGGTGGCGGCGGTGTGCACTGTGTCGGCGGCCGCGTCCCTGACGGCGGCCGCGGTGACCGTCGGTTCCCGGGCAGCCCGCGGCGAGTGGTTCGCCGTGCTCGGCGTGACCGCCGTGCCGTTCGCGCTCGGCGTGCTGACCGTGATCGCCGAGCGCACCTGGTGGTCCGCCGGGTCCGCCTCCGCGATGCTGCTGCTGGAGCTGGTGCTGCTGCTCACCCGGCGGGCCGGCCTGGGACCGGCCGTGCGCGTGCTGGCCGCGGGCCTGTTGCTGCCCACCGTCTCCGTCGTGACGGTGAGCGCCGGCGCGATGCTGCTGCCGGTCAGCGGGTCGCCGGTGCTGCTCCCGATCATCGCGGCGGCCGTCGCCGTCGTCGCGGGCGGGGCGCCGCGCGTCGCGGGATTCCTCGCGGACCGGGTGCCCGACGGCGCCGTCGTCGGACGCCAGGTGCGCGTCGTGCTCGAGCTGAGCGCCGTGGTCACCGGCGCGATCACCGTCGGGCTGGCCTACGGTCGCCCCTCTGCCGGGCCCGACATCGCGGTGGCCGTGCTGCTGCTCCTCGCCGTCGGGGCCGGCGTCGTGGCGCGCGAACCCGACCGGACCCGTGTCTGGTGGCTCACCGGCGCGCTCGCGACGGCGGCGGTCTGGACCGCGCTGGCGGACGGCGGCGTTCGGCTCGTCGAGGCGTACACCCTGCCGCCGGCGCTGGCCGCGGTCCTCGTCGGGACACTGCTGGCCCGGCGGGTGGTGCACGGCTGGCGGCTCGCTGCCGCCGGCACCGTGCTCGCGCTGGTGCCGAGCGTCCTGACGATGGCCCTCGTCCCGGAGCCCGGGAACCCGCGTGCCTGGATCCTCCTGGCGGTCGGGCTCGTCGTGACGCTCACGATCGTGGGGCTGCGGCGGTGGCCTGTCGTCTCCGCGGACTGGACGGCGCGTGCCCGCGCGCTGCTCGCCGGCGCCGCGCTGCTGGCGAGCGCAGGTCTCGCCGTGGAGTCCCTGCAGGTCGCGAGCCACGCCGTCGGCTTGCCCGGAGCGCGCTTCGCGATCGGGCTCGGCTGGGCGAGCGCGGCCGGGGTGCTCTCCTTCGGCGCGATGACCGGCGCTTTCGGAGTGACGGCCGGCCCGCTCGGCACGATGACCGGCGCGCGGGCGGGGGCGCCGTCGGGCCGCCTGCGGCGTGCGATCGACCTGGGCGGCCACGCGCCCGCGCTGCTGTTCCTCGTCGCGGGGGCCGTGGCGAACGTGGAGCCGCACTGGGGCGCGATAGTCACGCTCTGGGTGCTGGAGGTCGCGCTGCTGGTCCTGCTCGTGCTGGTCGCGCGCCGGCTCCTGCGAGGGCTGACCACCGGTATCCCGTCCTGGGCCGTCTGGCTGGGCGCGCTGGCGGCGGCGATCGCTGCCTGGACCCCGCGTGAGCTGCGGGTCGAGGTCTTCTCCGTGCCGCTCGGCGTCGGTCTGGTCGTCGCGGGCTGCTTCGCGCTCGGCGAGTGGGAGGCGCAGACGAAGGTCGGCGGGCCCGACTCCGCCCGCGTCCCGCAGCGCACCCTGGTCGGCTGGCCGGTCGGCTGGACCGGCTCGTGGGCGCTGCTCGGCCCGGGCATCCTGGCCTTGCTCGGGCCCTCGGTGCTCGCCACCTTCACCGACCCGCAGACGTGGCGGGCGGTGCTCGTGGTCGGCGTGGCGCTGGCGGGCGTGCTCGTGGGCTCCCGCCGGGGGCTCGCGTCGCCGTTTTTGCTCGGCGTCTGGGTGCTGCCGGTCGAGGTGCTCGTCGTGTTCCTGACCCAGCTCGGGACCGAGATCTCCGCGGTGCCGTGGATGCTCACGCTCGCGGCGGCCGGCGGGGTGCTGCTCATCATCGCCACCCTGGACGAACGACGCACCGCAGGCTACGGGGGTGCGGCGGCGTACCTCCGCGACCTGCGGTGAGCGCGGGCGGCGTCGGCCGGGTGCGTCCGGAGCCCGTCTGACGGCGCTCACTGCCGTGTCCGAATCCCGCTAGCCGCCGCGTCCGGACGGGGCGCAGGATGGTGGCTATGACCGACGTCGAGCTCCGCGATCCCGCGTTCACCGAGCGTTATCGCGCCATCGCCGCGCGCGACTCCCGCTTCGACGGGCAGTTCTACACGGCGGTGCGCACCACCGGCATCTACTGCCGGCCGTCGTGCCCCGCACGCACGCCGAAGGCCGAGAACGTGTCCTTCTACCTGACCTCCGCTGCCGCGCACGAGGCCGGGTTCCGCGCCTGCAAGCGCTGCCTGCCCGAGGCAGCGCCCGGCACCCCCGCGTGGGACCTTCGCCGGGACCTCACGGGGCGCGCGATGCGCCTGGTGGCCGACGGCGTCGTCGACCGGGAGGGGGTATCCGGGCTGGCCACGCGCCTGGGCTACTCCGAGCGGCAGCTGCACCGCCTGCTCGTCAGCGAGCTGGGTGCGGGGCCGCTGGCGCTGGCCCGGGCGCAGCGCGCCCAGACGGCCCGGGCCCTCCTGGTCGGCACGTCGCTGCGCCTGGCCGACGTCGCCTTCGCGGCCGGGTTCGGCTCGATCCGGCAGTTCAACGACACCGTGGCCGAGGTGTTCGGCGCGACGCCGTCGGAGCTGCGGGCCCGTCGGCGGCGGACCGCGCGCGAGGCTGCGGGCTCCGGGCGCGAGTCTGGGGGCTCCGGGCGCGAGGCTGCGGGCTCCGGGCGCGAGGCTGCGGGCTCCGGGCGCGAGTTCGGTCCGTTGCTTCGAGATCGGTCGGCTGATGGACCGAACTCGAAGCATCCGGCCGAAGTCGGTGCAACGGACCGAACTCGGACCGCCCAACCGACCGAACTGGCGCCCGCGCTCGTGGAGCCCGTCCGGATCTCGCTCGCCCTGCCCGTGCGGGAGCCGTTCGACGCGCGTGGTGTGCTGGAGTTCCTCGCCGTCCGCTCGGTCGAGGGCGTGGAGTCGGCCGACCTGGACGCTCTCCGGTACGCACGCACCGTCGCCCTGCCGCACGGCCCCGGGGCGTTCGAGGTACGCGTGCCGCGTCCGGGCAGCGGCCGGGTCGAGCTGGATCTCGAGCTGACCGACCTGACTGACGCCCCGGTCGCCGTCGCGCGGGTGCGGCGGCTCCTGGACCTAGACGCCGACCCGGTCGCCGTCGACTCCGCGCTCGCCGCCGACCCGGCGCTCGCGCCGTCGGTCGGCACGGTGCCCGGGATCCGGGTGCCGGGCACGCTCGACCCTGCGGAGCTCCTGGTCCGCGCGATCGTCGGCCAGCAGATCAGCGTCGCCGCGGCTCGTACCCACCTGTCCCGGCTCGCGAAGGGCGTAGGCACCCCGTATGCCTCGGCGTTCGGCGGCCTGACCCGCCTGTTCCCCACGGCCGCACAGGTGGCCGACGGCTCCGAGGCGCACCTGCGCCTGCCTGCCCGGACCCTGGCGACGGTGATCGGCGCCGGCCGCGACCTCGCCGCCGGGACCCTCACCCTGAGTGTCGGCGACGACCCCGACGACCTGCGCCGACGCCTGGTCTCCCGGCCAGGGATCGGCCCGTGGACGGCCGGCTACGTGGCGCTGCGGGTGCTCGGCGACCCCGACGTCCTCATGGACGGCGACGTCGCCCTGCTCGCCGGCGCCCGCAACCTCGGCCTGGTCTCCGCGGAGGATCCCCGGCCCCACCAGTTCAAGGAGCTCGCCCGGCGCGGTGCAGTGTGGGCGCCCTGGCGCTCGTATGCCGCGATGCACCTCTGGCGCTCCGCCTGACGTGTCAGAAACACAGGTCACTGCGGGTGACCCATGCGTCTGACAACCCGACCCACGGAAGGAAGCACCACCCATGTACGCAACGACTCTCACCACCCCCGACGGACCCTTCAGCATCCTCGTCGGCGCCGAGGCCTCCGGAGCCGCAGGCGGCCCGGCCCAGGAGGCGGTCCTCGCCTCCGGCTGGACCACGGACCTCGACGCGCTGCACGCGCTCGTCCACCCGACGGTGCGCGGCACTGTGAGCGCTGAGCAGCTCGACCGGCCGTCGACGCCGGACGGCGTCCTCGGCGAGGCCGCGGACGCCGTCCGCTCCTACTACGACGGCGACCACGGGGCGCCCGGCCGTGTGCCCGTGCGGCAGGCGAGCGGGCCGTTCCGGACCCACGCGTGGGACGTGCTGCGCGAGGTGAATGCCGGCGAACGCCTGACGTACAGCGAGTACGCGGTGCGGGCCGGCCGCCCGGCGGCGGTGCGTGCGGCCGCCGGGGCGTGCGCCATGAACGCTGCGGCGCTGTTCGTGCCGTGCCACCGCATCCTGCGCCTGGACGGCACCCTGGGCGGTTTCCGCTACGGCCTACCGATCAAGGAAAGCCTGCTGGCCCGCGAAGCCACCCTGCCGAGGTAGAACCAGGGCGAGGTAGAACTCTGGCGAGGTGAGAACCAGCGGGTTCGCTGCGGTTCTACCTCGCCAGAGTTCTACCTCGCCCTGGTTCTACCTCGCCAGCTTGGGGTCAGCCCTTGACCGAGCCCGCCAGCATGCCTCGGACGAAGAAACGCTGCAGTGCGAGGAACACGATCAGCGGGACGATGATCGAGATGAACGCACCGGCGGACAGCACGTGCCAGTCGCCGCCACGCGAGCCCGCCATCTCGGCGATGCGCACCGTCAGCGGCGACGTGCTCGTGGAACCCATCACCAGACCGACGAGCAGGTCGTTCCACACCCACAGGAACTGGAAGATCCCGAACGCGGCGATCGCCGGAGTGAGCAGCGGCATCATCACCTTGAAGAAGATCTGCACGTGGCCCGCACCGTCGACGCGAGCTGCCTCGACCAGCGAGGACGGGACGTCCTTCATGAAGTTGTGCAGCAGGAAGATGGCCAGCGGCAGCGCGAACATCGAGTGCGACAGCCAGATGGGCCAGAACGTGCCGTTGATCCCCGTGTCGACGTAGGCGGACAGCAGCGGGATGAGCGTGATCTGGATCGGTACGATCTGCAGCGCGAAGACCATGACGAACAGAAAGTCGCGGCCCTTGAAGTCGATCCACGCGAACGCGTACGCCGCGAGCAGCGCGATGGTGATCGGGATGAACACCGCGGGCAGCGTGATCACGAACGAGTTCACGAAGTAGTCGATCAGGTTGGTCGAGCTGCCGAACAGCGCCGTCTCGTAGTTGCGCATCGAGAACACGCCCTCGCCCGCGAACGCGTCACCGAAGACCGTCCACCAGCCGCTGCGCCGGATATCGAGCTCTGGGCGGAACGACGTGACCAGCAGGCCGAACGTCGGCACCGTCCAGAGGATCGCGATCACGATGGCGAGCGTGCTCGCCCATGGCGAGGTGAGCGCCTTCTTCGCCTTGCGCGCTCGATCGCCGACCGTCGACGGCGGAGCGGTCACCTTGGGCGTCACGGCCGGCTGTGCGGTACTCATCGGACCTCCTCGGCCAGGCGCATCTGGCGCACGTTGTAGATGATCACCGGGATGACGATGATGAACAGCAGCACGGCGAGAGCGGCGCCCATGCCGG
Source organism: Promicromonospora panici (assembly GCF_900608595.1). Lineage (GTDB taxonomy): Bacteria > Actinomycetota > Actinomycetes > Actinomycetales > Cellulomonadaceae > Promicromonospora > Promicromonospora panici. The sequence continues at coordinate 126,107 of NZ_UWYY01000001.1, read as the reverse complement.
CGCTGTTCTGCCGGAAGCTCTGCTCGTAGAACTCGTTCGCGACGACCGAGGTGCCGTACCGGCCGGCGGTCATCGTGCGGACGATGTCGAAGGCCTTGAGCGTGGTCATCGCGATCGTGGTCAGCACAACGACGAGCGCCGGGCGGATGCTCGGGATCGTGATGCGCCAGAACATGCCGAAGCCGGACAGGCCGTCCAGGCGGGCCGCCTCGACGATGTCGGTGGGGATGGCCCGGATCGATGCCGAGAGCAGGGTCATCGCGAAGCCCGTCTGGATCCAGATGAGCACGACCATCAGCAGGAACGTGTTGGCCGGCCGCTCCAGCAGGAACTGCACGGGCGTGCCGCCGAGCCAGACGATGAGCTGGTTCAGGAGGCCGGTCTGTTCGATGCCCGGCTGGTCGGGCTTGTACTCGTAGACGAACTTCCAGATGATGCCCGCGCCCACCATCGAGATGGCCATCGGCAGGAACACCAGTGCCTTGGCGAACTTCTCGAACCGGCTGTGGTCCACCACCACCGCGTAGACCAGGCCGATGAACGTGGCCAGGGCCGGCGCGACCAGCACCCAGAGCGCCGTGTTCCCCAGGACGAGGAGGAACGCGGGTTCGCTGAACGCCCTGATGTAGTTGTCGAGACCGACGAAGGCCGAACCGTTGCGGTTTTGGAACGAGTTCACGAAGGTGCCGACTGCCGGGTAGAGCAGGCCGGCCGCCAGGAGCAGCAGCGCCGGGCCGACGAATCCGCCCGCGACGAACCACTTCGAGGGATTCCGTCTCCGGTCCACCACGAAGAGGATCAGGGCCATCACCACGACGAAGAGCGCGATCGCGATGATCATCAACAAGAACTTGTGTACCGGGTCGTCACCGGCATTCAGAAACCAGTCCACGGATCCTCCAGATCCTGGTTGTCGGTCCGGCCGTCATCGCCCGGGCCATGTCCCGAGCCTAGGCCGACGGAGGCGCGGGACACGAGGTCCCGCGCCTCCGCGCGTCACTCAGGGCCGAGAACTATGGGTCAGTCCTCGGGCCAGGAGGCTTCGATGTCGTCCGTGACCTCCTGGCTGCTGAGGTCAGAGGCGAACCACTCGGTGATTCCGGCCCAGAAGGTGCCGGCACCGACCTCGGACGGCATCAGGTCGGAGGCGTCGAACCGTGCCACCGTGGCCGGGTCGGCGAGGATCTCGGCCGAGAGCCGGTCGAAGTCCGTGGCGAGCAGCTCCTGGTCCAGGCCGTTGTTGGCGCTCACCCAGCCACCGGCCGGGGTGGCCGCCGCCTTGGCGTTGGCCCAGTCGGCGCTGGACAGGTAGGTCTGGAACGCCTGCACCTCCGGGCGGTCGGTGAACGCACCGATGAACTCGCCGGCCACCAGGGTCGGACGCTCGTCGGTGGTCTCGGCCGGCAGGTAGAACGCGTAGACGTCGCCGTCGGGCGCCACCTCGGTGCCCTCAGGCCACTGCGTCTGGTAGAAGTTCGCGGCCCGGTGCATCCAGCACGAGCCCTCGAGGATCGGGTAGCCCGCGTCGGTCCAGGGCGCCGTCGCGATCGAGTCGACCCCGCCCAGGCCACCGTTCACGTAGTCCGGGTTCTTGAGGATCTCGCCTGCCTGGTCCCACGCCTCGACGATCTGCGGGTCGTTGAACGGGATCTCGTGGGTGTACCACTGGTCGTAGACCTCGGGCCCCGCCGAGCGGAGCACGACGTCCTCGATGAAGTCGGTGCCCGGCCACCCGGTGGCGTCACCGGACTCGACACCGGCGCACCACGGGATCGCGCCGCTGTCGGCGATCTCCTGGGTGAGCGCCATCATGTCGTCCCAGGTCTCCGGGATCTCGTAACCCGCCTCCTCGAACATGGACGGCGAGTACCAGACGTACGACTTCACGTTGGAGCCCAGCGGCGCCGCGTAGAACGTGCCGTCGACCGTGCCGTACTCCTTCCATTCGGGCGCCCAGCCCTCGTCGACGTTGGCCTCGACCTGCTCGGGAGCGGGCAGGACGGCGTCGTACTGGCGCACGAGCGTCTGGAGCAGGCCCGGCTGCGGCAGGATCGCGATGTCCGGCGGGTTGCCGGCCTGGACACGCACGGGAAGCTGCGCCTCCATCTCGCGCGACGCCTCGTACTCGACCTCGACGCCGGTGCACTCCTCGAACGGTTCGTACGACGCCTGCTGGGTCTCGCCCTCAGGGTCGACGATCGTGGTGTAGACGGTGACCGTCGTGCCGTCGAGGTCGCCGAACTCCTCATAGGGGGCGCAGTCGATCTGGTAGGGACCTGCTGTCTCTTCTCCGCCTCCGCCACCGCCGTCATCGGTGTCGGCACAGGCCGACAGGATCAGGGCCAGGCTCGCGCCCGTCGCCACAAGGGCGGCCGCTCGGCGCTTGGAAGCCATCCGGATAGTCATCTCGTGCTCCTCCACTGCTTCGTGTGGGCTGAGAACCCTCTGACGTGCGGGTACGGCCCGGCAGACTGCCAGGTTGCCCTTCCTCAACGCAACCGTGGTTCACGATCCAATGCAAGCCCATACAGCACCGCCTTGCATTACGAAACCGTTGCAATCGACCGCACCGCCCAAGCCAGGTGAAACCCCCGGTCGGCTCCGCGCAAGCACCCAGGCTGACGTGTCGGCGGCGGGACGTAGGCTTGTGCCGCCAGATCACTGGTGCCCCTACGGAAGGACGGAAATGATCGAGCTGAGGACGCCGCGCGAGATCGAGGAGATGCGCCCGGCGGGACGCTTCGTCGCGGACGTGCTGCTCGCCGTCCGGGAGGCCGCCGGGGTGGGCGTGAACCTCCTTGAGCTGGACGAGGTCGCCCACAAGATGATCCGCGACCGCGGCGCGGAGTCGTGCTACATCGACTACCACCCGTCCTTCGGCGCCATGCCCTTCGGCAAGACCCTCTGCACCTCGGTGAACGACGGCGTCCTGCATGGCCTGCCGTACGACTACGCGCTCCGGGACGGAGACCTGCTGTCCATCGACTTCGCCGCCTCCGTGAACGGCTGGGTCTCCGACTCGGCGATGTCGTTCGTGGTGGGCAATCCCGCGCCCGGCCGCGCCGAGGCGGACGCGAAGCTGATCCGCACGACCGAGGTAGCGCTCGACGCCGGCATCGCCGCCGCGCAGCCGGGCAAGAAGATCGGCGACATCTCCGCGGCGATCGCCGAGGTCGCGCATGCGGCCGGGTACTCGATCAACACCGACTTCGGCGGGCACGGTGTGGGCCGCACGATGCACGGCGACCCGCACGTACCGAACAACGGTCGCGCCGGGCGGGGCTTCCCGCTCAAGCCGGGCCTCGTCATCGCCGTCGAGCCGTGGTTCCTGGAGACGACCGACGAGATCTTCACTGACCCGGACGGCTGGACCCTGCGTTCCGCGGACGGCTCCCGCGGTGCCCACTCGGAGCACACGATCGCGATCACGGAAGACGGCCCGCTCATCCTGACCGCCCGCGACTGACCCACCCCGCCGAGGTAGAACTCTGGCGAGGTAGAACCGCAGCGGGCTGACCGCTGCTGCAGTCCTACCTCGCCCTGGTTCTACCTCGCCAGAGTTCTACCTCGGCGATCGCGACGTCAGATGAGGGTCTTCAGGGCCTGGATCACGCCGTGCTGGCTGATGTCGCCGACGGTCTCGTTCGCGATCGCCTTCACCTCGTCCGGGGCGTGCCCCATCGCGACGGCGCGGGCGGCCCAGCTCAGCATCTCGATGTCGTTCAGCCCGTCGCCGACGGCGAACGTGTTGTGCCGCGGGACGCCGAGCGCGGAGCGGATGTTCTCCAGCGACGTCGCCTTGCTCAGGTGCCGCGGTGTCACGTCGATCCAGTCGGACCCGGCCTGCGTGGCCGTGACGCCGTGCCGGCGCAGCGGCTCCAGGAGGTCCAGCACGTCCGGGCCGCGAAGGATCGCGCGCGACGCGGGCAGCGCGCCCAGCCCGTCGGTGTCGACCACCCGTTGTTCGCCGTTGACCTCGTGCGGCTCGAACAGCCGGTTCACGCGGTAGCCGATGCCGATCTCCTCGACGCCGATCTGCACGTCGGGGAACCGGCTGAGCGCCATCTGGGCCACGGGCCCGACGTCGAACGTCAGCACATCCTCGAGCATGTAGCCATTGGCGCAGGTCACGCACAGCCGCGCCGTCACCGCGCCGTTGGACGCGACCACCCAGCCGTCGGTGATGCCCAGCTCCTTCGCCACGGGCAGGATTCCCGTCAACGACCGGCCCGACGCGAGGACCACGTGGTGCTTGCGTCCGCGCACGAGCTGCACGGCCAGCACCGTCGGCTCGGGCACGCGCTGCCCGGTGACCAACAAGGTCCCGTCGATGTCGAGGGCGACCAGGTGAGGCGCATCGTTGCGCACCCGCATGGACACCGGCTGGTCGTCCAGGATCATCACGTACCCCCATGGCACCGTGAGCGCCGTCACCCTTCGACGGATCGCGCCCAAATGTACAGGCATCCAGCAGTGGATCCATACCTTTGCACGAATAACTTTCACCCGCGTCTTCAACCGCTGGCGTTTCTGCTTTCCGTCGAGCGCTGCCGTCAGAGCAGCGAGCGGAGCACTTCCACCACGCCGTCGTCGTCGATCGAACCGGTGACCTCGTCAGCCGCGGCCCGCACGGTCTCGGAGGCGTGGCCCATGGCCACGCCGCGCCCGGCCCACCGCAGCATGTCGATGTCATTGCTGCCGTCGCCGACGGCGACGGTGAGCTCGGCCGCCACGCCGAGCTCCTTGCGCACCTCCTCCAGGGCGGACGCCTTGGTCACGCCCTGAGGCGCGATGTCCATCCATGCGGACCAGCCGACGGCGTAGGTCACGTCGTCGAACCCGAGACGAGCCGCGATCTCGTGGAACTCCGCACTGGTCTCCCCGGGGCTGCGCACGACCACGCGCGTGACGTGGCCCGCCCACAGCTCCTCGAAGTCGACCACGCGGTGTTCCCCGTTCAGCTCGCCCTCGGGGAACAGCTCGGTCATCCGGAAGCCGACGCCGACGTCCTCGACCGCGTATCGCGCGTGCGGCAGCTCCTCCTTGAGCATGCGGAGCACTGGCTCCGGGTCGAACGTCTCGACGCGCTCCAGGGTGTAGCCCATCTCGGCCGCCGGGTCGAGACGCGCGGTGACGGCGCCGTTCGACGCGACGATCCAGGACTGATCGATCTTGAGCTCCTCCGCGATCGGCGTCATCGCGATGAGCGACCGGCCCGATGCCAGCACCACATAGTGCCCGGCAGCGCGGACGGCGGCGACGGCGTCCCGGGCGGCATCGGAGAGCACTTCGTCGTAGGTGACGAGAGTGCCGTCGATGTCGAGGGCTATGAGCTTTCGATCGATGTCGCTGGGCACAAGCGCAGCCTACCGACCCGGATATGAACACCGGCCGACCACCAGCCCGAGATCACCCGAATGTCAGGTGATCGCCCTGAATAGTTGTGGGCGGGATCGTTGCGGCTACGCGCCCGTTTTAGGCGCAACGATCCCGCCCACCACCAAGGTGGTTAGTGCACGGACAGGGCGGTTACTTGGTGGGTTCCAGGAGCTCCTGGCCGCCCAGATACGGGCGCAGGCCCTCCGGCACGTAGACCGAGCCGTCCGCCTGCTGGTGGTTCTCCAGGAGGGCGACGATCCAGCGTGTGGTGCCGAGCGTGCCGTTCAGCGTGGCGATGTTCCGGGTGGAGCCGTCCTCGGTGCGCTCACGGACGCCCAGGCGGCGGGCCTGGAACGTGGTGCAGTTCGACGTCGAGGTGAGCTCCAGCCAGCGCTCCTGGGTGGGCAGCCACGCCTCGCAGTCGAACTTGCGGGCCGCCGACGAGCCGAGGTCGCCGGCCGCCGTGTCGATGACCCGGTAGGGCAGCTCGACCTTGGCCATCATGGCCTCTTCCCAGCCCAGCAGGCGCTGGTGCTCGGCCTCGGCGTCCTCGGGGGCGCAGTAGCTGAACATCTCGACCTTGTGGAACTGGTGCACGCGAATGATCCCGCGCGTGTCGCGGCCCGCCGAGCCGGCCTCGCGGCGGTAGCAGGCGCTCCATCCTGCGTACCGCAGCGGCCCGTCCGACAGGTCGAGGATCTCGTCGCTGTGGTAGCCGGCGAGCGCCACCTCGGAGGTGCCGACCAAGTACAGGTCGTCCTTCTCGAGGCGGTAGACCTCGTCGGCGTGCGCGCCGAGGAAGCCCGTGCCCCGCATGGTCTCGGGCTTGACGAGGGTCGGCGTGATCATGGGCGTGAAGCCCTCCTGCACTGCCTGGTCCATCGCCATGTTCAGCAGTGCCAGCTCCAGCCGCGCGCCGACGCCGGTGAGGAAGTAGAACCGCGCCCCGGAGACCTTGGCGCCGCGCTTGGTGTCGATGGCGCGCAGGCCCTCGCCGAGCTCCAGGTGGTCCTTCGGCTCGAAGCCCTCGGCCGCGAAGTCGCGGCGCTCACCCACCTGCTTGAGCTCGATGAAGTCGTCCTCGCCGCCCGCGGGCGCGCCCTCGATCACGTTGGCGATCGAGTACAGCACCCGGTCGAGCTCCTGCTCGGCGTCCGACGCCGCTGCCTGGTGGCTCTTGACGTCCTGGGCGAGCTGCTTGGTGTGCGCCAGCAGGGCCTGCTTCTCGTCGCCCTGGGCCTGGGCGACCTTCTTGCCCAGAGACTTCTGCTCGGCGCGCAGGTTCTCGAACTCCGCGAGGGAGGAGCGCCGGCGCGCGTCGGCGTCGAGCGCCGCGTCCACGAGGTCGGGGTCGTCGCCGCGGGCCACCTGGCTCGCGCGGACGACGTCTGGGTTGTCGCGCAGAAGTCGGAGATCGATCACGGGACTGAGCCTATCGGGGCTGTCCCGCCGATTTCGTGCGCAGCGCGACCATCGTGAGGAGCGGCACGGCCGGGATGAGCGCGATCACCGCGATCCGGAGGCCGAAGTCGTTGACCAGGGAGCCCAGCACTGCCATTACCCACATCGCCACGAGCGCGGGCCGGAGGAACTCCCAGCGCTCCTGCGCGCGCCCGAACCAGGCAGGGCTGAGCCGCTCCCGCCAGGCCGCGGGGCCGAAGAGCGCCAGCCCGACCACCACGAGCACGAGCACCGTGGCCCAGACCGCCGGACCGCCGGTGATCGAGTTCAGCGCGTACAGGGCCTTGCGCAGCACCGTGGACACCGCCTCGCCGTCGATCACCTGGCCCACGAACCGACCGAGATGGGAGCGCGAGTCCGGGGGCCGTAGCCAGTCCAGGACCCCCACGAGGGCCACGACGCCGACACCCGCGGCCCCCACCCAGACGAACCGCCAGAGCGTGAGCCGTAGGCCGGACGCAGCGGTCGCGACCACCACGAACGCCGGGACGAGCACCAGCCCGCCACCCAGGTCGGCCCCGAGGGTGGGCCAGACGTCGACCGCCATCGCGATCAAGCCCACGACGGACACGGCGAGCGTCGCCAGGACGCGTCTGCCGCGGGTCACCAGGAGCTGCGCCAGCGCGGCGGCGAGCACTATCGCGGCCACCGCGTACACCGAGAAAGTGGGGTTGCCGAAGCCGTAGAAGCGCGCGCCGAACGTGGGCGCGGAGCCCAGGGGCGCCGCTCGGTTCAGCGGCGTGCCGAACAGCGCGTCCACGGTGAGCGCCACGAAGGTGATGCCCGCGACCGCGGCGGGGGCCGCCCAGAGGGGTCTGCGGGGGGCGAGCAGGCTCAGCCCGGTCACTGCCGCCGTCACGAGCGCGGTAGCGCCCACGATCGCCAGCCCGGGCAGGTCGAACCGCCACCAGCCGGTCAGGGAGACGAGGAAGCCACCGGCCGGGAGCGCGGTCAGCGCCGTGGCGCCGACCTCGGCCGCGCGGTGCCACCCGGGCGGCACCGCGCCCAGCCCGCGCGCGCGGCGCCGGCGCGGCACCCACCAGCACACCGCCGCCAGGGCGAGGCCCAGCCAGAACGGCACGTCCACGAGCCAGATGTACGCGTCGCGGCGCACGTGGTCCCGAGCGGTCATGTCGGCGAGCTCGTCGGCGGTGAGCCACGCCGAGGCGGGACGCTCGCCGGCCCGCAGCAGCGGCGTCGGGTCGACGTCGGCGGGTCGGTCCACGTCGACGGCGTCGAGCACCGCCGCCGGGACGTCCATCAGGCGCGCCACGCCCTCCGTACGGGTCGCGGTGCTGGCCAGGTAGCGCGGCAGGCCCTCGTTCGCCGCGGACGGGCGCATCATGGCGAGCCCCAGCTCGAGCGCGTGCTCCGGCACCGTCGCGACGTCGATCACGAGGACCGTCGCGTCCGCGGGGGCGGCGTCCAGGATGCGCCACACGGCAAGGTCGACGTCGGAGACGAGGTCGGCGCGCAGCTCCTCGACGCGGTCCCGGCCGTCCGGCTGCTCCTCCAGGTCGGCGCGCTCCGCGACGTCCAGCAGCGCTGAGCCGGCGTCCACGAAGGTGACCGGGCAATCCCACGCGCCCGACCCCTCGGACACGGCCGTGTCGAAGTCGAAGTACCGCCCGACGCTGCCGTCCCGACCGGCGAGCGCCACCGCGGCGCCCGGGCCGACCGCCGTCGCGCACTCGCCGGCGAGGGCCTCGCCGAGCGTGCCCGGGTGGGCGGCGTAGCCGGACCCGTGCTGCAGCTCCAGGAAATGGTCCCACTGGTCGACGACGGCGGGGCTGTCCCCGCGCGCCGGCGTCACGGTGATGTCGTCGCAGATCCAGTGCCGGTCCGCGTCCCGCTCGTCGGCCACCTCGGCCAGCCGGCCCGCCGAGAGACTCAGCCAGCCGCTGTCCGGGCAGCGCGCCGCGCGCCCGTTCGGCAGGGTGAGGCCCGCGGCGTCGGCGCCGTCGGTCAGCAGGCCGTACAGGGTCGGCGCGGGCGCCTGGCCGGTGTCCAGGGACGGCTGGACGTCGGTCCAGCGCAGTCCCTGCGTGCCGATCACGACGATGCTGCCGCCCGGCGGCACCACCGGCGAGGCGGTGCTCAGCGAGCCGGACTCCTCGCCCGCCGCGTCGGCGCCGGGCACCGGGAGCACGGCCGCCGCGAACAGCAGGCTGAGGAGCAGCGCGCCGGACAGGCCGAGCACGGCGGACGGCACGCGGCGCACCGGCTCGGTGGGCCTGCCCGACGGGAGCCAGCCGCGGGCGCCGAGGAACCGGGTCACCACGTCGGGGCGTGCCGCGAGCAGGGCGACCAGCGCGAACGGCACGAACAGGGCGAGCCCGCGGAGCCGGTCCCCGAGGAACGGCGCCGCGTCCACGCCGACGGTCACGAGCGCGACGACGGCGACCGCGGCCGCGGCCCGCCAGACCGGCCGGGACGGCCGTCCGCCGTCGGACCGGGCGGCGGTGTCGCCCAGCACGGCGCCGGCGCTGGTGGACGTGCGCCGGCGGGCCAGGTAGGCCGCGAGCCCTCCCGCGAGCACCAGCCCGGCGACGGCGTAGAGCACGAAGGCCACGTCGGAGAACCCGTAGAACCGGTCCGCGGTGGCGAGCGAAGGGCCGAGCAGCGAGCCCTGCAGCAGGGTGAAGCCGGTCAGCCCGTCGACAGTGAACACCAGCCAGGTCACGCCCGCCGCGGCGACGGCGTTGCGCCACGGGGCCGGGGAGAGCAGGCGCGACAGCGCGCGCACCGTGAGCGCGACGAGGACCGTCGCCGCGGTGAGCGACAGGGCCAGGCCGAACTCCGGCGCCGGCCACACCCACCAGCGGGTCAGTGTCGCCAGGCTCGCCGCCGCTGGGGCCGAGACGGCGAGCAGCGCCGCGCCCAGCGCGAGCCGCTGCCGGTAGGGCCCCGGCTCCCGGCGCGGCTGCCCGGTGCGGCGCGGCAGCACCAGCACGAGGACCGCGATCAGCAGGAACAGGACTATCGCGCCCGCGAACGCGGGCACCTGCGCGGGGATCGTGTCGGACAGCACGTTGATGTACTGCCGGTTCTCGACGGTGCGCGCGACGGTCGTCCGACGCGGCTCGCCCACCTCGATCGGCATGCCGTCGATCGCCGGCTCCTCGAGGGCCGGGCCGGACTCCGGCTCCTCCGCCTCCGGGTCGGGGATCGCGCCCCCGGCCTCCGCCGCGGTCGCCGTCAGGTCGGTGAGCTGCACGAACCCGGTGCTGCGCGAGGCCTCCGACGTCAGCCAGCGCACCCGCGGGACGTCCACCACCCAGTCGACGACGACCTGCAGCCCCTGCTGCGTCAGCGGGGTGTCGGCGATGCCGGCCACCAGCACGCGAGTGCCGGACGGCAGGCCGGTCCGCAGGGTGCTCAGGGTGTCGTCCAGCGTGTCGAGCGCCTCCGCCCGCTCCGGCCCCTCGGGCAGGCTCCCGGCGTCGACGACGGTCACCGGGCACTCGGTGAGGACGTCGCCCCAGCTCGCGTCGGGCGAGCCGGCGCCCGGCGGGTCGGTGGCGCCCCCCGGGGCCGCGGCGCCGTCCGCGATCAGCGCGTCCAGCGACGGGACGTACCGGTCGACCGTCCCGTCCTCACGCGCGAGCATGACGGCGGCACCCGGCCCGACCGCCGTCGAGCAGGTGCCCGCCTCGTCCAGCATCTCGCCGAGGAGCCCGGGGGCCGGCGTCGCGGCGGCGTCTGCGGTCTCCTCCTCGTCGTCCTCCCGCTCCGGGAGGCCGGCCCAGCCGTCCACCGTCGCGCCCGCAGGCTGAGGACCGCCCGCACCGAGCGCCCCGGGCACCGGGGTGCACGACGTCGCTCCGCGCGCCTCGGGCGAGTCGTCAGCGCGCTCGGGGTCGGGAGCCTGCGCGCGCTCCGCGCTGCCCGCCGAGACCGTCCGGCTGCCCGCGGAGAGGGTGAGCCACGCGTCGAGCGGGCAGGTCGCGGGCGCCGCGGTGCGGACGTTGATGGAGGCGACCGAGCCGCCGCCGATCATGTGCCACAGGTTCGGTGTGGTGCTGCGCGACACATCGGTCCAGCGCAGGCCGGCGACGCCGACCACCACGACGGGAGCTGCAGGCTCCGCGACCGGGGCCGACACGGTCCCCTGGGCGGGCTCGGGATCCGGTGCCGCCCACGCCGTCGGGCCGATCAGGCCCAGCAGTGACGCCACGAGCATGACCAGGACAGCGGGCAGGGTCAGAGCTCGCGTGGAACGGGGATTCACCCGCCCAGGGTAAGAGATGACCCGGGCAGTCACGGCGCGCGGACGAGCAACGCGCCCGCCTGCACGTGCACGTCGATCTCCACGGCCCGCCCGAGCGGGTCGCCGTCCACCTGGGCCTCCTCGCCGGCCGGCACCCGGATGCGCGCGCGGCGAGCCTTGGTGTGGTCGATGCGCCCCAGCTTCTCCGGCAGGTCGTTGCGCACGCCCACACCCTGCATGGCGATCTCCAGCGTCAGCTGGGCCCAGCCGAACACCCCGCCGCGGACGTCGACGGCGGCCACGTCGAGCACGCCGTCGTCGAGCACGGCGTCGGGCAGCAGGGTGACGCCGCCCGGGAGCATGCCGCAGTTGCCGACCATGATCGACCGGGCGCGGGCCTCCACGGCCGGACTGTCGTCGAGCTGCAGGGTGGCGCGCATGCGCCTGGCCTGCATGTGCGAGAGCCCCGCCACGAAGTAGGCGACCCAGCCCACGCGCTTCTTCAGGCCGGAGTCCGCGGTGGCGACCATCGCCGCGTCGAAGCCCAGACCGGCGAGGACGAGGAAGATGTGCCGGCGCTCGGTGTCGGGCTCGTGGTCGGGCTGGTTGGGGTGGTCGCCGTTGCGGGGCGTCTCCGCGAACTCGGTCACCCGCAGCCAGCCGACGTCGATGGCGCGCGTGCGGCCGTGCAGGATGACGTCGAGGGCATCGTCCACACCGGTCAGCGGCAGCTCGAGGTTCCGCGCCAGGAGGTTGCCGGTGCCGACCGGCAGCACGCCCATCGGCTTGTCCGCCTCGACCATGGTCTCGGCGACGGCCCGCACCGTCCCGTCGCCGCCCGCGGCGATCACGACGTCCGCCCCGTCGTCCAGGGCCTGCCGTGCCGGGCCTTTGCCCGGGTCGTCGACGGTGGTCTCGTACCAGAGGGGCTCCGCGAGGCCGTGTGCGCTGCAGTACGCGCGCACCTGGACCAGCAGGCCGCCTGCGCCCTGCTTCGACGGGTTCACGATCACCGCGAGCTGGGGCAACGCCTCCACGCTCTGCGGCGTCGCGCGACGGAGGTCGCGGCGCCGCATCCGCGCCTGGCGCGTCCAGGCACCGATGGCGACGGCGAGCGCCAGCAGCGCGACGACGATCGCGGCAATCCCGAGCCAGACCTGCCACCCCATGGCGTCAGAGTACGTCGCGGGCGGGACGGCACCAGTCCATCAGCTACGGACGTTCGAGCCCGCGTGCCGCACCGCGTCCACCGCGCCGCGCATCTTGCGCGCGTTCACGGCCAGCAGGACGTCGCGGTACTGGGCAGCACGGTGGATCTGCCCCTTGAGGTCGTTCGCGGAGGCACGGTGCTTGAGGTCACAGGGCACCTCGACGGCGACGTACCCCTTGCGCAGCAGGTCGATGGTCATGCCGGTCTCGACACCCCAGCCGCGGGCGAGCGGCGTGGCCGCCTCGAACGCCTCGCGGGTGAGGCAGCGCATGCCGGACAGCGGCTGCGACGGGCTCCAGCCGGTCATCGCCTCGATCGCCCGGCGTGCCGCGCCGACGACGATGCCGCGACCGCCCGCACCGGCCTGCTTGGGCAGCAGGGCGATCGCGAGGTCGGCCACGCCCTCGCGGACGGGGCGCACGAGAGGTGCGGTGTTGACGGCGGTGTCGCCGAGGTCGCCGTCGATGAACATGAGCAGGCGCGGGGGACGTCCGTCCGCGTCGCGCATCGCCACGACTGCCGCACCCGTCTCCATCGCGGCGGCCTTGCCGCGATTGTGCGAGTGGCGCACGACGACGGCTCCGGCGGCACGCGCGACGTGCTGCGTGTCGTCCTCGGAACCGTCGTCGACCACGAGTACGAGGTCGACGTGTGGGATGGCGCGCGCGGAGCGCACGGTAGCGGCAATGCGTTCGGCCTCGTCCTTGGCGGGGATGACAGCCGCCACTCGCTGGACGTTCTTGCCTGCCTGAGCATTGCCGGGACGCGTGGTCTTCGCGACCGGGAGAGCGTTCACACCTGTCCTGCCTGAAGCGTCGATTTGCCTTGGTGGGTGACCGGATAGTCCTTTGCTTGGTGAGTGCAAAGGTTTACCCCTGGAATCCTACTCCCTTGGTCCGCTAGTTGCCGAAACCTGGGTCGCTCGTGGCGATCCGCGGTGACTGCCGGCGCGTTCCGGGCCGCTCGCACAGCCCGGCCGGGGTTCTCCGGACTAACGCAGGGTGACCTGCCGGGAGACGATACCTGCTCTTGCGCGTCGCTCGTTCGCATCAAGCGGCTCGTTGATGGAAAGTGCTTTCGCGAGCTTGTCGCCGAGCTCGGTCGCGGGACCCTCGAGATCGGCCGCCTCGGTGCCCTTCGGCAGCTCCCAGACGGGGACGACCAGCCCTGACGCACGAAACGCTCCCACGAACTTCCCACCCGCTAGCCCTGACTCGCGCTTTGCGTGCAGACGAGAGAGTGCGTCGATCAGGTCGTCCTCCGGCTCGGGACGCGCCCAGCGGAGGAACTCGCGGGTCATGCTGCACCAGTACGCCGACTCGACGGAGGTCACCTTCACCGTGGGGATCGTGCCGTCGGCGGCGTCCTCCAGGTTCTGCTTGAGCTCCGGCGTGACCTCGGCGCTCGGGTCGAGCCAGTAGTCGAAGCTCTCGTGCACGGTGACCTCGAACGGGACGCTCAGGTCGAGCACGTCCTGCAGGCGCGGGCCCTCACCCGGCAGCTCGCCCGGCTCGACGGCAGTACCCGGCTCGACCTCCAGCGCCTCCAGCAGCGCGGCGGCGAGGTCGCGGCTCACGTCCCCCGACCCGGCGATGCCCTGCACGGCGAGCAGGACCGTGCCGTCAGCGCGGTGCAGAGCCGTCCAGGCGCCCGGCAAGAGCGTCACGACGGTGACGTCGCGGGAGCCGTACTCGGCGGTGGTGCGGGCCGTCGCGGTCGCTGACGGGACGATCTCGCGCATCGCCACCCAGTCGGTCTCCCCGGGGAGACCTTCGAAGGGGCGGAGCACGAAGTCGGAGGAGGGGTTCTTGGCCATGCGGCGAGTGTATCCGCGAGCATCGGCACAGATCTGTCCGGCCGGTGATGTTTCGGAGCAGCGTGTCGGCAGCTCGGCGGCGAGATGTGCGGGCTGATCTGGAGGGTGGGCGGGCGATCATGGAACAGTGGAACCCTGGCTCGCCGCACACCTACCCGTGGTCGACCTGGCACTCGACGCGGTCCGGGCGGTCCAGCGCGCCACAGCGCGCGCCGTCGGCCGGACCGGGGCGGCCGACCCCGCCCCGCCGGACCCGGCACGGGTCGCCACCGCCTTCGCGTCCGACCGGGTCCTCGCGCTCGACGGACGGCCCGTCGAGGGCTTCGCCGCGCTCTCCGGATTCTTCCCCGCGGCCGACGGCTGGGTCCGCACCCATGCGAACTACCCGCACCACAGGACCCGCCTGACGGCGCTCGTCGGCCTGCCCGACGACGTCGACCGAACCGCCTTCGCCAGCCGCCTCGCCGAGCTTCCCGCGCAGGAGCTCGAGGACCGCGCGGCCGCTGTCGGCGCGATCGTGGCCCGGGTCCGCACCGAGCGGGAGTGGCGGGCGTCCGGGCCCGGGCAAGCTGCGGCGTCGGGCCCGCTGGTGCGGACGCGGGCGCGGACCGGTTCCAGCGACGGTGGACCGTCCCGGGGAGGCCCTTCGATGGGATCGGAGCGCCGCCAGGCGACGGGCTCCGGGCCGCGCGTAGGACGGTCGCCGGACGGCGCGCCGCTGGCCGGCGTCCGGGTGCTGGACCTGACCCGGGTCATCGCGGGCCCCGTCGCCACGCGTACCCTCGCGCTCCTCGGTGCGGACGTGCTGCGGGTGGACCCGCCGGACCCCGCCGAGATCGAGTGGCAGCACCTGGACACAGGGCAGGGCAAGCGCAGCGCCGTCCTGGACCTCAGGGACGCGTCCGGACTCCGCACGGCCCAGGACCTGCTGGACACCGCGGACGTGCTCGTCACGGGCTACCGGCCCGGCGCGATCGAGTCGCTCGGGCTCCGGCCGCCGTCCGGCGTCGTGACCGGGCGGGTCTCCGCATGGGGCGAGACGGGCCCGTGGGCCGGACGGCGGGGGTTCGACTCGATAGTGCAGGCCGCGAGCGGCATAGCCCTGCTGGAGGGCCGGGACGGGACACCTGGGGCGCTGCCCGCCCAGGCCCTGGATCACGCGTCGGGGTACTTGCTCGCGGCGGGGATCGTCGACGCCCTCCGGCTCCGCGGTGACGGGCGCGGGCGCGACGTGTCGGTCTCGCTCGCACGGACGGCGACCTGGCTGCTGGACCTCCCGGGCCGCGACCCGCTGCGCCCGCCCGCGGCGGCACCATCGGCCCACGAGACCGTGACGCACGGGAGGGTCACGACGGCCCGGCCGGCGCTCCCGGAGTACGACGACTACCCGAACCCGGCCCGCCCCTGGGCCCAGGACCTCCCAGCCTGGCACCCCCAACCACCACGCCGAGGTAGAACCGTGGCGAGGTAGAACTGTGGCGAGGTAGAACCTCAGCCCTCGCTGAGGTTCTACCTCGCCACGGTTCTACCTCGCCAGGGTTCTACCTCGGCGGGACGAGAACTGGATGGGTCAGGCGCGGACGCGGCTGCGGCGGGCTAGCAGGAGCGAGCCGGCACCACCGATCACCAGCGCGCCTGCGGCCGCCGTGAGGGCCGCCGCCTCGGCGCCGGTCGTGGCGAGCCGGACCGGGGCGTCGAGGGTGGCCTCGGTGAGCGCGGTGGCCTCCTGCTCGATGGCCTCGGCGCTGGCACCCGGCACGTAGGAGGTGAGCTCCGCCCCGTCGGTGTCGGCCGGCGTCGGGCTGCCCTTCCACTGCTGGCCGGGCGCCTGGACGGCCACCGGCTCCGACGCCACGACGGGCTCCGCCTTCTCCACGGGTGCGGGCGCTTCCGCCGCCACGGGCTCGGTCTTCGGCTCCGGCTCGGGGGCTGCGACCGGCTCCGTGACGGTCTTGACGGGCTCGACCTTCGGCTGGGGAGCGGGCGCAGCGGGGGCGTCGGCCTCTTCCAGGTACTCCCGGACGGCCTCGCGCACCTTCTCGCGGTCCTCGTCGTCCCAGCCGCCGCCGTGCGCCTGCGTCTGGGCCTGGGTCTCGCCGCGGTCGCAGTCACCCTGCTGGGACCCGTACTGCGGCATGTCATAGTCCGGCTCGGTATAGGCGGCCGGCTCGTACGAGCGCGGGGCCTCGTAGCCCCGGTGCCCGCCGCCGTAACCGCCCTGACCTCCGTGCTGACCGCCGTCGTGCCCGCGGCCGTACCCGTCGTAGCCGGCCGAGTGCCCGTCGTAGCCGGCCGAGTGCCCGTCGTAGCCGTCGTGCCCGCCGTGCCCACCACCCTCGTATGCCATCGCCGGGCTGGCGACGGCCGTCGCAGCGGTGGCGAGAGCGATCGTCGCCACGACACGGGTGGCCGTGGACCTGGCGGCGGACGAAGGCTTGATGGCGGCGTGCTTCATGAGAGCTGCTCCAGCTGGTCGGCTACAACGGCCCGGAACCCGGGGACGCGACGACGTTACCGGATCGGGAATAGATGGAAAAAGGTGTAGATCGGAAAAACCCGATTCGATGGTAACGATCTGATAACAACAGCCCGATCAATGGAACCTTGACAAAACGCAGGAAAACGTAAACAGGGTGGAGTGCCAATGGCACTCCACCCTGCTACGTCAAGACCGAAGAGGCTGGGGTCCTCTCGGGTTTCGGATCAGGAAAGGCCGCCGAGAAGCCCACCGGTGACGCCGCTCACGGCACCGCCGGTCAGGCCGTCCACGGTGCCCGTGACGCCACTGACGGTGTCCGTCACGGCGCCGCCGGCGACACCCTTGACGGTGTTGCCCACGGTGTCCACGACGGGCTTGGCAACGCCGTCCACGACGACGTCCTTCACGACGGGCTTGGCAACGCCCTCGACGACGACGTCCTCGACCAGCGGCTTCGCGACGCTGTCCACGACGGTGTCCTTGACGACCGGCTTCACCACGTTGTCGACCACGCCGTCCTTGACGACGCCACCGACGACACCGTCGAGGACGACGTCCCCGACGACGGGCTTGGCCACACCGTTCACAACGCTCGGAACCACGTCACCGGTCACGGTGCCCACGGCACCCGGCACGACGGAGCCCGTCACGTTGCCCACGGTGGAGGTCACGCCCGGAACGACGTTGTCCTGCACGGAGCCCACCGCACCCGGGACGATGTCGTTGGCGACCGGCTTGACGACGCCGTCCACGGCGACGTCACCCACGACGGTCTCGACCGCGCCGGCGGCCGGGGTCGTGACGTTGGCCACAACGCCCGGAACACCGGCGACCACACCGGGAACGTTCGACACGACGCCGTTAACGACGCCGAACACCCCACCGAGCGCGCCCGGCAGGTTGGCCGCGAGGCCTGCGACCGGCCCCGTCACGCCGCCCAGAACGTTCGGCACGTTGCGGATCACGTCGGCAACGGTGGTGGGCACGCCCTCGACCGCGCCGGTCGCGGCGTCGGTGGCACCTGCCACGACGTCACCGGAGGTCACGCCGCCGACCAGGCCGGTAGCGGTGCCCACGGCACCGCCGGCAACGCCGGTCGCGGTGCCCACGACGCCACCGGCAACGCCGGTCGCCGTGCCCACGACGCCACCGGCAACGCCGGTCGCGGTGCCCACGGCACCGGTCGCGGTGTCGACTACGCCGCCGCCGAGCACGTTCGCGAGCGCCGACTGGGCGGTGTCGGTCACGCCGGAGACGACGGAACCGTTGGCCACGCCACCGACGACGCCGGTGGCGGCGCCGAGCGCGCTACCGGCAGCACCGGTGGCGGTACCCACGGCGCTTCCGGCAACACCGCTCACGGTGCCCACGACGTTGCCGCCGAGCACGTTGTTCAGCGCCGAGTGGGCGGTACCGGTCACGCCGGCAACGGCGGAACCGTTGGCCACGCCACCCACGACGCCGGAGACGACCTGGGGCGCGACGCCCTGGACGGCACCGGAGACGAACTGCGCCGGCTTGTAGTTCGGCGCGAGAGCCGTGGTGGGCTCGATGGAGGCGGGGAGCTGCTTGGTCACCGCGTCGACCGCGGGGGTGGCGTCGGTGAGCTCGCTGAGGTCGATGGAGGTCGACGAGAGGGCGGGGAGGCCCGACTTGAGACCTTCGGCAGTGGTGCCGAGGTCACCAAGGGAGTCCAGCGGCGAGGCCTCGGCGGCCATGGCCGGTGCGGCCATGCTCGTGGCCGCGGTTGCGATGGCGACGGTCGCGATGGTCCGCGCGCCCGCCGATGCGGTCTTCTTCTTGGGTGCTGCGTGCTTCAAGAGTTGCTCCAGCATCTCGTTGCGCATATGCGCGTTCGGTCCTTGAGCCACCGAACTTAGGCCTTCACCCCCGGGTGAATAAAATCACCCTCGTTACGATTGTGTAACGATGGCCGAATTGGACCCTAGAAACCGGTCCGTCCGGCTTGTTCCGCCAGTTCCCGCCCGAAATCTTATCGGCGGGCGGTGGGGTCGGCGTCTCGCTGGGCGGACGCTTCCAGGGTCAGGGCCTCGGCGCCCTGGACCAGCGCGGTCTCCGCGGCACGCGCCTTCGCGGTGGCCCTGGCCCGCACGGCGACGATCTTGTCGTGCAACTCGGCGTGCACGCGCCTGCGCACGTCATGGGCGATGGCGTCGACGTCGGACTCGCCCGGGGCAGGTTCCCCGCGTGCCGCCAGCTTCTCGGTGAGCCGGGCGACGGCGTCGGCGATCTCCGCCCGGACCCGGACCTCCGCCTCGTCCAGGAGGGCGACCACGGCGGCGTCGGCCTCCCGGCCCAGGCGCGTCTCCTCGAAGCGCCGCGCGGCGGCGTCCACGATCCCCTGCGCCTGCGCGACGACGTCGTGCGCGACCGCGGGAGCGTGCGCCTTCAGCGTGGCGAGGTCGAAGAGCAGCACGCCCTCCACGTCGGCGACCCGCGGGTCGACGTCGCGGTGCAGGGCGAGGTCGAGGATCACGAGCGGCCGGGGCTCCGGCTCGTCGCCCGCCCTGTCGGCGGCGCGCTCACGCGCCCGGACCAGCGCGGCGGTGTCCAGGACGTGGCCCAGGCTCGCCTCGGGACCGTTCTCGCTGACCAGGCCGGGGAGCGACGTCGGGCCGCCGAAGTTCCCGGCCACCATGTCGCCGAGCCGCTCGTCGTCCAGGTCGGTCTCGACGGGCTGGGTCGCTGCGGCCGCTCGGCCGCGTGCGCCGCTGCAGCTGACCACCAGGTCGGCGTCCGCCAGCGCCTCGACGAGCGAGTCCACCGGCTGCACGCCGTGCGACTCGGCGAACGCCTCGGCGCGGCCGGACTGCGAGTAGACGCGGATGTCGGCGCAGCCGCGCGCCCGCAGGGCCGCGACGGACGCGCCGGCGTACGAGCCGGTGCCGATGAGGACGGCGCGGGCGCCGTCCCACGGCGGCAGCTCGCGCTCCGCGAGGTCGAGCGCGAGCGCGACGACGGAGCGGCCGGCCGCGCCGAGCTCCGTGTCGGTGCCCACGCGCTTGGAGGTGCGCGACGCCGTCTGGAAGAGCAGCTCGAGCGTCTTGGACGTGGTCTCCTGCTCGCGGGCCTCGGCCAGCGCGCGCTTCACCTGGCCGGCGATCTCGCGCTCGCCCACGACCATCGCGTCCAGGCCCGACGCCACGGCGAACAGGTGCTCGGTGACCTCCGGCCCGGTGCGGACGGCGAAGCTGCGGGCGGCGACGTCGCCCGTCACGCCCGAGGCGTGCGCCACCAGCTCGGCGACGTGCCGCGTCGCATGCCGCACGCTGTCGCCGCTCAGCGGCGCGTCCACGTCGAGGTAGAGCTCGAACCGGTTGCACGTCGAGATCACGACGGCGCCCGCGACGGGGCCGCACGTACCCACGACGACGCGACCCACTGACGACGAACCCGTGGACAGGCGTTCCAGCGCGTCGAGGTCGAGCTCGCGGTGGCTGGCGGTGAGGGAGAGGAGAACCACAGTGCCCCAACTTTATGCACCCGGGCGCGGCAGGGCAGAATCGGGAAGCGTGAAGTCCACCACGATCGCCCCCGCCCACCCGCTCGTCGACGGGCGGACTTCTGCCGCGCCCCTGGTGCAGGCCCTGCGGGGTGAACGGGTCGGCCGCTTGCCTGTCTGGTTCATGCGCCAGGCCGGCCGCTCCCTGCCCGAGTACCGCGAGGTGCGCCAGGGCACCGGCATGCTCGAGGCCTGCCTGACGCCGGAGCTCGCGTCCGAGATCACGCTGCAGCCGGTCCGCCGGCACGGCGTGGACGCCGCCGTCTTCTTCTCCGACATCGTCGTGCCGCTCAAGCTCGCCGGCGTGGGCGTGGACATCGCGGCGGGGGTCGGCCCCGTCATGGACCAGCCGTACCGCACCGCCGCCGATGTCGCCCGGCTCACGTCTCGCACGCTGGACCCCGCTGCCCTGGACCCGATCCGCGAGGCGGTCGCCCTGACCGTCGCCGAGCTGGGCCCGACGCCGCTCCTCGGGTTCGGCGGCGCACCGTTCACGCTCGCCGCGTACCTCGTGGAGGGCCGCCCGTCGCGCGACCACCTGGCCGCGCGCACGCTGATGCACGCCGACCCCGCGACGTGGGACGCGCTCGTGACGTGGACCGCGGACCTCACCGGGACGTTCCTGCGGGCGCAGGTCGAGGCGGGGGCGAGCGCCGTGCAGCTCTTCGACTCCTGGGCCGGTTCGCTCTCGCTCGCGGACTACACCTCGCGCGTCGCGCCGTCGTCGACCCGGGCCCTGGCCCACGTGGCGGACACCGGCGTACCGGCCATCCACTTCGGCACCGGCACCGGGCACCTGCTGCCCGCCATGCGGTCGGTCCTGGTCTCCGCGGGGATCACGGACCACGCCGTCGGCGTCGACTACCGGACGCCGCTCGACGAGGCCGCCGACCTGCTGCCCGGCGTCCCCCTGCAGGGCAACATCGACCCCGCGCTGCTGGCCGCGCCCTGGGACGTGCTGGAGGCGCACGTGCGGGACGTGGTCGCCCGCGGCCGCAAGGCGCCCGGGCACGTGGTCAACCTGGGTCACGGTGTGCCGCCGGAGACGGACCCGACGGTGCTGACCCGCGTGGTCGAGCTGGTGCACTCGTTGTGACCTTGACGACCGACGCCGTCGTCGTCGGGGCCGGGATCGGTGGGCTCGTCGCCGCTCATGCGCTCGCAGAGCACGGGCTGCGCGTCGTCGTGCTGGAGGCGGCGCACCGGGCCGGCGGGCCCATCCGGGGCGGATCCTTCGGGTCCCTGCCAGGCGTGCCGCTGGACCTCGGCGCCGAGTCGTTCGCGGTGCGGGGAGGCGTCGTCGAGGAGCTGGCGGAGAAGCTCGGGCTGACGATCGAGGCGCCCGCCGGGCTCTCCGCCTGGGGTTACGCGGCCGGGCGGGCGTTCCCGCTGCCCGCCGCCGGGGTCCTCGGGATCCCCTCGCGGCCCTGGGCCGGCGACGTGCGGCGCGCGATCGGCTGGCCGGGCGTGCTGCGGGGGTCACTGGACCGGGTGCTGCCGTCCCGGTTCGTCGACACCACGGACCTCGGGACGTTCGCGCGGTCACGGCTCGGTTCCCGGGTGGCGGACCGGCTCGTCACGCCCGTCGCGGCCGGGGTGCACTCGGCGCCGCTCGACCGGCTCGACGTCGCCGCAGTCGCCCCCGGGCTGCTCGACGCGTACGCGCGGACCGGGTCCCTCTCGCGAGCGGTGGCGTCGCTGCGGGCGGCGGCTCCCCCGGGCTCGGCCGTGCGTGGGATCGACGGCGGTATCCACACGCTGGTGAACGCCCTGGTGGAGCGGCTGGACGTGCGCCTGGGGGCGCGGGTCGTCGGCGTCGAGCGGGCTGGAGCGATCGAGCAGGTACGGCGCGAGGCCGCAGCAGGCGCGGAAACGGGTGCCGCGGCTGCTGACACAGTCGGACGAGGCGACGCCGACTGGCTGGTGCACATCATGAACGGTCAGGTGCTGCGCGCGCCGCGGCTCGTGCTCGCGACCCGCGCCGAGTTCGGCCCCTTGCCCGCGGCTGGCGCTGAGATCGCCCTGCCACCCGCCCCTGAGCGCGGCGCGGACATCCGTCTCGTCACGCTCCTCCTGGAGGCCCCCGAGCTCGACGCCGCCCCACGCGGCTCCGGGATGCTCGTGGCTCCGGGCACGACGCCGGGCGCCGTCCGCGCGAAGGCGCTGACCCACGCGACTGTGAAGTGGCCCTGGCTGGCCCGGCGGGTCCGCGACGCCGTCGGGCCGGGATGGCACGTGGTGCGGCTCAGCTACGGCCGCATCGGCGAGCCGACGCCGGAGCCCACCGCCGATGAGGCGGCTCGTGACGCCTCGGCGCTGCTCGGCGTCGACCTGACCGGCCGGGTCCGGGACGTCCTGCACCAGCGCTGGGACGGTTCGCTCCCCCCGCCGACGCCGGCCTACCGGGCCGCGATCAAGCAGTTCGAGGACGCCGTCCGGGCCGAACCGGGCCTCGACGTCACGGGCGGCTGGATCGCGGGTACCGGCCTCGCGGCGATCGTCGGGCACGCGCGGGGCATAGCCGAGCGGCTCGGGGAGCGGAGCTGAATCCGTCGCCGGAGGTCAGCCCCGGAGCCGCTGCGCATAGGTGTCCAGCACCCGCAGGATTCCCGCGTGCTGCCATACGCGGTTGCGCCGCAGGCCGGTGCGCTCCTCGAGCACGCCTGCTTCGGTGAGCTGACCCAGTGCGCGCTGAGCCGTCATGTCGTTCATACCGAGACTGTCGGCGAGGAAGCGCGCGTTGATGACCGGCTGCGCGACCAGGCAAGGGAGAACCTTCCACGCTGAAGCCTGAGGCCTGAGGCCTGCCATGCTCTGGCGCGAGGCATCCACCTGGTCCGCGAGGTCGTCGACCAGCCCCGAACCCGATGACGCCGCGAACCGGCTGGCAGCCGTGAACCGCTCCACGATCGGTCGCGCATCGCCGTCCCGGGAATGCGCCCAGGGCGTCGAAATACTCCTCCGTCTGGATGAGCGGTCCGGCAGAGACCGGCGCGGTGGTGTGCGTGACGACACCCTTGGCCTTCAGGATCGCGTGCACGACGGCGCGACCCGTTCGGCCGTTCCCGTCCCCGAACGGGTGGATGGTCTCGAACTGGGCGTGCGCCACCGCCGCCTGAACGAGCACGGGCAGGTCGTCCCGATGCATGAACCGAACCAGGTCAGCCATCGCTTCGGGAACCTGCTCGGCCTGTGGCGCGATGTGCTGGGCCCCACGCCGAGAGACGCTCGTCGAGCCGACTCAGACCAGACCCTTGCGGTAGTTCCCGGCGTGCTCCTCCCAGCCTCGCTGGCGCGAGAGAAGCTCGGCCTGCATCGCCAGGATCGCGTCCTCGTCAAGCTTGTCCGCCAGGGCGAGTGCCGCCTCCATCGCCCGGACGTTCGCCATCACCACCATGGCGTTGTCACTGTTCGACTGGTCCAGCTCGGCCAGGGCGAGCTGGACCGCACCGACGGTCAGGTTCTCGATCTGCGAGGAGGACGTCGACTCCGTCCGCAACAGGATTGAGCTCATCGGGCACAGCGTCGGGTTCTCGGCGCCCAGCATCTGGGAGCGTGTTCTGACAGTGCGCCAGCAAGGCTGTGAGATAGGCCGCCGGGTTTCCTCCGGGCGGGGGTTCGGGTGGAGACTGGGTTGGTGACCCCGACCCCCCTGTCCGTCAGCACCCCCGGAAACGCCCAGGGCCCCGTAACGCCGATCCGTCTCGGCACGCGCGCGAGCGCGCTCGCCACGACCCAGAGCGGTCTGGTGGCCAGGCGCCTGGAGGAGCTGACCGGCCGGCCGGTGGAGCTGGTGCACATCAGGACCGAGGGTGACGTGAAGACCGGGAGCCTCGCCAGCCTGGGCGGTACCGGCGTCTTCGTGACCGCTTTGCGCGAGGCCCTGCTGGACGGCCGCTGCGACGTCGCCGTCCACTCCCTGAAGGATCTCCCGACCACCCCTGCGCCCGGCCTCACCTTCGTGACGCCCGAGCGCGAGGACCCGCGCGACGCCCTGTGTGCCCGCGACGGACTCACCCTCGCGACGCTCCCGCACGAGGGCCGCGTGGGCACCGGGTCGCCCCGGCGGGCCGCCCAGATCCGCGCCGCGCGGCCGGACCTGGACGTCGTCGACATCCGCGGCAACGTCGGCACGCGCCTCAACCGCGCGCTCGGCCCCGACCCCGACCTCGACGCCGTGGTCCTCGCGTACGCCGGCCTGGCCCGGCTCGGCCGCACCGAGGTGATCAGCGAGGTGCTCGACGTCGACGTCGTGGCGCCCGCGCCCGGCCAGGGTGCGCTCGCCGTCGAGGTCCGCACGGCCGACCTCGTGCCCGACCCCTCGACGGGCGCCGCGCCCGGAGCTTCCGAACCTTCGGCGGGCTCTGGGCACAGTCTCGCCGAGGCGATCCACCTGCTCGACCACCGCCCGACCCGCCTCGCCGTCCTCGCCGAGCGCTCGGTGCTGGCCCGGCTGGAGGCCGGCTGCGCCGCACCGGTCGGGGCGCACGCCACAGTGTCCGGCTCCGTGCTCCGGCTGCGGGCCGTGGTCGCGGCCGTGGACGGCTCGGAGCAGATGTCGCGCACCGGGGAGACGCCGCTCTCCCCGGACGTCGCGCCCGAGATCCTCGACGACGCCGCCCGCGCGCTGGGCAGGTCCGTCGCCGAGCATCTGCTGGCCGACGGCGCCGAGCGGCTCGCGCCGCTGAGCGCGACGGTCCCGGAGAAGGCGTGACCGAGCAGGTCCCGCCCACGGCCGGACTCCACGGTCCGGCCGTTCCGCCGGCCGTCCTGGTCGCGCGTGCCCCCGAGCGGGCCTCCGGGCTGCTCGCGCTGCTGCGCGAGCGAGGACTCGACCCCGTCGCGGCACCCGTGATCGAGCGCGCCCCGGTGGAGGACCCTGCCGAGCTCGACGCGGCCCGCGCGCGCCTGGCCGACGGCGCGTACGCCTGGGTGGTGATCACGAGCGTCAACGCGGTGTACGCCCTGCTCGGCGCCCGGATCAGCGCCTCGCCCTCCGCAACCCCGCCCCACGACGTCGGACGGACGACCTGGTGGGCCGCCGTCGGACCCGCGACGCAGCGGGCGCTCGCGCGGTACGACGTCGCCGCGGACCTCGTCCCGGAGACCGCGAGCGCCGCCGGCCTCGCCGCCGGCTTCCCCCGCGCGGCCCAGGGCACCGAGCCTCGCGTGCTTCTCCCGCTCGGGGACCTCGCGTCCGACACGCTGCGCACAGAGCTCGAGGCCAAGGGCTGGACGGTCGACGTCGTGACGGCCTACCGGACGGTCGCCCGCGAGCTCCCGGAGGAGCTCCGCCGTCGGTACGACGTCGTGGTGGTCGCCTCGGGCTCGGCCGCCCGGCAGGTGGCGGCCCAGCTGGGCCCGCAGCGGGTGGTGGCGATCGGCGAGCCGTCGGCTGGCACGGCACGAGCCGTCGGGCACACGGTGCTGGCCGTCGCCGAGCACCCGACGGACGAGGCCCTGGCCACCGCCGTCACCCAGGCCCTTGCTGTGGGCGCGATCGTTGCGCCTAAACCGGGCACGTAGTCGCAACGATCACGCCCACAACCAAGAACGACGAGAGGAACTACCTTGAGCACCACCGGGATCGTGTACCGACCGCGTCGTCTGCGCGCCACACCGGGCATGCGCCGTCTGGTCGCGGAGACGCGGCTGCACCCCGCCGACCTGGTGCTGCCGCTCTTCGTCAAGGAGGGCCTGACGGAGCCCGCGCCGCTGGCGAGCATGCCCGGGCAGGTGCAGCACACCGAGGAGTCGCTGGTCGAGGCGGTGCGCGCGGCCCGCGACGCGGGTCTGGGCGGCGTCATGCTGTTCGGCATCCCCACGGTCAAGGACGCGAACGGCTCGCAAGCCGACGCTGCGGACGGGATCCTGCAGCGGGCGCTGCGGGCGTCGCGCAAGGTGCTGGACGAGGTTCCGGAGGGCACGGCCACCCCGGTGCTCATGGCCGACACCTGCCTGGACGAGTTCACCGACCACGGCCACTGCGGCGTCCTGACCGCCGACGGCCGGGTGGACAACGACGCGACCCTCACCCGCTACGCCTCCATGGCGGTGGCGCAGGCGAAGGCGGGCGCGGACGTCATCTCGCCGTCGGGCATGATGGACGGCCAGGTCGCGATGATCCGGGACGCCCTGGACGACGCGGACTTCCTCGACACGAGCATCCTGGCCTACAGCGCCAAGTACGCGAGCGCGTACTACGGCCCGTTCCGCGAGGCCGTGGACTCGGAGCTGAAGGGCGACCGCAAGACCTACCAGATGGACTTCGCGAACGCCCGCGAGGGCCTGCGCGAGGCCGACCTGGACCTCGCCGAGGGTGCCGACATCGTGCTGGTGAAGCCGGCCGGGTCGTACCTGGACGTGCTGCGCGCCGTCGCCGACCGGAGCGACGTGCCGGTGGCCGCGTACCAGGTGTCGGGCGAGTACGCGATGATCGAGGCGGCCGGGGCGAACGGCTGGATCGACCGCGACCGGGCGGTCCTGGAGTCGGTGACGAGCATCAAGCGGGCGGGCGCGGACGT
The DNA here is from genome assembly GCF_900608595.1 of Promicromonospora panici. Lineage (GTDB taxonomy): Bacteria > Actinomycetota > Actinomycetes > Actinomycetales > Cellulomonadaceae > Promicromonospora > Promicromonospora panici. The sequence goes on along the minus strand of NZ_UWYY01000001.1, from coordinate 99,505 downwards.
GATCCTCACGTACTGGGCCCTGGAGCTCGCCGAGTGGATCAAGTGAGGGTGGATCAAGTGACCGAACCAGTGGTCGAGCCTGCCGAGACCCGAGAGCCCGCTGAGCCCCAGGCCCTGCGCCGTGCCCCCGAGGCGAACCACGCTGCGTTCCTGCGCGCGCAGGGCGCGATCCCGGGCGGCGTGAACTCGCCGGTCCGCGCGTACCGCAGCGTCGGCGGCGACCCGCGGTTCCTGGCGTCCGCCCGCGGCCCGTACGTCACGGACGTGGCCGGGCGCGAGTACGTGGACCTGGTGTGCTCGTGGGGCCCCGCCCTGCTGGGCCACGCGCACCCCGAGGTCGTCGCGGCGGTCCAGGAGGCCGCCGCACGCGGCCTCTCGTTCGGTGCTCCGACGGTCGCGGAGGTCGAGCTCGCGGAGGAGGTCCGCCGCCGGGTGCCCGTCGCCGAGCGCGTGCGCCTCGTCTCCACGGGCACCGAGGCGACGATGACGGCGATCCGCCTCGCGCGCGGGTTCACCGGCCGGCCGCTCGTCATCAAGTTCGCCGGGTGCTACCACGGGCACATGGACGCGCTGCTGGCCGAGGCCGGGTCGGGCGTCGCGACGCTCGCGCTCCCGGGTTCGGCGGGTGTCACCGAGGCGACCGCCGCCGAGACGCTGGTGCTGCCGTACAACGACCTTGCGGCCGTCGAGGCCGCGTTCGCGCAGCGTGGCTCGGAGATCGCCGCCGTCATCACCGAGGCGTCACCCGCGAACATGGGTGTGGTCCCGCCCGCCGAGGGCTTCAACGAGGGGCTGCGGCGCATCACGACGGCGCACGGCGCCCTGTTCATCATGGACGAGGTGCTCACCGGCTTCCGCGTGGGCCCGTCCGGCTGGTGGGGGCTGGAGAACGACGCCATCCGCGCCGCCGGCGGCGAGGGCTACACCCCTGATCTGTTCACGTTCGGCAAGGTCATCGGCGGCGGCATGCCGGTCGCTGCGCTCGGCGGCCCGGCGTCGGTCATGGACCACCTGGCGCCCCTCGGGCCCGTCTACCAGGCCGGCACGCTGTCGGGTAACCCCGTGGCGGTCGCCTCGGGCCTGACGACCCTGCGGCTGGCCGACGACGCCGTGTACGCGCGGGTGGACGAGGTCTCGCGCGTGCTGTCCGACGCCGTCGGCGACGCCCTGACCGCCGCGGGCGTCGAGCACCGCGTGCAGCGGGCGGGCTCTCTGTTCTCCGTGTTCTTCGGACCGCTGGCCGCGGCGTCGGGGGTGCGTGACTACGCGCAGGCCCAGGCCGCCGAGACCTACCGGTACACGCCGTTCTTCCACGCCATGCTGGAGGCCGGGGTCAACCTGCCGCCGTCGGTCTTCGAGGCCTGGTTCGTCTCCGCGTCGCACGACGACGACGCGGTGAACCGGATCCTCGACGCGCTGCCGGACGCCGCGAAGGCGGCGGCCGCAGCAACCGCCTGACCAGGGCACCGCGGAGCGACCTCAGAACCTCAAAGGTGACCTTTAGAACCTCAAGGCCGATCTTGAGGATCTTTGGCTGGGCGTTGAGTTCTGGGCCGCACGCTGGGAGCAGACGTTCACCCACTCACGAGAGGTATCGCCGTGGCTGAGAAACGACAGCTCCCGGTCCACCGAGTCGGTGCCGACGGCCGGCGCCGTACCGGGTCGGACGGTGACGAGCGAGACTTCGGCCCGATGGCGCGCGTCCTCCCGACGAAGATCCTCGACGAACGCGTGCTCCACGAGCTCACCGAGGATCTCGGCAAGCCGGCCGCCGACCGGCTCGTCGAGCAGTACGGCGACGGGCTCAAGCAGCGACTCGAGGTCCTCACCGCCGCCACCTTCGATCGCAGGCTGTGCCTCGTCTACGACACAGCGATGGATCTGGCCGTCACGGGCGCCACGGTGGGGGCGACCGCACTGGCCGAGGCGGCTCGCACCGTGGCACAGAACGCCGTCCGGTATCACACCCGTCCAGAGGTCGAAGCCCTGGAGCGGCTCATGCGCCTGGCGCACGACACCGAGGCCGCTCTGGTCAGGCATCTTCGAACCTAAACCCCAGCCCCCGAACAGGATGGATGAAGCTCGGCCTCGCCGGGCTTGCGCCGGACCGGGCCCGCTGCCGCGCGAGCGGCGGCCGCGGCGCAGGCCTGACCTGGGTAGTTGTCCCCATCGACAGTGGTTGCCACGCCTGCCATATTTGGGGGCGGCAAGGACCAACCCGAGGGGGCACGATGGGCGACAAGCTGCACATCGACCTGGCCCAGGTCGATACGACCGCGGAGAAGCTCGGCTTCATCGCGACCAGCCTGCGCGAGGCGGAGACCAATGCCGACGCGCTCGCCGGGATGATCCCGCACGACGGGCTGTCCGGGTGCGTCTCGAAGTTCGGCAACGACTGGGACCGGGCCCGCAACGAGCTGATCGAGAAGGTCGAGGACCTGAACAAGGTCGGCAAGCAGATCTTCGAGGCCTTCACGGACACGGACCGCAAGCTGGCAGAGGGTGTGAGGGGTTCCTGATGAGCGACATCTCCGCGGCGCTCGCGAACGCCGAACAGATCGCGCCCATCCCCGGCGACGCCGAGGGAATCCGCAGCCACGCCTTCAAGTACTCGGACATGGCGATCCTCGTGACCCGCGCCGTCCAGGACCTGAAGATCATCAACGCCGATCGAGACCAGTACCAAGCCGAAGCGACGGACACCATGTTCGACAAGTCCGAGGACGTGGTGCCGCAGCTCGAGAAGATCCAGAACCGCTACGAGGTCGCCGGCTCCGAGCTCACCGCCTTCGCGCAGGTCCTCGCCGACGCGCAGGCCGACGCCCGGACGGCCGTCAGCACCCGGGACAGCAACGCCGACGACGCGCGCCGCTACCAGGGCCAGATCACCGACGCCGAGGACGCCCCGGCGCCGAAGCCCGACGACGACGGCCCCACGCCCCAGGAACAGATCAACGGCCTCGAGTCGGCGGCGGAGCCGCACGTCCAGGCGCTCCGGGACGCCTACACCCTGTGGGACGAGGCACGGCAGTCGGTCGAGGAGCGCGCCGGCATCGCCGAGGACCGGCTCAACGAGGTTATGGACGCCGACGGGCTCACCGACTCCGCCTGGGACAAGTTCGCCAACTGGGTGAGCGAGAACGCGGGCTGGATCCAGGCGCTCAAGGACATCCTGTCGATCATCGCGACCGTCCTGGCGGTGCTCTCGCTCTTCTTCCCCGGCCTCCTGCTCCTCGCGGCGATCTTCGCGGGCCTCACCCTCCTGCTGAGCGTGACGTTGGCGTCGACAGGGAACGGGTCCTGGCTCGACGTCGCCCTCGACACGGTGGCCCTGCTGACGCTGGGCGTCGGTGCCGCCGCGGGCGGCCTGGTCAAGGGCGTCACCTCGGCGCTCCGGTTCACCCGGTCGGGCCGTGCCGCATGGACGGCGGCGGCCAAGCCCGGCATCTTCGCACGGCTCACTCGTCCGGTCCGGGCCGCTTTCCGGTACGGCGACGAGGCGGCCAAGGTCGCCGACGACTTCGCCAAGGCCCTGCCCAAGGGCATGACCCTCACGGGCCGCCCCGCCTACCTCGGTACCGGAAACATCAGCCGGGTCTGGCAGGCGGGCGGCACCGACGGCGCGGTCTTCCGGGCGATCGTCAACGGCACCTCCCACGGCGCGGGCGGCCTGGTCGACGACGGGCTGCGGGGACTGGGCTCGTTCTTCTCCAGCACTTCCGTCGCGATGAACTGGGCGGGCCTCGGCGCGTTCGGCATCGGCTGGCACGACGACCTCATCAACGGCAAGGACTACGCGACCGGTCCGGACTCGCTGGTCGACTTCAACGTCAGCATCCCCGGGATGGGCGACACCCCCGGGGCCGTCGGTGACGTCGCCGGTGCCTACGGTGACTGGTGGAAGAGCGTGGACGGCGCGACGGTCGACGGGGTGGGCAACTGAGAGTGAGGATCTCCGACCGGCAGCTGCTTCTCGACCGTCTGTTCTTCGTGCTGGCCATGTGCATCTGCGCAGAGCTTCTCCTCGGCGGAGCCGTGAACATCGCGGTGCAGGGTCTCGCCGGCCCGATCGCCGGCGATCACGCCGTGTTCATGGTCTGGCGGGCGCTGGCCTGGATACCGGCCCTGCTCTATGTCGCGATGGTCATCGTCTCGCTCCCTCTGCCCCGCTCCAAGGGCCGGGCCGCCAGGGCCGAGTCATCGAGGCCCATGCGGCTGCCGGTCGTGGGGCGCGGCGCGCTGCTCTTCTTCGGGTTCATGACGCTGTGGGGGACGTGGTTGCACGCGGCCTCGTTCCTCTCGGAGGACGCGCCGGTTCCTGAGTCGGCAGCACTCGTCGTCTACGTCGTTCTCGGCGGGGTCGCCCTCCTGCTGCTCCGGATCGTGCTCGGCTGGCTGCGGCTCGTGCCCCGCTCCTGGCGGACCGCACCGGAGCCGGCACCTGGCGTCGCGCTCCCGGAGCAGCGCTTCGCGCCGTCCGAGGACGACAAGTGACGGGCCTGCGCGCGCAGTCCTACACGCTGGTCCTGCCGCCCGGCTTCGTGCTGATACCCGTCCAGGGGGACACCCGGGCGAACGTGGAGACCGTGGTCCGCGGGTTCTACGGCAAGATCGCCGACGACCGGATGCGCGGCCGCGTGCGCATGCTCGAACGGTCCCTCGTCGACGTGGCGACGCAGGCCAAGGACAAGGGTGTCGTCGACCTCGTCCTGCCCCTCGGCGTCCCGTGGCAGGCCCCGGTCTCGCTCTCGTGCACCTTCGCGCCCGCGTTCCTCAGCGGTGCCGCCGTCGGCCCGGCTGCGACCGAGGTGACTACCCGGGCCGGTCAGGCGATGCGCGAGGTCGTCGCCCACAAGGACGGCGCCCCGCTCGCCGAGCTCGACAGCCTCGCCCTGCCCGGCGGTTCGGAAGCGGGCGCGACCGGCCGTCCGATCCGGACCGTGCACCACGTCTGGGAGCCGCCCGTCCCCGACGTCGGACGCCTGGTCGGCACGTTCACCATCGCCGGCTCGAACGACCCCGAGCTCGCGCCGCTCATCGACGCCCTGACCGAGCTCGGCGACACGATCATGGCCTCCCTGGCCTGGCGAGGCCCGCGGTCTGACGACGCGGCGGCCGACGACGCGGCCGAAGCGGCCGACGCGACCGGGCCGCCGTCGGAGCCGGCCGCGCCGGCGTCGGGCCCGACCGAGCGGTCGGGCCCGACCGAGCGAGAGGGGATCGCATGACGATCCGGACCGACTTCGACACCGATCGCTGGGTCTACATCCCGGAGCAGTTCCCGTGGAACGGCTACGAGACCCCCGAGGAATGGGTGAACACCGTTGCCCGCCTCGCCTCCGAGGCGTTCGAGTACACGGCGGGCGAGCACACCAACCTGGTCCGGGCCCTGAACCTGCTGCTGCGGTATCCCCGGATCGCCGAACCGGTGCACCGGTTCGTGATGATGGGCGCGGCGGACAAGACGTTCGTGATGGTGCAGGTCACCGACACGCCCACCGACCCGTCGTTCGACGACGAGGCGCTGCTCGGCCTGCCCGAGCCGCGGGCGACCCGCGAGCCGGAGGTCGTGGAGTTCGAGGGCGGCATCGGCGGTGGTCACCGCTCGGTCCGCTACGTCGCCGACCCCGCTCTGGGCGGAGACATCGTGGTTTCCGTCAACTGGGCGTGGCGCGCCGACGGACGTGACGTGGTGGTCACGTTCGGCTCCACGAACCTGGTGGAGCTCGACTCGCTGCTGCCCGTGCTCGACGAGTTCGCTGCCTCGATCAGCATCGAGGCCGACGACGCCGCTTGACGCGACCCGTCCCCCGACGGCCCTTGCCGCCGACGCGGGTCAGGTGAGGGAAGCCCGGAGCCGGTTCAGCAGCTGAGGGACGTCCGGGTCGCGGCGGGGATCTCCCCGGGCGTGTTCGAGGTGTTCGGTGAGCATCTGTTCGAGCTGGGCCGCGGCCGCTGAGCCGTCCGGATGTCCGAAGGTTCCGAGGCTTCCGGCGAGCTTGTGTGCGTCGGCCAGGGCGGTCTGGGGGTCGAGCTCGCCGGCGTACCAGGTCTCGAGGGCCTGCACCCTGCGCGCGGTGTTGACCCGGAATCTCTCCAAGAGGCCGGGGGTGTATTCGTCGGTCATGCCGCCAGAGCCGCGCCGACGGCGGCAAAGGTGATCGCCGTTCTCCGGAACGGCACCCACTCGGCATCAGACACGCTCACCGAAGTCACGAAATGCGAACCCCTCGCCGAATGTCGCCTCAGCGCGACCTGCGCGAGATCGCCTGACAACTCATCGTGCCACCGAGGGCACGCCTTCGCCTGGGCAGATGTCGGCAGGCCGTGGCGGAGTGCCCGCTCCCGGGCATCCCGCCGAACCCTCGGAACCTCAAGAACCTCAAGGCCGATCTTGAGGAGCCCTCGAGGATCTTCGGCTGGGCGTTGAGTTCTGGGCACCACGCTGGGAGACAGCCGTTCAGACACTCACGAGAGGCACGACCATGGCTGAGACACGACGCTCTTCCCGGGCCACCAAGGCGCTCGTCGCCGCTGCGGTCGCCGGACTGCTGCTCGCGGCCGGCGGCGGCACGTTCGCGCGCTGGTACGACGCTGCCCCCGTCCCCCAGCAGACCTTCACATCGGGCACCCTGACCATCGATGCCGCGACCGGCACCTGGACCGACTCCGGGGGTACGGCGGTCGCCAATCCCACCGCTCACCTCATCATCCCGGGCACGACGCTCACCTACACGACCACGGTCGACGTCAAGGTCGAGGGCGCCGGGCTCACGGGTCTGCTGACGACCGATTTCTCGGGCATCGCGGGCACGACTGAGCTTGCCAGCGTGCTGCAGGTCGGGCTCACGCTCGACGGCGTGGCGATCCCCGTCGAGGGCTCCGGGACGAGCACGAAGGTGACCGCGTCGAAGACCTACACCCTCGTCCTGACCGTCAAGTTCCCCGGGCAGCGCGCCGACGGATCGAGCTGGGGCACGTACGCACAGGGCAGCACGGCCGACTTGACGGCATTCAAGCTCTCGCTCACCCAGGCCGCCGCGAGCTGAGCACGCCATGTCCGCCCGTCGAGAGGTCCAGTTGCTGGGAGCGGTCGCCGTCGCGCTGCTGCTGCTCACCGGCACCGGGACGACCTACGCAGGATGGACCGACACGACAGAGGTCGGCCGGGGCCACACCGTCACCAGCGGTGACCTGCGGATCGAGCCCGTGCGGGGGGAGGCGTCCGTGCGTCGGGGCGGGGCGACCCTCCCGACGTCGACGCCCCTCCTGCCCGGCGACGTCGTGGAGATCACGACGTCCGTCCGGCTCGCCGTCAGCGGCGTAGCCGGCAGGCTCGCGCTCGACGCGACGCGCACCGCGGACGCCTTCGCCGACGCGGGCGTCGCCCTCGGGACGCCGAACCTCACGGTCGCGGGCCTTGCCCCTGGGCCCGCGGCCGTGGACGGCACGACGTGGCAGGGTCAGGTGACGGGAGCCGACGACGGCGCCCTGGTCACCGGGACCGTGCAGCTCCCCGTCCGCACGGATCTGGCCCCCGCGGCCCAGGGGCGCAGCGTCGACCTCACCGCCACGCCCGTCACCTGGGACCTCGCGCAGGAGAGCACGGTCGCCGGCTGGCACGACGGGGAGCGGGCCACGCTCGAGCCCGTCACGGTCGACCGGGTCGGGCTGACCGTTGCCCGTACCGGCGCCGGGGCCTGGAAAGTGACCAACACCTCCGGATCCGCATCGGTCACCTGGGGACCGACCGCGGTATCGGCCGCACCCCTCGGCGCGACGACCTCCACCGAGGCGACCAACGTGCTGTCCGGCCTGACGATCGGCTACGGCACCGACTGCTCGACCCAGCGCTGGCAGGCGCAGCCCGGCGGCGCGACCCGCCCCGTCACGGGAACCGGTGACACGCTCGCGGCCGGCGCGAGCTCCGGGCTGTGCGCCCAGGTCGCCCCGACCGACGCCAGCTCGCTGGTCCGCGACTACGGCGCCCGGAGCGTGGAGCTCACGACGACGGTCACCACGACCGCGGCCGCAGCCCCCACCTGGACCGCCACGGGCACGGCACAGGCGACCTACCAGGTGGCGTTCCCGCAGCCGACAGGGCTGACCTGCCAGAGCGGCTTGTACGCCGTCCTCCTCGAGACGCCGGCAAAGCTCACCTGGTCCTGGGCCGACAGCACCACCAAGCAGCCCGCCGTGGCCCTGTGGGAGCTCGTGCGCCAGGCCTCTGACGGCTCATGGCGGACGGTCGACAAGTCGATCACCAGCTCGCTGAGCGTGGACGTCCACCGCTCCGACCTCCCCTCGGACGGCACCACGAGGAAGTTCAAGGTGCGCGCCTACCCCTTCTCCACCTCTGGCACCGTCGACCGGTCGGTCTACGTCGAGTCGGACACCGTCGCATCGCTACGCCGCGACGTGCTCGACGCCCCGGTGTGCGACGGATCGCCTCAGCCCAACAACGGCCCTGCCGCCGCCCCCATCTCCGGAGGTCTGTCATGACCAGCACCGCAGCTCCCTCGCCGACGCGCGTCGCGGCACGGGAGCACACCCGCCACCAGCCGTCGCGTCGCTCGCTCGCAGGCGCCGGACGCCTGCTCGTCTCGGTGGCGGCTCTCGTTGTCGTCGCAGCCGTCGTCGCGCTCGTCGTGGCACCACGCGTGATGGGCTGGATGCCGCTGACCATCCTCTCCGGTTCCATGGAGCCCACGATCCCGGTGGGCAGCCAGGTCGTCGTCGACCCGATCGAGGACGAGGGCGACGTGGCACGTATCCAGGTGGGCGACGTCGTGACGTTCATGCCCCAGCCCGACGACCCGACGCTCGTGACCCACCGCGTGGTGACCCGCACTGTCACGGCAGACGGCACGGTGACCGTGACGACGCAGGGCGACGCCAACGACGCGCCCGACGGCGTCGACCTCACCGAGCGCGAGCTGCGCGCCGTGGTGCGCTATCACGTGCCCTACGCGGGGTACGTCGCGCAGCTCATCGACCGCGACCAGAAGACGGTCGGCGTGGCGACGCTCGCCGGCGGGCTCGGCGTGTACGCCGTCGCCCAGCTTCTCCTTGCCGCGCGCGACCGTCGTCGTGCGGCGTCCCGGTCCGACGGGGCCGCTCCGGCAGCCGGCGCCATGACGGGCCGGACGGCGACGATCGAGAGGCCGGTCCGATGACTGACATCCTCGACGTACGCGTGCTCGACGACCTCGCCCAGGATCTGGGCGACCTGGCCGCCTACCGACTTGCCGTGCAGTACGGCGACGGGCTGGAGCAGCGGCTCGAGCTGCTCGCCGCGGCTGCCTCCGACGGCAACGTCTGGGCCGTGTACGACACGGCCGTAGACCTGGCCACCGTGAGCGCCATGGTGGGAGCAGACGCGTTGGCCCGGGCGGTCTGGGCTGTGGCTCGCGATATCACGCGGTACCGCAGGCTGCCCCGAACCGAGACGCTGGACGGGCTCCTGCGTCTGGTGCGTGACACCGAGGCCGCTCTGGTCCGGCACCGAGCCCGTCTCAGGCGCCCTCGAACCGATACCCCAGCCCACGGACCGTATGGATGAAGCGCGGGCTGCTGGGATTGTCGCCGAGCTTGCGCCGGACGTTGGCCACGTGCACCTCGACGGTACGGCGGTCCGCCTCCGTGACCCGGCCGCCGTAGCCGTACTGGTCGGGCCAGAGCAGGCCCGCCAGGTCACCCTTGGCCACCGTCCGGCCGTGCGCGCCGTGCAAGGCCGCGAGGAGGTCGAACTCGGTGCGGGTGAGGTGGACGAGCTCGCCGCCCAGGCGGACCGTGCGACGCGCGGTGTCGACCTCGAGGCCCCCGTCGACCGGATCGGGCGCGGGATCGTCGGGCTCTTCCGGAGCCGACACGGTGGAGCGGCCGGCACGGCGCAGGAGGGCATCGACGCGCGCCCGCAGCTCGCGCGGCCTGAACGGCTTGGTCACGTACTCGTCGGCGCCGGCCTCGAGCCCCATGAGCGTGTCCGGCTCGTCGACCCGGGCGGTGAGCATGACGACGACCGTGTCGGAGAAGGTCCGCACCCGCCGCACGACCTCGAACCCGTCGATGTCGGGCAGGGATACGTCGACGGTCGTCACGACGGGCTGGTGCGCCCTGACCAGTGCCACACCCTGCGCGCCGGTGATCGCGTGATGCACGGTGAACCCGGCCTGCTGCAGCGTGACCTCGATGACCTCGCGGATCAGGTCGTCGTCCTCGACGACCACCGCGACGCCTCGCCCCCAGGTTTCATCCATCTGTCGAAAGTAACAACGGGGCCGCCGATCGGCTCGCCCTGGACCGACCCCGTCGCCTGCGGGCCCGAGGTGGGCGTGCTTCGCCACGCGCCTCACGCCTGTCTCAAGCCCACAGCCAACGGGTCACGGTCGAACCCGGTCAGGCCGCCCGGATGTAGTCGTTCGGGTTGAGCACGAACTTCGTCGCCGCGCCCTCGTCGAACTCCTGGTACCCCGTCGGCGCCTCGGTCAGCGGGATCGCCTTCGCGTTGACGGCCTGCGCGATCTGCACCTTGTCGTGCAGGATCGCGTTCATCAGGCCGCGGTGGTACTTCATCACCGGGCACTGACCGGTCGTGAACGCGTGCGACTTCGCCCAGCCCAGCCCCAGCCGCAGGGACAGCGACCCGATCTTCCCGGCCTCCGTCGCGGCGCCCGGGTCGCCCGTGACGTACAGGCCGGGGATGCCGAGCGAACCGCCCGCCCGCGTGATCTCCATGAGGCTGTTGAGCACGGCCGCCGGCTGTTCGGTCGCGGACTCGGAGCCGTGACCACGCGCCTCGAATCCCACGGCGTCCACGCCGCAGTCGACCTCGCGCTCGCCCAGGATGTGCTCGAGCTGCTCCGGGATCGGTGCGGCGGACACATCGACCGCCTCGCAGCCGAACGACCGGGCCTGCTCCAGCCGCTCCTTGTTGAGGTCGCCCACGATCACGACGGCGGCACCGAGCAGCTGCGCCGACGCCGCCGCGGCCAGCCCCACGGGTCCCGCGCCCGCGACGTACACCGTGGACCCGACCCCGACGCCCGCGGACACGCACCCGTGGAAGCCCGTCGGGAAGATGTCGCTGAGCATCGTCAGGTCGAGGATCTTCTCGAGCGCCTGGTCGCGGTCCGGGAACTTCAGCGCGTTGAAGTCCGCGTACGGCACCAGCACGTACTCGGCCTGGCCACCGACCCAGCCACCCATGTCGACGTAGCCGTACGCCGAGCCCGGACGGTCCGGATTGACGTTGAGACAGATGCCGGTCTTGCGCTCCTTGCAGTTGCGGCACCGTCCACAGGCGATGTTGAACGGCACCGAGACGATGTCGCCGACGTCGAGGAACTCGACGTCCGGGCCCTTCTCGACGATCTCCCCGGTGATCTCGTGCCCCAGGATCAGCCCCGAGGGCGCCGTTGTGCGGCCACGGACCATGTGCTGGTCGGAGCCGCAGATGTTGGTCGACACGGTCCGCAGGATCACACCGTGCGGCACCTTCCGGCCCACGTTGGCCGGGTTGACCCCTGGTCCGTCCCGGAGCTCGAGCGTCGGGTAGTCGATGTCGACCACCTCGACCACGCCGGGTTCGCGGTAAGCGACCGCTTTGTTTCCAGGCATATCGGATTGCCTCTTCCTTCGATCATCATGCCGGTCCGACGCCGGCCGCCCCTCCCGGCGTCGCCCCCACCGTCTCCCCGCCGCGCAGGTGGACACGGCGACGCGGTGCAGGATCGTGCACCGAACCAGGGGCTCGCCGCCGTGGACGATCACGTACTCGTCAGAGCCACCATCTCGCCGTCGAGCTGGGCCTGGTTCTTCGTCCACGCTACGCCGGACACCGGCTCAGGTCGCGGCGGGGACCGCCTCCGGCCAGGTGACCCACTTCGCCGGAACGGTCTCGTCGAGGCGGCGCACCTCGCGCTCAGCGAGAACCTCGGTGGCGAGCAGCCCCCGGGCGACCATCCGGCCGACCGCACCGGCGCCCGCGGCGTTGAAGTGGGTGTTGTCCTCCAGGCCCGCTTCGGTGTGCAGAAAGTTGAGCCGACTGCGGTCAGGCCCGAGCTCCTGCCACCGTGCGATGGTCTGCGCGGTGATGTCGATCAGAGCGACGCCCTCGGCGGCGGCCAGCGCACGCATCGCGTCCGGGTACTGGCCATGGGTCGCGACGGCCTTGCCGTCGGCGTCGAACCGCCGCCGCTCCGCGGGAGTGAGCAGCACCGGTACGGCGCCCCGCTCCCGCGCGCCGTCGAGATGGCGGAGCAGGGAGGACCGGTAGCTGGTCCACGGTTCGGTGCCGATCGCCGGGTCGGACTTCTGGTCGTTGTGCCCGAACTGGATGAGCAGCACGTCGTCGGGTCGGATGACATCCAGGATCGCGGCGAGGCGTCGCTCCGTGATGAAGCTCTTGGAGCTGCGCCCGTTCATCGCGTGGTTGATCACCTCGATCCGGGGGCCGATGTACCAGGGCAGGACCATGCCCCACCCGGTCTCGGGACGGACGTCGGCGTACTTCTGCGAGGCCGTCGAGTCGCCGGCGATGTAGATCCGGCGTGGGTGCTGCTCCCTTGCCGTCCGCGCGACGGCGCGGACCACCGGGTTCTCCCGAACGGGAGCGGCGGCAGGTCCCGCGCTCGCCGTGGTGAGAGCGAGCGGCCCGGCGGCGGCAAGCGCTGCGAGCAGGAAACGGCGAGTCATCGAGGCGGGCATGCCGACAGAGGTACCTCTCGTGCAGAGCCTGAGGTGGTCAGGACGAAAGGTATCCGATCTGCCTGGTGGTCGACGCCATTCCGGCGCCCGCGGCACGCACACTTGACTCACTACCCCGGTGGGGTATCTCATGGACGTATGACTGAGACGACGGAGACCACCGAGGCGGCAGTGGTCGCCGTCGGGCAGAAGGACGATCACGACGCTGCCGGAGCGCACGACGGACCGCACGGCTACGCGTCGGACAAGACCGGGTACCTGAAGCGGATGCGGCGCATCGAGGGCCAGGTGCGCGGCATCGCGCGGATGATCGACGAGGACGAGTACTGCATCGACGTGCTCACGCAGGTCAGCGCCGTAACCAAGGCGCTACAGGCGGTGAGCGTGGCGCTCGTCGAGGACCACCTGGGGCACTGCGTGGTCGACGCCGCCAAGGCGTCCGACGAGGAGGGTGCCGCTAAGGTCCGTGAGGCGTCCGAGGCGATCGCCCGCCTCGTCCGTATGTGACCATCATCCGTGGGTACGCCGACATCCGTGGGTACGCCGACCGGCCCGCGAACCGAGGAGACGATATGACTACCGTGACCAAGCTGGCCGTGACCGGTATGACCTGCGCACACTGCGTGTCCGCCGTGACCAACGAGCTGCGCGGCGTCCCGGACGTCCAGGACGTGAGCGTCGAGCTGCGCGTCGGCGACGCCTCGCAGGTGCGCGTGATCTCCAAGCTACCGCTCGCCGAGGCGCCCCTGCGGGACGCCGTGGACGAGGCCGGCTACGACGTGACCGACGTCGAGGTGCTCGAGAACGCCGTCGCCGCCGAGTCCGCCGCGCAGGCCCCGGGCCGCCAGGCGACCCGCATGCTGCCGATCGTCTCGTCCTGACGACTCCCAGGACCGTGGCCACCGCTGAGGTGCAGCTCCCCTTCGGTGAGGTCGACCTTGCCGTGTCCGGGATGACCTGCGCCTCCTGCGTCGCCCGGGTCGAGCGCAAGCTCAACCGGCTCGACGGCGTCGCGGCCACCGTCAACCTGCCGCTCGAGTCGGCGCACGTGGTGCTCTCGACCGAGGTGACCGACCAGGAGCTGGTCGACGCCGTCGAGTCCGCCGGGTACGAGGCGCGGGTGACGCGCCGGCGGACGGCGTCGGGCGGCGCACCCGACGACACCCCCGATGCGCGCCCGGGCACCGAGTACCGCGGCGACGACCTGCTCCGGCGCCTGCGGGTCTCGGCGGTCCTGACCGTCCCGGTGGTGCTGCTGTCGATGGTCCCGGCGCTGTTCTTCCCGGGCAGTGAATGGGTGGTCGCCGCCCTGGCGCTGCCCGTCGTCGCGTGGGGCGCCTGGCCCTTCCACACGGCAGCCGCGCGGGCGGCCCGGCACGGCAGCTCCACGATGGACACGCTGGTGTCGATCGGCGTGCTCGCCGCGACGCTGTGGTCGCTGTGGGTCCTGGTCACCGACGCGCTGCGGCCCGCGGACGCGGGAATGGGCCCCGGCCTGTACTTCGAGGTCGGTGCCGTGGTCACCACGTTCCTGCTCGCCGGGAGGTACGCCGAGCACCGGTCGCGGCGCCGCGCGGGAGACGCGCTCCGCGCCCTCCTCAACCTGGGCGCCAAGGATGCGGAGCGCATCACGCTCGGTCCCGACGGCACACCCCTACGGCTGCCCGACGGCGGCTGGCGCACCGCCGCCGTGCCCGTCGCCGCCCTGCGGGCCGGGGACGTGTTCGCCGTCCGCCCCGGCGGGACGGTGGCCACCGACGGGACAGTGGTGGAGGGCACGTCCGCCCTCGACACGTCCCTCGTCACCGGTGAGCCGGTCCCCGTTGACGTGGGCCCCGGGGACGACGTCGTGGGCGGCACGGTGAGCACCTCGGGGCACCTGCTGGTGCGCGCCACCCGCGTGGGCGAGGACACGATGCTGGCCCGGATCGCGCGGCTCGTGGCGCAGGCGCAGACGGGCAAGGCGCCCGTGGCGCGGCTCGCGGACCGGATCTCCGCCGTCTTCGTACCAATAGTGCTGGTGCTGGCCGTGCTCACGCTGGTGGGCTGGCTGGCCGCGACCGGCGACGCCGAGGCCGCGTTCACCGCCGCCGTCGCAGTGCTGATCATCGCGTGCCCCTGCGCGCTCGGGCTGGCCACGCCGACGGCGATCCTGGTCGGGACCGGCCGCGGCGCCCAGCTGGGCGTGCTGATCCGAGGGCCGGAGATCCTGGAGAGCACACGCCGCGTCGACACGGTGGTGCTCGACAAGACCGGCACGGTGACCGAGGGCCGCATGCGGGTCGTCGACGTGTGGGGCGCGGGGACGCGGCAACCGGCGCAGGCGTCCGCGGGGGTGGAGCCGCCCTCGCAGGAGCCGTCCGTCGAGACCCCTGACGACGCCAACCACCTCACCGACGCGCCCGACGTGCTGCGGTACGCGGCCGCCGTCGAGGGGCTGAGCGAACATCCGATCGCGCGGGCGATCGCCGCGGCGGGCCGAGCCGCCGCCGAGCCCGACCCCGAGACGCCGCTCGAGGTCACGGGCTTCGTCGCGCATGCGGGCGGCGGTGTCGAGGGTCTGGTCCGGCGGTCGCACGCCGGGCTGGCCCCGGGCGGTGGGCTGAACACCCGCCGCGTCCTGGTCGGCCGTCCCGACTGGCTCGCCGAGCAGGGCGTGACGGTCCCGGAGGAGGTGCGCTCCGCCGTCGGGCAGCAGGAGGACGCTGGGGCCACCGCCGTCGCCGTGGCCTGGAACGGCACCGCCGGCGGGGTGATCGCGCTGCGCGACCCGGCCAAGCCGACGTCGGCCGCTGCCGTGGCCGAGCTGCGCGAGCTGGGCCTACGCCCGTACCTGCTGACCGGCGACTCCGAGGGTGCCGCCCGCGTCGCCGCCCGGGCCGTCGGCATCCCCGACGAGCAGGTGATCGCCCGGGTGCTGCCCGCGGACAAGGTCTCCGTGGTGGCGCGGCTCCAGGCCGAGGGCCGCACGGTGGCGATGGTGGGTGACGGCGTGAACGACGCCGCCGCGCTCGCCACCGCCGACCTCGGCCTCGCGATGGGCACCGGCACCGACGTCGCGATCGAGGCGAGCGACATCACGCTGGTCCGGGGTGACCTGCGGGCCGCGGCGAGCGCCGTCCGCCTGTCCCGGAAGACGCTGCGGGTCATCAAGCAGAACCTGTTCTGGGCGTTCGCGTACAACGTCGCGGCGATCCCGCTGGCGGCGGCCGGCCTGCTGAACCCGATGATCGCGGGTGCCGCGATGGCGGCGAGCAGCGTCCTGGTGGTGGCCAACTCCCTCCGCCTCCGCCACACAGCCTGACCCGTTTGTTGTGGGCGTGATCGTTGCGCCTAAAACGGGCGTGTAGTCGCAACGATCACGCCCACAACCCAAAGGGGTCAGCGGAAGCGGCGGCCCTCGTCGTTGCGGTAGGAGACGACGGCCAGCACCGCGAACAGCAGGGTCCAGCCGGCGAGGACCGGCAGGGCCAGGATGTAGGCCTCGGCTCCCGTCGTGGCCTGGACCAGCAGGTCGCGGCCGGCGCGGGTGGGGGTGGCCTGCGAGATCGCGTCCAGCCAGCCCGGGAACATCTGGGGCGGCAGGAACAGCCCGCCCGCGAAGGCCAGCGGGAACAGGATGATCTGCACGACGGGCAGTGCCGCCTTGGCCGACAGCGCGTACCCGATGGCCATGCCGAGCAGCACGAACGGCACGGACACCGCGAGGATGGTCCCGATTCCGGCCAGCAGCTGCCCCAGCGTGACGGTGGCCGCCGTGAACAGCCAGCCGATGATGATCAGCGGTAGCAGGCCGAACAGCGAGAAGATCCCGCCGTTGAGCACGCGCGCCACCATCTGCGGGCCGGGTCCGGCGGGCAGCGAGCGCAGGAACGGGTAGAACGGGAGCTGCCGGTCCTCGGCCACGCCCAGCCCGTAGGTGAACAGGCTGGCCGAGCAGACGGCGAACAGCCCGAGGCCCGCGACGGCGGTCGTCGCGAACAGGGGGTTGCCCGCCACCGCCGTCTGCGGCACCACGAAGAAGAACATGGAGAGCGACGGGAACAGGACGTTCCCGAGCACGGCTATGGGGATCCGCACGGTCTCCAGGAACTGGTACTTCAGGTCCAACCAGGACAGCGCCAGGAAGGGCTGGGTGTGCCCGCTGCCCGCCTCTTCGCTGCTGGTCTGCTCGCTGTTTGACGTCGTCGTGCTCACCATCGCGCTCATCGCGCCGCTCCTTCCAGGTTCTCGTGGTTGACCAGCTGTCCGAACGCCTCTTCGAGGGACGCGCCACGGATCTCCAGGTCGCGGAACTCCGCACCGGAGGCGACCAGGTCCCGCACGAAGGCGTCCGAGTCGGGCACGAGGTGCTCCTGCCGCGTTCCGGCGGCGTCGGTGAGCTGCACCCGGCGCACGCCCACCCGGCTGAGCACGGTCGCGAGGGAGTCGTCGGCGAGCACCTTGCCGTGGTCGATCACGACCACCCGCTCGGCGAGCGCCTGCACCTCCTCCAGGTAGTGCGACGTGAGCAGCACCGTCCCGCCGCCTGCGTGGTACTCCCGGATGGCGTCCCAGAGCGCCGTGCGCCCGGACACGTCGAGCCCCGTGGTGGGCTCGTCGAGCAGCACGACGCGCGGCCTGCCCACCAGGGACATCGCGACGGCCAGGCGTCGCTTCTGCCCTCCGGAGAGCGAACCGGTCTGGCGCTTGCCCAGGTCGGCGAGCCCGAACTGCTCCAACAGCTCGCCGGTGGGCACGGGGTCGGGGTAGTGCCCGCCCACGAAGTCGACGACCTCGCGGACCCGCAGCGTCGCCGGCAGGCCGGTCTCCTGCGGGGTCAGGCCCAGCACGGTGCGTGCCCTGGCGTCGCGCGGGTCGCGGCCGGCCAGACGCACCGCTCCGGCGTCGGGCCGGCGCTGGCCGCTGACCAGCGACAGCAGGGTGGACTTGCCGGCCCCGTTGGGGCCGAGCAGGCCCACCAGCTCGCCCCGCCCGACCTCCAGCGAGACATCGTCGAGGGCGACGACGTCGCCGAAGCGCCGCGTCACACCCCTGACCTCTACGGCACTGACCTCTACCGCACTCATCCCTGTGCTCCCTTCAATAGATCCATCAGTGCCGCCTGGTAGTCCGCGAACGCGGTGCGGCCGGTATCGGTGAGGGCCAGGTAGGTCGCCGGCATCCGGCCCTCGTGCGTCTTGGTGACTCGCACGTACCCGGCGTCCTCCAGCTTGCGCAGGTGGGTGGACAGGTTCCCGGCGGTCATGTCGAGCAGCTTCCGTAGCTTGGGGAACGCCACCTCGTCCCCACGCCCCAGGGCCGCGAGCGAGGCCACGACCCGTAGGCGCGCGGGGGCATGGATGACGGGGTCGAGCTCCTCAGGCACCCCTGCCCTCCGTCCTCTCGGCGGTCCCGGGTGATCGACGCCGAGCGCGGATCACCTGCTCCACCGCGACCATGACCAGGAACCCGCCACCGCCCGCTACAGCCATCACGAAGTAGGTGTTGGGCATCCCCGCGAACGCGGCGAGCGCTGCTGTGACCAGCATCCAGCCGCCGATCGCGTACATCCGGACCTCCTCGAAGAGCATGCCGCCCGCGAGGTACAGGAGGCCGACGATCACGCACGCGAAACCGTTCGCGGCGATCGCCTGGACCTCGGACGACGCGCCCGCGTCGCCCATGGCACCCAGCATCACGCCGTAGGCCGTGAACGCGAGGAACCAGGTCCAGCCGTACATCGCGCCGACCCGGGCGCTCGCACCACGCGTGCCGGACGTTCGGGTGACGCTGTGCGCGACGGTGAGCCCCGTCGCGCCGACGATGCACCCGGCGAGCACCCAGCCGGCCCAGGCCGCGGGTGTGCCCGTGTCGCGGGCCGTGGACCACAAGGCCAGGTAGCCGATCAGCCACGCGAGTCCCCAGGCGCCGAACAGGACGCGACCGTCCGGCTCGGTGGCGTCCCGGGCGGCCTCCTGCTGCTGCCGGATCATCCGCAGGGTCTCTGCGGGGTCGAGATCCGCGGAGTCGCCGGGTTCCGCAGGTCTGCCCGACGTCGGGTCGTTCGCCATGATGGGCTCCTCGTCGCTCAAACTGGTTTGTACTGCAAACCAGTCTCCACCACCGACGGGGCGCGCGCAAGCAATTTCGAGGAGGACTGGGCGCATATGACACCGGCTCGGCCCGCGGAACCGATACGCCTGGGGAGAGGTAACTGACAGGTAGCAATGCTCGCTCAGCGTTACCTCCCTCCAGGCGTATCCCTTTCCCGAGCCGTACCGGATTGACCTGGAGACGCACGCCGCCAGCGCGGTAGGTTCCCCGGCGTGACCGACGACGAGAAGACGAAGCCGACCGACGCCGCGACGAACGACTCGGGGGCGCCCGAGAAGCCCGACCCCACCGACGACCTCGTCACCACGCACCACACGCTGCACACGCCGGACGGAGACCTCTCCTACGCCGCGACCACCGGCCGGATCGTGCTGCGCCAGGAGGTCCACAAGGAGGACAAGTACGACGGCCGGAAGCCCAAGGCCGAGGTCTCGATCACGTACTACACGCTCGACGACACGGACGTGACCCGCCGCCCGGTGACGTTCGCGTTCAACGGCGGCCCGGGCTCGTCGTCGGTCTGGCTGCACCTGGGCCTGCTCGGCCCGCGGCGGGTCGACTCGGGCGACGTCGGCAGCCTGACCGCGCCGCCGTACGGGCTGGTCGACAACCTGGAGACGCTGCTGCGCGTCTCCGACCTGGTGTTCATCGACCCGGTCTCCACCGGCTTCTCCCGCGCCACCGAGGGCGAGCAGGCCAAGCCGTTCCACGGGTTCACGGGTGACCTCGAGTCCGTCGGCGAGATCATCCGCCTGTGGACGAGCCGCCACGACCGGTGGATGAGCCCGAAGTTCCTCATCGGCGAGTCGTACGGCGGCACCCGGGGTGCCGCGCTGGCCGAGTACCTGCAGCAGCGCTTCGGTTTGTTCCTGAACGGCGTCATGCTGGTGGCCCCGGCCCTGAACCTGGAGACCCTGTTCGACGGCGAGCACTCCAACCTGCCGCACCCGCTGTTCCTGCCGCTCTACGCCGCGACGGCGCAGTACCACGGCCTGCTCGGCGACCGGACGCTGGACGAGGTGGTCGCCGAGGCCCGCGACTGGGCGGAGACCTACAGCTCGGTCCTCGCCCGCGGAGCCCGCGTGCCCGACGACGAGCGCGCCGCCGCCGTCACGAAGATCGCCTCCCTGACCGGGCTCAGCGAGGACTACGTCGACCGCGCGAACCTCCGCCTGGAGCACACCCGCGTCTACGCCGAGCTGCTGCGCTCCCGCCGCCTGGTCACGGGCCGCCTCGACACCCGGTTCACCGGGCCGGCGGACCACTACCTCCACGAGCAGATGCCGTACGACCCGTTCATGTCCGCCACGTCCGGGCCCTACACGGCGGCGCTGCACCACTACCTGCGCGGCGAGCTCGAGTACGAGCACGACGCGATCTACGAGGTGCTGTCCCGCCAGGTGCGTCCGTGGTCGTACCAGGAGTTCGAGGGCAAGGCCGTCGACGTCGCGGACAAGCTCGCGACGGCGATGATCATCAACCCCCACCTCCAGGTGCACATCGCCATGGGCCGGTACGACGGCGGCGTGCCGGTCGAGGCCGTCGAGTACAGCCTCGACCAGATGGCGATCCCGGCGTCGTATCGCGACCGCATCGAGACCCGCGTCTACCAGGCGGGCCACATGATGTACATCCACCCCGAGTCCCGAGTCGCACAGGCCGCGGACCTGGCGGCTTTCGTCCGCCGCGCATCCAACCGCGTCTGACCTTGGTTGCGGGCGTGATCGTTGCGACTATGTGTCTGTTTTAGCCGCAACGATCGCGCCCGCAACCAAGGGAACCTGACCGGCCCGCACCCAGCGGCGGCTGCTATAAACGGGCCCGTGCCCTCCAACCGTCGTGTCGCCGCCGAAGTGTGGATAGTGCTCGGGCTCAGCCTGGGCCAGTCCGCGGTCTACGCGCTCGTCAACATCGCCGCCCGGCTCACCGCCGGCACACCGCTCGCGGAGCAGACCGCGACGCTCAATCCGAGCCAGTCCGAGCGACCGTACCTCGACCTCGTCTACCAGCTGCTGAGCATCGGGTTCGCCCTGGTCCCGGTGGCCCTGGCCGTGTACCTGCTGAGCGAGCACGGCCGCAGCGCCGTCCGCAGCCTCGGCCTGGACCGGTCCCAGCCCGGGCGGGACCTGGGGTGGGGTGTCGCCCTCGCCGCCGCGATCGGCATCCCCGGCCTGGCGTTCTACGCCCTCGGGCGGGTGCTCGGCATCACCGTGGAGGTGCAGGCCAGCGCCCTGGACACGCACTGGTGGACCGTTCCGGTCCTGCTCCTCAGCGCGTTCCAGAACGGTCTGCTGGAAGAGGTGATCGCCGTCGGCTACCTCTACGAGCGCACGCGCGAGCTCGGCTGGAACCGGGTGAAGTTCATCGTCGCCAGCTCGCTCCTGCGCGGCTCGTACCACCTGTACCAGGGCATCGGGCCGTTCCTGGGGAACGTGGTGATGGGCGTCGTCTTCTCGTGGTTCTACACGTCGCCCAGGTTCCAGCCCGACGGCCGACGCCGCGTGATCCCGCTGGTTGTCGCGCACACGCTGCTCGACATCGTGGCGTTCGTCGGCTATGCCCTTGTGCCCGCCGAGTGGCGCGAGGCCCTCGGGATCCGCTGAAGCAGTCCGGGAGAACCCGAGAGACGGCCCCGACCCGAGCCGGGTATACCAGGGCACCGTCCGCGCCCTCCGGTCATGTCTCGGCCAACCGTTCTAGACTCCCCGGTATGTCCAACCCGCGCACCGGCCGCGCAGACGCCGGTGTCGAGGTGTCCGACGCACCGCGGACAACATCCGACGAGTCCGGCCTCGTCCGCGTCGTCGACACCCCAGAGGAGCGTGTGCGGCACCCGCGCGCGCTGGTCTGGATGATCGGGTGCGCCCTCGGCGTCGCCGGCGTCATGGTCCTCTCGGTCGTCGCGCACGGCACCACCGAGGGTGTCACCGAGGACGTCCGCAGCTTCAACGACCTGCTCGCCACCATCCTTTTCGTCCCCGTCGCCGTGCTGCAGGGCCTGGTGAGCCTGTTCGCGCCGGTCGCCGTGATGATCGAGCTCGGGGTCCGGCGCCTGGGCCGGCAGATCGTCGAGTCCATCGTCGCGGGGATCGTCGGCCTGCTGCTCGGCGTCCTCACCACGCTCCTGGTGAACCACCTGGGATCGGACGAGCTCGTCCGCGGCATGTCGGTGTGGGAGCGCGGCACCGGATACGTCCTGGCCATCCCCGAGTACGCCGTCGCCGTGACCGCGATGCTGACCGTCGCCGGGCCCGCGACCCGGCGCCGGACCGTCCGTATCTCGTGGAACCTGATGTTCGCCGCCCTGCTGATCGTGCTGATCACGGGCCAGGTGTCGCTGCCGGGCGTTCTCGTCGCGCTGCTGCTGGGCCGGCTCGCCGGCTCCTCGGTGCAGTACGTGTCGGGCACGCGCAGCGAGCGCGCGTACGGGCCCGATCTCGTCGCGGCCGTGCGGCGCGCCGGGTTCACGCCGACGTCGCTGGCCCGGGTGCACGCCGTGGCAGAGCCCGCCGGCGACTCCGCCGCGTCCGCCCAGACCGTCCAGACCGTCCAGACCGTCCAGCACCGCACCCCGAGTGCGGCCCCCGACGACCCCGCGGCGCTCGCCCTGAGCCGTACGGGCGACAACCGCGTGTACGCGCTGTACTGCGACGACGACGTGCGCCGCGACGTCGTGGTGCTCGACGGCGACCGTCAGGTCGTCGGCCTCATCACCCGCCTGTGGCAGGCGCTGCGCCTGCGGGGCATCGAGGGGCGGGCCGCCATCTCGCTCAAGGCCGTCGCCGAGCGCACCGCGCTGCTGTCCTACGCCGCGACCGCCGCCGGCGTCCGCACGCCCCGGCTCCTGGGGATCGGCGAGTCCGGCGACTCGATAGCGCTCGTCCTCGAGCACGCCTCCCCCGCCGTCTCGCTCCGCGACCTGCCCGACGACGACGTGTACGACGACGTCCTCGCCGAGGCCTGGGAGCAGCTCGTCCGCGCACACACCGCGGGCCTCACGCACCGCGCGCTCACCCAGGACGTCCTGCTCACGCACCGGGACCCCGACGGCAGCCCGCACGTGTGGATCACCGGCTGGGAGCAGGGCGACATCGCGTCGTCGCCGCTGTCCCGGCGCCTCGACCTCGTGCAGATGCTGACGCTCATCGGGCTGCGCGTCGGCCCGCACCGCGCCGTCGCCTCCGCGGTCCGCGCCCTGCCCGACGCCGACATCGCCGCCATCGGTCCCCTGATCCAGTCGATAGCCCTGCCGCGGACCACCCGCGAGGAGGTGCGGCGCACCAAGGGCCTCCTCGGCGAGCTGCGGGGCGCCCTGGTGGAACGGCTGCCCGAGGCCAGCGTGCAGCCGCAGCGCATCTCCCGGTTCAGCGCGCGCACCGTGCTCACCTCGACGCTGATGATCATCGCGATCGCCGTGATCGTCACCACCATCAACTTCAACGAGATCGCCCAGGCCGTGCGCGAGGCCAACCCGTGGTGGATAGCGGTGGCGTTCGCGCTCGCCATCACCACCTGGTTCGGCGCCGGCCTCACGCTCGTCGCGTTCTCCCCGGCACGCGTTCCGCTCGGGCGGGCCACGCTCACCGCCGCGGCGGGCTCGTTCGTGGCGCTGGCCGCCCCGGCCGGGATCGGCCCGGCGGCCCTCAACCTGCGGCTGCTGACCCAGCGCGGGGTCTCGATGTCGATGGCCGTGGCCACGGTCGCGCTGGTGCAGGTGTCGCAGTTCGTCGTCACGGTCCTGCTGCTGGTGGCGCTGTCGATCTTCACGGGGTCCGGGGCGCTCGTCGAGCTGCCGTCGCCGGCCGTGCTGATCACACTGGCAGGCGTCGCGCTCGCCGTCGTCGCGACGCTGCTGGTGCCGCCCGTGCGGCGCTGGGGCATGGGGTACATCGGGCCGCGGCTGGCCCAGGTCTGGCCGCGGCTGGCCCAGATGCTGAGCCACCCGGGCCGGCTGGCGCTCGGCGTGGCCGGGAACCTCATCATGACGCTCGGCTACATCGTGGCCCTGTGGTGCTGCCTCGCGGCGTTCGGGGAGTCGCTCTCGCTGGTCGACATCGCGCTCGTCAACCTCGTGGGCAACGCGCTCGGCGCCCTCATCCCGACGCCCGGCGGCCTGGGCGGCGTCGAGGGTGCCCTGACGGCCGGACTGTCCGCAGGGGGCGTCCCGGCCACCATCGCGTTCTCCGCGACGATCCTGTACCGCCTGTGCACCTACTGGGGGCGTGTCCCGATCGGCTGGGTCGCGATGCGGTACCTGGAGCGCAAGGGCGACCTGTGACGCACTGGCGCGCTGACGCACGTTCAGCCGACGGACGCGGGCCGGCGGCGGACATGCGAAGGCCCGGCCCCTCGTGAGGGACCGGGCCTTCGCGTCGCTGTAAAAATCAGCGGCGAAGCGTCACTTCGCGACGGCCTTCTTCAGCAGCGAGCCGGCGCTGATCTTGACACCGAAGTTCGCCGGAATCGAGATCTCCTCGCCGGTGCGCGGGTTGCGGCCCGTGCGGGCGGCACGCTCGACGCGCTCGGCCGAGAGGAAGCCCGTCACCTTGACGGCCTCGCCCTTGGCGAGCGACTCGATCAGCACCTCCTGGAAGGCGTTGAGCGCGGCCTCGGCCTCGGTCTTGTTGATCTCAGCCTTGTTGGCGATGGCCGAGACGAGCTCGGACTTGTTGAGCGACATGCGGTTCCCTTCTTCGGTCACGTCGCGCGGCGGTACCCGCCCGACGACGAGGCCCCATACTGCCAGCAGATCGGCGGGAATTCGCGGTAAACCGGCACTCTTCGGCGAGTCGTGGGTAACTTTCTGCTCTCAGAGGACGCGAACCTGTGTACGAGCCTGTGGACGACGACGGTGTGGGGCCTCCGGAGGCAGTGTCACCCCGCACTATCCGATGACTTCCGCAACCCATAGCGGTCTACCGTTCCGGTAGTACTACGCCAATGAGAGGAAATCGTGGAGAAACCGCCGTCCGAGGTCCCCGACACCGTTGAGGGCGCCATGAGCACCGCCGAGACGGACGCGGGACCCGCCGGAACCACCCCCGATGAAGCCCCGCACGCGCGCCGCAACCTGGTCGTGCTCGTGTTCAGCAACCTGCTGGCCGGCGTTGGCGTCGCGTCCGGTGCGGCCGTCGGCGCGCTGCTCGCGGAGAGCCTGGGCGGCACGTCCATGGCCGGGCTCGCGCAGGCCGTCGGCGTGCTCGCCGCCGCGGTCGCCTCGATCCCGCTGGCGACGCTCGCCCAGGTCCGCGGACGGCGCTGGGCGCTGTCGCTCGGCTACGCCCTCTCGACGGTCGGCGCGCTGCTCATCGTCACGGCGGCCGTGCTGGGCCAGCTCGTCGTGCTCCTGGTCGGCCTCACGCTCTACGGCGTCGCGAACGCGACCAACCTGCAGTCCCGGTACGCCGCCGCCGACAACGCCGGTTCGGGCACACGCGCCCGGACCATGTCGGTGGTCCTGTGGTCCACGACCGTGGGCTCGGTGGTGGGGCCCAATCTCGCGGCTCCCGGCGCCGTCGTGGGCAGCGGATTCGGCGTGCCCGACCTCGGCGGACCCTACCTGTTCTCCGTCGTCGCCTACCTGCTGGCGGGCCTGCTGCTCGTGGCCCTGTACCGGGACCCGGTGGGCAGCGCGGCGGTGGCGAGCGCCACCACCGCCGTCGGACCGCGACGGACCGGGGCGCTCACCGCGCTGCGCTGGGCCTGGGCGCACCCGCGAGCGCGCTTCGCCGTGGTGACCACGGCCGTGGCGCACGGCGTGATGATCATGGTGATGGTGATGACGCCGGTACACATGCAGCACGGCGGGATGTCGCTGCAGCTCGTCGGCATAGTGATCAGCCTGCACGTGCTGGGCATGTTCGCGCTCAGCCCCGTGTTCGGCTGGCTGGCGGACCGCTTCGGCCCGTTGCGGGTCGCCGTCGGCGGGATGGTGCTGCAGGGCGCCGCGGTGGCCCTGGGCTTCACCGCGGCAGCCCTGGTGCCCGACGCCGGGGCACACGCCGGGCACGGTGCCGCCGAGCCGGCCGTCAACACGGAAGTACTGACGGCCGTCGCGCTCGTGCTGCTCGGACTGGGCTGGTCGGCGTGCGTGATCGCGTCGTCGGCGGTGCTGGCATCCGTGGCGGAGCCGCACGTCAAGCTGCCGCTGCAGGGCGCCACGGACGCGCTGATGAACTACTTCGGCGCGGGTTCGGCTGCCCTCGCGGGCCCGCTGCTCGCGTGGGGCGGGTTCCAGGCGGTCAACACGGCGGGCGCCGTCCTGCTCGTGCCCGCGGTGGTGACGGTGATCCTGGCGATCCGCGCACCGAAACCCTGACCTGCCGCGTCAGGCGTGCGGCTTGCCGTCCGGGTTGTCGTTCGGCTTCTCGGAGCCGGGGTCCTCGGAGTCCGGGTCCACGGAGTCGGGCTCGTTCGCCCGGCGCAGCTTGTCGTTCTCGAGAATCTTGCGGCGCATGATCGCCACGACGCCGAGCACGACCAGCACCGCCGCGAGGATCCCGCCGGCCACGACCAGCCCGCTGGCGCCCGCGCCGTCTCCGGCGCCCGCGAGCTCCGTCGCCGTGGTCGGCTCGTCGGCGCCGTCGGGGGCCTGCGTCGGCACGTCGGTCGGCTCGGCCTCCTGCGTGGACATCTCGGGCTCGTCGGTGGCAGCATCCGTGGGCTCGGCCGAACCCTCGACCACGTAGGTGAACTCTCCGTCGATCGGGTGCCCGTCGGAGGAGACGACATGCCATGCGACGGCGTACTCGCCGGGCGGCAGGCCCTCGTCGAGCTGCGCGGTGACCACTTCGTCGTCGACCTGGATGTCGCGGCCCTGCGTGGCGCCGTCCGGGCCGACCACGGCGATCTCGATGCCCGTGTCGAGCGGGGACGCGCTGAAAGTGAGCGAGATGCTCGCCGGGGGCGCGTCGAGCGTCGCGCCGTCCTCCGGGTCGGACGACAGCAGCTGGTCGTGAGCGCTGGCCGGGCCCGCCACCAGCAGCAGCGCGACGAAGGTCAGCACGGCCGCGAACACGGTGATCACCCGGAGGAAGCGACGGTTCCCGGGCCGAGCCAGGGCAACGGATACAGCAGGCATGACGGCACCCTACCCGCCCTGGTTGTGAGCGTGACCGTTGCGACGAGAAGTCCGCTTCGGGCGCAACGATCACGCTCACAGCAAAGGGGAATCAGGCCTCCGGGACGTTCTTCTCCAGCTCCGCCAGCCAGGCCGCCGCCGTCGCGTCCGAGGGCATGCGCCAGTCGCCGCGCGGCGACATCGTGCCGCCCGCCGACACCTTCGGGCCGTTCGGCAGGGCCGACCGCTTGAACTGGGAGGCGAAGAACCGGCGCACGAACACGTCGAGCCAGCGCCGGATCGTCGCCAGGTCGTAGGCGGTGCGCTGCGCTGCGGGGAAGCCGGGCGGCCAGTCGCCGTCGTCCACCGTGCGCCATGCGTGCCAGGCCAGGAACGCGATCTTCGACGGCCGGTAGCCGAGCCGCAGCACGTGGAACAGCGTGAAGTCCTGCAGGGCGTACGGGCCGACCATCGCCTCCGTGGACTGCGGCGTCTCGCCCTCCTCGTGGGGGATCAGCTCGGGCGTGATCTCCTGCTCCACGATCTCGGTGAGGACGGCGTTGACCGGGCTGTCCGCGTCCGGCGCGAACTGCCCGCTGTCGATGGTCCACCGGATGAGGTGCTGGATCAGCGTCTTGGGCACGCCCGCGTTCACCCCGTAGTGCGACATCTGGTCGCCCACGCCGTAGGTGCACCAGCCGAGTGCAAGCTCCGAGAGGTCGCCCGTGCCGAGCACGATGCCGCCGCGGTGGTTCGCCAGCCGGAACAGGTAGTCGTAGCGCAGCCCGGCCTGGACGTTCTCGAAGGTGACGTCGTACTGCTTGGTCCCGTTGGAGTACGGGTGGTCCAGGTCGCGGAGCATCTGCTCGGCGGCCGGCCGGATGTCGAGCTCCTGGAACGTGACGCCCAGGGACTCCGCGAGCCGCACGGCGCGGTCCTTCGTCTCCTTGCCGGTCGCGAAGCCGGGCATGGTGAACGTGTGGACGTCGCTACGCGGCCGGCCCAGCCGGTCCATCGCCTTGGCGGCGACGATCAGCGCGTGCGTCGAGTCGAGGCCGCCGCTGATGCCGATCACCACCTTCGGCTGCCCGATGGCACGCAGGCGCTGCTCGAGTCCCGTGACCTGGATGTTGTAGGCCTCGTAGCAGTCCAGCGCGAGGCGCTCGGCGTCGTCGGGCACGAAGGGGAACCGGTCCACCTTGCGGCGCAGGCCGATGTCGCCCTGCGGCGGGTGCACGCTGAAGGTGATCTCGCGGAAGTCCTCGCCGGCCCCGGTCGAGCCCGTCGCGGCCATGCCCAGCCCGCGCCGGTTGTCGTCGAAGGTGCCCTGCCGGAGGCGCTCCTGCCGCAGGCGGTCCAGGTCGACGTCGACCACGGTGGCGCGCGCACCGTCCGGGAACCGCTCGGTCTCACCGAGCAGGTCGCCGGCCTCGTAGACCATCGTCTGGCCGTCCCAGGACAGGTCGGTGCTGGACTCGCCCTGACCCGCCGCCGTGTAGACGTAGGCGGCGCTGCAGCGGTAGCTCGCGCTGCGCACGATCAGTCGGCGGTCCTCGGCGCGCGCCACGGTGACCGGGCTCGCCGACAGGTTCAGCAGCACGGTCGCGCCCGCGAGCGCCGCCAGCGCGCTCGGGGGGACGGGCACCCACATGTCCTCGCAGACCTCGGCGTGGATCGCCAGCCCGGGGACGTCGTCGGCCCGGAAGATGAGGTCCGGCCCGATCGGCACCTCCTCGCCGAGGAGCGTGAGGGTGCCGCGGTGCTCGTCGCCGGGAGCGAACTGCCGCTTCTCGTAGAACTCGCGGTAGTTCGGCAGGTAGGACTTGGGCGCGATGCCGAGGATCCGCCCGCGGTGCACGACGACGGCGGCGTTCAGCAGGCGGCTGCCGACCAGGAGCGGCGCCCCGACGACGAGCATCGTGGTGAGGTCGCGACTGGCCTCCCGGATGCCGGCGAGGGCGTCGAGCACGGCCTCCAGGAGGATGTCCTGCATGAGCAGGTCGTCGATCGCGTAGCCGCTCAGACACAGTTCCGGGAAGACGGCGACGGCCACGCCGTCGTCGTGAAGCTGCCTCGCCTGATCGAGGACCGCTGCGGCGTTGGCCGCGGGGTCGGCGACGGCGACGGGGATGGTGCAGGCCGCGACCCGGGCGAACCCGTGGGCGTAGGCGGAGTAGAAGTCCACGGTGTCGAGTCTATGGATGCGTGGCCATTCGGTCCGGATCAGGCGGCAGCGTGCTAGCTGGTCTAGTTCAGGATGCGCTCACTCGGGGCGGACCGCCCGAGATCATGCCGGGTGGGGCTGGCGGCTGCACCCGCTGCCTGCGGACGGTTGGCCAGACCCACGCCCATCCCGCCAGGGCTGCGCCGAGGCCGATCACGGCGAGGGGGATGGCCAGGGCGCTCGGCCTGGCCGCCTGCTCGATGTCGGCCACAGCGATCGCAAGATCAGGGTTCGCCGGGTCGTACTTCGCGTCGAAGCCGTCGAAGTACGGCACGACGTTCTCGTACCAGCCGGGAGAGAGCTCCGAATCCACCCTTCGCTCCGGGGCCACAAGCTCCACGGGGACGATCTCGTTTGCCACGGTCACGTGCTCAATGACGATCTCAGCGAAGATCTTGTCCGAAACGGGCCCACCGCCGTCTGCATCGGAGGCAACAACTCGAACAGCCGCGTCAAAGCCATTGGTTACGGCTCCCGACTCGTCGAGATGCATGGCAACGACAGTGTTCCAGCCGCTGCCTGAGAACAGCAGGATGCCGAGTCCTACGGTGATCAGGCCCGCAGCAGCGACCACGTCCAGCGTCCTGCCGTCACGTCGCGGCGAATCCTGACCTGGCGAGGTCGGTGCCAAGCTGAGGACCCGGACGGACCCACCTGCGTTCCGCAAGGCTGGGCGTACCCAGGCAAGCGACCAAATGACGAGGGCGCCGACAACGATCCAGGGCGGGCGTGGATCGTCGAAGAATGCACCCTCCACCTCGTCCTGGGACCGCATCCTGCTGGTGTCCTGCGGACGCTGTGGGTCGTAGTAGATGCTGAACGTACCGCTGTACGGTTCCGGCGCTGGAACCCACTGCCTCTCCGGCAGTCCACGAGAATCGAACGCCACTTCTGGCAATTCGACGTTCCGCGGACCATCGGCGAAGTCCACCGTGGCACGCATCTCTCTGTTGCAGCTCCTGCCGCAGGAGTAATACACCTCGGCATCGTGGGCCTCGGCGACTCTCCCTACCTGGTAGAGATCGTGCGCCACGTCGTAGCGGCTCTGGGACCAACCGGCAAACATGGCAAGACATCCGGCAAGGACGATCCCGATGAACATGACCGTCCGGGCCCCGGCACCTGGGAGCACATACCCGCCAGGCGGCAGAGACGGCTGCTTCCCCATTCGACCCACGCAGACACTCTCGCAGCGGGCAGTTGGGGCAATCAATGCGCTACCGGGTGAACTCCGGGCCGGCGACCGCTCCGTCGCGCGAGAGCGCCGTGCGCCAGTTCATGCGGTCCCGTGCGTAGGCTGACCATCATGGAAAGAGTGCCGGCGCTCTACGAGTCGCTGGGTGGCATGCCCGCCCTCCGCCGCCTCAGCGACGCGTTCTACGAGCGCGTGCTCGCCGACGAGCTGCTCGCGCCGGTGTTCGCGAACTTCAGCCCGCGCCACGTCGAGCACGTCGCCGTCTGGCTGGCTGAGGTGTTCGGCGGCCCGGAGGAGTTCACGACGGCGCTCGGCGGTCACCAATCCCTGTTTCACAGCCACCTCGGGCTGGGGATCCGCGACGAGCACCGGCAGCGGTGGCTCGAGCTGATGTCAGCGGCGGTCGACGACACCTTCCCGGACTCGCCGGACCTGCACGGCCCGCTCATGTCCTACTTCGAGTGGGGCACCGCCATCGCGCAGGAGGTGTCCCAGGACGCCGTCGGCACGGATCTGGGAGACCCGGGACCGACGCCGCGCTGGGGCCGGGACGGCTTGCAGGCCTGAGGTGCGTTCACCTCACGCGATGCCTGCGATGTTGCCGTCGTCGAAGACGATCGCCTGCTGGAGCTCGCCGCCCAGGGCTCTCGCGTAGCGGGCAAGTACCTCCTGGCCGGAGATCTTGCCCTTCTCGATCTGCGAAACCCGCCCCTTGGTGACGCCCATCCGGTCGGCGACCTCCTGCTGCGTCATCCGCCGCTTCTTGCGCAGTTCAGCGAGCCGGTATCCGGTCACCTCGGCCAGGAGCTCTTGCTTGCCACGCTCGAAGGCTTCTTCACCGCCGGCCTTCTCGACGAGGTCGCCTCGGATGTCCGCCCACCGCACGTAACCAGTCACGATGCACCTTCCCCTTCTTCTTCAGCGCGCCTGCTCAGGTACTTCTGATATCGCTCTTCGGCCAGCGGGATTGCTTCGACGTACCACTCTCTCCACCGTCCCGACTTGTCGCCGGCGACCAGGAAGATCGCCGACCGCCACGGATCAAAGACGAAGAGCAGCCGTGCATCACCTGGTCGAAGCTCCTTGAGGTTCGCGATCGAGGAATGGTGGATGGTGTCGACCAACGGCCGGCCCAATCGCGGCCCGCGTTCCGCCAAGACATCGATCGCCTGAGCGACTCGATCGCGTGCCGCCTTGTCGAGCCCGTAGATCCACTCACGCACCTCGTCTACGACGTAGATGCTCCAGTCCTCGTCCGCCATACTGCGAGTTTAGTTATTGATATACATGCTCGCACGGCGAGCGGACGCCTGTCACGCTCTGTCGCTAACGTCACCCCATGGCCCAAGCCACCGACTGCCTCTTCTGCCGCATCGTCCGTGGTGAGCTGCCCTCGACCAGATCGACGAGGACGAGCGCACGCTCACCTTCATGGACATCAACCCGGCGTCCGACGGGCACGCGCTCGTGATCCCGAAGGCCCACGCCCGCGACCTGCACGACGTCATGCCCGAGGACCTGACTGCCTGCACCTTGACCGCGCAGCGGATCGCCGACCGGGCCGTGCAACACCTCGGAGCCGACGGTGTGAACCTCCTGAACTCCGCCGGCGAGGCCGCCTGGCAGACCGTGTTCCACTTCCACATCCACGTGGTGCCGAGGTTCCACAACAAGCCGGACCGCGACTCCCTGCGGCAGCTCCCCTGGACGCCGACGCCGGGCGACCCCGCGCGGATCGCGGCGGCGGCGGAACTCCTGCGCTCGACCCGTTGAGCGAGGCCTGCAGGTTCGAGGCCATTCGCAGATGAGTTTCGCCGGCCACCGGCGCCTGTCCTGCTAGAACGCGGTGCCGACTGGTCAAGCTCGCGGAAGACGGCAAGGCGACCAACCCGGCGTCGCCGGGCTGAGGCGAACGGGCCCGCCGCGGCACAACATCACCCGCGACAGATGCCGATGACGAGCGGGGAGAGACCTAGGATCCGGACGTCGGGCGCACCAGGGCGCCTCCCCCGGATTGGACCCACGCGGTGCCATCACGCCTAGCTGTCTCGACAGCCGCCACCTTGACGCTCCTGATGGCTGCGGTCCCGGCTCCGGCATTCGCCGCCGAGGATGACGCCGACCCCGTTCTCTCGGTCGAGGGGTATCCGCCCCCGGCTTCAGGGAGCCGGGGCATCGTGCCGCTGGGGGATGCCTGGGACGACGAGCTCCATCTGACCTTGTCCGGGGACACCACTCGGGTCCGTTCCTTCTGGGTCGAGGCGCAGGATGTCGATAGCCCGATCTTCCGGTCAACCGTCGATACCGAGGCCCCCTTCGAGACGCGCCTGGTCCCGGCCGACACCGTGCCGGGCAAGGACGTTTCGGTCACCGGATACGCCACGCTCGACAACGGCTCGCTGCTCCAGATCGACTCGGGCACGCACCTCGTTGGAGGTGACCTCGAGCTGGAGGTCTGGCCAGGCACACAACTCTCGCCGGACCACCACCTGCTGAACCTCAGCGCAGCCACGGTGCGCGCCGAGTACCGGTCGGACGTGCACCGCTTCGTGGGCCTGCGATCGGGGGAGCTACGGCTCGACGGTGCCGTCGTCGACACCTGGCAACGTGCGTTCGGTTCCTCGTCACCCGTGATCGGCCGGACCACATCGGCCGGTACGGGCGATCAGCTAACGCTCGGGACACACCGCTGGGACGTCACGGTGACCGACTGGGCCGGTCGCACCGCCACCGCGTCAACGACGTTCCAGGTGGACGAGCCCTTGACGATGAGCGGTCCGACGATCACCGATGCCGCGGGCCGCCGGGTCACGGCGAGCTCCTGGGTCCTCGACGGGGCGCGGCTGCGCTACCGCACGTCGGTGACGCGGTCGCCCGCCTATGACGGGACGCTGTCCTGGGAGGTCTGGGCCGAGAACGGCAACGGCGGATACCCGGTCGCGGGTCTGAACAACGACGCCGACCTGAACGCGTACCCCTGCCTTGACCGTGCGACCTGCAGCTTCCCCCGGACGATCGACAAGACCTGGTTCGCCTCCTGGTGCGGTCGTACCAGGACCCAGGTCACGACGACCCTGACCCACCGCTCGCAGCGGTTCCCGTCCGAGCCCACGGTTTGGACGGACCGCATCCGGGTTTACCCTCGTTCGGCCTTCGCGCTGACGAACGGCACGCGGGCAACCGTCACGGCGGGCACGGCGGTAACGCTCGCGGCTCGTCTCCAGACGCCCGGGGTGAACGTCTCGCGCCGGTTCCCCGGCGAGGCCGTCGTGCTCGAGAAGCGGCGTGCCGGCTCGGCCGCATGGACCGCGGTCACCACCCGTACGACGTCCAGCACCGGAGCGGTCAGCGCCAAGGTGACACCGTCATCGAACTCGCTCTACCGCTGGCGGCACGCTGACCATGTGGGCGTGGCCGGTCCAGCGACGTCGGCGGCGACCACGACGAACGTGCGCCCGAAGGTGACGCTGTCCGTCCGGACCGCTCAACCGAGCGCACGGTCGCTCACCACGATCGGCGTCACGTCATCCAAGCCGCAGCGGGACACATCGATCTACCTGCAGCGGTTGGTCGGTGGCACCTGGCGCACGATCGACGTCAAGGAACAGGGCTCGACGGGAACTGTCACATTCCGGGTCCGGCTGCCGGCCGGGACAGTGAAGCTGCGTGCGAAGACCACGCCGACCACGGCGTACGCCACCGGAACGAGTACGGTGCGCACGCTCGCGGTCACCCCGTAACCGACGTGGGGTGAGCGCTGCCGCCATCGGGAAGCCTGTCCCGACACCTCGTTACCCTGGGTAATGATGTACCCATGACAACCCGCTCCAGCATCGCCATCACCAGCGCCCACGTGGTCCCTGTCGCCACCGAGCCCATCAAGAACGGGACGGTACTGATCGAGGACGGCGTGATCACCGCCATCGGTCAGGACGTGGCAGTCCCGGAGGGCGTCCGGACGATCGACGCCCAGGGCAAGTGGCTCCTGCCGGGATTCGTCGAGGCGTACGGCCACCTCGGTGTTCACGAGGAGGGCGAAGGTTGGGCCGGCCACGACGTCAACGAGATGACCGGCCCGGACGGGTCGGCGCTGCGCGCGCTCGACGCCATCCACGTCGACGAGGAGGGCTTCCGGGACGCCCTCGCCGGCGGCGTCACGACGGCGGTCATCAAGCCAGGTTCGGGCAACCCGATCGGTGGGCAGACCGTCGCGATCAAGACCTGGGGCGGCCGGACCGTGGACGAGCAGGTCGTCAGCGACTCGGTGTCGGTCAAGAGTGCGCTCGGCGAGAACCCGAAGCGGATCTACGGGGACAAGAAGCAGCTCCCGTCGACCCGCCTGGGTGTCGCCAGCGTGATCCGCAAGGCCTTCGTCGACGCGCAGAACTATGTCGCGAAGCGCGACGCCGCGGCGGCCGAGGGAAAGCCGTTCGAGCGCGACCTCGGCAAGGAGACCCTGGCCCGCGTGCTGGCCGGCGAGCTCGCGTGGGACCAGCACACCCACCGCGCCGACGACATCGCCACGGCGATCCGCCTGTCGGAGGAATTCGGCTACCGGCTCGTCATCAACCACGGCACCGACGGCCACAAGCTCGCCGACGTCCTCGCCGAGAAGGACATCCCGGTCATCTACGGCCCGATGTTCACCTCGCGCTCCAAGGTCGAGCTCCGCGACCGGTCGATCCTCAACCTGGTCAAGATGGCGGACGCCGGCGTCCGCGTCGCCATCACCACTGACCACCCCGTCATCCCGATCAACTTCCTGGTGCACCAGGCGACGTTCGCCCTTCGCGACGGCCTGCCCTGGACCACCGCGCTGGCCGCGATCACCACCAACCCGGCGTCGTTCCTCGGCCTGGACACCCGGGTAGGCGCCATCAAGGAGGGGCTCGACGGCGACGTGGTGCTCTGGTCGGGCGACCCGCTCGACACCTCGGCGCGCGCGGAACAGGTCTTCATCACCGGCACCGAGGTCTACACGTGGGACCCGGCGGCCGACGGCGGACGCGGTGCCGGCCGGGTGGTGGAGCGCTCGGCCCGCTTCTCCTGACCGTCCCGCCGAGGTAGAACCCTGGCGAGGTAGGACTCTGGCGAGGTAGGACCGCAGCGCACAAAGCTGCGCCAGGGTCCTACCTCGCCAGGGTTCTACCTCGCCACAGTCCTACCTCGCCAGAGCCCTGCCTCGGCGGGGTGGCACCCCGGGGCGACGCGCGGCGGCACTCCGGGGCGACGCGGCCGGACGCGCCGCGGCGTAGCGTGCGAGCATGCTGGGCACCATCCGTCCGAAGAGCGACGCCCCCGCGGACACACTCACCACCGGGCCCTTCGACCGCACGCGACCGCGCGCCTTCGTCGCGATCGCCGTGGCCGTCGCCGCCAACCTGGGCTCGATCGGCGCCGCACAGGGCCAGGCCTGGGCGACCAGGCCGGGCCTCCTCGGAACGCTCCTGCTGCTGGTGTCGCCCGCGGTGCTGCTGTTCCTGCTTCCCCGGCGTCCGGCGCTCGCCACCGCTCTGTCCGTCGCGGCGACCGTGACGTTCCTGCTGGCCGGCTACCCGTGGGGCCCGGTGTTCCTTGGCCCGGTCGCCGTGCTCGCCGCCGTCATGCTCAGCGGCGACGTGCGGCGGGCCAGACGGATCGCCTGGTCGGGCGCCGCCCTGTTCGCCGGTGGCGTGGCGAGCGTCGCGGTGCTGATCGCCCCGCGCGTCGAGCGGGTCCGGTCCGATCGGCCGTGGAACCCGCACGGCGACTGGGGGCCCGGCTCCTACGGCCCCGGCTGGATGCGTGGCGACGGCGCCTGGCTCCTGACGCCGGACGCGCTGATCGCGGGAGCCGCGTGGCTGACCGTCGTGCTGCTGATCGCGAGCGCCGCGCGGGACCGCATCTCCCGCCGGGTCGCGGCACGAGCCGCCGCCCGGGAGACGGCCGCGGAGCGGGAGCGTACCGCCGTCGCCTCGGAGCGTCTGCGGATCGCGCGTGAGCTGCACGACGTCCTGGCGCACTCGCTGTCCGCCATCAACGTCCAGGCGGGGGTGGGGCTGCACCTGCTCGAGAAGAATCCCGGCCAGGCCCGCGAGGCGTTGTCCAACATCCGCGACACCAGCAAGGACGCGCTCGCCGAGGTTCGTACGGTGCTGGGGATAGTCCGCGAGGGCGCGTCCCCGCCCGCCTCGGTCACGCTGCCCGACGACGCCGCGCCGCTCACGCCGACCTGGGACCTGACGGCGCTGCACCGGCTGGCCGACCAGGCCCGCGCGGACGGGCTCGACGTCGTCGTCGAGCTCGGACCCGACGTGGCCGAGCTGCCCGACCACATCGCCGGGGTCGTGCATCGCGTGGTCCAGGAGTCGCTGACCAACGTGCGCAGGCACGCGCCGTCGGCCCGCCGGGTCACCCTGCGCGTGACCAGGGGCGACGGCATCACCGTGGTCGTGGCCGACGACGGCGTCCTCTCCGGCGGACCGGTCGAGCCCGGCTACGGGCTGCTCGGGATGCGCGAGCGCGTCGAGGGCGCCGGGGGCACGCTCACAGCCGGCCCGCGTCCGGACGGGCCAGGCTGGGAGGTGCGGGCTACGCTCCCGATCTCGACCAGGTCGACCAGCACATCGCGGGTCGAGCCTGTCGAGACCACCACCGAGACCGGAGAGACCGCATGATCGACGTCCTGCTCGCCGACGACCAGGCCCTGGTGCGCGGCGGGTTCCGCGCGCTGATCGACTCCGAGGACGACATGCGCGTCGTCGCCCAGGCAGCGACCGGCGACGACGCCGTCGCGCTGACCCTCGACCACCTGCCACAGGTGGTGCTGATGGACATCCGCATGCCCGGCCTGGACGGGCTGGAGGCGACGCGCCGGATCATCGCGGAGCCCCGGGCCGCTGACGTGCACGTGGTGGTCGTGACGACGTTCGAGCTGGACGAGTACGTCACGGAGGCGATCCGTGCCGGGGCGTCGGGGTTCCTGGTCAAGGACACCGAGCCCGCGGAGCTGGTGCGCGCGGTGCGGGTGGCGGCGTCGGGCAACGCGCTGCTCTCGCCCACGGTGACGCGGCGGCTGCTGGCCAAGGTCGCCGAGGCGACCCGCACGGTCCGGCCGGTTCCGGCGCTGGCGGAGCTCACGCCGCGGGAGCGCGAGGTGCTCGTCGAGGTTGCGGGCGGTCTCGCGAACGACGAGATCGCCGCCAAGCTGTACCTCTCGGAATCGACGGTGAAGACCCACGTCTCCCGGGTGCTGATGAAGACCCGTTCGCGCGACCGCGCGCAGCTCGTGGTGCTCGCGTACGAGGCCGGGCTGGTGCGGCCGGGATGGGCCGGCTGACCGCCCGGGCGCCGGGACTGCCGGCGCGGCACCACGGGTGTAGGGGAGCAGGTACGCGGGGGTGACGACCCCGGCGTCGGGCAGGCGGAGCCTGGTGCTGTGGCCGGAACTACCGGCCGAACCGAATGCTGGAGGTCGACATGCTCACCGCGACGACGGAGGTCCTCGCCAACGGGCCGCACTACGGCTGGGGCGGACCCGGCCCGTTCTTCTTCATCTTCCCGCTGCTGTGGTTCCTGCTGTTCGCCACGGTGATCTTCCTGATCGCCCGGCGGGCGCGGCGCGGGCCGCGCGGCGGATGGGGCGGTCCGTGGGCCGCGCACGCGGCGGCTGGGTCCGACCCGGTGACGCTGCTCGGCACCCGCTTCGCCCGCGGGGAGATCGACGAGGCGGAGTACCGCTCCCGGCTCGCCGTGCTCCGCTCGGCGGACCCGTACCCGACGGCCCACCCGAGCGCCGGCCCGACGGACCAGCCGGCCGCAGGCCCGACGACGCCCGACGCGCCTCCCGCAGCCCCCACGCCCCAGGACCAGCCGCCGACTGACAACGACCGCTGACCCCTCACGAACGTGTCAGACGCTCAGGGCACTCCGGTGACCTGGGCGTCTGACCACATCCGAGGATGCGTCGCACCGCGCACGTGGAAGCGCTCCCGCTATTACCCCGCAGCAATTCGCCTTCCGTCACAGGCGTGGCGCTAGACTCGCGGGCGAGTGCGACCGAACCGCACTCAATGACCCGATGACGTGAGGGAAGTAGATCGTGAGCACCAGCAAGAACTGGGCAACGGCCGCACTGGTCTCCTGTGCACTCCTGCTGTCCGGATGCGCGGCCCTCGAAGACATGGCCAGCGACTTCACGCCCTCCGGCGAAGAGGTCTCGCAGGCCGCACCGTCACCAGTGATCGAGGCGCCGATCAGCACCGGTGAGTACAACCTCGTCGAGTCGTGCAACGCATTCTTCAGCGGCCCGCTCGTGACCGGCATCAGCAACCTCGCGCCCGCCGTCCAGGCACCGCTCAACGAGGAGCTGACCGGCAAGGCCAGCGACGTCAGCAGGAACATCGGCCTGATCATCGGCAAGGCCGACGAGGTCAGCATCGCGCACCTCGAGGCGGTCCGTGCGCCGTTCGACCAGGCACTCGACGGTTCGATCGCCCGCCCCACGGCGGTCAAGAACGCCATCGACGACTACCGGGCCACGTGCACCGAGGCAGGCTTCGAGGGCTGACGCTCCCCTCACGCCGAGGTAGAACCAGGGCGAGGTAGAACCGCAGCCGAGCTTCGGTTCTACCTCGCCAGAGTTCTACCTCGCCAGAGTTCTACCTCGGCGGGGTGGGTCAGTTGCCCGTGAGGAACTCGTGCATCACCGGGGCTGCGTCCGTCGACGCGAGCTCGCCCTCCTCGATGAACACGACTGCCGCCAGGTCGTTCGCCATCGCGACCGTCCAGACGTGGGCCTTGGTCCCGTCACCGAACTGGGCGGTACCGGTCTTCGCCCCGACGATCCCGGGCACGTCCCGCAGCACCTGGGCCGAGCCGTCCTGCACCACCCCGCCCATCAGGTCGCGCAGCGTCGCCGCCTCGTCGGCGGTCAGGTTTCCCGACGGCGCCTCGGCCGCCTCCTCGTCCGACGGCTTCACCATCCACGGCGAGACGGTGTGGCCCGCTGAGACGCTGGCCGCGACCGTGGCCATCGCCAGCGGCGTGGCCAGCACCTGACCCTGCCCGATCATCGACGCCGCGTGCTCCGTGCCCGACGCGTCCGCGGGCACGTCGCCCATCGTGCCTGCCGCGCCGAAGCCCTCGGCCTCGACGCCCAGGCCGAGCGACGCGGCGGCGTCGTGCAGCTGCTGCTGCGTGATCGCCTGGTGCTGGGCGATGAACGCGGTGTTGCACGAGTTCGCGAACACGGTCCGGAACGGCACGGCGTCGCCCAGCGCGGACGCCGGATACCCGGGCACGTTCCGGAACTCGCGGCCCTCGACGTTGATCGTGTCGGTGCAGGGCAGCGTGGAGTCCGGGGTGGTCCCGGCGCGCAGCATCGCGAGCGACGTGGCGATCTTGAACGTGGAGCCCGGCGGGTACTGGCCCAGCGTCGCCGTGTTGTACCCCTCGGACCCGGGACCTGACGCCGCCGCGAGCACCTGGCCGGTGGACGGCTTGATCGCGACGATCGCGCTGGCCAGGTCGGTGATGTCGGCCAGCGCAGCCTCGGCGCGGAGCTGCGTCGCCGGGTCCAGCGAGATCGTCAGCGGCTCGCCGTCCTTCTTCTCGATGGTGAATGCCTCGCGGCCCTCGCCGCCGCCCTCGACCGGCTCGATGGTCACCGCCAGGCCGGGGACGCCGCGCAGCTGCTCGTCGTAGGCGGCCTGCAGGCCCGAGACGCCGACCCTGTCGCCCGCCTTGATCGTGCCCTTGGACTCCTTGATGATCTCCTCGGTCGCGTCGCCGACCGAACCGAGCACGGCCCGCGCGAAGTCGCGGTTCGGTGCGAGCGGCAGCTCATCCGGGATCCCGACGACGCCGTCGATCGCCATGGCCGCGTCGAAGTCGTACTCCGGGTCGTTCTCGCGGATCGTGATGACCTCGATGAACGCCTTGTCACCTGCGGCCTGGACCTGCGCGGCGATGTCGTCGGTGGTCGCCTGGTCGAAGCCCAGCACGTTCCCGAGCTTGGCCGTGGCGGTGTCCCAGCCCGGGCGGGTCTTGTCGATGCCCACGCGGTGCACGGGGGTCATGCCCACGATCGTGTCGCCGCTCGTCGTGACGATCTCGCCGCGCGCCGGCTCGGTGCGCTCGACGGCGAGCCGCTCACCCGGCTCCAGGCCCGGCACCATCACGCCGGTGTTCCATTCGGCCTGCCAGGTCCCGGCCTCACCGTCGGTCGCACCGGGATAGGTGAGCTGCGCGACGGTCTCGTACTCCCAGGCGGTCTTCGTCGCGACGGGCCAGGTCCAGGCGAACGTCGCGGTCGCGGTAGCCGTGCCGTCGTCGCCCTCCTCGACGGGCGTGACGCTCTTGACCGTGACGGTCCCGCCGTCCTCGCCGACGGCGGCCAGGAGCTGCTCGAACACCTGGGTGTACTGCTCGTCCGGCGAAGCCGACGTACCCATGACGAGTGGGAAGTCCGCCGGCGTGCCCGCCTGGAGCGCTGCCGCGAGCTCCTCGGCGGCGGGCTCGGGGTCGGGAATCGGCGGCGGGCGGAGCAGGAACCACAGCCCGACGCCGGCTGCCGCCAGCAACACCACCACGGCGGCGACGATCAGGGCCACACGGCCCCGGCGCCGCGGGGTCGGGGCAACGGGCGGCGGCCCGCCCACGGGCGGAATCTGGGCGTACCCACCTGGTGGTGGCGGGACCGGCGCATGACCATCCGTTGACGGGTGAGGTGACGGGTATCCGCTCATGCCCAGGAGCCTAGGGGCCGGGTCATGATCGGCACGTGTTATCTCCTGGGTGAAATGGGGCGGGTCCAGGTGAAGAAAAGGGCGGAGCCGCCGAACCCCCTGGATCTGCGGCCCCGCCCGTCCGACGTCAGGCGTCGGGATACCGCCAGCGGTCCCGAGGGCGCGTGGCGAGCTTGAGGTACGAGATCGTGGGGACCGCCCGGCCGGCGGCACGAATCCGGTGCTCGCGCCGGTTGAGCAGCTCCATGCGCCGCAGGTCCCGCTCGATCGCGGCGACGTCGCCGCCGGTGATCACTGCTGTGCTGGTCGTCATGGTCGATCCCCGTTCCCTGGCCCCTCTGGTGGCCGCCCTCTACTGGGCAGGACGTACCGGGACCATGTTTCGTTGTGAGGGAGGCCCGGAACCGCGATTCGTGACCGCGGCGAAAATGTCCACCCGGTCGCGGGTCATCCGGTCGCGGCAGCTCGGTCCGTCAGGAAGGCCCGCAGCGCCGGGTCGGTGGTGAGCGACCGCGCCTTGTCGTAGGCGGCGCGGGCTGCGTCGACGTCGCCGACCTCGGCCAGGAGGTGCGCTCGGGTCGCCCACAAGGGCTGGAACCGGCTCGATGCGGGATCGGACGCTGCCACCTCGTCCAGCTCGGCGAGCCCTGCCTCCGGGCTCTCGGCCCGGGCGAGCACCGCCGCGAGTGCCACCCGCCCGCCGAGAGTCGGGGCGACGCGCAGCAGTGCCTGGTGCAGGGTGAGCAGCGCGGGCCAGTCGGTGCGCCCGGTCCGTGCCCGCGCGCAGTGCACGGACTGGACCGCCGCCTCGAGGCGGAACCGGCCGGGCAGCCCGGCGGGCCGGCCGTCGGGGCCCGTGAGGGCGCGCCGGAGCAACGCCTCGCCGCGCTCGATGAGCGCCGCGTCCCAGCGGGCGGCGTCCTGCTCGTCGAGGGGCACGAAGGCGCCGTCGACCTCGCGCGCGTCCGCGCGCGCCACGGAGAAGCACAGCAGTGCGACCAGCCCGAGCACCTCGGGCTCCGGGAGCAGGCGTGCCAGCAGCAGGGCGAGGGTGAGCGCGTCGCCGGTGAGCGACCCGCGCACCTCCGGCGCTGCGCCGCGCCAGTCGATCGCGTAGGCGCCGTACACGGCCTCCAGCACGGGTGGCAGCCGGTCGGGAACCTCGTCGCGGCCGGGGACCCGGAACGGGATGCGCGCGTCGCGGATGCGTCGCTTGGCGCGGACCAGGCGCTGCGCCATCGTGGGTGCGGGTACGGCGAACGCCGCGGCGATGTCGCGCGCCTCGACACCGAGCACGGTCTGCAGCATGAGTGGCGTGCGGATGCCCGCCTCGATGGCGGGGTGGGCGCAGACGAACATGAGCTCCAGCCGGCGGTCCCCGATGGCGTCGGGATCGGGCTCGTCGGGCGGGACCGCGGGCTCGGGCCCTTCGTCGGCGGGGGCCCTGGTGCGCTGGGCCGCGGAGCGGTACAGGTCGCGCAGCCGGTTGCGGGCCACGGTGAGGAGCCAGCCGTCGGGGTTGTCCGGTACGCCGTCGTCGGGCCAGTGCCGCAGGGCGCGCTCGAAGGCCTCGGCGAGGGCGTCCTCGGCGCGCTCGATGTCGCCGTCGCGCGCCGCGAGCAGGGCCAGCAGGCGGCCGTACGACGTGCGGGCCGCCGCTTCGGCGGCAGCCCGCACGTCCTGGCGGTCGGTCAGCTCGTCCACGCGCCGTTCTCGAAGTGGGTTGCCGACGGGCGCACCTCCACGGTGCCCCACTGGACCGACGGCGCCTTCTGCGCCCAGGCGAGCGCGGCGTCGAGGTCCGGCACGTCGAGCACGAACGTGCCGCCGAGCTGCTCCTTGGTGTCGGCGAAAGGACCGTCCTGGATGCGCAGCTCACCGTCGCGTACGGCCACGGTCGTGGTGGACGACGACGGCTGCAGCACCTCGGCCGAGATGAGCACCCCGGCCTGGTCGAGCGCCGTGGCGTAGGCGTCGAACTCGCGCTCGCCCTCTTCCCAGCCACCTTCGCCGAGGTCCTCCGGCGTCATCTCCGGGTAGTGCAGCAAGATGGTGTATCGCATGGTTCTGTCCTCCGGTCGGCGTCTGTCTGACACCGGGGTGACGATCTCGGCGGCGCTCGATCGACAGGTCCGCCGAACTCGCGGGACATGAGTCGCCGGACATGGTTCAGCCCGCCGGACATGGTTCGGGTCGGGGCGACCCCCTGGTGCGCCCCGACCCGTTCTCCCTTGTCCGGTCGATGTGTCAGGCGGTCGGCGCCGCCTTCACCACCGGTCCCCACGCCAGCGGGTCGAGCATGCGGGCATCGTCGTCCGCATTCCCGGCCCACTGGCGTGCGTCGGCGATAGTGGCTTCGAGCAGGTTGCGGAGGCGCGCGTCCACGTCGGGGACAAAGGCCTCGGAGATGCCCTGCACCGCTGTGGAGACGACGCTCGGCGCGGCGTCACGCACGAAGCGCTTGGGCCGCACGCTGGTGCCCGCGCAGAACCGCTCGGCCCAGGCCGCCGTCTTCGGCACGGCCGCCAGCGCGTCCTTGCTCTCCGGCGCGAGCGTCCCCGCCGGGCGGTCCTCCAGGACGTCGAGCATGCGCTCGGAGCCGAGGATCGCGACGGCCAGCGTCTGCTGCCGGTCGGCGGGCGAGACCGGCAGCGCCGTCTGCGCGGCGCGCAGCGCGATGCGCACGTCCCAGCGCGGGTCGGTGCTGGTCAGGCCGATGACCGACGGGATGAGTGGCGCGAGCTGCGGGCGGGCGTGGTCTGCCGTGAGGTCGTTCACCGCGCGGGCCAGCATCGCGATCAGCGGGTGCGTACAGGCGGGGTGGTCGCTCCACTTCTCGCCTGCGAGGAAGGAAGCGAGCTCCATGAAGCACGCGCCCTTCTTGGGGTTGCGGTGCTTCCCACGACCCAGCATGGGCAAGATGTCGTACGTTCCAGCTTCGGTTCCGGTCACGATTCCACCCCCGAATTGGGTCCGCTACTGGTTCCAGTGTGCGTCCGTTGTGACGTAGATCGCAATAGTGAGCCTGTGAACTGGCTGAATTCCGCCCGTCGCGGCGCCACACGCGAGTGCGTCACGGCACCTCAGGCCACCTCAGACCACCTCAGGCACCCCCTGAGGCACCGGTCTGAGGTACCCCGCCGCTCAGGACTGCCCGACCTCCCGATCCGGGCTCCCGCGCCTCAGGACGAGTGTCTTCCTCATCAGCCGGACGGGCACACGGCCCGCCGGGGACATCCGGAGGAATCATGTCGCTGTGGGGACCCGCGCTCGACGCGGAGATCGAGTACCGCCAGACCGAGGCCAAGAAGGCCTGGGGCGGCAAGCGGACGAGCTGGTCGGACCGCAAGGACCGCACCTCTCGTGACGAGAAGTCTCAGAAGAAGGCCCCGGAGAAGCACTCCGAGCGGCCGAGCCGGACCGAGCAGATCAGGAAGGGCATCGGGGGCATGCGTCCGGCGAGCAGCCCTCGGCACGGCCTGTTCGCATGATCGGGACGAGCGCCGGGACGCAAAAGGCTGGGGGGAGTGTCAGTGACCGGTGGCACGATGTGCAGGTGCGACGGTCCACGGCGATCCCCTTGGTCTCCCGGCAGGAGCAGGTTGCCTCCCTCCTGCTGGCAGTGGGGCGCGCCTCGGCGGGCCGTCCCGGCTTCGTCCTCGTGGGCGGCGACGCCGGCGTGGGCAAGACGCGTTTGATCAGCCATGTCGCCCAGGCCGCCGAACAGGCGAGGGCGAGCGTCGTCGTCGTGCACTGTGTGGACCTGGGGCAGGTGGGCATCCCGTACCTGCCGTTCACGGAGGCGCTGACCCAGCTGCAGGCCGGTGCGGCAGGGCCGGACGCCGCCGCGC
The DNA here is from genome assembly GCF_900608595.1 of Promicromonospora panici. GTDB lineage: Bacteria > Actinomycetota > Actinomycetes > Actinomycetales > Cellulomonadaceae > Promicromonospora > Promicromonospora panici. Next base: position 54,645 of record NZ_UWYY01000001.1, on the reverse strand, counting down.
GGGTCGCCGAGCTGGTGGCGGAGCGGCCGGCGCTGTGGCGGCTCCTGGAGCCCGGCGGGACCGGCGACGCCGAGCACGACGAGCGGCTACAGCTCTTCGAAGGCATCGGGCGCAGTCTCGCGCTCTCCGGTGCACCCGAGCATCCGCTCGTGCTGGTGATCGAGGACGCGCACTGGGCCGACGCGTCGACGCGCGACGTGCTGCGGTTCCTCGCGGCCCGCGCCCGCTCCGAGAACGTACTGATCGTGGTGACCTACCGGTCGGACGACGTCGACCGGCGCCACCCGCTGCGCCCGCTGCTCGCCGAGCTGTCCCGGCTGGAGCACGTCGAGCGGATAGACCTGCAGCCCTTCAACGAGGACGAGCTGCGCGAGTTCACCACTGCCCTGGCCGGCCGGCCGCTGGCGCCCGCGGGATTCGCCGAGGTGCTGGACCGGTCGGAGGGCAACGCATTCTTCGCGGAGGAGCTCCTGGACGCGGGCCCGGACTCGGCCAGCCTGCCCTGGACGCTCACCGAGGTGCTGCGTACCCGGCTCGAACGGCTGGACCCCGAGGTGCAGCAGGTGCTGCGCATCGCGTCGGTCGCCGGACGCCGGGTCCGTGAGGAGCTGCTCCGAGCCGCCGCCGCACGGTCGGGCGCGCTGGACGTCGACGCCGCACTGCGCGAGGCCGTGACCGCGCAGGTCCTCGTCGTGTCAGGCGCGCACCTGGAGTTCCGGCACGCGCTGCTCGCCGAGGCACTGTACGCCGACCTCCTGCCGGGTGAACGGTCCGCGGTACACCGCGCCTACCTCGCGGTGATCGAGCAGGACGGGCCCGACGGCATGCCGATCGGCAGCGCCGCCGAACGTGCACACCACGCCTTCGAGGGCCACGATCTACCCGCGGCGCTGAGCGCTTCCCGCGCCGCGGCGCTCCGGGCTCGTGAGCTGCTCGCCCCGGAGGAGGAGCTGCGGCACTGGGAGCAGGTGCTGGCCCTCTGGGAGTCGGTGCCGGACGCCGAGGAGCGGACCGGCCGTGACCGGGTCGCCGTCGCGCTCCTGGCGGGCGAGGCGGCGGCGCGGGCGGGTGACCCGAAACGCGCGGTCAAGCTGACACGGCGCGCGGTCGACGGCGTCGACGACCCCGTGCGGCGGGCAGGCCTGCAGCACGTGCTCGTGCACCGGTATCTCGACCTGCCGGACTGGGACGAGATACCAGGCCGGCTCGAGGCCGCCGTGGCGGACCTGCGCGCCGCGCTCGACGTGCTGCCGGAGCGCAGCCCGGACCGGATCTGGACGAACGCGCTGCTGGCCCGGGTCACGATGATCATCGACCTGGACGACGACGCCCGCGGGCACGCCGCCTGCGCCATCGAGGAGGCACGGGAGACCGGGCAGTCGGGCGCCCTCGCCGACGCCCTGTCCACGCTCGCCGTGCTCGACGTCGCCGACCCCGACCGGGCCGCGGCGCTCCTCGACGAGGCCCGCACCGCCGCCGCCGACGCCGGTGACGTGCTCACCGAGATGCGGGCGCTCTACAACGCCGCGGCCAACCGCTTCTACGCGGGCGACCTCGCCCCCGCCGAGCAGCGCGTGGGGCAGGCGCTCGCCCGGGCCGAGGAGCTGGGCCTGGCGTGGAGCACGTACACCGTCAACCTGCGGATCCTGCAGGAGATCATGCTGTACTTCCGCGGCGACCTGACACCGCGCTCGGCCGACGGCGTCCCCGCGACGTCCAAGCAGGTGATGGACGCGAGCCGGATGTACGCGGCGGTCGCCCGCGGCGACGACGACGTGATCGCCCGCGGCGAGGCCCTGTTCGACCACTGGAAGAGCGACGGCATGATCGCGCTCCTCGGCGGCGGCTGCCTCGTCGACGCCCTCACCTGGGCCGGCCGGTACGACGACGCGGCGGCGCTGGCCGAGCGGATCACCAGCCACCTCGGCGAGGTGTGGTCCGAGCTGTTCCTCGCCCGGATCTGGCTGTCCGCGCTGGCGATCGCCGCGCTGGCCGACGCCGCGGAGGCGGACCGGTCCGCCGGACGCGTCGGTGCCCCGGGCTCGGCCGCGGCCACGGCTGTCGAGACGCGAGCCGCCGAACGGCTGGACCGGGGCGACTCGCTCCTCGCGATCGCTCGGGAGACGGCTGACCGAGGACGCCCGCGCGGCGGCGTGCTCGGGCCTGAGGGCCGTGCCTGGCTGCAGCGAACTGCCGCGGAGAACGCCCGTCTCCACGCGGTGGTGGGGAACGCACACGGAGCGACAGGCGCCGAGAGCAGCGATCCGACGTCGGCCGCGCTGTGGCGGGAGGCGGCCGCCACCTGGCAGGACACGGTGAACGCGTTCGACTTCGGCTACCGCTACGAGGTGGCCCGCTCGCGCTACCGCTGGGCCGAGGCCCTGCTCGGCGCCGGCGAACGGCAGGCGGCGGAGGTCGAGGCGGCCGAGGCACTCTCGGAGGCGGAGGGGATGGGTGCGAGACCCCTGGCCGACGCCGTCCGTGCGCTGGCCCGGCGGGCCCGGCTCGACCTGCCCGGAGTACGCCGCGCGACGGCGTCAACGCTCACCGAACGCGAGGAGGAGGTGCTCGGTCTGGTCGCGCAGGGCCTGTCGAACCGGCAGATCGGTGAGCGGCTGTTCATCTCGACCAAGACGGTCAGCGTGCACGTGTCCAATCTGCTGGCCAAGCTCGGCGCCTCGGGACGCGCCGAGGCGGTGAGCCTCGCGCACCAGCGCGGCCTGCTCGAGGTGTGACCGCGAGCGCCGGAGACTATCTGCCCGGCGCAAAAGGGACACATCCGGTACATCTGTCGCGCACGCGCCCTTCTCTGGCAATACTGAGCAGATGCCGACGGACCTCCAGGCGTTGCGAGACCTCGAGCACGTCGGTCTCGGTTCACCCACTGCGGACGAGGCATTCGACCGGTTCGCTCGTCTGGTTCGACGCCACCTGCGCGTGCCCGCCGCCGTCGTGTACTTCGTGGTCCGCGAGGGGCAAGTGCTCGCGGGCGCGTCGGGGATGCCGGAGCCCATGCAGTCGAACCGGATGCTGCAGCACCCCGGCACGCTCACCAACGTCATCACTACTCGCGGCGAGCCGGTGGTGACATCTGACGCCCGCGAGGACCCCGTGCTGCGCGACAGCTACCTGGTGCGCGAGATGGGCCTGGTCGCGCTCGCCGGTTATCCGGTCTTCGATCTGCGGGGGCGCGCCGTCGGGGCGCTCTGCGCGGTGGTGGATGAGCCGCGCGAGTGGTCCCAGGACGACCGGGACTCGCTCGCCGACCTCGCCGCGGCGTGCACCGCCGAGCTACGCCTGCGCGCCGAGCGCGAGCGAGCGCGGCGCATCCAGGAGACCGCGGTCCGGGCCAACCGCCGCAGCCGGTTCCTGCTGTCCTTGAGCGAGGCGTTCGCCAACGCGAACACGATGGACCAGGTGGAAGAGGTCATCATCGAGGTCGGCACGGCGGGCATCGGCGCGCGGTACTGCGCGTTCGCCGTGGCCGACGCGGACGGCCGGGGCATCACCTACCGCTCCCTCGTTCACGCGGAGCCGCAGTTCCCCCAGCGGCTCCGGCAGGCCAAGCTGGACGAGCAGCGGCCGCTGGCCGAGGCGGCGCGCACCGGGCAGCCCTTGTTCTTCCGGACGGGCGACGAGATGTTCTCGGCATACCCCGAGGTCAAGGACCTGTGCGACCCGGAGATCGGCGCCCGGGCATTCCTCCCCGTCGTGACGGCCGGGGCCGTGGTCGCCGTCATCGCGCTGTCGTGGGACCACGACCGCGGACCGGACAAGGACTCGTACGCGCTCCAGACCGGCCTCGCGCACTACACGGGACACGCTCTCGAACGCGCACGCCTCCTGGAGGAGCGCCGCGAGTCCGCGAAGACCCTGCAGCGCGCGATGCTCAGCCGCCTGCCCGAGGTACCTCACCTCGACATGGCGGCCACGTACGCGCCGGCCACGCGCTCCGACCAGATCGGCGGCGACTGGTACGACGCCGTGGCGGTCGACGACGACGTGACCATGTTCATGATCGGCGACGTGACCGGCCACGACATGCGCGCAGCGGCCAAGATGGGCCAGCTCCGGTCCCTGCTGCGTGCGTTCGCATGGAGCCACGACGAGTCGCCGTCGGCCCTGCTGTCCCTGCTGGACAAGGCCAACTCGGGCCTGGGGCTGCTCGCCAGCGGGACCGCCGTGGTGGCCCGCCTGGAGCGGGTTCCAGGGGCTTACCACCTCACCTGGTCCACGGCCGGTCACCCGCCGCCCCTCGTGCTCCGGCAAGACGGGAACGTGGAGCGCCTGGCGGTGCTGCCGGACATGATGCTCGGCGTTCGCCCGACGTCGAAACGCACCGACCACGTCACCACCCTTTATCCCGGCGACACCCTCCTGCTCTACACGGACGGCCTCGCCGAGCAGCGCGGCACGACGCCCGACCAGTGGCTGAACCGCCTGCAGAAGACGCTCGGCGTGCTAGGCGACACGGCCACCGCCGCGCTGCCGGTCACCCTGGTGCGCCGCCTCGCATCGGACGACCAGCGGGACGACGTCGCCGTGCTCGCCGTCCGGGTGCGGGCCGCGGCGCCGTCGGGCCCGCCGTCGCTCGGGCGTCCCGCCACGGCGGAACGCAAGCTCGCCCCCTCGCTGTGCGACGTCGGCCCCGCCCGTATCTGGGTCGACGACGTGCTGGAGAGCTGCGGCGTGCCGATGCCGCTGCGCCGCACGGTGATGCTGCTGACGTCGGAGGTGCTGACCAACGCCGTCGACCACGGGCAGGCGCCGTTCACCGCGACCGTCGAGGTCGACCTGAAGCGGCTGCGGATCGGTGTGCGCGACTCGTCGACCGTGCAGCCCGAGCTGCGCGACCCGACGGTCACCGAGTTCGGCGGGCGCGGCGTGCAGTTCCTCGAGCGGCTCGCGTCCCGTTGGGGCGTGGACCGGCACGGTGAGCCTCCGGCGGCGCAGCGCCCGGGGGGCGTACGCACGAACCGGCGGATCGGCAAGACCGTCTGGTTCGAGCTCGACTTGGCGTGACCCGCACACCAGGGTGAACTTCGGCAAGCTGCTTCGGCCAGGGTCGAATCCCGGCCGGCGTGTCAGTGGTCCCGCGTACGGTGTGATGCATGGCACAGACAGCGTCACACCCAAAGCAAAGTACCGGCGGAGACCTCGCCCCGGACGAGCTATCGGCCGAACTTGAGGTCTACCGCCGGGAGCTCACCGGATACTGCTACCGGCTGCTTGGCGGCGCGTTCGACGCCGACGACGCGGTACAGGAGACACTCCTTCGCGCGTGGCGGTCGTACGAGCGGTTCGAGGGCCGCTCCTCGCTGCGCACGTGGCTGTACCGGATTGCCACCAACGTGTGCTTCGACCAGCTTGGCTCCAGCCGGGCCAAGCGCGAGCGGCCCATGGGCCTCGGCGCCTCCGTCGATCCGGTCGAGGAGAGCCTCGCGACGGTGCTGCCCGAGTACGCCTGGGTGGAGCCGGTGCCGACCGAGCACGTGCTGCCCGGAGCCAGCGATCCCGCCGACACGGCCGTCGCGCGGGAGTCGGTGCGGCTCGCGTTCGTCGCGGCCCTGCAGCACCTGCCGGCCAAGCAGCGCGCGGTGCTGATCCTGCGGGAGGTGCTGCGGTGGCCGGCCACGGAGGTCGCCACGCTGCTCGACACCTCGGTGGCCTCGGTGAACAGTGCGCTCCAGCGCGCACGGGCCACCCTCGCCGACAAGGCACCGGACCGGTCGGACACCTCGGGGTCGTCGGCGCCTACGTCGGCGGACGAGTCGAAGCTGCTGGAGCGGTACGTCGAGGCGTTCGAGCGTTACGACATGACGGCGCTGGCCAACCTGCTCCGCGAGGACGCGGTCATGAACATGCCGCCCTACGCCATGTGGCTGGAGGGCATCGAGAACATCCAGGCGTGGCTGCTCGGGCCTGGCAGCGCATGCGAGGGTTCGCGCTGCGTGCCCATCCACGTCAACGGCACGCCGGGGTTCGCGCAGTACAAGCAGGACCCGAAGGGTGGCCACTACCCCTGGGGTGTCGTGGTGCTGGAGAACGACGGCACGCACATCACCGGCATCACCACTTTCCTCGACACGGAGAAGTGGTTCCCCCGATTCGGCCTGCCGAGCCACCTCGACTAGGCATTTGGCAATACCCTCACGAGGGTGACTGTGCGATCCGTGGTGGTCGGCGTCGACCACAAGCACCCAGACCTGGCTCGGCGGGCAGCGTCGCTCGTCCAGTCGCTGGGTGGAAGCCTGATCGAGCTCGTATGTGTGTGGGTGGACGAGACAGCCGTCTCGGACTCACGAGGATTCACCGTGTCGGTGGACCCGGACATTGCCGTGTCCTCCGACGCGTACGGTGCCGACGTCCTGGACGGGCTGAACCGGGCGATGGCCGACGTCGGCCTGCCATGGAGCGCCCTGCGGGGCGCCGGTGACCCGGCCGCCGAGCTGGGTCGCGTGGCCGACGAGGTGGGGGCCGCGATGATCGTCGTCGGCGCCGCACGGCCCGGCCTGCGCGGCTGGGCGACGAACCTCGTGGGCGGGACCGTCGCCGGCCGGCTCATCCATAACCAGCCGCGCCCTGTCGTAGTCCTCCCCGAGACGACGTCGGCCCCGTGAACGATAGGTTCTCCCAAGACCTGTCGAGCGCTCACGAGGGAGCACGCCGCGTGACACGAGCACCGCACCGCGACTGGCGGTACGTCGGGCTGGTCGCGCTCGGCGGGGCCGGCGGCTCAGTTGCCCGGTACCTGCTGAGCATCTGGGCGGGCGTGCTCCTGACGCCGCTGACCATCCTGTTCCCGAGCACGGCCGAGACGGTGCTCTGGTTCCCGATCGGGACGCTCGTGGTCAACGTGGTCGGCGCGCTCGCCCTGGGATACCTTCTGGAAGCCCTCTCCCGCCGCGGCCGCGAGACCGTGCGACGTCGCAAGATCCGACTCGGCATCGGCACGGGCGTGCTCGGCGGGTTCACCACCTACTCGGCGTTGGCCCTGGAGACGCAGCGGCTGCTCGTCGATGTGTCCGCCTGGCTCGCCCTGCTGTACGTGGTGCTCACGCTCGTGGGCGGCACCGCTGCATGTCTCGGCGGGATCGCGATCGCGGCGCGCGCCGATCAACGTCGGAAGCGTAGGTGACGGGATGATCGAGCTGCTCGTGGTGGCCGTAGGGGGTGGCATCGGCGCCGCCGCCCGGTTCGTGGTCGACGGCGAGATCCGCTCCCGGCACAGCGGCGGGTTCCCGTGGGGGACGTTCGTCGTGAACGTCGTGGGCTCGTTCCTCATCGGGGTGTTCTCGACGCTGTTCTTCGCGCTGATGCGCTTCGGTGTGTCCGCCGACACCGCCACGGTGCTGCAGCTCGCCGTCACGGTGGGACTGTGCGGCGGGTTCACCACGTTTTCCACAGCCACCGTGGAGTCCGTGCGTCTGGCCCAGTCCGGCCGGATGCACCTCGCGGTGGCGAACACCCTGGGCACGCTGATGATCACCGTCACGGCAGCCGGACTGGGCGTGGCGGTGGGCAGACTGTTCGGCTGACCGGGCTCGAAGCGTCGCCTGCGATCGCCGTCATCCGTGTGCCGTGGGCACCGTCCCTCACACAGGCACCCCGCCGGGGTCGAGCGCGCCGAGGAAGAGCTCTGCGAGCTGCGTCCACTCCTCGAGCGGCCGATCGCCGACGAAGCGCGCCGCTTCCTCCGGCGTCCTGTTCACCAGCGTGACGTCGACGACGAACCGGCCGTCGACCTCCCGCCAGACGACTGCCGCGTTCGTCCGCCGGTTCGAGCCCTGGATCCCGGACCGGAGCTCGTTCTCCGGCTTCTGCACCCGGTCGATCAACGGGTAGTCGCTCGTGTGCGCCCAGCTCGACCAGGCGTGGCGCAGTGCGCGCTCGAGGTCCGCCCTCGCGGAGGTCACGCTCGTCTCGCCGGCCGCTGTCATGCCAAGGCCGAGGCCCTCGATGACCTCGGTCACCTGTTGTTCTTTGCTTGCCATGTTCGGACACTACGGGCACACCGGCCCGGAACCGGCTTTCGGCGCGTATTTCATCGGGATCAGTCCTGCAACGCGCCACGACGGCGGACGCCGGCGCCTCGAGCACACGCGTGTCAGAGGGTCGTGGCAGGCTTCCTGCATGAGCCTCATGCTCCTCGATACCGCCTCGCTGTACTTCCGCGCGTTCTTCGGCGTCCCCGACTCGCTGCGGGCGCCCAACGGCATGCCGGTCAACGCCGTCCGCGGCCTGCTGGACACCATCGCGTGGCTCACCACGACGCACGGTTCCGACCGCATGGTCGCGTGCTGGGACGACGACTGGCGACCCGCCTTCCGGGTCGAGGCCATCCCCAGCTACAAGGCGCACCGGGTCGCGCAGGAGGTGCCCGGCACCACCGGCATCGAGGAGGTGCCCGAGGTGCTGCTCGCGCAGGTGCCGATCATCGTGGACCTGCTCGCGGCGCTCGGCATCGCGCGCGTGGGGGTACCCGGCTACGAGGCGGACGACGTCATCGGCACCCTGACCACCCGCGCGGTCACGGAGCAGACCGGGCCGGTGGACATCGTCACGGGCGACCGCGACCTGTTCCAGCTGGTCGACGACGCCGCCGGCGTCCGGGTGCTGTACCCCGCGCGCGGCATCCGCGACCCCGACGTGGTGAACGAGAAGCGGCTGGCCGAGAAGTACGGCGTGGCCTCGGGGCAGGCCTACGCCGACATGGCGACCCTCCGCGGCGACCCGAGCGACGGCTTGCCGGGCGTACCCGGCGTCGGCGAGAAGACGGCCGCAAGGCTGCTCGCCCAGTACGGCACCCTGGCAGGGATCCTCGCGGCCCGGGACGCCGGAGACCCTGGCCTGACCTCGACCCAGCGTCGTCGCCTCCTGGAGGCCGACGCCTACCTTCAGGTCGCGCCCGTCGTGGTGCAGGTGGCGCGGGACGTGCCGCTGCCGGAGTTCGATCCGAAGGTGCCCACGGCGCCCGCCGATCCCGAGGCGCTCGCGGCGCTGACCGAGCAGTGGGGCCTGAGGTCCAGCGTGGAGCGGGTGCGCATCGCGTTCGGCTGGGCCTGAGCGCTCCCGGACCTGTCAGACCCACGGGTCACTCCGGTGACCTGTGCGTCTGACAGGTGGATCAGGAGCTGATCGCCGCGTCGTAGCGGTCCAGCACCACCTGGACCAGGCGCGGGTCCGCCTTCTCGGCTCCGGCCGGGCCGGCGACCGGTTCGGTCACGACGTCGGCGCCCGCCTCCAGCACGCGGTCCAGGAAGTATCCGGGCGCGAGCAGGTAGGACACGACGATCACGCGCGCCGCGCCTGAGACAGCGGTGCCGGCGGCAGCCCGTGCCGCGGCCACCGCGGCAGGGACGCGCGGCTCGGCGCCCGCCCCGTACGACGGCGTCACGGGCCGCCCCAGCCGCTGCGCCAGCGCGCTGGTGACCTCCTCGACGGCGATCGCCGCGGCCGCCACCGAGGAGCCGGCGGCGGCGAGCACGACGGCGTCGTCGGACCGGAAAGGGCCGTGCGCGGCCTCGGCGGCGGCGTACCGGTCGGCGAGGATGTCGACGAGCAGCGGGTGCGGCCCAAGTGGCTCGGCGGCGACCGCGACGCCCTCGCCCGCCGCGTTCACCGTGCCAACGGCCTGCGCGATGTCGTGCCGCACGTGATACCCGGTCGACAGCAGCAGCGGCACGACGACCGCCGTCGGCCCTACCGGGCCGGACCCGCCGCCGTAGCCAGCGGCGGTGTGTGCGTCCCGCACCGCCCTGGTCAGCACCTCATCGACCTCGGGCTGCTGCACGTCCACGAACGCCTCGCGCACGTCGAGCTCGGGCCGCGCCGCGCGGACGCCGTCGAGCAGTGCACGAACGGCGGCCTGACCTGCAGGATCGTCGGTCCCGTGGGACGTCCCGACCAGTACTGCGCTCATCGTCTTCCCATCGTTCGCTGGATCCTTCCGTGCCCGACGCTGCCCTGACGTCCGCGAGACGCCGCCAGTTCGGTCAGTTGCATCGCTGCCTCGTCGAGATCGGTCCGATGCTTCGAGATCGGTCAATCGTTGGACCGATCTCGAAGCAACCGACCGAACTCACGGCCGACACCCGCGCGACCGACCGAACTCACGGACAACGCCCGCGCAACCGACCGCACCCCACCTCAGCTCACCCCGTGTTCTGCAGGCCCGCCGAGACCCCGTTGACCGTCAGCAGCAGCAGATGCTGCAGCCGGCCGGCGTAGTCGCCGTCGACCGCGGATCCGCCGTCGGACCCGGTACGCAGGCCGCGCAGCGCGCGGACCTGCAGCAACGAGAGGGCGTCGACGTACGGCGACCGCAGCTGGACGGCGCGGCCGAGCACCCGCTTGGAGGCCAGCGGCCACTCGTTGCCGCTGATCCTCAGCACCCACTCGCGCGTGAGGCGCAGCTCGTCGAGCACCATCGCCGCGAGGTCGTCGCGCGAACCCAGCGCGAGGTACTGCGCGGCGATCCGCTCGTCGGTCTTGGCGAGCGACATCTCGACGTTGTCGAGCAGAGTCGCGAACAGCGGCCACTCCTTGCGCGCCGACTTCAGCAGCTCGACGTCGCCGACCGCGGCCAGCGCCGTACCCAGGCCGTACCAGCCGGCCAGGTTGATCCGAGCCTGGGACCACGAGAAGACCCAGGGGATCGCACGCAGGTCGTCGAGCGAGTTGACCGAGAGGCCGCGCTTCGCGGGGCGCGACCCGATGGGCAGCAGGCCGACCTCCTCCAGGGGCGTGACCTGCGCGAACCACTGCGGGAACCCGTCGGCCTTCACGAGCTCGTGGAACCGCTCTCGGGACGTGGCGTCCAGGGCCTTCGCGAGCGGGGCGAACTTCGCGGCAGCGCTCTCGTTGACCGACTCGACAGACGGCGCCGACGCCAGCAGCGTCGCCGCGGCGACCTGCTCGATGTGCCGGGACGCGATGACGGGGTCGCCGTACCGGGCGAGGATGACCTCACCCTGCTCGGTCAGCTTGAACCGGCCGTCCACCGAGTGCGGCGGCTGCGCGAGCACCGCCCGGTTGGCCGGACCGCCGCCGCGGCCGAGCGCACCGCCGCGGCCGTGGAACAGGGTGAGCTTGAGGTCGTTGTCCCGCGCCCACTCGGCGATGCGCGACTGGGCGTCGTGCAGGGCGAGCGTCGCCGCCACGGGGCCGACGTCCTTGGACGAGTCCGAGTAGCCGAGCATCACCTCGACGCGCCGGCCGTTCTCGGCCAGGCGCTTCTGCACGGCGGGCAGGGTCAGCATCGCGTCCAGGATCGGCACCGAGTTCTGCAGGTCAGCAAACGTCTCGAACAGCGGGATCGCGTCGATGACGGGCCCGGCCTCCGGGTCGTCCGCGAAGGCGTACGAGGCCAGCTCGTAGACGGCGGCGAGGTGCTCCGGCGCCTGCGTGAACGAGACGATGTAGCGGCGCGCGGCGCGCTCGCCGAACCGGCGCTGGATCGCACCGAGGGCCCGGTAGGTGTCGAGCACCTCGCGGGTCTTGTCGCTCAGCGCGCCGTCGACCCCCAGCTCACGGATCTCGGCGAGCGCCGCTGCGTGCACCTGGGAATGCTGCCGCACCTCGAGCTCCGCCAGGTGGAACCCGAAGGTCTGCACCTGCCAGACCAGGCGCTGCAGGTCGCCGTACGCGGCGCGGGCCGCGCCCGTCGCCACGAGCGAGTCCTGCACCACGAGCAGGTCCGCCTCGAACTGCTCGGCATTCGCGTACGCGAGGTCGGCGTTGCGCGTCCGGGTGGCGGCGAGGCGCTCCGCGAGCGCGAGCATGACCGCCCGGTGCGGCTCGTTGGGCGAGGCTTCCTGGGCCCGCCGGGCCACGTCCTCGGACATCTGGCGGATCCGCTGCCACAGGGCATTGAGGTCCGACGACGGCGCGGTGCCCTCGGCGTCGAGCGTCAGCTTGCGCCCGGTCTCGACGGCCAGGCGCTCCAGTGCCGCCAGCGCGTGGTCCGCCGCGAGGGTCGCGGCCTGGCGGGTGACCTCGGCGGTGACGTTCGGGTTGCCGTCGCGGTCGCCGCCGATCCAGGTGCCGAGCTTCACGAACGGCTTCGCGACGGGGGTGGCACGGCCGGCGTCGTCCGCCAGGAGCCAGTCGTCGAGGCGCCGGTACACGTCGCCGAAGACGTCCACCAGGACGGCGTCGAACACGCCCATGACCGTCTTGACCTCGTCGAGCACCGAGGGCTTGCTGGTCCGCACGGGCGCGGTGCGCCACATGGTGTCGATCTCGGCGAGGATGCGCCGCTCGTTCTCGGCGAGCGTCACGCCGCCGAGGCGGCGCGCGTCCCGCTCGGCGACGAGGTCCGAGATGCGGCGGATGGTCCCGCTGATGGCCCGACGGCGGGCCTCGGTCGGGTGCGCCGTCAGGACCGGCCGGAACTCCAGCTCGCCGAGCCGACGCAGGGCCTCTTCCCGTCCCACCTCCTCGGTGAGCCGGGCAAACGCCGCCGGGATCGTGTCCTCGAGGACGGCCGGGCCGGTGGTCGTCTCGGCCTCGCGCGACCGCAGCACGCGGACTCGGTGGTACTCCTCCGCGAGGTTCGCGAGGTGGAAGTAGCAGGTGAAGGCACGGGCGACCTGCTCGGCGCGCTCCACGGAGAAGGACGCCACGACCTCGGCGGCCTCGTCCAGGGCGTGCGGCGACGGGTCGCCGTAGGCACGGATGGTCAGCTCGCGGAGACGTTCGACGTCGTCCAGGAGATCCTGGCCGCCGTCCTCGCGGAGAATCCTGCCGAGAAGTCCGCCGAGCAGGCGCACGTCCTCGCGCAGCGGGTCGGGTACCTCGTGCCGGGCGTTGCCGCGGACGGTCTGAGTTGATTCACTCACGGGCTAGAGCCTAGGACCAGATTGCCATTCCCCGTTCATCGCGTCCGATTGTTGGTCTGGCCATGACCTGTCCGACTCTGGTTGGCTGTCTGTCTGTGACCGGCTACGACGCAGAGTTCCTCGGTTTCACCGTCCCGCTCCCCGTCTCGCCCGTCGAGGTACGTGTTCTGGATTACACCCACTTCTCGGTCCTGCTGGACCCGAGCCGGCGGCTGGCCGCGGCCACCGCCTGCATGGTCGACGGCTCCACACTGCTGGCCCTGCGCCGTACCGGCCGGTGGCGGCTGGACGGCCGCGTCCCGACCGGCGAGCAGTCGGGCAGCGAGCTCTACTCGGGCAACCCGCTCGACCGCGGTCACCTGGTGCGCCGTCTCGACCCCGTCTGGGGCGACGCCGAGACGGCCGCCCGGGCCAACCACGACACGTTCACGTATACGAACGCCGCGCCGCAGGTGAACAGGTTCAACCAGTCCAAGGAGCTGTGGAACGGGCTCGAGGACCACGTGCTCACCTACGCCGCCACGCACGACCACCGCCTCGCGGTCCAGACCGGCCCGGTCTTCACCATCGACGACCCGCTCTACCGCGGCGTCCGCATCCCGCGCCTGTTCTGGAAGATCGTCGCCTGGGTCGGGCCGGGCGACCTGCTGCAGGCGACCGGGTTCGTGCTGGACCAGACCCCGCAGCTCGACGACGCCCGTCTCCAGGAGATCACGGCACAGGCACTGGCCAGGGACGACATCCCGCCGCTGGGCCCGTTCCGGACCTACCAGGTGCCGGTGGAGGACATCGCCGCGCTGACCCGCCTGGGCCTCGGCCCGCTGCCCGGGGCGGACGTGCTCGCGGAGCCGCCCCCGACGCCGTCGGGCGTCCGGCCTCCTGACATCACCATCCACCGCCTGCCGCGGGCGCGCGCCTGGTCGGAGATCCGAACCCCCGACCAGATCACCCTCCCCCTCCCGCCGAACTAGCCCCCTTTCTTGTTGTGGGCGTGATCGTTGCGACTACCCGCCCGTTTTAGGCGCAACGATCACGCCCACAACAAGGCGTCAGAGGTTGTCCTGCCAGTGGTGTTGCGGGGTGTAGCCGAGGATGCGGCGGGCCTTGTCGATGCTCAGGAGCGTCTCGCGCCCCTGCAGCGGACGCTTGAGCGGCACGTCGGGGAACACCTCGGCCACCAGGTCGGCGGAATCCCGCCGCATCACGGTGTCCTCGTTCGCGATCACGAACGCCTCGAACCCCGTGAAGTCGGCCTCCAGGGCCCGGCGCACCGCCTGCGCGCCGTCGCGGCCGTCGATGTAGCCCCAGAGGTTCCAGCGTCGGGCGGCGGCGTCGTCCTGCCAGGACGGGAAGCTGGAGTAGTCGCTCGGCCGCATCACATTCGAGAACCGCAGCGCGGCGACCTTCAGCTCCGGGTCCCAGCGCGTGAAGTGCTTGCCCATCTCCTCCTCGAGCGACTTGCCGAGCGAGTAGGTCGACTGCGGCAGCACGTCGTACTCCTCGTCCACCGGGATGTATGGCGGCGGCACGTCGAACGGCAGGCCCAGCACCGTCTCGGAGGACGCCGTCACGACGTTCCGGATGCCGACCACCTGGGCGGCCCGCAGCACGTTGTACGTGCTGGGCACGTTGTTGCGGAAGGTCGCGGCGTTGGTCGCCAGCCCGGGTGCGGGGATCGCGGACAGATGCACGACGGCGTCGGCGGCCTGCCCCTCGTCCACGCCGGACAGCAGCTCGATCACCTGGCCGAGGTCAGTCAGGTCGGCGACCGTGAAGTTGCCCGGGCTGCCCTGCGGAGGCGCCACCCGGTCCGTCGAGACCACGTGGTAGCCCGAGTCCGCCAGGTGCTCCACCACGAACCGGCCGAGCTTCCCGCTCGCTCCGGTGACCACTACTCGCTGCGTCGTTGCCATGCGTCAGATCCTGCCAGTCATCCGGCTGAGAACATCAGCCCAGCCGCTCCCGCAGCCACGCGATGTCCGGCGCCATGTCGCCCTTGGTCTCACAGATGACCGGGGCGTCCGCCGCAGCGATCACGCCCACCAGCAGCTCCTCGGGGATCATGCCCTTGCCGAAGTTGATGTGCCGGTCGGCGCCGGACCCGGCGGCGTCGCGCGAGTCGTTCGCGTGCACCAGGTCGATGCGGCCCGTGATCGCACGGATGTCGTCGACGGCCGTCGCGAGGTCGAACCCACTGGCCCAGGCGTGGCACGTGTCGAGGGTGAACCCGACGTTGTCCCCGCCGTTCGCCGTGGTGACCGCCGCCCACAGCCCTTCGATCCGCTCCAGGCGGCGCGACATGGAGTAGTCGCCGCCCGCCGTGTTCTCGATGAGCACCGGGACGTCGGTCTCCAGGGCGTCGATCGCCTTGCGCCAGTTGTCGAAGCCCTTGGCCGGCTCGTCCTTGGCGGTCACGTGCCCGCCGTGCACCACCACGCCCTGGGCGCCGATCGCTTCGGCGCCGTCCATGATCTGCTGCAGCAGCTTGCGGCTCGGGATGCGGATGCGGTTGTTGGTGGACGCCACGTTGATGACGTACGGCGCGTGCACGTAGAGGTCGATGCCGGCCGCGGCGGCGTCGGCCCGGAGCGCCTCCGCGCCGCCCTCGTACGGGAGGTCCGGGACCTTCCAGGCCTGGGGGTCGCTGAGGAACACCTGCACCGTGTCCGCGCCGAGCGTCTTCGCCGCACCGATCGCGTCGGTCAGGTCCACGTGCGCGCCGATCTTCACCATGGCCCCACCCTAGGACGACCCACTGACACGCACGATGGCGGACGGCGCGGTCAGCCCAGCCCGCTGATGCCCTCCGATGTCATGGCGACCAGGCGACCGCCGACCGCGAGCAGCATGGCGCCCGGGGGCAGGTTTTCGTCGCCCGCCGGCCTCCCGTCCCAGACGAGCTCTCCCGACGTGGCGTCGAGCGACGCCAGCCCCATCGTGCCGTCCCCGCCCTGCAGCACGAGAAGCACGAACCGGCCGTCGGTGAACGCCTGGACCGCGTACTCGCTCCCGTAGGACGAGCTGCCCTCGACCTCGCCGATGTCCCATGACCACTGCTCCGCACCGGTGGCGAGATCGAACCCTCGGACACTCCCGGTCCAGGTCGCGGTCACCGCGATGCCGGCCACCTGCGCGAGGAAGCCCGAAGAGCTGCCCGCGCTGTCGACGTTCCAGCGTTCCGCCCCGTCCGTCGCCGCGTAGGAACGCAGGCCATATCCGGACTCGTCGGACACGAGCAGGGTCAGCGCTTCGCCCTCGTCGGTGGTCTGCGGAACGCTCGCACTCCCGGGAATCTCGCGGACGACGTCGCCGTCCGGCCCGAACAGGATGGTGCGCGGCGGACCGCCGGACTCGATCACCGCCATGGTCGTCGCCTGCCCGGCATGCCGGGCGGTGCCGAGGCTGAGCACCGTGGCCGGCCCTGCCTCTTCGTGCACCCTCACCAGGGCACCACCGGTGGTCACAGCAGCCGCCGTGCCACAGCCCCACAGGTCGATGAGCCCGGTCCCGAAGTAGGCACCGAACACGTCGGGGGCCAGTGCCTCGTCGGCAGGCACGTCCTCCCACCCGTTCCACGGCTCACCGAACCAGGGGTTGCACTGCTGGGCGGCCGTCGCCCGGAACGGGATCGTCACGCTCCAGCGCTCCTCGCCGGTGGTCGCATCCTCCGCACGGAGCTGGAGGTCCCGCCCGGCCTCGACGGTCCCGCTGCATTCCCCCGTCGTCTCCGTGCACCGGGCGTCTCCCACGTCGATCGCGGACTCGAGGCCGATCCGCTTGGCCCGCAGCACCATCCCGTCGGGGCCGGGCCGCGCCCTCCCGTAGCGGCGGTCGTCCGCCGTGTCGAGCGCTCGGGGCTCCGACGCGACACCGTCCGGCCCTACCGTGAAGGCCTCCCGCGCCGCGCCCGCATCCTGGACGCAGACCAGGACCGACGTCGCGAGCCCCGTCCCACCCGGGTAGCCGAGCGGCCCGCACTCCGAGTCCTCGCGGAGCCGCACGGACCACGCCCGCTCGCCCGACGCCGGGTCCAGCCCGATGAGCTCTTGCTCCGAGCGGAAGGCGAGCATGCCCTCGAGATCAGCTACCCCGAACCACCCCATGGCGTCGGCGGCATCCATCGGCGCTTCCCAGGCCCAGGCCTCCTCGAGCGGCGCGGACACGTCCACGACGCCGCCGGGCACCTCGCGGATCCGCTCGGTCCGCGCGGCGTCCCGCATGCTGTCGACGGCGAACCCCGTGCCCAGGACGACGGCCAGCACCGCCGCGACCGGCGCCAGCGCGCGCAGCCTCAGGCCGAGCGCACCGTGAGGCAGCGGCCCGCCCGCCTCAAGCCCGGCGCCATCCGGCCCGACGCCGTCCACGTCACCCTCCGCGCCGGCGTCAGGGCCCAGCGGGGACGTGGGCACATCCCCGTCGTCGTCGACGAGGTCGAAGACGAACGCCTCGCCCTCGCCCGGATCGCGTGCCATGCGGCTGAGAGTATGCCCACGCGGGCCCGCATTTCCTCCAAAAGCGACGCAGGCGCCGGCCTGCCATCCGCTCAGCCGAGCCCGCGGACGCCGCCCGGCGCGACCTCCAGCAGGTTGCCGTCGACGGCGACCAGCCCCGAGCTGGGTCCCAGGGCCTTGTCGGACGAGCTCACTTCGAAGCCGTGCTGCTCCCAGGCCACCTCGCCGGAGACCGCGTCGAGCGCCACCAGCCCTTTCCCGCCGGCCGAGGTCTCGACGACCAGCAGCACGAACTGCCCGTCGGTGAAGGCCCGGGTCACGTACAGATCGTTCGGGTACGCCTCGTCGGGCTCCGCCGGGTCCCAGGTCCACTGTTCCGTCCCCGTCGCGAGGTCCAGCGCGCGCACCTGCCCCGCCCCGGTCTGGAAGATCGCCGCCCCGCCCACCTGCGCCAGGAACAGCTGCATCTCCCCCGGGGCCGCGTCGTCCCAGCGCGAGGTGCCGTCCAGGGCGTAGGACCGCACCGACGGGCCCGACGCCCCCGAGGCGAGGAGCGTCTCCGGCTCCGACCCGTCGACCGCGGTCGGTTCGAGCACGTACCCGTCGATCTCGCCGACGAGACCGCCGTCGGCGTCGTAGAGGGTGCTGCTGACCGCGCCGTCGAAGGTGTACAGCATGTACCCGCCGGTGCGAAGGCTCTCCACGCCGCGTGTCCCCGGTTCGCTCTCCGCGCCGAGCAGCACCCCGTCGCCGGTGACCGCCGACTCGACGCCGCAGCCGTACAGCTGCACCACGTCGGCGGTGATCCGTGCGCCGAAGCCGTCGTCGTCGACCATGTCGTCCAGGTCCATCATGTTGCTCGACCCGTCCCAGTGCGTGGCGTACCAGTTGGTGCACTGGTCGGCGCGCGTGGACCGGAAGGGAACGGTCACGCGCCAGCGTTCCTCGCCCGTGACCGCGTCCTCGGAACGGATCCGCACGGCCCGGCCCACCTCGACCGTGCCGGTGCATTCACCCGGGCTGGTGCACACGCCGTCGTTCGCGCCCGACGGCGGCTCGGGACCCACGCGCTCGGCGCGCAGCACGGTCCCGTCCGGCCCGGGACGGGCCGCGCCGTACCGGCGTGCGTCCGCCGCGCCGAGGGTGCGTTCGGCGGAGGCGACACCGTCCGGCCCGACCACCACCGCCACCCGGTCCGGTCCGGCGTCCGCCAGGCAGACCAGCTGCGACGTCACGGCCTCGGCCCAGCCCACCGAGCCCTGCGGCCCGCAGTCCGGGTCCTCGCCGAGCCGGAGCCGCCACGCCTCGTCACCCGTCGCGGGATCCAGGGCCACGAGGTCTTCGCCCGACTGGAACGCGAGCAGGTCGCCGAGCACGGCCACCTCGTTCCACCGCCCCTCGTCCGCGACCCCGACGGGACCGACCCGGCCGTCCCACTCCCACGTCTCCCGGAGCGGTGCGGACACGTCGACGACGCCCCCGTGGACGTCGCGCATCCGCTCCATGCGCGCTCCGTCCCGCACGCCGTCGACCGCGAAACCCGTGCCCACCACGACCGCCAGGACCGCCAGGACCGGCGCGAGCACACGCAGCCCCCGGCCCAGCGTGCCCGACAGCACCTCACCGGGCGCCAGGTCGACGCCGTCGGGATCACCCTCGCCGTCCGCGCCGGACGGGCCGTCCGCGCCGGACGGAGTGAGCGGCGCCTCGAGATCGGCCACGTCGTCGTCGACGAGGTCGAAGACGAACGCACCACCCTCGTCCGGATCACGTGCCATGCGGTCGAGCGTATGCCGGGTGCGTGTCGGTTTCATCCGAGGCCACGGACGCCGCGCGGGGTGACTTCCAGCAGGTTCCCGTCCACCGCCACGAGGCCTCCGACGATCCCCTGCTCGACGAGGCCGCGGTCCGTCGGGTCGAACGAGGTGACGGTTCCGCCGCCGGCACGCTCCCAGACCACGGCGCCCGAGGACGCGTCGAGCGCGACGAGGCCCTGAGTGCTGCCGGTCTCGCCCTCCGTCAGCAGCAGGACGACCTCTCCGTCGGTGAAGGCCTGGACGACGTGGGCGCTCCCGAAGTACCCGACGTCGTCCTCGGCCGACGGGTCCGAGCCGTCCCAGACCCACCGCTCCTCGCCGGTGGCGAGATCCAGGCCGCGCACCTTCCCCGCCCCCGTCGTGATCACCGCCGTGTCGCCCACCTGCGCGAGGAAGTCCTGTCCGCCCGACTGCAGCGTGACGTCCCAGCGCGGCGTGCCGTCCGCGGCGTAGGCCCGCAGACGGCGCCCGGGCTCGTCCACCCCGAGCACCGTCGCCGGCTCGGACTGGTCGGTCGCCCGGGGCCGGCGCGGGTACCCGGTGATCTCGCCGACGACGTCGCCGTCGGCGGCGTACAGGGTGGCGCCGGCCGCGCCGTCGAAGCTCGTGCCGGCGTAGCCCCCCTCGCGGAGGCTCATCACGAGGCTCGTGCCGGGTTCGAGCTCGGCGCCGAGCACCGTCCCGTCGGGCGTGACGGCAGCCTGCACGCCGCAGCCGCTGAGGTCGATGAGGTCGGCGGTGACGCGCGCGCCGAAGGCATCGGGGGCGAGCTGACCGCTCAGCACCAGGCGGGTCTCCGAGCTGCCCCACGACGCGCCGTACGTGCGGGTGCACTGCGTGGCGTCCACCGTCCGGAACGGGACGGTGACGGTCCAGCGCTCCGCGCCGGTCGCCGCGTCCTCGGCCCGGAGCACGAGGTCCCGGCCCTCCGTGATCATCCCCGTGCACTCGTCGGCGCTCGTGCACACGGCGCCGCTCAGGTCGACCGCCGACGCCGGCCCCACCCGTCTCGCACGCAGCACGGTCCCGTCCGGACCGGTATGGGGCACCCCGTACCGGCGCGCGTCCGCGGCGTCGAGGGCCCGCGGGGCCGACGTCGGACCGTCGGGTCCCACCGCGACGACCTCCCGGTCGCGGCCCGTTCCCTGGAGGCAGACCAGCAGCTCCGTCGTCGGGTCCAGCCACGCCGCGGGGACCATCGGGCCGCAGTCCGCCTCCGCGCGGAGCGGGACGGTCCACGCCACGTCGCCCGTGGCCGGGTCGAGCGCCACCAGCCCGTCGTCCGACTCCACCGCCAGCACGTCCCCGAGCACCGCCACGTCGGTGGTGCTCTCGCCCGGGCCGACGGCGTTGCTCCACGCCCACGTCTCCGCCAGGGGTGACGACAGGTCGGCCACTCCCCCAGGGATGTCGCGCATCCGCTCCATCCGCTGGTGGTCCAGCGCGCCGTCGACGGCGATGCCCGTGCCGAGCACTATCGCCAGGATCCCCGCGACCTGGGCGGTGAGCCGCCGCTTCCGGCCCGGCATGACCGGGCTCGCCGAGCCGTCCTGGACCTCCGGCGCGTCACCGGTGGGCGCGTCGTCCTCGACCAGGTCGAAGACGTACGCGTCGCCCACATCCGGGTCGCGCGCCATGCGGCCGAGCGTAGTGCCGGGCGTCGCGCGGATCAGCCCCTCGCGGCCACCTCACCCCAGGCCGCGCACGCCGTCCGAGGTGAATTCGACCAGCTGCCCGTCGACGGCGACGACGGCGCCCGTCAGCGGGACCTCCCAGAGCTCCTCTCCCGTCCCCAGGTCGATGGCGACCAGCACGCCCTCGCCGACGCCGTCCTGCGGCAGGAGCTGCACCGCGATGGCCTCCCCGTCGGTGAGCGTCCGGAAGTTGGCCAGGCCGCGCGGGTCGTCGTCGGCCCAGCCCCACATCTTCGCGCCGGTCGCCCGGTCCAGACCCAGGAGCCGGTTCTCCCGGTTCACGACCACCACGTCCCGCGCGGCGAGCGCCACACGCGACTCCTGCAGCGCCGTCCAGGCCTCCGAACCGTCCTCGCGGACGGCGGCGAACCCGACGCCGGACGTCCGCGTGACGAACCACAGGTCGTCGGGTGCGTCGGGCGCGGCGGGGCCGGAGCTCATCCGGCCCTGCACGGTACGCAGGATCTTCCCGTCAGCGTTCACGACGACGGTCTGCGCCGCGTCGCCCTCCACCGCGAAGCGGCCCGAGCCCAGCTCCGTGACCCAGACCTGTGCCGGATCGAGGAGATCGCCGGCCAGGTCCAGCCGCGTCCCGTCCACCGACAGCGTCGCCGCCAGGCCGCACCCGGCGACGACGACGCTCTCGGCTCCTACGCTGACCGTGGTCAGGTCCGGGTCGTACGTCGGTTCGTCCGGCGTGGAGTCGATGTCCGCGGGCCATGTCTGGCAGCTGTCCGAGATCGTCGGGTCGAACTCGATGACGCTCGTCCAGCGCTCGGCGCCCGTCCCGGCGTCCTCCGCGGCGACGCGCAGGCTGCGACCCTCGTCCAGGATCCGGGGCGGGCAGTTCCCCGCCTCGTCGCACGCCAGGTATCCGATGGGGTCTCCGGTCCGCACGGTCCGGACGACCATGCCGTCGGGCCCGGGGAACACACGCTCGCCCTCCACCAGGTCGAGGGGCCGCGACCGGGTGGTGCCGTCGGGCGTGATCGTCAGCACCTGCCGGTCGACGTCCGGGCCGTGCACGCAGACGAGCACCTCGGTCGAGATCGACGCGTCGTAACCCGACGGGCCGCACTCAGGGTTCTCGTCCACGGGGATTCGCCACGCCACCTCGCCCGAGCCCGGGTCGACGGCCACGACGCCCGTGAACCGGGGCGGGGCCTCGAACACCCCGGTGGCGGAGTCGGCCGGGTAGCCCGGTGTGCTCGTCGGCGGGAGCACCAGCAGCCCGTCCATGACCACGAGCTGCTGGCCCAGATGGGCGTCCGAGGCGCGTCCGGTGGGGACGTCGAACGGCACGGTCCAGGTCGGCTCGGGCGGATCGGCGAGCGACGCCACGCCCACGGACGAGGTCCGCATCAGCTCCGCCCGGCGGTGGTCCCGCACCAGGTCGACCGAGACCAGCGTGACCGCCACGGCGGCGACCACCGCGGCCGCGATCACCCAGGTGCGTCGCGACGGCCTGGGCAGCCGGGACAGGAGCGAGGGTTCGGTGCCGGCGGCGTCGGGCCCGCCGTCGGCGGCATCAGCCGGCCCGTTGTCCTCGACCAGGTCGAAGACGACGGATTCCTTTTTGTCCGGCCGCGGCATGGCGGGAGCCTACCCGCGTGACCTGCGAGCTCAGGGGGCGCCCTGCCGACGAGGGCGCTCTGCCGACGAGGCGGGATCGGCTGTCAGCCGAGGCCCACGACCCCCTGCTGCGTGATCTGCGCCAGGTATCCGTCGACGCTGACGAGCTGGGTGTACGGGGTCTCCTGCTCGATCTCCCAGCGCACGGAGCCGTCGCGGAGGTCGATCGCGAGCAGCCGCAGGCCCGACGCCTCGCTGTCCGGGCTCGCGGACACCGGAAGCAGCAGGGTGTCACCGTCCGTGTAGGCCCCGAAGACGAGCGACTGCGCGACCCACGCCATGTCGCCGAGCGAGAGGACCTCCGGGTCGAGGGTCCAGCGGTCGGCACCCGTGCCGAGGTCGATGGCGCGTACCGCGCCCTCCTCGTCCACGACGACGGCGGTGCCGGACACGCGGGCCAGCAGCGTCGTGGCCGCGAGGCGGGGGGCCGTCCAGAGGCGCGCGCCGGCGTCGCCCTCGTCGGTGGACCTGGCCTCCGTCCCCGGACCGACCCGCTCCAGCACCAGCCCTGGGTCGCGGCCGTCCGAGACCCACGGCACGAGGACCTGGCCGTCGAGGGTCACGCTGCCGCCGTCCTGCAGGTGCACCACATCGTTGGGCACGCCCGAGTCGGCCGACCCGCTGCCCGGCTCGACCCAGCCGCCGTCCGGCAGCGGCGCGAACGACGCGACGTCCATGCCGTCGGCCGGCGGGTCGTCCGGGTCTTTCGGGTCGTCGAGCCGCGTGCCGTCGCGCAGGAACGCCGCCGAGACACCGCAACCCTGCACCTCCACGACGGCGTCCCGCACGTCCCAGGCGAGCGCCCCGGCGACGTCCAGCATCGGTTCGTTCTGGTCGTAGCTGACGCAGCTCTCGGGCCGCGGGGCAGCGAACGGGACGGTCTCGCTCCAGCGCTCCGCGCCGGTCCGGGCGTCCTCGGTGCGCACCACGAGGTCGGGCCCGACGAAGCCCTTCGGGAGGTGAGGGACGCCGAGCTTGTCCACCACCACGGGCCGCCGCTCCTGATCGCCGCCGGCCAGCTCGAAGGAGACCAGGCCACCGCCGGCGGCCGGGACGACCACGCCGGAGTCGACCTCGCGGGTCTTCGCGGCACCGTCCGGGTCGATCACCGTGACCTCCTGCTTGCCCGCACCAGCCTGGCTGACACAGACCAGGGGGTCCGCCGGTTCCACGGCGCCCGGCCCCGCGCTGCCCAGGCCCGCCACCGGGCCGCAGCTCGCGTCATCCCCGACGTCGGCGGTCCACCGCACCTCGCCCGAGGCGGGGTCCACACCGCGGACCTCTCCCCCGCCGGCGACCGCGAGCACACCCGGCATCCGGACCAGGGTCGCCGAGATCGGGTCGTCGAGGCCGATCGACCACTGCTCGGCGGGCTTCTCCGCCAGGCTCCGCACGCCGCCGGGCGTGGCGAGGAGCGCCCGGTGCCGGAGCTGCGTGTCCACCAGCACCCCGGCCGCGACCACCAGCACGACGACGGCCGCCGTCCCCACGGCCAGCATCGCCTTGCCGCGGCGCGTCGCGGGGATCCGCCGTCGGACTGCCGCCGCACCACGCCGCGCCGTCCGCCCGACGGCGGAGCGGGCGCCCGCGAGCGCCACCGCGAACCGGCCGGGCTCGCGGGGGCCGGGCTCCTCGGTCGGGGCGGGCTCGGGGTCGGGTGCGTCGCCGTCGCCGCCGCCGTCCGGGCCCTGCGCGCTGTCGGACACCCCGGGCACCTCGTCGATGAGGTCGAAGGTGTGCACCTTCTCGGGATCGGGGGTCCTTGGCCCGGTGGCATCGTGCTGGGTGCGTTCGGTCACGCCCCGAGGGTAGTGCCCCGCTCTCCGGCCATGGCAGTCCTCCAGGTAACCCGGCCGCCCGTCTGCATGAGCGCCCCGCGGTAGGCGCGCTCGCTGAGAAGCACGGCCCCGACCGTGGCCGCCACGAGGACGAGGAGCGACACGAGCGGCTCCCACCACAGGGCGTCCCCGTTGAGCACCCGCACGGGCATCGACACGATCGACGCCGGCGGGATGTACGACAGGACGCGTTCGAGCACGCCGTCTGCCGAGAACGTCACGATGTACACGCCCATGAGCAGCATCATCAGGGGGCTGGTCGTGTACTGGAGGTCCTCCGTGCGCGACGCGAGGGAGCCGGCGACCGCGTACAGGGCTGCCACCGCGACGAACCCGACGGTGAAGAAGACGACGAACCAGACCATCGTGGCCGTCATCGCGGGCAGGATCGCCGAGAGGTCGGTGAACGAGACCCCGACGAGCCCGACTCCGGCGAGCAACAGGTTCTGTCCCAGTGCGATCGCCGAGCTGCCGATGATCTTGCCCGCCAGCAGCTGCCGCAGCGGCACGGCGGTCGCGATGATCTCGACGAGCCGGGACTGCTTCTCCTCGATCACGCTGCCCGCGATCATCGCGCCCGACCCGACGGCGCCTATGAAGAACAGGAACGCGAGCACGAACCCGGCCATGAACACGATCTGCGGGTCCACCGGGTTGCCGTCGAGCCGTTCGGTCTCGACCTCGCTGCCCGCGGTGAGGGCGGACATGGTGGTCCCGGCGTCGGACGCGTGGCCCGCCAGGACCTGGTCGCGCACCGTGGTCTCGATGAGCTGGGCGAGGTCCGAGTCGGGGTCCCGCCAGCCGGACAGGGTCCAGCCGTCGGTGCCGGTCACGCCGGCGCCGGAGCTGAGCCACGCGTCGGCGGTCTCGTCCTCGAGGGCGGCCTCGGCTGCCGCCGCGTCGTCCACCCGCACCACGGTGAGCTCTACCCGGTCGTCGGACGCCGACGCGGCGCCCCGCCCGTCGGCCGCCGACTCCAGCGCGGTCGCCGCCGACTCGTCCCCGGCGACGACCGCGACGTCGAACGACTGGGTGCGGCTCTCCATGTAGGACGTGAAGCCGATCAGCCCGCCGATCATCGCGATGGTGACCGCGAGGCCGATCAGGAAGCCCTTGTTGAGCGCCCGCACCACGATCTCGCGGGTCGCCACCACCATCCAGGCGTTGCGCACGCCGTCTCCTCTCTCGCGGCTCACACCGTCTCCTCGTCCGCGTGAGCCTGCGGCTCCGCTCCGGCTTGCGCGGTCATCTCCCGGTAGATCTGGGCCAGCGTCGGCCGGACGGGGGAGAACTCGTGGACGGCGCCCCGCTCCAGGGCGGCCGACAGGAGGCGGGTGGCCGCGCCGTCGTCCCGCACCTCGACCAGCGCGGACGGGCCGTCCACGTCCACGGCCAGGACACCCGGTACTCCGCGGACGAAACCCGCGTCGCCCGACAGGATGAGCCGGTGCCGGGTCACGCCCTGGGCGCGCAGCTCGTCGGGGCTGCCGTTCGCGAGGACCCTGCCCCCGCCGAGGATGACCAGCCGCTCGCACAGGCGCTCCACGAGGTCGAGCTGGTGCGAGCTGAACAGCACGGGCACCCCGCGCCGCGTGTGCTCGCGCAGCAGGTCGACCATGGCGTCCACGGCCGCCGGGTCGAGGCCGCTGAACGGCTCGTCGAGGACGAGCGCCTTGGGCTGCCCCATGACCGCCGCGACGATCTGCACGCGCTGCTGGTTACCGAGCGACAGCTTCTCCACGTGCTCCTTCGCCCGGTCCGCGAGCCCCAGCCGGTCGAGGTGCTCCAGCACCTCGCGGCGCGCGGCCGACGCGGCGATGCCCCGCAGCCGCGCCAGGTAGACGAGCTGGTCCAGCACGGGCTGCTTGGGGTAGAGGCCGCGCTCCTCGGGCATGTACCCGAACTCGCGGCGGTCCTGCCGGGTGACCGGGGCGCCGTCGAACAGCACCTCGCCGCTCGTGATCGCCAGGACACCCATGATCATCCGCATGGTCGTCGTCTTGCCCGCTCCGTTGCTCCCCACGAACCCCGTGAGCAGGCCCGACGACGCCGTGAAGCCCGCGCCGTCCACGGCTCGCCGGGGTGTGCCGCCCGACACGAACACGCGGGTGAGATCCCGCACCTCCAGATCGCTCATGGCGGCCACGCTAGAGGCCGGCCTCCGGCCGCGGATCCACCGAGAGGTGGAACCCGCTCCCCCTCTCGAATGGGCCGCCCCGGGCCGCCCACCTGGTGCGTTCGGCAAAATGTCAGGAGATCGGCATTTCGAGTTGCCGATGTCCTGACATTCTGCCGACCACTCCGGCTTGCCCTCCGCACCCCCACCGGGGTTGACCTGGTATTACAGGTTCCGGTTGCCAATGGTGTTCTGCCACGTATTGTCCCGTCCGGAACGCCGCACGAACAACAGCGGCGCTGAATGGTTCGACAGTCCGTCCACGGAGAGATGAGCACTGCGCTCCGGGGGATGTTTCGAGTTTCGATCACGAAGACCGAAGCGTCGCCGCAGATGGGCACAAGGCAGTATCTGAACCCGCAGGGGGAGCTAAGCGTGCGCAACCGTTTGATCGTCACTGGAACAGCCGCGGCCTTCGTGCTGACGGCGGGCATCGTGGGTGCCGTGGCGGTGCAGCCGCCCGGGCCCGAGCAGGACCGGGACACGACGGCAGCGCCCGCCGTGCCGGACGCCCTGCAGGGCCTGCCGCCCATGATGCTGAAGCGCGAGCCGGTGCCGGGGGAGAAGGGCACGGTCGACGTGCACTCGAAGCCGGCGCCGCAGAGCAGCCCGTTCACGTACACGCCGGCGCCCAAGCCGGCGTACACGCCCCGGCACATGGCCGACCCGGGCGCCGGTCAGCCGACCGGGAACTTCACCATGGCGCCCCTGCCGGGCATCGACTTCGGCCAGGGTTCAGGGCCCAGCAGCCCGTCCAAGCCCTCGGTCCAGCCGACACGGCCGCCTTCGCAGAGCCCCACGCCGCCGCCGTCGCAGAGCCCGCGGCCGACGCCCGAGCCCACGCCTACCCCGACGCCGACACCTACGCCGTCGCCGGATCCCACGCCGACGCCGACCCCGACGCCCACGCCGGAGCCGACGGACCCGCCGTCCGAGGAGCCGACCAACCCGCCGTCGGAAGAGCCCACTACTCCTCCGCCGTCGGAAGAGCCGACCGAAGAGCCGACGGAAGAGCCGACAGAAGAGCCGACGCCGGAGCCCACTGAAGAGCCCACGGAGGAGCCGACCACGGAACCCTCACCGGAACCGACAACGGAGCCTTCGCCCGAGCCCTCTCCGAGCAATTAAGCAGATTCCACCTAATAGTCCGTTTCTCCCGTCGCATTTCCGCGGACGATGAGAAGCGGGGCCGCACCAGCCCCGCTTCTCGCGCATATCCAAGGAAGGCAAAGAAGCGGACATCCCGCCAGGGACACATTCGCCAGAGCGGATAAAGGCCAACTTCTCCATGGCACGCCAGCCGATGCGCCGGATCCCGTACTGGTCACCGAATTTCATCGCGAGCTTGCCCTGGTAGAAGGCCTCCTGCTCGTCCATGACGAGCGCAGCGGACTAATGTCACCGATCGCTGACATTGGCTCTCGGTGTCGACGATCGTTGACACCCGCGGGCGCGCTGGCCGACCTCAGACGAGGCCCACCCTGTGCGCGAGCACCACCGCTTGGACGCGGTCTCGCAGGTGCAGCTTGGACAGCACGTTCGAGACGTGCGTCTTCACCGTGGCCTCGCCGAGGTACAGGGTCGAGGCGATCTCCGCGTTCGACAGCCCCGTGCCCACGAGCTCGAACACTTCGCGCTCGCGCGGTGTGAGGAGGGCGAGTCCGGCGGGGGCCGGGTCCTGAGCGGGCCGGGTCTCGACGGGCTCGACCAGCGGGTTCCGCTCGGCCGACGACAGCCGCTCCCCCGCCACCATCTGCTCGATTACCCGCCGGGTGATCTGTGGTGCGAGCAGCGCGTGCCCGGCCGCCAGCGTCCGCACCGCCTCCACGAGGTGCTCCGCGTCCGAGTTCTTCAGGAGGAACCCGGACGCGCCGGCCGCGAGGCCGTCGAACACGTACTCGTCGTGGTCGAACGTCGTCAGCACCAGCACCTTCGCGAGGTCCTCGGCGACGATCCGGCGGGTGGCCTCGATGCCGTCCATGACGGGCATCTGGACGTCCATGAGCACGATGTCGGGCCGGAGCTCGCGGGTCAGCTCGATCGCGGCGGCGCCGTCACCGGCCTCGCCGACGACCTCGAAGTCGTCCTCCACCGACAGGATGAGCGAGAAGCCGGAGCGCACCAACGCCTGGTCGTCGACCAGCAGCACGCGCGTCATCGAGCCGCCTCCGGACGGATGGCCGACAGGGTCTGGGCGGGGGCCTCCGGCCGGCCCTCCGCCGCCTGTTCCGCCGGAGAGACGGCGGGGACCGGGCCCGGGTCGGGTGCGGGCAGCGGCAGCCGCATCCTGACCCGGAACCCGCCGGTCGCCCGCGGCCCGATCTCGACGACGCCCTGGTGGGTCACCGCGCGTTCCCGGATCCCGAGCAGTCCGAGTCCGGAGCCGGACGTCCCGTGGCGGGCGCGACCGTCGTCGAGCACCTCCACCTCGGCGAAGCCGTGTGCGAACTGGTCACCCGCCGATATCGCGGCGTCGCGCACCACGCGGAGCGTGACCGTTGCCGAGCGGGCGGTCGAGTGCTTGCGCACGTTCGCCATCGCCTCCTGGGCGGTGCGGTAGAGGCTCAGGCCCATGGGGGCGGGCACGTCGGCTGCGGCGCCCGCCGGCTCCTCGACCTGGTGGAAGGTGGTGTCGAGGCCGTCGTAGTCGGCGGCGGTGAGCGCCGGGAGGTCCGCGAGCCCTGGCTCGGGCGCCCGGGAGGCGCCGTCCGGCCCGGCCTCTGCGCCCGAGGCGCCGCCGTCGGGCACCGAGCGGAGCGTGCCCACCAGGTTCCGCATCTGCGCGACACCCTCGCGCGACTCGCGTTCGATGGTGACGAGCGCCTCCGCGGCCAGGGCCGGGTCGCGGCCCAGGACGCGGCGGGCGGCGGCCGCCTGGATCCCGATCACCGACACGTGGTGCGCGACGACGTCGTGCAGCTCGCGTGCGATCCGCACCCGCTCGGCGACGATGGCCTGGTCCGTGAGGGCCGCGGCCTGCTTCTCGATGGTGACCGCCTGGTCAGCGAGCTGCTCCCGCCGCCGGGCTGCGTTCCACTGCATCTGGCCCGCCACGACGGCGCCGCCGAAGAACGCGATGTTCATGATGAGCTGGTAGACGGCGTTCGCGAGATACGGCTCCATCAGGCCTGGCCAGTCCGCAGGGGTCGGAAACTCCTCGAGGAGCGTCTCGATGCCCTGCTGCACGGCGAACATCCAGATGAGCCACGTGAACATCATCAGCACGCAGGCGCTGACCACGATCAGCATCGCCCGCCGGTCGCGCGCCCAGGCCACCGCCGTGAAGAGGGCGACGAAGTACAGGATCTGCATCGGCATGAGCACCGTGATGGCACTGATGGTCAGACCGATCGCGAGCCACATCCCATAGACGAGCACGAGCGAGACCAGGGGGTAGCGGCGGCGCCAGGCCAGCGGGAGCATGCTGACCACCGCCAGCAGCATGATGAGCCACAGCGGCTCCGGGGTCTCTTCGAAGATGCCCATGCTGCGGCCCAGCTCTACCGAGATCGCCGCGAACACCCCGAAGCACGCCCCCAGCAGCAGGTCCCGGCGGTATGCGACACGTCCTGCGGGCACTCGCTCCCAGTCGGAGTCGACGCCGAACCAGTTCAGCACGCGCCCGGCCACGCCCTCGGCGGAACGGGGCGCGGCGGGCTGCGGCTCGTCGGGCTGCCGGACGTCGGACGGGGGTAGAGCATCGGCCATGTCCCCAGAGTAGGAACTCGGACCCTGTCCCCGCTTCCGCCTCAAGACGGAGACTGACCAGGCAGACGAGAACGGGTTGTGTCCCGGCTGAGCCCGGTCCGGGACACAACCCCGTTCTCGTCGCGCCGCATGGCCGGGCTGTCAACAGATGTTGCGGGAGCCGTTCCCGGAGAGGTACCAGTTGGTGTTCTCCCCGCACGGCGACTCCCGCACGGAGGTGTTGTCCACGCGGAGCGTGATGTTGATGTTCCGGTTGTTCGGGAACTCCGTGCGCGCGGCGAGCCGCACCTCGCCGCCCCCGTTGACCGTCCCGCCGGCGATCGTGATGTCCGAGCAGTTCTCGATCAGGATCGAGTTGTTCCCGTTGTTCGCCAGGTCGACGGAGTTGATGCGCGCGCCCCGCGAGTTGGACACGCAGAACACGCCCCGCCCGCCGCCGCGCGACCGCACACGGTCCACCGTGATGTTCGGCCCGTTGGCGTTGGCCATGCGGAAGGTGGCGTATCCGGTGCCGGTGGCGACGTTCTCGCCGTCGACCGTCCCGATGGTCGCGTTGCTCGTGCCCTGGATCAGCAGCCCGGACTCGCCGACGTTCCGCGCGGTGACCGTACCGATCCGCAGCCCGTTG
This sequence comes from Promicromonospora panici, assembly GCF_900608595.1. Classification (GTDB taxonomy): domain Bacteria; phylum Actinomycetota; class Actinomycetes; order Actinomycetales; family Cellulomonadaceae; genus Promicromonospora; species Promicromonospora panici. Next base: position 23,859 of record NZ_UWYY01000001.1, on the reverse strand, counting down.
ATGTGCCAGGTCTCGATCGCGTGGCCGGGCATGCCGGAGGCGTAGACGGAATCCATGCTGACGTTCGAGCTACCGGGCAGGTCGCGTTCGAAACGGATGCCGATGCCTCCGGTCATCCGCAGGTCGATCTGGCCCAGGTGCAGGCCGTGCACGTCGGCGAAGCGCATCCCGAAGTACGGCGCCCCGGTCATCTTCAGGTGGGGGATGGACACGTCCTCGACCCCGACGGCCTGGATTGCGCCCCGTCCGGCGACGTAGCCGGTGTCCAGGGTTCCGCAGACCTCGAACGCCGTGTGGCTCGGCAGGTCGATCGTGTTGTTGCCGATCCAGGCGCTGGCCATGACCGACACCTTCTCCTGGCTGGTGCGGCCCGGGGTGAGCGCGCCGATCCCCTCCCAGATCGCGTTGATGTAGTACTGGCCCTGGTAGACGGTCCGGCCGCGATACGTCGTGGTGAACCCCGACGACTGGCTCCCGGTGACGACGGCGTCGGCGCCGTCGCCGCAGGCAGCGGCCTGCGCCAGGGTCGACGTCGGGCCGCTGGATGCGGCCGCGACGTCCACTGCTGGTGCGTTGCCCGGGGCGGCAGCAACTCCTGGGGCGGCGAGCAGGGAGACGACTGTCGACAGTGCGGCGACCCCCGCGGCGAGAAGCCGCGGGCGACGGTATGACGTTGGTGCCATGGTCACTCCTCCTGGAGTACTCGAGTCCTACATCGTTGTAGATCCACGGGGTCACGAGGGTATGGACCGAGCGGTCGGGACACCAGAGCCGGCCGTGATCCGAAACGATTCACATGCGGACGCGCCGGTGCGACGCGCCGGACGGGCCGCACGACCGCCGGAACTTTTCGCAGCCCGCGGAGATTTGCTGGACACGACCGGAGTGTTGACGCATGGTGACGAGGCACCTGCCCGACGAAGGGAAGCTGTCGCATGACGTTCTGGATCTGCCGCACGTGCGGCGTGGAGCACGGGTCCCGGCCCGACGTCTGCGCCATCTGCGCCGACGAACGCCAGTGGGTGCCCGCCGATGGCCAGCACTGGACCACGCTGGAGGAGCTCGCGGCCCAGGGGGAGCGCATCTCTGTCGAGGAGCTGGAGCCCGACCTGTTCGCCCTCGACACCGTGCCCGACGTCGGCATCGGCCCCACCGCGAAGATCGTCCGGACGGTGCACGGGAACCTCATGTTCGACGTCCCCGGGTACGTCGATGACGCCGCCGTCGCCGCCGTCCAGGAGCTCGGCGGGCTCGCGTTCATCGTGGCGAGCCACCCGCACATGTACGGGGTGCAGGTCGAGTGGAGCCGCCGGCTGGGCGGCGTCCCGATCCTAATCAGCGAGCCGGATGCCGGCTGGCTCGCCCGGTCCGACGACGCCGTCGAGCTGTGGAAGGGCGACCGCGAGGTCCTGCCCGGCGTGACGCTGAGCCAGCCCGGCGGGCACTTCCCGGGCTCCTCGGTGGCGTACTGGGCGTCCGGCGCGGCGGGGAAGGGCGTGCTGCTGAGCGGCGACACGATCTTCGCGAACCCGGATCGTACGTCGGTGTCCTTCATGCGCAGCTATCCGAACCGGATCCCGCTGTCGGGGCCTGTGGTCCAACGGGTCGCACGCCATGTGGGGCGGTTCGAGTTCGACCGGCTCTACAACAACTTCCGGGGCGTCATCCCGGTCGACGCCCGGGAGATCGTGCTGCGTTCCGCGGAGCGCCACGCGGCGTGGACGCGCGGCGACTTCGACCACCTCACGTAACTCCTCGCACACGTCTTGGTTTACGCCAGGCGCAGAGTACGGGTGCGACGCCCGGCCGGCTCCGGCACGGTGGTCCCATGCATCCCTTCCGGTTCGGGACCAATATCCGAGACGCCGCCGACGTCGCCGGGTTTGCCCGGTGGGCCGAGGACGCCGGCTACGACAGCCTGCTGCTGCCCGACCACCTGGGCGTGCGGCTCAGCCCGTTCGCCACGCTCGCGGCGGTCGCCGCCGCGACCGAGCGGGTGCGGGTGGGCACGTGCGTGATCAACGTGCCGTTCTGGAACCCGGCGCTGCTGGCGCGCGAGGTCGCCACGCTGGACGTGCTGTCCGGGGGCCGGGTCGAGCTGGGCCTGGGCGCCGGACACATGAAGTCCGAGTTCGACATGGCCGGCATCCCGTGGCAGCCGTTCGACGAGCGCTGCGCCCGGGTCGAGTCGTTCGTCGGCAACCTGGACCGGCTGCTCGCCGAGGCCGGCGGCGAGGACGGCGCGGCGGGCGACGACGGCGCGGGCGACAGCCGCGCGACGGGCGGCGGCGCGCCGCGGCGTCCGCCCGTGCTCATCGGCTCGTCGAGCGACCGCCTGATCCGGCTGGCCGTGCGCAGCGCCGAGATCCTGGGACACACCGGCCTGCGGCAGGTGCGGGGCGCGAAGCTCGGCACGTTCCGCGTCATGTCCGACGACGAGTACGACGAGCGCACCGGCTTCGTCCGGGCGGAGGCCGAGGCGGCCGGGCGCTCGTTCGGCGACATCGAGCACGCCGTGCTGCTCCAGCATGTCGAGGTGACCGACGACCGGACGGGCACGCTCCGCCGCCTCGCGGAACAGTTCGGGGACGCCGGGCGTGCTGCGGAGTTCGGCCGCACGCCGCTGATCGCCGTCGGCACCGTCACACAGATCGTCGACCAGCTCCTGGCGAGCCGCGAGCGCCACGGGTTCACGTACCTCACCACGCACAACCCGTCCGCGAAGGAGCTCGCGCGGCTGATACCGGTCCTGCAGGACGCCGACCCGGCGCGGGCCTGACCGGCAGTCTGGCCGTCAGGCGCAGCGCTGCATCGGACCCGGCGCCGCCGACAGGCAGCTCGCCCTCAGGCCGCCGCGCCGTCGAGGAAGAGCGACGCGACGGTGGCCGCCGCCGTCTCGGCCGGGACGCCGCCCTCGACGGCGAGGTGAACGCCCATCTCGAGCAACGCGGAGAGCGCCGTGAAGTGGATGGCGACGGGAACGTCGTCGCGTAGGGTGCCGTCCGCGACGCCGCGGGCCAGGAGAGCCCGTAGGGGCTCGGCGACGCGCGCGTCGAAATCGGCCTCGTCCTCGGCGTCCTTGACGTTCGTGCGCGCCAGCACGGTGAACGCGCTGCCCGTGACGACGAACGACCGCGCCACGCGCGCGATGCCCTCGCGGACGTCGACCCGGTCGAGGTCGGAGTCCTGGACGCGCTGGGCGACCCGGTCGATGGCGACGGCGACGACGCCGCGCAGCAGCGCCTCCCGCGTGGGAAAGGAGCGGTAGAGGGTCGCGCGGCTGATGCCGGCGGCGCTGGCGATCTCGGTCATGCTCGCGGTCGCGAGCCCGACACCGAGGGTCTGGGCCACCGCTTCGACGAGGGCGGTGGCGGGGCGGGACAGCTGTGCGGGCATGTCCCGACCCTAAACGAGAGCGGGGGCGGGCTGTCGCAAAACCGAGACACACGGGTATGGTTGTGAGACAGGATTGTCTCAACCCGACGAGCACGAGGTTCCCATGACATCCACGCGCCGCCTCGGCACCCGCCAGATCACGCCCATCGGACTCGGCTGCATGCAGTTCGCCGGCCGGGGCGTCAATCTCTACCCGCCGGTCCCGCAGGAGGAGGTCCAGGCGATAGTGGCCGCCGCGCTCAAAGGCGGCATCACCTGGTTCGACACCGCCGAGATGTACGGCGGGGGTGGCTCCGAGCGCGCGCTCACCACCGCCCTGCACAACCTCGGTGTGCGGCCCGGGGAGGTGCTGGTCGCGAGCAAGTGGACGCCGTTCGGCCGGACCGCCCGCAGCATCGAGAAGACGGCCCCGCAGCGTGTCGCCGCGCTGCAGGGATACCCGCTCGACCTGCACCAGATCCACGCGCCCGGCGGCAGCTTCTCGTCCCTGGCCAGGCAGGTCGACGCGATGGCCCGGCTCTACCGGGCGGGCACGATCGGCGGCGTCGGCGTCTCCAACTTCGGAGCGGCGGCCATGGAGCGGGCGCACGCGCTGCTCGCCGCGCAGGGTGTGCCGCTGGTCTCGAACCAGGTGCAGATCAGCCTGCTGCACCGCTCCGTCGAGCGGGACGGCGTGCTCACGGCCGCCCGCCGGCTGGACGTCACCCTGATCGCGTCCTCGCCGCTGCGGTCCGGCGCACTCACCGGCAAGTTCCACGACAACCCCGGCAGCACCGCGTCGCTGCGCGGCATGCGGCGACTGCTCGGCGGGCGCTACGGGTACTCGCGCCGGGCCCTGGACCGCACGCGGCCCCTCATCGACGAGCTGCGCGCGGTCGCCGTCGTGCACGGGGCCACGCCCACCCAGGTCGCCCTCGCCTGGCTGGTCGGCTACTACGGCGACACCGTCGTGGCGATCCCCGGCGCGTCCAAGGTGCGGCACGCCGAGGAGGCGGCCGCGGCGGTCGATCTGGCCCTGAGCGGGCGGGAGCTCGAGACGCTGGCCGAGGTCTCTACCCGCGTCCTGCGCGGATGACCTTTGTTGTGGGCGTGATCGTTGCGACTACGTGTCCGTTTTAGCCGCAACGATCCCGCCCACAACCAAGAGTCAGCAGCAGCGGGCGCCCGGGTTGGCGTCCTGGGCCGCGTGCCGCTCCCGCCAGTACTCCCGGACGGTCGGTACCTCGGCGTCCGGGTGGACGCGGCGCAGGTGCGCCACGTATCGCGCATAGTCGCTCTCGCCCAGCACGCCGGTGACGTACCAGGCGACAGCGCGCCAGCCCCGGCGGACGACGGCGAGCACGCCGCCGCCGTCCGCCACCGGAACTGGTACCGGTCCGGGAAGCGAGCTCACGCGTGCGTCCCCGCCCGGAGCTTGTCCGGGTTCTCGTCGTAGTAGGCGGTCCACTGGGCAGCCACCTCCCGTTCGGTATCCGTGGACACGAGGCCGGACGGTGCGAACATCGCCGACTTGGTGTCCGGCTCCTCCGTGGTCGGCAGGCCGCCTGCCCGGATCGCCTTGACGCACACCCACAGCGCCACCAGGGCAACGGTCAGCACGAGCACCGCGAACACGATGGACAGCGTGCCCTGCAGGAACGTGTTGCGGATGACGGCGTCCATCGCCGTCGTGTCGGTGGCCGTCCCGAACGACGTCTCGCCGGCCGCCCGCGCCTCGCGGAACGCGTTGTGCTGCGCCCAGTACCCGAGCGTCGGCTCGGGCGAGAAGATCTTCTGGTACGACGCCGTCATGGTCACGGCGAGGTCCCACACGAGCGGGACCGCAGGGATCCACGCCCACTTGAGGTAGCCCTTCTTCACCACGACGACCGTGACCAGGGCGAGCGCCATGGCGGCCAGCAGCTGGTTCGCTATGCCGAACAGCGGGAACAGGGTGTTGATACCGCCCAGCGGGTCGGTCACGCCCATCAGCAGGATCGCGCCCCACAGACCGCACACCACCACCGAGCAGATCCACGCGCCCACGCGCCAGGACGGGTCCCGGAACCGGCGCAGCGGGCCGCCGAGGTTGCCGAGCGTGTCGGACAGCATGAAGCGGGCGACCCGCGTGCCGGCGTCGACGGTGGTGAGGATGAACAAGGCCTCGAACATGATCGCGAAGTGGTACCAGAACGCCTGCAGGCTGGCACCGCCCAGGAACGAGCCGAGGATCTGGGACATGCCGAAGGCGAGCGTCGGCGCGCCGCCCGTGCGGGAGATGATCGATTCCTCGCCGACGGCGTCGGCGGCGCCCTGGATCTCCGCCCCGGTCGCGGGCGGGCCCGCCAGCCCGAGGCCGTTCACGTAGTCCGCGGCGGTACCCGGCTCGCCGCCGGTGAGCGTGGCGGGGGCGTTCATCGTGAAGTACAGATGCTGGTCGATCGAGATGGCCGTGACCAGCGCCATGATCGCCACGAACGACTCGGTGAGCATGCCGCCGTAGCCGATGAGCCGGAGCTGGCTCTCCTTCTCGACCAGCTTGGGGCTCGTGCCCGACGAGATCAGGGCGTGGAACCCGGACAGCGCCCCGCACGCGATGGTGATGAACAGAAACGGGAACAGCGCGCCGGCGAAGGCCGGGCCGTTGCCCTCGATCGCGAAGCTCGACACGGCGGGTGCCTGCACCGCGGGCTGCGCGATGAGCACGCCGACGGCGAGCAGCACGATCGTGCCCACCTTCATGAACGTCGACAGGTAGTCGCGCGGGGCGAGCAGCAGCCACACCGGCAGCACGGACGCGAGGAACCCGTAGCCGACGATGAGCCAGGCGACGGTCACCGGCTCGAGCGTGAACATCTCGGCGCCCCAGGTGGTATCGGCCACCCAGCCACCCGCGACGATCGCGAGCACCAGCAGCACGACGCCGATCACCGACACCTCGGACACCCTGCCCGGCCTCAGGAACCGGAGGTACACGCCCATGAACAGCGCGATCGGGATCGTCATGCCCACGGAGAACACGCCCCACGGCGACTCCGCCAGGGCGTTGACCACCACCAGCGCGAGGACGGCCAGGATGATGATCATGATGACGAACACGCCGATCAGGCCGGCGGCGCCACCGATCGAGCCCATCTCGTCGCGGATCATCTGGCCGAGCGACCGGCCGCGGCGTCGGGTGGACAGCCACAGGACGAGGTAGTCCTGGACACAGCCGGCCAGGACGGCACCGATGATGATCCACAGGGTGCCGGGCAGGTAGCCCATCTGGGCGGCGAGCACCGGGCCGACGAGCGGGCCCGCGCCCGCGATGGCGGCGAAGTGGTGCCCGAACAGAACGCGGCGGTCGGTGGGCGCAAAGTCCCTGCCGTTCTCGTGCTCCTCGGCGGGCGTGGCGCGGTCGTCCCGCGGACGTACCACCTTGTACTCGATCAGCCGGGCATAAAAGCGATACGCGACGATGTACGTGCCGACGGCGGCGACGACGAAGTACGCGCCGTTTACGTCCTCGCCGCGCACGAACGCGACGAGGGCCCATGCGACCGCCGCGACGATCCCGATCGCGGCGAACGTCAGTTTCTTGCCGGTGGTCATGGGTCTGCGGTCGATGATCGCGACCGGGGGGAGGTCCGGATCGGTCCGAACCAGCTCAACGTGCTCGGGTGAGCGCACGGCGGCCTCCTTGCCGAGGTGGCCGGCCCATCGAGGGGGCCGGATCCTGAATAGTTCCTGACTGCCCCCAGACTCTAGTTGCCCCGGAACACGAAGAACACACACCTATCCGACCTGTCGGACGTACAGGTCAGGGGAGTGACTGGTACATCTGACGCGTTCGGATGTGGGAGCCTCGACTCCGTGACCCTCACTCTGCCCGCCCCGGTCATCGCTCCGGCGCGCCTCACGAGCGCCTTTCTCGTGTGCGCGTCGGCGATCCTGCTGTTCGCCGTCCACGTGCGGCCGATCGCGTACGTGCCGCTGGTGCTGGGCATCGCGCTGGGCCTGTGGGCCGACCGCGCGCTGGGCCGCGACCTCGCGCTGATCGGCCTCGGGATGGGGATCATCTCGATGATCTCGCTGCAGGCGGACCTGTCCAACGCCGGGATGCTGCGCTTCACGCTCGCCCTCGGTGGGTCGGTGCTGGTGCCGTGGGCGCTGTCCCGGTTCGTGCTGAAGCAGGACACCATCCAGTTCCCCGTCGCGACCGGAAAGCGGTGGGGCCCCGGGCAGTGGACCTACCTCGCCCTCGTGGTGATCATCGGATACTTCCTGCTGCCGTTCTACTTCCTGGGCTCGGGCGCGTACCTGAACTGGCCCGACCTCGAGGGGACGCAGGACATCTGGCGGCTGTTCGTCGGCGTGAACGCCGTCGGCATCTGGGACGAGCTGTTCTTCATCTGCGTGGTGTTCGCCCTGCTCTGCCGGCACTTCCCGATGTGGCAGGCCAACTTGCTGCAGTCGATGATCTTCGTGTCGTTCCTGTGGGAGCTCGGCTACCGCGAGTGGGGCCCGCTGCTGACCATCCCGTTCGCGCTGGTCCAGGGCTGGATCTTCGCGAAGTTCAAGTCGCTGAGCTACGTCGTGGCGGTGCACCTGCTGTTCGACGCCGTCGTGTTCGCCGTCCTGGTGCACGGGCACCACCCGGAACTGTTCGACATCTTCGTGACGGCGCCCTGACCGGACGGGCTCTCGGCCGGACCACAGGCCGCACAGCCGGCCGCTCGGCTCAGGAGTCTGAACCGTCGTTGGAGCCCGGGCCGCCGATCGAGGCCAGCAGGTCGCGGACGTCCTCCACCTCGACCCGGATCGCGTCCGCCTCCGCCTGCGCCAGCGCCTTCGCCTCGGCGTCCTTGCCGCCCGAGATCTCCTCGTCGGCCGGCTGCAGCCCGCCGTAGTGGTGCTCGACGAGCGCGGCCAGCAGCGCGATGTCGAAGTCCCGCGCGTGGAGTGCGGCGATCCCGTTCACCTGCGCGTCGGTGAGCATGCCGTGGTTCCCGCCTTCGTGCGAGTGCGCGGTGGCGCCCGCGCGGGGGCCGCTGCCGTCGTCGGGCAGCTCGGTCGTCAGGCCGTCCTCGGCGAGCGCGAGTGCCTCCTGGCCCGCCACCGGCACCGGGATGTCACGCGCCTCCAGCCAGCCGGCGAGCTCGCCGACCCGTCCCGCCGACGCCTCGCCCACCTCGACCGCCAGGGCGAGCACCTCGTCGTCGGTGGACCGTCCGGGGGCGAGCGCCGTGAGCTGCACCGCCTGCGCGTTGTGCTCGATCGCGACCGCGGCGTAGGCGGCGTCCGCGTCCGAATACCCCGCGGCCTCCTGCTTGGCCGGGACCAGCACACCCAGCCACAGCAGCAGCGCCAGCACGACGGCGAGCCCCCCGGCGAGCACGGCCCCCATGATCCGCAGCCGTCGCCCCAGCCCGTAGGCCGACGCCGTAGCCTCCGGTTCCGGCACATCGCCCGATGGCGGGGTGGTCTCCTCGATCGTCGAGTCCTGGGGCGTCATGTCCGGGAGGCTCCCATACAAACCACCGTCCGCGCCATCACGGAAACCCCTCATGCGCCGACCGTCCCCTACGCCGAGGTAGAACCAGGGCGAGGTAGAACTCTGGCTGGCTGCGGTTCTACTTCGCCAGAGTTCTACCTCGCCCCAGTTCTACCTCGCCAGAGTTCTACCTCGCCAGAGTTCTACCTCGGCGGGGTGGGTCAGCGGCCGAACCGCTCCTGCATCTGCGGGTTCAGGCTGTTCTGCCGGACCTTCTCGGCCGGACCGTCGATCGAGTCGTCGATGTCGAACGTGTCGAAGCCGATGCCGAGGTCGTTCGAGTACGCGTACCCGTTGTAGTAGTACGTCGACCAGGTGCCGCCGCTGCTGACACCCTCGCCGCGATCGAACCAGGCCACCTCACGCGGGTTGTCGGAATCCGTGAAGTCGAACACCGAGACGCCGCCCTGGTACCAGGACTGGACCATGAGGTCCTTGCCCTTGACCGGGATCAACGACCCGTTGTGCGCCACACAGTTCTCAGCGGCGGTGTTGATCCGCGGGATCTTGTAGTACGACGCGAGCTCGAGCTTCGTCTTGCCGAACGGCGAACGCTTGATGTCGTAGATGCCGTTGGCACCCAGCTCCGGCGCGTACTCACCGGTGCAGGTCGCGAGACCGCCGCCGCCCAGCTCGTCGGTGAAGACGATCTTGGTGGCGTCGTTGTTGAACGTGGCCGAGTGCCAGAACGCGAAGTTCTCCGTGTCCCGCACCCGGCTGATCACCCGGGGACGCTCGCGGTTCGAGATGTCCATCAGGATGCCGTCACCCATGCACGCACCGGCTGCCAGGTCGTACTTGGCGTAGGTGGTGACGTCGTGGCAGCCGCTCGTGGTGGATGCCCGACGGTCGGGGTCGCCCTCGTAGCCGCCGTCCGGGAACAGGTTCGGCGTGGCGACCAGCGCGGCCGCCGTCGGGCGTTGCACCGGGATCTTCACGATCGAGACGAAGTCGTGCGGCGGCTGGCAGTCCGGGTAGGTCGTGTTCGGCGAGTACGACGACACGTAGGCATAGAGGTTCCGGCCGTCCTTGGCCGGGGCCAGCGAGTGCGTGTGCGACCCGCACTCGGTCTCGATCGACTTGACGTACTCGGGGGCGAGCGGGTTGGAGATGTCCCAGATCTTGATGCCCTCCCAGGCCGCCTTCTCGGTGGCCGGCATCGACGTCGACGCGCAGGAGTCGTCGCTGCGCGACGAGTCCGTCGACAGCACGAGGATGTCCTTGTACACCGAGACGTCGTTCTGCGAGCCCGGGCAGGACACCTGAACGACCTGCTCCGGGTTCTCCTTGTCCGTCAGGTCGTAGACGGTGAAGCCGTCGTAGTTGCCGGCGAACGCGTACTTGCCCTGGAACGCGATGTCCGAACCGGTGCCGAGCAGGGCGCCGTTCTTCGGCTGGTTGCTCAGGTGAGTCATGTTCGAGGACGCGGTCTCACCCGGAGGGACGTCCGGATCTGCGACAGAAGCGGCCACTGGGCCCGCGAGCGCCACTGCCGCGGCGGCGAAGAACGCCGTCAGGGCGACACCAGCGGCGCCCCGCGCACGAGATCGAGTAAAGGTTGAACGACGCACGGGCGCCACACCTCCAAGGTCGGTTGAGGCAGTTTCGCTCACAGCAACCTCCCAGCACCAGGACCATTGGTGATTATTTACATAGTGGTGACAAATGCCCCGAGCGACAGCAAGCTGCCCGACGGCGTCCGGGGCACCTTCCGTACGGAAAGCACCCCGACCGCCGTCGGGCAGCCAACTGCGCCGGGGCCGACGCGCCCTGCTCGTGCGGACGCGTCAGCGGCCGAACGACTCCTGCATCTGCGGGTTGAGCGACCTCAGCCGGACCTTCTCGGCCGCGCCGTCGATCGAGTCGTCGACCTCGAACGTGTCGAAACCGATCGAGAGATCGTTCGAGTACGCGTACCCGTTGTAGTAGTACGTGGACCAGGTACCGCCACCGCTCACGCCCTCGCCGCGGTCGAACCAGGCGAGCTCGGTCGGGTTGGACGAGTCGGTGAAGTCGAACACCGAGACGCCGCCCTGGTACCAGGACTGGACCATGAGGTCCTTGCCCTTGACCGGGATCAGCGAGCCGTTGTGCGCCACGCAGTTCTCGTTCTCCGTGTTGATGCGGGGAATCTTGTAGTACGACTTGAAGACGAGCTCCTTCTTGCCGAACCACTTCCGCTTGATGTCGTAGATGCCGTTGGCGCCCAGCTCCGGCGCGTACTCAGCGGTGCAGGTCGCGAGACCGCCGCCGCCGAGCTCGTCAGTGAAGACGACCTTGGTGGCGTCGTTGTTGAACGTCGCCGAGTGCCAGAACGCGAAGTTCTCCGTGTCCCGCACCCGGCTGATGACCTTCGGACGCTCCCGGTTGGAGATGTCCATCAGGATGCCGTCACCCATGCACGCGCCCGCGGCCAGGTCGTACTTGGCGTAGGTGGTGATGTCGTGGCAACCGGTGGTCTCCGTGTACGAGCCGCGGTCGTCACCGCCGTACCCGCCGTCCGGGAACAGGTTCGGCGTGGAGACGATGCGGGCCGACTCCGGCGAACGCAGCGGGACCTTCACGATCGAGACCGTGTCGTGCGGCGGCTGGCAGTCCGGGTACGTCTCCGACGGGAAGTACGAGGAGACGTAGGCGTAGACGTTCCGGCCGTCCTTGGACGGCGCCAGGGAGTGCGTGTGCGAGCCGCACTCGGTCTCGACGGACTGGACGTACTCCGGCTCCAGCGGGTTGGAGATATCCCAGACCTTGATGCCTTCCCAGGCTTCCTTGTTGGTGGCCGCGAGCGGCGTCGACGCGCAGGAGTCGTCGCTGCGCGACGAGTCCGTCGACAGGACGAGGACGTTCTTGTAGACGGAGATGTCGTTCTGGCCGCCGGGGCAGGAGACCTGCACGACCTGCTCGGGGTTCTCCGGATCGGACAGGTCGTAGACGGTGAAGCCGTCGTAGTTGCCGGCGAACGCGTACTTGCCCTGGAACGCGATATCCGAACCGGTGCCGAGCAGGGCGCCGTTCTTGGGCTGGTTGCTGAGGTGGGTGATCTTCGACGACTGGGTCTCGCCCGGGGGTACGTCGGGATCGGCAGACGACGTCATTGTCGAGTTGGTGGTCGCGGTGAGCTCTGACTCACCGTCACCGGGGGATGCAAGGCTCGGCGCCGCGACGGCGAGCGTGCCCGCCGCGAGGACCGCCACGAGTGCAGCGGCGCCAGCACCACGTACTTGCGATCGGGTAAAGGTTGGACGACGCAAGGGCGTCACACCTCCTAGGTCGGTGGACGCATTTTGACTCACAGCGTTCTCCCAGCACCAGGGAAATGGGGTGCTATTTACACAGCGGTGACAAATCACCTGAGAGGATCCTGGCTACGGTTCGCCGACGACGCCGCGACAGCCCGTACGAGAGGACACCCGTGGAGATGCTGACAGGTACCGCACGGCGAGCACGGATCCGGGCCCTCGCGCTCGGTGTGGTCGTGCTCGCGCCCGCCCTCGTGCTGTCGGCCTGCACCCCGGACGAGGAGCCCGAAGCCGTCTCGACTCCGAGCTCCGTCGTGCTGCAGCCAGGAAAGCCGGGGGAGAAGGCCGAGACGATCGCGCCCGAGGACTACGAGGGTGCGCCTGCCCAGGCGCCGTTCTCGAAGGCCGACGCCGACTTCCTGAGCGACATGATCCTGCACCATGGGCAGGCCATCGAGATGTCGGGCCTGGTCCCGGACCGCAGCGCATCCGACCAGATCAAGAAGTTCGCAGCCCGCATCGACGTCGTGCAGGACAGCGAGATCGACCTCATGTCCGGCTGGCTGGAGGAGAACGACTACCCCGTGCCCCTGGACGTCGACGGCGGGGACGGCTCCGGCCCGCGGGCGCCCGAGCACGAGCACGACACCGCAGGCATGCCCGGGATGCTGACCGACGTCGAGATGGCGGCTTTGGAGGCGGCCGAGGGCGCGGAGTTCGACCGGCTGTTCCTCGAAGGCATGATCAAGCACCACGAGGGTGCGCTCACCATGTGCGAAGAGGTAGCGGGATCCGGCAGCGAGGAGCGGGTCATCGAGCTGGCGACCAATATCGCCGCCGACCAGATGGCGGAGATCGACCGGATGTCGAACATGCTCGCGGAGCTGTGAACGCACGATCGCCGGGGTAGAGCGATGTGCTCCACCCCGGCGATCCCAGTGATCTGCGTGGATCAGGCGCGGCGCCTGTTCAGCAGGATCAGGCCGGCGAGGGCCGCCAGCAGACCGAGCGCGGCGCCGATGATGATGACGATGCCGGCCACCCCAAGCGGCGCGCCGTCGACGTCAGTGCGAAGCTTCTCAGTACCCCCGGAGAGTCGCATCGTCCCGGACGCCAGGTCCGTGGTGCCGGTCGCCAGCTCGCCGGAACCATCAGCGAGCAGCTGCGTGCCGGCAGCGAGGTCGGTGGCACCGGCCGCCAATGTCTGCGTGCCGTCGTCGAGGGCGCCGGTGCCGGCGACGAGGGTGCGCGCGCCCTTGCGAGCGTCCTTGAGGCCGTCGCGGACCTTGACCGAGCCGTCGGCGAGGCGCTGCGACTTCTCGACCTTCGGGACCACGCGGTCGCGCACCTGGATGATGCCGTCGACGAGGCGTCCGGAGCCGTCCACCAGCTGCCCGGTTCCGTCGACCAGCTGCCCGGATCCGGTGTGCAGCCGCCCGACGCCGGAGACGAGCGCGGGCGTCTTGGAGAACAGCGCAGCGTTGCCGTCGGCCACTCGCGCTGCTCCCGAAAGCACCTCAGGCATCTTCTCCTTGAGCGCGCCGGCCCCGCCTGCGACCTTCGCACTGCCGCCAGCCACCTTCTCGGCCCCTGCGACAAGGGTCGAGCTACCTTCATACGCCGAGCCAACGCCAGCGACGTACTCCTGGATGCCGGGTGCGAGCCTCCCAACGCCACCCTGCAACGCGACGCCTCCGTCCTTGACCTTCTCCGAGCCGACGGCAGCGGCGTCCGCACCGGCCGCGAGGGCCCCGACGCCTGCGGCGACCTGCTGAGCACCACCGGACACCTGCGCAGAGCCTCCAGCCACGGCCGCCGAACCGCTCGCGACGGCCGAAGCGCCAGCCGACAACTTGCCGAGCGAACCGCTGAGACCGGCAGCTCCTTCCTTTGCTTGACCGGCTCCTTCCACGACCTGTCCGGCTCCGGCAGCCAGGCCGCCAGCTGATGCCGCGAGCCCTTCGAGCTGCTGCTTCAGCGCGGGGTCGTCGGTGGCCCCAGCGAGCTCAGTCAACTTCGTCTGGAGAGCCTGGGTGCCGCCCTGGACCTGCTGCGCACCCGTGACGAGGCCGCCGAGCTTTGTGGCGAGCACGTCCGCGCCGGCCTCCGCCGCAGCAGCGCCGTCCGCCACCGGTGCGGCGCCTGCCGCGACCTTCTGCGCCCCTGCCGCAGTGTCTGCCGCGCCCTGCACGAGCGTGGGCGTTGCTGCGTCGAGCTGCTGCAGTCCGGCGTTGAGTTGATCGACGCCGTTGTCCAAGGCAACGGCGCCAGCAGCCAAGGTCCCGGCGCCGGACTGGAGATCGCTGGTCCCGTTCAGGATCGCTCCGTTGTTTGCCGCGAGCTGCGACAACCCACCGTTGAGTGCCGTATTGCCTGCATACACCCGGGCAGACCCGGACGCGACGTCCTTGGCTCCGTCCGCAAGTGGGGTCACGCCCTCGTCGTTGAGTCGTTCGACGCCGCCCTGCAGCTTGAGAGAACCGTCTGCGAGCTTCCCAGCCCCGTCTGCGAGCGCGGGCGCCGCGGCATTCAACTCGCCGAGACCGTCGTTCAGCCGCTTCGAGCCATCGTCGAGTTGCTTCGAACCATCGTTCAACTTCGTCGAACCAGCCGTCAGCCGCAGCGACGCGTCCGCCAGGTCAGCGACGTCCTCCGCCGTCTCGGCAGTCCCGTCCGCGATCTTCTTCGACCCGTCATGCAGCTTGATCACGCCCGCCCGCAGCTCAGCGGCCCCGGAATCGAGCTGCCCCGCGCCATCAGCGAGCTTCTCGACGCCAGGCACCACGTCGTTCTGCACGCCGTCGTTGAGCTCCGTGGCCCCGGCACTGAGCTCGCCGACGCCGGAGACCAGGCTGGTCTGGACGCCGTCGTTCAGCTCGGCTGCGCCGTCGTCCAGCCGGTCCGCACCGGACACGACCTCGCCCTGGAACAGGAGCATGAAGGCCGTGGCCACGATCGCGCCGATGAGCAGGAGGGCAACGCCCACCGCCATCAGGATCGTGGGTGCTGGTCCCGGCCCTGGTGTTCGTGCTGCGTGAAGCTGCGTCATCGGTTCACCTCTCGTTCCGCGGGCGTCCCTGCCCCGCGAAAAGTTGTCCGACCGGCGCCCCTGTTCGCCGGGCCCGCCGCCGTTGGCGAGCACGAAGCCCGTCATATCGGGCGTCTGCGCTGAAGGTACCGGCGGGTGTGGCCTGGCGGAACGTTCTACTGATCACAACTCAGTAAAGAGTCGCAAGATCACCCGCTCCCGCCAACCGGCGAAAGTCATCAACCCAGCCGGGCGTCGACCGCCTCCGCCGAGAACCGGTCGTCGACGACGACCCGCGCGAGCCCGATCAGGACGGCGTCCGGCCCGAGCACGGCCGGACGGATCCGCAGCCGCGCCGTCGCCCGGGGCTGCGCGCCCGTGTAGATGCCGGCCCGGATCCCGGCGATCACTGTCGGCACCGCCAGCTCCCCGGCCACCACGAGGTCGGCCGGGTTGAGCACGCCGACCACCACGGCCAGCACCCTCCCGATCAGCCCGGCGGCCCGATCCAGCTCCGCGGTCACCAGCGGATCGCCACGCTCGGCGAGCGCGCGCAGCTCGGCGAGCGAGCCGACGTCGGCCCCCGCCTCCCCGAGGCGCCGCAACAGCGCGGCACCGCCCGCCTCGGCGGCGAGGCACCCTCGGCGGCCGCACCGGCAGACGGCGTCGCCGCCCACGTCGATGTGCCCGATGTCGCCGGCGCCGCCGTCGGTCCCACGATAGGTGCGGCCGTCGATGACGAGTCCGGCCCCGAGGAACTCCGACACCTTGACCAGCACGAACGGCTGCGGGCGGCCCTCCCGGCGCGCGCCGAGCTCGGTGAACTCGCCGTATGCCATCGCGTCGGCGTCGTTCTCGAGGTGCACCGGTACGTCGAACCGCTCGCGCACGGCCTCCACGACGGGCCACGCGCCCCACCCCGGCATGACCGGCGGATCGGACAGGCGGTGGCTGTCCGGGTCGACGGGTCCCGGCACGGAGATCGCCACGCCGCCGACGGCGTCCGGCTTGATGCCGAGGTCGACCAGGAGCGTGTCGAAACCATCCAGAACCTGCGGCACGACGGCGTCCGGCCCGGCCGCGAGGTCGACGGCGAGGGACGCCCGGGCCAACAGGGCACCGTGCGGGTCGACGACGGCGAGCTCCCCCTCACCCAGCTCCAGGGCCGCCACGAGCACGAGCGAGTCGGTCGGGTCGAAGACGAACCGCTCGGCCCGCCGTCCGCCCGTCGCTCCGGCGTCACCGGCCGCGCGGATGACGCCGCCCGCCACCAGGGCATCCATCCGCTGGGCCACGGTGACGCGCGACAGCCCCGTCGCCTCGAGCACCTCGGTGCGCGTGGTCGCTCGTCCGCTCCTGATGAGCTGCAGGATCTCGCCCGCGCCTGCTGCCACGTCTTTCCTCAGTTCTCCCCTCGGCCCATTATCCCTTGTCGGCCCCGGCCGTCAGCCCCTCGGTGAGTGCCCGCTCCGCTATTCCGTACAGAATCACGATCGGCACCGTGAGGAGCACGCTGCCCGCCATGAGGACGGTCTTCGACACCTCCTGACCGTCGGCGAGGCGGGTCAGCCCGAGCGAGACGGTCCACAGGTCCTGCTTGGCGGAGAGGAACAGGAGCGCGAACAGGAACTCGTTCCACGCGATCATGAACGAGTACAGCGCCGTCGACATGATGGTCGGCATCGCGAGGGGCACGGTGATCCGGGTCAGGATCTGGAAGCGGGACGCGCCGTCGATCACCGCTGCCTCGTCGATCGACTCCGGGATGCCCGCCAGATAGTTGCGCAGCATGTGCACGGAGACCGGCACGGTCAGCGCCACGTACGCGATGACGAGCCCCACCAGGGACGACCCGAGCCCCAGCACCTGGAATCCGACGAACACCGGCACCGCGATGATGATCGTCGGGAACAGGTACACGGCCAGGAACAGCCACGAGATCTGCGTGCGCCCCGCGAACCGCAGGCGTGTCAGCGCGTACGACGCCGGGACGACCAGGGCGACGGTCAGCGCCGACGCCGACACGGCGACTACAGCGGAGTTCCGCATGAACCGCGCGAACCCGTACCCGCCGTCCTCCTCGGAGGCCAGCACCTCCCGATAAGTCTCCGTGGTGATCCGGTCGAGGGCGGGCAGGACGCGCAGTGGCTCGCGGAGCAGGTCGTCGATGCGGACGAAGCTCAGCGACAGCATGTAGACGAACGGCAGCACGGTGGCCAGCACGAACGCCACGATCACGACGACGCGCAGCACCCTCAGCACGCTGCCCTGGACGGTCACCGCGCTCATCACGCCTCCCTCTGCCGGGCCGTCAGGCGCAGGTAGAACGCCAGCGCGACGCCCAGGAACACGGCCATCACCGCGGCGGTGGCACTCGCGCCGCCGATGTCGCTCGAACCGGTGAGCTGCTCGAACACCCGCACGGAGGCCACCTGCGTGCCGGCGGCGCCGCCGGTGAGCAGGTAGACGTCCTCGAACTCGTTGAAGGCCATCACCATGCGGAACAGCACCAGCAGAGCGACCGTGGGCAGCAGCTGCGGCAGCACCACGAACCAGAACTTCTGCAGCGGCGTCGCGCCGTCGACCACCGCGGCCTCCTCGATCTCACGGCTCAGGCCCGTCAGGGCCGCCCCGAGGAACAGGAACGCGAACGGGAAGTACCGCCAGATGTCGTAGACGATGACGGTCAGGAGTGCCGTCGGCGCCGACGCCAGGAAGTTGACCGGGTGCTCCCAGCCGAGCATCTGCGTCCCGATCGCGTTCACGACGCCGTACTGCGGATTCAGCGCGACCTGCCAGACGAAGGTCGTGGCCACGACCGGCGCGACGTACGGGAGCAGCATCACCGCGCGCAGCGGCGCGCGGAACCGGAACCGGTCCCGGAACGCGAGCGCCGCCACGAGACCCACCGTGATCGAGCCGACGGTGGTGGCCACCGAGTACTCGACGGTGGTGAGCAGCGACTGCCAGAACGCGGGGGCGGTGAGCACGTTCGCATAGTTCTCGAGCGTGACCTCGTTGAAGAGCCCGTTGCGCGCCACGTCCACGTACCGCGCGTCCTGGAACGACAGCACCACCGTCCACACGATGGGGACCACGATGATCGCGGCCACCACCAGGGTCACCGGCGCGACAAGCGTGATCCCGTCCCGGTTCTCGAACCCCCGCAGCTTGGACGCCATCCCAACCTCCCTCCTCCTGCTTTGTTGTGGGCGCTGCTCTGTTGTGGGCGTGATCGTTGCGCCTAAAACGGGCGCATAGCCGCAACGATCACGCCCACAACCAACAGGTTCAGTCGCGGCCGGCTATGTCCGACACCGCGTCCTGCATGGTCGTCTGGGCCTGGGCGGCGTCGATGCTTCCGGACCCGAGGTCGGCCGCGGCCTTGGCCAGCGGCAGCTCGCTCGTGATCGGGCCGAGGATGGCGCCCTGCCCCTGCGGCAGCGCCCAGCGGTCCGCGGCTTCGGGAGCCGCGGCGAGCGTGTCGGTCACCTCGGTCGGCCAGACGTCGGAGAACGTCTTCTTGGAGTCGACGCCGATCTCCAGCTCGGACCACGCATCCGTGTACTCGGTGGGGCTGTCGGCGGTTCCCGTGCGTACGGGCACCTTGCCCTCGGGCGCCATCGACAGCCAGTCCACGTACGCGTCGGACATCATGTACTCCACGAAGTCCGTGGTCTCCGGGTCCGCGCCATCGGTGATGCCCCAGGACACGAACTCGACGTACCCGGCGGCCTCCCCGCCCGAGGACGGTCCCTCCACCACGGGGACGACGGCGGTGTTCTCGGCGAGCCAGCCCGGGTCGTCGGCGCACTCGTCGCACGACGGCGTGAACTCCTCGCGCAGGCCCGCCATCTCGTCCAGCAGGAACGACGACCAGACGGCCATCGCGGCCTGCCCGGCGAAGTAGGAGGACCGTGTCGACTCGACGCCCTGCGTGCCGTCCGGCGAGAGCTCGCCGACCAGGTCGGCGTAGAGCTCGATCGTCTCGGTGCACTCGGGGCTGTCGAGGGTCGCTTCGCCCGCGTCGTCCACCAGCTCGCAGCCGTTGCCCTGCGCCAGGAACTCCAGCGTCTGCTGCGTGAACGGATCGGCCGCGTCGGTGGCCAACGTGATCCCGTACCGTCCGTCGGTGGTGAGCTGCTCGGCCGCCGCGCGCAGGTCGTCGTACGTGGTGGGCGGCTCCAACCCGGCCTCCTCGAAGAGGTCCGTGCGGTAGTAGACCATCATCGGCCAGGCATCCGACGGCACGGCGAGCAGCTCGTCGCCGTCCGAGGTCAGCTCCAGGGCCTCCGGCGTGAACGTGTCCTCGCCGAGCGCCTCGACCACCTCCGCCGCGGCGTCGCGGTCGAGGTAGCCGTCGCGGTCGAAGGACCGGACCAGCCCGGGGCTGATCGCATTGACCACGTCTGGCATGTCGTCGCCGGAGAGCGCCGCGGCGGACAGGAGCTGGGAGACCTGGTCCTCCTCGACCGGCACCAGATCCGTCTCGACGCCGGCGTCCTCGGCCCAGGCGTCCATCGCGGCCTGCTGGATCGCGAGGCGTTCGGGCTGGGTCTCGACGGTCCAGACGGTGATGATCCCGTCGGACTCCGGGCCGCCGCTGCCGCAGGCGGTGAGCGTCAGGGCCGTGGCGGCGGCCGCTGATGCTGCGATCGTCAGGCGACCCACGGCCGCCCGGTTCTGCCGGAACATGGCATCTCCTCGTCATCGAGTGAGTGGATCTGGCACTTATGTCTAACCTATTGTCGAAAGATGCACAAGGACTTTGAGGAAGACGCCGTCGATGCCGCCGCGCGCGTCCTCGAGACCAACTGGACCGGCCGCTACACCGTCCCCGCCACCGGGCTGTACCCGCACCAGTGGAGCTGGGACTCGGCGTTCGTCGCGATCGGCACACGGCACCGGACGCCGGGACGCGCACGGGCGGAGCTCGTCACGCTCCTCGACGCCCAGTGGCCCGACGGGCGCGTGCCGCAGATCGTCTACGACGTCGGGCGCGACGACGACTACGCGCCCGGCGCGGAGTTCTGGCGGTCCGCCACCTCGGGGCTGGTGCAGCCGCCCGTACACGCCTGGGCCGCGTGGCTCGTGCACTGCTCGGACCCTGCGGGTTCGGCGCGGGAGGGGTTTCTCGCGCGGCTATATCCCCGGCTCGCGCGCTGGCACGAGTACCTGCACGGCCCGCGAGCGGGCGCCGTCGGCCTGCCGGTGACGAAGCATCCGTGGGAGACCGGTACGGACAACTCGCCGCTGTGGGACGCCGCGCTCGAACGCGTGCCCCC
This sequence comes from Promicromonospora panici, assembly GCF_900608595.1. Taxonomy (GTDB): domain Bacteria; phylum Actinomycetota; class Actinomycetes; order Actinomycetales; family Cellulomonadaceae; genus Promicromonospora; species Promicromonospora panici. Next base: position 3,396 of record NZ_UWYY01000001.1, on the reverse strand, counting down.
GGAGGCGCGCACCGCCATCCGACGGCCGGACCTGCGGCACGCCGGGACCGGCGAGCGGCCGGGCAGCCGCGACTACCGTCGCTACTACCGCCTCGCCGAGGCCTACCGCGACGCCGGCTGCGCCGACGACGTCCCGATCGGCTTCGCGATGGTCTGCCCCTTGTTCGCCTCGGTCCTGGCGGTCTCAGAGCTCGCCCTGGCCCGGATGGCGGGAGCGCTGGCCGACGCCGGAGGCGGCGCGCCGTGGGGCGTCAACGGCAGTGCTGGGACTGGTGCCGACGCCGGTGCGCACGAGACGGCTGCCGAGCGCGTGATCACCGCGATGGACGCGCACCTGTGGAACGACGACCTCGGACTGTATGTAGCGCTGGACGACACGACCGGGGAGCGGGTTCGGCGGGCGACGGTGAACGGGCTGGTGCCTCTGCTGCTCGCCAGAAGCCTGGCTCAGGGCCGGACTGCGCGTCTGCTGGCGACGCTCGCCGGTCCCGGATTCCTCGGCGGCGGGCCGTTCCTGCCAAGCACGTCGCGTGAGGACCCGACGTTCGACCCCGCCCTGTACTGGCGCGGGCCCGCCTGGTTCAACATGTCGTGGCTGCTGCTGCGCGCCGCCCGCGCGCTCGGCCGCGACGATCTCGCCGCCCGTCTGGGAGAGCATTTCACCGTCGCCGCACCGGAGGGATTCCCCGAGTACGCCGACCCCGACACGGGAGCGGGCCGGGGAACCCGCCGATTCTCCTGGACCGCGGCGCTGACCCTGGACGCGCTGCTCTCGAACGAGTCGGAGGTACTGCCCGTCCCGTAATGCCGACCGAGCGAAGTCCGCTTCGACCACACGGTTACGCATGCAGATCGCCCCGGATCCATGCGCAACGTGTGCTCGAGGCGGACCTTGGCCAGCTACCCGGCGTCCGCACACCGCACCTCCGCACAGCAGAAGGCCCCGGCTCCCCACGAGGGGAAGGCCGGGGCCTCTCGCGATCAGACGATCGGCTCAGCGCTAGCTCAGCCGGCGACGACCTTCACGCCGATCTTGGCCGACACCTCAGGGTGCAGGCGGATCGCGACGGTGTACTCGCCGGTCGTCTTGATGGACTGACCAATCTCGATCTTGCGCTTGTCGACGGACGGGCCACCGGCGGCGGCAACCGCACCGGCGATGTCCGCCGTGGTCACCGCACCGAACAGACGACCACCGGGGCCGGCGTTCGCCGTGACGGTCACCGGCTTCGCGGACAGCGAGTCGGCCAGGGCCTTCGCGTCGTCCAGCGAGGCGATCTCGCGGCTCTTGCGAGCCTTGCGGATCGCGTTGATGTCGGACTCGGCGCCCTTGGTCCAGGGCGTCGCCAGCGAACGCGGGATGAGGAAGTTACGGGCGTACCCGTCCTTGACCTCAACCACGTCGCCGGGCTCACCCAGGCCGGTCACCTCGTGGGTCAGGATCAGCTTTGCCATTGTTCTCGATCCCTTCCTCAGCGAGCCGTCGACGTGTACGGCAGCAGGGCCATCTCGCGGGCGTTCTTCACGGCCTTCGCGATCTGACGCTGCTCCTGCACGGAGACGCCGGTGACACGACGAGCGCGGATCTTCCCGCGGTCGGAGATGAACTTGCGCAGCAGCGCCGTGTCCTTGTAGTCGATGTTGTTGATCTTCGCCGACTTCAGCGGGTTGATCTTCTTCTTGGGCTTGCGCACCACAGGCTTCGCCATGGTGTTGCTCCTTCGTCAGGTGCTGCCCGCTCGGCCTGGCAGGCCGCGCGAACAAAAAGTGTGAACTGGGGGGTGCCGATCAGAACGGCGGGTCGTCCGAGAACGAACCACCGGACGACGCCGGGCCTGCCGTGGCCCACGGGTCGTCGTTGCTCTGACCGCCACCGGAAGAACTGAATCCTCCGCCGGAGCCGCCGCCCTGCTGGGCGCCGCCACCGTTGAAGCCACCGCCGCCGCCACCGAAGCCGCCGCCACCGCCGGACCGCTGGGCCCGGGTGACCTTGGCCGTGGCGTAGCGCAGGGACGGACCGATCTCGTCCACCTGCAGCTCCACGACGGTTCGCTTCTCGCCCTCACGGGTCTCGTAGGAGCGCTGGACCAGGCGACCCTGCGCGATGACGCGCGTGCCCTTGGTCAGCGACTCCGCGACGTTCTCCGCGGCCTCGCGCCAGATCGAGCAGCGCATGAACAGGGTTTCCCCGTCCTTCCACTCGTTGCTCTGGCGGTCGAAGGTACGCGGGGTCGACGCCACCGTGAAGTTGGCGACCGCAGCACCTGAAGGGGTGAAGCGCAGTTCCGGATCCCCCGTGAGGTTCCCGATCACTGTGATGACAGTTTCACCAGCCATGCCAATTCCTCGATTCAGTCGACGTTCCGTACGCGGTATCCGGGTTCGCAGTGAATGCAACCACGAGCCACTGACACTCGCGCGGGCGTAGAGAGTTCAGTTCGGACGACTCACTTGTCGCCGGTGCGCAGGATCTTGGTCCGGAGCACGACCTCGTTGAGGCCGAGCTGACGGTCCAGCTCCTTGGCGGTGGCAGACGTCGCGGTGAAGTCGACCACGGCGTAGATGCCCTCGGACTTCTTCGCGATGTCGAAAGCCAGACGGCGGCGCCCCCAGATGTCCACCTTGTCGACGGAGCCACCCTCGGTCGTGATGACCGACAGGTACTTGTCGAGCGACGGGGCAACGGTGCGCTCCTCGACCTCCGGGTCCAGGATCACCATCAGTTCGTACTGACGCATGTGTATACCCACCTCCTCTGGTCTCAGCGGTCACGGTCTATCCGTGACAGGAGGGTTCACAGCAGTGGCCAAGCCTACCCGCCATGTGCGAAACGGCGGAATCGAGCGCGCGAGAGTCCTCTCACAGAGCTGCCTCCGCCGTCCGACAACCGGCAGAGGGGCCGCCTCCCGCAGAAGGCGGCCCCTCAACGGGCATCGCGGACGACGGCGCTAGCCGTTGCCGTTGCCGTTGCCGCCCCCGGGGTTGCTCGGATCCTCCGACGGCTCCGGGAACCCGATCGCGGGACCGGACGACACGATCACCTGCACCTGGCTGTTCGGCTGCACTTCGGCGCCCTCGTCCGGGTTGACGTCCATGACGATCCCTTCAGCGACGTCCTCCGACGCCTGGTACTGGACGGCCGCCTGCAGCCCTTCACGCTGAAGCGCCCGCCGCGCGTTGTTCTCGTCGCCGCCGACCAGCCCCCCGGGCACCTGCGTGGTCTCCGGCTCGGCCGGGCCTGTCGAGACCTCGACCCGGATGTCCGAGCCTCGGTTCACCTCTTGGCCCTCGTGCTGCACGCTGAGCACGATCCCCTGCTGCTGATCGCTCGGGACCTCGACCAGCACGGGATTCAGCCCGGCGGTCGCCAGGGCCGACATGACGGCCGTGATCTGC